>CAJTCU010000001.1:0-421490 GCA_910574935.1 Oscillospiraceae bacterium
CCTGACTGCGTATCTGCTTGAGCCCTTCTTTTCCCACTTTCCGCAAATCGATATATTCCATATCCCTATTATATCACTCTTCCTCTCTTTTTCCTAGCTTTTTGAGCGGGAGTAATACAAGCACCCCACCCCAATCGCATTCTGACCAAAGGGATGGTCCGCGGTGTTCCGGCGGAAGAGACGGCAGACGACCCTTTGACGCGGGAAATACGCTCTCTGGGTAAGCCCGTGGACCGGCTTGCCAGAGGGAAGTCCCTGGTAAAGCTTTCACGAAAACACTAAGCCCGGCATCCTACCCACCGCGTCGATTCTTGATAGAGAGCGGCGGTACGCCTCCTAATTCACAGCTGTTATCTTGAAAACAGCCGGCCATTCCATATTATTTTAGGAACACGCCCTACGACTGCTTTTTCAAACGTTTTTCCTCCTCTTCATCTTGTCTTCGGCACTCTTCAATCATTGCTTCCAGCTTTTGGATCAGTTCTTCCAGCTCTTCCTGTTCTTTCTCCTTGCTCTTTTGTGCCCTTGCCGCGGCTCCCAGCCAAACGATCTTTTTCCTATCAGCCCCATCTTTCCGCGCAATTCCAAGATCATACGCTTCCCTGGTCAAGGTACAACGAAAGCGCCGGGCGTCCTGATTGGCACGTTGTTCAAAGCCGCAGCGCTCAATCAGCCCCTTTTTTTCCAGCGAATGCAATATTACCCGAGTATAATACCCTCCCCAGAAGGAGTTGCTTAAGAGGTTCCGCACCTCAAAAGCGCTAACCGCCTTATCTTGCTCCCAAAAGAAATTCATTACCTTCTTCTCACTTTTTGATAGACATAATTTTGGCATCCTCCCTCTTGCTCCTTTCCGCTTCCATATTTAAAGTTCAAGCAAATTCGGACTATTTTAGGCCCGCAAAACCATATTTTATATTATAATTCATATTATTTATCTTGTCAATTAAATTTTATACGTCACTTCTTTCTTTTTGTCCTCTATGTGTAAACCAGTTGGGAATTAAAGAATCTTTCATTTGTTAGAAAGTCTTTTTCGAGCAGAAAACCAGTTCTATATGTGGACTCACTATTTTTTAGCATCCCAAATCCCTTATGCGCCACTGTGCCAGCCCCTTGGCTAAACGGCTGGCGTACGCCAGCATAACCCCCAGCCCTTTCCATTCCTATCTCTCCCGAACTCATAACAATCAAAAGAGGCTGTCCATCCATATGGGCAGCCTCTTTTTCTATTTCATTTCTTGTTTGCCGGAACCCGCCCAGCTTTCTCTTCAGCCTATTAGGGCTTGTTGGAAACACCGAAACCGCCGTCTTTTTGCCTATACACGGCCCCTTTCCGCGTCAAACATCCTCGCAAATCCGAAAAGCTGCCTTGCGGTTTTTCCTTGCAATAGACCCCTTCTGGGCAGTCTCTTCTATTTTCAAACAAGCCCTAGAGTCTGTTTTGAAATCGGAGAAACGCTGGCGCCTTTCCAGGATTTTTGATGCCGAAGCCACCATTTTTGAGCAAAGCAGATCCTGTTTCGGAGTTTTTAAACAGACTCTAGATTTGAAACACAAAAATAATGATTCCATACACCACGCTGGCCGTAATGCCAAACACCAGCACCGGCCCCGCCACGGTAAAGAGCTTGGCCCCCAGGCCGGTGACAAAGCCCTCGCTCTTAAACTCCATTGCTGGAGAGACCATAGAATTGGCAAAGCCTGTAATAGGTACCAGCACCCCAGCCCCCGCGTGCTTGGCAATATTGTCGTACCATCCCAGGGCCGTCAGCGTGGCGGAAATGAGAATGAGGCTTATGGAAACCGCCATGCGGGCCTGGGGCAGCTCCAGACCTAGATTTTGGTATAGATGGCATAAAAGCTGGCCCAAAGTACACACCGCCCCGCCAAAAACAAAGGCCAGGGCGCAGTCCTTGACCACTGGGGAAGAAGGGGAGGCATTTTTCACTCTTTGGGCGTATTCCTGCTGGGAAATGGTTTTCATGGGGAATTCCTTTCCTTTCCACTGAATGATCGTAACCTTATCATACGCCGCTTTGCCAGGTTTATGCTTTTCCTCTTATTTTTCTCTGATATTTTTAGGGCGGTCTTTTGCCCACAATTTTTCCGGAGCCGGTTCAACAAAAGACCAGGCTCCGGAGCGTCTCCAGAGCCTGGCTTTTTATCTCTCTATATGTTTATTCCCCAAAAGAACATATTGCCGCGGGCTTAGTTCAGCTGCTCCGCCATCCACGCGTTCAGCTTAGAAAGGCCCATGGTCTCGGCCTGCTGGTACAAAGTGTCCAGGGCTGCCTGGCATTCCTCCTCGGTCTCGGCGAAAATGGCTTTGTTGACTTCAGAATAGCACATATCGTTCAAAGAGTTCCACAGGTTTTGCATGTCTCCCTCTGTGGGGATGCACTTCTTCAGCTCGGACATCACCTTGGTGTGCTTCGACCCGTTGCGCAGGCGCTGGTAGTAGTCGATCTGGTCCGGGTCGGTAGCGGCCGCGTCCATAAAGGAGTTCTCATCGCCCTGGTCGCCGAAGATCCACACGCCTACGCCGAAATCATTCTGCCGGATCTTGCCGTTGGCCAGGCCGTCCCGGTAAGACTGGGTGGTCATTACGCCGCCGTCCTCGGTGTATTCCCAGTGTACGCCCTCAATGCCCCAAGAGCCCAGCTTGCGGCCCTCTTCGCCACGGGCCCAGGACATAAACCGAATGGCACTCTCGGGATCCTTGCAGTTTTTGGTGATAAAGGTGCCCGCCCAGCCAATGCCGGTATTTACACTGACCAGGGCGTTGTCGCTCAGGTCGTGGGTCAGCAGCTTCCAGCGGTAGTCGGTGCCGGCTTCCTTGGCCGCCACGTTAGAGGTCATCGCCTCGTCGGCGCTTCGAATCTGAATAAAGGTCTTGCCGCTGTTACGCACTTCACAGTACTTATCATAGCCATAGGTCATGGACTCGGGGGTGATCAGCCCTTCCCGGTAGAACCGGTTGAGAAGCTTGTAGTAGTCCTGAATGCCCTCCATGTTCAGGTAGTGGCAGGGCTTGCCGTCCTTGTCATAGCCCAGGCTGCCGCTGCCGTTAAGGCCCATCTGCTCTGCGAAGTACCACTGGTTGCCTTCCAGGGGCAGCAGGGGAATTACGTCTGG
This sequence comes from Oscillospiraceae bacterium, assembly GCA_910574935.1. Taxonomy (GTDB): domain Bacteria; phylum Bacillota; class Clostridia; order Oscillospirales; family Acutalibacteraceae; genus Acutalibacter; species Acutalibacter intestini. The sequence continues at coordinate 3,139 of CAJTCU010000001.1, forward strand.
ATACTTCTCTTTGCAGGCCAGCAGGGCTTTTTCCACATCCTCAATGGAATTGAATTCCGGGGAGCCAATGTCTTCCCAAATATCCAGGCGGTACGCCAGGCTGCGGGCTCCGCCAGAAATATAGGCTTCGCCTTTGTCAATGGATTCCTGGGATGTGTAGGCGTTCAATAGGGCGTAATAGTTGCCATCCGCCGCGGTGTTGGCCTTAATGACCGTCTCATTGGCATGAATGTCCACACCCGTGCGCTCTACCAACTCGTTGTAGCTATAGCATACGTCGGGGTCGCTAAGCATCGCCTGGCGGCCTCCGTTCTCTACATAGACCAGGTCTGGCAGGTCGTCGGAATTGATCATCAGGGCAATCTCCTGGGGGTCGGTCTCCCGGGTCACGTTAAAGCTCATGTTGGTCAGCTCTGTAATCTTCTGAGAAACCTCGTCGGTGCCCCATTTGTCCAGCCAAAACCAGGGAATGTCGATGAATAGGTCCAGGGTAACCGGCTCGTCAAACAGCTTGCCGCCCTCGTTGGCTTCCTTGGGGTCAGATTCCTCGCCGCTCCCCTCATCCGCCTTGGAAGAAGGGGTGCTCTCCTCTTTGCTAGGGACAGAACTGCTGGGATCCGAGGAGCTTTTTCCGCTGTCGCTGCCGCAGGCTGCCAGGCAGCCCAGCATCATGGCCAGTGCCAAAAGCAAGCATATCAGTTTTTTCATTTTAATTTCGTCCTTTCTCTTTACTTTTTAATTGTTATGTGAACCCGGCGCGCCGCCGGAAAACCACCTAAATTTATCCCTTTACCGAGCCGATCATAACGCCCTTCACAAAGTACTTCTGCAAGAAGGGGTATACCGCCAAGATCGGCGCCACGCCCAGCACCATGGCCGCCATTTGCAATGACGTAGTCGTGCTTTCCATCGCCGAGGCCGCGTAACCGGCCGACTGGGCGTTGTCCATGGCGGCGGCGGCGGAAAATTTGTTGACAATCTGCATCATCATATAGGCCATGGGCCGCAGCTCGTCCTTGGTAACGTAGTACACCGAGTCCATCCAGGAGTTCCACTGCCCCACCGCGTAGAACAGCGCCACCGTGGCCAGGCTGGCCTTGGAGAGTGGCAGGGCGATTTGCAAAAACACCCGAATGTCTCCCGCGCCGTCCAGCCAGGCCGATTCGTACAGAGACCGGGGGATTGACTGGAAGAAGTTGACCAAAATCAGCATATAATACACCCCCAGCATACCAGGGATCACGTAGACCCAGAAGGTATTGATCAGCCCCAGGTTCTTAATGACCGCGTAGAAGGGGATAATGCCGCCCCCAAAGTACATGGTGAAAATATACGCCTTGTAATAAAAGCCCCGGAAAAGGATATTTTCAAAGGACAGGGCATAGGCCACCGCACTGGTGACAAACACACCCAAGAAAGTGCCCACCACCGTGCGGGCCACCGAGACAAACAGGGCGCGGCCCCAGCTGGCGTCGGAAAGCAGGGTGATAAAATTGTCCAAGGTGGGCCGCCGGGGGTAAAAGTACATGCCTCCCAGGGTAGAATCCATGCCGTTATTAAAAGCCTGTATAATGACATAATAGAAAGGATAAACAGTCACCAGAATGACAAAGAGCATAACCAGGGTCACAATGGTATCCATCACCCAGTCCCCCCGGGTACGCCGGTGCCGCCGGCGCTTGCCCAGGGTCCGCCCGGTATTCAAGACATTTTCAGAAGTACCAGAACTGACAGACAGATCAGACATACTCACAACTCCTCTCGTTGGGATTCATGGGATTTAGTAGATAGAAGCGCCTGTTATCTTACGGCTCAGCGCGTTGGAAGAAAACACCAGTATGATAGAAATCACCGACTGCATCAGCCCCACCGCCGCGCCATAGTCGAACCGGAAGGAGGCCATGCCCACTTTTAACACATAGGAGTTGATGATCTCCGAATAGTCCCGGTTCAGGGTATTGCCCAGCATCATGGCCTGGTCCATATTGCCGTTTACCAGCCCCCCCAGAGACAGAATAAACATAATGATAATGGTGCCCTTGATACTGGGCAGGGTTACGTGCCAAATCCGCCGCAAGCGGCTGGCCCCGTCAATTTCCGCCGCTTCGTACAGGGTCGCGTCTATGCCCGATATGGCCGCTATGTAGATGATGGCATTCCACCCCATCTCTTTCCACAGCTCCGTGCCCACGGCCAGGCCCCAGTACTGTTTGCCGTCAAACAGAATACTTAAGGGCTCGCTAATCCACCCGGCCTTTAGCAGCAGCTCGTTTACCACGCCGTTTACCGAGCTGAACATGGTAAAGCACAGGCCCGAGACGATCACCCAGGAAATAAAGTGCGGCAGATAGCTGCATGTCTGCACCACGCGCTTGAACTTGCTGGAGCGCACTTCGTTGAGCATAAGGGCAAAAAGGATGGGCGCCGGGAAACAAACCAGCAGCTTCAAAGCCGAGAGCACGATGGTATTGCGGATATACATGCCGCTTAGGGGACTGGCGAAGAACTCGGCAAACCACTTAAAGCCCACCCACTCGCTGGTAAAGAAGCCCATCACCCCAGAGGTAAGCTTATACCTCTTAAAAGCGATGATAATGCCCACCATGGGGATGTAAGCAAAGATCAACAGATAGATCAACCCCAGAATCAAAATCATGTGCAGGGCCCACTGCCGCTGGAAGCGTATTCCTTTGCTGATAGAACTGGTTTCCCTTGCTTTCATATTTTCTACCTCTCTTTCCGAATAGGATTCGGTTCACAGCCACGCCGCGCCCTGTCCTTTGTCTCCCGAACACTTCCGTCCGGCCTCCCCGGGACCAGCGGCGCTTTAGGCGTTCTTGCTTTCCTTTGCTGATATTATATTTCAAACTTACGAGAAAGAAAATGGCGATTTCCGTCAAGATTTATGACAAATATGGACAAGATATGAACTGGTTGTGAAATCAACTGGTTTATTGAACCATCCGGCAGAAAAACAGATTCAGTTTTACAGAAAAAAATCGCAAATTTCTTTCACAATCCATTGACAATGATTTTCTTATAATATTATAATAAATAAAAGAAACCGCTCCACCAAATACGTCATCTGTGTGTAACTCACGGAAGCACGGAATGGCCCGGCCCCCTGAAAGGAGCCCCCTCCCATGAAACTGGTCGAATATTTGCGCTCCCACCTTCTGTGGAAGATGCTCTTTTGGTTTGTGCTTCTCCTTTTGCTGCCCTGTCTTTTGCTAATGGGCGCCTATTTTGCCGTAAACAACTACTATTTCGCCCAAGAGACCGCCGAGCTGGAGCGTTCCGCCCTAATACAATGCGCCAATTCCATTGAACAGGACCTGGAAACCTGCGCGGAGGTATTCCAGGTCATCCAGCGGCACAGCAGCTTTGTGCGCTTTCTAAACGGTAGATATACCACCCCCGCCCTTCAGCTGGCCGCTTATCACAGTGAATTTTTTAACATGTTTTCCTATGCGAAAAGCTTTTCTCCCTATATTGAGCATATACAGATCTATACCCTGCGTGACGGCCTGATCAGCATAGACAATAACGTATTGCCGGCTTCTCAGCTAGGGGAGTACGCCCTAGACCGCCATACCACCTATGGCTTTTGGCGCTACCAGCCAGAGGAGGACCGCTTTATCTACCGCAGGCTGTTGAGCAGCCTGTACGACTCTACCCCCGCAGGTGTGCTGGAGGTTATTTGCCGCCCCACCCTGGCCGGCCACAAGCTTTTGCGGTTTTCAGAATCTGTCTCCCGCCCGGTATATGCTGTTTACAAGGGAAAAGCCTACCAGGCGAAAGACGAGTCCCTGGTTCCTGCCCCTCTGCCGGCTGCTTCCCAGGAGAGCCTCTGCCTAGAGCTTACCGCCCTCTCCATAGAGCTGCGGGCCGATCAGCGCGTTCTCCAGCAGGAGGACCAGCACCCGGTAAATCTGCTCACGGTTACAGCCCTGGCAGGGGTGGGGGCGGTTATTGCCAGCAGCTGCCTTTTCTTCTTTTACATATTCCGGCTCTCCCGGCGCATTGTGCGGTTTTCACGGTACATTTCCATCTCTTTCACCCAGATTCCCGGGGCCTATACTGACCCCGGCCGGGACGAGCTGAGCCTGGTGGTGAAAAACTTTAACCAAATGCTGGAGCAGAACAGCGACCTAATCAACCAGATCAAGCTGGAAAAGCTGCTGCAAAACGAAATGGCCTACCGGGTGCTGCAAGCCCAGATTGACCCCCACTTTATCTATAACGCCCTGGAAAGCGTGCGCATGATGGCCGAGCTCCACGACGAGCCGGAGATTGCCGACGTAATCTTCTCCTTCAGCAAACTGATGCGCTACAGCTTTTCGGCCAATACCGGCCCCGCTACGCTGGAGTATGAGCTGGATATTGTCCGCCAATACCTGCGGGTGCAGAAGCTGCGCCTGGACGACCGGCTGCGGTATGACATCTTCTGCCCCCAGGAGCTGCTGGGCCTAAGCTGCCCCCAGTTTGTCTTGCAGCCCCTGGTGGAAAACGCCATCAAGTATGGCCGGGACCAGGCGCGCCCAGCCCTTTCCATCACTGTGCGGCTGAGCAGCGAAAACGGCCTGCTGACCGCCGCTGTGGAAAACGACGGCGCGCCCCTGGACCCGGAAAAGCAGGAAAAGATCAACCAGCGGCTCAAAGAAGGCCTGGACCTTTCCGGCCTGTCCTCAGGCACTGGGGTGGGGCTGGACAGTATTAACACCCGGATGCGGTACCTCTACCCAGAAAGCTTTTTTATGGAGCTTCTGCCCGGCCTAAACAACGGCGTGCGGGTGGTTATGACATGGAGACCCCAAAAGGAAGAAGGAGGACACAGTGAAAATTCTGGTAGTTGACGACGAGCGGTTGATCGCCCAAGGCGTGGCCCATGTAATCCGCCAGTTCGAAGGCCCCTTTGAGACGGTAGACATCGCCTTTTCTGGCCAAGAGGCCCTGGAAAAGATGGAAAAGCTCTCTTATGACTTAGTGATCACAGACGTGGCCATGCCGGGGCTCTCTGGCCTGGACTTGGTCCGTCAGGGAAAAGAGCGGGCTCTGTGCAACGATTTCTGCGTTCTCTCCGGCTACTCGGAGTTTGAGTTTGCCCGTACGGCCCTTCAGCTGGGGGTGGAGGACTACCTGCTAAAGCCTGTGGACAAGACAAAGCTGCGAAAAATGCTGGGGGATTTTGCCGAAAAGCAGAGCCGCCGGGGCCGTGCCTGCCGCCGGGAACAAGAGCACCTGCTGGCCGACTGTCTTTTCAGCTATGCCAATTGGGAGGCTGCGCCCTTGGAATCAGGCCCCGTGCTGGTCATTGTGATCGAAAGCCTCTTTCGGGGAACAAAATCCCTCTCCCGCCAAGAGCTAAAGGGCTGCTTTGGCGCCGGAGAAGCCGCTGTCCGTATGGTCCACCTGCGCCACCTGCCGGCCTTTGCCCTGTTTGGCCCGCCAGAGAGCCCCGGCCTGTCTGCGAAAAAGCTTTCCACAGCATTCCCCGGGCTGTCTGTGGGCAGTGCCCAAGGCTTGGCGGAAAGCGCCGCCGCCCTGCGCACCCTATACAAAGACGCCCTGCACGCGGCCCTATCGGCTCGCTGCTTTTTAGACCGCCCGTATCTAGAGGCCGGGGAGTTCCCCAGGCCAAATGCTCTGGAAGAGCTCCCCGGGGCGCTAAAAGCGCGGTTTGGCGCGGCAGTCCCTGGGGAGCGGGTGCTGCTGTACCAGATCTGCTGGCAGAGCCTGGCCCCGGCAGAGGCCCATACCCCCCGGGAAAGCGCCGCCAACCCCTATGTGGCCAAAATGGTGGAGCTGGTAGACCAGCGCTTTACCGAGGACCTGACCCTGGCCGGCGCCGCCAAAGACATCGGCCTAAACCCCGAGTACGCGGGCAAGCTCTTCCGCAGTGAGGAGGGCCAAAGCTTCTCCGAGTATCTAAACCGCTACCGCATTGCCCGCATTCTGGAGTGTGTGACCCAGGACCCCAGCCTCAGCTTTGAGCAGCTGGCCCCCTGCATGGGCTTTTCGGACCAGCGGAACTTCTACCGGGTGTTCAAGCGCCTGATGCAGACCACCCCGGGGAAGTACCGCTCGGCCATGCGGCTGGAGCAGGGCGCATAAAAAGACAGGGCCGCACGCTGGCGGTCCTGTCGGCTTTGCTTATCATGTGATACAGGCGGTGATAACTCGCTACAAAACCACTATCAATCAGGGATAATCTGTAGGCTAATCATCGCGCTGGTACCATTTTGCGTGTTAATGATATTTTGGCTGTAAACGCTGGTACGAAACCCCACCCTGGAATAGCTTTTGCCAATATGGCCTTCTATCCCATCTTCTGGGTATGCGTCCTTCATCCAAAATATGTTTTTCTGTGGCGTTGAATTCATATCAGAGACACCCAAATTGATTTTTGTGCAATTCGAAAGGCGCTGAATCTTCTCGTCAATATTCATTCCCCGGCTGTTCGATACGGTATGAAAAGGCGTAGTCATAACGCCCTCAACATATTTTGGCACATTTACAGAATATATCACCGGCGGGTATGCTACATTAGCCGAACAGGCTCAATAATAGCTTCCACAATACCGGCAGTGTCCCCTGGCTCTGCTTCGGGTTCCTCAATTGGGTCCCAGCCGGGGAAAAGTTCGGCAAAAGTAGGCATCTCATGCCATTCTTTTCTTCCATCATTCACAGCCACAAGGTAAGTATCTCCATTGTCCACATACCATTCCTTTACACTGTAAGCAACCTGACGGCGGGCGGCTAGAATTTCTTCTCTCTGCTCCGGGCTGGCTGTCTCGATGTCCGAATAAGCCAGTTCGAATGTTTCCGGGTCAATTTCCGCATCCGAAAGCATTTGCGGAATGGACTCGGCAGGCACTTGGGTGTAACCTTGTTGCGCCATTTTTTCCTGAATCCGCTGCTTTGCCTGTTGGCGTTCCAGTGTGTCAGGGGCGGCATCTTGGGCATATGCTACCACGGATACCACGCTTAACGTAAGAACCGCTGCTAAGAGAGCAACCAATTTCTTCATAATCGCTGCCTCCTTAACTTTTTCATCACACAGATCTTTTCACCTGTATCACTTCAGTGGGACGATACAATTATTATACCCTCATTTTTCTAATTGTCAAGCACAATTTGGAATTCGCAACCACAATCTTACTAGAAAGGCATGGAATCCGTCATGAACTATAGCGTCCCCTGCACCAACCCCACCCTGCACAAACTACAGCCCCAGGGCTATTTGGGCGCGGTCCTGGAGAAAAATATCCAGCGCTGGGCCCTCTCAGCCCTCTCCCAGAATCCGGGCATTGTGGGCCACCTGCTTCACGCCCCCCACAGGCTGCCCGCCCCCGGCCCCCATGAGCGCCCCCTGGTGCCCTGGTACAACGAGTTCCCCGGCAAGCTGCTTACCGGCATGGCTTTCGCCTACCAGGCCGCCCCCTCCCCCGGGCTGCTGGCCGCCGGCGACGAGCTGGCCGCCGCCCTTTCCGCCGCCCAGGGGCCCGACGGCTACCTGGGGGTGTATGACAAAGAAAACCGCTTTGGCGGCGACGGCGAGAACTGGGATCTTTGGGGCCACTACCACAGCGCCTATGGCCTGCTGTGCTGGTACCATGCCACCGGCGGCGTCAACACCCCCGCTTTAGAGACCGCCCGTCAGGCCCTGGACTGTGTGTACAACCAGTTCAGCGGCGGCGGCCGCAGCTATGACTCTGCCCAAAACCAAACCATGAACCTGGCGGTCAGCCACGGCTTCGCCCTGTTCTATCAGCAGACCGGCGACCCAAAATACCTGGACGCCGCCCTACAGATTGTGGACCAGGAGTGGCCCCTCTCTGGCGACTGGAAGGGCTTCGCCCTACGGGGCGGGGAATTCTGGCAGTCTCCCCTGCCCCGCTGGGAGGCCCTGCACACCATTCTGACCCTGGGAACCCTGTACGAAATCACAGGAGAAAAAAAGTATTTTCAGGCCCTTACCGCCATCTGGAAGAGCATCCGTAAAACCGACCGTCACAATACCGGGGGATTTTCCAGTGGTGAACAGGCCCAGGGCACGCCTTTTGCCACCGGGGCCATTGAGACCTGCTGTACGGTGGCCTGGATGGCCCTTACCACCGAATACCTGCGGCTCTCGAAAGATCCTCTGGCTGCCGACGAGCTGGAACTCTCCCTATTAAATGGCTTGCTGGGGGCCATGATGCCAGACGGCCGCGCTGTGTCCTACAACACCCCCATGTGCGGTGAAAGCCGAGACCCCTCTCAGGTGGAAATCGGCTTTCAACACAACCGGTTCTCTCCTGACTTCAACTGCTGCCAGGCCAACGCCTTACGGGGACTGGCCCAGGTCTCTCAATGGGCTGCCATGACCGCTGGCGGCAAGGTCTATGTCAACTACTACGGCCCCTGCCGCATGGAGCTGGAAACTCCCAAGGGCCGGCGCTTCACCCTGGCCCAGCATACCGCCTACCCGGCCAGGGGACAGGTTCTTCTTACCCTGGAAGAGATGGAGGAAGAGTCCTTTCCCCTCCTGCTGAGAATCCCCCTGTGGGCTGTGGGCACGGCTGTCTCTGTCAACGGACAAGCCCTACCAGGAACAGTGCCTGGGCGGTACTTCACCCTAAGCCGCAGTTGGCGGGCAGGGGACCAGATAAAGCTGGATCTTGGTATGGCGGTCCATGCCTGGCCGGGCGGCGAAAGCTTTTTGGGCGCAGCCTCGCTCTACTATGGCCCCGTCCTTATGACCGCGCCAGAACCCGCCGTGTTGAACTTTTCCTACATCCAGGCTAAAGCGGCGGCTGTGGAGGACCTGAGTTCCAGTGGTCAGGGCTGGCTGCGGTTCACTCTCCCCGAGGGCTGTGGCCCGGCAGTGCTTCGGGACTTTGCTACAGGAAGCCACCAGGGCGGCTACACCAGCTGGCTGCGGTTCCAGGACAGCGGCCGTTTACCCGGCGCTTCCGCTGGCCACCCGGATTGGTGCGGCGGCTAAAAGTTCGTAAAACCGATTCCATAAGGCTGCCCCGCAGTCTTTCAATCACAAAAAAAGGAGCCCAGCGGGGGACTCCTTTTTCTTTTTACGGATATGGGCGAGCGCCTTCCTGTGTAGTATCGTTCACGCAGTTCAAAAGCGGTGATACCTCTTTTGAACCTGCGGCACGGGTTTGCCCGCGCCATTCTGCTTAAAAACCACCATCTTCCATTTTCAAGCTAGCGCTATGCCGCTGGCTTAAAAGAAGCTTTTATCTCTTTTAAACTTTGTTAACGATACAACAGAAAGCCACCTTTTTTAGGGCAATACCGCAGAATTCTAAGTACCGTATTGCACAGTCAGATTTTTCTTCAGAGGGTACAGATTGAGCGCCGTCCATCTCACCATTGACCAGCGAAAGCTGTGCTCTATCACGGAAAATCTGCAAGCAAGACGGTGCTTAAGGCGCCACCCGCGAATGGTGCGGGGTTGCCTTAGATAATTTCCAGATAGTCCTTATCCGGCAGAGGCGGGAAAGGCGCGGCCGGCAGGGTTTGGTACCAGTACGCCACTGAGGCAATGTCGTCCTGCAAGGGCAGATACCGTTCGCCCTCTCGCCAACCCAAAGCCTGAATGGTTACCCGCAGATCACTTTGGAAGCGGATGGGGTCCGGAATATGCCAGCGGTACATACCAATGCGAGATTGGCTGGAAAACAGCCGGTCCGGCTCAATGACCTGGTGCAGCCCGGCATAGGGGGTCAAGAACTTCTTGTAGCAGTCGTGGGTATATGGATGCTCGAAGCCATAGGAGCCGCAAAAATAGTCCTCGGTCCCCGTGCCGCAGATGGTGGGATACTCGCTGTCCCCGTCCATATAAAATTTAATCTCCCCTTCGCCCCACCAGCAGGCGTTGTTCACTCCCCAGGCCAGGTAGGTTCCCACATAGTGGCCCTGGCCCTTTACACTGTCCAGAATGGTATAGACGGACTTATAGGGCAGGGGATTCACCCGGCGGAACTGGGCGTGGAAGTAGGCCGCGTCCTCGGGCACCTGGGTAAGGGCGTAGTCGATCTGATAGAAACACATGACGTTTTCGGGGCCGATGTCCTCCAGGGTGATACGGCAGCTTTTGCGGAAGGGCATCTGCCAGTAACAATTATAGGCCAGCCCAGGGTTAATGCACACTGCGGCGGAGGTCAGCTGGGTGGGGTGGTCCCAGGTAGAGCAGAAGAAATCCCCCACCGGGCACTCTACCGAGGGGTTCTCCTCCCCGTCCCAGAAGAACCGGATAATCGAGTTCCGCCCCTTGCTGGTGGGCACCATCCAGATATGCTGGATAACTCCCGGCCCCTCAATATTGGCCAGCTCGTAGGTCTCACCCGGGGGAATAACCACATAGGGGTTCACCTTCCAGCCCTTGCCCAGGTCCCGGGCGGCGTGGCGGGCGCTGCCGTTTTCCAGCTCACAGCGGGCGCCCATGCCGGGTTCACCGGTGGGGTTTTCCGCGCTAAGAGACCGGCTGCGGGCGTCAGAGAGGCGGGTCAGGTCGCCCATACTGCCTATGATGCCATTGAAGCTCATTTTTAATCATCTCTCTTTCTTGATGAAATTTTCTTTCGTTGGCATCATAGTAGCATAGCCAAAAGAAGCTGTCAAGGAAAATTTTTCAGGAGGGGCCCCCATGCCGGTGCCGTTCCTGCCGCCAGCTGAAAGCAGAGTGCCTCCAGCTCTTCCACCGTGGCAGCCAGATACCGGGCGCCAGCCTCTTCCAGCTCGCCAGGGGCGGCATAGCCATATAAGACCCCAACCGCCTCTAGACCCCATGCCGCCGCCCCAGCTATGTCATAGCTGCGGTCGCCTACCATCACGGCCTCTGCCGGGGCCGGATTTCCCAGCCGCTCCAAAACTTCGGCAACTACCGCCGCCTTGCTGGGCCGGGAACCATCGTCGCCCACCACTACCTGAAATCGTTCCTCTATGCCCCGCATGGCTAGAATTCTTCGGGCGCCGCTCTCATTCTTCGAAGTAGCCACACCCAGCACCGCCCCCTGGGAAAGCCTCTTTAGCAGCTGCTCCACACCTGGGTAGAGAGGACTCTTATAAACGCCCCCTATCACATAATAGCCCCGGTAAATCTGAATGGCCCGGGCGGCCTCCTCTGGGCTCATGCCGCAAAGATTCTGGAAAGACTCGGCCAGCGGCGGGCCCACAAACCGCCGGAGAAAGGCCTCCTCCCGGGGCGGCAGGCCCAGGTCCGCCAGGGTCTTTTGGATGCATTCCATAATGCCCGGTCCCGTGTCCGTAAGGGTGCCGTCCAGGTCAAACAGAAAGTACTTTTTCGCCACTTTCCGCCTCCTCCCCGCATACCAGCACCCCATAGGCGGGCATCTGAACAGGGCCTTCATATGTTTTTCCAGACAGCAGGTCGGTCATAGGGGCCCGGCATACAATGCTTTGGGCTTGGGCCGTGTAGTTTAGCAGGATGTGGTAGGACTCCCCCTCCTTTTGCCGCAGGGCGTACTCCACCTCCTGGGGCAGGGTGAAGGTACCGGCGCAGGCCTCGGCCAAACCAAAGTACTCCAGCAGCGCCGCAGCCATTTCCTCTGAGAATGCCGCCCCCACATACAGCGCCTGCCCCCTGCCCCTGGTTTTGCGCAGCACAGCGGGCTGGCCCGCGTAAAACTGGGACCCATACCGAGCGAGCACTTCCCCGTCTTGGGGCTCTAAAATTTCGTTCAGGTTGGGCATGGGCACGGTTCTGCCCAGCAGCTCCACCATGGTGGGCTCGGAAACCAGGGTGTAGTCCCGCACCGTGCCCCCCGCCAGACCCGTGGCAGGGCCGGGCGCAGGCCGCATGGGGCAGCGGCCGAACCCATCCTTAAAACCCGTCCGGGCTCCAAAGACCACCTGGCCCCCCTGCTCCACATACTGTTCCAGCAGGCGGCAGGCCGTTTCAGAGATCAGGGCGATGTGGGGCAGTACCAGCAGCCGGTAGGGCAGCAGCTCCTCCAGAGTCAGGTCCTCCCGCAGACACAGCAGGTCCATGGGGGTATGGGCCTTTTGGCAGGCCGCGAACCAGCTCCCGGTGGAAACGCCCCCCAGGGGCCCGTGGAACACATCCCCCTCGCCGTCCCACTGGCTGGAGTAGTGGTAGCACACTGCCACCTGGGCCGTGTAGCGGCTTCCAGCCAGGCCCGCCGCCCGGGCGGTCTCGTCCCGCAGAGTACGCAGCTCCTCCAGCTGGCGGCTGTCCCGGTTGTCCCAGGGAAGGATGCCGTTCCAGTAGATCTCCATGCCCACCGGGCAGGTGCGCCACCGGAAGAAGCTGACAAAGTCCGCCCCATGGGCAATGGACTGCCAGGCCCACAGGCGCATCTGCCCTGGCTGGGGGCTGGGCTGGGCCATGCGGGTCTGCCAGCCGCCCCCGCCGGATTGCTGCTCCATAATGCCAAATATCGGAGAGACCGAGCGGGTCAGGGCCAGGTTTAAGCCGGTGGCCCGGTCCCGCAGGCCCTGGGTATTAGCTCCTAGGGAATAGGCAAAGTTGGGGTAGCTGTCGTAGGTGATAAAGTCCAGGACCTCCCCCACCAGCTCCTGGTAGTCCAGGTGGCCAAAGAGGCCGTTGGTGGTAATAAAGTCCCCGGGCTTCCGGTACTTTTTCAGGATGTCCGCCTGCATCTTAAAAAAATCCACGCTGGCCCGAGAGACAAAGCGCTTCTGCTCCAAAAGCAGGTGGGGATTGGGGGAATGGGCCAGGGTGGGCCTGGCCACGAAGATTTCGTCCCAGCTGGTGTATTCCTGGTTCCAGAACACCGTGCCCATGGCCTCGTTCAGGGCGTCCAGGGTGCCAAATTTCTCCTTTAGATAGGCCCGAAAGGCCACCGAGTCGCTTTCAGCGTAGTACATACTGGTCTCACAGTTGATCTCATTGTCAATCTGCCAGCCAATAATGGCCGGGTGGCTTCCGAAATGCTGGGCAATCTCCTCTACCACCCGGGCGCAGAGCTTTAAAAACACCGGCGCGGTGTGGTTGCAGTGGCAGCGCATGCCGTGGCGCACCAGGGTTCCGTCCGGGAAAGCGTTCAGGGCCTCGGGGTATTTCTCTGTCAGCCAGGCGGGAGGTGTGGCGGTGGGTGTGCAGAAGATCACTTTCATGCCCTTTTTTTCTGCCAGGTCCAAAAAGCGGTCAAAGAAATCAAAGGTAAATACCCCTTCGGTTTTTTCAAACTTGCTCCAAGCGAACTCCGCCACCCGGCAGACCTTCACCCCGGCCTCCAGCATCCGGTCCAGGTCCTGTTCCCACATGGTTTCAGGCCAGTGCTCTGGGTAGTAGCACACCCCCAGGGTCAGGGCATTTTGATGAATGCAGTTGTCCATTTTACGTCATCCCCTCTATCAAAGTTTTGGATTATCATAAACTTTTTGGGAGGCAATGTCAAGAGAAAGAGTGGCGGGGCGCTGTTTGAGCCGCCTCCGTCCGGGGTCCTCACAAAATTGCTTTCCGTGCGGGGCCTATAGCAGCTTTTGGTAGCCCACCCAGCGCAGGACGCAATCGAAAGCGGTTTTATAGTGGCGGGAAAACACCAGGCGAAACTCTCCCGCATAAATGGCCAGCCGTCCGTTGAACCCAGTCTTAAAGTGGTACACCCCATAGTTGGGGTGCTCGGGGTCATACCAATAGGGTACGCCTTGAAAATCATATACATCGCAGCCGGACTGTGCCGCCCAGCGGATCATCTCCCACTGCATCAGATAGTTGGGCATCACCTCCCGGTGGCTGGCGGTAGAGGCCCCATACACATAACTGGTTACGCCGCCATACTGCACACAGAGTGCGCCCGAAAGAGCCTGCCCCTGGTATTCACACAGGTATAGCCGGCAGTGGGGCCCCAGGGCGTCCATCATTCGGGCAAAGTATTCCAGAGAACGCATCTGGAAACCGTCCCGGGTGCGGGTCTCCTCCATCAGCCGGTGAAAATCCCGCAGACGCTCCTTGCCGTATACCCGGCAGGTCACCCCTTTGCGCTGGGCCAGACGGATATTGTACCGGCATTTGCTCTTAAAGGAGCGCATCAGCTCTTCCTCGCTGCGGCCGTTTAGCTCTAAAATATAGTTACTCCTGCACTGTATGGTAGCGTCGTCTGGCTGCCAGGGAACAAAAGAACACCCCGCCGCCCGCAGAGAAAAGACCTTTTCACTTTCCGCCTCCTCAATAGGCGGATCCATTTTGCAGGAGTAGGCCTTGTATTTATGAGAGAGCTCCTCCAGCCCCAGCATCAGGTCCCGAAAGGCACGGACGTCTTGAAAGTCCCACACCGGGCCCCTGGGGGCGTAAAGAAAGGACTTGAAGGGAGGCGGAAACTTTTTTATCAAAACCAGGCAGGTGGCGCGTATCTTCCCCTCCCTGTCTCGGGAGATCACCGCCTCATGGCGCCATCCCCGCTTCACTCCCGCCCAGCGCACCGACTGCATAAAACTGCCGCCACGGCTTTGTACAAAGGCCTCGTATTCCTCCACAGCGTCATAATTTGTAAAATCCAGAAATTCCATACCATTCTCCTTCTTTCAGATGCTTCCACCTATTAGAAGCCCCAAAAAAAGAAATGGTAACCAAAAAAATGTAATCATTCTGTAAAACTTGATCTGAGAAGAGCCTGCTTGGGCCTGGACCGGGCTATAGTAAGGCATTTTGCCACGCCTCTCCAAAAGAAAAAAGCGGCAGGGGTATCCCGCCGCTTTTTGCGGTTTGGCCGCTATCTGCTGGTTACTGTCTCCTTCTTCAGGCTCTCTTTTATAGCCGTTACCCAGGCGTCCAGGGCACAGGCCAGGGCATATTGCTGCCGCAGCACCGCCATTCCCGCCTGGGGCGTCTGCCACACTCCAGATTTTTGGTTAAGGTTCTGTTCCAGCTCACCTTTCATTTCCCGAACGCCGCCCCGAATATTTTCCAAATACATGTTCTGTTCCTCTGGCGGGCGGTTTTCCAGGTTCACGATAACGGCGTTCAGGTCCAGGAACATCCGCACCGGTTTGCGGGAAATCTCCCCCATCAGCCGGTCCAGAGCCTTTTCCCCTTCCGGCGTAACGGTATACACCGCCTTTTCAGGCATTCTTCCCTCTTTCTCGCTGCGGCTGGCAATCAGCCCCTTAGCCTCCAGCTGCAATACTTTTTTGTAGATGGAAGGCGTACTGATCTTCACCCATTTAGAGATATTCTGATACTCCACCACCTTTTGGATGTCATAAGCCCCCATGGGCTTATTCTTCAGAATTCCCAGTACTACCAGATCGATGGCTGACATAATGATCCCTCTCTTTCATTTAGCCCGTGAACCGAATAGAAAGCTACCGCTTTCTTTACAAATACCTAATCGTTTACAGTCTCGTTTAGGTACAATGTATTTCTTATAACCAATAGTACTGTAATTCTATTGAATTGTCAAGAGGATTTAAAAAATTTTTCCTACAAAATCGGAGATTTTTTTTAAAAAACTCCTACACCCTCCATTTTTGACGGATATTGTTAGGTATCCCTCGAAAAAAGCAGCAAAAACAAAAAGAGGCCCGGCTTCTCCTGGGCCCCTTCTTGTTCATGCCATTTTTTATTACTTCATCTGTTCGTGCATCCCCTGGATGGAATGCTCCAGCTTGGCCTGGGTCTCTACCACGGGCTGGGTGTTGCCAAAGATGGTCTGCGGCATCTGCCGGGGCGCGGCCCATTTTACCGCGTTGGTAATCACCTTCTGAATCTCCGGCTGATGGTAAATGGGGAACACCTCGTGGCCTGGGCGGAAATAGAAGATCTTGCCCTTTCCCCTGTGGAAGGTGCAGCCGCTGCGGAACACCTCGCCGCCCTCGAACCAGCTGACAAATACCAGCTCGTCGGGCTGGGGAATTTCAAAGCGTTCTCCGTACATTTCCTCGTGGGGAATCATGATCTTCTCGTCCAGTCCCTCCACAATGGGATGGGTGGGGTCCATAACCCACAAAATCTCCTTTCCGCCATCCTCGCGCCACTTTAGCTTTCCGGTGTCTGTGCCGCAGACCTTGTGGAAAATCTTGGAGCCATGGCCCGAGTGCAGCACAATCAGTCCCATGCCCTCCTGAATACGCTTATATACCCGGTCCACCACCTCGTCGCTCACCTTGTGGTGGGCCATATGGCCCCACCAAATCAACACCTCGGTGTTGTCCAGCACCTCTTGGGTCAAGCCGTGCTCGGGCTCGGGCAGGGTGGCTGTGCGCACCTCCATGCCGGCCTCCCGCAGAAAGTCCGCGATGCAGCCGTGGATGCCCTTGGGGTAAACCTCGCCCACTTCCTTAAAGGTCACTTCATGATAGTACTCGTTCCATACGGTTACTTTGATTGCCATTTGTAGATACCCCCAATTTTAAAATATTGCCGGGCTCCGCCGGGATCTCTATCTATATGAGAGCAAACGCAGGGACGCCAGCGTATACCAGCACTCCTCCAAGACCCCGGGTCCGCCCCTTTTCGACGTCCTTACAGCTCCACCCACCGGCCGTTCTCCGATGAGACCAGCACCGCGTCCACCGCGTGCTGATTCACCTGCCCGTCAAAGATGGTAGCTGCCAGGCCGTCCTCTTTGCCGTTGATAATATCCGCGAAAGACTGCATCTGGTTCACCTTGTACTTCTCGGGAATCGGCAGCTTGCTGTATACATGGGACTCCGCGCCCATCTGGCCGGTGCACACCTCAATCTCATCCCCGTTGTCGTGGTTATAGTCCAGTTTATAGACCAGGCCCCCCTGGCTGCCGTAGACCTCCATGGTCTGGAAGTTCCCCCGGCCAAAGCCATAGCGGGTAATGCGGAAAGTGGCTGCTATGCCGTCCTCCATCTCCGCCATGTAGTTGGAAAAGTCATCCACGTCTACCGGGCCCATGGTGCCATCGGGCTTTTTTCTCTCATGGACAAAGGTGCCTGTGTGGCTGACCAGCCGCTTATACTCTTTGCCAGTGACAAACCGCACTAGGTCCAGGGCATGGCTGCCTAGGTCCCCCAGAGCGCCGGAGCCAGTAAGCGCTTTCTGGAAGCGCCACACCAGAGGCGTCTCACACAAAGGCAGGCCCCAGGCCTGGTAATACTGCATATCCACGTGGTACACCTGGCCGATGAGCCCCCGGGCAATCAGGTCCTTGGCATAACGGGCCGCGGCCATAAACCGGTAAGAGAAGCACACCATGTTCTTTACGCCCTTCTCCTTGGCGGCCTGGGCCAGGGCGTCTGCCTCTTGGCTGTTCAAGGTAATGGGCTTTTCCACAGCAAAGGGCTTGCCCGCCTCTACCGCGGCCATCGCCACCGGGAAGTGCACGTTGTTAGGGGTGGAGATGTCCACCGCGTCCACGTCCGGGCAGTTGATCAGGTCATGGTAATCGGTAAAGCAGTGGGCCTGGTCAATGCCGTAGGTCTCCTGGGCATAGCGCAGGGCCGCGGGATCAATGTCGCAGACCGCCGCCAGCTCCAGGTCGGGGCTGTTCTTGATTCCGGGAAGGTGCACCCCGCGGGAGATCCCGCCAATGCCAACGCTCCCCACACGAATAACTGACATAATACTTACCTCCAAACATTTTGTTTTCCATATTATAAAATCGTTACCTTCCGATAGATCCGGCCCCTGGGGGCTTTGTTCTTACCCCAGCTTCAAGAGCTCCCGGTCCAGCCCGCCCCCTTCTTTTACAAACAGCGGGATGGTATCCAGGGGCGCTTCGCAGCTTATGCTCTGCCCGCCCTCAAAAGCCGCGCCGGTTTCCACCCGCACCCACCGGGCGCCCTTGGGCAGATACACCTGCCGCTGGGTCTGCCCCGCGTGGGTAACGGGAGACACCAGAATGTCCGGACCAAACAGGTACTGGTCCCGCACCTGCCAGCAGGCCTCATCTCCAGGATAGTCCACAAATAGGGGCCGCATGGGCGGTACGCCTTTCTGGTGGCAAAGAGCCATCTGCTCCTTGATATAAGGACGGATTCGTTCGCGCATATGGAGATACTTGGTCAAGATGCCCAGGGCCTCCTCCCCGTAGCTCCACACCTCATTGCCGGCGGGCTGGGGCTCGGCGCTGTATCCCATACCCTCCTGCTGGCCGTCCTTCTGCTTCTTCACCCGGGCCCCATGCAGCCGGAACACTGGGCAGAACACCCCATACTGGAACCAGCGGATCAGCAGCTCTCTAAAGGCCGGGTCGTCCGGGTCGCCAAAGTCAAAGCCTCCAATGTCCGTGGTCCACCAGGGAATGCCCGCCACGGCCATGTGCAGGCCCGCCACCATCTGGCGGCGCATACTGTGGAAGCTGGACACAATGTCCCCGGACCAAACCAGGGTGCCAATGCTCTGGCTGCCCGCCCAGGCGCTGCGCTCCAGCAGAATGATGTCCTTCTCTCCCTGGGCCTTCAGGCCGTCATACACGGTCTTTCCGTAGTAGTAGGGGTAGATGTTGCCCACCTCCAGGCTGCTGCCCAGGTGGTAGCGCAGGTTGTCAAAGTGGTAGGGAATGGTCTCCGGCTCGGCGGCGTCCAGCCAGTAGCATTTGATGCCCCGGTCGTAGTAGCCCTTCTTGATCTTATTCCACACAAACTCCCGGGCCCCGGGGTGGGTGGCGTCGTAAAACACCTCGTAGCCGCCGCACTCGATCTGGGTGCGGTTGCCCCGGTCCGTGTGCACCAAATAGCCTTTTTCCATCATTTCCGGGTAGTTGGGGCTCTGGGGGTCCACCGTGGGCCACACGGAAACCATCAGCTTCACGCCCATTTCCTCCAGCTCCTGGTTCATGGCAGCGGGGTCGGGCCAGCATTCGGGGTCAAAGTCCCAGACGCCCTGGTTGGGCCAGTGGAAGAAGTCTATGATGATCACCGAGAGGGGCAGGCCCCGGCGCTTGTACTCTCTGGCCACACTTAGCAGCTCCTCCTGGGTGCGGTAGCGCAGTTTGCACTGCCAAAAACCCGTGGCGAAGTCCGGCATTACGGCCGGCATTCCGGTGGCTGCCAAATACTGGCTGATGATCTGCTGGGGCCCGTCCCCGGCGGTGATAAAGTAGTCCAACTGGGGAGAGGACTGGGCGTGCCAGTCGGTGCGGTTGGTGCCAAAGGTGGCCTGGCCAATGGCTGGGTTGTTCCAGAAGAAGCCATAGTTCTTGCTGGAAAGCACAAAGGGCACACTGACCTGGGAGTTCCGCTGGGCCAGCTCCAGGGTGGCCCCTTTCAGGTTAAAGGTCTCCTGTTGATACTGGCCCATGCCGTACAGCTTTTCGTCAGGGTCAGACTCAAAGTGCACGGTGATAGACTGGTCGGGGCCGCGCATGGGGGTATACTCCCGGGCGGTAATCATGAAGGGGCTGAAGTTGGTGCCCCGCATACTGCGGTCCCGCTTAAACTCCTGCAAAAGCGCCTGGCCGTCCTTGCCGTAGAAGGTCAGGCGTCCGTTTTTCTCAATCTTGGCGGAGATTCCGCCGTTTTTCAGCACCAGCGCGCCGTTTTCTTCCCCAGCGGCCGCGTCCGTGGGTGGGGCGGGCAGCAGGGCCCAGGAGAGGCTTTGGTCGATGTCTCCCATGCGCACCCCCCGCACCCGCAGGCTGTTTGGGCCCCAGGGCTCCACACAGAGGGTTTCGCCATCATACTGGTAAAGGATCTTCTGTCCGTCGATTTTTAGCATTCCATTGACCACCTTTCGGTTATAGTGTTGGGGTATTTTCCGGCAAGGACCCGGGGCGAAGCGTTGGCCATGCCAGCTCTCAGTCCCTGCCAGGGGGCAAAGCCCCCTGGACTCCCGCAAGAGGAACTATCCCCTTGACCCCTTCTTACTGGCGTTCCTTTTTATCGCTTCTTTCCGTTAGCTGGCCGTCCTCCATCAGGCCCTTCCGTACCGGGCCCCTTACGTTCACCGCGCTGACCACGTACTCCGGCAGCTTTCGGTACCCAGGCGCTACGCACTCGCAGCAGCCCTCATTCTTAAAATCCGCTGTCACCTCTTCCAGCAGCTGCTGGGCTCCCTTTGGGTCGGTCTTTCGCAGCACATACCACATCCAACCGCTGGCTGTGGCCCAGTAGGCTCCGTTCTGATACTCCCCAGGGGCCACCTCTATCAGCAGCTTCTGCCAGGGGGCTCCGTCCGGCAGATGGCTGGCCTGGCCTTTATAAAGGTACCGGCTCTGGTTCTCCGTCAGCCAGCGGGCCAAGCCTTGGCCCTTTTCTTCCTCCACAGGGAAGCCGCTATACAGCAGGAACGCGGCCCCCCACACATCCGGCTGGTGGCAATCCAGCTCCGCCGCAAAATACAGCCCGGTCTCTGGGTCGTATAGCTGGTCAATGGCCCGTGTTACCCGCTGGGCCCGAGCCTCGTAGTCCGCCGCTTTCGCCTCGTCCTCTCCGCACCGGCGGATGAGCTCCGCCAGCTGCCGGCAGGCCCGCCAGTACAGCAGCGACTCGTAAAACAGCCGTCCGGTCTTGCAGACGGTGTCTGTAAAGCCGTAGGGCGAATGGGGCCGGGCGGGGTCGTTGTATACCAGGCCCTCCGGGCTTAGGGGCACACAGTCCATGCCCCGGGCCAGGGCTTTCACCCACCGGGCCAGCACCTGGGTTTCCACTGCCGCCAGCTGTAGGGTGCTGTAAACCGCGAACACCAGGAAAGGGGTGTTGTCCAGGTTGGCCTCCCCCACCGGCGACCCCTTGGCCCCAGCGGCATACACCGGGCAGCCGTCGGCCTCCACCCGGTCGGGGATCCACCCGTCCTCCCGCTGGCCGGAAAGGATGAACTCAACGCAGGCCTCTAGCTGGCCGGGGGCAAACAGGTCCCCGCAGTATTCAGCCATATAGCCCAGGTCCCGCACCCACAGGGCGTCGTAGTTGGCCACGCCGTCCGGAGTAAACAGGACGGTACCGTCCACAGCCGTTTTTTTGCAGCCCTCCAAAAGCTGCCGTGAAAGCTCTGTTAGATATTGATAATATTGGTTCATGGGACGATTACGCCTTTCTATGTTTGAAATTTTGTAACCCATTATACCGCGTGTTTTCGGGAAAGTAAATAGAAATTTTGAAACAGTTTTTTACTTTTAGGTGATTGGTTTTTACTGTTTATCAAACCTTCTCTCCTGTATAGCAATACCGCACAAAGAAGCCAAAAAATCTCTTTGTGCGGCACTGTTGCAGCGGTGGCTCGGCTTTTTCTGTCCACGCCCCGCTTTTGAATCTGTTTAGACTGGGACTGGTTTTGAAACATCGAAAGCGCCGTCTTTTCGCCCATTCAGCGGCCATCTTCCCCGTGGGAAATTCTCGTCAACCGCCAAGAGCAGCCGGCTACAGCGGCTCTTCTCCCGGAATAATGGCCGCTTTGGGTCAGCATTTCGCCATTTCTTCTGTTTTCCAAACAAGCCCAAAATTTCGCAATAGAAGTTTTTACGCCAACCGTAAAAAAACTTATCCCTTAATGCCACTCATGGCAATGCCCTGCACAAAGTATTTCTGAGCGCACAGGTACGCCACCAGAATAGGCACCACAGAGAGCACCGAGCCCGCCATCACCAGGTTCCACTGGGTGGTATAGATGCCCCGGAAGAAAGCAATGCCCAGAGTCATGGTAAACTTTTCGGGAGTGTTCAAATAGATTAGGGGCCCAAGGTAGTCGTTCCAGGTGTTCATCAGGGTAAACACGCCCAGGGTCAGCATGGCCGGCACCACCAGGGGCAGCATAATGCGCCAGTAGGTGGTAAAGGGGTTGCAGCCGTCTATCTCGGCGGCCTCCTCCAGCTCCTTAGGCAGGGACATAAAGAACTGCCGCAGCAGGAACACGCCAAAGGCAGAGAAGAAAGCCGGCAGAATCAGCGCCAGGTGGTTGTCTGTAAGGCCCACTTTCGCAAACATCAGGTAGGTGGGAATCATGGTAACCTGGCCGGGCACCATCAGGGTGGCGATGTAGAAGAAGAACATCACTGTGTTGCCCTTAAACTTGATACGGGCAAAGGAGTAGGCCGCCAGGCTGCTGAAAAACAGCTGGCCCAGCACCACGAAGATCACGATCTTGATGGTGTTCATCATAAACATGAACATAGGCTGCTCGGTAAAGAGTGTAACATAGTTTATCCACTGGGGCTGCGCCGGAATCCACACGGGCGGAATCTTCACCGCCTCATACTGCTCCTTCAAAGAGGTAGACACCATCCAGAAAAACGGAAACAGCATAATCAGCGCAATGGCTACCAGCAGCACGTAAAGCAAAGTCCGCTTTGCGTAAAAGGAGGTGGGCTTTTTCTTTCTGATCACTACGGCATTATTCGCCATGGAACTCACTTTCCTTTCTTCTATAATAATGACGACCCATTAGGACAGGTCCGCCCACTTCTTGGAGGAAATGTTCTGAATCAGCGATACGATAAACACCAGGACAAACAGCACATAGGCCGCGGCGCAGGCGTATCCCATCTTGTAGTAAGTAAAGCCGTAGCGGTACAGGTAGAAGCCCAGGGTTTTGGTAGCGTCCACGGGACCGCCCTGGGTCATGATGTTGATCTGGTCAAAGGTTTGCAAAGAGCCGATGAGGGCCATCAGGGTGACAAAGTAGGTAGTGGGGCCGATCATGGGCACAGTGATTTTAAAGAACTTCTGCACCGAGTTTGCCCCGTCGATGGTGGCCGCCTCGTAGATATCCGTGGGCACGCCCTGCAGGCCGGCCAGGAAGATGGTCATGTTATAGCCCAGACCCTTCCAAACGCTCATGATCGCCACAGAGATCATGGCCACGTTGGTATCCGTCAGCCAGTGTACAGAGGGCAGGCCCAAAGCGTTTAGGATGATGTTGAACAGGCCGGCATTGTCCTCGTACAGCATGCTCCACACCAGAGAAACCGCCACCATGGAGGTGATGACCGGGATAAACACCGTGGTACGGAAGAACGCCATGCCCTTTACCGGGCGGTTCAGCAGTACGGCCAGAAGCAGGGCCAAAACAACCCCCGCCGGCACTGTTAGCACCGAGTACCACAGGGTATTGATCAAGGAAACGATAAACTGGTCGTCTTGGAAAAGGTCCACGTAGTTCTGTATGCCCACAAAGTCCATCTGAGAGATAATATCATAATTCGTCAGGCTGAAAAACAGGGCCATGACGATAGGGACCAGCATGAAAAGGAGAAAACCTAAGAAGTTGGGCAGGATGAACAGGTATCCCCAAAAGTTCCACCTGCGCTGCAGGGTTTTGCTTCGTTTGGTCTGTTCCATATGGGAAACCCCTCTCTTTGAAAATGGAAAGCGGGGGCGCTATCTCTCGCGCCTCGGGAGATAGCCGCCGCCCGCCCAGAGCCTGCTTAACAGAAGCGGCGGCTCTTCAACTTATCGGTTATGGTGATTTCTTTGAGTAATAGAGAGCCTTCGGGCGCACAGTCCGCACCCTACGGCAAGACCTTGGGGCGCTACCCCAAGCCCCGCAAGGTGCCTAACGCACCTTGACCGCGCTCTCTGGGTAACTCTCTGCCATTTTGCAAGAAATCCAATGTAGATAGGGCCTGGTTACTTATTGTCGGCCTCAATCAGCTTGTTCACGGCCTCGGCGGCTTTGTCCAGAGAAGCCTGGGCATCGTCGTTTTTGTCAAACATGTACGCCTGAATGTTCAGACCCATGGCGTCCTCGATCTGGGGCCAGGACGGGGTGAACGGACGGGTGTGAGAGGTCTCCATCTGGTCGGAGAACACCTGCAGGTACGCGCCATAGGTGGCGTCGTCCTTATAGAAGTCCGCGTAGTCGGGCTGAGGAGGAACGGTGATCCAGTTGGCCCAGAAGGTCTCCACAAAGTCCGTGCAGGTCAGGTGCACCAAATAATCATAGGCTTCCTGGGGGTACTTGGTGCTGCTGAAAATAGAGATGCCTTCGCCGCCTACCACGGTGGCGCTCTCCTTCTGCTTGGGCAGGGGGGCTACGCCGAACTTATCCTTAAACTCAGGGTCGCTAAGGAAGGTAGACAGGTTCCAGGGGCCGTCAATCACCATAGCGGTAGCGCCGGAGGTGAAGCGGTTTACGCCAGTGGGGGCCGCGTTCAGGGGCACGCTCTTATCCTCTTGAACCATGGCTTTCCAGAACTCCAGGGCTTCTACGCCCTCGGCGGTGTTTACCGTGCACTCGGTGCGCTCCTCATTCATAAAGTCGCCGCCGTTCTGCCACAGGAAGGGCAGCCAGGTCCAGCAGTAGCCGCCGTTATCATTGTAGATGGGCAGGTCCAGGCCGTATACGTTGTTGCTGGTATCGGTCAGGGTCTTGGCCGCGTTGCGCAGGTCATCCCAGGTCCAGTCAGCGCTGGGCTCTTCCAGGCTGGCGTTCTTAAACAGCTCTTTGTTGTAGAACAGGGCCAGGTTGTTGGCAGTGATCCGCAAGCCATACACGTCGTCCTTGTACACCAGGGTGTCCCACACCGAATCATAGAACTTATCCTTGTGCTCTTCCACGCCGTACTCTTTCAGGCCCAGCAGCTTGCCTTTAGCGGCCAGCTGGGTGCTCTGCACGCCGGCGTCCAGGAAGGTCATGTCCGGGGCGGCGCCGCCAGCCAGGGTGGCCTGGATCTTGGTGCTGAAGGAGTCGGAGGCCACGTCCGTGCAGGTGATCTTCACGCCGGTCTCCTCTTCCCACTTAATGGCGTCCTCTTTCACCTTGTCGGCACTGGCTTTTTCCCAGCCGTACAGCCAAATTTCCAGGCTGGCGTCAGACTTCGCGCCCGTATTGCTGGCCTCGCCGCCGGTGGAGCTGGTCTTAGAGCTATCCCCGCCTTTGCTGGCGGTCGAGGAGCCGCTGTCTCCGCCGCAGCCGGCCAGCGCGCCGATCATCAGTGTGCCCGCCAAAAGCAGGGCCGCTACCTTTTTCGCTTTCATGCTAGTTTTCATCCTTTCCAAAAACTTATGTTAGTCAATATAGCCTGACAAAGCTTATGCAATTATTCTAACTCGTATGGGGCATTTTGCACAGTGCATCAATTTCCGGGTTTGGTGCACTGTTTTTTACTTTTTCTGTTTTTCCTCTTGCCATTCGGTATTATGTTATGTTTTACTATTGATACAGTCCGTTTTTCTGGGATATTGGTCTGAAAAACCTCTCTCTGCCAAGGCCGCAAAGGCCCAAAAAATTGCACAAAGGAGAATTCAAAAGCGAATGAAATCTTTTTTTATAAAAGGCAAAAGCTTTTGGAACCGGCTCACCGACCGGTTTATTATACAAAAAAAACTGCTGGTTACCCTGGTGCCCGTTACAGTGGTCAGTTTTTTAACCCTGCTCGTAACCACTTACTTTTTCTCTTTTCAGGAAAGCCAGCGGCTGGTAAACGTGCAGGCGGATATTACCGCAGACCAGCAGATCGGCCTGGTAGACAGCTATCTGCGCAAACTGCGCACCGAAACCGAGGTATTTATGTTCAGCGACAACGTACAGGAAAAGCTGAGTATTAGTAAAAGCAGCCTAAACCCCAACCAAGTGGAGAACCTGGAAACAGAATTTCAGCGGCTGATATACAATATCCTCATTGACTATGATATGAATATAGAGAGCATCACCATTAAAAACAGCTATGAGGACTACTATGTCTGGCGCATGGACAGCCGCCTGCGCTTTGGCGACCTTATCGCCCGGCTGAACCGCAACCAGGCCGCGGCCCGGCGGCTGGGCGGTGAAATGTACTTTACCTATGACAAACTTTCCAACGACCTGGTAACCCTGACCCGGCAGATCAAGGACCCGGTCTCTGACCAAGAGCTGGGCCTGATGATGGTGGACTTCAACCTGGGGGCCCTGCGGCAGGTGTCCTACGCCCTTTCCGGCCGGGTGGAAACCGACCCCACCCTGGTGATTGTCAATCCCTTTGGCCAGCCCCTGCTGAACTACTCCACCCTTTCCAACGAGGCCATTGAGATGCTCTCTCCCCAAGAGCCGGTGCTGTATTTGGACGGCGTAAAGCTGCGGGTGTTCCACACCGTCTCCTCTCTGGGGGACTGGGACCTTTACCTGGTGCTGAACGAAAGCTTGCTGTACAGAAACGTATATAGTATATTTTATTTTCAGTCCGGCCTCACGCTGCTCTCCGTCCTTTTGGTGGTGCTGTGCATTTACCAGGTTTCCCGGGGCATTTCCCAGCAGTTCCACCAGTTCCAGCAAAAGCTGGGCCGGGTGAGCGACCCCAAGGCCAGCGAGCCTATTATCACCCAGACCAAAGACGAGTTCCGAGACCTGGCGGAGGTCTATAACCAGATGATGGCACGTATTGAAAATCTCATTGATACCGTGTATACTAAAGAACTGCGGCTAAAGGAGGCGGAGATCAAGGCTTTTCAAGCCCAGATCAACCCCCATTTTCTGTATAATACCCTTGACTGCATCAACGGCCTGGCCGAGGCCCGGCGGCTGGAGGACATCAAACAAACGGTCACCGCCCTGGCGGGCATAATGCGCATGAGTATTAAAGGGCCGGAAATTTTGCGGGTGCGGCAGGACCTGGGGTACCTGGACCAATACATGTACATCCAAAAGCTGCGCCACGGCGAAAAGCTGCTGTATATGGCCGAGCTTCCCCCGGAAATGCTGGACTTCTATATGCCAAAGCTCATCTTGCAGCCTTTGCTGGAAAACTCCATTCTTCACGGCTTTTCCGATACCCTGGGCAGCTGGATGCTGGGCCTGTTCGGCCAAGTGCAGGAGGACTGCCTGGTGTTCCAGGTAAAAGACAATGGCCAGGGCTTTCCCAAAGAGGTGGCGCGGGCTGTGAACCACAGCGTCATAATTCGGGAGGACGCGGTCTCTTTCAGCCGGGAGAGTATGGGCCTGCAAAATATCCAGGCCCGTATTCAGCTAAGCTATGGGGCCCAGTATGGCCTGCACATCACAAATCTGCCCAAAGGCGGCTCCTGCGTCACGGTAAAGCTGCCTAAGCTCACCGCCGGGGACCTGGCGCCTTAGGGCGCTGCCCCATCCCCCCTCAAAAAGCCTTTTACGCCGGCCAGCCCCCGCCACAAAGCCGCGGGCTGGGAAGAAACAGAAAGCATGAAGAACCCCCATGGGGGTTCTTCCATGAATACGCGTATTCAAAACTCTTTAAAGCATTTCAAGCAGCGCCGCGCAGCTTACTTTTGCGCAATCTTTGCGCCGTGCTGTCTAAAAAAACATTCGGGAGATCCCAAATATATGAAAATTCTCATTGTGGACGACGAAGCCCTGCTGCGCCAAAACCTGCGCGCCATGCTAAAAGCCTCTTCCCTGGCTATTGACGAGTTCCTAATGGCCGAAAACGCCATAGAGGCCATCACCCTGGTAGAGGAACGCCAGCCGGACATTGTGCTAAGCGATATTCGCATGCCCGCGAAAAGCGGGCTGGATCTGGCCGCCTATATTTACGAAAACCACCCTGACCTGCCCGTAATTTTGGTGACCGGCTATTCTGATTTTGGATACGCCCAGGCCGCGGTAAAAAACCGGGTCTTTGACTATATCCTCAAGCCTGTGGAGTCGGACAAGCTGATTGCCAGCGTGGCCAGGGCCAAACAGAAGCTGGACCTGCACAAAAAGCACGAGCACCTGTACCAGGTGTTTCGGGAATATTTTAACGACAACTTGAAAGCTGTGCAAAAGCAGTATATCGAAACCCTGCTGTTCCATGGAAGCGCCGTGCCCTACGCCAACCAGCAGCGGGAGGCCTTCCAGCTGGACTTCCGGCGTTTCCGCCTGGTGGCCGTCAGCTGCGGCACCGCTGTGGGCAACAACCAGCTGGAAAGCCAGTATTACTGCACCTATTTGGTGGACAAGTATATCCGTGAGGTCTGCCCAGACACCGTGACCTACATTTTCGGCAGCCTTGTGTTCTTTTTGTGGGAGGTAAAAGTCCCCGACCGTTTTGAGGACAACCGCCAGCTGCTGGCCCTGCTGGGCAGCCTGCTCTCTTTTGCTAGGAATCATTTCGCCGGGGTGCTCTCAGCGGGCATCAGCCAGATCTCGGAAAGCTTTGCCAATATGCCCAACCTGCGCCGCCAGACCTCGGAATGTTTGGAAATGGCCCGGGAAAAGGGACGGGAAAACTTTCTCTTTTTTGAGGACATCATGGAGCCCAATCAGGAAAGCTGGGAGATGGAGGACAACGCGCGCACCCTGGCCGCCCTGGTACGCGCCGGCAATGTCTCCGCCGCCCTGGAACGCTTTGACGCCCTGGCGGAAAAGCTGGCGGATAGTCCTTACTACATCACCGTCTGCCTGCTTACGGTTTCCCAGATCTCCTTTATGCTCCACGAACTGGGCATAGAGGCCGGCCGGGTGGCTGAAATGACCGGGCGCATCCTCCCCCACCTAAACGAAAACGACCCCCGGCGCTATACCCAGAAGCTGCGCCAGTGGCTGGGGGACATTGCCCGGCTTATCTCTGGGGAGCTGCAAGACCGCAGTAACTTTGTGGTCAACGGGGTGAAGGACTTTATTAACGCCCATTACAGCGAGCCCGTGGGCCTGGTAGAGGCGGCCCGCTATGTGGACCGCAACCCCTCTTATGTAAGCCGCCTGGTCAAGGAGCACACTGGCAAAAACTTCACCCAGCTGCTGACAGACAAGCGCATGGCCGAGGCCAAGCGTCTGTTAACCGGCACCAACCTGAAGATTACAGAGATCGCCCAGCGGGTGGGGTATGTGAATGTGCGGTACTTCAACCGGGTGTTTAAAGCCGCCACCAATGTCTCGGCCAATGACTACCGGAACTTCAGCGCGGCCTTTCAGGGAAACGAGTAAGGCGCTTCCTCCCCCCTTGCAAATCCTGGTGTTTTGTGCTATATTGTGTCCAGCGCTTTTACACGAAGGAGGACCGCTCTATGCAAGCCAGGCTTCTTTCTCAAAACGGCCTTATCGGCGTCTGCTCCCCCAGCCACGTGGCCCGGCAAGACCACTACCGCTCTATATTCCAAGGGCTTTCCCGCCTGGGCTTTTCCCTGCGGGAGGCCGGGAACCTTTACCGGGACGCCTGGGGCTTTTCCGCCTCGGACCAAGAGCGTGCTGCGGACTGGAACCAGCTGGCCGCCGACCCGGAGGTAGAGCTGATCTTCTTTGGCGGCGGCGAGGGCAGCAACGAGCTGCTGCCCTACCTGGACTTTGACCTGCTGGCCAAACACCCTAAGCGCCTGTTAAGCTACAGCGACGGCACCACCCTGCTGTGCGCCGCCTGGGCCTTGACCGGCCTGGAGACGTACTATGGCCAGAGCCCGGGCTTTTTTATAGAGCCCACTCCCTATGACCTGCGGCACTTTACCGGGCATATCCTAGACGGCAGCATGACCGCCCATGAAAAGGCCTCTCCCTGGCAGACCCCTGTTCCCGGCCAGGCCCAGGGGGTGCTGACGGGGGGCTATACCGTTAACTTCGCCCGGCTGCTGGGCACCCGATACTTCCCCTTTGACCCCCATGAGCCCCACCTGCTATTCTTAGAGGACCACCAAAAATTCAACAGCCCCGCCGCGGTCAGCGCCCTCCTCTCCCACATTGAGCAGAGCGACTTTATGAAAACCGTAACCGGGCTTTTGTTTGGCCACTATTCTGAAGAACCCCAGCCACAACTCTATGAGCGCCTCCGGCTGCTGGGCCGGCGCTGGGGCATTCCGGTGGCCTGCTGCGACGACTTTGGCCATGGGGCCTACCACGCAGTGCTGCCCATTGGCCGCTGGGCCCGGCTGGACGCCACAGCCGGGACTCTGCATTATCTAGAGAGCGCAGAAGGCCCGCCATGCCGCTAATCCTCTTTCTCGTGTGTCTGGCCGCTTCGGGTGTGGGGTCCATTGCCGGGTACGGCGGCGGGGTGATTATTAAGCCCGTGCTGGACGCCCTGCACATTCTGCCCGTGTCCACCATCAGCTTTCTCTCTGGCTGCACCGTGCTGTCCATGTCCATCGTCTCCTTGCTGCGCACCCGGGCCAACGGCGTGGCCCTGCGGGTACGCACCACCACGCCCCTGGCCCTGGGGGCGGCGGCAGGGGGGCTGCTGGGCAAGTGGCTCTTTGAGCTGGTCCGCTCCGGCTCTGACGAAAACCTGCTGGGGCTGGTCCAGTCCCTTCTGCTGCTGGCCACCACAGCGCTGGTTTGGGTCTACACTCTGAAAAAAGACCGGCTGCCCGCCTACCGGCTGGAAAATCTCCCGGTGTGCGGGCTGGCGGGGGTGGTCTTGGGGGTGGTTTCCGCGTTTTTAGGCATTGGCGGCGGCCCCCTGAACGTGGCTCTGCTGTTCTTTCTTTTCTCCATGGACGCCCGGGAAGCGGCGAAGAATTCTATCTTTATCATCCTGTTCTCTCAAACCGCCAGTCTGTTCAGCGCCCTGGTCCAGCAGAACGTGCCCCCCTTTGACTGGGGGCAGCTGGCCCTCATGGCAGCGGGAGGCTGCGCCGGGGCCCTGCTGGGCGCGGCCATTGGCCAAAAGATGAACAACCGGGCTGTAGAGCGCCTGCTGCTAGGCCTGATGCTGGTGATTATCGGCGTCAATCTCTATAACGTGGCCGTTTATGGGGCGGCAGCGGCAGGGCTGGCCCCTTTAAAATAGCCCCCGGCCCGCCCAGGACCAGCTGAACATCTTCCCCCAAGAAAGCCGGCAGGCACAGCCAGGGGAAGAGTTCTCTGGGCCTGGGGCACATTCCTGCTGAAACGCCCTCATTGCCGCGCATAAGCAGCGGCTGGGGCTGGAAGAATAGAGCATAAAAACCCAGGATAAAAAGACAAAGGAGATTCACCATGAGCGAAAACGTAGAAAACTGCACCCACGACTGTTCCTCCTGCGGGGTGGACTGCCCCTCCCGCCAGGCGCCGGAAAGCATGATGGAAAAACTTAACGATCTGAGCCACGTAAAAAAAGTCATCGGCGTGGTCAGCGGCAAAGGAGGCGTAGGCAAATCCCTGGTCACCTCTCTGCTGGCCACCACCCTGCGCCGCCGGGAAAATCAGGTAGCTGTGCTGGACGCGGACATTACCGGGCCCAGCATTCCCAAGTGCTTTGGCATAAAGGGCCGGGCTATGGCGGACGAGAACGGGATGTATCCCATGGAGAGCAAAACCGGCGTGAAGGTAATGAGCATCAACCTGCTGCTGCCTGAAGAGACCGCTCCCGTGGTGTGGCGCGGGCCTGTAATTGCCGGAGCCATCAAGCAGTTCTGGACCGACGTGGTGTGGGGCGGTGTGGACTACATGTTTGTAGACATGCCCCCCGGCACCGGCGACGTGCCCCTGACCGTATTCCAGTCCCTGCCCGTGGACGGTATTATTATCGTGACCTCTCCCCAGGAGCTGGTGGGCATGATTGTCTCTAAGGCCGTGGAAATGGCCAAGCTGATGGAGGTACCTGTGCTGGGCCTGGTGGAGAACATGAGCTATGTCCAGTGCCCAGACTGCGGTAAACGCATCCAGGTGTTTGGCGAAAGCCACATCGGCGAGGTGGCCGCCAAGTACGCCCTGCCGGTGCTGGGCAGTCTGCCCATGGACCCCACCCTGGCGGCGGCCTGCGACCGGGGCGTGGTAGAGCTGTTCCAGGGAGATTGGCTGGAACAGGCCGCGGATGTGATTGAGGGATTGGAGTAGGACTCCCTCAAAATCCCCCGCGATAGATCCCCCATTCCTCTGGAGAAATAAAAAAGGAGCGCCTCCCTATGGAAGCGCTCTTTTTTGTCCCGCTTATTCCAGCTCAAAGGCCCCGGTGTACAGCTGGTAGTACTTGCCCTTCTGGGCAATCAGCTCCTCATGGGTGCCCCGCTCAATAATGTGCCCCAGCTCCAACACCAAAATGCTGTCGCTGTTCTGCACGGTAGAGAGCCGGTGCGCGATTACAAACACCGTACGCCCCCGCATTAGGCCGTCCATGCCCTTCTGCACCAGCCGCTCGGTGCGGGTGTCAATGGAGGAGGTGGCCTCGTCCAGCACCATCACCGGTGGGTCGGCCACTGCCGCCCGGGCAATGCTTAGCAGCTGCCGCTGGCCCTGAGAGAGGCTGCCCCCATCCCCGGTAAGCACGGTGTCGTAGCCCTCGGGCAGGCGGCGGATAAAGCTGTCTGCGTTGGCCAGCTTGGCCGCGGCCTCTATCTCTTCGTCGGTGGCGTCCAACTTGCCGTAGCGGATATTGTCCCGGACTGTGCCTGTAAACAGGTTGGTCTCTTGCAGCACCACCCCCAGGGAGCGCCGCAGGTCCGGCTTGCGGATTTTGTTAATATTAATCCCGTCGTAACGGATCTTGCCGTCCGCAATGTCGTAAAACCGGTTGATCAGGTTGGTAATGGTGGTCTTGCCCGCGCCGGTGGCGCCCACAAAGGCAATCTTTTTGCCGGGCTGGGCGTCAATGTCTATATCGTGAAGCACCAGCTTTTCTTCATTATACCCAAAGTCTACCTGGTGCAGCTCCACCCGGCCGGTGAGCTTGGTGTAGGTCACCGTGCCGTCTCCATGGCGATGCTTCCAGGCCCACATGCCGGTACGGGTCTCGGTCTCGATGATCTGGCCTTCCCGTTCCCGGGCGTTGACCAGCATTACATAGCCCTCATCCCGCTCGGGCTCTTCATCCATCAGGGTGAAGATGCGCTCCGCGCCCGCCAGAGCCATGACAATGGTGTTGAACTGCTGGCTGATCTGCCCAATCGGCATGGTAAAGCTGCGGGAAAGCTGCAAGAACGCCGCAATGCCCCCCAGGGTAAGACCGCCTACGCCCCCCAGGGCCAGGGCCCCGCCCGCTATGGCAATTAGGGCGTATTGCAGGTGGCCCAGGTTGTTCATCACCGGGCCCATAATGTTGGCAAAGGCGTTGGCCTTGGCCGCCTCGTCCCGCAGGGTGTCGTTCAGCTGGTCAAAGCGCTCCTTGGCCTTTTCCTCGTGGCAGAACACCTTGATCACCTTTTGGCCTGTGACCATCTCTTCAATATAGCCATTGATGTCACCCAAAGACCTCTGCTGGCGGACAAAGTATTTGCCGCTGTTTGCGCCGATTTTGCCGGTGAGGAACAGCATAAACGCTACCACCACAATGACCAGTACGGTCAGCGGAACACTGGTAGCCACCATGGCGCAGAATACGGCGGTCAAAGTAATCAGCGTATTAAATAGCTGGGGAATGCTCTGGGAAATCAGCATCCGCAGGGTGTCGGTATCGTTGGTAAAGCGGCTCATCAGGTCCCCGTGGGTGTGGGTGTCAAAGTACTTGATGGGCAGGCGCTGCATTTTAGAGAACAAGTCGTCCCGAATGTCCTTGAGAATGCTTTGGGAGATGTCCACCATCAGCCAGTTGTAGAAAAAGGTGGAGCCCGCCCCCAGCAGGTAGATCAGGCCCATTATGCCAATGGCCCGCAGAAGCCCGGTAAACACTGG
The DNA here is from genome assembly GCA_910574935.1 of Oscillospiraceae bacterium. Classification (GTDB taxonomy): domain Bacteria; phylum Bacillota; class Clostridia; order Oscillospirales; family Acutalibacteraceae; genus Acutalibacter; species Acutalibacter intestini. The sequence goes on from CAJTCU010000001.1 coordinate 36,443, forward strand.
GTTCGGGGCAGCCAGCAGGGGGGTAATGTAGTCGTCGATAAGGGTCTCTAAAAACATAGACCCCGCCACGCCCGCCACGGCACTGACTAAAATACACACCAGCACCACGCCCATGCGGACGCGGTTGGGCAGGCTCATGTAGCTAAGCAGGCGTTTGATCACCTTGCCCTGGTCTTTCGCTTTTGGCCGGTCTTTGGCAAAGGCCGCGCCCATTGGTCCTCTAGGAGGCATTCGCGCTCTCTCCCTTCTGCTGCGATTCAAAAACTTCCCGGTAAATGTCACTGCGTGCCAGCAGCTCCTGGTGGCTGCCTATGTCCGCCACCCGGCCGCCGTCCAGCACGACGATCTGGTCCGCGTCTTGGACGCTGGCCACCCGCTGGGCAATGATAATTTTGGTGGTGTCTGGAATCTCCTCTTTAAAAGCCTGGCGTATCAGGGCGTCGGTGTGGGTGTCCACCGCGCTGGTGGAGTCGTCCAGAATCAGGATCTTGGGCTTTTTCAGCAGGGCCCGGGCAATGCACAGCCGCTGCTTCTGCCCGCCGGAAACATTGGTGCCGCCCTGCTCAATATAGGTGTCGTACCCTTCTGGAAACTGTTGGATAAAGCTGTCGGCCTGGGCCAGGCGGCAGACCCGCTCTATATCTTCATCCGTGGCGTTCTCGTCGCCCCAGCGCAGATTTTCCTTGATGGTGCCCGAGAACAGCTCGTTCTTTTGCAGCACCATGGCCACCTCTTCCCGCAGGGCCTCTACATTATAGTCCCGCACGTCCTGGCCCCCTACCAGCACCCGGCCTTTTTGCACATCGTAAAGCCGGGGAATCAGCTGCACCAGGCTGCTTTTTCCGCTGCCGGTGCCCCCCAGAATTCCCACGGTCTGGCCCGCCGGAATGCGAAGGTCTATCCCGGAAAGGCAGGTGCGCTCGCTCTTTTGGTAGTTAAAGTCCACATCCTCGAACACAATGGAGCCATCCGCCACTGTTTGCAGGTTTTCTTTGCCATCGGCAATATCGCTTTTCTCGTCCAGAATTTCCACAATGCGCTGGGCAGAGGCCCTGGACATGGTGGTCATAATAAAAATCATGGTCAGCATCATCAGGCTGCTTAGGGCCTGCATGGCATAGCTCATCATGCTCATCAGCTGGCCGGTGGTCATGGTCTGGCTCACGATCATCCGGGCGCCAAACCAAGAGATGAGCAGGATCACCCCGTACATGCAAACCTGCATTAGGGGCGAGGTAAAGGCCAAAATCTTTTCCGCCAGGCTGGAGTCCTTTCGGATCTGTTCCGAGGCCTCTACAAACTTCCCCGTCTCGTAGTCCTCCCGCACAAAGGCTTTCACCACCCGTATTCCCCGCAGGTTTTCCTGCACCACGGTGTTCATCCGGTCGTAATGCTTGAACATCCGCTCAAAAGCCGGGTATGCCCGGGTAGAGATCAGGGCCATCCCCGCCCCCAGCACAGGCATGGCCGCCAAAAAGACCAGCGCGAGCGGGGCGTTTACCATAAAGGCCATGACCATAGAGAATATCAGGGTCATGGGGGCCCGCACGGCAATGCGGATCATCATCTGAAAAGCGTTCTGCACATTGCTTACGTCTGTGGTCAGCCGGGTAACGATGCTGCCGGTGGAGAACTTGTCAATGTTGGAAAACGAATATTTCTGCACCGCGTAATACATGTCCTGGCGCAGGTTGCGGGCAAAGCCCGTAGAGGCCCGGGCCCCATAAAAGCCCGAGAGAACCCCGAACGCCAGAGAGATAATGGCACAGCCCACCAGCAGCAGGCCCGTACCCAGGATGACGTCCATATTCCCCTTGTCAATGCCATCGTCAATCAGAGTGGCCATCAGCAGGGGAATCAGCACCTCCATCACCACCTCCAGTGTGGCGGTCAGAGGCGTTAGCAGGGTATCTTTTTTGTATTCCCGGATGCACCGGGAAAGCTTTCGTATCATTCCACTGTCCCTTCTTTCTTCGCTTTATCTTCCGTCTCGCGCTTTTCAATGTGGCTGTACAGCTTTTGGCACAGACGGATAAACAGGGCTTTCTCCTCTGGGGCCAGCCCGGCGTCCAAAAAAGCCTCGGTGCGGCGGATGCCCTCCTCCACCTTCTGGTGGTGGTCCACAGCCTTGGGAGTAAGGCAAATTTTCTTCAGCCGCTGGTCCCACTCCACCGGTTCCCGGGTAATCAAACCGTTTTTCTCCATCAGCTGCAAAATGCCGGTCATGGTAGACCTGCCTACAGAAAACTGCTCTTGCAGGTCCCGCTGGTACAGGTCCCGGTCCTGGTTTACATACAGGTAGCCAATGAGCCAGCCGTGGCCGGCCGGGCTCTCGCTGATCGCGGCGTAGCGGTTCATCAGCCGGCGGGTCAGGTGGTGCAGGCGGCTGATTTGAAAACCTATGTCGTCCTGGTGCTCCGGCGGGGGCAGCCTGGGGGGCCTGGGCGGGCGCTTTTCCTGTTCCCCGTGGTTCATGGTCATCCTTCCTTTTCATTTGCTTCCACAAGCTGTACGTACGCGGACTATTCGCCCTCGTACTGTTCGCTACCGAACTGTTCATGTCCTAACAATTATATTTCAGCTTGAAAAAAATGTCAAGAGGGAAAAGAATTTTTTTCAGAAGGGGCTGTCACAGAAAATTCACTTGTTTTTCTTGATTTTGCCACATATACCGTTTAAAATAAGTATGGAGTATTCTAGAGTCTGTTTGAAAACTTCGAAACACGGTCTGTTTTGCCCAGAAACGGCGGCTTTGGCGTCAAAAATTCTCGAAAGGCGCCAGCATTTCTCCCATTTTAAAACAGACTCTAGGGAACCACCCACCGGAGTTACCTAGCGCCTGACGGTTTGACACGCCTCTCGCGCCACCGGAATTAATCCGTGCTTCCTTAACATAAAAAAACACTGGAGAGGTGCAGACCATGGCTTCTGGAAAAATATTAATCGTGGACGACGATACCAATATTTGCGAACTTTTACGTCTCTATATCGAAAAAGAGGGCTTTGACGCCGCCCTGGCCCACGATGGCGAGAGCGCCCTTAGGAAGTTCGAGTCCTTTTTCCCAGACCTGATCTTGCTGGACATTATGCTGCCCGGTTTAGACGGCTGGCAGGTATGCCGGGAAATCCGCAAGCGCTCTTCCTGCCCCATTATTATGCTCACCGCCAAGGGCGAGGTCTTTGACCGGGTGCTGGGCCTGGAGCTGGGGGCCGACGACTATGTGGTAAAGCCCTTTGAGACCAAAGAGGTCATTGCCCGCATCAACGCTGTGCTGCGCCGCAGCGGCAAAGCGGCCGACCGGCAAAAGGACCAAAAAGAGGTGGTGTACGAAAACCTGCTTATCAACTTAACCAACTATGAGCTAAAGGTAAAGGGCGTGCAGGTGGACACCCCGCCGAAAGAGATGGAGCTGATCTACCACCTGGCCTCTAACCCCAACCGGGTATTTACCCGGGACCAGCTTTTGGACGAGGTGTGGGGCTTCGATTACTATGGCGACAGCCGAACTGTCGATGTGCACATTAAGCGCCTGCGGGAAAAGCTGGAGGGAGTCTCAGAGCAATGGAGCCTAAAGACCGTATGGGGCGTGGGCTATAAGTTCGAGGTCCGGGACTGAGGTGCGGGGCTATGCAGAAAAGTCTTTTTAAACGCTACCTGGGCCAAACCATGCTCATTGTATTCCTCAGCTTCGTCATTTTGGGCGGGGTTATGATGGTGTTTTTCAGCTACTACTGGCGGCAGGAGAAAAAAGAGCTGCTTACCCAAAACGCCACCTCCATTGCCAATATTGCCAGCCGCTTCCTGACCAAAGAGAGCGCCAGCGTGTATAAGCTGCAAGGAGATGCCCTGCAGGGCTTTATCGACAGCTTTTCCGCCAGTATTGACGCGGATATATTTATTACCGAGCTAGACGGCACCGTGCGCCTGGGCAACCCTGTGGGCAGCGGCCTGGAGGACTTGAAAAAGGTGCCCGCCACCTGCGCGGCCCAGGCCGCCCAGGGCCTGTACGAGGGCCGGGGCAGCTTTGGCGGGCTGTATCAAGAAAGCTATTATATCATTGGCGTGCCCATGTACGCCAGCGAGGACGGGCCCTGCGTGGGGGCGGTGTTCGCCGCCACCAGCCCCGCCTCTATGAGCGCCATGCAGCTGGAAGCTTTCAAGATCTTCCTTTTGGCCGCGGTGGCGGCCTTGGCGGTAACCTTCTGTGTAATGGGCGTTTTCGCCTACCGGCTGGTAAAGCCCCTGCGGCAAATGTCCCTGGCCGCCCGCAGCTTTGGAGCAGGGGATTTTTCCGTGCGGGTGCCTGTCACCAGCCAGGACGAGCTGGGCCAGCTTTCCCTCTCTTTCAACCATATGGCGGACTCCCTCTCAAACTCCGAGGGCATGCGCCGCAGTTTTATTGCCAATGTCTCCCACGAGTTAAAAACCCCCATGACCACCATCGCGGGCTTTGTGGACGGCATTTTGGACGGTACCATTCCCGCCGCTGAGGAGAGCAAGTACCTGCACATTGTCTCCGACGAGGTAAAGCGCCTGTCCCGGCTGGTGAAGTCCATGCTGGACCTATCCCGTATTGACAGTGGGGAGATGAAGATACACCCCCGCAGCTTTGACATCACCCATACCAGCGTAGCCACCCTGCTCACTTTTGAGCAAAAAATTAACGAAAAACAGATTGAAATTCATGGCCTGGAAGAGGCCGCCCCGGTTACTGTGTACGGCGACCAGGACCTTTTGCACCAGGTGGTGTATAATCTGGTGGAAAACGCGGTAAAATTTACCAACCAGGGGGGCGGTATTACCCTGCGGATTATAGACAGTATTGACCGGGCCACTGTGATGATTGAAAATACCGGCCCGGGCATTGCCCCCGAGGACCTTCCCATGGTGTTCGACCGCTTTTATAAAGGGGATAAGTCCCGCAGCCGGGACAAAAACGGCATGGGCCTGGGGCTGTATCTGGTGCGCACGATCTTGCAGCTGCACGGGGGGAACATCCAGGTAACGTCTGTGCAGGGACAGTTCTGCCGGTTCGAGTTCTACCTGCCCAAGCCCCAGGAGGCCCCCCGCCTAAAGGAGCCCCAGTCCAAAGAATCTAAAGCGCGGGACACGCGGAACAAAGAGTCCCGGTCCGGCCATCTGCGGCTGAAAAAGCCCAAGACCGAGCCCAACCAAAAGACGGAACCTGAAAGGAGCAAGGAAGATGATGGATAATTTGCGAGACCCAAACGGCCAGGAGGAGAGGGAGCCTCTCCAGCCCGGGGAAGATAGCCAGCCCATGGAGGAAACCCTGGCCCGGGAAGAGGGCTTTGCCCAGCCAGCCGGCCCCGAGACCCCGGAAGAGCTGGAGCCCCTGCCCCCAGAGGACAGCGCCCCGGCAATGCCTCCCCTAGAGGAGGCCCCTGGAGAGGACCCCGCCAGCCCCCAAGAGGCAGCGGCCGACCCCACGGCCCAGCCTGCCCAGCAGGAGCCTGCGCCCAGCGCCCCCGCCGGCGCGCCAGCGCCCCCTTACCCAGCACCGGCCGCCAGCGTCTGGCAGTGGCCCGCCCCTGGATATGATCCGCGGCAAAATCCAGCTCCGCCGCCCCCCTACCCCCAGCCGCTTCCCCAGGGCTATCCATATCCCTACGCCGGGCAGCCGGGCGCAGCGCCTTATCCCGCTCCACCTTACGGGCCTGGGGTGCCTCAGCCCTACGCCGGGGCCCAGCCCTCTCAGCAGCCCCCCGCCTCGCCCTATTACTATGCGCCCCAGCCCCCAGCCCCCCAAAAGCGGAAAAAAATGGGCCTGGGACTAAAGGTTTTTTTGTGGATTATGGGCCTGCTCTCCGCAGGCGCGGTCAGCGGCCTTTGTGTGTACCTGGCCATGGCCCAGCCCAGCGGCGGCTCCCAGTATCCGGGATTTGGCTTTGATTTTTCCACTCCGGAAAGCGGCGCCCTGCCCGAGCCCACCCAGCCCCCTCAAGAACCGGAAGAAGAGGCGGCCCCCACCCCCAATGTGGACGTGACGCCCAATACCGAGGGCATCCACATGAACGAAAAACCCCTAAGCCAGCCCCTGGACGCTGAGAGCGTCTATAGGCAGGTGGCCCCCTCTACGGTAACTGTGGCGGCGGAACTGACCCGGGAGGGCCAAACCGGCGAGAGCACCGGTACGGGCATTATTGCCACCAGCGACGGGTATATTATCACAAACTCCCATGTGGTGCTGAATTCTAAAAGCTCCAGCGTCACGGTGACCACCTACGACGGCCACGAGTATGAAGCCGTGGTGGTGGGCGTGGACCGCACCACCGACCTGGCTGTACTGAAAACCAACGACCACGGCTTTACCCCAGCCCAGTTTGGCGACGCGGCCGAGCTCTCTATGGGCGAGTGGGTGTTGGCCATTGGCAATCCCGGGGGCGCACGGTTTTCCAACTCCCTGACCCGGGGGGTCATCTCCGGCCTGGACCGGGAAGTGGGCAAATACAGTGAAAACGGCATGACCTATATCCAGACCGACGCGGCCATTAACCCCGGAAACTCCGGCGGCCCTCTGGTGAACATGTACGGCCAGGTGGTGGGAATCAATTCTTCCAAAATTATCACCGATGGCTACGAGGGGATGGGCTTTGCCATTCCCGTCAGCCGCGCCCAGCCCATTATTAACGAGCTGCTCTCCGGCGGCTATATCAAGGGCCGCACCCGGCTGGGCATTACCTGCCGGGAGGTAACAAAGACCATCTCCGCCGCCTCCGGCCTGCCCAGAGGCCTACAGATTAGCACGATTGACCCCGAAAGCGGCTTTGCGGGTACACAGGCCCAGGAAGGGGACGTTATTACCGCTATAGAAGGCGAAACCGTAGAAAGCCTGCGGGAAGTTTCCAACCTTCTCCTGCGCTATGCCCCCGGCGACCGGATCAAGGTAACCCTGTACCGCCCTGGCAATAATTTTTCCGGCGGGCAGGAGCTGGAGATTGAAATTGTCCTGCTGGAAGATAAAGGCGAGACCCAGAAATAGACGGAAAAAAATTTTTTTGAAAATTTTGAATGGATTCCTCTTCCTCAATCGTATTCATGATGAAGTCGGAAACGACTCGGCCTTGTTTGAAAATAGAGGAAATGCCGGATTTTTGCTTAAGACGAGACGGTTTCAAGGAGAAAACCGCCAGGAGCACTTTTCTATTTCAAGAATTTTCGACACAGAAATCCGCCCGTATGGGGCATAAAGACGGTATTTCCGATTTTTCAAACAAGACCTAACAAAAATCATGGAGGAATCGTCATGTATCAAGTATTTTTAGGAGCCCTGGCCACATCCATCGCCCTATCTATGGGCGCCACCAGCACGTTGGCCGCTGATTCCACGGCTAAGGTCTCCCAGTCCTTAGCGCCCGTCTATGCCAATGCGGCCTGCGCCTATGTGGACGCCGACGGCGACGGTATCTGCGACAACTGCGACTTTGCCCATGGCCAGGGCTGGGGCGGAAACTTTGTGGACCAAGACGGCGACGGCGTCTGCGACAACTTTGCCAACGGCCAGGGCTGCGGCCAGAGCAACGGCTTGGGAGCCGGATGCGGTGGAAACTTTGTAGACCAGGATAACGACGGCGTCTGCGATAATTTCGGCAGCGGCCAGGGCCGGGGGTATGGCCGGGGCAATGGTCAGGGCAGGGGCTGCCGGGGTGGACGCTGCTGGTAACACTAAGGGAAAAATTTTTATGCGGAGCGAGCAAGAGGTGAACAGGGCCATTGAACAATATTCCGATACGGTTCGGCGGCTCTGCGTGGTACATCTGAAAAACCCTGCCGATACAGAGGACATATTTCAAACCGTGTTTTTGAAGTATGTCCTTAGCTCTGTTTCCTTTGAAAATGACCAGCATGAAAAAGCCTGGTTTATTCGGGTGACCCTTAACGCCTGCAAGGACCTGCTGAAAAGCTTTTTTCGCAGCCGCACCGTAGCTTTGGACCAGGTGCTGGACCAGCCGGCGGAGATTCCCCCAGACCACCGGGAGGTCTTAGAGGCCGTGCTCTCCCTTCCCCCAAAATATCGAGAGGCCGTCTACCTGCATTATTATGAAGGTTATACCGCTCCGCAAATCAGCCAGATTTTAGGCAAAAACGTGAACACTGTGTATACGCTCCTCACTCGTTCCAAACAAATGCTCAGGGAAAAGCTGGGAGGTGACGCCTATGAGTGACACAATCAAAGAGGCCTTCCAACAAGTGCGGGCTCAGGAAGCGCTAAAAGATAGAACAAAAGCGTTTCTGGCGCAAAAAACCCAGGAATATACCCAGCCCGCCCGGCCTGCCCGGCGCCTTCTGGGCGTTTATGCCGCCGCCTGTGCCTGTCTGTTATTTTTGGTGGCAGGCGGAATCTGGTTTTACTTTGCTCCCACTGTGGAGATCAGCATTGACATAAACCCCTCCATAGAACTTTGCGTCAACCGGTTTGACCAGGTGGTTTCGGTGAATAGCTATAACCAAGACGGGCGGGACCTCTCGAACAGCCTGGATATAAAATTCAAAAACTATGCCGACGCTGTGGAACAGATCATGAACCACGAGCAGGTCGCCGCCCTGCTCTCTCGGGATGCGTTAATGATCATTACCGTCATAGGGCCGGACGGAGCCCAGGCCTCTAAAATCTTTTCCGATATGGAGGCCTGTGCCGCCCAGCGGAAAAACACCCACTGCCATTCCGCCCAGCCGGAAGAGGCGGCCCTGGCTCATCAGTTGGGTTTATCCTGCGGGAAGTACAGGGCCTTTTTAGAGGTACAGAAGCTGGACCCCAGCGTCTCACCCGAGACTGTTCAAAACATGACCATGCGGGAGATCCGGGAATTGATTATACAGCTGGGGGGCAGTAGCGAAAGCCTCACCGCTACCTATGGCCACGGGAACAAATCCCAAGATCGGGATAGCTGCCCGAACCCTGGGCAATGTCAAAAACACGGCCAGGAAGAGGCGCTAAGCCCAAACTCTAGCCTAGCGCAGAACCAAAGCCAAAAGCACCAAGGCGCGGGCCACGGCCAGGGAAAAGGCCAGGGAAAGCACCAGGGGCGGCAGACGCATTGACAACCTGTCCGGAATGTGCTAAAATTTTTCCATATTAACCGGATTGGAGCGCTTCATCTTATGAAAACCTACAAGATCACTGTTCTAAAGGGTGACGGCATTGGCCCTGAAATCGTAGACCAAGCCATCAAAGTGCTAAATAAAGCCGCAGAGAAATACCATTTTTCTATAGACTATCAATACGCCCTCCTGGGCGGCGCGGCCATCGACGCCACCGGCGCCCCCTTGCCCCAGGCCACTGTGGAGGCCTGCCAGGCAGCGGACTCCGTCCTTCTGGGCGCTGTGGGCGGGCCCAAATGGGACAGCCAACCTGGGGGCAGCCGGCCTGAAGCCGGCCTTCTGGGGATTCGCAAAGCACTGGGCCTTTATGCCAACCTGCGCCCTGCGGTAATTTTCGCCCCCCTGCGGGAGGCCTCGCCGCTAAAGCCTGAAATTATCGGCGACAGCCTGGACATTATGGTGGTCCGGGAGCTGACCGGCGGCATCTATTTTGGCGACCGGGGCACAGAGGAACAGGACGGAGTCCCCACCGCCTATGACACAGAGCGCTATAGTGTGCCCGAGGTGGAACGCATTGCCCGGGTAGCCTTTGATATGGCCCAAAAGCGCGGCGGCAGGCTGTGCAGTGTGGACAAGGCCAATGTTCTGGATAGTTCCCGGCTGTGGCGGGGCGTGGTGGACCGGCTGGCCGCAGAGTATCCAGCAGTACAGGTCAGCCACATGTACGTGGACAACTGCGCCATGCAGCTGGTGCGCAACCCGGGGCAGTTTGACGTGATACTGACCTCCAACATGTTTGGCGACATTCTTTCAGACGAGGCCTCTATGATCAGCGGATCCATTGGGATGCTGGCCTCTGCCAGCCTGGGCCAAGGGGGCCTGGGGCTGTACGAACCCATCCACGGCTCCGCGCCGGACATTGCCGGCCAGGATGCGGCCAACCCCCTGGCCACCATTCTTTCTGCGGCCATGATGCTGCGGTATTCTCTGGACCAGCCGGAGGCCGCCGGGGCCATCGAGGCGGCGGTGGCCAAGAGCCTGGAGCTGGCCCGCACCCAAGACATCTATTCCCAGGGCTGTGGGGCAAAGCTGGTGGGCTGCCAGGAGATGGGCGACACCGTAGCCGGACTGGTGTAAGATTGGCCCATGTAAACAATGCGGAAAGCGTCAGAGTCATGCGCTCTGGCGCTTTTGTGTGGGTATAAATTTTTTCCAGCTTTTCAGCCGTTTCTCATCATTTTACCACTTTTATGGGGGTGCGCTATGCCTTCTCTATTTGATACCGATGTCCGGCGGCTTAAAGGCGTGGGAGAACGCCGCGCCTCTCTTTTTGCCAAGCTGGGCGTAGAGACCCTGGGCGACCTGCTGCGCCTCTATCCCCATAGTTACCAGGAGTGGGCCCCGGTCCTCCCCCTTTCCCAGGCCCCGCCCGACGCGCCCTGCGTGGTCCGCGCCGAGATTACCCGCGCCCCCCAGGAGACCCGTATTCGCGGCGGCCGCCTGCTGTACCGCGCCACCGCCTTTGACGGGGAGAGCAGCTTTCAGCTCACCTTTTTCAACAACCGCTACATCCCCTCTCTGCTCCGGCTGGGCCAGACCTACCTCTTCCGGGGCAAGGTGCTTCAGCGTCCCCTGTCCATGGTCTCGCCAGAGTTTCTTCCCCTGGACCGCGCCGCTGGGATTCTTCCCGTCTATCCCGCCACCCAGGGACTTACCAGCCGCAATATTTCCTCGGTCATGAAAAATGCCCTTGCCCTGTTACCCGAGGTTTTGGAGGACCCCCTGCCCGCCCCCCTGCGGGACCAATACAAGCTCTGCCACCTGGGGTTTGCCCTAGAGCGCGTCCACTTTCCCCGGGAGCACGCGGACCTGGAAATTGCCCGGCGGCGCTTGGTGTTCGAGGAATTCCTGGTGCTACAGCTGGGCCTAATGCAGATCAAAAGCGGCCGCCGCCAAGAAAACCCCCACCCCGCCAGCCCCGGCTACCCCGAGGACTTTGCCGCCCTGCTGCCCTTTCGGCTAACAGGCGCCCAGCAGCGGGCTATCTACCAGGGCGTCCAGGACATGGCTGGGTCCAGCCCCATGAACCGTCTGGTGCAGGGCGACGTGGGCAGCGGAAAAACCGCTGTGGCCGCCGCCCTGTGCTGGAAAGTGATACAAGCGGGCTGGCAGGCCGCCCTGATGGCGCCCACAGAGATTTTGGCCGCCCAGCACTACCAGTCTCTCTCTGCCCTGCTGGAGCCCGCCGGGGTGCGCTGCGCTCTTTTTACCGGGGGAGGCTCCGCCCCTGTCCGCCGGGAACAGCGCCGGGCCCTGGCTGCGGGAGAGATTCAGCTAGCCATTGGCACCCATGCCCTTCTCAGCGGTCCGGTGGAATTCCGGGAGCTGGCCCTGGTCATTATCGACGAACAGCACCGCTTTGGGGTGGAGCAGCGGATGGCCCTTACCCAAAAGGCAGCCAGCCCCCACCTGCTGGTAATGAGCGCTACGCCCATTCCCCGCACCCTGGCCCTAATGGCCTACGGCGACCTGGACATCTCTGTACTGGACGAGCTGCCCCCAGGACGGCAGAAAATTGAGACCTATCTGGTGGGTCCAGACAAGCGGGCCCGGGCCTTTCGGTATGTGCAGAAGCATCTGGACCAGGGGCGGCAGGGGTACCTGATCTGCCCCCTCATTGAAGAGGGGGACAGCGGTGTAATGAGCATTGAGGAATACGCCCATCTGGTGCGGGCAGCCTTTCCCCAAACAGCGGTGGGGGTGCTGCACGGCAAGCTGAAAGCCGCTGAAAAGGAGCGGGTGATGGAGGACTTCGCCGCGGGCAGACTACAGCTGCTGGTGGCCACCACGGTGGTGGAGGTGGGGGTGGATGTGCCCAACGCGGCCATTATGCTTATTGAGAGCGCGGAGCGCTACGGCCTCTCTCAGCTGCACCAGCTGCGGGGGCGCATTGGCCGGGGTGAACATCCCTCCACCTGCATTCTCATCACCGGCAGCCAGAACCCGGACACCCTGGAGCGGCTGCGGCTCTTTAAAAGCACCAGCGATGGATTTGCCATAGCGGACGCGGACCTGAAGCTGCGGGGCCCTGGAGACTTCTTTGGCCAGCGCCAGCACGGCCTGCCCCAGCTGAAGATTGCCAATATGCAGATGGACTTAGACGTGCTGCGAGAGGCCCAGAAATGCGCCCGAAAGCTGTTTCATAGCGGAGCGATGGAACAAGAGGCCTACCAGGCCCTGGGCCAGGAGGTACGCCGTCTTTTTGCGAAAACCGGCGGAGACCGGGTGGCCCTATAGCAAAACGAAGGGCCGCAAAAGAAAATTTCATTCTCAAGCGGCTCTCCCTTTTGCAAAAAATTGACAGTACCCCTTGACAAACCGCCCCGCTGGTGGTATAATCTAACCGTATTCTGATAGCACGAAAATGTACTCACAGTTTCTGTAAGTCGTTGGGCGTCTGATGATTTACACAAGCTGTGAGTTCTCTTTAGTCAGGCAGCACCGTGCACGGGGCACCTGGGCCGGAAAAGTTTTTTCGGCCTGCTAGGCGGATACGAAAAATCTAGGGAGGTGCCGATATGAACGGTACAGTTAAGTGGTTCAATGCAGAGAAGGGCTATGGATTTATTTCCAACGACGAGGGCGGCGAGGACGTTTTCGTGCATTTCTCCGCCATCCAGTCCGAGGGCTTCAAGACCCTGGAAGAGGGCCAGAAGGTGACCTTCGAGACCGAGCCCGACCCCAAGAACAGCGAGAAGCTGCGGGCTGTGAACGTGGTTAAGCTGTAAATTTTTACGCCAAGCCAAAAAGGCGGCGCGCCGGGGCAGTCCCCTGGGCGTGCCGCTTTTTTGTTTTGCCAATAAAAAAGCCCCCGGCTGTTTTTCGCGGCCGGGGGCAGGGTTTATTCTTCTACACGTTCAGGATACTGCTGTAGCTTTGCCAGTATTTCTTCGCTTTCCTCTTTCGTGATAAAGCCGCTTTCCAGGTTGGCCTTCATGTTTTCGAGCATTTCTTCCCGCTCCCAGTTATAGTTTACCGGGTACTCCTGGTCCAACTCTTTTATTCTGTTGGAAAAGGTCTGCAAACTGCTCTTAGCTCCATCATTCTGAAAAACCGCCATGGCAGAACCATCCGCGCTGCTTTCTACCTCATACACGGCCTGGTCGTATACCACCAGCCAATAATATTCCTCTTCAGTCGCTAGCCCATACCCTGGCATAGGCCGGTAGAGGAACAGGACATATTCCTTTCCCAGTTCAAACGAGGGGCCACCTTCGCAAACAAACTCCATGTTTCCAACCTGCCCGCCTTCCTCGCTGACCACAACTTGGTCCTTTTCTTTGCCCCGGTAGGTTTCCTTCACATCAAAGGTGTAGTTGGTATAAATCGATCTTCCGCCGCTCTCCAGGTCTACCCAGGCGGCGGGCGAAACCTCCGTCAACACCCCTCTTACAACCAGGTGGGATTTTTCCAGCAGTTCTTCCGGCGAATGTTCCGCAATGCATTTGCTGACGAACCAGGTGATTGGTTCCTCTTCTGTTGCTCCGGCAGCGGGAGAACTGGATTCCGGCTCATCGGGCTCCTCTTCCGTCACCCCGGCAGCGGGAGAAACGGACTCCGGCTCATACGGCTCTTTTCCCTCACTGGCCCGCGCCCAGGCCGAAACGCCCATCCCGCAGGCTGTCAAAACCATCAGGCAGACAAGCGCCATCAAGCCAAACCGTTTTACGTTCTTTTTTACCGTCATCATGATCCCTCCAAATCATAATAAATTATTTATATATATCTTTCAATACCTTTTGTTCCGTCGCAGTGACGGAACGCTTTTTCGTTTTGTTAATAAAGGCTCCCCCGGCCGTTTTTTCGCGGCCGGGGGCATGGCTTATTCTTCTACTATTTTCGCGTACTGGTACAGCTCCGCCAGCATCTGCTCGCTCTCCTCTTTCGTGATAAAGCCGCTTTCCAGGTTGGCCTTCATGTTTTCCATCATTTCTTCGTACTCCCAGTTATAGTTTACCGGGTACTCCTGGTCCAGGGCCTCTATTTCCTGGGCAAGGGTCTGTAGGCTGGTCTTTTCGCCGCCGTCCTCGGCCACGGCCATCATGGTTCCGGCGGTTTCTTCTACGGCAAAGACACCCTGGTTGTATCCGACTAGCCAGTAATAATCATCATCTGTTACTAATCCATACCCTGGCATAGGCCGATAGAGGTAAAGAACATATTCTTTGCCTAATTCAAATTCTGGACTACCGCAACAAACGGTTCTCCTGTTTCCTACCTGTCCTCCTTCTTGGCTCAACACCACTTCATCCTTCACTTCACCGCGGTAGGTCTCTTTCACACGAAACACATAATTCGTGTATATTGAATTTCCTCCGTTTTCTGTATCTACCCAAGCCGCAGGTGAAATTTCCGTTAATTCACCTTTAATGACAAGATGTGATTTTTTAATCATGTCCTCAGTGGAAAGCTCTTGGACCAAAAAATCTAATTCTGTTACTAAGACAGGTTTATCATTTGCTTCTATAGTTGCTGATTGACTAAATGCTTCCAAGTCCAGCCGTTCCGCATCGTCCGCACTAGCTTGTACTGACATTGAAAACCAAACCCCGCAAACTGCCAAAACAATGACACCAATCACAACCACAATTGCAAGTCGGTTTATACCTTTTTTACTGATCATTACTATTCCTCCAATCTATATTTTATTTATATATATCTTTCAAAACTTTCTGTTCCGTTAGCGTTATCGACCTTTTCTCTGTCCCGGTTGTGATTTGCGCACACATAACAGCCTGATTATAGGCAACGGGGTCCATATCATTAAAACCAAATATGTGTCCCGCCTCATGTAGGAAAACTGACCACACGTCAACATGGTCTTTTATTCCACTATTAGCAAATTTGTAGTATGTATTCATACATACATCTGCTTCGAACACAATATTCTTTTCAAAAGGCATACCATCTATAATATAATATACTCTCCGTGTCACAGCAACCTTGTCATCATATGAACCAAGATTCTGCCGATATATAAGGCTTTTCCCATCATTTTCACTTTCTGCTCTGATATGATAATTTGATAAACTGTGACGCAATGTTGGCTCACGCTTTACTCCATGCACCCCACTAGGCAAATACTTGTTCCATTCATACAGTGCATTATTCATATGGGCAATGGTTGTAGCTCCAAAATCTTTATGAGGGGTTAACATAAAATCATATGTACCTTTTATTCTCTTGCCACTCTTCCAGCTCTCATAAAGCGCCGAAGCATAGTTCGAAAACGTCCCACAGGTAAACAAAGCCACCGCTAAAGTAGCGCACAGCAGCTTTTTCCATCCTCGTGCTTTGACAAATTTTTTCTTCCTTGTATGGCTCTCCTTTCGTTTTCAAAACAGCCATGGCATTTTGCTTGATTCTATTATACAACCAAGCAATCAATTTGTCAATATAAACGGTTGTTTTTTTATGGGTCGCAAACCATTTTTTATTTAGCGCTATCTTTGCCCCATAGCGACTGCAAAACTCTCCTACCATACTATTTTAATCAGCCTGGATCAGTTCCTGATCCCTTTCCCACCCGGGCCTCTTCCAGGCGTACCGCCTTTGGTCTTTTTGGGCTTAGGGCTTGTTTGAAATATCAAAAACGCTGTTTTTTGCCCAGAAAGGGCCCCCTTTCCGCATCAAAAATCCCCGCCAATTGGAAGATTGCCTTGCGGTTTTTCCTTGCAATGGAGGCCCCTTCTGGGCAAAAATTCTCTTTTCCTCTATGTTCAGACAAGCCTTAGCTACAGCCCGATTCCCCTTGATCTCCTCCACAAGCCCCATCCCGGCAGGTTCTTTCCTTTCCACATCGGCCGGCAGCCGCGGGCTCTTCCCCGCAGATTATGTCAAAAGTGTAGTTGTCCAGCTCCTGGCGGACGTCCTGCGAAACCTTCTCATAGATGCTGTGCAGGCGGCAGTGCTCCCGGCCGCAGCTGTACTCTTCCTTTTGGCAGCGGCTTAGCATATAGGGGCCCTCCACGCTTTCGATGACCTGCAGCAGGGTGATCTCCCCCGCGGGCCGGGCCAAACTGTAGCCCCCCTTTGCCCCTTTAAAAGAGCAGACCATGCCTGCCTGCACCAGGCCCCGCAAAATCTTCAGGCAAAACCGCATGGGCACCTGCATCCCCTCCGAAACGGTTTTGGCGTCCCAGCGGCCGGGGTTTTTCGTCAAATATTCTACGATGCGCACGGCGTAGTCCGCCTCTAACGTCATTACCATGTTACATCTCCCAGCTGCCCTTAAGGTCGCGAGACGCTGTCTCGCGCTCTGCAAGCTTTTGAAAAAGCTTGAGCAAAACTTTTTATTCGACTTTTTCCGATTCCGTATGGCAAAGCCCTGCCGCGATGCCGTAAGCGACATAAAACTTCAACCCCTTCGGGAAAGGGCCTTTACAGGCCCCACGCGCCCAGCGGGGTGGGCGAAGCTTCGGCAGCACGCTGGTAGCCCGTTGCCCCACCTAAAAAATCCCCGCTACGGGCAGGGCGGCGCTTGGCTGGTCAGTCCAGAAAATCCTTCAGCTTCTTGCTGCGGCTGGGGTGGCGCAGCTTGCGCAGGGCCTTGGCCTCAATCTGCCGGATGCGCTCCCGGGTCACGTTGAACTCCTTGCCCACTTCTTCCAGGGTGCGGCTGCGGCCATCCTCCAGGCCAAAACGCAGGCGCAGTACCTTCTCCTCCCGGGGGGTCAGGGTGTCCAGCACGTTGCCCAGGGTCTCCTTCAGCAGGGTGTGGCTGGCCGCGTCCTGGGGGGCGGGGGCGTCCGCGTCCTCTATAAAGTCTCCCAGGTGGCTGTCCTCCTCCTCGCCAATGGGCGTCTCCATAGAGACCGGCTCCTGGGCCACCCGCATAATCTCCCGCACCTTTTCCACGGGCATTTCCAGCTCTTCGGCCACTTCCTCGGCGCTGGGCTCCCGGCCGTTGACATGCAGCAGCTGGCTGTTGGCTTTTTTCACCTTGTTGATGGTCTCCACCATATGCACTGGAATGCGGATGGTCCGGGCCTGGTCCGCAATGGCCCGGGTAATCGCCTGACGGATCCACCAGGTGGCATAGGTGGAAAACTTAAACCCCTTGGTATAGTCAAACTTTTCCACTGCCTTAATAAGCCCCAGGTTGCCCTCTTGAATCAAGTCCAAAAACTGCATGCCCCGGCCCAGATACCGCTTGGCAATACTCACCACCAGACGCAGGTTGGCCTCGGAAAGGCGCTTTTTGGCGGCAGAGTCCCCATTTGTAATGCGTACCGCCAGATCCACCTCTTCCTCTGGGGTCAGCAAGGGCACCCGACCAATCTCCTTCAGGTACACCTTCACGGGATCGTCAATGGCAATCCCTTCCGTGCCACCGCCGCCCTCCATCTCCGCCGCCTCACCGGCTTTCACCAGTTCCACGTCGTCCAGCTGCATTTCGTCAAAGTCCTCCACAATCTCCACCCCTTGGGTCTCCAGGGTGTCGTAGAACTTTTCTATGTGTTCAGGGTCAAAATCCAGCTCGCCCAAAGCGTCCAAAATTTCCTTTGTGCTTAGCTGGCCCTTGGCCTTGCCAATTTCCACCAAATCTTTAATCACTGTTTTTTTATCCGGCTGTGCGCTCATTTTTATTACCATTCCTTTCTATTTCCCTGTGCCGCGTTTTCTATTCCCCGGGTAAAATCCTTTATAAATTTTCTTTGGGCCTCCAGCGGTTCAAAGCTGGCCCTGCCAGCCCTTGGCGTCCCGTCGGCTAAGACCAGAAGGCCGCCCCGGTTTGTCCCCTTTTGCCTTTAGGGCTTGTTTGAAAAATCGCAAACACCGCCTTTTTGCCCTGTCCGGGCGGATTTGTGTGTGGAAAATCCTCGTAATACGAACATATTCCTTGCGGTTTTCTTCGTCAAACCGCGCCCGCCAGGGCAAAAATCCGGCGCTTTCTCTATTTTCAAACAAGCCCTAAAAACGATACCGTTCGTCCCTTCTCACTGCTTATTCCTTTTCAGCTCCTCCATATATTCCTTCATCTCGCCGTCACTGGCGGTTTTCATCCAATCAGCGCCTCCCCGGGCGCTCTCGCCCCGCAAAATCTTTATATACTCCTTGGCGTCCGCACCGCTGGGGGGCGCCTCCCGGTGTTGGGCCAGCATCCTGCTTAGGTCAGACATCTCTTCTCCCGTCAGCTCCCCGGCAAGGTCCGCTAGGACGGCCGTGCCATGTATAGTCTTTCCCAATAAGGAAGCATATACTCTGCGGTTCCAGGCCGTCACGAATTTTTCCGGGGGCAGCAGCTCCTTTAGGGCCCCAGCCTTGTCCTGGTGCAGAAAAAGATAGGCGATGAGCCCCTCCTCGGCCAAAGCGGCCCGCAAGTGGTCCTTTTTCTCCGGATTGGCTCCGGCTTCCACAGCAGCCACCTCCATCTGGGACCGCACCAGCTGCCTCTGCTCCTTCCGGCGCTCCCGGCCCGCCAGCCGCCCTACAGTCTCAAGAATACGCCGCTTGTCCACCCCTGTCTCTTGAGAGAGCCGACCCGCGTACACCTCCTGCTCCATAGGGTCCGAAAGCTTTGAGAGCACCTGCTCCGCCGCCTCCCCCAGATACCGCACCCGGCCCTGGTCTGTGGATAGGTCGAACCGCTCCCGCAGCTTTTCCAGCCGGTACTCCACGTCGCTGCCGCCGCCCTCCAGCAGCTGTTTAAACCGCAGGGGGCCGTCCTTACCATAGTTGCGCATAAACTCGTCCGGGTCCTTGCCCCCGGGCACGGTGACTACCTTTACCCGCAGGCCGGCTTTTTTCAAGATAGGGATGGCCCGCTGGGTGGCCTTCTGCCCCGCCTGGTCCGAGTCGTAGCAGATCACCGCCTCGTCGGCATAGCGCTTGATAACGCGGGCCTGCTCCTCGGTAAGGGAAGTCCCCAAAGAGGCGATGGCGTTCTCAAAGCCCGCCCGGTGCAGGGCAATGACGTCCATGTACCCCTCTGCCAAAATCAGCTGGCGGCTGCCCGTGTTCTTTGCCAGGTTCATGGCAAACAGCCCGCCGCTTTTGTGGTACACAGGGGTATCGCTGGTATTGATATACTTGGGTTTCTCGTCGGTAAGCACCCGGCCCCCAAAGGCCACTACATTGCCCCTAAGGTCGAAAATGGGGAACATGACCCGGCCCCGGTAGCGGTCAAAGGGCTTGCCCTTTTTCGAGAGCCGCGCTACGTCCGCCTGAACCATCTCGTCCACCGTATAGCCCTTGCTCCGCAGGTGGTTCACCAGGCCATACCAGTCCTCTGGGGCATAGCCCAGGCCAAAGCGCTTAATGGCAGCCGCATCCAGCCCCCGGCCCCGAAAATAATCCAGCCCCGCCTGGCCCTGTGGGGACATAAGGGTCTTGTAAAAGAAACGCCCGGCCTCCCGGTTGATCTCCATAATCCGCATCCGCAGCCGGGACATACTGCTGTCCATGCCCTCCTGGGGCAGCTGTAGGCCCGCCCGCTGGGCCAGCCACTTCACCGCGTCCTGAAAATCCAGGTGCTCGATCTCCATGACAAAGTTGATAACCCCGCCGCCCTTTCCACAGCCGAAGCAGTAGTAGGAATTATTTCCTGGGTAAAGGTTAAAGGAGGGGGTCTTTTCGTTGTGGAACGGACATAGCCCCAAAAGGTTTTTTCCCCGGCGCTTTAGATTTATATATTTGCCGGCAATGTCCTCAATGCGGCAGCGGTCCTCAAGCTCCCGGAGGAATTCGGGGGGAAAGGGCATGGAAGCCGCCTCCTTCGCAATAATTTTCTAGGGCCCCAGCGAACGACACATAGCGCGGTGAAGGGGCGTTAGGCCCCTTCCGACGGGGTGTGGGGGCGAGAAGCCCCCACTACCTTGCCGCAGGGCGCGCCCTTTGCGCCCGGAGGCCTTCTAGTGCTTCAGCACATTATGAGCATTTTCTTTGAAAATGCTCATGCGCCCTTCGGGCGTTTTAGTGGGTGAGGGCCTACGGCAAGGCCGTGGGGGCTCCTCGCCCCCACACCCCGCCAGGGCGCTGCCCTGGACCCGCAAGGGGAAACCAGTTTCCCCTTGACCCCTACCGCGTCCCGCGGCGTTTTACTCCGCTAGTTATTCCACGCCTTGGGGATAAACAGCTCCCGGTACACTGCCACCGCGTAGCGGTCGCTCATGCCTGCCACAAAGTCGCAGGCGG
Source organism: Oscillospiraceae bacterium (assembly GCA_910574935.1). Lineage (GTDB taxonomy): Bacteria > Bacillota > Clostridia > Oscillospirales > Acutalibacteraceae > Acutalibacter > Acutalibacter intestini. Next base: position 56,700 of record CAJTCU010000001.1, read on the forward strand.
CGGTGTCCTCCCCCTCCTCTTCGGCAATCCTTCTCATGTACTCCGGCAGATTCTCCGGCTTTCGGTAGTGTTCATAGAGGCTCTCCAGAATATGGGGCACCTTGCGCTCCTCGCTTTTGGCATACTCGTTGCGGTACACCGCGTCGTACATAAACTGGTGCAGGGCCTGGTAGGCCTCAAAAGAGGCGGCGTCCATGCGCGGCTGGCCCTCTTGGCTCTCCCGCACCAGGGACATAATCAGCGCGGTAATCCGCCGGGTCTTGTTATCCCCCAGCTGGGCAGTGATTTCCCTGGGGATGTCCCCCTTGGTAAGCACCCCGGCCCGTATGGCGTCATCTATGTCATGGTTGATGTAGGCAATCCGGTCTGCCCAGCGCACCACCCGGCCCTCGGCGGTGGCGGCCTCCTGGCCCTCTGTGTGGCAGAGAACGCCGTTTTTCACTTCCCAGCTAAGGTTCAGGCCCTGGCCCTCCTTTTCCAGGCGCTCCACCACCCGCACGCTCTGGCGGTAGTGGCGGAAGCCTCCAGGGGCCAGCTGGTCCAGGGCCCGCTCCCCCGCGTGGCCAAAGGGCGTGTGCCCCAGGTCGTGGGCCAGGGCAATGGCCTCGGTCAGGTCCTCGTTCAGGCGCAGGGCCCGGGCAATGGTCCGGGCAATCTGAGAGACCTCCAGGGTGTGGGTCAGCCGGGTGCGGTAGTGGTCCCCCTCTGGGGCCAGGAACACCTGGGTTTTGTGCTTCAGCCTGCGAAAGGATTTGCAGTGAATCACCCGGTCCCGGTCCCGCTGAAAGATCGTACGCAGGGGGCACTCTTCCTCTGGCCGGCCGCGGCCCTTGCTTTGGGCCGAAAGGGCGGCCCAGGGGGCCAGGGTCTGTTCTTCCAGGCGCTGATATTCTTCACGAACTGTCACAGCACGCACCTCTCTCCTCAATTTTGGAACTTTTGGCCTCGCTGGAAAACTTTTTAAAAAAGGTTTCCAAAACTTCGTTCATCACCCATTTGGATTCTCGCCGGCGGACCGGGGATTTCCGTAGGCTTTCACAAGCTTTCATTTATATATACCCGCCTGGCCGCGAAAATACTTTTCCCCCCTGGAATTTCCCGGAAAAAATCCTCGGATTTTTTCAAAGGGAATAGGGAAAGTACGCTTCCCCCCGCTCCGCCAAACTTACACGCCCTGCCGTGGCGTCGGCCAGGCGGCGCTCCAGCCCGGCCCGCCGCTGTGGCTCCAGATGAAAGCACAGGGTCACCCGCTCTAAAAAAACCGTGTCGTCCACCACGCCGCCGCACTCGGGCACAAGCAACTGTACCCGGCCGTAGTCCTCATATCCACAAGCGGCCTCCAGCAGCAGGCAGGGCTTCATGCGCACCTTCTCCGCCGCGGCCAGGGCAATGCTGGCGGTGTGAGAATAGGCCCGTATCAGCCCGCCGCCCCCCAACAGGATTCCCCCAAAGTACCGGGTGGCCACCACCACCGCGTCGGTCACCCCCGCCTTTTTTAGGGTGTCGATCACTGGAATGCCCGCTGTGCCCTGGGGCTCGCCGTCGTCCGAAAAGCGCTGGACGCCCCCTTCCCGCAAAATATAGGCATACACATTGTGAGAGGCGTCCCAGTGCTCCGTCTTTTTTTTTGCAATAAAGGCCAGGGCCTCCTCCTCTGTGCTCACCGGGCGGCAGGCCCCCATAAACCGGGACTTTTTTTCCACAAACTGGTCCGCGCCCTCTTGGCGCACTGTAATGTACTCCATTGCCGCGCCTCCTTTTTTCCAAAATCTATCCTTCCATCAATCGCGGAATTGGGCGGCAAAGGCGGCGCACCTCTGCGTTGTCCTTTCACACTCCCGTTTTCTCCGCTGTTTTACGCTTTTCCGGCTTGCCGGTTCCTTCTACAAAGAAGCGGCAAACTTATCCGTATGGAAAAAAGACGGCGCATTCCACGCCGTCTTAAATCGCTACAAAAAAATTTCTTTTTGGGGCGCGTCCGCCGCCAGCCGGTAGGCCTTTCCATAGGAGTCCCGGTCCAAAAAGCGCCAGTCGCAAAGCGTCCGCCGCAGGGTGGCCGGGTCGCCAAAGCTGTGCCACTGGTTCAGCAGCCGGTTCACCTCTTTTTCGGTGTACTCTTGCCCGGTCTGGAACTTTTCCGCCAAATAACAAAGGGCCTCCCACTGCATGGGGCGCTTGGCGGGAAACTTTAACAGCCTGCCGTTCTCGTCTAAAAAATTTTTCAGCTGCTTCATCCGTGTTTATTTCAGGCCGTAGCGCTTCTTGAACATATCCACGCGGCCGCTGGTGTCCACCAGCTTCTGCTTGCCCGTAAAGAACGGGTGGCATTTGGAACATATTTCGACTTTGATGTTCTTCCTTGTGGAGCGGGTGTGGATCACATTGCCGCAGGCACAGGTAATGGTGGTGTCCTGGTAGTCGGGATGTATATTCTCTTTCATCGTTCGCTTTCACCTCTTTGTGGTCAAATATATAGGTATTATACCACGCCGCACCGCAAAATGCAAGAGAAAATATTCACGGCAGGCCAAGAGGCCGCGGCTCAATTTTTCTGGAAAAGCTATGGAAAAACCAGGCCAGAGATGCTATAATATAAAAATGAAAAGCTCTTGGCTCCGTACCGCTCTCTATTCGGGCCCAAAGGTCTTATCATCTTCGCCCCTTCATCCACGGCAAAACCCTAACAAAAGGAATGTGATCTTCTATGCCAACAAAACCCTCATGGCTCACCCGTCAGGCCGGCATTCTGCTGCCGGTGAGCGCCCTGCCCTCCAAATACGGCATGGGCAGCTTTGGCAAAGCGGCCCGCGAATGGGTAGACTTTCTCTTTGCCGCCCATCAAAGCTGCTGGCAGGTGCTGCCCCTGGGCCCCACCAGCTTTGGCAACAGCCCCTACCAAAGCTACTCTGCCTTTGCCGGCGACCCCCTCTATATCGACCTGGACCTGCTGTGTAAAGCGGACCTGATCAAAGAAAAACGCTGCAAAAAACCCAGCTGGGGCCAGGACCCCGCCTGGGTGGACTATGACCTGGTCCGCAAAGAGCGGGAGCCTATTTTGCGCAAGGCCTTTGAGAATTTCAAAAAAGCCAAGGCCCTTACCCGTTTTCGCAAGCAAAACGCCGCCTGGGTGGAGGACTATGCCCTGTTTATGGCGCTGAAAGCCCAGAATGACGGCCGCCCCTGGTACCAGTGGGACCAGGCCCTGCGCCTGCGCCGGCCAGAAGCCCTAAAACAGGCCCGCACCCAGCTGAAGGACGACGTTGACTACCATGTGTTTACCCAGTTCCTGTTTTTTGAGCAGTGGCGGGACCTAAAAAAGTATGCCAACAAGAAGGGCGTCTCCATCATCGGCGACGCGCCCATTTACGTGTCTGGCGACAGTGCCGATGTGTGGGCCAACCCCGGGCTCTTTCAGCTGGACGAAAACAACCTGCCCACCCAGGTGGCCGGCTGCCCGCCAGACGCCTTTTCCGCCGACGGCCAGCTGTGGGGCAACCCCATCTACCGCTGGGACGTGATGGAAGAGAACGGCTTCGCCTGGTGGATCGACCGGATTAAGGCCAACCTGGAGATGTTCGACATGCTGCGCATCGACCACTTCAGGGGCTTCGAAAGCTACTGGTCCGTGCCCTATGGGGACGAGACCGCCCGGGGCGGCAAATGGGTCAAGGGCCCGGGCTACAAATTTGTGGAGGCTGTCAATAAGGCTGTGCCCGGCGCGCCCATCATTGCAGAGGACCTGGGCTTTTTGACCCCCGCTGTGAAAACCCTGCTTAAGCGCAGCGGCTACCCGGGCATGAAGGTCTTGCAGTTTGCCTTTACCTCTTGGGAGGACAGCAGCTACCTGCCCCACAACTACCCGAACCACTGCGTGGTGTACACCGGCACCCACGACAATGACACCACCCTGGGCTGGCTGCGGGGCGCGCCCCAGGAGGACCGGGAGATGGCCCAGGACTACCTGGGCTTTACCCACGAGCTGGACGGCCTATGGGCCATGATCCGGGCGGCTTTGACCAGCGTGGGCAATCTGGCGGTGATTCCCATGCAGGACTATTTGGGGCTGGGCAGCCAGGCCCGCATGAACACGCCCTCTACCGTGGGGCCCCAGAACTGGAGCTGGCGCATGGAACCGGGCGCCTATGACCAAGGGCTGGCGGCAAAAATCGCCCGGCTCACCGATATTACCGCCCGAACCGCGGTGGCGCCGGAGACACCCAAGAAGAAAAAGAAGAAAAAAGACGGCGCTTCGGAGAAATGATGATAAAACTTATATTATTTTACCGAAAGGAATGTTCCCTATGAAAGAAATCCTTGAGCAAAAGCTAAACAACAAGACCCTGGAGGCCGCTACCAACGCCGAAATTTACCAGGCCCTTCTCCAGCTGACCCAAGAACGCCTGGCTGCCGCGCCCCGCATTACCGGCGACAAAAAGCTGTACTATGTCTCCGCCGAGTTTTTGGTGGGCAAGCTGCTCTCTAACAACCTCATCAACCTGGGGCTCTTTGATGAGGTTCGGGAGACCCTGAAGGCGGCTGGAAAGGACCTGGGCGAGATTGAGGAAATCGAGCCCGAACCCGCCCTGGGCAACGGCGGCCTGGGCCGGCTGGCGGCCTGCTACCTGGACTCTGCCGCCACCCTGAACCTTCCCGCCGACGGCGTGGGCCTCTTGTACCACTTCGGTCTGTTCCGCCAGAGTTTTTGGGAAAACAAGCAGTACGAGAAACCCGACCGCTGGCTGGCAGAAAAAGGCGGGCCCCAGGGCTGGCTGGAAAAGACCGGTGTGGGCTTTTCCGTGCCCTTCCCGGGCGGGGCGGTGAAGTCCGTGATGTACGACCTGGTGGTCTCTGGCTTTGAGGGCGGCTGCAACCGCCTGCATCTCTTCGACCTGGAGACGGTGGACGAGAGCCTGGTCAAGGACGGCATTGATTTTGACAAAAAGGACGTGGCCCACAACCTAACCCTGTTCCTATACCCAGACGACAGCGACGACGCGGGCCGGCTGCTGCGGGTGTATCAGCAGTACTTTATGGTAAGCAACGCCGCCCAGCTGATTATCAAAGAGCTCTCCGCCAAAGGCTATGCCCTGCGGGACCTGTGGAAGCACGCGGTGATTCAGATTAACGACACCCACCCCTCCATGATCATCCCCGAGCTCATCCGGCTCATGCAAAAGGACGGCATCCACATGGACGAAGCCATCTCCATTGTGGAAAAGACCTGCGCCTATACCAACCACACCATCCTGGCCGAAGCCCTGGAGAAGTGGCCCCTGCACTATCTGCAAAAGGCCGTGCCGGACCTGGTGCCCATTATTGAGGAGCTGGACCGCCGGGTGCGCAAAAAGTACCCCGCCCCCCAGGGCCTGGCAAAGGATGAAGAAAACCCCAACGAGAACCTCTATATCATTGACAAAAACGGCCTGGCCCATATGGCCAGCATGGACATCCACTACGGTTTCTCTGTCAACGGCGTGGCCGCCCTGCACACAGACATCTTGAAAGAGGCCGAGCTGCGGCATTTTGCCAATATTTACCCGGAAAAGTTTAACAACAAGACCAATGGCATTACCTTCCGCCGCTGGCTGATGCACTGCAACCCCGAGCTAAGCGCCTTTATCACCGAAAAAATCGGCCCGGGCTGGAAAAAGGACGCCGCCGGGCTGGAAAAGCTGCTGGATTTCCAGGACGACCCCGCCACCCTGGACCGCCTGCTTTCCATTAAACAAAACAATAAAAAGGCCCTTTGCGAATATGTGGAGCAAAAAAGCGGCGCGGCCCTGGACCAGGACTCCATTTTCGACATCCAGATTAAGCGCCTGCACGAGTATAAGCGCCAGCAGATGAACGCCCTGTATATCATCTGGAAATATATGCGGATTAAGGCCGGCCGCAAGCCCGCCCGCAAGCTGACCCTGCTCTTTGGGGCCAAAGCCGCGCCGGCGTATATTATCGCCAAGGACATCATCCATCTGATCCTCTGCCTGCGGGAGTTCATTGCCAAGGACCCAGAGGTCAGCCCCTGGCTGGAAGTGGTGATGGTGGAGAACTACAACGTCACCTGGGCCGAAAAACTGATTCCCGCCTGCGACATTTCCGAGCAGATCTCCCTGGCTTCCAAGGAGGCCAGCGGCACCGGCAACATGAAGTTTATGCTAAACGGCGCGGTAACCCTGGGCACCGAAGACGGGGCCAATGTGGAAATCCACCAGCTGGTGGGGGACGAGAACATCTGTATCTTTGGCAAGAGCAGCGAAGCGGTGATCGACCTGTATCAAGAGGGTCCCGGCCGGTATAACCCGGCGGAATATTATCCCGCGGATGAGGAGATTGCCCAGCTGATGGACTTTATCATCAGCCCGGCCATGATGCGCCTGGGCGACCCGGAAAACCTGGGCCGGCTCTATAAGGATATGACCCGCAAAGACTGGTTTATGGCGCTGCTGGACGTGAAAGACTATATCGCGGCCAAAGAGCGGCTGCTGGCGGAGTATGAGGACCGGCGGGCCTGGGCCAAAAAGATGCTGGTGAACATTGCCAAGGCCGGATTCTTCTCCTCCGACCGGGCCATTGCCCAGTATAACGAGGACGTTTGGCATCTGCGGTAAATGTTTGTCAAGAGGAGGGGCCTTCCCCAGCGGGAAGGCCCCTTTTTTATAAAAGAGGGCTTGGGATTATATCTATCCCCAGCTGTTGGCAATAAAAAAGCCCCTCCCCACCGGGAAGGGCTTTTTCTTTACGCGTCACACCGCCTTGCGGACGGCTTCTTTCAAAATTTCCAGCCCCCGGCGCAGGGTGGCCTCGTCTATAAGCAGCGCGGGCATAACCTTTACCACCGAGTTGCCCCGGCCCACCCGCTCTACAATCAGGCCGTTCTGAAAGCTCTCGTCCAGCACCTTCTTGCTGGCGGAGCCAGGGGCCTTCCCGTCGCAGCGGGCCAGGTCCACGCCCCACACAAAGCCGATGCCCCGGGTCTCCACCTTTCCTGGCGCCAGGGCCCGAATCTCCTCCATATACTGGGCAATGATCCGCTCCTTCTGGCGCACCTGCTCCTCCACCCGCTCTTCCAGCATCAGCTCCAGCCCGGCCTTGGCCGCCACCATGGACAGCTGATAGCCCCGGAAAGTGCCGTTATGCTCCCCGGGCTCCCACAGGTCCAGCTCGGGCTTCATAAGCACCAGGGCAAAGGGCATGCCGTAGCCGCCGATGGACTTGGACTGGGTGACAATATCCGGCACAATGCCCGCCCGCTCAAAGGAGAAGAACCAGCCTGTCCGGGCGCAGCCCACCTGCACGTCGTCCACAATCATTAGAATATCGTGGCGGTCGCACAGGGCCCGCAGGCCCTTTAACCATTCCACTGGGAAGGGATAGATGCCGCCGTCGGCCTGGACTGTCTCCAGGATGATGGCGGCGGGCTTCTCCACGCCCGAGTGGTCGTCCGTAAGCAGGGTCTCTATATAGTTCAAAGTGTCCAGCTCCGGGAACATATACGGGGCCGGCACATGGGTCACGTTGTTCAGGGGAACCCCCGCCCCCGCCCGGCTGGCCGCGTCGGTGGTCAGGGCAATGGAGCCCAGGGTCATGCCGTGGAAAGCCCCCATCATGGCAAAAATCCCCGGCCGCTTTTTCACTTTTCTTGCCAGCTTCAGGGCCGCTTCCACTGCGTTGGTGCCAGTGGGACCGGGAAACTGGAGCTTGTAGTTCAGACCCCGGGGCTTCAAAATTTTCTCCTCGTAATACTGGATAAACTCCCGTTTGGGCTGGGTGTACATGTCCAGGGCGTGCATCACCCCGTCTTTTTGCAGGTAGTCCACCAGCCGGTCCCGAATAAGGTCCGGGTTGTGGCCATAGTTTAGGGCCCCGGCGCCGCAGAAAAAGTCCACGTACTCCTTTCCGTCCTCGTCATAGAGGAAGGGACCCTTGGCCCGGGTGAACACTGCCGGGAAGTTCCGGCAGTAAGAGCGCACTTCGGACTCGTACTGTTCAAACGCCTGTGTGTTTGTACTCATATTTTACCATCCTTTCTACCACGGGAGCTGCCCGTGATTCAGCGATCAACGCCCAGAAAAACCCCGGGCGGGGCTGTTCGCTCCTTCCACCAATAAGACGGGATGAAAGAAGCCAGCGGCAAGCGGCCAATGAAAAGTTTTGTTAAATTTTGGCCTTATGTAGTATTCTACCACAAAGAGTGGGAAAAAGGAAGATGGTTACAAAAAATTTACAACTTCTTTCGGGTGTCAAATAAAAACACATCCCCCGGCGTACCGTCTGGATATGCCACATCCGGGCGGCTTTCCAGCCGGTAGCTGCCGCTGGTGTAGCCGCTCACCACTTTGTCCCAAAAGCCCACGGAGGGCAGGTTCTTTGGGTGGCGTTTCAGCTGCCAGGTTCCCTGGAACCGGTCGAACAGCTGCCACGCGGCCCACCTGCCCAGGCCGCAGCGGCGGTACTTAACCATCACAAAAAACTCCGACATACAGTAGTCGGTCTTACCGGCCTCGGGGTAGTCGTTGACCATGGCAAAGCCCGCCAGCTTTCCGTCCACTTTCAGGAAGAAAGCCCAGCGGTTTTGCTCGGTCCAGTAGTTGTCCAGGTAGGAGTAGCCGAACAGGCCCAGGGGGTTTACGTCGGTTTGGTCGTACTGGGAGAACTCGTAGTTGTATTTTTCCAGCAGGTTGCGGAGGATTTCTTTTTGGTCCTCGGCCACTGGAACTAGCTCAAAATTCATGGCGGGCACCTTTCTACATTCTTTTTTGCGGTCTATATCCTTTTTGTCCGTTATATTTTTTCTGTTTCTTCTAGGGCTTGTTTGAAAAATCGAAAACGTCGTCTTTTTTGCCATAAGAGGCCACTTTCTACGTCGAAAATCCTCGTCAATCGCGCGATTGCCGTAGTTAGCGCAGCTAACTACAGCGGTTCTTCTCCTTGAAATTGTCCCCTTCTGGCCCAAAATTCGTCATTTCCTCTATTTTCAAACAAGCCCTAACCTTTTTGTTTTTGGCGAGTTTTAGGTGCGTGGTTCTTGGGTTGGCGCTGTGGGGGCCTTGTGGGTTTCGGGGGGCTTTGACCCGCACAGTGGGAAGATGCGGCGGGTGGGCCGCTGCCGGGAAAATTTGCTTCGCGCATTTTCCCAGGACGCTATGTTTTGGGCGGCGCGGAAGATTTTGCTCCCTCTTTTTTTGGGGGGAGTTTTTGGCTGGCTTCCCTTTTTTGGCTTGCCGCGCCGCTTTAAGACCTTGAGGCGCTGCCCCAAACCCTGCCAGGGCTCCTGGCCCTGGACCTCGGCAGGAGCTTTGCCCCTGCACTCTTCTTCGCTGCGCTGCTGTCTTTTTGGCTCTTAGTCTTGGCTTTCTGCTTCCGCTTTCTCCAGTTCTTCCGAGAGCTCGGTCCAGTCTGCCAGCAGCTTTTCTCCCAGCTTTTCCAGCTCCCCAATCTCCCCAGAAATGCTGGTGACAGCCTCATAGTCCGCGGCCACTTCCGGCAGCGTGAGCTTTGCCTCCAGCTCCCCGCGCTTTTCCTCCGCCGCCTCAATCTCCCGCTCCAGGCGCTCCAGCCCAGTCCGCATTTTTCGCAGGGCGGCCTCCCGCTCTTTGCGCAGCTTATAGAGGTTCACCTTGGGCGGGGCCTTCTGCTCTTCCCGGGCCTGTTCCGCCTCCCGGCGCTCCAAATAGTAGTCGTAGTTGCCATGGTACAGAACCGCCCCCTCTGGCCCCAGTACATACACCTGGTCGGCCAGCTTATTGATAAGATACCGGTCGTGGGACACCACAAACAGGGTTCCGTCATACCCGGAAAGGGCTTCTTCCAAAGCCTCACAGGAGCCAATGTCCAAATGGTTGGTGGGCTCGTCCAGCAGCAGAAAGTTGGCCCGGGAGAGCATTAATTTTAACAGGAGAATGCGGGCCCGCTCGCCGCCGCTAAGGGCTCCCACGGGTTTAAACACGTCCTCCCCTTTAAAAAGGAACACCGCCAGGGCGTTGCGCACCTCGGTCTGGGTCATGCGGGGGTGCAGGTCCCATATCTCGTCAATCACCTCTTTTTCGTCGTGCAGGCTTAGCTGGGACTGCTCGTAGTAGCCCAGGTCCACCCCCGCGCCCATGCGCACAAAGCCTGTGTCCGGCTGGTACTGGCCCAAGAGGATCTTAAACAGGCTGGTCTTGCCGCAGCCGTTGGGGCCAATGAGGAAAACCTTCTGCCCCCGCTTAATTTCCAGGTCCACATTGCGGAACAGGGGCTCTCCCCCAAAGGACAGGCTAAGCACCTCTGCGGTCAGCACATCGTCGCCGCTTCTCCGGCTGGCGCGAAACTGAAACTGGATGGACTCCGGGTCGTCCTCGGGCTTTTCCAGGGTGGCCTCCAGCCGGTCAATGGACTTTTGCTTGTTGGCAATGGTCACGTAGTTGCGCTCCTGGTTCCAGCGGCGCTGCTGCTCGATGATGCCCTCAATCCGGGCAATCTCCTTTTTGGTATTCTCATACACCCGCTCCATGGCCAGGCGCTTTTCGGCCCGCAGCTCCAAAGACCGGCTGTAGTTGCCCTTGTAAGAGTCCAGGCCCCGGCCGTGCATCTCCAGGGTGCGGGTGGTCACCTTGTCCAGAAAGTACCGGTCATGAGAGATGACTATGTACGCGCCCGTATAGTTTAGCAAAAAGCCCTCCAGCCACTCCACGGAAGGGATGTCCAAATGGTTGGTGGGCTCGTCCAGCAGCAGCAGGTTGGCCCCGCTTAGCAGCATTTTTGCCAGCTGAAGCTTGGCTTTCTGCCCGCCGCTAAGCACGCCCACTGGGTTCTGGGTCTGCTCCTGGGTAAAGCCCAGGCCCAAAAGGGCGCTGCGGGCCCGGGACCGGCAGGTAAGCCCGCCCCCGTCCACAAACTGGTCGTTCAGCCGGGTCTGCTGGTCAATCAAGCTTTCCAGCTGGGGCCCCTGGGGGGTTTCGCTTAGCCGCACGGTCAGCTCTTCCAGCGTTTGCTCCATCTCCAAAAGCGGGGCAAACACCGTCATAACCTCTTCTAACGCGGTCTTTTCAAAGTCCCTGCACACGTGCTGCTCCATATAGCCGGGGCTGGTCTCTTTTGAAAAAGTAACCGTGCCCGTGTCTGGGGTATACTCCCCGGTAAGGGTTTTAAACAGGCTGGTCTTTCCGCTGCCGTTCACCCCCACCAGGCCCACGCGCTCGCCCTTTTGGATCTCAAAGGAAATGTTTTCCAGTATCTTCTCCTCGCCAAAGCTAAGGGAAATATTATGTACCGTTAAAATAGCCATGATTTTTTACCTTTACTGAATGTTTGAAACCAAATGTGAATTATGTAAACAGCCCTTGGGCCTAAAAGGCAACCCCCCGGGCCTATGGCCCGAAGCGCCGCACAAAATAATATGTAAAGCAATTTTCGTAAAACGCCTTGATTTTGCGGGTGCTTTCGTGTATAATCGAACAATATCGACTAAAGGGGGATGTACTAGCCGTGAAATGTCCGTATTGTGGTTATACCGAAAGCAAAGTGGTGGACTCCCGCCCAACCGACGAGAGCGAACGCATCCGGCGCCGTCGGGAGTGCCTAAAGTGCGGCAAGCGCTTTACCACCTACGAGGTCATTGAAAACGTGCCCATTGTGGTTATTAAAAAGGACCGCTCTCGGGAGGCCTTTGACCGAAACAAGCTTTTAAACGGCCTGCTGCGGGCCTGTGAAAAGCGCCCGGTATCCGTGGATACCCTGGAGCATATTGTAAACGAGATTGAAACCCTGCTGCAAAACTCCTTGGACAAAGAGGTCTCCTCCCAGCGCATTGGCACCTACGCCATGGAAAAGCTGAAAACCACCGACGAGGTGGCCTACGTGCGGTTTGCCTCTGTATACAGGCAGTTCAAGGACATCAACAGCTTTATGGAAGAGCTAAGCAAGATTATCAGCAGCAAACAGCGCATGGAGGAGCTGGGCGGCGGTAAATAGGGCTCAAGCTTTCAGAAAAATCAGGCGCGCCGGGTTTCGGCGTGCTTTCTTTTTTTAGCAGTGATGGCCCCTGAAGGGGGCCGGTCTTACCCGCCGCTGGGCCGCGCGGTGTCTTTGCCCCCGAAAACGCCCCAGGAATTCCGCCTTGGCGGCCGCCCGCCACTGCGCAAAGCCTACAAATTTTGGGCCAGCTCCTTTAAATAGGCCCGAAACGCTTCTCCAATCTCCGGGTGGTCCAGGGCAATCTCCACCCCTGCCTGCATAACCCCCAGCTTGCTGCCCATGTCATAGCGCTTGCCGGTAAAGTCCACGGCCACCATGCCGTCCCGCCGGGCCAGGGTTTTCATGGCGTCTGTCAGCTGAATCTCTCCGCCTGCGCCTGGCTGGGTGGCGTCCAGAATTTCAAAAATCTCCGGCGGCAGTACGCAGCGCCCCAAAATGGAGTACAAAGAAAGCTCCTGCCCTGGCAGGGGCTTTTCCACCATGTCCGTGCACTGAAAGTAGTTATCCCGCAGGGGCTCCACCTTTAAGGACGAGTATTTTCGAATGGCCTCCTGGCTCACCTCTTTCACGCCCACCACCCCCAGGCCGTACTCCTCATAGGCCCGAACCAGCTGGCCGCAGGCCGGGTCTTTGCCAATAATCACATCGTCGCCGTACAGCACCGCAAAGGGCTCTCCGTCCACAAAGCCCCGGGCGCAGTTCACCGCGTGGCCCAGGCCCTTGGTCTCCTTTTGGCGCACATACCAGATGTTTGCCAGCCGGGAAATATCCACCACCTGGCGCAGCACCCCGGCCTTGCCGGGCTGGGCGGAAAGGTGGCTTTCCAGCTCGGGGGCCCGGTCAAAGTGGTCCTCCAGCAGGCCCTTGCCCCGGTTGGTAATAATGAGGATGTCCTCAATGCCAGCGGCGGCGGCTTCTTCCACTATATATTGTATGGCAGGCTTATCCACTATGGGCAGCATCTCCTTGGGCATGGCCTTGGTGGCGGGCAGCACCCGGGTCCCCAGGCCAGCGGCGGGAATAACTGCTTTGCGTACCTTTTTCATTGCTGCAACTCCTTTTATAATAGTTAGCATACTTCTCATATCTCCAGCAGCGCTTGCATAGAACGCCTGTGTGTTGTGGTGTTGCGATGTGTTAGGGTATTTTATAAACTCCTATACAGAGAGTAATTGTTATAGCTATAGGTATGTGCCACAACACACCATAACACACCCAGCCAGCGCAAGCGCTGGACCGTTAGTCGCAGGGGCGTTCGCTTCCGGCTCACTCGCCAGTGCGAACCATCAGCATAGCCAGCGCGTTCTTCTACCTGCTTCCGATCCTATCCGCGCTGGCCCGGCTGGAAGCTGCCACCGGCAAGGAAGCCTAAGGAAACACTGCCGGGGCCAAAGGGAGGGGGCCCGTATTGGCTAAAGCAAAAAAGAACGAGTCACGCCGGAAGCACCCAAAAGAATGCGCTGGCTAAGCCCGCGGTTTACACCGGCAAGTGAGCCGGAGCGAACGCCCCCGCGACATTGGATGCAACGTCACGTTGCCCGCGACGAATGGTCCAGCGCTTGCGCTGGCTGGCTAGAGGAGTAGGGGGACTACATTGACCAGGATGAAATAGCATACAAACATGCACGCCGCAATGGAGGGGTTCACCCCGCCTTTGACGTTTAGGGTCATGTTGGGATTTTCCGCCACATTGGCCCGCTTTACCTCCCGCACGGTGCGGACGCAGTGGTTCATATACATTTTGTTGCCCCGCACGCCCACAAAAATCATTACGGCTAAAATCAATAAAAGACATAGCATGGGCAGACTGATGCGCAGGTACAGCTCTGGGCTTTCTGTCAGAAGATTGGTAATAATAATCATCTGCTCGCTGGTGGGTGAAAACCCCCGGGTTAGGTCCATGCCCGCCTGCTCCATAAGCTGCAAAAGGGTGGGCGTGGCAACAAACACAGAGGCCGCCAGGTACATAAGATAAATGACAAACATCAGCCCTGTGACAATGGCCCCGTGCTTGTACTGCTTGCGGTACAGCATCCACGCCCCTGAAAACAGGAAGGCCGAAAAGTTGAACTTGTTCCGCCCGGTATTCTTGATGTACCGGAACACCGGCATATAATAGGCCGTGTTCTGGCGCACCAGCTTGGAGGCGTCCCCAAAACTAACCCCCTCGGCCAGCTTCTCCCCTGGGTTTACTCCGCCCATAGGGTCCATGCCAAAGGGCACCGCCCCTGGATAGGGCGGCGGCACATAGGGCCCGGCGGGGGCCTGGCTGGGCCGGGGGCCTGTGTCCGCGTTAGCGTGGCGGTGGGGCTGGCCCATCAGCGGTGCGCCGCACCGGTTGCAAAACAGCGCGCTGTGGGCGTTTAGGCAGCCACAGGCAGAGCACTCCTGGTCCTTTATTTCTGTGGAAGCCTCTGGGGCCTGCGGCGGCGCGGGGGGAACCCATTCCTTCCCTTCCTCGTGCAGGTCCTGAAAAACGCACTGGCCCTCTTTATGGTAGCAGTCCCGATGATAGGGCGCACCGCACTGTGGGCACACCACAATGTCATCGTCCTTGATAAAGGGGTCCCCGCACACGGGGCAGTTGACGCCTTTGTAATCAATCATAGCCAAACGCCATTCCTTTTCTTATCTATAATAATGTATTATTGTACACGATTTTTTCGAAAAGTGCAACCGTACCGCCACAATTTTTCATTCTGTTAACAAATCCGGCGGCGCAGGGGGGGCGGCTGCTTCAAGGTTCTCGCCCTAATAGAGCATTTGCCCCCTGCCAGGACCCTTTGCCGACTCCTCCACTTAGTTGGACGCCCCCTATAAAGAGCGGGGGGATTTACATTTGCCAAAAGATTCGGTATAATAGAAAAACACCCAATCGGAATCATCATGGAAAGTGAGTGAAAATAGATGCTGCAATTTGAAGAACTGAAGCACCAGCTGGAAGAACGGCAGGCCGCCCTCTCCGCCCTGCGGGACAACCTGGGCCTGGAGCGGCTGCGGGAAGAGGTGGACATGCTGGAGCACAAAACCGCCGAGCCCGGCTTTTGGGACAACATGCAGGAAGCCCAGAAGATTACCCAGCGGCTGGCCTCTTTAAAGGCCAAGGACGAGAACTACCAGAAGCTGTGCGCCCGCTGCGAGGACACCGCCGCCCTGATTGAGCTGGGAGACGAGGCCGAGGACCTTAGCCTGCTGCCGGAAATCCAGTCCGAGATCGACGGCGTGGCAAAGGTGATTGAGGACATGCGCCTTTCCACCCTGCTGACCGGCGAGTACGACGGCCACAACGCCATTCTTACCTTCCACGCGGGCTCGGGCGGCACCGAGGCCCAGGACTGGGCGGAGATGCTCTTTCGCATGTACAACCGCTGGGCCGAGCGCAGGGGCTTTAAGGTAACCACCCTGGACTATCTGGACGGGGACGAGGCCGGGCTGAAAAGCGCCTCTATCCTGGTGGAGGGGGAAAACGCCTATGGCTACCTGAAAAGCGAGGCCGGGGTGCACCGGCTGGTGCGGGTCTCCCCCTTTGACGCGGCGGGGCGGCGGCACACCTCGTTCTCTTCTCTGGAGGTCATGCCGGAAATTGACGAGGACAACAGTGTGGAAATAAACCCCGACGACATTAAAATGGAGGTCTACCGGGCCAGCGGTGCGGGAGGCCAGAAGGTAAACAAAACCTCTTCTGCCGTGCGGCTCATCCACATTCCCACCGGCATTGTGGTCAGCTGCCAGGTGGAGCGCAGCCAGTACCAGAACCGGGACGTGGCCATGAAGATGCTGATTTCCAAGCTGGTGGAGATTAAGGAGCGGGAGAACCTGGAAAAAATCAGCGACATCAAAGGGGAGCAGAAAGAGATCACCTGGGGCAGCCAGATCCGCTCCTATGTGTTCATGCCGTATACCATGGTAAAGGACCATCGTACCGGGCACGAGACCGGCAATGTAAACGGGGTGATGGACGGGGACCTAGACGGGTTCATTAACGCGTATCTCACGGCCCAAAGCCAGAACACCCTGGGCCAAGACATCGAGTAAGCGTCAAAAAGGAAAAACGCCGCATAATGCGGCAGGGGGACGGGGGTGCGGGGCAGAGCCCTGCGGCCTTATCCCTTTGGGTCCCACGGCCGGCGCTGGTCTCCAGCGCCCTTAGCGGCGCGGCAACAAGCACCCGTGGGGCGCGGCCACACCCCCCCTAAGCCCGGGCAGGCCCACCAGCTCCCGCGCCGCCGAAACAGCGGACCGCTCCCTCCCGCTTTCCGGTGTGGCTGGGCCCGTATTGGCAAAGAAAAAACATTTTGGGCCGATACGGGCCCCTTCTGGGGGGCTGGGTGCTAACGGGCCGCTCTTGCAAAAATCTCGCTTCGCTGATTTTTGCAAATCGCTGCGTTTTGGCGGCGCTGGTCTCCAGCGCCGGCCGCGAGACCAAGGGACAGGCCGCCTCCGGCGGCAAGGGGCGCTGCCCCCTTGACCCCTGCCAGGAGAAACAAGTTTCCCCTGGACTCCTTTCTGTTTCCCTCTTTTTTGCCCTCATCTTATTTTTTGCCCTCATCTTATTTTGGGAGGTCCCCCATGAAAGTCAAATTCATTACCCTGGGCTGCAAGGTCAACCAATACGAGAGCCAGGCCATGCTGGAACAGCTGCTGGGCCAGGGCTTTCAGCCCGCGGGCAACGGCCCCGCCGACCTGGTGGTGGTGAACTCCTGCACGGTCACCGCCCAAAGCGACCAAAAGGCCCGCCAGGCCCTGCGCCGCCTAAAGCGCCAGAACCCCGGGGCCATCGGCGTACTCACCGGCTGCTGGCCCCAGGCCTTTCCCAAAGAGGCCGGGGCTTTTTCAGACGCAGACATCGTTCTGGGCAACGCCAACCGGGCCGCCCTGGGCCAGCGGGTGATGGAGTACCTTTCTACCAAACAGCGCGTGGTGGACATTGCCCCCCATGAAAAGGGCGAGGCCTTTGAGCCCATGCGTATCAGCGGAATGCAGGGCCACACCCGGGCCTTTTTAAAGATTGAGGACGGCTGCGAGCGCTTCTGCGCCTACTGCATCATCCCCTACGCCCGGGGCAGGGTGCGCTCCAAACCCGTGGAGCAGATCCTGGCCGAGACAGAGAGCCTGGCCGCCGCCGGGTACCGGGAGGTGGTGCTCACGGGCATCAACCTGCCCGCCTATGGCCAGGACCTGGGCCTTAGCCTCTGCGATGCGGTGGAGGCCGCCTGCGCCATAGGGGGCGTCTGCCGGGTGCGGCTGGGCTCTTTGGAGCCGGAACGCCTAACCCCGCCGGTCATCGCCCGGATGCAGGCCCAGCCCAAGCTCTGCCCCCAGTTCCACCTCTCCCTGCAAAGCGGCTGCGGCGCCACCCTAAAGCGCATGAACCGCCACTACACCCCCCAGGAGTACATGGGCATTGTACAGGACCTGCGGGGGGCTTTCCCGGGCTGCGCCATCACTACAGACGTGATGGTGGGCTTTCCCGGAGAGACCGAGGAGGAGTTCGCCCAGAATTTGGCCTTTGTAGCGGCTGTGGGCTTTGCCAAGGCCCATGTGTTCGCCTACTCCCGCCGCCCGGGCACGGTGGCGGACCAAGCCCCGGACCAAGTGCCCGCCCCAGTGAAGGAAGCCCGCAGCCGCCGGATGATAGAAGCGGCAGAGGCGGGGCGGCAGGCCTTTTTCTTGTCCCAGATAGGCCGGCGGGCCCAGGTGCTCTTTGAGCGGGAGGCAAGGCCCGGGGTGTGGGAGGGCTTCACCCCCAACTACACCCCGGTGCTGGCGAAAAGCGCCGGAAACTTGGCCGGAGAGCTGCGGGAGGCAGAGCTGACCGGCCTGCAGGGGAACGCTATGACGGGCGTGCTGACGGCAAACTCCGGCTAACTAGAAACGCCGCAGAAAAGAATGCGCTCTTCTGCGGCGTTGTTGGTTCATCTTAGATAATACCTGGGTTATTATCTTTAGAACGATATACTCTAATGGTTGAATGCCCAGGGGTATCGTAGGTACTCGCGCGAACGGCAACTCTACAGCTTGTCCCCCACTCAGTGATAGGACGTTTTGTCAAGACGGCCTCATTCGTTCCAATCCTTGAGGCATAGCCTAGCGAAGCACCTGTGTTAGCATTGGAAAAGCCAATATTACAGGTTTCGCTTGAAGTTAACAAAGAAGCGTATGCCAGACCCATGACATGTGTTTTATCTAAATAAAAATAGCCAAAGGGAGTCGTATTTACGCCTGTTTTGGGATTTTTTAAATACACATCTTGAGAGGTCAAAAGTTGGTAGCCCGTAAGGTCTACAGCACGCGTAGAATTTTCATTGGGCTCAAAGGCACCAGCTAAGTCCGTAGCTACCGCTTCAACAGGTACTTCCCAATCTTCGGGAAAGACTTCATGGAATTCAGGCAGTTCCCGCACGGTCTCCCCGGTTTCTACATTTATCACCCTGCCTTCGTAACCGTCTGCAACCCATCCGGGGTGGTCCATGATAATTTCTTCACGAGCTTCCAAAATAGACTCTTGAAGCTCTGGCGCGGCGCTGTCATAGTCCATGTTGGCTAATGTTTGGATTCTTTGTACCTCATAAGTTACTGATTCATCATTGCTAGCATACGCTGGAAATGTGCAAAGAGTAACCAGGCAGGCGGCGAGAATAGCGCTTAGTAGTCGTTTCATTTTAGAACCCTCCAATAAAAAATTTTAGTAGCATCCAGTGGCCAACAATAGCTTCAGCAATTTAAGAGTCTTTTCGCTAGTTTGTGGTCATGAGTACTTCTGGCAGAGATTGGCAGAGCAGCTGTACAGGGGCAGCCGTCTGCTCTGCCAAAGACGGCTCTTCCTCGTTCTCCTCAATTTCAGGCTGGGACTTGGGTTCGGGTTTCAGTTCTGGGATGGAACCGTTTACTTCCTCTTTGGGAATTTCCCAGTCCTTTGGAAAAAGGTCGTAAAAATCCGGGAGCCTGCGAATCACTTCGCCGGTCTCCAGGTCTATTACGGCGCATTCCCATCCGTTGGCGGACCAGCCGGGGCAATAGCGGTAGATCATTTCATTCCTGGCCGCCAGAATCTTTTCTTTCAGGTGTTCCGGCGCACTTTCCAAATCCATGTAGGCATAGCGCTCGGCTTCCCGGCGAGCGGCGATCTCCGCTTCCGCTTCCAGGGGGACAGCGGCAAAACCGGATAGGCCGATTCCCAAAAGGACGGAAAGGGCGGCGAAAAGGAATAGCATTAGGCTGTTTTTCATTGGCTTCACCTCTAGGACAAGTGCGGTGAGACGCTTTTTTGCCGAAGGGACTGTTTTGGCCCCTGGCTGCTACTGTTTTTAGTATAGAACTATTTTTTCGGTTTGTCAATAACAAATATTCATATTTGGAAACTGTGTAAGGACTAGGGCTTGTTGGAACATAGAGAAAATGACGGATTTTTGACCCAAAGCGGTCAGCTTCCAGGAGAAATCTGCAAGGAATCCTTGCGGTGTTACGAGGATTTTCGACGCGGAAGAGGGCCGCTTCTGGGTAAAAAGACGGCGTTTTCCATGTTTCAAACCAGCCCTAATAGGTTTCTATAGGAAATACCGCATAATTCTAAGTGCTGTATTGCGCAGTCAGATTTTTCGCCAGCGTGCACAGATAAAGCGCCGCCAATCAGGCCTTTGATGGTCTTGCGATTCTGGCCAAGCGAAAGCTGTGTGCCAGGACGGAAAAATTGCAAGCAAGACAGCGTTTAAGGCGTTAGCCGCGAATTCTGCGGTATTGCCTATAAAGTATGTGAAAGGACGTGACTTCCATGCTCATCCGCCCCATAAGCCCAGAGGACCTGCCAGCGCTGCGGCTTTTATATGAAAAGAGCTGGCGCTGGGCCTACCGGGATTTGATCCCCCAGAGCTTTTTGGACGGCGTGCCCAAGGAGGCCTGGGCCGGAGGCGTGACGAAAGAGGGCCGCCAAAACCTGGTGCTGGAAGAGGCCGGGGCCCTGCTGGGCACCGTGAGCTTTTGCCCCTCCCGGTGGTGGAAGTATCCGGACTACGGGGAGATTGTGGCCCTGTACCTGCTGCCGGAGCATACCGGCCAGGGCTGGGGCCGGCTTCTGCTGGACCGGGCTGTGGCGGCCCTGGGGGACCAGGGCCTGGAAAAGGTCCTGCTGTGGGTGCTAAAGGACAACCGCCGGGCCCGGGCCTTTTATGAGAAATACGGCTTTGTCCCCAAGGGGGACTACCAGGAGAGCACCTATGACGGCCAAGCTGTGGGGGAAGTGCTGTATACTTATGGGGACGAGCCCCCGGGGGCTGGGCTGTACAGGCGGCTGTGGTAGCCCGAAATCTCCTTCCGCCAATTTTAAAACGCCTGGCTAGGGCCGAAAATCCCCCTCTTGTCCTGGCCAAAAAGCAGGTGGGCCCAAAGGCCTTGCAATGGGACCCGGCCTTGGGTATACTGAATATGCCGGCAGAAAAAGAATATAGAAAACGCGTGGTTCATCGCTTTTGCGCCGCGTTAACGATCCATAAGAGTCTGTTCTTATAGAAGGAATCGCGCCCGTCTTTTCCATGGATTTTGACGGTTTCCCTGTTAAAAAAGGCTTGAAATTTTCCAGAGCTGTCCATGCCTTTTTCCTTAAACCCGCCCAAAATCCCCTTCAAAATCTGAACATTCCCCTTGTGGGAACAGGCTCTTGGAAAGGGGGAGTTAAAATGAACATTACCATTCAAGAGGACCCCGCCCTGGAAGAAACCCAGGTGGTCATCCGCTGCAAGCAGGCCGACGCGCCGGTGCTGGAGATGATAGCCGCGCTGCGGTCCTTTGACCAGAACTTTGACCAAAAGCTTACCGGCCTGCGGGAGGGGCAGACCTTTTTGCTGGACTTCCACCAGGTGCTGTACATCGACACAGCGGACGGCCGGACCTTTCTCTATACCAAGGAGCAGGTTTACGAAACGTCCCTGCGGCTGTATGAGCTGGAAGAGCGGCTTTCTGGGCGGCAGTTTTTGCGGGCCAGCAAATCGACGCTGGTAAACTTTAACGCCATACGCTCTTTGCGGCCGGACCTGGGCGGGCGGCTGCGGCTGACCATGCGGGGCGGAGAGGCTTTGTACGTATCACGGCAGTACGCCCCGGCATTCCGGAAGCGGCTGGGGCTGTAGGCCGGGAACACAGCAAGAAAGGAGCGCTTATCATGAAAAAATTTCTAAAATTTGTAGGAGAGTTCAAGTCTTGGGGCTGCCTAAGCTTTACCGGGGCGCTGTGCATCTATTCCTTTATAGACGCAATGTGCGGCAACCAAACCATGCGCCACACCCTTATCTGGCAGATGCTGGCCATGTGCGGCGTGATTACCCTGCTGCAATATATCTTCTTTTCCGGCCAGGTGTTAAAAAAGCCCAGCTACGCCCTGCGCTTGGGCGTGTTCTGCGCCCTGGTCTTTGGGGTTTGCGCGGGCTTTGCCTGGGTCTGCGGGTGGTTCCCCATGGAAGACCCCGGGGCCTGGGTCAGCTTTATGGTTGTATTCTTTGTAATCTTCCTGGTGCTCTGCCTGGGGTTTGAGATCCACTTCCGAATCATGGGAAAAAAGTACGACGCCCTGCTGGGCCGGCGGCAGAAAGAAAACCCGGAAGAATAAACCCACGCCAAAAGCGGCCTGTCTCCTTCCACAAAAAAATGCGCAAAGAGGGGGCTTGACAAGCCCGGGGGTTGGGGCTATAATAGTCATGTTGTATTGCACATTTACGACGCAAACCCCTGCCTTTTCGGCGGATGGGAGGGATATTGGATGGCTGAGATACGGCTCAAAGAAAATGAATCTTTGGATAGCGCCCTGCGGCGGTTTAAGAAACAATGCGCCCGCGCCGGCGTGATTCAAGAGGTACGCAAACGCGAGGCTTACGAAAAGCCCTCGGTAAAGCGGAAGAAAAAGTCAGAAGCGGCCCGCAAGCGTAAGTATAAGTAAGCAGGGCTAGGTTTGGGAATGGAGCGGCGTACGGCGGGCATTTCCCCGGCGCGCCGGGAAAAGCCTTTGGGTGTTCATTGGGGGAAAGGGCCCGTCCTTTTCTCCTTTTGGATATAGTTCACACAGTTTAAAAGAGGTATATCTCTTTTAAACCAGGCGGCAGTGCCGCCCAGCTTGAAAATTGGTATCCCGCCGGCTTTCAAGTGTGTTTACTATAAGCTTCGCTACAAACCTGAAAAAAGCGGGCCAAGCGCCCGCTTTTTTGTTCCCGAATGGAGAATCAGTAAATTTATGGGTATTTTTTCACCAACCGCGGTCCGGCGGCGGGTGACGGACCTAAGCCCCCAGTTTCTCTCTTCGCTGGGGGTGGGGGCCGTGCTGCTGGACGTGGACAACACCATAGCCACCTACACCTCTCACACCCCCATTCCTGGGGCCATTGAATGGGCCCGCCGGCTGGTGGAAGAGGGCTTTCGGGTGGTGATTGTGTCTAACAACTACAAAAAACGGGTGGGCCCTTTCGCGGCCCGGTTTGGGCTGGATTTTATTAGCTTTGCCTTAAAGCCCCTGCCCTTTGGCTACCTAAAGGCCCGGAAAAAACTGAAAATGAAGTGCCGCGACTGCGTGATTATCGGCGACCAAATTTTTACCGACGTGGTGGGGGCCAACCTGTGCGGCATGCGCAGCGTGCTTTTGACCCCCATTGAGCCCGAGGAGGGCCTAAGCTTTAAGATTCGCCGGTATTTTGAGCGGGGCCTGCGGGCAAAATATGAAAAGCGAAAGGATGTATTGCAATGAAAAATCCTGTGGAGCGTATTTCTGAAAAGCTTATCGCCGGCGACAGCCAAAAGGCAATTATGGTCTATTCTGAGCGGAACCGCCGGTATTTTACCGAGTTTCCCTCTGACGCGGGCGCACTGCTCATCACGGCGGAGGAGGCCTATCTGCTTCAGGACTTCCGGTATGAGGAGGCCGCCCGCTACACCGCCAAAAACTGCACGGTGGTGGGATTTAAGGACTTTAAAGAGAAAATCTGCGAACTGTTGGAAAAACACGGCGTAAAGCAGGTATACATGGAGATCAACAAGCTCTCGGTGGCAGATTCCCGGACCTTTGAGAAGCTGTTCCAGGAGCACGGCATGGAAGCCGTGCTGGACGACACCCTGGACAAGGCCATTAAGGACCAGCGGATGATTAAATCTCCCGAAGAGGTGAAGAAGATTGAGGACGCCCAGGCCATTACCGACGCGGCGTTCCAGCATATTCTGCCCTTTATCAAGGAGGGGGTTACCGAGCGGGACCTGGCCCTGGAGATCGAGTTCTTCATGCGGAAAAACGGGGCCGAAAACGTGGCCTTTGACCTGATTGTGGCGGCGGGCAAAAGCGGCTCTCAGTGCCACGCGGTGCCCAGCGGCAACACTGTGAAGCCCGGGGACTTTATCACTATGGACACCGGCGCCATGCTGGACGGCTACCACAGCGACATGACCCGCACCGTGGCCTTTGGCAAGGTGAGCGACGAGCAGCGCAAGGTGTACGAGACCGTGCTGCAGGCCCAGCTGGCGGTGATCGACGCGGTAAAGCCCGGGGCCCTGTGCTGCGACATGGACAAGATAGCCCGGGATATCATCGAAAAGGACTACCCCGGCACCTTTGGCCACGGCCTGGGCCATGGAGTAGGCTTTGAGATTCACGAATGGCCGGCCTTCTCCTCCAAAGATAAGACCCCCTGCGCCGAGGGCATGGTGATTACCGACGAGCCGGGCATCTACCTGCCCGCCCAGTACGGGGTGCGGATAGAGGACATGCTGCTGGTGACCGCCGACGGCTGCCGCAGCCTGACCAAGAGCCCCAAGGAGCTTATCGAGCTGTAGCCAAAAAAGAGCGCCGCGCAGCGAGAATAGGGGGACGGGGGGAAACAAGTTTCCCCCAGCAGAGCGCGAGACAGCGTCTCGCGGCCTTATTCCTTGACCTTGCCCTAAAAGGCGGCGCGCAAAACAATCAATAGAGCCACAAACTCCGCCAATAGCAGCCAGCAAAAAGAGAGGGGCCCGGCTAAGCGCCGCCCAAAGGCAGCAAACTGAAAAAATCAGCGAAGCGAGATTTTTTCAGGAGCGGCCCCCCAGCACCCCGCTCTCCAAGAGGCAGCGCCCGTATCGGCAGACGAAAAACTCCGCCCCCCTGGCACGGCCCGCAGATAAATTGCCAAAAAAAGGCCGCTTCCCCTTGAATTTGGCCGCAAGATATTATAAAATAAGCACAGACTACTATTTGGGAGGTTTTTTATGGTAACCGCAGGCGATTTTAGAAACGGCGTAACCTTTGAGATGGACGGCGCTGTGTACTCTATCATCGAGTTTCAGCATGTAAAGCCCGGCAAGGGCGCCGCTTTTGTGCGCACCAAGATCCGCAACGTGATCTCTGGCGCCGTGACAGAGCGCACTTTTAACCCCAACGACAAGTTCCCCACCGCTTTTATTGAGCGTAAGGACATGCAGTATCTGTACAGCGACGGCGACCTGTACTACTTTATGGACACCGAGAGCTACGAGCAGATTCCCATCAACGGCAATGTTCTCGCAGACAACTTCAAGTTTGTCAAGGAAAACATGGAGTGCAAGGTGTTGTCCTACAAGGGCAACGTGTTTGGGGTGGAGCCCCCCAACTTTGTGGAGCTGGAGATTACCAAGACCGAGCCCGGCATTAAGGGCGATACGGCCACCAACACCCTGAAGCCCGCCACGGTGGAAACCGGCGCGGAAATCCGCGTACCGCTGTTTATCAACGAGGGAGAGCGCATTCGCATTGATACCCGTACTGGAGAGTATATGGAAAGAGCATAATTTAATAAAATCTTTGATTTTATTAAATTAGCTCCCAAGTTCCGCTTTCGGTCCCAAGGACCGAATTCCGCTGGCGCGGAACCGCGAACTTTTCGAGCCTGGGGCTTTGCCTGTTTAGCTCCCAAGTTCCGCTTGCGGTCCCAAGGACCGAATTCCGCTGGCGCGGAACCGCGAACTTATTTCTGGCCCCTCTTTATGAAGTGTTCCAAATTCTTTAAGAAGGGATTATACCAAGAAAGGAATATCATCTTATGAGTGCTATGACCAATTCCCAGCGCGCGTCCTACATCCGTGGCCTGATGGACGGCTTGGAGCTGGACCCTGCTGACAAGAACACAAAGATCTTTAACGCCATGGTGGAGCTTCTGGAGGACCTAAGCACCTCTGTGGAAGAGCTGGAGGACCAGTACGACGCCTTTTCCCAGCAGCTGGACGAGGTGGACGAGGACCTGGGAACTTTAGAAGCGGAGTACTATGGTCTGGATGAGGATGACTGCGGCTGCGGCTGTGGCTGCCACCACCATGACGGGGCGGACCCGGAGTTTGAGGTGACCTGCCCCAGCTGCGGAGACACCATTGAGCTGACCGACGACCTGCTGGCCGAGGGCTCTATTGTCTGCCCTGGCTGCGGCGAGACCCTGGAGTTTGACCTCGACGAAGAAGAGGACGAGGATGAAGAGGCCCCCAGCGAGGACAAATAAGCATTGCGAAAAAGTAAAGGAGCTGCGCCCACACGGCGCGGCTCCTTTTTATGCTGTTAAGGCCACCCTGGGTCCATGGAGAAGCAGGGCAGGCTTGGGGGGTGGCGCCCCCGCGTATACTATACCTCCCGGGATCTTTCCCCAGGCACTTACATCCAAAATTTTTACGGCCTGCGCTCTGGCAGAATGTCCTTCTGGTCCACGCTATGGGCCACCAGACCCTTGCCGTCGGGGGAATTGTCCGGAATCGCCAGGTTCAAAATAATGCCTACAATAATTCCCAGGCCAATATTGGAAAAGCTGAAGGTGGCGTTTCCAATCACCGCTCCGCCAATGGCCAATACCAGCATCACGGCGGCAATGCAGAGGTTGCGGTTTTTGGTAAAGTCCACGTGGTTCTCCACCAGCGTGCGCAGGCCCACCGAAGCGATCATGCCGTACAGCACAATGCAGGCCCCGCCCAGCACACAGCTGGGCACTGACTGAATGACCCCAATGCCTTTGCCGAAAAAACTGACCAGAATGGCGATAAGGGCCGCCACCCGCAGGGAAGCGGGGTTATAGTTGCCAGTGGCCGCCAGCACGGCGGTGTTCTCGCTGTAGGTGGTGTTGGGCGGTCCACCCACAAAGCCCGCAAACACGGTGGCCAGGCCATCGCCCATCAGGGTGCGGTGCAGGCCGGGCTTTTCGGTAAACCGCTTATTCACCACCGCGCCGTTGGCATACACATCGCCTACATGCTCGACGCAGGTGACAATGGCGATGGGTGCGATCATGCCCACGGCCGTGATATTAAAGCTGGGCAGCACAAAGTGGGGGGCCTGTATCCAGCCATAGGAGCCAATGACGCTGGTGTCCATCAGGGCGGCGGGGGCCAGGCCCGTCTTAGTAACAATCAGCGTTAGCACATAGCCGGAAACCAGGGCAATGACAATGGAGGACATCTTTACCATGCCCTTTCCGCAGCTGGAAAGCACCACGGCCAGCAGGCACACCACCCCGGCCAGCACCCACGCCCACACATAGGCGGACATATCATATCCTTCGCCAAATATCGCCAGGGCGCCGCCATCGGGGCCATACTGGGTTTGAATATTATTGATCGCGGAGGAAGCCAGGTTTAGGCCAATGAGCGTGATGCCCACCCCCCGCACCACCGGGGGGAAGAGCTTGTCTATCAACCCCTTGCCGAACACCTTGATCACCAGGGCCAGGATAAGGTAAAACACCCCCGAGGCAATGATGCCCCCCATGGCCGCGGCCACCTGTTCGTCCCTGGTGGCGCCAAAGGCCGTGTTTCCGACGACCCCGCACAGGGCGGAGATAAAGGCAAAGGAGCTGCCCAAAAAGGTGGGCATCCGTCCGCCGGTGCACAGGTGGAAAATAATGGTCCCGCAGCCGGCGCAGAACAGGGCCACGCCCACGTCCAGCCCTGTGAGCAGGGGCACCAAAATGGTGGCACAGCTCATGGCAAAAGCGTGCTGAAAGCCCAGTGCCAGGCTCTTCTTTACGCCCAGCTTTTCATATTCCGCCGCACAGGGGAACAGAAAGCCATTGATCTTTTTGAAAAATCCCAAACTTACCAGCCTCCTCAAATTTTTTCCCCGCAAAAAACATAAAAATAGCGGCCCAAGGCCGGAGAAAAAAGAATTCCGGCGGCCTGGACCGCGCCTGAAGGCTGGGACGCGGGAGCCCAGCCCCACGCGCGTTCGGCGTATTATACCACTTGGAAAGAAAAATGTCAATGGGGAATTTTTTAGGCGTCCCTGTTCACAGATTCCCCCTTTCTTTTTTGGGGGGAAGGTTGTATAATAGTGCTGTAGATGACGGAACCTTTGGGGAGGGACAGACCTTTGGCAAGACGCAGACAAAAGCAATATCTTATTGGCAATACCAGCCGCTCCGGCCTGGGTCTGGGGCGGCGCAGCATGTTTGTTTCCCAAGAAAAGCAGGCCCAGCACCAGGCTGCCCGCCGGCTGAAAATATGGTCCCGGGTGGTGGCTGCCACCCTGATTTTGGCCCTGGTGGGGCTGGCGGCGTTTTTTATCCGGTTCTATCTGCTGCCCTATTTCCATCAAGAAATTTTCTCTGGCCAGAGCCAGAACGGCGACCCCAACGCCTCTATGGAGCCCTTGCCGGACTATGACGACATGGGCCTGCCCGCCTATGAAAACTCCATCAGCCTGTTTCTCATCAATGAAAACAACCCGGCGGACCCGGAATATGAGCCAAAGCTGGCCCAGATAGAAAACATTATGGTGGATGCGCACATCGTGGACGCCCTGCGGCAAATGACCGCCGCGGCGGAAGAAGACGGCTATGTGTTGATTTTTAGCGAGGGATATGTCTCTTATGAAGAACAGGGCAAGCGCTTTCAGGCCAAGGTAGAGGAGCTGATGGAGGGAGACGAACCCCTTAGTGCCGTGATGGCCAAAACCACTGCCCGGACTATTGTCCCTATGGCCGGGGAAAGCGACTTTCAAACCGGCATGTGCCTGCGGCTGGCAGTGGATAAGGAGAGCTTTGAGCAGTCCAAGTCTTACATCTGGCTAAAAGCCAACATGGGCCGGTATGGCTTTGTGTTCCGCTATCCCCAAGGCAAAGACGACTATACCGGCATCTCCCCCGACCCCACTGTGCTGCGCTATGTGGGCGGCGCCAACGCGGCGTCTATGCAGCAGCGCTCGATGTGTTTAGAGGAGTATATTGACTATTTGGACCTGTAGTGTAAAAACGCGCGCCGTGGCTCCTTCCTTTTCGGGAGGGGCCGCCCTTTGCGGCGACAGGCCCTCCGGCGGCCGCTCCACAACAGGTCTTGACTTTCCCCTGCCGGAATAATATAATAAGAAAACTTAAGGCAACACCGCACAAAGATTGCGCGTGAGATGCGCGGTCAATTTTTTCGTCAGAGTGTACAGATTGAGTGTAGCCAATCCAGCGATTGACAAGCGAAAGCGGTGCGCTATGACGGAAAAAGTGCAAGCAAATCACGTGCAAAGGCCGTAGGCCGGTCTTTGTGCGGTGTTGCCTTAACTTTACATAGGCAAGGAGTGTTTTTCAATGGGCCTTCTTGAGCTCTTCATCCTGGCCGTAGGCCTTTCTATGGACGCTTTCGCTGTGGCGGTCTGCAAGGGTCTGGCTCTTAAAAAGACGGGCCCCAGGCACATGGTGCTGGTGGGCCTTTGGTTTGGCGGTTTTCAGGCCCTGATGCCTGTTCTGGGCTACCTGGTGGGCGTGCAGTTTAAAGAGGCTATTACCGCGATTGACCACTGGATCGCCTTTGGCCTGCTGGCTGTCATTGGCGGAAACATGGTCCGCGAGGCCCTCTCCGGCCAGGAGGAAAAGGAGGACGCGTCCTTATCCCCTAAAAATATGCTGCTTTTGGCCCTGGCCACCAGCATTGACGCCCTGGCCGTGGGGGTGGGCTTCGCCTTTTTGGATGTAAACATTGGCGCCGCGGCGGGCTTTATTGGCGCGGTCACCTTTCTGCTCTCTGGAGCGGGGGTCAAGGTGGGCAGTGTGTTTGGCGCACGATACAAGAGCCGGGCCGAGCTGGCCGGGGGCGTGATTCTTATCCTTCTGGGCACAAAAATTCTGCTGGAGCACCTGGGGCTGCTGCCCTTTTAGGAGGAAAAATCTATGGAGCTTTGGGATCTATATACTGCCAACAGGGCCCCTCTGGGCCGCACCCACCGGCGGGGGGAGCCCCTGCCCCCAGGGGGCTTTCACCTGGTGGTCCATGTGTGGCTGCGGGATAGCGGGGGCCGGTACCTGCTTAGCCAGCGGGCGGCGGACCGCCCTACTTTTCCGCTGATGTGGGAGACCACCGGCGGCTCGGTGCTGGCCGGAGAGGACAGTTTGGCCGGGGCCCTGCGGGAGGCCTGGGAAGAGCTGGGCGTACGCCTGGACCCGGAAAAGGGCCGGGTGGTGCTTAGCCAGGTCCGAGACTGGGTGGATGGCCGGCGGTTTGGAGACATTCTGGACGTGTGGCAGTTTGAATACAGCGGAGAGGCCCACCTGGAGGAGGCCGACGGCGAGGTGAAGCAAGCCCAGTGGCTAAGCCTGGAGGAAGCACGGGCGCTGTACCGTTCTGGTCAGATGGTGGGCACCCTGGGCTACTTCTTCACCCCTGGCAAGCAAGAGCTTTTCGCCCCTGGGCCTTGAGGAAGGGCCTCACGCCTTGACCCTGGGGACAAGCTGTGGTATAATGTGTTCTAACGAACACAAAGAGAAGTCCTGAAGCGTGAAACGCTTCTCTTTTGCGTTGCAAAAGCACCGGCCTTCTCCAATCGGATTTATGGCATAATGTGTTTTGACAAACACAGGGAGAAGGCCTTAGCACAGGACTTCCCCAAGCGGATTTTTATGCTATAATACTTCGCGGAAGTAAGGTAATTTGCTAAGTAAGCCATTTTGCATAGGAGGAGTTTATGGGACTGTTCGATCAAAAAAAGCATCTCCTGGTGCTCTTCGGCTCTCCCAACAGCCATGGGAACACCCGCATGCTGCTGGAGAGTTTTTTGGATGTTTTTAAGGAGCAAAAGGGCTGGGCCATTGACGAAATAGATACATATGTCCTGAACGCCCACCCCTGCACTGGCTGCCGGGCCTGCGCCAAAAAAGAGGGCTGCCAGTTCAGCGACCTGGACGGTTTTGACAAAGCCCTGCGCCGGGCGGACCTGCTGGTGGTGGCTTCGCCGGTGTATAACGACTCCTTCCCCGCCCCCCTCAAGGCCGTGCTGGACCGCACCCAGCGGTATTTTGAGGCCCGGTTTTCTCTTGGGATGCGCACGCCCATTAAGAAGCGGCGGCAGGCCGTTCTTTTGCTGGCCATGGGCCAGGAGGAGGACTTTCCGGTGGAGGTAACCGTACACCAACTGGAGCGTGCCTTCAGCGTAATGAATACCCAGCTATGCGGCTGCGCGGTGTGGGGCGGCACAGACCGCGGCAGGCAGAACCAGGGCCCCGCCCAGCAAAAAGCCCGGGCCCTAGCCCTTGAAATGCTGGGGCAGATATGATATGATAAGAGAGGCTGGGGCCTCATTCCCTGGTTTATTCCAAAGTAACTGGCGGCCAGTGGCTTCTGTCGGCGGCCGCCCTGCACAGGCCCCGGCCATTGGTAGGGCCCGTGGCTAAAAACTTGGCAAAACAACAAATATTATAAATAATATAAAGTAAGGCGGTTTTACTATGTCTGGACATTCAAAATGGAACAACATTAAACGGAAAAAGGAAAAGGCCGACGGCGCAAAGGCCAAGATCTTCACTAAGATTGGCCGTGAGCTGGCCGTGGCTGTGAAAGAGGGCGGCAGCCCAGACCCCGCGGCAAACTCCCGGCTCAAGGACTGCATCGCCAAAGCCAAGGCGGCCAATGTGCCCAACGACAACATTGAACGCATTATTAAGCGGGCCGCAGGCGAGGGCAGCGGGGACAACTATGAAAACGTTACCTACGAGGGCTACGGCCCCTGCGGCGTAGCGGTGATTGTGGAGGCCCTGACGGACAACCGCAACCGTACCGCTGCCGACGTGCGCCATGCCTTTGACAAATTTGGCGGAAACCTGGGCACCACAGGCTGCGTTAACTTTATGTTCAAAGAGAAGGGCGTGATTGTGATAGAGCGGGAGGACCAGGATGAGGACACGGTGATGGCCGACGCCCTGGAGGCAGGCGCTTCCGACTTCGCGGCGGATGAGGACGTGTTTGAGATCTCCACCGAGCCCAGCGACTTCAGCGGGGTGCGGGAGGACCTGGAGAAGAAGGGCTACCAGTTTGTCTCTGCCGAAGTGGAGATGGTGCCCGATACCTACACAGCCATTGCGGACGAAGAAACCGTTATTAAGATGCAGAAGATGCTGGACCTTTTGGAGGACAACGACGACGTGCAGAATGTCTGGCACAACTGGGACGCCCCCGAGGACCAGGAGTAAAGCCCCCTGGCCACCCACTAAAATGAAAAGCCCCGAGAGCCTGTGGCAAGACCACGGTGCCCTTGGGGCTTTTGTTATGGAAAAAATCATCGCTGGGGGATGCTGGGGGGCGATGATTTTTCTCGCTGGACAAGGAGATTTTTCAAGGAACCCGACGCGGCATGACGCGAAAAGGAGGGGACAGGCAGCGTTCCAGGGGTTGCGAATGCAGGTTCTTAGTCCAGCCGCTCCCCTTCATTGGTATAGCACTCGCTGAACCGCCCCGCAAAGGCAGGGGGCTCCTGGTGGGCGTACAGGTGGGAGATGTCCCCAAAGGAGCTCATGCGAAAGTAGGCATAGCCCTGGCGGCGCTCTTCAGTCACCACCGTGGTCACAGAAGTGGGGGCGGCCATTGTTCCATGCCACAGCAGCATGGGCGGTATGTTCAATAGGCGGCTTAGCATCACGCATTCTACGCCGAAATGGCAGAAAAACACCAGGGTATCGTTATTGGGCCGTACCGCCCGGTACAGCTGGCCCTCCCGCCGGTACCCGCGGCGTTCCAGCAGCTGGTCCAGGTTCTCTATTACCCACTGGTATTGCTCCGCCACGCTGCCCGCCGCCATATTCTCCTGGGCCAGCCATTGGTCTTGCTGATAAAACCTGGGATCCGGCGTCCAGTCTGTGGGAAGCCAGTCCCAACAAATGGACTCCTTATCCCCTCTGTCCGGGCGGCGGATCATGCCCCGGAATTCCCGCAGCCAGGGGCATTCTTCCGCGGTGCGGTCCAGCCTCTTCAGGGTCAGGCTGGCGGTGTCCTTGGCCCTGCCCAAAGGGGAACAGTAGTAAGCGGCGGCAGGGGCTTTCTCCAGCCGCTGGGCCAAAAATTCCGCCTCACGCCAGCCTTTTTCCGTCAGGGAATCTATGGAGTAATCCGGGTCGCCGTGGCGCACAATCAATAGTTTCACACTTACATCGTCCTTTCTCTTTTTCTGCTGATTATTATACACCCTAATGTGGCAAAAGGCAAATTTTCAGCGGGGATTTCCCGCGCGCCTGGCGCATCCTTTCAACGCTTTGGCCCGGAGTCCTTGACCTGGAAAAGACCTCCTTTCGCCGAAAAACACTGGCTTTTTGCACTAAGAATTCTGGAAGGACGCCGGCTTTTCTTGGTTTTTTCTCGAATCGATCTGGTTTTTGATGAAAAGCCTAAATTTTCTCCTAGGGCCTGTTTGAAACATGGAAAACGCCGTCTTTTTAGCCAGAAGCGGCCCTCTTCCGCGTCGAAAATCCTCGTAATACCGCAAGGATTCCTTGCGGTTTTCTCCTGGAAGCTGACCTCTTCGGGGCAAAAATCCGTCATTTCCTCTATGTTCCAACAAGCCCTAACCATTTGATTCCGATCAATATTTTTTCCAGAAATACCTTGACAGCCGAAGTATCATGTGATATAGTATCCACAGAAAGGAGGGAGTGCCATGTCCATTGCGTCGGACGTGATCAGAGGCCATACCGATACCATTATCTTGGCCCAGCTGATGCAGGGCGACAGCTATGGCTATAAAATCAACCGGGCTATTCAGGAAAAAACCGGCGGCCAGTATGAGCTAAAGGAGGCCACCCTATACACCGCTTTCCGGCGGCTGGAGCAGATGGGGTGCATCGCCTCGTACTGGGGCGATGAAAATACCGGGGCCCGCCGCCGGTACTACTCCATCACCCCAGCCGGGGTGGAGGCCTATTACCGCATGGCCGCCGAGTGGGAACAGAGCAAGCAGCTGCTTCAGCAGCTTATTACCCCATAGAAATTTATTTTGGACGAATACGGGGCTTTCGGGGCAAAGGCCGCCCCTTTAGCAAGACCGTGGGACTCTGTCCCACCCCCTGCCAGGGAACAAGTTCCCTGGACCCATTCTCGCTTCGCGTTCCGTTCATGCTGCCTGATTCTATATTTTAAAAAGGAGACTTCTTCAATGGAATACAAGATCCGCGAGTACATGGACCAGCTTTTTGAAAGCGCCCCCCACACCCAGCGGGCCTATGAGCTGAAAATTGAGCTGACCCAAAACCTCATCGAAAAATACTATAATCTGGTCAACGAGGGAAAATCCCCAGAGGAGGCCTACAACCTAACCGTTATGAGCATTGGCGACGTGCGGGAGCTCTTTGCCCAGCTGGAGGACGACGAAAACGGCCGGCCCGTGCCCCCGCCTGTGTACTACCCCCAGCCCCAGC
The DNA here is from genome assembly GCA_910574935.1 of Oscillospiraceae bacterium. Taxonomy (GTDB): domain Bacteria; phylum Bacillota; class Clostridia; order Oscillospirales; family Acutalibacteraceae; genus Acutalibacter; species Acutalibacter intestini. Next base: position 90,269 of record CAJTCU010000001.1, read on the forward strand.
CAGACCACCGGCGGGCCCTGGTGCGGGCCGCGGCTGTGATGCTGTTTGTACTTAGCGTGGTGCCGTCCATCATTATGTGCGAGTTTTTTGGCGGCGCTTTCCTTTTTATGGGGGCCATCGGCATGTTTTTGATGATTGCCCTGGGCGCCGGCCTTTTGGTCTACGACCACTTTACCCACCCGAAAACGGTACAGCCCGTCCCTGGCAGCGTGGTAGAGGACTTTCGCCAGTGGCAGCAGGGGAAAGTGCGGAAAAAGCACTGGCGCGCCGCCTTTAATGGGGCGTTCTGGCCTCTGGTGGTAGCCTTCTACTTCCTGGTAAGCTTTGGCAGCGGCAAATGGTACATCACCTGGGTGATCTTCCTCATCGCTCCGGCGGTATGCGTTGTGGTCAACACTGTTTTGGGCGCTGTGAACCGCAAGGACCTATAAGGAGGGCATCAACGTGAAGAAATCACAAATTTTCACCATCGTGGCCTGTTCCGCGGCGGCGCTGCTCCTTACCGGCGTACTGGCCGTGGGGCTTTCCACAGACAGCTTCTCCCTGGGGGACCAGAACCCCCAGAAAGCCAAAACCCACCGCCGCCAGGTGGACTTCCATTTGGAAGAGAGCCCGGTGGAAAGCCTGGACATTTACTGGGTGGATGGAAAAGTGGAAATCACCCAGAGCCCAGACAGCCAGATCCATATTATCGAATCTTCCGAAAAGGAGCTGGCGCCAGAGGACCAGATGGAGGCCACGGTTTCTGGCGGCACCTTGAACATAAAGTGGGACGGACAATGGTATAATAAGTTTACCAAATGGATCAGTTTTGGCTGGTTTCAGTATGGGGGCAAAGAGCTTACCGTACAGCTGCCCCCCGCTGTGGCGGCTGAGCTGGACGCCCTGAAGGTATCTACTACCGCGGGGGACGTGGACCTGAACATACCCTGCCAGACAGAAGAGGCCTCTTTCTCCACCACCAGCGGCCAGCTGCGCCTGCCCGGCCTGACCGTGGCGGAGGCGCTTTCCATCAGCAGTGTTTCTGGCAATATTATTTTGGAAACCGCCCAGTGCCAGACCCTGCACGTGTCTACTACCAGTGGCCAGCTGGCCCTGAACCAGCTGGCGGCAGAGGAAGCGGATATCTCCAGCACCTCTGGCGACTGCGGCTATACAGGCACCGCCGGGGACCTGCACATGAACACGGTATCCGGCTGTATGCAGGCAGGGCTGACAGCCTGTCCGGAAAAAGCGGAGATGAGCTCAGTTTCTGGGCATCTGACCTTAGCCCTGCCGGAAAACCCAGGCTTCACGGTGGAATATTCCACGGTGTCCGGGGCTTTTAGCAGTGATTTCCCTGTTACCCACCTGGGCAAGGAACACCACATGAGCTATGGCAACGGTCAGGGGGTGCTGAATTTTCACACAACCTCGGGGGATATCTTCATTGAAAAAGGGGCATAAGCTATTTTGAGGGTTAAAAAGAGTTTCTCCGTCTTTTTTGAGCAGCCGTGTGGCCGCATCCTTAAAAACTGAAAAAACCCGATTTTTTCCAGTGGGTTTTCTGTGGAATATTTCTTAGGAAAAAAGCACGGTCTGTGAGATCGTGCTTTTTTCTTGCTCCATGCTTTATTTTCTTGGTCTTAGGCGGTATCTGCCCTAGCCTTCGCCATAACCCTCTTTTGGGCCCGCCTTATAATTTTGCCACCGTTCCAATCAGGGCGTCCAGCTCCGCCTTTGTGGTAAACACCGAGGGAGACACCCGCACCGTTCCGGTCTCCAATGTGCCCATCTTTTGGTGGGCCGCTGGGGCGCAGTGCAGCCCGCACCGCACCGCGATGCCCGCCTGGGCCAGCCGCTTCCCCGCATCCTCGCTCTGCATTCCCTCTATATTAAAGGAGAGTACCGGCATGGCAGGCTGAATATACATCTTTACCCGAGACAGCTTTGTCAACCGGCTGTACAAATAGGTGACCTTGCTCATCTCTTCGCTGTAAATTCGCTGTATCCCCCGGCCTTTCACAAACTCCATTCCCGCCCGCAGGGCCACAATGCCCGGCACATTTTGGGTCCCGGGCTCATAGCGCTCCGGCGGATCATCAGGCTGCGCGAAGTTGCGGGATAGGGTTCCTGTTCCCCCCTCCACCAGAGTGGCCAACTTGTCCTGTGGGTCGCGGAAAATTAACAGCCCGGTGCCCATCAGTCCGTACAGTCCTTTGTGGCCCGCACAGCACAGGTAGTCAATGCCGCTTTCCGACAGGTTGATCTCCACCACCCCTGCGGACTGGGCCGCATCTACACAAATTTTGGCCCCATACTGGTGGCAAAGCGCCGCCAACCGCTCCACCGGCACCCGCACCCCGAACACGTTGGAGGCCTGGGTGCATACCAGCAGCTTGGTGTTTGGGCGCATGGCCTTACGGAACGCGTCCAAGGTCCCGTCGTTGTCCCCAGGGACCACAGCGGCCTGGGTGTAGGATATGCCCTTCTCCGCCAATGCAACCAGGGGCCGCATCACCGCGTTGTGCTCTATGTCAGAGACCACCACGTGGTCGCCAGGGGCCAGCAGGCCTTTCATTACCAGGTTCAGGGCCTGGGTGCAGCTGGGCTGAAACACCACACACTCGGGCCCGGCCGCCCCAAAAAGCTCTGCCGCGCGGGCCCGGCAGTCATACACCGCCTGGCCTGTGCGCACGCTCATGGGAAAGCCCCCCCGGCCTGGGTTTGCCCCCAGTTCTGTAAGAGCCTGGGCCGAAGCCTGGCGCACTGCCAGGGGCTTGGGGTAGGTGGTTGCGCTATTGTCCAAATAGATCATTCGCTGACGATTCATCGGATTCACCGGCCCTCATCCCGTTCTGCCCGGCCCAGTATTTTTATATGGTTCTCCCGCAAAATTTGTTCCGCCTCATCCGCTCCATAAGGAACGTACACCCCATATCCGCAGCCAGAGGCCGCCGTGGGGGGAATGCGCTCTACATAGGCTTTGACGCCCCGTTTGAAGAGGATATCCCGGCTCTTCATGGCATAGGTGACAGAGCTTACCAATATCAAGGGCTTGCCCAACAAAAGGACCACTTCCTTTCCGCAAACGCGAACATGGTGTTTTTCGCGGCCAACTGCCGCTACCCCATCTTATGCGCCTGTCCAAAAAAGGTGAAAAGCACCGGCCCCCAAACCGGGACCGGCGCTTTTCGTTTCAACATGCACCTAAAGTTTTATGGACCATACCATTTATGGCCGTTTATTGGTCCTCATCCGCACAGCAGCTGGGGAAGATGAACCCGTATGTGTTATGGAAATAATTTTCATGGCTATGGAACGCTTCGGCATAATTTTCAAAGAAGAAGATTTTGCACTCGGCCACGCGCCGCCACAGTAAACCGGGCTCGTGGCTTCCTCCCCCTTTATGCCAATCCAGATATTCATGGGCCAGGGCGGTGGAGTCCGCATAAGCCAGGTCATGCTCTAGGGTCTCGTCGTTCAGGCTTACCAGCGCTGCGGCCAGCCAACCCGTTTGATCGTTGTACCGTACCTTGTACCAGACCTCCTGCTGCATATCATTGCGTTTAACCTCTACGTCAACCACGTCCACGCCAGCGCCCTTTGGCACCACGCCGACCTTGCCACTGTCCACACTGGGCGAGTTATACATTACCCCGGCGAACACATTCAGCACACCACGGTAGGGGTTACTCTCCGTAGCATTGGGGGGAACGACTGTATTCATCAGCAGCTGGGGGAAATAGTAGCTCATGCTCAGGCTTCCCGCCCCCAGGTTGTATACAAAGCTCACCAAGGCGTCAAACTGCGCTTGGTTCATCTTCAAGTTGTTGGTCTTTCTAAAGTTTTCCACGGATGTGGCATAGCTGCCCCGGTTTACGGTGTTGATCAGGAAGGACTTGGCTTCCTCCACCGTCATGTTATTATAGAACGTGCTGTTCACCGGCACCACATAGCCATAGCCCACTGTGGGGTTCTTCGCCACAAGATAGTCATCCTCCACCTCTGGCACATAGCCCTCGAAATTAGCTAGAACTTCAATCAAGGTCTGGCTGGCCCGGCGGCTGTCATAAGAGGTGTGGGTCACGTCGCCGTTGTCCGCGCCTACGATCTGCACCGCGAACTGGTAGTAGTCGTTGGCATAGCTGCCGCCTGTAGCCGAGTAGGCCCGCACAATGTAGTTGCCCACCGCGCCGAAGCTTACGGTACGCTTGAATACCCGCACCTGGTTGTCTGGCAGACCGTGGGAAGAGGCGCGGCTCTCGCTCTGGTAAGAGCTGGTGGTGTAGCTGCCCTTTGCCGGACCGCTGACAATTTCAAAGCGCACCTCGTCCCGGCTGGTATCTGTAATGGCGGTCAGGTCAAAGCTGGTGCCCACGGGAATCACGTTGCCCTGGCCATAGGCCGAGCGCACGGCCTGGGGAGCGGTGACCGTCACCGTGCAGGTGCCCCGGGCGTTGCCCGCCCCGTCCGAGAAGGTCAGGGTAGCGGTGCCCGGGCTCTTGCCATAGATCATGGCTCCGTGCTCCCGGCTGTTATAGGGAACCGCGTAGGCCACCACAGCCACGTTGGCGTTGCTGGTAGACCACCGCATAGTGGAAATGTCCGAGTCCACCTTAGCGTCCAGGCGCAGGCTTTGGTACTGGCTCAGGGTGACGGAGCTGGCCGACAACGTGCCGTTTTGCGAGGGCCCCGGGGGCGGCGTTACTGTGCTGCCGTCGTAGGGGTCCAGGTAATCCCCGTGGCAGTAGCCGGTTCTGCCGCTAGATGTTTTTACGCCGATCCAGGGGTACTTGGAAATATCTGTTACGGTCACCACGGCGTGATAATCCAACGCCATGATTTTTTCGTAGTTCGTCCCAGGGCCAGTGCGCAGGTTCAAGCCAGTAACGTCGTTCACCCGGCCCTGCTTACCCACCTCCAGGCCGTTGGGGGCCACGCCCCCGGGCTCATTGGTGGGAGCCGGCGTTGGGGTAGGCGTAGGTTCAGGCGTAGGCGTTGGGCTGGGCATGGGGTCGTCAGAGAGCTCCCCTGCCTCGGCAATCTCCTGATAGGCCCAGTGGCTCTTGGGCACATCCATAAACTTCTGGGTTTCGCTGCCCGCGGCAAAACCCTCGTCGTCCCGGCGGCCCAGGGCTGTGTTCACCACTTTCACCGCCTCACAGCGCTTGATCAGGTTTTTGGGCCGGAAAGTCCCATCCCCATAACCGTTCAGCCAGCCTTTTGCCGTGGCCGAGACGATATAGCGGTAGGACCAGCTATTCTCGTCGGGCATGTCGCTAAAGGCGGGCTCGCCCTCTTCCAGGGAGAAGCAGCGGCCCAAGATGGTGACAAACTCCGCTCGGGTAATGGAGCCAGCGGGCCTAAAGGTTCCGTCCGTGTAGCCTTTGATCAGGCCAATATTGGACAGGGCCACAATGGCCTCCCGGTTGGGATTGCTGTCCGGCACGTCGGAAAAGGGGTTGTTAGAGGCAGAGGGCTTTTCTTTTAGCAGATTATAGAACACTTGGGCCGTCTCGCCCCGGGTTATTGCCCGCTCCGGCTGGAAATAACCCCCGGCAAAGCCCGTTATGTACGTGTCGTGCCCGCCTAGCTTCAGCACATCCTCTGTGGAAAGAAAAGTGGCCTGCTGAGACTGTCCAGACTCGCCCTCCTGGTCCATAGGGGTCTGGCTGTCTGGCTCATCATAACCAGACTCCAGGGAATCTCCCTCGCTGGGTTCCGGTTCTACAGGCTCTTCTAAAGAAAGCTGCGCCGGGTCCCGGGCCTCTTCCGCGCCACTTTCCAGGGCGCCGCTATCTGTAGTTCCAGCCTCTGGCGGAGGCTGGTCCTCTTCCGCCATTGCTGTGACCGGGCACAAAAGCACTGCCGCAGCTAGGGCCAGAGGAAGAATCCGTTTTATAAAATATCTTGGCATAATATTCGGGTTTACCTCCGTAATAGAATGATTTGCCTGGGCCTTTCCCGGCCATTTTACAGGCACCCAAGCGTTAAAGATATGTCCTTATTATAGCGTAAAAGTTACAAAATTGCAACCTTTTCTGGCTGTTTCCCTGATATTCCCAAGAACTTTCCTGTTTTTTTACCACATTTTGCGGTTGACAGAGCCCTACCCTACCCCTTATGGCACAGAAAATTTTGTCCTTATAAACAAAACGCCTAAAAATGACAGGACGCCTGCCAAAGCAGACGCCCTATCATACTCACCTAAAATGTGAATTACCCCAAAGGCAATAAAATTGCCTTTATATAATGGATACGCCTGAAAAAGCTTTTCAAGCGGCGGACAAAGCCGCTGGCTCTACCCGCTAAAATTCATTGCCTACGGCAAAGAATTCACAACCTATGCAGCCAAAAAACCTAACGTTGATCTTTGTTTAAATTTTTTGACTATAGCGCTTCCACCAGCTGCTTGGTGTCTCGAGCGATTACAAGCTCCTCATTGGTGGGAATCACGTAAACCTCTATTTTCGAATCCGGGGTAGAGATCTTCCCCTCTTTGCCCAGCACGGTCTCGGCGTTCAGCTTCTCGTCAATCTTCACGCCTAAAAATTCTAAATATTTTCCAATCTCCCACCGGTGAGCAGACTGGTTCTCTCCCACACCGGCTGTGAACACCATGGCGTCGCAGCCGCCCAGGGCCACCAGATAACTACCGATGAATTTGGATATTTGATACTCTAAAATATCGTGGGCCAGCTTTGCCCGGGGGTTGCCCTCTTTGCGGGCGGCGGTCACGTCCCGGTCATCACTGGAAACGCCGGAAATTCCCAGCAAACCAGACTTCTTGTTCATCAGCTGGTCCATCTCGGCAGGGCTAAGCCCCTCCTTTTCCATAATAAAGGTGACAACCGAGGGGTCCAGGGCGCCGGTGCGGCTGCCCATCATAAAGCCGTCCAGGGGGGTCAGACCCATACTGGTATCAACGCACTTGCCCCCATCCACCGCTGTGATGGAGGAGCCGTTGCCCAGGTGGCAAGTAATCATCTTAACGTCTTTGATGTCCTTGCCCATCAGCTGGGCGCAGCGGCCGCTGACATACCGGTGAGAGGTTCCGTGGGCGCCATAGCGGCGAATGGCGTATTTTTCGTAAAACTCATAGGGAACATTATACATATACGCCTTTGGCGGCATGGTGGCGTGGAAGGAGGTGTCAAAAATCACGGCCTCGGGGGTCTTTTCCCCAAACAGGTCCCGGCAGGCGCGGATGCCCTGAACATGGGCTTTGTTATGTAAAGGCGCCAGGGGAATGAGGCTTTCGATATCCGCGATCACCTTCTCGTCCACCAGGCAGGACTGGTGGAAAATCGCGCCTCCCTGCACCACCCGGTGGCCAATGGCCGCTACTTCGTCCAGGTTCTTAATCACGCCCTTTTCCGGGTCCAGCAGGGCGTCTTTTACCTGGGTAAAGGCCGCGGTGTGGTCGGGCATCGCCACCTCTTTATGCAGCTCCCGGCCATCGGCGGTTTTATGGGTAAAGATGCCCATTTCCAAGCCAATGCGCTCGCAGTTGCCCTTGCAGAGCATCTTTTCGCCGTCCATGTCAATCAGCTGGTATTTCAGCGACGAACTGCCCGCGTTGATCACAAGAATTTTCATGTTTTCTCTTTCCTTTCTCACCGATTTTATATATAATAAGTTCTGGCTGCCTATTCCTAAAAAATAAAAGGATTCGTTGACATACAGCGTGATCGGTTCAGGCGGCCCTCTGGCGTAAGAGGACCGAGAGCAGGATTACCATTCGCAATCCGCCTTAGCTTATAGAACAGAATGAAGTTTAAGCAGCGGCCGCCGGCTCTCTGCGCGGCGCGGGGGGGGGGCGGAACAGGAGCGGGGGACTTTTGTAAAGTCACCTTCCTTTACAGACCGCAAAAAGTGTCAAGTATGTAACTTCCTTGCACATTATACTATATCAATCCCGTAAATTCAAGGAGTTTTACAGAAAATGCCTGAGAAAATCGCAATTTCCGCATTGATTTGTGAGTTCGACCCCCTTCATTTTGGCCACAGGGAAATTTTGTCCCAAATGCGGGCCGCTGGTGGGGCGGTCTGCTGCATTATGAGCGGCAATTTTGTCCAGCGGGGCGGGCCTGCCATGCTGGACAAGTGGTCCCGCGCCCGGCTGGCCCTGGAAAACGGCGCGGACCTGGTTTTCGAGCTGCCCCTGCCCTGGGCCTGCGCCGGGGCCCAGCGCTTTGCCGCGGGCGGGGTCTGTCTGGCCGGGGCTCTGGGCGCGGAGCGTCTTTATTTTGGGGCGGAAAACCCGGACCTTGCTCTGCTCTCCGCCTTAGCGGAAGCCCTGGGCTCTCCCGAGTTTTCCCTGGCCCTGGCCCGGCAAAAAGACACTGGACAAACCTTTGCCCAGCGCCGCCAGCGTGCCCTGGCTGTTCTTTTCGGAGAGGAGGCTGTAAAGCCAATATCCTTGCCAAACTGCACCTTGGGCATAGAATATCTCTATGCTATAAAGGAGCAAAACTTGTCTATACAACCTGTGGCCGTTCAACGGGTAGGCGCGGAACACCATGCCCAGGAGCTCTCTCTTTCCCCAAATGGCGGCTATTTCTCTGCCGGCCAGCTGCGGAAGCTTGCCGCCGCCGGAAAGGAGCTGGAGGGGCTGGTCCCCACCTCCACCGCCAAGGTTGTAAAGGAGTTGCGCCTTACAGGTAGATTTCCCGTGCTCCCCCAAAACCTGGAGCGCGCCCTGCTCTGCAAGCTGCGAACCATGTCAAAACAGGATTTCGCAGCCCTGCCGGACTTAAGTGAAGGCCTGGAGAACCGGCTGTACAGAGCTAGCCGCCAGGCCTGTTCAGCAGAAGAGCTTTACAGGCTTGTAAAGTGTAAACGCTATACACATTCCCGAATCCGAAGGCTGGCAACCCATGCCTTTCTGGGCGTTACCTCTAACCTACCTCAGCTGCCCCCCTATCTCCGGCTGTTGGGCATGACAGAACTGGGGCGGCAAACTTTGGGACAGGCCCGTCCCAGCCTGCCGGTGGCAACACGAGCCGCGGGCTTCTCCGCTCTTTCCCCAGAGGCTCAACAGGTCTTTGCCCTGGAGGCCGCAGCCGACGACCTTTACACCCTGGGGGCTCCCCAGCCCGGCCCGGCTGGGCGGGACTACCGGGAGAAGATTATCAAAATATAGTATATGTTATCGCAAATTACGCAATCCTTTGGGGTAGTGATTTTTCAGCCGCCCACCACTGGCTTTGCCAAAGCCCACGGTCACTCCGTTGACACAGACCGCTGTATAGCCTTTCTCCTCACAGGGGATCTCCTGTCCCAACAGAAATGCCGCCAGTGCGGGACTTTGTGGTGTAAAGTTGATATACTTGCGGCACTCTGCCATCCCTCTGCTCATAAAGGCTCCATGGGCTGGTTCTAGGCGTTTAGGGCGAATCACGGCCAGCTCCACCCCCGCCCGCAGCACCCCCAGCCCTCTTAGTTCCGGCAAGCCTTCGGGCCGCATTAACAGCCGGTCCTTCTCTGCCAACAGCCGGGGAGGCTCCCCGGTGAACAGCCCCCTGTAAAGTTGTTCACCTTCCCGCTCTGCCTGCCCTGGGCGCGGCAGGGCGCAATCAACTGTATGACAAGGGCTTTCCTTTACCCGCCGGAACCGGGCCACAAAGTGCCCCTCGCCCCCATCCATAGGATAGATCCGCCGGGCCAGGCCCCCGTTCTGGTCTGGGCGTCCAAAGTCCGCTGGGATCCTCTCCGGGACAAACTCTCTGTGGGCCAGCAAAAAGCGCTCTACCACTCCCTCGTTCTCCTCCTGGGAAAACGTACAGGTGGAGTACACCAGCACGCCATCCGCTTTCACCGCCTGGGCCGCGCAGTCCAAAATCCCCAGCTGCCGCCGGGCGCATGCCTCCACTCCTTGGGGGGACCACTGCTGCGCGGCCTGGGGCAGCCTGTGGAACAAGCCCTCTCCAGAGCAGGGGGCGTCTACCAGTACCCGGTGAAAATAGCCTGCCAGCGCCGGGCACAGGGACTCTGGATAACTGCTGGATACCACCGCGTTGGCCACCCCCAGCCGCTCTAGATTGGAGAGCAGCTGGCCGGTGCGGTTTCGTACCGGTTCATTGGACCAGAGCAGCCCCTGGCCCATTAACAGCCCCGCGATCTGGGTAGACTTGCCCCCCGGCGAGGCGCACAAATCCAGCACCCGCTCCCCTGGCTGGGGGTCCAAGGCTGTGACAGCCGAGGCAGCGGAGGGCTCTTGGGAGTAAAACATCCCCGCGTGGTGGGCTGGCAAAGACCCAAAGCCGCCCTCCCAATCCACCCGAAAGGATAGCGGCGAAAAGCTTGTGGGCAAAAGGGCAAAGGGCACGCTGGCCGTTAAGGTCTCTTGGCTGCACTTTAGGGGGTTCCGCCGCGCCCCCCGGGCCACCGGCCCCTGATAGCCCGCTAAAAAAGCTGGGTATTCATCCCCCAGCTGCGCTTTCATCCGATCCAAAAATTCCACTGGCAGCTCCATGCCACACATCCTCCCCTTTTCAAGAGCCCAGGACACGCCCCTATCCACCCAATAGCCCCGTGCCCCCAGGCGGCCAAAAACGCCCTGGCGTCAGCCAAAATAAAACAACAAAATAAAATTCTAAAATTTTCCCGCGCATATTCTTCCCCAGGCTGCTTACAATACTTTGCGTGGGGCGAAAACGCTCCAGCTATCCTTCACCTTTTTATAATGAAAGGAAGTCGCGATTATGAACAATCAGAATCAGCAGAACAACCACCAGAATCAGCAGAACAGCCAGAACAACCGCAGCCAGCAGAACAACAAGAACAGCAAAAACCAGAGCCAGAATAACCGCAGCCAAAACTCCAACTCCCGCAACCAGCAGGAGCAGAACGAGTACGACTACTAAGCCTTAGTTGTTTTTGGCCCCGCAGGGAGAAGCTTTTTTTCAAAAAGCCTCTGCTTGCAGGGCCTTACATAGTTATTTCTTATGGTTTTTCAAGTCCTGTATCAGCTCTTTCAAGGGCTTATCGTCCGGGCGCATGGGCTTAAAGCCCTCGCCTGTAATCTGCCCCGCGTCCCCCACTACCACAAAGGCGTTTTTGTCCTCTTCGTGGATAATGGCCTGCATGGCGTATACCTCAAACCGCCGCACCACACACAGCATCGTTTCCCCAGGCTCATTGCTATAGCCGCCCTTGCTGTCCAAATAGGTCACTGTGCGGTCCAGCTCCCCAATGATCCGCTGGCCCATTTGCCGTACCTTTGGGGACATAACAAAAAACAGCTTGCCGGTGCCCACGTCGGTACCGTACAGGACCGTATCAATAATACTGGTACTGACAAAAATGGCAATGCAGGCATACATGGCGTTCTCTATGCTGCCGAACACCACCGCCGAGGCGGCCACCACCAGCCCGTCCAAAGCCAGCATGAGCCTGCCCATAGACATTTGGGGCATCCGGCGCTCCAGCAGCCGGGCCACCATGTCGGTGCCCCCGGTGGTGGCGCCCCGCACAAAGGTAAGGGAAAGCCCCAGGCCCTCGCAGGCCCCAGAAAACACCGCCACCAAAATGGGGTTTCCGCTGTACACGGGCATAAAACCAGCGAACAGATCAATGAACAGCGAGGATACGGCAATAGCCGCCATGGTCTTAATGACCAGCTTATAGCCAATCTCCACCACAGCCCAAATAATAATGGGAATGTTGATGAGAAAGGCGACGAGGCCGATGGGGGTGCCGAACACATAGTTCAGCATGGTGGCCACACCCGTGATGCCTCCGGGGGCAATGTTATTGGGCGCGGTGAGGCCGTTCACTGTGGCGGCGTACACCGCCGAACCCGCAAGGATGAACAGGGCGTCTAGAGCGATTTCTTTTCGTTTGGCTAGCATGGGGCATTTCCTTTCTATAAAATAGCATTTGTAAAAAAGACAATATATATTATTGTGGTCAATTCGGGCCCCTCCCAGGGGGCGCTGTTTGCGCTGCGCTTTTACAGGGCTTTCTTGTACACTGGGTCGGCGTTTTTCGCCGAAATGCTTGGGTCTCTATGGTATCCCCGCTTCTCATAAAACCCCGGGGCCGTGTCCGTGGTCAGCAAAACCAGCGCCGCGCCGTTCTCCCTTAGCCAAGTCTCCGCCAGCTCCAGCAGCCGGGCCCCGTGTCCTCTTCCCCGCCGGTCCGGGTCCACCCAGAGCTCCCGGATGAATCCAGCCCGCTGGGTAAAAAACCAGCACTCCAGCTTCACTGGGCAGAACTGGATCAAGCCCGCGGCCTTATCCCCCTCCAGCAGCAGAAAGGCCCGGTTGCCCCGGCCGTCCTGGTCCATCTCTTGAAAAAGCCCTTCCCAGTCCTGTACTGAAATGCCCAGCTCTTGAAAATAAGCCCGAAAAGCCTGGCGGAAACCCGTATGAGTGAAACGTTCCACAAACAGCTCCTTTGGCTCATTCATGGGCTGCACCCCCCTCCTCCTTTTGAATGGCCGCCAAAAAAAGCTGCCGCAGCCGCTGGCCCCGGCCCATCAGGTACAGCCAGCCAAAGAGGGCCTCTAGGGCCGTGGCTCCGTGGTAGTCCGCAGGGGCGGCGTTTTTGGGCAGATGCCCCACGTGGGCGTTCCGGCCCCGCAGGGCAATGGCCTGCTCCTCTGGGTCCAGCTCTGGCCAAAGGGTCCGCAGGGCCTGGGCCTGGGCCCCGCAGTTCACCCAGGCAGCCTTACGCTGGTGGAGCTTCTTAACCGGACAGCTGCCCCCTGCCGCCAGGTATTCCCTGGCCAAAAGATCGTATACCGCGTCTCCTACAAAGGCCAGGTCCAAAGAGCTTAGGGCCTTGGGGTCCAGCCCGTTCTGTGGTAAAAGTCTTTCCAACGCACCGCCCCCTTACTCTACAAAGTCGAATTCCAGGCCATAAATGTCCACGGTGTCGCCCTCGCCGCAGCCTGCCTGCCGCAGGGCCTCAATGACGCCAGTGTGTACCAGCACCCGCTGGAAATAGGCCAGGGACTCGTTGTCGTCAAAATCCACTGTGTTCATAATCCTCTCCAGCCAGGCGGCCTCCACAGTGTATACCCCCTCTTCTTCCGTTACCTGTACCTTCCCCCGCTCCAGCTCCTCCACAGGGGCCAGCACCGGGGGATCGGGCTGATAGCGGGCAATTGGCGGTAGCTTTTGCAGCTCCGCCGTGATGGCGTCCACCAGGGCGTCCACCCGCTCGTTAATGGGTGCGATAATGGGGAAAAACCGGTAGCCCTTTGCCTCCACAAAATTTTTAAAGTCCTCCACCTGTTCCGGCTCTGCTAGGTCGCACTTGTTGCCCGCCACTAGCATGGGCCGCTGGGCCAGCTCTGGGTTGAACTTTTCCAGCTCGCCGTTGATAACGGCAAAGTCCTCCTTGGGGTCCCGGCCCTCGCTGCCCGCCACGTCTACCAAATGCACCAGCATCCGGCAGCGCTCTACATGGCGCAAAAACTGGTGGCCCAGGCCCTTTCCCTGCCAGGCCCCCTCAATAAGCCCGGGGATATCCGCCACCACAAAGGACCGCCCCTCGCCCAGGGGCACTACCCCCAGCACGGGGGTAAGGGTGGTAAAGTGGTAGTCCGCGATATTGGGCTTGGCCTGGGAGATCACCGAGATCAGGGTAGACTTGCCCACATTAGGATACCCCACCAGGCCCACGTCTGCCAGCAGCTTCAGCTCCAGCTGAACGGTAAGCTCCTGGCCGGGCTGGCCGGGCTTGGCAAACCGGGGGGTCTGCCGGGTGGGGGTGGCAAAGTGGGTGTTGCCCCAGCCGCCCCGGCCCCCTTTGGCAATGACCTTTGGCTCCTGGTCCCAAATATCCGCCAGGACCCGGCCTGTGTCTGCATCCTTTACAAGAGTCCCTTTGGGCACTCTCACAATCAGGTCCGGGGCGTTCTTCCCGGCGCAGCGCCCGCCCCGGCCGTTTTCGCCCTTTTGGGCGGTGTACTTGCGCTTGTAGCGGAAGTCCGCCAGGGTGGAAAGATTGCTGTCTGCCACAAAGACCACGCTGCCGCCCCGGCCGCCGTCGCCGCCGTCAGGGCCGCCGGCCGCCACGTACTTTTCCCGGTGGAACGCCACCGCGCCGTCGCCGCCGTCCCCGGCCTTTACGAAAATTTTTGCACTGTCAATAAACATACCGCACCTCCTAGGATTGGCTGGGAGTGTTTTTTTGATGATGGAATGACCCCCGGCGGGGAAGGGGCTTTGCCCCCTCCACCCCCACCAGGGGCCTAACGCCCCTGGACCGCGCAATGTTTCCTCCTGTTAAGTTTCGGGGTAATAGACGAATACGGGTCCCGGCGGGGAAACCGTAAAAGTTTCGTCCACCTTTTCAAAGGTGGCAGGGTCCAGAGGCAGCGCCCCTGGCCGCCGGAGGCCAAAACGTCGTCAAAAAACGCCTCGCGCTCTCAACTTCCATCAATGATACTATGATCCGCCGCGGTTACCGAAATAATTTCGCAAAGCTCGTGCCGCTTCACTTTCATCAGGGCTCCAATGTCCCGGCACTCCTTCTCCGGGTCCGTGATCTTCAAGGTGACCCCAGGACTGCGCTCCCCTGGAACAACTTTGTCATAGAGATTCTTCCCGGTTTTAATGGAAACCTCATCATAGGACAGATGATAGTCCTCTATCACCCCGTCCTCCAGGGCGAGGGTCAGGTAATACCCATCCTCATTGTGGAACTTCCCGGCAATGCTGTCCACAGAAAGGGTAACTATTGTTACGCCCTCAATTCTTTTGCTTGCCGTAACAAACCATCCAACGCCAATGACAGCGCAGGTCATTACAACCGCCAGCGCGGCGCCAATCGCCTTTTTCATGGCACTGTCCCTCCTTACTTTCGCGCTACAGGCCCCTTCACCACAAAAAAGCCCCTTCTCAATCGAAGAGGCTTTCTTTAGCAAGCTAAATTACTCCGCGTACACGCTGACCTTCTTGCGGTCCGCGCCCATGCGCTCAAAACGAACCTTGCCGTCCACCAGGGCGAACAGGGTGTCGTCAGAGCCCCGGCCCACGTTGGTACCGGGATGGATCTTGGTGCCGCGCTGCTTTACCAGGATGTTCCCCGCCAGCACGAACTGGCCGTCGGCGCGCTTAACCCCCAGGCGCTTAGACTCGGAGTCCCGGCCGTTCTTGGTAGAGCCCATGCCCTTTTTATGGGCAAAAAGCTGCAAATTTATTTTTAGCATAGTCATTGCCATCCTTTCTTTTTAGGCTGATTTGATTGTAAATGCAGGTTCATCCTACTATACTTCCATATAGTCCACCCGAATGTGCTGTGGGTACTGGTCCTCCAGCTGGCAAAGGTGGAGCTTTAACCCCTGCAAAAGCGTCCGGCAGGCGGGCTCGTCCCTTTCCTCTATGCGAAAGAACAGGTCCCCCTCTTCCGCGCGCAGCGCCAGCGGCGTAACCGCAAGCACCTCGGTGACGGTATTCACCACCAGATAGGCGGCCGAGGACACGGCCGCGCACACAATGTCGCCGCCCTCCTCGCCCCATCCGGCGTGGCCAGCAACGCGCAGGCCCAGCAGCGATAGGGTCCCTTCCGGCGTGAGGAAGTCTATGTGGATCATCAGGCCTTAACCGCCTCAATCTGCACCTTGGTGTAGGGCTGGCGGTGGCCCATCTTGCGCTTGGCGTTCTTTTTGGGCTTATAGGTAAACACCGTGATTTTCTTGGCCTTGCCGTTCTTTACCACCTTGCCGGTTACGGTCGCGCCCTGCACATAGGGAGCGCCCACCTTGGGCTCGCCCTCGCCGAACACGGCCACCACGGGGAACTCCACCGTTTCGTTCTCGGCGGCGTCCAGCTTCTCTACGAAGATCACATCTCCGTACTGGACCTTATACTGCTTGCCGCCTGTCTCGATTACTGCAAACATTCTGGTATCCTCTTTTCAAAAAGTCTCGCTACCGCCGGGCGGCCGGTTTCCCGGCACTTATTGGCCCGCAGTATGCGGCTTTCATAGCATAGCATGTTCTGCCATAAATGTCAAGGGCCGTTTCATTTTATTTGATACGGGCGTGCCCCGTCCCAGGTATCATGGCCCCTCCCAGCGTTCTGGGTAGAGAAAGGCCTCTGGCGGAAGCGCGAGAAGCTCCGCCAGTGTCCGCAGAGAGGCCAGGGGGGGCTGGGACCTGCCCAGCTCATAATAGGTATAGGACGTACGGGTAATCCCCAGCGCGGCGGCCACCTCCGCCTGGGTAAGGCCGGCGGCGGCGCGGGCGGAGCGGAGCATTTGGGCAAAAGCCTGAATAAAAAATTCGGATATACAATCGTTCATAGAAGCGCTCCTTCTTGATGTGACATGCTCTAATTATAATGAGAAGTTTTTAAAACGTCAATGACGTGTTTAACATTATTCATATTTAGCTCACCTTCCGATAAACTTATACCAGAGGTGATGCCCCTTGTCCCAAAAATTTGACAATACCCAGCGGCTAAAGGCGCTGTACCTGGCTATCGGCTATTTTCGCAGACGCGCGGGCCTGACCCAGGACGAACTGGCGGAGGAGCTGGGCATCAGCCGCCAGCACTTGGCTGCCATTGAGTCCCCCAACATGGAAAGAGGCCTGTCGCTGGAGGTCCTTTTCAACATTGCCACGGTTTTGCGGGTAGAGCCCTACCAGCTGCTAAAATTTGGCCTGGAGGAAAACCTTTGAAAACACGTGAAACCATAGCCGCCCGTATTCTTCAGCTGTGCAGGGAAAGAGGCCTTACGCCAAACGGGCTTAGCAACCTGGCCGCTGTTCCCCAGGCCACAGTAAAAGAACATCCTCAATGGAGAAAGCCGGAACCCCGGCACAGTGACCATTAAAAAGCTGTGTGACGGCCTGGAAATTACCCTGGGTGAATTTTTCTCCACCCCAGAGTTCGACACGCTGGAACAGGAAATCAGGTGACCGGCCGGTGAAAAAGGGCCCGGAACATCGCCGATAAATCCGGCACTGCGGCGCAAAAAAACTGTGGAAAACCACCTTTTTGCAAGAAGCCCTGCCCCCAGCTTGCAATTTAGGCGCTTTGGGTTTATAATTCACTATAATTATAGCGGGTTCCACCGCCGCAGAAACCACCAAAAGGAAAAGAGGTCGTTGAAATTGCAGGAAATTAAAATAGAACTGACCAAGACCCCAAAGGAAAAGCCCACGGACCAGAGCCGCCTGGGCTTTGGCCAGATATTTACCGACCACATGTTTGTAATGGAATATAACCAGGGCCAGGGCTGGCACGACCCGAAGATTGTACCCTATGGGCCCATCTGCCTGGACCCCTCGGCTATGGTGTTCCACTATGCCCAGGAGATGTTTGAGGGCCTGAAAGCCTATCACACGGAAGATGGCCGCACCCTGCTGTTCCGCCCGGACCGCAACATTGCCCGGGCCGAGAACTCCTGCCGCCGCCTGTGCATTCCCCCTGTGCCCGCAGACGACTTTATGAACGCTTTAAAGACCCTGGTCCATGTGGAAAAGGACTGGATTCCCACCCAGCCGGGCACCTCCCTGTACATCCGGCCCTTTATCATTGCCACCGACCCCCACCTGGGGGTGCACCCCTCCTTAAGCTATCAATTTATCATCATCCTCTCCCCCTCTGGCGCGTACTATGCCAGCGGCCTAGACCCGGTGAAGATCTGGATTGAGGACGACTATGTCCGGGCCGTGCGGGGCGGCATTGGCGAGGCAAAGGCAGGGGGCAACTACGCCGCCAGCCTGAAAGCCCAGGAAAAAAGCGACGCCGCCGGCTATGCCCAAGTGCTGTGGCTGGACGGTGTGGAGCGCAAATACATTGAGGAAGTGGGCTCTATGAACATCTTCTTCAAAATTGCCGGAAAAGTAGTGACCCCCATGCTGAACGGCAGCATCCTGCCCGGCGTCACCCGGGCCAGCTGCCTGGACCTGTGCCGCCACTGGGGCATGGAGGTGGAAGAGCGCCGGGTCAGCGTGGACGAGCTGGTGGCCGCCGCCAAAGACGGCACGTTAGAGGAGTGCTGGGGCAGCGGCACCGCGGCGGTGATCTCCCCAGTGGGGGCCCTGCGGTTTGGAGACGAGGTAATGCTCATCTCCGGCGGCGGCATTGGCCCTATAAGCCAAAAGCTGTACGATACGGTCACAGGCATTCAGACCGGAAAGCTGGCCGATGAATTCGGCTGGACGGTGGAAGTAAAATAATGGACGAGAACACCATTTTGCGGGGGATTTTGGACAGCTACCCCTATCCCATTGTCTTTGTGGACAGCACCTTTACCATCCGCTATATGAACCGCTACGCCCAGTACCACTATTACCAGGAGCGGGGCTACCAAGACCTGATTGGCAAAAACCTGGTCCTCTGCCACGACAAAGAGGGCTCTCGACAGCGCATCCGGGCGGCCTATGAGAAGATGAAACGCGACGGCAAAGAGGCCTTTATAGGGGTCAATCTGCGTAACCAGCGTATTTATATGCAGCCGGTACGAAACCAAGCGGGGGAGCTTATCGGCTTTTTCGAGCGGTTCGAGCTGAACCTGTATGTGGAAAAAAAACTGTGATGGAGGCGCTTGCCCATGCTAAAAGGACTTTCCGTGATTGAATGCCCCTACTGCTACAACCACTGGCAGGTGGACCCCACCGCCACCCCCTATCGCCTAAGCGACCCGGTCAAGGGCTTTTCTCAGCGCCGGGATGTGGATCTGTACCGCCTGTGCGGGGTCTATGGCAAAACCGGCGCCCCAGTGGAGACGGTAGAAGTGGACCACCGCCGCTACCCAGACCTGCCCCCCAGCTTTGCCGTGCCCCGGGATTTTTCCGATAAGGTCTGCGGCGCGCTGCTGCGGGGCCGGGCGGTGGCCGTGGCCGGGGGCTACTGCTGCTATGCCCCGGCGGTGGCGGGGGGCATTCAGCGGGCCATTGGCACAGATAAAAAGCTGGGCGTGGTTTGGGTAGACGCCCACGCGGACAACCGCATTATTGAAACCCTAAACCGCCCCACCCGGTTTGTGGGCTTTCCCCTTTCGGCTCTGGCCGGACAGACTTATCCCCAGTGGCGCACCCAGGGCTGCGGTCTGGCAGAGCCAATCAGCGGCCAAAACGTACTGGTTAGCGACGGCAGGCTGAACGACCCGGACTTTGACGAAAATATGCGGGCGGCAGGCATGACGCACCTGGACGCCGCCGCCTTTGATGCCGAGGACCTTTGGCGGGGGGCCGTGGAAGAGCTGGCGGCCCGGGTAGACGCGCTGTACCTTTCGGTAGACGCGGACATCCTTAGCCCAGAGTATATTCCCGCTTATGAGCAAAATGAGCCCGGGGGCCATGACATTGACACCGTGATGCGGAACATCCGCCTGGTGATGGAAACCGGCAAGGTGCTGGCCTACTCTCTGTTTTGCGTGGATTTCGACCACTACCACCAGGGGGGCGAGTGGACGTACCTAAGCGGCATGAAGCTGCTGGCCGCTGGCCTGGAGAGCTGGCGGGAGATGCCGGAGGAGCTGCCGCAAAAGTAGAAAAAGAGAGCGCGCCCTGCGGGCCGCTCTCTTTTTCATTGCAAATGGTCCAGGGCCAGCCGGTCCATCTCTTCCCCCTCCAGGGTTTTCCACAGGAAGAGCCCGTCCTCTAAAACCATATAGCCCCGCCAGCTTCCCTCTTTGGGCAGGGCCGCCGAACCGGGGTTCAGGTACCACCAGCCCCCTGGGGTACGGGTCTTGGCTGGAATATGGGTGTGCCCATGAAGAAGGACCCCCTCTGGGGGCAGGGCCGGAGGGCTCTCCTGATGATAGACATGGCCATGGGTGGCAAAGACCATGTGCCCGGCAGTCTCCAAAAGACAGTACGGGGCCAGCGCCGGAAAATCCAGTACCATCTGGTCCACCGGGGCCTCGCAGTTGCCCCCCACGCAGAAGATCCTGGGCGCGGCGGCGTTCAGCAGCCGCGCCACCTCTTTGGGGGCGTAGCCCGCGGGCAGGTCGTTGCGGGGGCCGTGATATAGCAGGTCCCCCAACAGCAGCAGCCGCTGGGCGCCCTCTCGCTGAAAAGCCGAGAGAACCCCCTGGCAGGCGGGTTCGCTGCCGTGAAGGTCCGAAGCGATCAGCCATTTCATAGTAGCATGCTCCTTTGCGGTAAATCTTTGCGGTCCTTTGGACCTGTTTGAAAATAGCGAAATGCCGGATCTATGCCCCAGAAAAAATATTGAGCGGACACAGCCCCGCCCAGGAGAAATCCACGGGTCCCCCTCTGGCGATCGACGAGGGCTTGTTTAAAATAGAGGAAATGAGGTCTTTTTGGCCAGAAGGGGTCCATTGCAAGAAGAAAACCGTGAGCAATGCGCGGCCCATCGTCATCTCTTCCAATTGACAAGGCTTTTTGACGCGGAAAAGGGCCAAAAAGCCCCCAGCAACCTGGGCCTAAGCGTTCTGTATCGTAAACGCACTGGAAAATCGGCGCATCCTGAATTTTCCAGCAGAATGGCGCGGCGCACCCATGCCGCCAGGTTCAAAAGAGGCATCACCTCTTTCGAACTGCGTTAACTATAACCCGGCACCTTAAGTATACCGGAAAAAACCACGGGGCGCAAGAGGAAATTTACCCCGCGAATGGAGTTTGGGGCTTGACGCGGGGCGAAAAATCGGTTATAATAAATGCCGTCAGCCGTATTATTCCTTTTTGCTGGATTAGCTCATTCGGTAGAGCACATCACTCGTAATGATGAGGTGATCGGTTCGATTCCGATATCCAGCTCCAAGCATAGCCCCTAGAAACTGCAAGGTTTCTGGGGGTTTTCCTTTTTATCACTGTTTCGCGCCTTGCGTCAAAAGGCCATACAAAAGGACATACGCCCTCAAAATATCGAATACTTTACCACATAGAAAAGGCCGGGGATTTGCCCCCGGCTTTTCGCTTTTATCTGCCATTTCCCGCCGCTTTCCCGCTCCGGCAGCGATTCTTGTGATGGCGTCGGATCTTTCCTATGGCCTTCTTGCGGATATGCATAGCGCCTGGTGCGGCTTGCTGGTACTTGATCCATGGACTCTTGCCCCGTTCACGGGTGATTGGGTGTATGCCCTATTGTTTTGTCAAGTGCCCCCATGCAAAGCCCGATCACCCAACAAAACCAACCGGGAGGAAGCTGATCTGTATACGAAGCTACAGAGAGGAGAATTGAACCAGTTGGAGGTCGAAACCTAAGAGAGACTATCCGCCTCCTTTGGGCTTTGCCAAAACCTCCACCGCGTTGCGCACCTCTTCCTGGGTCTGTTCCGTATCTAGATAGGCCGAGCTATAAAGTATAATTCCGTTACACGCCGCCTCCCGCGCCGCTGTGATCTGCTGGCCGATCACCTGTCCCCCGGCCCAGTCTTCCTCCCCCGCTCCAGCCTTGTAAAGGGCAAGGCCTACATACAGCCGCGCGTTTGGGTGCCTGTAAAGCTTCGACCATTCCTCCAGCGCCTGGGTATAGTCCAGCCCCTCATTTTCAAAACTATAGTAGATTTGCGGGCATACATAATCAGCATAGCCTGGGGTGGCGCACCAAGCTTCCACGTCCGCTCCCATCTCATGGTCATTGGCAATGTTTCCCTGGGGTGACACGCCAAAGGCTACATCCTCTCTCACTGCTTTTACCTTTTCATATACCAAAGCCATCATGGCGTTAATATTAGCGCTCCGCCATTCTTCTAGTTCCAAAGGGGTCTCCACGGTCTCTACATGAAGCTGATAGGCCTCTTCATCCAGGCCAGCGTCTTGGGCCGGGTAAAAATAGTCGTCAAAGTGGATTCCGTCTACTGGATAATTTTCCACAATTTCTGCCGCTCCGTCCGCGATCAGACTCCGTATATAGGGGTAAGCGGGGTTGAGATAAACGCCGCCCTCCCACTTCATAAAATAGAATGGATATTCCTCCCCCAAGACCGTATAGGGGTTGTCCTGGGCCAGCTCCCCAGGCGTCTCGGCTGTGCGCACCCGCAGAGGGTTAATCCACGCGTGAAACTCCAGCCCCAGCCCATGCGTGTACTCCACCATAAACTTCAGGGGATCATAGCCCGGGTCCTGGCCCTG
This sequence comes from Oscillospiraceae bacterium, assembly GCA_910574935.1. Classification (GTDB taxonomy): domain Bacteria; phylum Bacillota; class Clostridia; order Oscillospirales; family Acutalibacteraceae; genus Acutalibacter; species Acutalibacter intestini. The sequence goes on from CAJTCU010000001.1 coordinate 112,260, forward strand.
TTTGCCGGTAAGAAGGTGGGACCAGGGGTATTGCTTAGAAGGATAAAGGGCGTCACAAAAGGGGCGCACATGAACGAACAGCGCTGTTAAGCCTTTCTCCTTTGCACTATCGGCAATCCCTTTGAAATTCGCCTCAAACTCTCCCTGGCTCCCCCCGCTTAGAGACATATATGGGACCCATACCCCTGCCATTTGGGTGTTTTTCGAAGTGGGCTGGGGCGCAGGAGACGGTGTAACGGTAGGCGAGGCAGGGCTGTGTAAAGCTGGTTCACTGTTCAGCACTTGTTGGCTTTGCAGCAGCCAGACCACCCCCACCGAGCAGGCCAAGAGCAGCCAGGCCAATAGATACCCTGTCTTTTTTCCCAAAAAATGACGCATTCTTCCACATCCTTTCGCTTTTCACCGGGGCAGGTGTCCAGGGAAAGCCCTTCCGCCCAATTGACAACTCCCCCAAAACCGAGTATAATTTTTCTATTCATATCTATGTCTCTCTCTCTCCAATCATGACGGAAAGGATGTATTCCATGAAGTACCGCTTCCTTTTAATGGACGCTGACTACACGCTTTTAGACTTTCCCCAGGACATGCGCCTGGCATTTCAGTCCACCTATTCCGCCTGTTTTTCTGGCCAAGCGCCCTATAGCCAGCGCTTTTTGGAATGCTATAATGCTTGCAACAACCGCGCCTGGGAGCGCTTTGAGCGGGGCGAATGTACCAAGCAGCAGCTTTATATCAGCCGTTTTGTGGATTTTCTCGCCGAGACCGGCCTCACCGGTGACCCGGAGGCTATCAACGCCTCCTACTTTACAGCCCTGGCCCAAACCGGCACCCCCTACCCTGGCGCTGTAAAGCTGGCCGCCCAGCTCTGTAAAGACTATGAGCTTTATATTATTACCAATGGTAATGTGGTCAGCCAGAGGCCCCGGCTGGAGCATTCCGGCCTGCTGCCGTATTTTAAAGACGTGTTCGTCTCCGAGGCCGTGGGGGTGGGCAAGCCAAACAAGCGCTATTTTGACTATGTGGCCGCCCATATACAGGGCTTTCTGCCCGCTCGCGCTCTTGTAATAGGAGATTCTCCCACTTCAGACTTACAGGGCGCGGCAAACGCCGGCCTTGACAGCCTGTGGTATGACCCCGCCGGAAAAGGGCTTGACGGCGCAAAGGATTTCAGCTTTACCTATCGTGGAGAAAATTACGATGAAATAAGAAGGATTCTTTCCAATGTATAAAATTTTTTTAGTTGAGGATGACCCGGTTATTTGCCGCACCGTATCTTCCCACCTCACCCTGTGGGGCTATCAGGTGCGGGCTGTGGAAAATTTTTCCCAGGTGACAGAGGAGTTTACCCAGTTCGCCCCCCATCTGGTCCTGCTAGACATCGGCCTGCCTGGTTTCAACGGGTACCACTGGTGCCAGGAAATTCGCAAGCGCTCCAAAACGCCGGTGGTGTTTATGTCTTCCGCCTCGGACAATCTGAACATTGTTACAGCCATTGACCTGGGCGGCGACGATTTTATTCCCAAGCCCTTTGACCTCACTGTACTCACCGCCAAAGTTCAGGCCGTGCTGCGCCGGACCTACTCCATGCGGGGCAGCGTGGAGGTTTTGGAGCACGGCGGCGCCATGCTGGACCTGGGCACAGAGATTCTCACCGGACCGGAGGGAAAGCTGGAGCTGACCAAAAACGAGTTCCGGATTCTGCGCATGCTGATGGAAAACGCGGGCCGCACGGTAAGCCGCAACGACTTGATGGTGCGGCTGTGGGAGAGCGAGAGCTTTATAGACGACAATACGCTGACCGTGAACATGTCCCGGCTGCGGAAAAAACTGGAAACCGTGGGTTTGGCTGGAATGTTGGCCACTAAAAAAGGCCAGGGATACCAGCTTAGCTAAGGAGGTGCCGCCCCATTCATACCAAAATATTTCTTCACTATCTTCTGGACCGCCGGTGGACCTGGCTGGCCGTGGTTTTGCTGGGCGCGGGCGCTTGGGGCCTTTTTCTGCTGTATGGCCTGCCCTGGGAACCGCTGTTTTATTGCTTTCTGCTCACCGGGCTTTTAGGCGTGGGGCTGTTTCTGATACCGGATTTTGTCCGCTACTACCGCACCTGGATACAGCTGGAGGCCCTTCGACGCTTGGCCCCCAAGCTTTTACAGCCGGTGGAGCCCTGCGGCCCCCTTCATCAACAGCTCATGATGGAAACCCTGGAAACCCTGCGCCTGCGGGTGGAAGACCTGGAGGCCCAGCAAACCCACCGCCAGGACGATTTGATTGAGTACTACACCCTATGGGTGCACCAGATTAAGACGCCGCTGGCAGCCATGCGGCTGATTTTACAGTCTGAACCCGTGCCCTGTGGAGAGGCTTTGCGGCAGGAGCTTTTCAAAACCGAGCGCTATGTGGATATGGTGCTGGGGTACCTACGAATTTACTCCATGAGCGCGGACCTACAGCTGGAGGAATGCGCTGTGCGGCCCATTGCGGCCCGGGCGGTGAAGATGTTTGCCCCCCAGTTTATTTATAAGCACCTGAGCTTTGAGCTGGGAGACTTTGACAATCGGGTAATCACAGACAAAAAATGGCTGCTTTTTGTGCTGGAACAGCTGATCTCTAACGCGGTGAAATACACAAAGACCGGAAGGATCAGCATTGACATGGACCAAGAAAATGTGCTGGTCCTGCGGGACACCGGCGTGGGCATTGACCCAGCGGACCTGCCCCGGGTGTTTGAGCGGGGCTTTACCGGCCGGCTGGGCCGGCAGGAGCGGCGCTCCACGGGGCTGGGGCTTTACCTAAGCAAACGGGTGATGGAAAAGCTGCATAACCGGATTGAGGTGCAGTCCGAGCCGGGGGTGGGCACCACGGTGCGGCTGTATCTGGACCGGCCTAAGGCGGCGAAGGACTAGGCCCGGGAAAATAGCGGAAGAGGACCAGCCCAAAGGGGCTGGTCCTCTTTATTATGGAAAGGTTTCATGTTGCGGTGGGCCTTTGCTGGGGGGTGTCGGGGTGGGACCGCCCCGGCCCCTGAACCCCGCCCTCACGGGCGCTCTATCTGCCCCGCCAGCGGCGGTATAGGTTTTCGCCCACAGCCACCAGTGCCAGCACAGCGCAGGCGATGAGCAGCGTACTTAGTACGCTTACAAAGACCCCACCCAGGTCCCAAGCCCCGTCCCACAGCCGCATAGGCCCGAACAGCACGCTGGCCGCGGAACGTATCATCCGGAACAGCAGGTCCGCCCCGGCCGAAAGCAGCCGCCACACAAAGCTTAGCACCGCGCCCAAAACGGACCAGGCCGTGTTGGCCAGCCAAGCGAAAATATCAAATAATACGCCAATCATAACAATCTCCTCCTTACGCGGCTGTTTCCACGATTTTGTAATAAGTCCGTGCGGTGAGCAGATAAATGACCAGATACATCACGCTGAACACCAGTACGCAGCCCACCATGCTGATGAGGATGAGGGTGAAGTTTACCATGTTCAGCATAGCCAAAATTAGCTGGAGCATGTGGAACGCCACCCCAAGGTGTAAAATAGCCATGAATAGGGGCAGGAAAAATACCATCAGCACCTGGCTGTGGATGCTGCGCTTCACCTCCTGGTGGCTCATGCCCACCTTTTGCATAATGTCAAAGCGGCGTGCGTCCTCGTAGCCCTCGGAAAGCTGCTTATAGTAGATGATCAGCACCGTGCCCATCAGGAACACCGCCCCCATGAACAGCCCCAGGAAGAACAGCCCGCCGTACAGCTCCATGGCGTCGGTCAGGTCGCTGGCCTTGGTGCTGAAGACTAATCTCTCGTAGCTGCCGCCGTTTTCGCTGAAGGCGTGCCAGTGCTGCTCCGCCTCGTCCCAGTAGGTGTCGGAAAAGCGCTGCACGGCCTCCCGACTGTTGTCGCTGAGGTCGATGCGGTACACCATGTCGGCCACCGCTTGGCCTCCCTTCACCATAAAGCGGCCGTCCTCCTGGAACCGGGAGTCGTCCAGCACCAGGGCGTAGTCGCTGTAGCCCAGCCAGGTGGTGCTCTTGGGGGAGGCCACCCCCTGGGCGAAGTCCACCTTGCGCACCTGGAAGGTCTCGCCAAAAACGGTGAGCTCGCCGTGCTCTATGGCGCCCGCCTCGATGTTGCCCGCCGGGTCGTACAGCAGGGCCTCGCCGGGGGCCAGGGTCTCGTGGGTGTTGTTGTAGCGGTTGTAGTCCGACAGGGTGTACACCTCCAGCATGTAGTACTGGTTGCTCACCGTGCCGTCGCCGTCGTACAGCACGTTGCCCACCCGGCTGCCGGCGAAGGACCAGAACTTGCGGTCCATGCTGTGGGTGATGGAGATGCCCTGCCGGGCGCAGAGGTCCTCTGTCAGCTCCTTCAGGCTCTCCAGGGCCTGGTCGTTGCCCCCGTAGATCTCGAAGTTGATGTCGTTGGGGTTGCGGCCGGCTACCATGTCCTCTACCCCGGTGTACAGGGAGAAGGTGGTGGATACCGTTACCAGCAGGCAGGTGAACAGGATGCAGATGGAGGCCAGGCCCGCGGCGTTCTGCTTCATGCGGTAGAGCATACCAGAAAGGGTGGTGAAGTGCTTGGTCTGATAGTAGAAGCCCTTGTTCTTTTTCAGCAGCTTCAAAAGAGCGGTAATGCCCACAATGAACAGCAGGTAGGTGCCCAGAATGACCAGAACCACTGCCACAAAGAACAGCAGCAGGGCCATCACCGGGTCCTCAATGGTCAGGGCCAGGTAGTAGCCAGCCCCCAGCAGCGCCACCCCTATGAGGGCTAAAAACCACCGGGCCTTGGGCTCCTTCTCCCCCACAGAGCTGCTGTGAAGCAGCTCAATGGGCTTACTAAGCCGCACCTGTAGGATGTTGTACAGGGCGGTTACCAGGTAGATGACCCCAAAGAGCAGCACCGTGCTGACAATGGCCCCGGCGGGAATGAGGAAGGGGATGGGGCTGGCGGCGGCCATCAGATGGTCCAGGATCAGGAAGAACAGCTTGGAAAACGCGATCCCCAGACCCAGGCCAAAGGCCAGGGAGATCAAGAAGGTAATCATGGTCTCGGTGAGGATGACCATGCCAATGTGGCGTTTTTCCATGCCCAGGATGTTGTACAGGCCCAGCTCCCGCTTCCGGCGTTTCATCAGGAAGCTGTTGGTATAGAAGATAAAGATGGCCGCGAAAATGCCGATCACGATTACGCCAAAGCCCATGGTGGCCGCCACGGTGCGGGCGCCGAGCATCTCAGCGGCGTCGCAGCCCATTTTGATGGCGTAGATCATATAGTACATCATAATAATGCCCGCGCCCGAGAGCATATAGGGCACAGTGACCCGGTAGTTTTTCCGCACATTCTGCCAGGCCAGCCGGGGATATAGCTTAAGCATTTTCATCCTCCCCTTCTCCAGAGGTGGCCAGTACTGTCAGCGTATCCGAGATACTCTGGTACATCTGGTCATCGGTGTGCTCTCCTCGATACAGCTGGTGGAACACCTGTCCGTCCTTGATGAACAGCACCCGCCCAGCCCGGCTGGCAGCCTGGATAGAGTGGGTGACCATGAGGATGGTCTGGCCAGCGCGGTTAATCTTTGTGAAGATCTCCATAATCTGGGCCGCCGAGCGGGAATCCAGGGCCCCGGTGGGCTCGTCAGCCAAAATCAGTTGGGGCTGGGTGATAATGGCCCGGGCAATGGCAGTGCGCTGCTTTTGTCCGCCAGAGATCTCGTAGGGGAATTTTTCCAGTAGCTCTTCAATGCCCAGGCTGCGGGCAATGGGCTCCAGCCGCTGGCGCATTTCCTCGTGCTTTTTGCCAGCCAGCACCAGGGGCAGGAAGATGTTGTCCTGCACGGAGAAGGTGTCTAGCAGATTAAAGTCCTGAAATACAAAGCCCAGGTTGTCCCGGCGAAAGGCGGATATCTCCTTTTCCGGCAGGCTGACAATATCCCGCATGTTTAGAAATACTTTGCCAGAAGTGGGCTTATCCAGGGCGGCCAGGATATTCAAAAGGGTGGTTTTACCAGAGCCGGACTCGCCCATAATGGCGGTAAACTCCCCCTGTTCCACCGTAAAGCTTACGTCCCGCAGGGCGTGGACCTGGGCTCCGCCAAAACGGTTGGAATATGTTTTTTTCAAATGGTCAACAGATAAAAGGGCCATCGTGATCTCTCCTTTTGTTCTTTTCATGACACAATTATAGCCCGGATTTCTTACAAAATCCATAAGGCAGACTTACAAAAGGACAGTGGAAGCTTACAGTTTTGTCACAAAGGCCCCAGGGCCCGCTTGGGTCCCCGCGCGCCGCCAAAGAAGAGCCCGTATCCGGCCAAAAGCAAAGGCGGGCGCCCTTAAAAAGGGCCCCCGCCGCATTCTCTTTAGAACGACATCCGCCTGTTTTGGCACAGGGACACGCCGTGTTTTTTATCTGCCCAAAAACACCTTCACAGACCGAGGACCGATCTGGAATCCGCGGTTTTCCAGCCGCCGGACCACCTGCTCTGGCTGCCAGGTATCCACCACCTGCTCCCAACGCATGGAATGGGGCAGCTCTGGCAGGGCCGCGTCCAGCTGTTCCCAGTAGGAGTTTGCCGCAACATACACTACCTCGGCCCCTTTGTCCCGCTGGTACCCCGCAAACATGACCCCCACGTAGTGCTCGTCAGCCCCAAAGGGTCCATTGTGCCAGGGCATTACCCCATGAAAGCTTACATCTGGCAGGCCCGCTACCCCATCGCTCAGGTTGGTGCGCAGCACCCGGTGGTCTTTCCGCAGGGCGATCATGTACCGGAAAAACTGGACCATATCCTTATGCTGTTCCAGGCGGTTCCAGTCTAGCCAAGAGATAATGCTGTCCTGGCAATAGGCATTGTTATTTCCAAACTGGGTATTGCAAAACTCATCCCCGGCCAGGAACATGGGAATACCCCGGCTGCACATCAGCAGGGCAAAGGCATTGCGGATCATCCGCATCCGCAGCTGGTTCACCCCTGGGTCCTCTGTTTCGCCCTCTATGCCGCAGTTCCAGCTACAGTTATTCCAGCAGCCGTCGGTATTGTTCCAGCCGTTGCCCTCGTTATGCTTTTCATTGTAGGCGAACAGGTCGTACATGGTAAAGCCATCGTGGCAGGTCAAGAAGTTTACCGAGGCGTTGGTGCGGCCCCGGACCTCGTAGATATCCCGAGAGCCGGAAATTCGCTGGGCGGCGTTTTGGGCTGTGCCTGGGTCCCCTTTGATAAAGCAGCGCATCTCGTCCCGATACTTTCCGTTCCACTCGGCCCAGCGGTTCCAAGAGGGGAAAGTGCCCACCTGGTACAGGCCACCAGCGTCCCAGGCCTCGGCAATCAGCTTTACCCCGCCCAAAATGGGGTCAAAGGCTAATGATTGCAGCAAGGGCGGTTTGTCCATGGGAGAACCATCCTCATTCCGGCCCAAAATGGAGGCCAGATCAAACCGGAAGCCATCCACCCGGTAGGTGGTTACCCAGTAGCGCAAGCAGTCCAAAATCATCTGGTGCACAATGGGGTGGTTGCAGTTCAGGGTATTTCCGCAGCCGCTGAAATTATAGTAATACCCCTCTGGCGTGAGCAGATAGTATATATTGTTGTCAAAGCCTTTAAAGGAAAAGAACGGGCCCTGCTCGTTGCCCTCGGCGGTGTGGTTAAACACCACGTCCAGGTATACCTCGATCCCGTTCTTTTTAAACTCGTGGATCAGGTTTTTCAGTTCGTTGCCCTCCCGGTTGTGCTCGGTAGAGGCCGTGTAGCTGGTATTGGGCGCAAAAAAGCTAACGCTGCTATAGCCCCAGTAGTTATACAGCTTCTGGCCGTTGTGCTCCCGATAGTCCTGCATTTCATCAAACTCAAAAATGGGCATCATTTCCACAGCGTTCACGCCCAGCTCCTTCAGGTAAGGGATCTTCTCCCGAAGTCCCTCAAAGGTGCCGGGGAACTTCACCCCCGAAGAGGCGTCTTTTGTGAAGCCCCGCACGTGCAGCTCGTAAATAATCATGTCCTCAATGGGCATCCGAGATTGCTGGGTATCTCCCCAGTCAAAGTCATCCTTTACCACCCGGGCCTTATACTGCTGCATGCCCGGCTGGTTCTCCCCCCACTCCCGCTGGCCGGTCACGGCCTTTGCATAAGGATCCAGCAGACACTTGCTCCGGTCAAAGATTAGGCCCTTCTGGGGGTCGTAGGGTCCATCTACCCGGTAGCCGTACTCAAACTGGGCAATATCCAGCTTAAACACGATCATGGAATAGACATTGCCAATTTTGTAATGCTCTGGAAAGGGGATTTCCCCATAGGGCTCATCCTCGCCAGTGTGGAAGAGCAGAAGGGAAACGCTGGTGGCCCCATTGGAGTGAACCGTAAAATTCACCCCGCCAGGAATAGCGGTAGCGCCGTTGATCTCGTAAAAGCCGGGGCGGATGGAATACTTGATGCCAGCGCACTCCACAAAGTCCAGGGGGACCAGGTGGATGTTGCTGGGCAGCTTCATGCTGGCCAACTCGCTATTTTTGTTCAGGGTATGCACATTTAAAATATTATGGACGCCGTCTGTTTCCATTTCTGTCACTTTCCTCTCTTTGCGTGTATTAAAGCAAAAGGTTCTCCAAAATTCCTATATATAGCAAAAAGGACCCCCGGGAGGGCCCTCGCTATCTGAAAATATGATAGATTCGCCGTTCCCGCCGTTATTCCTCCTGGGGTTCCAGGTTCTCATGGGATTCTCTGCTGGAAGGAGCGCTGATTTGCTGCCAAGTGGTATTTACCGATTCGGTGCAGTTAAAGTAGATGTTTGTCAGCACCTGGGCGGGAATGCCCAGGGCCGTGGCATGGGCTGTAATCTGCCCCCAGTCCGCCTGCTCGTAGCTAAGCACCAGGTCGAAGAGCTCCCCACAGCGGCCTTCGTGATGAAGAATGGCCTCCTTAATCTCATCCTTCATGGGGACATTTTCCAGAATATCCTCCATGGGCGCCTTAATCAAGTAGTCCAGGGTGGAGAACATTCCCATCAGGTATGCCTCGGACCGGGAGATGGGCATGTCTTTCGCGTAATGCATCAGTTCGCTGCAAAAACTGGCACGCAGGAAGGACAGCTTTAGGAATTCCTCCGCCGATTCGTCCACTTCATCTTTGGAGTTGGTGCTGCTCAAAAGGTAGATCCACTGCTTCAGCTGGCCAATGCCCAGGGTCATAATGGCCTGGCGGATGGTAGTCGCCTTGTGCATTGTGACGAAAGAGGCGGAATTGGCCACCCGCAGCAGACCATAGCTTAGGGTAGCATCCATGGAGATAATCTGCTCGATCTCTTCCATGTCCGGCTCTTCCTTTACCACAGCCACCATCAGCCGGAAGAAGTTGCTCTGCAAATAGCCGCTGGAGTGCGCCTTGGTGGCCATCTGCCGGGCCACATAACTGCCCTCCATGGCGTCCACCCCCAGGCTGATGGCCTGCCGGTGCAGCTCCTCTGTGTCAACATTTGTGGCAATGCACTTTTTGTTCATGCTATGGGCCAGATCCACCACATTTTTTAGGGTTCCGCCACTGATGCTCTGGAAATTAATTTTAATATAGTCAATAAAGTCCATGAGCGACAAGTACCGGGGCGCGAACTGAAAGTCGTTTACCGCGATCTGGTAGCCTTCCTTCGCGTACTGCTGCACAAAATGCAGGGCCAGAGGATGAATCACCACGCTATCATCAATCTGGATAACCAGCCGCTCCTTTTCAAAAAGCCGGGGGGTTTTTTTCATCAGCAGCGTGGTAGTAAATGTCATGAAATGCACTTTGTCCTTTAAAGATTTCTCCACATTCTGCATTAAGAAATTGTACACGGTATCAGCCACGGCAAACTCGTTTACATCGTTTTCTTCATTGCTGCCGTATGCCTGGTTTTCTCCATAATACACCAATTCATAGCCCACAATATGGTTTTCCGCATCCTTGATCGGCTGCCGGACTATGTATTTTTCTTTCATGGCGGTTCTCCTTCTGTTCGCTTGTTTAGTTAGCTTAGAACTTATCACATCCGCGCACAGCTATTCAGCTGGGTCCACGCTGGTCCGGCGGTATGAGGACATCCTTGATGCCTATCCCTCTTTGTTTCTCTCCAGCAGCGCGTCCATTACATTGACCAGCCGGCCGATCTCCGGCTTGCTCAGCTGCTCATCAGCACCCAGCTGTTTGCCCTTAATACGCATTTCCTCACTGATAAGAGAAGAGAAAATAATCAGCGGAATGTTTTTCAGCGTTGGGTCGTCCTTTATCAGTTTGGTCAGCCGGTGGCCGTCCATCTGGGGCATCTCAATATCCGTAACCACCAGGGCCGCGTTTTCCTCCAGGGTATCCGCCTTTTTGCAGCCTACCAGGAACTCCCAAAGGTCGTGGCCATTGGGGAACATCCGCAGGTTGATATATCCCGCCTTACTCAAAGATTCCTTAATCATATGGGAGAGCAGGATAGAGTCCTCGGCAATAAGAATGGGCTTATTATTGCGTTCCCGGGGTCCCAGCTCGTCAATTTCACTAATTTTGATGGATGTCTCAGGCGCGATCTCGGCCACAATACGTTCAAAGTCCAAAATGGTCACCAGCTCGTCGCCGCACTGGGCAATCCCCGTGGCCACTCCGTCGTTGCCGCCATTCACCGTGGTATCTGGTTTCTGAATATCCCGCCAGGAAATGCGGCTAAGCCCCTCTACGGTATGTACCCGAAAGGCCACGGTCATTTTATTGAAGCCTGTTAGGATGAACATGTCCTTGTCCTTCGGCTGATAGTTGGGGCAGTCCAAAAACCGGGGCAGGTTGATAACTGTGATTACCTCGTCCCTGGGTTTAAAAATGCCCTCTACGGCCACATGGGTGTGGGGCATAAACTTCACCGGCTCTGAAATGGTAATCTGCCGCACCTTCGCCACATTGATGCCATACAGCACGCCGTCTATAGTGAACCTCAAAATCTGTATTTCATTGGTGCCCGATTCCAGCAGAATCTCGTCTCTTATAATGGCCATCTTGTTCAAAGCCCCTTTCCTAATTTTCCCCGCTTACAGCACAATATCCTGCTTGCCATAGCTTCTAATGGTCGCCTGCCCGGTGGCTGGGTCAAAGGAGAGGGTTCGGGCTACCGTGCCGCCCACATCCTCTGCTACCAGCCGGATATTTTCCGCTTTCAGCACTTTGTGTACGCTTTCTATATTTCTCTGTCCAATATTCCCCAGGCTGCTGCCTGGAGCAACCGCGAACATCTTTGCTCCCCCGGCCACCTTTGCTGAAATACGGATACGCCGGGCTCCTTTGGCCTCCATCTGCTTCAGGGTCTCCCGAATAGCAGTATCCGCGTACTTCATAGTGTTCTTTCTGCCTGTTTCTAAGTTTAGCGGCAGCATAATATGGATCAGCGCCGCCAGCTTTACGTTGGGGTCAAACAGGCAAATGCCGCAGCAGGAGCCCAGCGCGTATGTAATAAGTTCCTGCCCGGTTTGGGTCATTTTCATGTCCGCTATACCAATCACAAGTTTAGAGCCGCTAGCCATCTTCTACGCCCAGCTTTCTTAATAGGAAATTTAGGGATCTGAGATCTGGGGAGAGCAGCAGGCGACAGGGCAGCTCGTTGCCGTCGCAGGAAAAATTGCCCCCAATGGTCATCAGATAATCAGACTGCCCGCCATACTCGGCCATGGGCACCGCCAAAATGGCGCCCTGCATGTCCACGGTCAGGGCCGGCACTGTTAGTTCTACTTTTAGTCCGGCCAGGCCGGAAAGGGCATTGATAAATGTGGAAATCATAATATTGCCCACCTCCAGTAAGGCGGACATCTGCAAATCGTCCAACTGGTTGTAGTCCTCAATGGACATGGAGAGCATTCTCCGCAAAATGATATTGATAAACTCCAGCGGCTGTACCGAAAGCATTACCCCGTTGAGCTGCCCGCCAATGCGCACCAGCACCCCGGCGGTAACGGGCTCTGGGCCGCCGATCCAATCAATTGCCTCATTATACTCCATAATACGGACTTCCGGCAGCGTGATGCGCACCGGCGCGCCCAACATGCCAGAAAGCGCGGTGGCCGCGTTGCCTGTGCCGATACTGCCAATTTCCCGCAAGGTATCTATCTCCAGGCTGCTTAATTCCGAATAATTCTTTATGACCATTTCTTCCCCTCCAAAAACTAATGGCCGTTATTTTTACAGGGCGCGTTCTGTTGTTCCGCATTCCCTTCCCCGCGCTTTAGCGCCGCAGGTCGTTTACGGTCGTCTCAATTTCATCCGAGGTCTGGATCATCTTTAGCGCGTAGGTAAAGGACCGCTGGGACTCAATGACTTTCGAAAGCTCATAGGCCAGGTCCACGTTAGAGTTTTCCAGATATTTGTGCACCAGCTTTCCGGTGCCCAGGCGCAGCTGGCCGTTCTTTTCCACCGGGGCAAAACGGTTGTCGCCCAGGTGCTGCATGCCGTTGGTATTGATAAAATCATAAATGCCCACCGGCAGCGCCTTATCCTGGTTCTCTGGGTCCACCTCTACCAGCCGGCCATTGTTGCCCATCACAAACTTGCCAAAGCCATCGGACAGGTACCAGTGGGTCTCCATCTGGTTTTGGTCATTGCGCACCAAGTACTCAGACATGGTGAACGAACCATCCCGAGTGTAGGTATAGTCCCCAGTGGCAGGGTCCCATAGGGCAAAGAAGCCGTCGCCGTCAATGGCGTAGTCCATGGCCCGGCCGGTATCCGCCATTCCCCGTGAGCTAAAGTCCGTGTCTGCCGCTACCATGTAGGCCCCGGTGCCTCTGGGCAGCTGGTCGCCCTCGGCCGACTCCATAATAAAGTCATACATCAGGTCCGAAAACGCCGGCCGCTCAGCCTTAAAGCCATAGTTATTCACATTGGCAATATTATTGCCATGCACGTTCAGCCGCTCCTGCTGCTGCCAGGCGCCCACTGCGGCAGTGTAAAATGAAAGATTCATCGTGAAAATTCCTTTCTTTATATAAATATAATAGAAAGTCCTGTAGATATATCCCAGCATGGGTCATATGGTTTTCTTACGTAAAGCAAACCGCCCATTAGCCTGCCAACGTTTCTGGCAAGGCATCCCAGCCCGCTGGCTCTGCTTGCGCCCCACCTAAAAGAGCACCCGCGCCACGGTCCGGCGGCCCGCCTTTACTGCATACGGCCAATGTCGTTGGCTGCGTGGCTCATCACCGTATCGTACATTCTAGTCAGGGTAGCCGAGCTCTGGTATCCCCGCTGGGCGGTGATCATTTTCACCATCTGCTGCACAAGCCCCACGTTAGACCGTTCCAGCATCCCATTTTGCACCACCACATTGTTCTGTGCCTGGTGCTGTGCGCCGCCAGGGGTAAACATGCCCATGGCGTCCTTTTCCAGGGTATCGGTATTTTCGAACACATACACGCCCACCTGGCCCAGATAGCCTCCATCCCGGGTATAGATGCGGCCGTAGTTGTCGGTCTGGATTTTGTCTGTCATCAAGAGAATCTCTTCCCCTTCGGGGTCCAGCACCCGGCCGTGGTCCGGCAGGCAGAGGTATCCCTCGTCATCCAGGGAGAAGTTTCCCGCCCGGGTATAGACCACGCCCCCCTGGGTCTGAATGGCAAAAAAGCCCAGGCCCGTATTATCCGTAATGGCAAAGTCCAGGGGCATTCCGGTCTGGTCCAGGCTGCTCTGGGAGAAGTCTGTCACCAGCTCGCTGGGCACTGTAGCATAGCTCTGGTTGCCAATGTCCGTATACAGCTTCTCCTTGTTGCCCACAATGGTGTACATAACCTCGTCAAAGGTCTGGGCGGTAAAGCAGTCAGCTTTGAAACCGGCTGTGGCCACATTGGCCATGTTGTTGGAGATTACGTTCAGGTTCTTCCCATAGGTAATCATCCCGGAGGTCAGGTTGTAAAATCCTTTTAGCATACTGTTTCCGCGTTCCTTTCCTGGCAGGCGCCGGTTTATGTGGGCCCCGCCTTATAATAATTATAGCACTTATCCTCTGAAAACGCACTAGAAAATTGAAATTTTTTTATTTTTTAGTAATACTGCCAACTCGCCCGCCGGGGGATTCGGCCCTGAAAACGCCCTCACTCCCCGCCGCTAAGATAGCTCTGCATCAATACCCGCAGCTTTTGTACCGCCCGGGCGTGGATCTGGGATACCCGAGGGGGGGTGATCTGCATAACTGCGGCAATATCCTTCATTTTTAAGTTTTTCTCATAATACAGGGACAGCACCAGCTGTTCATTCTCTTTCATGGATGATATGGCCTGGGCCAGGGTCTGGGTCAATTCCTCGTTGAGCAGCGCCTGCTCGGGAAAGTTCTCTCCCCCGCCGTCGGCCTGGGGCTCAGCGGGCCATTGGTCATCGCTTTCAAAAAGCTCGTTTAGAGACAGCATACTGTGTAAAGAGGCATTGGCCATGGCCTCCTGATACTCCTCCATACTCAGGCCCAGGTGTTCCGCCACCTGGCGCTCGCTGGGCATCTCTCCGGATTTGTTATACAGCTCAGTCATAGCCTTTTCAATTCTCTGGGCCCGCTGGCGCACGGTGCGGGGCACCCAGTCCTGCTGCCGGGCCAGGTCTACGATCATGCCCCGGATGCGCTTGGCCACATACATTTCAAAACGGCCTTTTTCCGGGTCAAATTTATCCACCGCGTCGGCTAGCACAATCAGGCCCTCATTAATAATATCGTCCAGCTGGGTAAAGCTGGCAAACACCCCCCGAATTTGCAGGGCGATGCTTTTCACCAGCCCTGTATACCGCATGGCAATTTCCCACTTGATCTGCTGGTCCCCGGTCTCCCGGTACAGGGCGAACAGCTCCTCGGTGGTCATCTCCTCATAATTTAGGCCTTTTCGGGCTGGACTCATGAGCCCACCGCCCTTCTCATACTAGGCTGCTGCAAGGTGACGTTGCCCAAAGACTGTATCTGCACCGTGCCCACAATCTCGCTGAAAGAGAGCACGTACAGGTTGGTGAAGTACTGGGAAAGCAGCCGGCTTAGATAAATGCGCACCACCTGGCTGGTCAGCAGAATAGGGGACTGGCCCAGCTCCGCAAACTTGGGCATGTGCTCGGCCAACTGGGTAATCAGGGTCTGAATCAGGTCCGGCTCCATTGCCAGGTAAATGCCATGCTCATTCTTGGTAAGGGACGCCACCACCCGGCGCTCCACCTCGGCGTCCAGGGTAATAGCCCGCAGCTGGCCATCCTGGCAGAACCGCCGGGTAATGGTACGGCTTAGGGCGTTGCGTACACTTTCGGTGATCAGGTCCGGGTCCCGGGTGGTGCCCAGGGCGTCCACCATGGTCTCCAATATGGTCTGCATATCCCGAATGGGAATGCCCTCCATCAGCAGATTGCGCAGCACTTTTTCCAGCAGCGCATAGGAGACCTGGGCCGGGCATGCTTCATCCACCAGCTCCGGCGAGGACTTTTTCAGGTTCTCCACCAGCTGGATGGTCTCCGTACGGGTCAGCAGCTCATAGGCATGCTTTTTGATGGTCTCCGAAAGATGGGTTAGCACCACGGACAGGGGATCTATGACCGTATAGCCGTAAATCTCCGCCATTTCCTTGTTTTCCGGCAAAATCCACCGGGAGGGGATGCCATAGGCGGGCTCCACGGTTTCAATGCCGTCAATTTCTCCCAGGGGCTTGGCGGGCTCTAGGGCCAAGTAATAGTCCACCAAAATTTCGCCCTTGGCCACTTCTTCGCCCTTAATCCGAATGGTGTACTGGTTGGTACCAATTACAGAGCTGTCGTGCATCCGCACCGTGGGCACCACAAAACCCATTTCCTGGGCATACTGCCGGCGGAAAATAACAATCCGGTTAATCAACTTGCCGCCGCTGCTCTCGTCCACCAGGGGGATAAGGCTATAGCCAAACTCCATCTCAATGGGCTCTACTGTCAGCAGGGAGTAAACATTGCTCACGTCCCGGTAATAGTCCGCCTCGGCCGGGGCCTCCTCCGGGGGCGGCAGCTCCTGCTGGGCCATGGCGGCGGCCGCCTCCTGCTCCTCTTGGGCCCGCATTTTGCGGCTCAAGAACAGGCCTACGCCAATGAGAATGGCGGCCACGATCATAAGGGAAAGATGGGGGGTATTCGGCATAACGGCCAGGAAAATCAGGGCCGCGCCAGCGGTGATAATGGCCCTGGGCTGGGCGGTGAACTGCTGAAGCACATCGTCGCTAAGGCTCCCCTCAGACACAGACCGGGTCACGATCATGCCGGTAGCGGTGGAGATCATCAGGGCAGGCAGCTGGGAAACCAAGCCGTCGCCAATGGTAACTGTGGAGTACTGGGTCAGCACTGTATTAATGTCCATGCCGCCCTGAACCATACCAATAATGATTCCGCCAATGAGGTTTACAAAGGTAATAATCAGCGACATGACCGCGTCGCCTTTGACGATCTTGGTAGCGCCGTCCATAGCGCCGTAGAAATCGGCCTCCCGCTGAATCTTTCCCCGGCGGGTTCTGGCCTCCTGCTCGTTAATCAGACCCGTATTCAGGTCCGCGTCAATGGCCATCTGCTTACCGGGCATAGCGTCCAGGGTAAAGCGGGCGGCCACCTCGGCCACGCGCTCGGCGCCTTTGGTAATCACGATGAACTGTACCATTACAATGATAAAGAAGATAATAAAGCCAATGACCACATTCCCGCTGGTGATCAAACTGCCAAATGCCGAGATAACGTCTCCGGCATAGCCATCCCGCAAAATCATTCGGGTGGATGAAACGTTCAGACCCAACCGGAACAGGGTGGTAATCAACAGCAGGGATGGGTAAATGGAGAACTCCAGGGTCTCCTTAATATTCATGGTGATGAACAAAATGACAATGGACAAAGAAATGTTGACCACCAGCAACACGTCCAGCAAAAATGCCGGCAATGGGATGATCAAAAACAAAACGATGACCACAACGAATAGTGCCACTGCGTTGTTCAAAATACGTTTCATTGTGGTACCTCCTTTATGGTTAAGTCTAGGCCGCGGGGCTCTGCCTCTTGCCGGCCAAAGCGCCCGTGAAATATTTTCCCCATGCCAGCCGGGCGGCTTCTGCCCCAAGCAATAGGCGGGGTGGTTTCAGAAAGCTTTCGGCCAGGAAGGGCCTTTTTCGAAGCCGCCAGGTATTTCCCCGGCAATGGCTCCCAAACCAGGGGCGCCCTTCTCAATATAACAAATATAGTTCAATGGCTCACGCCAACTTATGTTCCAATTTAAGGATATATACCAGTACCTCGGCTACTGCGGAATACAAATCCGGCGGGATCTCCTGGTTAATTTCCACCTGGGCGTACAGGGCCCGGGCCAGGGGAACATTTTCCACCACTGGTACCTTGGCCTCTTCCCCCTTGGCCACAATGCGCGCCGCCAGCTCGTCCTGGCCTTTGGCCAGCACCACCGGGGCCGCGTCTTTTCCCTGCTTATACCGCAGGGCCACCGCAAAATGGGTGGGGTTGCGCACAATAACGTCTGCCTGGGGCACCGAGGCCATCATCCGCTGCTGGGCCATGGTCCGCTGTATCTGCCGGATCCGGCTTTTCACCTGGGGGTCGCCCTCGGTCTGCTTGTACTCCTCTTTAATCTCCTGCTTGCTCATCTTCATCTGCCGCTCATGCTCCCAGCGCTGGTAGAGGAAATCTAAAAACGCCACTGCCGCAAAAGCCAGGACAACCTGTAGCAACATATTAAAGATATTCATAAACAGGGCCTCGCAGGCCGCGTGCAAGTCCGTATACATAAAATTCGCGGCGGTATACATCACACCCGTAAGACAGTTGTAGATCAAGACCATCAGCAGCGTAATCTTAATTAGGCCCTTCAAGGCCTCAATAATACTCCGCAGAGAAAAAAGCTTTTTAAACCCATTGAGTGGGTTAATTTTATTGAACTTAGGTTTAATAATTTCTCCCGCCACTAAAAAGCGGGTCTGGGCAACGGTAGCGGCTACGGCAATCAATGCGGTAGCCAGCAGCATGGGCCCCACGGTAATCACCACGGTAACAACCGCCTGGTGCACCACCTCGCCTAAAAAATCTATCGCGCTAAAATTCTCCTGGGATAGATAACCGTAGGCCCGGTGAAAAAAGTCTGTCATCCGGGACACGGCATTTGGGAACATGATCCGCAGCATTAAAATGCTGCCCACCAAGGTGGATAAGGTGATAATGTCCTGGCATAGCAGCACATTGCCCTTTTTTCGTTCGTCACGCCGTCGTTTGGGCGTTGCCTTTTCGGTTTTATCATCGCCAGGCATGTTGACCACCTCTTTTCCCTAGGGAGTGGGTCCGGCTTAGCCCCCTCCCGCCAGGGCAATGGCTTGCCGCACCTGGGACAGCATGGTGTTTTCCATACTTAACAGGAACTCGCTAAAGGGGGCGATCAATGCGAAAATCATTAAAAGTCCCACCAGTACCTTTAACTCAATATTGATTGCGAACACGTTGATTTGGGGAATGGCTTTCATCAGAATCCCCATACCCACCTGTCCCATCAGCTCCGCCCCCAAAACCGGCAGGCACATCTTCACAGCCAGCAGGGTGCAGTCAATGAACACCTCCACCGCCATCTCGGCGGCGTCTCTGCCCAGGCTGGCTGTACCAAAGGGCACCACCCCGCCCGAAGAAACCATGAGCCGCAAAAGGGTCTGGTGGCCATTGGCAGAGAAAAAAATTAAAATACTTAAAATATTTAACAGATTCGACGAGGGCGTTGACTGTCCCTGAAAGCTGGGATCATAGGTCTGGGCCATCGCCATGCCCATCTGTTCGTCCATCATATGTCCCGCCAGGCTGGGCACATACAAAAATAAATTCATCACCACGCCCACCAGGTAGCCCATGGCCAGCTCTAAAAGCAGTTTCATGGCCAGTTCCAAAAAGGTGGCTGGGACCGGCACCGTACCCTCATAAGAGAACCCCGCCGCCACGGAAAAAACCAGAATCATGCCCGCCTTATAGTATCGGGGGATATTGCTGCGCCCAAAAAACGGGGTGAACAGCACAAAGCCGGCCATACGCATCATTATATACAGGAACAGGGTGAAGCCGTTCCAGTCAAAAAACTCCACAGCGTCACCCCTTCATCAGTTCAAACAGCCCTAAAGCAAATTCCTGCAAGGTGGTCAGCATCCAGCTGCCGCCGATTACAAGGAACAGCACTACCACGATCAGCTTCAAGATAAAGGAGATCGTCTGCTCGTGGATCTGGGTGACAGCCTGTAAAATGGCCACCACTACGCCCATAATCATGCTCATCAGAAGCATGGGCCCCACCAGCCGGATCACCACGCCTATCGCGTCGCGGAAAACGTCTACCACTGGCAGATCCAAGCAGCAGCCACCTCTCTTTCACAATAAAATTTCCCGCAGCCGTCTCTTTTAGTGGAACGTCTGCACCAGGGTGGAAAAAACCAGTTCCCAGCCATTTATGCTGACAAAGAGCAGCAGCTTAAAAGGCGTAGAAATCATGGAGGGCGGCAGCATTACCATACCCATGGACATTAACGTAGAAGCCACAATAATATCAATGAGCAAAAATGGAATATACAGGTAAAAGCCAATCTCAAAAGCCCGCTTCAGCTCTGTTGTGATAAACGCGGGGGTAATCACCCGCAGGGGCAGCTGAATGGAAGCTTCCTCACTGGTAGGCGTCTCTTGTCCAGCCATATCACAAAACATGCCCAAAGCGGAAGGCTCTGTGTTGCGCAGCATAAATTCCTTTAGGGGCGTTTGTGCCCGGTCGAAAAACTCCTCTTGGGTAATTTGCTCCTCCGTATAGGGCGTGTAGGCCTCGGCACTAATCTGGTCTATCACCGGACTCATGGTAAACAGCGTCATAAACAGGGCAATCCCCACCAAAACCATATTGGGCGGGGTCTGCTGGGTTCCCATGGCGTTTCGCAAAAAAGACAGCGTGATGATATACCTGGTAAACGAGGTACACATGATGACCAGGGACGGCAGCAGGGCAATCAGAGTGGTAAGCAGGATAATTTCCAGCGCCTGCACACTGTCGCCGTTTATATTGATTAATCCATCTAAGTTTTCAGGCAAAAGATCACGCTCATTTCTTTTTGGGCAAATTGTCGCGCAGAATCTCTAAAAAACTGGGCTGCTGCGCGGTTACCTCTGGTTTTTGCAGCCAAGGAGCCGCCTCCTCTTGGGTCAATTCCGTAATCAGGCTAACACCCCCGCCGGTTACACCCAAAAGCAGACAGCGGCTGCCCAGACGTACCAGCACCAAGCGCTCGTTTCTGCCCACACTGACCTGCCAGAGCAGCTGAAGCTTGTCTGCCCCGTTTAAGCCCCTGGCCCAGCCGGGCATGCCCCGCCGGCCAATTAGCTTTGTACACCAGTACGCCAGGGCCAGCACCGCGGCTACCGTAAGCAGCATTCCCAGCAGGGACAATATGTTGTCCCCCATGCTGGCGCTTAGGGTAAAGCGGTGCGGGACTCCCAGCGAATGAACCAAGGGAAAACTCGCCCCCATTAGGGTGCGCCGACGATGGAAGTGACGGTTTTCATAATACGGTCCGATTTAAAGGGCTTTACAATAAAATCTTTGGCCCCAGACTGGATCGCCTCAATCACCATGGCTTCCTGGCCCATGGCGGAACACATCACAATATTTGCGGAACCGTTCAGCTGGCGCATGGCCTTTAGCGCCTCCAGGCCGTCCATATTGGGCATGGTGATGTCCATAATGACCAGGTCTGGGTTCAGCTCTTTGAACTTCTCCACCGCGTCGGCGCCGTCCACAGCCTCGTGCAGATCAGAGTAGCCGTTCTTGCTCAAGGTGTCTTTGATAACCTTACGCATAAAAGCAGCGTCGTCAACCAATAAGATTTTTGCCATTGTCTTTCATCCTCTTTTCAGTAATTGATAATATAATTGGTCTTTACAAGGGCCAGGCCCCACGGCCTTAGCCTCCTTGTGTCAGCTCCTCAATATCGGGCTTTTTAAGGATCTCCGTCACTTTAATGCCAAAATTGTCGTCGATCACCACTACATCACCCCGGGCAATGCACCGTCCGTTCACAAACAAATCCACCTGGTCGCCAGCCAGCTTATCCAGCACAACCAAAGAACCCCGGGCAAAAGAGAGGATCTCCTGCACACGTTTGCGGGTACGGCCAATCTCTACCGTCACCTCCAGCGGCACACCCATAATCAGATCAAGATTCTGGGTCTGCTCCTGGCTCAGCTCCTCGCCGTTTTCCAGCTTGGGCATGGACGGCGGCGTGGTGTTGATCACCTTGGGTTCAGGCGGTGCCGGGGGCGCCGGCCAGCCATAGTACGGGGGATAGTACCCCGGGTACCCAGGATAGGCCTGCATTCCCTCCTGCGTCGGCATCGGGGGCATCATAGGCATCATGGGCTGCTGAGGGGGCATTGCGGGCTGCTGGACCGGTACACCTCCCGCAGCAGGGGCCGCCGGCGCGGGGGCGGGTACAGGGGCTGCTGCACCACCGCCAGCCATCAGTTTTTCAATCTCCTCTTGGCTTAGGGTGCCTCCGCCTCCCCCAGCGGCCGGGGCCGCCGGAGCGGCAGGAGCCGGAGCAGGGGCTGCCGCACCACCCCCAGCCATCAGTTTTTCGATCTCCTCCTGGCTTAGGGTGCCGCCGCCTCCTCCCGCAGGGGCCGGGGCCGCCGGAGCGGGCTCTGGGGCGGCGGGAGCCGCAGCCGCTGGTTGAGACGCGGCGGGCTCATCCTCATCTAAATCCAGACCAAAGCCCCGGACCAGCTCCTTTGCCAGATCTACGGAAATCACGTTCATAAACTCACTTTGCAGCTGGTCCTCAATGGTCAGCGCAAAACGCACTACCACAATAGGGCCTTCTGTTACCGGCATCCGATCCCGTTTCATGGCCTCTGTGTCATAGACGTCAAAGGTCTCTGGGGTCGAAATATTTACCACCCGGCCTAAAAAGTCTGAAAGAGCTGTAGATGCCGCGCCCATCATCTGGTTCATGACTTCGCATACGGCACTTAGCGTCAGCTCGTCTAAAACAAACTCCTCCAGGGGGGTGTCCGTGCCCATGAGAATATCCACAATTACCTTAATGTCACTCATGCGCAGCAGCATAATATTGCTGCCGTCCAAGCCGGAGACATATTTGATCTCCACGCCTACCGCGGGTTCGATATCTCCCAGCTCAAAGTCCTTTACATCTACCACAGACACCGTCGGTGTGGTAATATCCACCCGATGGTCCAGCAAATTGGAAACCGCCGTCGCCGATGACCCTAGACTAATGTTCATTATTTCGCCGATGGCGCTCATTTCCATAGCTTTGAAAACATTATTGCTCATTTTGTATCCTGCTCCTTCCACCGGCGTTATGGTACACATCTTTAATCTTCACAGCCAGCTTTTTGTCGCTGACTCCCATTAGCCCGTTAAACCACCGCTGTCCGCCCACATAAAGGTTCAGCGTATCATCCTTTTTCTGGTTCAGATCAATTACATCCCCCACGTTCAGCCGGTAGATGTCATCCAGCCGCAGGGTGGTGCGGGCCAGCTCTGCCCGAATTTCCAGCGTAGAATCCCGCAGGTTATCGAATATCTCCTCCGCGCTGTCTTGGTGGTCAGGCCGCTTGGTCTTTGCTCCCGCCGCGATTTCTGTAAAAATACTGGTCAAAACCGCTTCTGGCAGCACCACGCTCATACTGCCCTCCACATTTTCAAAGGACATTTTCATGTCTACCAACACCACGGTCTCTTCCAAACCGATCAGCTGCACCAGGGTGGGGTTGGTCTCTACCCGGCCAAACTCAAAATCCAGCTGAATATAATTTTCCCAGGTAACGCCCATCATGGAAACAAAGTCCTGTATCAAGATTTCATACAGCTTCAGGTCCAGCTCGGTGTATGTATAGTCATCCGATAGGCTTTCTACGTCGCCGTTTCCGCCTGTCATTCGGTCCATCATGCTCACCATCACAGGCGTGGTGGGATACAGCAATAGCGGATCCTCTTCTTCCTTCTTGCCCTTCATTACCAAATGCGCCGTGGTCAACACCGCGTTTTCCGTCAAGGCGTTGGAAAACTCAAAATACCGCTGCTCCTCTACCGACTCTACGGCAATATCG
Source organism: Oscillospiraceae bacterium (assembly GCA_910574935.1). Classification (GTDB taxonomy): domain Bacteria; phylum Bacillota; class Clostridia; order Oscillospirales; family Acutalibacteraceae; genus Acutalibacter; species Acutalibacter intestini. The sequence continues at coordinate 135,361 of CAJTCU010000001.1, forward strand.
CAGGTCGCGTGAACCAGGCCGTTAATGCGGGTGGTAAGCACCCGGGAATAGTTGTCAAAAATACTGTTCAGCATCTTCAACCGGTCCTTGGTAAATTTACGGGGACTGGTAAAGTCGTATTTGCGGTACTTTTTCTCTGGCGGAGCCTCTTCCTTTTTGGACTGGTCGCCGCCGCTGTTGTTCATCGAGTTCAGCAGGGCGTCTATTTGGCTTTGTGATAATACCTCTGGCATTTGCCTAACCCTCCTGGCTCTCAGTACTGCTGGAAGCAGGGGGAGTACTCTCGCTGCTCACAGTAGAAGAACTGCTTTCGACATCACTTACTTCCGAGCTGGTACTGCTCTTGCTGGGTCCTTCCACACGCAGGGTCTCGTACTGTTCAATGCTGTCGCCCATTTGGTTTAGCAGGTCTTTACCCTTAATGACCATCTCTACGCGGCGGTTCTTCCTGCGGTTTTCTTCCGAGTCGTTGGGGGCCACAGGCAGATACTGGGCATTTCCCTCTGTTTTCCACCGGGCAGGATTAAGCTCAGGGCACAGCTCCTGTAGGGTCGCCACAACCACTGCGGCACGGGAAGAGGACAGCGTCCAGTCAAAATATATATCGGCCGGCTGGCCGTCGTTGACCGAGGCCGTATGTCCCATGACCCGTATTTGGTCAATGGAAGGCGCAACCTTTGCTATAATAGGCGCCAGGTCCTCCAGTATTTTCTGTCCCGCTTGCAGCATAACCGCCTCATTGGGTTCAAAAAATATGGTGTCGCGCATAGAGAGGAACACGCCGCCATCGCCTTTTGTCACTTCGATGTTCACGCCGGAAGCGTCAATATACTGCTTGATGGCCTCGTAAAGGTCCTCCATCTGCTGGTCAACGTTTTCCTGCTCCTTCTCCAGCTCCGTGGGATCGGTGACGCCCGGGTCTCCCGTAGCATCGGGGTCTTGGAAAATACCGCTGGCCGTACCGCCTATGTTGGTCTGGTCTCGTGTGGCGTTGGGGTTAAAGCTCATCGCCACCTGCTTCCATTTGTTCTCATCAATGGTAGACATGGAGTACAACAGCACAAAAAAGCACAGCAGCAATGTAACCATGTCTCCGTAGGTGTCCATCCAGTTTGAGCCGCCTTCTCCGCCGCTACTTTTCTTTTTCATATCAGCCAGACACCTCCATTCTTTATTTACATACCGGTTGCCGGTTTCTCTCCGGCTGTCGGTGCATTTTACCGACTGGGCTGCCTGTATGCCGCCGAATACCGCTTCGCTGAATATGGCCGCGCCGCCATACACAGCGAAGCGGTACCGCAGTGGGCCGGGGGGAATGCCCCCACAGGACCTACCCGCTTCTTTTCAAACGAAAATATTATACCAAACTTATACCCCTTCCGTCAAGAGGCCTTTGCACAAAGCTTTGCGGGAAACTCTTCCCAAAGCCTCTTACGCGCCCTCTCCGCCGCCGGAACCACTGGGGGCGTCGCCCATTTTTTCCCGCTGCTTCTGGGCCACGAAGGTCAAAAGCTTTTCCCGCAGCAGCTTGGGGTTCTCGCCGGCCTGGATGCAGGTAATCCCCTCTACGATGATCATTTTGTTCAGCACCTCGTCCGCGTCCCGAATACGCAGGTTGTTGGCAACGGGACCAAAGATCATGTGGGCCAAAATACAACCGTACAGGGTGGTGATCAAGGCGGTGCCCATGTCCTGGCCTATGTTACTGGACCCGCTGGTGGGGTCCATCCGCTTCAGCATGTTAATCAGACCCACCAGGGTACCTACCATACCAAAAGCCGGAGCCACGGCAGAGGCCTTGTCATACAAAGCCGCCACAGCGTTATGCCGGTCGGACATGCATTCAATATCGTTTTCCAGGGTCATACGTACCCGGTCCGGGTCGTTGGCGTCCACAATCAGCATAATGGCCTGCTTAAAGAAAGGGTCGTCCTGCTCGTTGGCCTTTTCCTCCAGGGCCAGAAGGCCGTCTTTACGGGCAATCTGGGCCAGGTCCACCAGCTGGTTGATAATTGTCTCGGGCTTCTGCTTGGGGTTTTTCAGCATGACCCCAAAGTGCTTTGGAAGGGACAGCACCGCTTTAAGCGGGAAGCTGGCCACTACCACACCAATGGTACATCCAATAACGATCATGACGCTGGGGCCGTCGAAGAAGTTGCCGATGAGCTCCGGCTGGATTGTGGGGAATCCCATCATGCCCAAAACCATAACCGCTATTGCCAGCACAAGACCAATGATATAACCAATATTCATAGAACTTTCACCTTCATTTTCTTATTCCCCTGCCTACCGGCGGTAGCCGGGGCGCTGGGTGGGCCGTGCGGCCGGTGCGGGCTTTGGCTCGTCGTTTATGCTGATTTCCCGGTGAATATCCATCACCTTGGCGTTATAATCGGTGATTTTTTGGATGATCTCCTGCACATTCTCCTGCACCAGGTAAAAGTCTCGGTTCATCATAACCACCTTGGTCTCGGGTATCAGCTCGATGCACTCTACCTGCATATGGTTCACCAGAAAGCGCTCGCCGCTGGTCTTGGTCAACATGATCATAAGCTTGCCCTCCTTCTTCGTTATGGCCCCGTCCCCGGGGGGCCCATCAGCCCCCCGAAAAGACGAAGCGTGTGCTCGTTACGTAACTTTTTTCGATGGAATGTTTTTTGCAAGGCCGCGGCAGCCTTTGGGGCTCCGCAAGCGCCCTTCCCCCCTTACTGGACGCTTTTCCTTGTCCGCCTGGGGGGAAAGGACTTTTATTTGGAAATCCTCCCCCCCCGCCGCGTCACAAAATTTTTTAGGTTATCCGCCTAAATTACCGCTTCATATTCACCAGCTCTTCCAGCATGCTGTCGGTTACGGTAACAATACGGGTATTGGCCTGGTAGCCGCGCTGGACCATGATCATATTACTGATTTCAGAAGCCAGGTCTGTACCAGAACTTTCCAGGCCGCCGCTGACGAACTTGGAAGTGCCCCCGGAGCGGATGCCCACCTCGCCCTTAAAGCGGTTTGCTACGCCCTGGCCGTTCGGGGCATAGAAGGGACTGTCCGGGTCGTCGCTGTTCAGAACAGAGTTACCAATGGAGCAGACATTCATGTCGCCCGCGCCGTCCAGAGCCTGGTAGTACCGGCCATTGACGTGGGTTACGCCATTGGGGTTGGAGACCTTCGCGATGGCAATGGTACCAATGACCACGGCCTTGCCGTTCTCTGTGGTACAGGTAATGCGGCCGGTGTTCTCATCAATGCTCACGCTGTTCAGGTCAATGCGGCCGGAGACGTCCGCGTCTTCCGGGGCGTCTACAATGGTGCCGGTGACAGGATCATAATGGGGATAAATGGGGTCACCCTTGGAGTACAGCGCCTTTTTACTGTCCGGAGTGGGCGGGTTTGCAGTTGCATCGCCCGGTACCGTCACTGTCAATGCGCCTGTACCAGCCCTGGGAGCACGAATCGCGGTCAGAACCGGGCTGGGGGTGTACTGGTCAATCACCTTTTTAGACAGAACATCCCCCTCTTTGACGATCTGCACCAGTTCGCCATTGTCCATATAGTACTTGCCCGCATCGTCCTCTTTTAGACCATCTTTGGGCAGAGGGGGAATGGTGACATTGCCATCCTGGTCCGTATTATCTTCGATCACCTTGGTATACACCGGGTTTTCCACCGAAAGGAAACCATACACAACATTGCCCTGGCCATCGGTCAGGTAGCCGTCCGGGCCAAAAGCCAGGTCGCCGTGGCGGGTCAGGTACAGGCCCTTCACGTCCTCCTCGCTGTTAAAGACCTTGCCCTTGTCACCCACCATAATAAAGCCGTCGCCGTCTATCATCACGTCTGTGGCATGGCCGGTGGGGGTAAAGTTTTTGGTGCTCATGTCCAGGTCAATGGTGCCAATGGACGAGCCGTAACCCATCTGAGCGGGGTTTTTGCCGCCCACCTGGCCCGAGCCGTTACTGCCGCCCCGCACCGTGGAGTACAGAGACTCTAAAAAGGTATACCGGGCAGACTTATAAGCATTGGTATTTACGTTGGAAATATTGTGGCCAATTACGTTCAGGGCACTCATGTGGGCACGCAAGCCCGCAACGGCCGCATACATTGCTCCTGTCATATTAAAAAATCGTCTCCTTTGTTTGGCGCGCACAGCCGGGGGCCATTCGGGCCCCCAGCCATTAACCTCCCTTGGGTCCGCGTTACGCGGACTTTTGGCTTTTCAGGCCGCCCCATCCGCCCAGGCGGGCGGCGGCTTCTGCCGTAAAAAGTCCTTGGGTCCGGTCAAATCAACACTGCGCCGTCAATATTTGTGAAAATATTTTCCTTCATCTCGTCCTGGTTCATGGTGGTGATCACCCGGTTGTACGGAACGTTGATAATGAAAGCCTGGGTGGCGTTAAAAGCCAAAATGTTCTTCGCGCCCTTTTCCTGGGCTTTTTCCACCGAACCCGCCAGCTGTTCCATAAGCGCCGGAGTTAGCTCAATGCCCCGCTCCTCCGCGCGGCTCATAGCATGCTTGGAGAAGTTGATGGACGCCTCCTTCTGGGCGCTGACCTGCTGGAGTATCTGCCCAAAGCCGCCCCCTGCGCTTTTCGCGGTCTGCTGCCCGGGCCTGCTGGGCTGTATGCCCGCCACTCCCTGTATCCGGTCCATCATATCCTCTCACCCAGCCTTTCAAGCAGTCTGATCTTCGCCTGGGTTAGCAGGAACGTCGTCAGGAATAAATACCTCTTCCCCTTCCGCCGGGTCCGTAGGCTCTGTGGGCTCCACAGGCTTATCGGTGTTCTCGCCGTCGGGCTTCTCGGGCCCTTCCGGCCCTTCCGGCTTCACGTCGTCCTCCTTCTCAGGCAGACGTCCCACGGCCATAATGTCGGTCAGGTAGTAGCTGTCGTTGCCGATAAACACCACCTGCTGGCCGTTCAGGGTGCCGGTGCCGGTAACCACGCCGGTGATCTCCGTCAGCTCCTTGTTCACGTACTTGCCAATGGTCACTTCCTTGCCCACCAGCGAGGCCGCGTAGGTCAGCACTGTGGAATCGTCAATCAGGGTGTTGATATTGGTAATGGCCTGCACCACAGACATCTGTACCATCTGGTTCATCATATCCGTGGTAGACGCGGCGTTGTCAATATCTTGGTTCTGGAACATGGCCACCATCAAGATCAAAAAGTCGTTCATGTCCAGCTCGGTGCCGGCCTTTTTGTTGGTGCTCTGGGTCGCCTTTTTTGTGGTCGAATTGGTTTTCAGTACGTTGTTCAGGTCCAGCATACCAGCGTTCGCCATGTTGTATCTCCCGCCTTTCTAAATAATTTTTTTGCCGGTTTTTAGCCCTGCACGCCCACCAGGCCCAGCCGCAGCTGGTGCAGGAACTCTTCCGAAGCGCCCTTGCGCTTCTTCTCTCTCTGCTCCTGTTGGTGCCGCTGGCGGTTCTGGCCATCTGGGTTCAAGAACTGGTTGGTGTCCTTGGGTTCCTCTGGGTGTACAATCATCACCACCGCCTGCTTGGCCAGGTCATAGCTGCCGTCCGCGTTCTGGTGGCCCAAATGGAAGCTGGTGTTGCTCAAAAGCGCCGCTGCCCGGGCTGTTTCCGGCCGGAACACAATGTTCAGCTGGCCGTTTACGTCCTTGCTGATCTCCACCGTCAGGTTGCCCAGACTGGCGGGAGAAAGCTGTAGCTCCACCTTCGGCAGGCCCTGCTCCAGGGCGTCGGTCACCCGGGCCGAAAGCTGCTCGCCGGCGGTGCTCTCTTCCAGCTCCACAGGCTCATAGTTTTCCGCCACCTTCACCGGCGTGGGACTGTCCTGCCGGAACAGGGGCTGGCTGTTCTGGGTCTGTACCTCCAGGTCCTGGGGCAGTTCATCCCCCTTAAACTGGGGCTTGGCTTCCCCTGCCTGGGCTGGGGCCTTTTGGTTCAGGTCCATCTCCTGGGCGTCAGCCTCCTGGCTTTGGGGCTGCACGACCTTCACCACAGGAGCATCCGGCGCTTCCTCTGTCTCGGGAGCCATATTCAGCTCCGCCACAGGTTCCGCGGCGGGCTTTTCCGCCTGAACTGGCTCCTCCTGGACCTGGGCGCTCACGCCGACTTCTGTTGCTATAAGCTGCTGGCCCTGGTCCGTGGGGACCTGCTCCATTCCCTGCGCTACCTCTACAGAAGGAAGTTCCTGCGCTACCTCGCCCTGGACAGCGGGCACAACCACGTCAAACAGCACCACAGGCTGAGAGGTCACCAAGCCGACGGCTACCTCGTAGCCTTCCTGGGTGATCTCCTCCTGGGTGCTGTCCTCTTTGGGCTTTTCCGCCTGCTGCTTATCCTTGGGCTTTTCCGCGGGCTTTTGGGGCTGGTTGATCTTGGTCTGCTGGCGCAGCAAAGCGTCAAAGTCCTCGCCTTCACCGCTCTGTCCGGCGTTCGTCTGGGGGACACTGGCAATGTCGGCCAACAGATTTTGCACCATCATATCAATGTTCATGGTTATCGCCTCCTTTCTATGTATATGCTATATCTTCTACCAAAGAGACGGTCCGCACTTGGCGTTCCCTCTCTTCCGGTCTTGTAATCAAAAGAAAACCTGCTCTTCCATTTCCCGGCTAGCCGCCGAGCGCCTGGCCATTACCAGGTCGTCAATCTCTTTTTCCTCTGCCTTTGCCAGGGCGCTGTCATATTCTCCCCGCTTAATACTCTTCAACTTTTCCAAAGACTGGGTCTCCTGCTTCGCCTCCACCAGGGCAGCGCGTTTTTCCTCCTCTGCCTTTTGCAGCTGTTTCAGTTTAGCGGTCTCCCGCCGCACATTTTTCTCCAGCACCTCTATGCCGGTCTCATACTTCATAGAATCCGCAATGGTAATCCCCTCCGCCTTTTTCTGGCGGTACTCCTCCTCACAAGCCAGGCGGTGGTTGGTGGCCTGCTCCAAAATTCTCTCCTGTTTGCGCACCGCCGCCAAAGCGGTGCCGTGTTCCGCCAGCCGGATATCCAGCACTTGCAGCTTATAGCGCAGCACGGTGTCCAGCTGAAACTTAAACTTTTTCATAACGGCAGCCCCCCTAAAATTCGCAGCTTATCATTAAAATATTTATTTAAACCAAAGCGCTGGCTCTACCTTCCAGCCAAAATCTTTTCCATCTGCTCCAAACACTGCTCATAGCTAAAAGCTTCCATAGTTCCCTGCATTAAAAATTCGTTAATCCGGTCAATTTTTGTTAGAGCAAAGTCTAGCTTTGGGTTCGTGCCCGCTTTGTACGCGCCAATGGACACTAGGTCCGCGTTCTGGTTGTATACGCTCATAATATCCCGCAGCCGGGAGGCCAATTGTCTGTGCCGGTCGTCCACCAGCTCCACCATCAAACGGGAAATGCTTGCCCCAATGTCAATGGCCGGGTAGTGGTTGGCCGCGGCCAAGCCTCTGCTTAGCACAATATGGCCGTCCAAAATACCGCGCACTGTGTCGGCAATAGGCTCATTGGTATCGTCTCCCTCTACCAGCACGGTATAGATGCCGGTAATAGAGCCCCGCCGGAAGTTTCCGCTGCGCTCCAGCAGCTTGGGCAGCTCCGCATAAATCGACGGCGTGTAGCCTCTAGCCACCGGGGGCTCTCCCACAGCCAGGCCCACTTCTCGTTGGGCCATGGCAAAACGAGTTAAAGAATCCATCATGAGTAAAACGTCCAGGCCCTGGTCCCGGAAATACTCCGCAATACCCGTGGCCACTGTGGGACACTTTTTTCGCAGCATAGCGGGCTGGTCAGAGGTGGCCACGACCAGCACAGACCGGGCCATACCCTCTTCCCCCAGGTCCTTTTCCACAAACTCCAGGACCTCGCGGCCACGTTCGCCTACCAGGGCAATCACGTTGATGTCCGCCTTCACGTTCTTGGCAATCATGCCCATCAGCGTACTCTTTCCCACGCCAGAACCCGCGAAGATCCCCATACGTTGTCCCTTGCCAATTGTCAAAAGCCCATCAATGGCCTTTACCCCAAACTCCATGCGCTCCCGGATAGGCGGGCGGGTTAAGGGGTTAATATAGTTGCTGCCCAGATAATAGGTGTCGCCCCCCTCAAAGGGGCCTTTGTCATCAATGGGCTGGCCCAGAGCGTTGATAATGCGTCCTTTTAAAAAGGATCCAGCTTTTAGCTGTAGCTGGCGGCCCGTGTTGCGCACAAAATTGCCCGAGGAAATTCCTGTCATCTCACCATAGGGCATGAGAAGCATTCGGTCGTTTTTAAAGCCCACCACCTCTGCGGGGATCTGTCCTCCGGACTCGCCGCTGTAAATGCGACAGATATCCCCCACGGCGGCCCTGCCTCCGCTGGCCTCAATAGACATGCCCACAATATTCTCAATTTTTCCAGTATGGCCAATGGTCTCGGCCTGTTGAACCTGTTTGATGGTTTCTTGAAACATTTGCCTCTCCTGTTATCCCGGCCAGCCGGGCCTGTCAGGTTCGCTTTCAGAAAGCAGCCCCCGCAGGTTATCCATCTGGGTGGACACGCTCACATCCAAAATCTCGTCCGGCATTTCAATGATACAGGTGCCGGACTCATCGTCCGCCATGGGGATAATACGCACCCGGTCCGAGAGACGGGAAAGAGCCTGGGTCAGCTCTGGCACGGTAGAGGCCGAGGCCCGGGCGTCACACCCGGCAATATAGATTTGCACCCACTCGCACCGGCGGCGCTTGGCCGTAGCCGACTCAATCATTCGAATGAGGATGTCTCCGCTGCTCTTCAGACTGACACGTATCACCTTTTCGGCAATGGCCAAGGCCAGCTCCTTCAGTTCCTGCTTGCTGTCCTCCAGCATCTGGTCCCGGGCCCGAACCGCTTCTTTCAAAAATTTCTGCACTTCCCGCTCTTGGGCCGCGGCTTTTTCTTCCAGCAGCTTTTGGGCCTCCCTGCCTCCGTCAGCCATCCCTTGGGCATAGCCGGCGTTATATCCATCCATGCTGGCCTGGCGGCGCAGCTCCTCCAGCTCAACCTGAATCTCCTCTAGGGCCTTGGCCTTGGCGGCCTCCGCGTCCTTTTCAGCCTGGGCTAAAATGGCCTCTGCCTGTATCTGGGCAAAGTCAATGGCAGTGGGTTCCGGCTCTGGTTCCTTTTCAGCGGCCTTCTCCTGTTCCTGGTCCAAAGATTCTTCCCGGGCTTCTTCTCCGGGGGCTTGGGGCTCGGCCACAGCCAGTTCTTCTGCGTCGGGAAACACATATTTGTCCGCCGCGATATTAACAAAGCGTTTGAATATGCCCGCCATGGCCTTTCCCCTTTCTGTTCCAATAATATACTATATTTTTACAATAAAGATTCCGTGTACATGCTCCGCTGGGTCTAAGACCCCGTTTGCGTTCCATGAGAAGGGCCGCGCAGGCCCATGGAGCCTGGACGGCAGCGCCATATTTCCCACAGCCGCTCTTATTTTTAAGCAATAATATCGTCCTTGCCGCCCTTGAGAATGATAATCTCGTTTCGGGCTTCCAGGTCGCGGATAACACCCACAATTCTCTGCTGGGCGTCGTCCACGTCCTTCATGCGCACATTGGTGGTAATTTCCAGGTCGTCCCGGATAGACTCGGCCAAACGGGTAGACATGTTTTTGAACAGCTTGTTGGCCACCTCGCTGTTGGCAGATTTGAGGGCCAGCACCAGGTCGTGGGTGTCGCAGTCGCGCACAAAGCGCTGCACCGAACGGTCGTCCATGGTGACAATGTCCTCGAATACGAACATACGCTTGCGGATCTCCTCGGCCAGCACCGCGTCGTACATAGTAAGGCCGTCGAAAATGGTCTTTTCGCTGACCCGGTCCACATTGTTCATCACGTCGGCCACGAAGTCTATGCCGCCCACCTGTACGTTGCTGCTGCTGAAGATATTGGCGAACTTGTTGGACATTTCCGCCTCAATAATCTTTACAGCCACCGGCGAAGCGCTGTCCATGTTGGCAATGCGTTCCACCACCCGCACCTGGGTGTCTGGGTCCAGCTGGGCCACCACGGCCGCGGCCTTATCCGGCTCCACATAAGAGAGCACCAGGGCAATGGTTTGGGGGCGTTCGTTTTGCAGCGCTGAAAACAAGTCCTTGTCTCCGGCCTTGTTCATAAAGGCGAACTCCCGGTTTTTTAAAGACTTGGTTACCTTATCCAGTAGGGTCGAGGCTGTCTGTGCGCCAAAGGCCTTTTCCAGCACGGTTTTGGCATATTCCAAACCGCCCTCGGTGACCGCCTTGTTGGTCATGCACATCTGGTAGTACTCGTTCAGCACCGCCTCGGTGGAATCCGCGTCCAGATAGCCCAGCTTAGCTACCTCCAGGGTGATAGCCTCTACATCCTCTGGCTCCATATACTGGTAAAGCTGCGAGGCCTTATCAACACCTAGGGAAACAATGACCGCCGCCGCCTTTTGTGCGCCGCTCATAGCGTCAATCAGCGAGGGTCGGGGGGGCTCTTCCACCACTACGGGAGGTTCCGGTTCCGGAAGTTCCAGCACCGCCACTTCGCCTCGTTTTGCTTTCTTCGGCTTATCAGCCATTGTCCTCGTCATCTCCCCTCAGCAGAGCCTTAATAGCCTGAGCAGCAATTTCGGGGCTGCTTTCGGCCAGCTCACGCACACTCTTACGCAGCTCCATACTGCGCTCGGTGTGCACATCCATAATATCCGCCCCGGCGGGCTCGGGTTCCGGCATCTGAACGGGCTCTTCCACTATAGGCAGCTCGGGGCCTTCCACCGCGACGGGATCCAGGGGCTGGTAGCGCCGGCGGTTCCGCCTGCGGCCCAGCAATACAAACACAGTAAACAGCACCATGAACAGGAACAGGCCCGCCAAAAGCGCCAGATAGACCCACAGGGGCAGGTCGGCGAAGGGATTGGGAATGGGTGTGACGTTTGCCGGGATGTCCTCGTTGGGATCATAGAACGCGTGGGTTACAATAGAGACCTTCTCGTCCTGCACCGCCGCGTTAATTCCCGCTGCCCGGGCCACGTGGGCCACCAGGTCGTCGGGGTTGGTGGTGTTAGGTACGCTGCTGTTTAACGTCACCGAAACCGTCAGGTCCGTCAGGGTGGGGCCGCTGCTCTCCTGCTGGGTTTTGGTTACATTATTATCAAACGTTTTAGAACCGCTTCCGCTTATCTCCTCTTCATCGCCATTTACAGGTCCTTCTTCCGCATAGGTGGGAATATCAGCGTTTTCACCGGCGCCTACTACGCCCCCTACGCCGCCTTCTCCAGGTATGGTGCTATAGCCCCAAGTCTTATCATGAACCAAACCCTCGCCCTTATCATCAGAACCGACGCCGTCAGGCTTAGAATAAATGGTGGACTCCGATACCGAATTGCTCACGTCAAAGGTGCTGTTTACCGCCACATGGACGTTTCCAGAGCCAAAAATAGGCTCCAGAACTTCCATCACCTGCTTCTGCACCTTCTTATTCCAGTAGTCCTCCATCTCCATCTTCAGCTTGGAGGTTGTGGTACTGTTAAAGCTATTTCCGTTGCTCTCGTATGTATTTCCATTGGTGTCCGAAACCGCCACCTCATCCACGGACAACCCCGCCATGGCGTGGGCCACCGCGTTGCGGATGGATTTTACCGTGGACTCATCCAGCATCTCATTGTCCTTGGTGGTCACCTGCACGGTGGCCGAGGCGGTCACCGTATCGTCCGGGCTTAATACATAACGCCTGTCCTCGCCAGGGGCCAGCTTTACCACCGCGTCCTGTACCTGTTCAAAACGGCGGATCAGGCCCGACAGGCTGCTTTCCAGCTGGTAAAGATTCAGTTGGGACCGGTCCGACTCGGTAGAAAGAGCGCTGACGTTTCCCAGGTACAGCTTATAGTTGCTGCCCGAGTCCGGGTAGCCGGCTGCCAGCACCTGCGCCTTTAGGCTATCCGCCTGGGCGGCAGGCACCATAATTGTGTTATTATCCTGAAACTTAACGTCAGTAACCCCCGCATCGCTTAAATATTTCGAGACGGCGCTCATGTCGTCCGCGGTCAGCTCTGTAAACAGTTCCTTGTACTCGGTGTTAGACTGTACCGCCATCCACACCGCCAAGCCCACCAAAAGGGCCACCAGCACGGCAACTAACACGATTTTAACGGTCTTATTTAGGCCGCCCACCGTGTCTTTTGTCTTTAACCATATATCTTTTGCCTTGTCTCCCACTTGGCTAAACCTCCTAAACCGGCTTTGTTCCATGTAACACCCGCTTTGCATGAAAACAGCGCTCCCCATAATGACAGAACCGCTCTTTTCATGCAAAACCCAGCGTACCCTTCACCCAGGGACCCGCCGGCCCTTACAGGGTAATACGGGTCAGCTCGTTATAAGCGTCCAGGGCGCGGTTGCGCAGCTGCACCAAAAGGTTTACAGAAAGCTCATACTTGCTGGCGGCCAGGCTAAGCTCCGCGGGGTTATCCAGCTGTCCGGTGGCCATCAAGTACTGTAACTGCGTCTTTTCAGCGTCGGTTTCCTTCACCGCGTCAATGGCCATCTTAAAAATATCTCCAAAGCTGCCGCCGGCCTGTCCAGCCTGTTCGGTCTCTTTTGGCTCAAATAGCGAGGTGATAGGCCCAATTGATTGAATCATAGCGAATCCTTCCTTCCTGCGTTTAGGGCGCGCTTAATAAAAGCAAGCCAAAACCCTCTATATTATACATGTTTTATACGGTATTGACAAGGGCACAAATTATAAATTTCCGAAAAGTTTGATTCTTTTAAAAAATTTATCTTGTGGAACTTTTAACGTGTGCCAATCTCTAGTCCCTTGGCGATCACGCTCTTCAACGTGTTGAAAGCCGTCACGTTGGCGGAATATGCCTGGGTGGCCGCCATAGCGTCCGCAATTTCTTTTACCAGGGTGATGTTTGGCATCTGTACATAGCCTTCCTCATTGGCGTCGGGGTGGGTGGGGTCGTATGTCAGCGGAAAATCGGTAAGGTCATCCTCACGGATCTCCGTCACCTGTACCCCGGCCGTGGCCTCGCTGCCCCGGTTGGAAGCGCCCATCGCGTTGGCCATTGCCATGCGGAAGCTGTCCCGGCCGCTCTGGGCCTCAAACACCACAACCTTCCGGCGGTATGGGCCTTCGCCGTTTTCCGTGCGGGTCGTGTTTAGATTCGTGATATTTTCCGAAATCACATCCAGCCGAAGCTGTTCCGCTGTCAGTCCAGAGCCGATTATGTTGATGGTACCTAAAAACGCCATTGTTCTCATCCTTCCCTTTCTTTATAAAGAATCCTTTCACAGCGCCCGGCGGTCTTGGGGGGGGCAAAAGTCCTTTGCATTTGCCTTTGGCGCTATCCTTCTTCCAGGCTGTGTGACGCGTCTTAGCCCATGGCGGTGCGCAGGACGCTAAGATCACTATTGATACTCTGGTACACATACTGCATCTGGTAAGAGTTGCGCAGAAGCTCGGTCATCTGCTCTGTGATATTGACCCCATTATCATCCATACGGGTCACCTCTTCCAGCTCTTCCACATCCCACTGGGCGTCCTCAATGGCCTTGCGCATGGTCTGCTTACTCACTTTATTTCGGCCGTGGTCCGCGGCCTCCAGGCTGGCCTGGAACTGCTCCTCAAACGTGACCAGCTTTGGCCGGTAGTTGGGTGTCTCCACATTACTGATATTATCCAGCAGCGCGGCCTGCTTGGTCCACAGAAACTCCATGGAACGCTCCATCATCCGCATACTGTTGTTGGTCAGTCCATTCATTGATCTGTCCCCTTTCCATAGCGCAGGAAATTTCTTTCTCACGCGGCACTTTATCATCCGCGCAAATTACATCTTTGCACATCAGGCTTTCCCCTGTTCAGGGTGGCCGCCGTTTGGGGAAAACCATCAATGCGTTCCCCACGCGGGCGGCGAATAACAGGGCTGAAAAGCCCGCATTGGCGGGAAAAACGCGTTTTCCAGCCAGGCTTTTACAGTTTTAGGGCGGAGTTCAGATAAATGCCCCATTTTCAGATATACACTAGTATAACATGTTTCCACAAATTCCGCAATACCTTCCCCCAATTTTCTCCCTGGGATTTGTTCCCACCGTCAGCCTAATCCTATATATATTGGAGCAAGAAGAAAAATATATCCAGGGAAATGAGCTTTGCTAAAACTCGATTTTTTCCGCTATGTCCCCTTCCAGCCGGTAAATCGCCGTGCCGTCCCGGGCCACCAGAAAAGTTGCCTCTGGCACGTTGTTTCCCTCCTCTGTACCAGAATAGACCACCACTTTCATGCAGGGCAGCCCATCCACAGGCACCGCCTTTTCATTGGGATAGGTCTGGTACTCCCCCATACTGGCTTTCTCCAGCCCCAGGGCGGCAGGGTCCAGGGTGGCAAAGTACTCCAACGTTTCATCCACTGTCATCATGTGCCGCTGCTCCTCCGAGCTGGCTCCAGCCGAGGAAGCCTCCAAGCCACTGCTGGAGCCTTCCGCCGCTACGGAGGACTCTTTGGCCGCTTCGGACCCCTCTGCCGGGGCCAGCCCCGAGCTGGAGGAATTACCGCCGCCTCCACAGGCGGCCAGCGCCAGGGTAAGAACCGCTGCCGCCAAAACCGGTAAAAAACCTTTGTGCTTCATTTTATACCACGTCTTTCTAATCTCTATATTTTATGGTGATCTGGTCGTTTCTGTGCAGCATCTGGCTAAACTGCCCCTCCACCCCATTCACCTTTAAATCCACCGGGCGCTCCAGACGGCTAAAGTCCAGGCCAGAATACTCCAGCACATCCATCAAAAAATAGTCGCCACCCTGGGTTTTGGGGGGCAGGTGCAGGGGTTTGCCATTCAGTACCACCAGCAGCCCCCGGTCAAAGGAGAGCTGTCCCGCAGGCTTTTCCGCCAGAGGGGCGCTCTTCACCGCCTTTTCAGGGGCAGCCTCTACCAGGGGGAGGGGCTTTTCCCGGGGCGTTTTTTCTTCCGCCAGCCGGGCCTCCTCCACTTTGCCTGGAGACGCCTGGGGGCCGGCCGGACGCTCGGTATTCTCTTCTACAGCCTTGACTGGCGGCGGGAGCGTCTTTTCTGTAGCGTCTTTTTCCTTTACAGAAGCCGCCTCCTTGGGCGCGGCTGACGCTTCCTTTACAGGCTCTGTGGCTGGCACGGGCCGTCCTTTTCCCTCTGATAATGGCCTGGGTCCGCGCCTCTCGGTTGTACCCCCCGCAAGAGCTTCTGCCTTTATGGTGGGCTGCGGCTGGGAGGCGCCGGGGCTGTCTCGGCGGGGAATCTCCCCACCGGCGGTCTCTACCGCGTCGCCTTGGCGAATGGAATAGCTAAGCTCCATTGCCTCCCCGTTGACAGTTACCAGGCCGGAGAAGTCCTCGCCCAGCAGCTGGGCAAGGGTCTGGCTGGCAGAGACGCCGGGCCGCGCTGGCGTAAAGTCGATGCGGTCCCCTGCCTGGACCACGGTAGAAAGCTGGGCCTCCTCCCCATTAATCATCATGCGGGACTCCACCCCTGGCATTCCCCGGAAGAATTCTCGCCGGCCATTTAAGGTGAAAGATAGATTGGCCCCGGTCCTGCCCATCATGTCCGCATAGTGAAAGCCGTTCATCAGCAACACGTCCCGCAGATTTAGGGTGCCGTTGCGGAACAGCTTGGCAGGCAGGCCGTTAAGGGTAATCATATAACTGTCGTTAATCATTCCCAGCGCCGCCGAGGTTCCAATGCCCAGGGGCGTGGCGTACTCTGGATCGTTCAGGTCGTATTCTTCTGAAAAAGCGCTGTCTCCAAAATGGTTCCCCGCCAGAGCAACCCTGGCCTCGCTCATCTCCAGCTCGGCGGCCACCATCTGGGGCAGGCCCAGCAGCTTGCTGCCGCCTCCTGCCAAAAATACCGCGGAGGGAACTCCACCGTTTAGTTCCAGTACACTAGCGGCAATCTCCTTGGCCAAGCGCTGGGCAGCAGGCTGCAAAAGCTCCGCCAAATTATCACTTGTAATCTCATGCTTAATGCCCAAGATGTCGGGATATTGCAGGGGCTCCACCGAACCCAGCCCCATCTTCAACCGTTCTGCGGTTTTAAAATCCACTAGCAAACTGCGCATCAGTAGCTCGGTAACTTCATCCCCTGCCACGGTAGCCATGGTGTATCCCACCACGCTGCCCTCTCGACACACGGCAATGTCAGAGGTACCCGCGCCAATATCCACCAGCACTAGATTCAGCAGGCGGATGTCCCCAGGGATTGCCGCGTTTAGGGCGGCAATCGGTTCCAGCGTCAGGCTGGAGACCTCCAGGCCCAGCCTGCCCATCACCGCGTAAAGGCTCTCCACCACGCCGCTAGGCAAAAAGGTAGCTACCACATCTGCTTGAAAGACCTGCCCCCGGTGGTCCAATAAATTCGCCATGGGGTACCCGTCTACCACATACTGGCGGGCCGTATAGCCCACCATGTAAAACCGGCCCTGCCCGGCACTTTCGGCCGCCACCAATTTTTCCGCTTCCGAGACAGCGCCAGCCTCTAATTGGCCAATAACATCCTCGTCAGCCCGGCGCAGCTCGTCAAAGCTTAGCTGAAAACCCGCCGACTTGGACTTCAGCGCACGGCCTGCCGCGGCCACACATACCCGACGCAGCCGGATGCCGGTTTTCTCTTCCAGCCGGCGCACCACTTCTCTGGCCACCGCGGACACTTGCTCAATTTCCACAATCTGTCCATCCAGCATCGCTCTGCGGCCATGCTCCTCTTTCTCAATGGCTGTTACACAGAAACGGCCGTTTTCTCCATGGCCCAGCATTCCGATAATGCTCCGCGTTCCTATATCCAGGGCGAATACGGTACCCGCCTCCTGCTCTTTTAAGACCTCCGGCAAAGCAATCACCTCTTAGCAAATCAAATTTTCTCCTCCAGAGCAAGCATCCAGCTTTACAGCGCTTACATACTCTAAAATCAGTCTCCCCCGTAACCGCCGCCCTCTTTCGTTGTATCGCAAAACCGGACGGCCTACAATATCAGACCGCCCGGTATATACTTAACTATTTTACTCGAATCTTCCTTGGCGGCCAGGCAATCAATACTTGTCGTAGCCCGCGCTGCCGCCAAAGTTATCGCTGGAGCCCACGGAGCTAGTATGTACAGGAGCGGGGGTATTACCCTCGCTGTACTCCCGCAGACGGAACTTGCTCATCAACTGATCCATCAGCTGAGCTTGAGAGGACAGCTGTTCGCTGGCAGCGGCGCTCTCTTCGCTGGTAGCGGAGTTGCTTTGCACCACCGCGGAAATCTGGCTAATGCCCTCACGGATCTGCTCAATGGACTCTGCCTGGTGTTCGCTGGCGTCGGCCACGTCACCCATCTTGGCAACCGCGCCGTTCACCATACCCACCGTCTTATCCAAAGCCTCGGAAACATCGGCCACATAGGCGCTGCCCTTTTGCACCGCGTTAATGGCGTGCTCAATGCGCTCTTTTGTGGCACGAGAGGCCTCATCAGACTTAGAAGCCAGCACGCGCACCTCGTCGGCAACCACCGCGAAGCCCTTGCCGGCCACACCTGCCCGGGCCGCCTCTACAGCCGCGTTCAAAGCCAGGATGTTGGTCTGGAACGCGATGTTGGAAATCGTATCAATAATGGTGCCCACCTCTTCGGCGGCTGCCTTAATGTCGTTCATGGCGCTAACCGTGCTCTGCATCAAATCGCTGCACACCGTAATCTGGGCGCTGGCGTCATTGGAAAGCTGGCTGGAATCCCGGGCCAGGCTGACGCCCTCTTCGGCCCCCTGGGCAATCTCGGTAATGGTGGCAGAAAGCTCCTCCACGGCGCTGGCCTGCTGGGTCGCACCCTGGGCCAGGGTCTGCGCGCTGTTAGAAACCTGATCCGCGCCAGAAGAGACCTGGTCGGAAGAAGACTGAATTTGAGATAGGGTGGTGCTTAGATTCTGATTAATGCCCCGAATGGCGGAAAGCAGGCCGCTAAGGATTCCCACATAGTCCTCTTCCGCTTGGGTGCGTATATCAAAATTGCCGTCCGCCATGGCCTGGAGCAGCCGGTTGGTATCATTAATTACATTGCTAAGTGTCCGCTGGCTGGTACGCAAAGCGGCGCACATATCGCCCAGCTCGTTCTTGCTCTCAAAGTTTACGGGAATATCCAGGTTGCCCTCGCTGTAACCAATCAGCGCGGTGCGGACCTCGGTGACCGGACCCGTAATGTTACGGATAATGCGCAGCTCCAGCCACATGACCAGAATCGTGGCCAACACCAGCGCGGCGATGATAGAAACAATGGAAATCATCACCAGATTTTCCTGCTGCTTTACCACATTATCCTGGTCAGTGGTAATTTCCTCCTGCAACTGGCTGGCGGCCTCATCCACCTTGGCCAGGGCTGGGCTGCAATCATTTTGCAGCATAGAAACAGCCTTTTCGTCATTATTTACCTTGGCCTCGGCCAGAATATCCGGCGCCTCGCCGCCCCACACCTGCACAGCAGATATGTAGTTATTCAGGCTGGTCTCGTCTTTCAAGGCGTGAATATCGCGCAGCTCGGTAATGTAGCCTTCCAAAAGCTTCAAATGCTCGTTCACCTGGGCTTCAGAACTGCTAATATCGTCGGGCTCGTTGGCCAAAGTGGCGTCTCGCAGGTGACGGGCTACCACGTTAACCTCCAGCCGGCAGGTCCTTACCAGCGTACTGGCTTTGATATTGGTGTCAATAATCTTTTGGTAGCTGCTGGACTGCATGTTCATGATGATCAGCGAAGTAATGACAATCACTATACTGACCAGAACGGTGACCGAGAAGCCCATGATAAGGCTCATCTTGACTTTCATGTTTTTGAGCATGACTGCTCCTCCTTCTCTTTTGGTTCATTGTTTAGCGGGCCGCGGCGGGTGTTTCCTAGGCTGTACGCTGCTTTCCGCTGTTTCCCACACGATCCAGCCGTAGACCTGCCATCCTATTATAAGCCATCTTGGAGCGCTTGTCAACAAACAGCTGCCATAACGACTATAAAATTTCTTGAGGTCCGGCTTCATTTCTTAATTATATACCCCAAAAGCGGGCCTGTCAAACCATAATTTGCATTATCCGAAAATATTCCAGTTAACCGGCTGTGCCAAAGCCAGATTGTAAAGCTTAACAACTTTACGCCGGCTGGTTTGTAAAGAGCGGCCGCTTTACACAATGTCGCCAAACCGGCCCTTTGCCACATCTCCCACAATTTTTCCATCTACAATGGTTACCACCCTCTTTCGCATAATGTTTACAAACTGCTTGGCATGAGTGGCCATTAAAATGGTGGTGCCCCGGCGGTTCATCTCACCCAAAAGGTGCATGGTGTCCCAAATACTGTCGTCGTCCATTCGGTCCGTCATCTTGTCCAATATCAGGATGGGCGGGCTGTAAAGGATGGCCTTTGCCAGCTCAATGCGCCTGCATTCTGATACCGTGAACTCCGCCGGATACCGGTCCTCACAGTCCGGCATCCCCACCAGCCCCAGGGCCTTGGTGATCAGCGGACCGTCTGTCAACGCTCCGCCCACCTTTCCCAGGCGGCCGGGCGGGCAGAGATTTTCAAAAATCGTGGCCGTGCGGTTTAGGGCCGTCATCTGCGGCACCTTGCCAAAAATATATTTCAGCTTGCGCTCCTGGCGGCGGTTCAGCTTGGCCAGGTTTACCTGGTCCAGGTATACCGCACCCCCATCGGGTTGGAGCTCCCCCGCAATCAAATTGAGCAGAGTGCTGCTGCCGGCCCCCCGGCTGCCCACAAAAAATACAAACTCCCCCTGCTCTACCTGAAGGCTTACATGTGAGAGGGTCTCAAAGCGCTTGTTGCTTTTTTTTGAACCTTTATAAATTTTTGAAACATTGTCCAGTCGGATGGTTGGCATAACAGGATGGCTCCTTCCCAGAATGGATCTTCCGGTTATCAAAAAATCGATTTACGTTTCCATTGTAATAAAAACCAGAGCAATCTAAATATTCATGCTGATACGGGCCCGCGCCGCCGCCCCGGCGTTCTGGGGCGGGACCGGTCATAAACTGCGCCTTTAAAAGCGCCTTCCGCGCTGGGGTTTACAAACCCGGGCGAATTTGATATAATCTGACTAAAACCGGCACGGTTCGTCTCTCGTCCTGTGCCATGCCCCTGGAGGACAAACTTTGAAAAAAAGCTCTCCGCTTCCACAAAAACATACCAAGGTTCGTAAAAGCCGCGGCCTGCGCCAATGGCTGGCCTGGGCGCTCATTCTGGCCATTCTCTGTATTGGCGGAATGGAGCTGGCCTTTTGCCGCTATTTTTCCCCGGTCCTGTACCATAAGATCACCGACCCAGTGGTACAGCCGGTGATCCGCGCTGCCCAATATACCCAAACCCAGTTCCAGCTCTGGCAGGCCCGCCTTCACCGGGACGCTGTGGCAAAGGATGTGGGCCGGGCCGCCCAGGCGCTGCCCTCGCCCATGCCCTGGCCCCTGCCAGAGGTACCCCAGCTGGCGGAAGAAATCTTCGTTCGGAATACGCCCGAAGCCGCGGCGCCCGCCGTCACCCGATTTCGGGAGGAGAACGGGCGCACCCTGCTAACAGGCGGTACGCCCTGCGTCTATTTTAACCAAGGGGACGAGGCCTGGCGAAACCAGCTTTATGGCAGCGACCCCATTGGCCCCTATGGCTGCGGCCCCACCGCTATGGCCATGGTGGTGGCCAGCCTGACCGGCCAGGACACAGACCCCGCTAAAATGGCCGCCTGGGCGGCGGGACAGGGCTACTGGTGCCCGGGCAGCGGCTCGTATCCTGACATTGTAGAGGGAACAGCCAAAGCCTTTGGACTAAGATATAAAGACGCGAAACTGGCCACTATCAAGGAGCTGCGCCAGCACCTAAACCTTGGCGGCATGGCTGTGGCCCTGGTGGGACCCGGGCATTTTACCAACAGCGGCCATTTCATCGTGCTGCATGGCTCCACCCCTACCGGCCATGTGCTGGTAGCTGACCCAAACAGCCGGGAAAACAGCTTGGCCCAGTGGGAGCCGCAGCTCATTATAGACGAAGCCGCGGCCAGCAATGGAGACGGCGCGCGGCTGTGGTTTATCAACAAGCCCCTTCCTGTGTAAAGGTTCTCTGCTCTACACACCCTGTCCCAAGCTATATGGTTAACACCGTTCAAAAGCGGTAGAATACCTCTTTTGAACCAGGCAACCCAGTTGCCCAGCTTGAAAATCGGCACATAGCGATTTTCAAGGGTGTTACTATAACTATATTATAGCACTGTCTCTCACACCATACAAGATAAATTTCGACCCAGCACACCGCCGTTCGGCTCTCCCGCCTTTGGCAGATTTTTAACACAGGGGCCACTGGTTTTCTCCACTCTCAACCCAACCATCAACCTTTTCGCGCAAAAATGCCGCCTGGACATCACTCCGGGCGGCATTTTGCCTGGGGCTCATTTTCAGGCCCTCTGTGTCGTTTCGCTTTTTCCGTACCAGGTCAACCGCTTGCCACTATCTATATTTGCTATAAATAGATCTTGCGCCGTCCATCCGCAGACTGATGCGCTTATCCAGCTCTACACATCGTTCAATCAGCCGTTTGTTTTGGGAGACCTGCTGGCAAAGCCTCTCTTCCGCTGGTTCCCGGTGCGCGCCCCCTTCCAGGATCTCCCGGGCGCGAATGGCGTCCTCCTCCGGCAGCTCCAATAAGCGGCGGCGCAGCCCCTGATCCACCTCTTGCAGCCGGTGGGCAGGCTCTTCCCGCATATCCAGCAGCATCTGCACAGACACTTCATCCCGCCGGTCCACAGCATTGGCCAGCTGCATGGTCAGATCTTCAAACTCAACCAACCGCACATACAGCTGCCTCTGTTTTAAAAACAGCTCATCCAAGGTGCGTCCGTCCATGTCTGTCCTCCTCTTTATTCAGGTGGAAGCCGCCGTCTGGCCCTGCTTTTCTTCCTCGGCGCAGGTCTTTACCGCGGTTCGGAAACTGTCCCGCAGGTCGCTCACCATGGGGCGTATTTCATCCAGCGCCTTTTTGTTGCGGCCAATTTTCACCCGGTTCATCTGGTACTCAAAGTAATCATAAAGCCGATGCAGGTCACGGCTGATGGCGTATTGGCTGTCCAGCGTATCATCTAGATAACGAATAATATCCGTGCTTTTATCCGCAGCCTCTTCCAAAATTTCGTACTCCTTCTGCTCCAAGGCCAGATTACAGCGCATCAGATTTTTAGTCAGCTCGTCATACAGCAGTAACAGCAGTTCGCTGGGGGTCATGGTGTTAATAGACTGCTCTTTGTATTGCTGGTATGCATTGTGTTCCATAGCAACCTCTTTTGCGGTTATTTATTTTCATTGCCAACGGGGGCTTAGTAGCCGCCGGCAAGACCGGCCAGCATGGAGCTCTGAGAGTTCATCTGGCTGATCAGCTGCTCTAGACGGGTAAATTGATTGGTGTAGTAGTCAATCCGGTCGCTCATCTTGTCCTGCCAGCTCTCGATCTCTTTATTCAAGTTTTGCAGCTGGTCGTTGAGCTCATTATGGCTTAGAGAGTAAGAGGACAGCGGCGTACCGGCCTTGTTCACCAAAATACCCGGGCTGGCAATGGAGGTGTTTCCATACTGCTCCAAAACGTCTTTCAAGTTATACATCAAACCATTGCTGGAAGCTCCGTTGGCCACAGTCTGGGAAAAGGCGTCCTTCACCTTATCGGGGTCTGCGTCCAAAGCCTTTCGCAGGGCATCCTCGTCCAGGTCAATGGTGCTTAGGCCGTTGCCATAGGCCACTTCCAGACCAATGGATTTCAAAACGGCCATGTTTTCTCCGCCCTGTATAGCGCTGGTCAGCTTGGTGTACAGGCCCTGCAGGTCCATATCGCCAAAGAGCAGGCCGGTCTTGGCCTTTTCCTCGTGGTTCTTAATGGCCGTCTCGGTCATGCTGTTCTCGTCGTCCTCGGTCAAGGGCTCATAAGAGCTGCCATTGCTCTTTTGCAGGGGCATGGTGCTGTACGCGTTGTGCAGGTCGGTCACCATCTTATTGTAGTCCTCTACAAAGGCCTTGACAGCGTCCACAATCTTGTCGCTGTCCGCTGTGGTGGTAAAGCTCACGCCCTCGCCATCATCCTCAAAGGTGCCCTTCAAGGTCACTTCCATGCCGTCCAGGTTCACGGTGTTGGTGGAACGCTTCATGTCAAAGGTCTCGCCGTTCACCGTTACGTTAAAGGTGGCGTCCGTGCCCTTTGTGTAGGTGATGTCGCTTTCTGGGGGGGTCAGATCCCAATCATACCAAGGATCGCCCTCTTTGCCCTGATGCATTGTAACATCTATCGGGTTGCCGTTTTTGTCCGTAAACTCAATAGCTCCCGTATACTTATTGTAGTAGGCAACTTCGCCGCCCAAAGGACGGCCTCCGGTATTCAGTTTATTTACTATATCTTCGGTGCTCATCTCTGCCGTTACCTGGAAGCTAAGGGTATGGCCGGGGAATTTAAATGTCAATTGGTCCTTTTCCCCCGGTCTTAGGTACATGCCGTAGTCCTCGTTAAAGTTCCCGGTGTGCTTTTTATTCGGGTCGCCCCCAAACAGCTTCTTGCCCAGATCGCCCTCAATGTCAATCTCTTTGTCCGCGCCAGTCTCCTTGGCGGTTAGAGAGAAGCGGCCGGTTAGGCTGGAGTACTTGGCGTCAATGCCCGCTTCGGAAGCGTTGATCTTATCCAGCACATTCCGGATGGTATCGGTCTCTTTAAACTCCAGCTCTATGCCGTTGATCTTCAGCGTGGCCACTTTCAGGGGATTTCCGTCCTCGTCCAGAACCGGCTTTCCATCCTCGTCCACTTTTTCTTTGAAATAGGTGTCCAAATTATCCTTGCCCAGCACCCGGCCCAGGGTCCAGCTGGTCTGCAAGGTGTTGCTAAAGCCGCCCTCACCCAGGCCAAGGGCCTCGTTGGTCAGGTTGCCGCCCACCACAGAGATGGTGGAATGCTCATCTTTGGTGGTAAAGTTCAACGCCGCGGAAGTGGGGTCCACGCTGGCCGTCACCTTGCCCTTGCCAAAGGCTTTGTCCAGCTCTTCTTGCAGCTTGCTGGCCATGTACTTGCTCCTATCCTGATGGGTCATCAAGGATTTAAATTCCTCATCCCCCAGGAAATCCATGGAAATATTCTTGCTCTTTCCGTCCACAGTAACGCTTAGCATCTTGTCTTTTAAGTATTCGCTGCGGTCCACTTTTTCAGAAAGGCTGCCCTCGCGAATAATGGTCTTAGAGGGAATAATGCCGCCGGTGGCCTTGTCATCCTTTGCAAAAAGGCTCTCCATACCACCGCTGACGCCAGTAATGGAAAAATAGTTATTCTTCTTGTCTACCAGCATAATACGGCCCGCTTCGTCCACCTCGGCCTTAATATAGTTATCGGCGGAGTTGGCCCCGCTGGAGGAAGAAATGGTCTGCTCCTTCAGCTTCTGGTTAATGGCGTCGGCCAGGTCCTCGGCGTTTTCATAGATCTCATCGTCGCCAAAACTTAGGGTAAAGCTGCTGCCCCGGCTGCTGATATTGCCATAGTTGCTGTTGGTTCCGCCGCCGTACTGGATGGTGATGGAACCAGTGATAGCGCTGGTCTCAATCTTCTCGTTCCAATCAATGCTCTCGGTGGCTCCGCCGTTTTCCAGCAGATGGTCTGTGCTTACCGCGTAACGGGTAGCGCTGGCCAGCTGAGAAACGCTGTTTATCACAACATCGCTGCTGGCTTTGCCAGAGGCCACCACCTTGTCCGCGTTAGCGCCCTTTGCAATAGTATTGATAGCTTTGGAAAAGAAGGAGGGACTGAACAGGTTTGTATTGGAAGTATACGAGGTATATTTACTTAGCACAGAATTCATCTGGGTAATCAGGTTCCGATAAGCGTCCTGCTTCCACTGGGTCTTGGTGGCCCGCTGCTGCAAAGCCGTAATCTTCTTCTGGTACCCGATGATGCTGTTCTGAATCATCGCCTCGGTATCCATACCGCTGGCCAGACCGCTAATTACGTTACGATTGCCGTAAATACTGCTGGAACTGCTGCTTTTTGATAAACTTGATATAGAAGCCATTGCATTCACTCCTTTTTTGTGATACCATATTCCTATAGGAATTTGATTTGCGGGTTTTGGGTCTAAAAATGTCTTTTGCAAAGGCCCAATTTGCCAAGACTAATGAAAGAAAATCCCAAAAACACTTAACTCTTTCCTTTTTTATATCGACATCACAAATAGAAAGATAAGAGCTTTCTGTAAAATTTTGCTTCCGGGAGGACTCTTGTTATGGAGAAGATCATCACAGTAACCAACCAAAAGGGCGGCGTGGGAAAAACCACCACCTCCCTTGCTCTCATTAGCGCCCTGCGTATGCGGGGCCACCGGGTGCTGGGCGTGGACCTAGACCCCCAGGGCAGCCTGGGCTTTTCTGCAGGACTGGACATTGAAAACACCGAGACCGTCTACGACGTATTCAAAGGAACCACCCAAATTTCAGACGCCATTGTCCCCACGGACCTGGGGGACATTCTGCCCTCTAACATCCTGCTTTCTGCCGCTGAACTGGAATTCAATATCCCCGGCCGGGAATATCTTCTAAAAAACCAGCTAGACCATGTGGAAAAGAAGTATGATTATATTATCATCGATACCCCCCCGGCCCTGAATGTGCTTACCATCAACGCCTACGTGGCCTCGGGCGCTCTCCTTATTCCTATGGCCCCTGAAATTCTTAGCCTGCTGGGCATTTCCCAAATTCGTGAGACCATCAACACCGTGCGCAAATACTACAACCCGGACCTGCGGGTTTTGGGCATTTTGTTGAACAAATTCAATTCCCGCCTGACCCTGAACCGGGAGGTCCTGGAGCTCTCCAGCGAAATTGCCCGTAAGCTGGACACAAAAGTGTTGAACGCGAAAATCCGCACCAGCGTGGTGGTGGCCGAGGCTCCCGCCCATGGAGAAAGCGTACTCTCTTACGCGCCCAGCTCCAACCCTTCCCAAGACTTCCAGGCCCTTCTGGACGAACTGTTAACCACCTGACCCCGCCCAAACCCCACACCCCACGGCGGCAGATATTATTTGCGAAAGCCGGCCCCCTTCTTGATAGCCCTCCCCGCCGGCCCGCTACCAACGCCAAACTTTTCTGAAGCCTACAAGGCCTCCATGCCGCTGCTTGGCGCGAAGGTCCTTCAAAACCAGGCGGCTGGCCGGGGCAAAAGCTTTTTCGGACCGCAAAGGAATTTGTTACAAAAAGTCTCTTAACCTATCGGAGGCCATAAGATATACCAGAAAGGACAGTGTAAAACATCATGGCAAACAAGGCAAACAAATCTAAAGGAAATTCCAAGTCCAACAAAACAGCCCATGTGCTGAATCTGCTTACCGACTCCACCGGCCCCTCTGAAACCGGCGCGGCCGCCCGGCAGAGCCAGCCGCCGGCTCCTGTACCCGCTCCGGCAGCTCCCGCGGTGGACAACGAAGCGGTATCAGAGAATATCCGCAGCGCTCTGGAAGAGGAGCTTTTGGCCCAGCTGGAGGCTGAAGAAGCCGCCGCCCCCGCTCCTCAGCCGGAACCAGTGCCCGAGCCCGAACCCCAGGTGGAAATGGAACCCATTCCTGAACCGGAGCCAGAATTCATTCCCGCCGTGTTTGAACAGATGGAAGCCCCTGTCCCCGCCTCCATCCCCGAACCGGACCCAGAGTCCATTCCCGAACCCCAGCCCATGCCAGAGCCCGAACCAGAAGCCATTCCCGAACCCCAGCCCGAACCTGAACCGGAGGAGGAAGCGAATCCCATGGAACGCGTAACCTATTTAAACATAATGCAAGCCCTGGTAGAGAATAAAGTTGACGACTATATGCGCCTGCACGGCATGTGTGCCTGTCCCCGCTGCCGTACCGACGTTGTGGCCCTCACCCTCACCAGCCTTCCCGCCAAGTACATCGTCATTCCCGAAAACGAGGGCGTACCTATGCTCACCCTGTACGAAAACCGCTATAGTACGGCTGTATCCGCGCAGCTGATGTCTGCTTGCCAGAAGGTCGCCGCCCATCCCAGACACACCCCCAACGCCGACGGCAGCCTGCGCCTGGGCGCACCCCGGCGTGACGACTGAGACCCGCCTCTATCACGTTCCCCAAAAAAGAAAGCGCTGAACCAAAAAAGGTTCCGCGCTTTTATTTTTATATTGTTTGATGAAAAAGGTTCTCGCACAGAAAATACATTCTAGATCTTTTGGCGTCAGGCCTCGTCGGGTCTCCCCGGGGCGAGAAGCGGCGAAAAAGCAGCCAGCAGCTCCTGGGGAAGGCTCTGCTCGTCAGCGGCCTCGCGGTTGGCGTCCATGGCGCTTACCAGCTCGCTGCGCAGCACCTGCACATCCTTTGGGGCGTCAATGGCAATTTGTACTTCTTTGTCTTTGGTCGCCATCACGGTCACTTTTATGTCGTTGCCAATCAGGAAGGATTCCCCTGCCCTGCGGCGAAGGATTAGCATAGCCTATCCCTCCTTCTGCTCAAACTCGGCCAGTAAATGCTTCATGCCATAGCCATCCCCGTCCAGGATGACCTGCATCCCCTCCCGGGTATCCTCATTCAGCACCACCGGGCATTTTAGGTTTACCGTGCTGCTAGAAACCGGGTTCTTCACCACGCATAGCACATAATAGCACAGCTCCCGGCTGTCCTTTACGCCCAAATATTCCAGCTCTTCCGGTTGAAGCAGTGGCTGGTAGGCCCTGTGCAAAGAAAAAGGATTCATGGCTACAAAGGCCAAACCAGGGGTGGCCACGCTTTGCAGGCAGAGTAGAGAACCATCGCTGCCAGAAAAGGGCAGCAGCAAAAACTCTTTTTCCTCCTCAAAGGCAAACAAGCCCTTGGAAAAATGGAACACGTCGGCCTGGGCATATTCAATTTCACCAAAATATTTTGTGGTCAGCTTCAACAAAAGCGCCTCCTGGCCTTAGGCCTTTACGTCCACTGGCGTGTAGTTGGGGTCTGCCGAAGGCGGTACATACATGGCGCCGCCCACGTACTTGATGATGACCTCGGGCCGCTGGGTCATGGTAAACTCAATGTCCCCGGGCACAAACTGGAAGCCTACGCCCCCAATTTTCCAGTCGAAATTCATCTTATCCATCTCATAGCGAATCTGCATCTGCCCCGGCTCCCAGTTCAGGTCAATGCCGGTTTCGGGCAAAAAGCCCAGGCCAAACTCGGTCAGATCCCGGCTCATATGGGCGTCCTGGGTCTCCCGGGCAAACTGGGTCACCAGCTCCTCGCCCAGCTGGGCGTCCATCACCAACTGGCCCCGGCGGGCATACGTAGCCGTGGCCTCGTAGGCCGCCTGATGCCCCTGGCTGGCGGCCTGCTCAATACTCTGCATGGTGGTGGGACGTATAGAGCTGCGGGCCTCGAAAGTATCAATGTTTAGCTTGATGGGCCGGCTCTTAATGTTCAGCCCACCCTTTTCCCGAGAAATCTCCACCTCTGCCGTGCCCTGGGAATAAAGCAACTGGGCATTGGTGGTTTTCATTTCTATTTCAATTGGCACAGTGGTAATTTCAATTAGCGGTCCCAATGATAATCCCCCTCTTTTGGAAAAATAGCGTTAGAGACTTAGCTCATATAATCAATCAGCGATTGGGACAAAAGCCCGGTACCAATGCGCAGGGCCGCGTTATAAGAATACTGCGCCCACATCAAAGATGTAATGGCCTCCGCGGGGTCGATGTCCTCAATACTGACCACCTGCTCATTGTAGGAATCATCCAAAGATTCCAGCCGGGTCTGGTTGGTTTTCACAAACTGGCTCTCTACATTGTGCTCCATCCACTTGGCATGCAGCTCTTCCAGGCCGTCGGTCATCTTGCCCCACATACGCTCCGCGTCGATGCCATCCTGCTCGGTAGCCCAGTGGCCATCCTCCGGGTCACAGCGGGAGAGGATGTTGCCGATCTCGTTCATAAGAGAGATAATATTCTCGGGGTCGCCGTCCTCGTCTACACCGCCGCCCAGGAAATGAACGCCGTTTAGGGCGGTGTTAAAGCCGCTGGAGCTGATAAAGTCCCCATTATTGTCCTCTTTCATGCCCATGCCCAGGTCCACATAGGTGGTTTCCTTTAGGGTGTCCATCAGCTTCTTATACTCCGGGTTCTCTATCATTGTGGGCGGATCAGTAGGCGGATTCACATTTGGATCCTCAATCTCCGGCGGCACATCCACCTTCATGCCCCTATAAAGCAGCGACCGGGTACCGTCCGCGTTCTCCTGCCAGCTAAAGGGCACTGTGTCGCCGTCCGCGCCAGAGAACACAAAGCGCCCGCCGTACTGGGCGTTCATGGTGTGCAGCACCGCGTCCGCCGCCCCCTGAATGGTGGAGCCCAGAGCCTGGCGCCCGCTGGCGTCCGGGTCGTTAAAGGCCACAATGGTAGAGTAGTTGGCTAGCTTGTGGCCCAAGTCGTCATAGGTTTTGTTTAGGCAGGCCCAAGCCTGCTGAAATTTGTGGGTCACGTGGGTGCTGTTGGCCAGCTGGTTCTCCACGTTCCAACGGTCGTGGCGCAGCTGAAAGGCCAGACTGGCCTTGGCCGGATTTTCCGCATAGGAGTTAAAGTTCCGCTCCGTGGTCACCTTTTCCGTGGCGCTGGCCAGGTGCCGGTAGGAGCGCTGTAGGCCAGACTTATAGCTCTTCATCAAACCGCCGGTTGTAACGCGTCTTACCATATCGTATCACTTCTTTCTATAAATTATATGCTATCTTCCGGCTACGCCGGTGCCATTGATCAATTTTTCCAAAATTTCGTCCAGAGTGGTGAGCAAACGGCAGGCCGCGGAATAAGACTTCTGGTACTGCATCATGTTCACCGCTTCGTCGTTCAGATCTACGCCCGCCACAGAATCCCGGCTGATTTCCAAGTCTTCGGCCGCCACAATGAAATTGTCCAGCACCTCAATGGTAGATTTACTGTCATTGCCCAAAACGCCGTTGATATACCCCAGCATCCCGTTGAATGTTCCGGTAAAATAGTCTCCCGTGGCGGCGTTGGGGTCCGTATCCTGGGCGTTATAGGTCAGGTCTTTGCTCATGAGGGCAATGAGGTGGACAATGTTGTCGTTGGCCGAGGAATTTGTGTTGTTGGGGTCTTTGCTCTGCTGGATGTGGATTTTGCCATGGGCCCAGTCTGTGGCAATAGAGATGTTGCCCGCTGTAATCATGCTCTTGGGCGGGTTTCCATTTTGCAGCCAATCATTGGTATCACCGCGAATACTAAAGAGGGGCCCGCCGCCGGCCTCTATATTGGCCTTGTTAAACTCTGTGGCAAACTTATTGGCCAGGGCGTCCAGGGCCTTCTGGTAGAAGGGGATGCCACGCTTGGTAGCGGCCTTGGGGTCGCCGTCCAGGGCGGGGTCCCGCTGGTCGGCGGTGGAAAACTCTCCCTGGCGGGTCAGCATCTCCCGAATGGCCTGAATCGAGCCGCCGGAAAGGTCCATTTCCGCCAGTTTTTCCACCTTCGAGCCATTGCTCCACTCCGGAATGGTCTCGCCCCGGCGGTCGGTGAGCGCGGAAATTTGCAGCCGCAGGGCCGGGTCATCGATCATGACAGGCTTACCGTCAGCGCCTATCACATCCTTCATCACCGGCTTCCCGTCGGCGTCCACCTTTCCAACCTTAATGGTCTCCATAATTGGCGTTGTGCCGTCAGCTTCAAACAACGGTTTTCCATCAGCGCCAATCTTTTGAATTTCTTTTTCTTCTGTCTCTTGCTCTTGCTTTACAACCTGCTGCACCGAGAGCTTGCCGCTGAAGTTGCCGTCCACCAGCACCTTGTCGCTCATGCCCGCAATAGTAATGGTCAGCTTTTCCACATACATGCCCGCGCCAATGGGTTCGTCGGAATACTTCACGTCAATGGGCAGGTACTGGCTTAGCTCGTCAATCAGCAGGTTCCGCTCGTCCCGCAGCTCCAGGGCCTGGTTGCCCCGCTCGCCAATCAGGCCCTCCTGGCGCTGGGCCAGGGTAATAGCTCCGTTGGCAATCTCCGCTTTCTTAATGGACTCGTTCAGCTCACGGATGCTGGTAAGGATATTATTCACCCGAGAAATGTCCTGGGTGAAGGTTTTCATGGTGTTGGCCTCCAGGGTCTCCAGCTGGCCGGCATAGGTGTTGAACCACCCGGCCAGGGCCTTGCAGGACTCACGAACCATGGCGTCATAGTCGTCCTGGCCGGCGTGCTCGGTGTTCATGTTTTGCAGCTGTTCCAGAATGTCGTTGAGCTGCGCCTCAATCACGCCGTTGTCCTCGTTGCCCTTGCCCACCTCGTCGAAAATGCGGTTTAAGTCCTCCAAAACCGAAAGCTTGGCGTCATTAAAGCCCACGTTTCCCAGCTCGTTGCGGTAGCGGATGTCCAGGTAGGGGTCCCGCAGCTGGGTGACCCCAGTGGTCAGGGTGCCGCTGCCCACCCGCACGTCAAACTGCGAAGCGTATTTGTCCGCGCCGCCAATGTACAGCGCCTTCTGCTTCAGCGCCTGGCGGGTATAACCCACGGTATTGATATTGGAAATATTGTTGCCTGTGACCTCCAGGGCTTTTTGCGAGGCCATAATGCCCAGCCGCGCCATGGTAAAGCCGCTGAAGGTAGAAATTGTACTCATAAGATAAGAGCCCTCCCGTCTATTTGAAAGTGTGTGTTCTCGGTGATCCCTTTTAGCAAAAGAGATCGTCCGGTATTTTCTGCAAAAACATCAAAAAAGGACTAGATTCCTTTTGGGCCTCCGGCGGCTTAGGGCTTTGCCCTAAGAATCCGCCAGGGACCTAACGCCCCTGGACCGCGCAATGTGTCCCTCTACGCTCGTATATCCGTTTTCATCCGGGGCGGCGGTTCGTCCGGGTTCCGGGGGGGCAGGGGCTGGTTCTCCGGGAACATTTTTTCAATGTCGTGGAGAATGCACTCCATGGCTGTTCGCGCCGCGTGAGACGCGCTGATGTAACGGTCAAAGCTGCCCTGCACAGACTCCGCGGTTTTCGCGGCCCGGTCCCTCAGCTCGGGGGGATACCCCTGGGCTAGCTGAGACAAGGTTGCCCCGCTCATACCCATTTCCGCCAGCATTCGGTCCCGCTTTTGGTCCATGCTCCGCAGGGACATGCTAAAAGCCTGCTCCTGCTTCATGCACTGGTCCAGCTTTTCCAGGTCTCCCTGGCGGGCGGCGGCGGCCTTGGTCTTGGCCGTCTCGTTCAGCTGGTCCAGCACACGGCCCAGCTCTTCCAGATAATCTAAATACTCTTCATATGGAGGCAAGCTTAAACCTCCCCTAAAAGAAGCAGCTTTTTGGCAATATTCGCCGCGTCTATTTTGTATTCCCCGGCCCGCACCTGCTCTTCCAGAGAGGCCAGCGTTCCGGTGGTGGTGGCGGTTCGCACCTCTTGCGAGAGCTTACTGTGCAGCTCCATCTTATAGGGGTCCGCTCCCTCCCGCGCGCTTAGGGTGATTTGGTCGAACTTCTCCCCACCGCTGCCGGGCAGGGCCGCTGCCTGGGTATTGTAGGAGCGCGCCTGGTTCACCCGCACTCCGCCGCCGACAGAAGTTATATGATAGGGCGATGTGATCATGTTTCATCCCTCTTTTCCTGCAAACACAATAAAGAATTTCAAAATCTTTCTAAATAAATTATCGGATAGCCCCCGTAAAAATTAAGAGGCCATCCGATAATAATTGAAATCTTTCTTAATCTTTTGGGTTCCCTTCCCTGTTAAACCCATCTAGAGAACCCCAGGCGGCACACGGTTCTTGCTTTTTAGCCAGGGGAGCCTCCCCTCTGGCTGTGCGGAAGAACCCCCGCTTACTTACCTGTCTGTAAGCTCCTTAGCAGCACGCTGGCCACCCGCTCGCAGCTGGCCTGTTCACACACCGCGCCCCGCTCATAGGCTACGCCGGGCATGCCGTATACCACGCAGGACTCCTTATCCTGTCCAATAGTATAGGCCCCCCGCTGGCGCATCCGCAGCAGGCCCTCCGCCCCATCAGAGCCCATTCCGGTCATAATAATCCCAATCATCTTGCAGCGCACATTTTCCGCCATAGAGAGGAACAGCGCGTCCACAGAAGGCCTGTGGCCGCTCACCTTCTCGCCCGGGGTGCAGCTGACGTAATACTCGCCGGCAGCCGTGCGGTTAATCCGGCACTGCAAGTCCGCCGGGGCCACCAGCGCCAGGCCCGGCGCCAGCCGGTCGCCGTTTTGGGCCTCCCGCACCTCCATGCGGCACAGGCGGTCCAAACGCTCGGCATACATCTTTGTAAATCCCGGGGGCATGTGCTGCACAATAACCATGGGCGGAATATCCGCCGGCAGGCGCTTCATGACCTCTAAGGTGGCCTCTGTGCCGCCGGTAGAGGCCCCCAGACCCACTATATAGGGGTGCTTCAGCCCCCCCAAAGGCGCCGCCACAGCCGGAACCGAGGCCAGCTCGTGAAGCTCTGGTTTAGCCGCCGGGGCAGGCCGCCGCACCTTGGCGCTGGAGGCCTCGATCACCGCCTCGGTCAAGGAGCTGATAAAGGCCTCTCTGCTTTGCACGTCATCGGGCTTGCGCACAAATCCCACAGCCCCGGCATGCAGGGCGTCAAACACCTTTAAGTTTAAAGAGGACGCCAGCACCACGGGCAGCGGGTACTCAGGCAGCAGTTTTTTCAAAAACTCAATGCCTGTCATGCCCGGCATCTGCACGTCGCAGGTCATCACGTCCGGGTTCAGCTGTTTCACTTTATTTTCCGCGTCTCTGGCGTTGATCGCATAGCCCGCCACTTCAATGCGCGGGGACTTGGCCAGCCCGTCCATAATCAGCTTTCGGGCCACAATGGAATCGTCTACCACCAAAACACGTATCTTTTTCTGCACCAAACTTGGTTCCTCCTTGCTGGGCCCGCCCCTGGGGGCAAAAGCCTTGTTACGCCGCCCCTATCGCTTTTGGAAGATGGAGGTGGCCACCCGGGCATAGGGGGTGTCGGGGGGCAGGTTCTCCGCCTTGCTAATAATCAGATACCCGCCGGGCACCGTGGCGTCGAACATACGCCGGGCCAAAGCCGACTTGGTCGGCTGGTCAAAATATATCATCACGTTGCGGCAGAAGATCACATCGAACTTCCTTTTAAACTGAATGGGGTCCATTAAATTGAACTGCTTAAAAATCACATTGTCCTTAATCTTCGGCGCCACCTGGTACATTTTTCCTGTAGCGGGTTTGAAATAATTCTTCTTCCAGTGGGGCGGAATGGTGTCCGGCAGTTCATAAACGCCCCGCTTGGCCTTTTGCAGCGCGTCCACCGAAATGTCCGAAGCCAAAAGCCGGGTGTCCCAGGCAGAGGCCTTGCCCCCCAGATAATCCATGATATACATAGAAATATTATAGGGCTCTTCTCCAGAAGAGCAGGCCGCGCTCCAAATAGACAAACATTTGTCTCTTTCGTGCTTCCGCACGATTTCAGGCAGAATGACACGGGTGAAGTAGTCAAAGGACTCCACCTCGCGCATAAAATAGGTATAGTTGGTGGTCAGCTTGGAGAGCAGCTGGTTTATGTCGTCCCCAGAACCCTTTTTCAGCAAATAGTCCACGTATTCAGTAAAGCTCTTAAAGCCCATGTTTTTTACCGTGCTGGAAAGCCGGCTGTTTACCAGCTGGCGCTTTTGGTGCAGGTCCAGGCCATACTTGGAGTGTACGAAACTGACCAGACGCTGAAAATCCTTTTCAGAAATCGTCAGAGAGGGTGCGGCAGCCGGGGTAGTGGTTTTATTGATGTCCATTCAGCAGCACCGTACAGTCCAGCACCATCAGGGTGCGGTTTTGGCCGGGCAGGCTATACATGCCCGTCACCATCTTCTGGGCCTCCAGGCCGCTTTGATAGGGCACGGGCAAAATCCGGCTGGTTTCAATATCAATGGTCTGGTCCACCTCGTCCACCAAAATGCCAATCTGGACACCCTCTAGATCCAGAATAACACTGCAAAACTTTTCTTCCGGAATCTGCCCCATCAGCAGGCGGAAGTCGATAATAGGCACTACGCCGCCGCGCAGGTTGATCACCCCGCGGATGTGGGGCGGCAGCATGGGCAGCCATTTGATGGAAGTCTCCCACTGGGTCAGCATTTCCTTGACGTATTTGGTATCTACGCCATAGAATATGCCGCCAGAGCTGAAGATAAGATACTTCTGGGTCTCCACCTCCAGCTGTTCCTCGCCTGGAAAAATTTCAGCGTCCACGGCCGTTGGGGCCGTCATCATATCTTCTGGCATAAAACACAGTCCTTTCTGCTACAAAGCCCTCCCGCCGGCACAAGCCGGGGCCATGGGTTTAGGCTGATGCGTATAATCATATCATAAAAAGCACGGTCTGGCAAGAGGGCGCGTCTTTGGGAACGCCCCGCAAACACCCCTTAGCCCGCCTGGGAGGCCGCGTAAATGCTGGCCACATCCAAAATAATGCTGATGTCTCCATTGCCCAAAATGGTGCAGCCAGTAACGCCGTAGTTTTTAATGCCGTAGTCGTTCACATAGTCCGGCAGGGGCTTTACCACCACCTGCTGCTCGCCGATCAGCTCATCCACAAACAGGCAGAAGGAGTTGTCTCCAGACTCCACCCACAAGAGAATCCCCTCTTCAAACAGGTCCTTGCCGCTTTCCATCTGGTAGAACTCTTTGGCACGCACAATGGAGTAGAAGTTCTCCATCACCTCAATCATCTCGCCCCGGGCCGCGTCGTGAATAATATCCGCCTCGCTCACCTTCATAATCTGCCGGATATTGTTAATGGGCACGGTAAATACCGAGCTGCCCACCGCCACCTCCATGCCGTCCATAATGGCCATGGTCAGGGGGATCTTCAGGGTGGTGGTCATGCCGTGGCCCTTTTCGCTGGTAATGGTCACCGTGCCGCCCACGCTCTCCACATTGCTCTTCACCACGTCCATGCCCACGCCGCGCCCCGAGTACTCGGTAACCTCGGTGTTGGTGGAAAAGCCGGGCATGAGCAAAAAGTTCAGAATCTCCCGGTGGCTGTAGTCCCCCCCGGGCACTGCCAGGCCCTGGCGCATGGCCTTGTTCAAAATAGCCTCGTCGTCAGCCCCCTGGCCGTCGTCTATAACTTCAATAATGACCTCGCCGCCGGTATGCCGGGCCGAAAGGGTGATCTTGCCCACCGGGTCTTTGCCCGCGTCAATGCGGTCCTGCACATGCTCTTCTATCCCGTGGTCCATGGAGTTGCGCACAATGTGCATCAGGGGGTCGCTGATACTGTCCACAATGGTCTTGTCAACCTCTGTGCCCTCGCCCTCCAGAATGAGGTTCACCTCTTTGCCCAGCTTCTTGCTCATATCCCGCACAATGCGGCGCATCTTCTGGAAGGTGGCGGAAACCGACACCATGCGCAGAGACATGGACACATCCTGCAGCTGGTCGGTCAAAGAGCGCAGCTGCCGGGCGGCGGAATTGAAGTTATCCAGTTTCAGCCCCTTTAGGTCCGGCGACGCCGTGACCATGGACTCGGTAATAACAATCTCGCCCACCACCGCGTTCAACTCGTCCAGCTTGGACAGGTTTACGCTAATCAAGCTCTCCTTGTTATGGTTCTGCTGGGGCTGCTGCTTGTTGGAAGAACTATTCTGCGCCGCCGGGGCCGGGGGCGCGGCGGCGGGGGCCGCGGGGGCCTCTTGGTTGGCGGCGGGGGCCGGGGCCTCTGGCTCCCGCTGGGCGGGCGCCGCGTCAAACATCTGGTAGTCCGCCACAGAGCCGGCCTCTTTGACCGCGTGAATGGCCTTTTCCCGCAGCTCGGGGGTCAAAAACCGCAGAATAAAGCCGTTTTCCACAATAAACGAGGCGGTGTCGGGGTTTTCGCCCACATCCGCTGGCAAAAAGTCAAACTGTTCGTCTCCGTCGCAGGCCTCTTTGACCGAAGACGCCAGCATAAAGGCCCGCAGATTCTCCATGCCGCTGCCCTCGTCAAAGAACACCTGCATGCCATATGGGAATTCCCTGCTGCCAAAGCTCTCTCCCGTGGCCGCTCCCGGGGCGGCCGCCTCCCCGGCTGCCTCTGGGGCCCCGGGGGCTTCCTCTTCTTGCTTGCCTTGAATTTTATCTGAAAAGCTCTTAATATTCGCCAGGATATGGTCGACATTCTCAGTAAGCGGCTGGTCGTTTTCCAGCTTTTCAATTTCAGCCTTGAAAAAGTCGATGGCCTGGAAGATCAGGTCAAACAGGGTTGGGCGCAGCTCTTCGGCCACAGCCTCCATGCCCTTGTCCCTTATAATGAAAAACATGTCCTCAATTCTGTGGGCCACTGTCATCAGGTTGTTAAACTCCATCATGGCAGAAGAGCCCTTTATGGTGTGCATAATGCGGAAAATCTCATTTACGTCCTCCTGAGAGAAGGTCTTTCTGTCCTCCGCCCCCAGCACCATTTCGTCCAGCGACTCCAAAAGCGTATTCATTTCATATAGATACGCTTCCATCATATCGTTGCCCATACTGTGTTCCACCTTTTCTGCTAAAGTGCCGAGGGGGGCGCTCCCTCCCAGCCGTAAAATAATAACACAACTTTTTGAAAAGCCCTGTGTTTTCCTTGGGGAAAACCGGCGTTTTATGCCTTCTGGCCCCTTTAAGCATGCGCTATGTATAATATTATAGCACAGTGCCCGCGGTTTCGCAACACGCAAAAACGAGAGTTTTTCAGATTATATTTCGGCAAGACCGGCAAAAAAAATAAGCCCCGGGGGCTTTTTGCCCGTTTTTTTGTTTTTTCCCTCCAGGCTCCGGCCTCTTTGCCGCCCGTTTTTTGCTCTGATGTTTTTTTCATGCCGCTCTTTCTTTTGGCGGCGATTTATGGTATTATAGTGAAAAGCCCCCTCTGTATCTTTTTTATAGAATAAAGGAGAGGTTTCATGACCCGGGCCTGACTGGTCCGTACCGTCCGCTCTTAAAAGGCGGGCGCGAACTTTTCCCAAAGTTTTTTGACTAACGCCCGCGCGCCAGCTCCGCGCGGCTGACAGGAGCCGAACGCCTATGCCTGAAATTCTGCGTCCCACCAACCCGGTCCCCGGGTATGACAACGTTGGGGCCCGCAACCAAGCCATTAACCCCAACGACCCCAATACGAATATCCAAAATGTGATAGACCCCAGCCGGGTTACCCGGCCGGACCAGCGCTCTGACCAGCAGCAGGCCGGGGACGCCTCGGTGTCCCACCGAATGCGCTATGAGTCCAACTTCCTCACTTTCTTGCAGCGCCTGGCCAACGCCCCCGACGCGGCGTCGGCTTTTCTGCGCCTTTTACAAGGCCAGGGCCTACAGGTTTCTTCCGGCATCTCGGAGGGACTGGCCGCCGAGCTACAGCAGTTCCTAGAGATGATGCGGCTGGACGAGAGCCAGCTGGCCCAGTTCCTTCAGGGTCAGGTGCAAAGCGGCCTGCGCTTTGGCGGGGCGTTGTTCGCCGCCCTGCGCAATGCCTATAACAGCTCAAATTCCGAGGTGCTCCGCAACGAGATCCTCCAGTTTCTCCGGCAGTACAGCGACTACTCCTCCACCGGACACCTGGAAACCCGGATGCTGCGCACCCTGTACGACATGACCCGCTCTCTGCCCTCTCACTGGGCCAACCAGCTGACAGAGATGGCGGCCAAGATGGAAAACGGCGTGGCCGCCGGCGACCGCCAGGGCAACCTGGACATTCTGCGGGGCCAGGTGTTTCCCCTGATCTCCGACTACGTGCGCCGTACCCACGACCACGGCCAGGCCCGGGCCCTGCTCTCCATGCTCACCCTGGACATGGTCCGCTACGAAAACGGGGAGGAAAGCCAGCTGCTGGCTGCTTTCCGCCACCTGGACAACTACAATATTTTTAAGGGCAACCTGTCCTCCCTGCCCGACGAGGACATTCTCCGGCTGCTAAAGGGCACAGATTTTGCCAAGGCCTCCCAGGCGGACCATTTCGCCGATAAATTTATCCAGCTGGCGGCCCGGGCCCTGCGGGGAGAGGGCGGCACTGCGGCCCAGGAAATCTTTAACAGCCTGATGAACTCTATTTTATTAAATGAAAGCGTCTACATGCCCCTTTTGCATCTGATGCTGCCCTTCCAGTGGGAAGACAAGGCCGTGTTCTCCGAGATATGGGCCGACCCGGACGCCCAGCACAGCGGCGGGCGGGAAGAGCCCGCGCCCCGGCTGCTGCTGAAAATGGACATCGAGGGCGTGGGCCCCTTTGACCTGCTCATCGACAGCCAGGGGGGGCGCACCTCTTTGCACGTGTCCTGTCCCAAAGCGGTGGCGGCCTTTTCCGGCGACATTTCCCGGGACCTGGGGGACATTCTGCGCCGCAACGGCCTGAACCCCGGCGATGTAAAAGTTTCCGCCATGCGCAAGCCCCTGAACATTTCGGACGCCTTCCCAAAACTATTTCAAGAGGTGAAAAACGGTGTCGACGTCAAGATCTGAAAGCCCCGCCCGCCAGCCCACCCGCCAGCGGGCCGTGGCCCTGCAATATGGAGTGAGCGATTCCGCCCCTGTCATTGTGGCCTCGGGCATGGGGCACCTGGCCGAGCGCATTCTGGACGTAGCCCAGGAAAACGGCGTGCCCATTTACGAGGACAACTCTTTGGCCACCATTCTCTCCCAGCTGAACCTGGGGCAGGAGATTCCGGACGAACTGTACCGGGCCGTGGTGGAAATTTATGTGTATTTTCTCAATTTCGACTTCAACCGCCAGCACCAGGGCCGAAACAAGCCCGCCCCGGCGGAGAACAGCCAAAGCGAGGAGGTTTCTTAGTATATGCCTATGTTTTTTAACAAAAAAAGCAAACCGAAAAACGTCTGTGTGCTGCTGGACAGCCAGAACTCACGGGTGCTGGCCCGAGGCAGCATAGAGGGGCCCCCGGATGGACTGAACCTGCAAATCAATATTTTCGAAGGGGACCCCATTGCCGTAAGCAACGCCGAGCACGTGCAGATTGTGCCTGCCGACGAGGAGATCCCCCCCAAGCTGGCCCACGTGATTCACCGGCAGAACACCCTTTTGGTGTTCGAACCCTTGCGGGAGCTTACCGGCGACCAGGTGCGCAGCAACCTGCGTATGCCCGTGGACTTCGACACCTTCGTCTACCCCACCGGGGACCAGCCCGGGCGCTGGCGGGCCACGGGCCGGGACCTAAGCTGCGGGGGGGTCAGCCTGTTTTGCACAGGGCCCATCCAGGTGGGAGACCTGGTGCAGGTTGTGGTGCCGATTACCCGGACTGCCCCCCTGCTGCTGGACTGCCAGGTGCTGCGCCTGGGCAAAGAGGCGGACGGACGGTCCTTTTTTGCCGCCAAGTACCTGGCTCTGCTCAACGAACAGGAGAGCATGCTGCGGGAAGCGGTGTTTAATGTGCAGCTAAAAACCATGCAGCGGGTGCGGCGGTAATTTTTCCGGCCCTTCCTCTATTTTTCAACAAAGCCCAGCGCCTGTTTGAAAGCCGGGGAAACCCGGGATTTTTGGCCGGGAACCAGGGGAAAAGCCCCAGGAAAGGCCCGCCGCTTTTTGAGGATTTTTGACGCTGAAACCACTGTTTTTGGTCAAAACAGACTCCAACTCCCCATATTGGGAATATCTCCCAAAGGTTACATTTTTGTTGCTTTTTGCCCTAATATGGAATACAATAGTATCGATTTATTCTATTAAGAAAGGAGGCAGGTCCTTTTATACAGTCGGCCTGTTGCGGAATTCATTTTATTTTTTGTAATTGAAAGCCTCCGGGCGCAAAGAACGCGCCCTACGGCAAGGCCGTGGGGCTCTGCCCCACACACCGCAAGGTGCCTAATGCGCCTTGACCGCGCAATCTGGCTGGCTTTCCGCTATTTCGCAAAAGGTCTCAATAACTGCTACCCCCTATTTTTAAGAAAGGAAATACATATCCATGAAACGCAAACACAACCTGAAACGGCTTCTTGCCCTTTTGCTGTGCACTGTGGTGTTTTTGGGGGCGCTGCCCCTTTCGCCCCTGGCCCAGCAAAGGGCCGGCGCCTCCTCTTGGGCAAAGCCCTACGTGGACCAGCTGCGGGAATGGGGCGTTTTAAAGGGCGACGGCAGCGGGACCATCAACCCCGGCGAACGCCTGACCCGGGCCCGCATGGTGGCTATGCTGAACCGCGCCTTTGGGTTCCGCACCACCGGCCCCATCCCTTTTACTGACGTAAAGCGTCAGGATTGGTTTTACGACGACATTTGCATTGGCTATACCGAGGGCGTGTTCAACGGCGAGTCCCCCACCAAGGCCAACCCCAACGGCCTGGTAACCCGGGAGCAAGCCCTGACCCTGATGGGCCGCTGCATGCGCCTGGAGGAAAACGTGGGCGAGGTCACCGAGTTTACCGATGGCCGGGAATTCAGCTCTTGGTCCGCGCCCTTTGCCCGGTCCGCAGTGCTAAACAACCTGATCAACGGCTTTGCCGACGGGTCTTTTCGACCCAAGGGCAACATCACGGTGGGCGAAATGGCCAAAATGCTGTCCATCGGCATTGGCAATCTAATCAACACCCCCGGCGTGTACCCTGTGGGCGGCTATCCCCCCAACGGCGTATTCGGCAACCTGACCATTAATACCAACAACGTGACCCTGCGGGACGTGACCATTGCCGGCGACCTGTTCCTTACCGGCGGCGTGGGCCTGGGCGGCGTGGTGCTGGATAATGTCCGGGTGCTGGGCCGCATTATCATTGCCGGAGGCGGCAACAGCGAAAGCGCCGAGGCCAGTATCATCCTGAACAATGTGGAAGGCCACAAGCTGATTATCGACCCCGCCACCGGGCAGTTCGTCTCTGTGCGGGCGGTGGGCGGCACCAACATTCCCGAGACACAGGTAAGCTGCAACGCTTACATACAGGACGACGTCCGGGACAACCAAAAGGGCCTGCAAAAGGTTTATCTGGAGGCCCAGCCCGGCGCAAACTTCGTCATTGCCGGAAACATGAAGGACGTGTATAACAAAACCCCGGAGTCCACCCTGACCGTGGGCGACACGGGCACTGGCAGCGTGTCCTCCATTACCGTGGACGAAGAGGCCAAGGACTCGGTCCTGGACCTGGAGATCAACGCTGTGGTGGACCAGGTGCACCTGGACACCTCCGCCCAGGTCACTGGCAAGGGCGACATTGGCCAGCTGAATGTGAACGAGGACGGCAGCGTGAGCGAGATTCTGCCCGACAAAGTGGTGGTACGCCCAGGCGTTATTACCGAGATTGCCGGTATTCCCGACGTGGACTCGGAAAAAGCCAAGGAAATTTCCAGCGACCCCAACATTCTCTCCGGCTATCCCAAGGTGCGCAACATTGCCCCCACCTCCGCAGACGGGGTATTCTCCGTGAATAAGGCCGGCACCCTGTACTGGGCCCTGACCAACGCCGCCATTGGCCCCCTGGGCGACCGGGACGCCGAGGCCATGATCCATCCTTCTTATGGCAGCGGGTTTATGCAGTTTGACAATATTGAGGTGCCCCTCTCCAAAACCGAGCACCAGGTGACCTTCTCTGGCCTGGACCAGGGCGGCACCTACTACATCTCCGCGGTGCTGGTGGACGCCCACGGCCGGCGCAGCCCGGTGAAGTCGCAGGAGTTCACCACCCCGGATGGCAGCGTACCGGCCATGTCGGCTGGCTTCCCCACCATTGCGGACCGTACGCCCACCCGCAACAATACCAACGCGGACACTCCCTATTTTGAGCTGGTAGACGTGCAGGCCACTGTAATGGCCACCAAGACCTGCGACCTGTACTATGTGCTTCTGCCCGCGGGCAGCACCCAGCCCCAGCCCAGCGAGTTCCTGTCCCACTCCTTCCCAGATCCCTTTGGCTATGGACGGGTGCGGATGATCAAGAACGCCATGGACAGCTTTAGGATTAATGAGATTGACATGAACCTGGACGGCATGCCCGAGAGCCTGGGTGAGCTGGAAGAGAGCACCAGCTATGACCTGTACCTGTGGCTCACCGACTCGGACGGCACTCAGTCCTCCAGCATTATCAAGCAGACCATTACCACCAAGGACATTACCCCGCCCAAGTTTAACATGGAGACCGTACAGACCGCCACCCAGGCCACCTCGGTGCAGCTGACCAACTCCATTAACGAAACCGGCACGGTCTATTGGGTGGCTGTGGACCGTGGCGCCGATTATCCCGTACGCCGGGCCGGCGACGACTACGAGGTAGACGGTGTGGATATGTTCCTGTATAGCGACTACGCCAAGCTACAGGTGGTCAACGGCCTGAACGGCCTGTTTGCCGGCAAGGTAGCCGCCCAGGCCAACAAGGAGTTTAAGCTGACCATCAGCGGCCTGCAGCCCGAAAGCGCCTACGACGTGTACTACCTGGCGGCGGACGCGACGGGCAACTACTCGGACCCCATTCAGGTCTTTACCGTCCACACCCTGGACGAAACGCCCCCTGTGGCCCGCCAGGAGTTTGAGGAGTACCCAGAGGACAGCCCCAACACCCCCTATGCGGACTCTACCATTCGGATCATTTTCAACGAGGACATTATCTACCGCCAGCCCACCAACTCCACAGATCCCAAGGTCACGGACCCGGTGCTGCTAAGCATGTACCAGACCGCCTACGGCAACCTGCCCGGCGTGACCCAGGAAGAGCAGGAGCGCGCCCAGCGGGACCTGCGCAACGCCCTGAAGGATATGATCATCCTGCTGGACGGCAGCGGCCGGCCGGTGCCGGTGTATGAGACCGGCAA
This sequence comes from Oscillospiraceae bacterium, assembly GCA_910574935.1. GTDB lineage: Bacteria > Bacillota > Clostridia > Oscillospirales > Acutalibacteraceae > Acutalibacter > Acutalibacter intestini. Next base: position 179,021 of record CAJTCU010000001.1, read on the forward strand.
CAAGGTGGCCACCTCCACCGAGAACGCTGTAGAGTGGGTGGTGGACTACAATAAGGTGCAGATCTACCTGGACGGCGCGGAGCTGGTGGTCAGCTTCCCCACCAACCCGGACCTGAACGAGAGCGCCCTAAACCTGCAAAGCGGCGCGCGGTATCAGTTCCAACTGCAAAACATTGCGGATAACTCGGAGCGGCACAACGTGATGGGCCGGCAGACCCTGCCCATCTTTGAGACGGTTTCCGCGCAGGTGGTTATCGACCAGTTTGAAGGTTCTACCAAGCTGAACGCCTATACGAACGGCCAGACCACCGGCACGCCCATCTATTCCAAAGGCGACGACGACGAATATACCACCGAGATCCCCATTGACATTGCCTTTACCGCCCGGCCCCGCTCTACCGGCAGCACAGCGGACGGCGTGTACTGGGATATGCTCTTCTGGTTCGATACCTCTGTGCAGTTTGAGCTGTACACCCGGGTGCAGGGCCAGGTTGAGGACCCCTGGATTCTGGTGGGCAACGTAACCACGAACGATGCCGGCCTTACCGTGGCGGACGCAAACACCGGCTCCATCCCCATTTCCGTGCCGGACCGGGCCACCAACCTGCGGGGCGCCAGCGTGATGCGCTACCTGGGCAACAGCGAATACCACTATATTAATGAAGAATATAAGACCGGCGGCATTGGCTGCGGCCTGAACGACTCCAGTGATCAGACCTACGAGTACGCCCTGCACTTTACCCGTATTGGCAACAACGAGGACCGCTCTACCTTCAGCCAGCTGATTAAGGGCCAGGTCACCTTTGTCACCGGCCCGGCCAGCAGCCTAAGTGTGCTAAGCCGCAGCTTGAACTCGGACACGGCCTTTGACCGGGTGCTGAACCACCAGGACGGCGTGCGGGAGATCACTTTCCCCAAAGCCCTGGACGACATGCCCCGCCTGCTGACCAACCAGTTCTCCGACGGCAAGGCGCCCCAGCTGCAAAACGAGACCCCCACCTTTACGGTCTCTGACAACTCCGCCAGTATGGAGCTGGCCCTGGATCGCCCGGGTACTGTGTACTATGTGCTGGCCCCCTTCAATAAAGACGACGCGGGGAACGACACCACCGCGGTGCTGGCCCCACGCGAGGGGAACAACATCAACGTCTCTGAGGAAAAGATGAAGCGCATTGCCGACAGCGGCAAGGGCGTGTACACCGAGGACGGCAAGTATGGTGCCGACGAGGTGCTGAAAGGCAAAGAGGACGGCGGCCTGCCCAACGGCCACACCCTGAACACCAGCACGGATGAAAAGATTGATAACTACAAATTCGTGTACCCCAACAGCCTGAACATTATGAACCCCGCGGGTACGGGCCTAACCGGTTCCATGATCATCACCGACAGCGCCGAGGTGGGTATAGACAACACCAGCGTGCCCCTGGACGACCTGAACCCGGACACCAAGTACCTGGTGTACATCGTCACCCAGGGCAACTCGGACATTCTCTCCGAGGTCAAGGTGTTCCAGTTCCGCACCAGCCCGGTGACCAGGCCTGTTATCTCTCTGCGCTCCAGCGGGTCGAACATTACCATTAGCAGCAATATCGACGCCAATATAGACTATATGGTGGTGCCGTACTCTACCGCTATGAATGAGATTTTACAGCAGGAGTTTGTTCCCGATCCTTCCATTATTCCCGCGCCCGCTCCCCTGCCTTCTCCGGACAATAAAATCTATCACGCTATGGGCAAGAATGTTCCCCAGGGCACAAAATCCGCCGGTTCTTGGTTTGACGTGTACGCTGACCAGGCCACCAAGGACAGTATTGCCGACTACATTCGAACCACAGAAGCCGATGGCAGCGCCGTTATGGGCACGGGCACCATATTTGTAAAAGGCGAAGGTTCTGAAACCGTGTTCTGTTCCAAGGACTTCGAGCTGCGTCCTGGCATTGACTACATGTTCTTGGCCGTGGGCCGAAGCCCGGAGAATTCCGGCGACGCTTTCCGGGCCACCTTCCCCTTCCGTATGGCGGACAGCGACGCTCCTGTGATCGATAGCGTGCAGAACACGTTGTACGCGTTCAAGGTAGAGAACGATTTTACCAAGCAATGGTATATTGGCGGCACTCTCACCCTAACCTTTAATGAACCTCTCTGCTATCTGCAAAGCGGTTCTGGTACGCAACAGACCCTTTTTAAAGTGACAAACTCTAAAGGCAGTACGAATGCAGAGTATAAAAAGACTACGGACATAGTGGAAAATCTGTTGGCCGCTGGCGTCCAAATTATTATGGATTCTTCTACCGCCGACCCTCCGGCCCAGGCTGTCAGCATTGCGATCGGTTTCTCCATGGATAATCAATATCATCCTATTGATCCTACTACCGGTACTGTTTCCATTTTTAATCTCACTCCTTCCGGTTCTTCCGTAGTCTTCTTCCCCGGCCTCTCCGACGAGAGCTACAACGCCCGCATGGATAATCCCCTAAGCGTAAGCGTTACGGTCCGTGACAACGGAGATGGCACAGGCACGCCCGTCGTCAATATCCCCACCGCGTGGATGCGCGCCGGACTGGACCCCAATGTAAGAAGCTAAGCGGCACCGGCCGTTTCCAGACCTACAATCAAAAAGAACCAAAAAGGGCCCCGGCAAACCGCCGGGGCCCTTTCTTTATGCTCTATCAAATCTTTCGCCGCTTACTCGTCTCCGTTCTCCGCCTTGGCGGCCTCAATCACCTTCTGCGCCACCTGGGCCGGGGCCTCTTCATACCGCTCAAACGCAAAGCTGAAGCTGCCGCGCCCCTGGGTGCTCTGGCGCACAAAGGTGCTAAAGTCATGCATCTCCGCCATGGGCACCTCGGCGTCCACGGTCTGCCGGCCCGCGCCCGCAGGCTCCATGCCCAGCACCCGGCCCCGCCGCTTGTTTACCTCGCCCATCACGTCGCCCATGTTGGCGTCCGGCACCGTGGCCTTTAGGTGGCCAATGGGCTCCAGCAGTACCGGGCCCGCCTTTGGCATACCCGCCTTGTAGGCCAGGCTGGCCGCTGTCTTAAAGGCCATTTCAGAAGAGTCCACCGGGTGGTAGCTGCCGTCGTACAGCACAGCGGAAAGCCCCACCACCGGGTACCCGGCCAGGGGCCCTTTGCTGATGCAGTCCCGCAGGCCCTTTTCCACCGCCGGGAAAAAGCCCTTTGGCACCGAGCCGCCCACCACGCGCTCGCCAAACTCCAGCCCCTCGCTGTCGCAGGGAGAGAACTCGATCCACACGTCGCCAAACTGCCCGTGGCCGCCGGTCTGCTTCTTGTGCCGGCCCTGCACCTGCACGGTCTTGCGGATGGTCTCCCGGTAAGCCACCTTGGGTTCCCGCAGGGTAACCTCTACGCCAAACTTGGTCTTCAGCTTGGTCACGGCCACGTCCAGGTGCTGCTCACCCAGGCCGCTGATTAGCATCTCGTGGGTCTCGTGATTGGTGGAGAAGTGCAGGGTGGGGTCCTCTTCGGCCAAACGCATCATGCCCTGAGCCACCTTGTCCTCTTCCCCCTTCTTTTTGGGGCTGATGGCCATGGAGAGGGCCGCCCCCGGGTACTCGATGCCCTCCAGGGTCACCTTCCGGGCCGGGGCGCACAGGGTGTCCCCGGTATTGGTGGTCGAAAGCTTTGGCACCGCGCCGATGTCCCCCGCGCCAATATATTTCACGTCCTCCTGCTTCTTGCCGGTAAGCATCACGGTCTTGCCCACCCGCTCGGTGGCGCCAGTGCGCATGTTGACCAGCTGGGTCTCGGTAGAGACCTTGCCGGCAATCACCTTGATATAGGAAAGCTTGCCAATAAAGGGGTCCGCCACGGTCTTGAACACAATAGCCGCAGCCGCGCCGTCGCTGCTGACGGTCAGCTCCACCGGGTTGCCGTCTGGGTCCACGCCCATTTCTCCCGCGTGGTCCGCCGCCGAGGGGGCCAGCCAGGTCAGGCCGTCCAGGAACTGCTCCATGCCCCGCATCAGCATGGCGTCACCGCAGAACACCGGGGTGATGGCCCCAGACTTCACGCCCTTGCTCACGCCCACAATCACTTCTTCGGGGGTGAACTCCTCGCCGGCGAAATATTTCTCAAACAGGGCGTCGTCGGTCTCGGCCACGGCCTCATAGATGGCGGTACGCAGGCCCTCCAGCCGGTCGCCCATGTCAGGAATGGCCACCTGCACCGGCTTGCCGCCAGAGTAGTCGTAAGCCCTGTACTCTAAAAGATTCACATAAATATTGGCCTGGCCCTCCTCAATAAAGGGCACCACCACCGGGCACACCGAGGGGCCGAACTGGGCCTTTAGGTCCTCGAACACCCGGTAGAACCGGGCGCTCTCGTCGCACAGGCCGTTGACGAAGAAGATTTTGGAAAGGCCCCGCTTCTCGGCGGCGGCCACGGCCTTTTCCGTGCCCACTGAGGGGCCGTCTTTGCCAGAGACCACCACCAGGGCAGTGTCGGCGGCGCGCATGGCCTCGCACATTCCGCCCTCGAAGTCAAAAAGACCGGGGGCGTCCAGCAGGTTGATTTTCTTGCCCTTCCACTCCAGGGGGGCCACCGCTGCCGCGATAGAGGTCTTGCGGCGGATCTCTTCCGGGTCATAGTCGCAGACCGTGTTTCCGTCTCCTACTTTGCCACGACGGTCCGAAGCGCCCGCCAGATAAAGCATCGCCTCGCTCAAAGTCGTCTTTCCCGCGCCGCCGTGGCCGGCCACAGCCAGGTTGATAATGTTTTTTTCCGGGTACTGGTTCATAATAATAGCCCTTTCCACACGCTGTTCAGGCATTATTGCCAGAGCACACAGCTATGTATTATTTAATTTGCACAAGTTTAAAACCAAGGCATATGCTAATTATAAAGTATTCGCCAAAGATTTGCAACAGTTTTTTGTGGAAAAGCGGAAGGAACTTTCATTTCCTCCCGATCGGAGCGTTTAGGGATCGTTTGAAAATAGAGGGAACACGGTCTTTTTCAATTTTTCCAATAAGCCCTAGAGTCTGTTTAAAAGCCGGAAAGCGCTGGATTTTTGGCCAGGAACCAGGGGGATTCAAGGAAAAAGAGGAAGAAAGCCTGCCGTCGTTCCAGGATTTTTGATACCGAAACCACCTTTCGAAGGCGCCAGAAAATGGACGGAAGGGGGAATAAGCACCATACCGCGGGCCCCCTTTTAGAAATCCGCACAATATTCTATCTTAAATGAGGTGGTGCAAGAGGTCAAGTCCTTTCCCCAAAGGCGGTTGTGTATGGGGAAAGGAAATCCTGGCTCGCCGGGTCTGGGCGGCCCGGGAAGGGGGCTTTGGGGACCTGGGGGTGTTTTAGTGGCGGCAGGGGCATTTCCGCCTGTCGGGAGCGGGCGCGTACAAGGCCGCTGTGATAGACAAGCGGGCCTTTGAGAAGCTGGCGGACAGCGCGGAGCCCGCCGAGTAAGCCATACGGCGAAACGCGGAAAGCCCCGGCTGACCTTTTCGGTTGGCCGGGGGCTTCTTGCTTATATAAGGGACATTCGGCCTCTATAGTGAATTATATTCACTAAACAAATAGTCCGGCGGTACTCATATTTTGCGAAAAAGGCTTATGGAGTCCGTGAACAAAGAGACGAAGCCGTGAAAAAGAGAACGCGAGCTAAGAGACCAGATGGAGCGAAGAATGAATCAGGAAAAGGTCTCCCCAAGCATCCTTGGAAAAGATATTCTCCTCAAAAAAGGAGAAACAGTGCAGTTCCCCATCAAAGATATGGGGAATCAGGAAGAAAAGCCGGTTAACCACCGCGTGTTCGTCCTCAAAAGTATCACAGTTTGCTGCCGGAACGTTAAAAAGCTGCTGGGGGGCACGGGGGACACGCTCTCCAACCCAAAGGAGATAGGCGGCATAAACCTGGGCCGCGGTCATGGCTGTTCACCTCCCAGAAAAGCCGGGAGAAGGTCCCGCACTGTGGGGTGGTTGCAGGGGATGGCAAAATAAGGGGTACCATCCTCTGCCAGATAGCGGAAAGGCGTTCCGGTTGGGGTAAGCCGCACGCCGGAATAATTCTGGGGATGATTGCAGATATAGCGCGCGGTACAAGCAATGAAGTCTTTGGCAGAGAGCTTTTCCGCAATGGGATGCTCATAGATGGCAAGCAGGACCGGATTGTTCGAGCCATGAAGCCATATGTACTCCACCGCGCGTTCCAGAGAGCGTCGGACGGCCCTGGAGGTGGACTTGCCCGCGGGCTGTAGAATGCGGGTGCAGAGTTCTTCCAGGGAGATCTCGTTGGGATACCTGGGGTAAAGTATGGCCGCCTCCTGTACGGCCAAACAGAGGACAAAGTAACAATTATTGCTTTTGGGAAGGGGAAGTTTGGAAATGATGGGCTCTACATTTGTCATAGCGGGTCATCCTTTCATTGAAATATGCGTTAATACCAGCATACAACAAATTTTACCTGAATTGGCAAAATTTATCAAATACGACATGACATGACAAAAGTCGACTTCTAAAAAGAAAGGAAAGGCCGCCGCTTTAGCACAAGCCCTTCCTGCTTTGTTTTTGCCGCCAGGGCCCCCGCATGGGTTCTGGCGGCGTGCAGGGGCCCCTTGGGTGGTCTGGAAGCAGTTGCCGGGGCTTCTGGGGGCTTTGATTTAAAAACCAGGTATGTACGCCCCCATTAGCCGCTCAGGCTTTGTGTTTCAGAACAACAAAGAAATATTTGCAAAAAGATAAGGCCCTTGCAATAAGAGCTAGGCCCTTTTAGCCTTGAATTTAACTGCGAATTCAGGTCTTAATCTCCATCCGCGGGGTCTAGGTACTTCCAATCATAACAAACCGGGGCAAAAGAAAAAAGCCTGGGAAACAACTTGTTTCCTGGGCTTTTGGGTGGTGGGGATAACAGGACTCGAACCTGTGACCTCCTACGTGTGAAGCAGGCGCTCTAACCAGCTGAGCTATACCCCCACGACGCTATTTAGTATAACAGGTTATGACAGAAAAGTCAAGGCTTTTTTCGATTTTTTGAAATCTACTTCTAAACCAACAGGACCTTTTGACAAATCCGGCAAAAAATGGTAAAATATAGAACAAAATCTGCCGGGCGGCCCAACGTCCGCCAATGGCATTTAGAAAGGAACGGAACACACCTATGAATTGCAGACAAATTACTACCTTTGCCGCCAATGGAACCGGCTACCCGGTGGAAAATACCCTGCCCGTCACCCCAGAGGCGGACGAGCCCCGCCACCTGGAGTCTGGCGTGATCAACCTGTATCCAGACATTACCTACCAAACCATCCAGGGCTTTGGCGGCGCCATGACAGACAGCGCCGCCTACCTGCTAAGCACCCTGCCCCCCCAGGCCCGCCAGGAGGCTATGGACCTGCTGTTTACGGAAAAAGGCAACCGTTTTTCCATCATCCGGGTGCCCCTGGACAGCTGTGACTACTCCCTGGAAGAGTACCAGGCCGTGGCAGACCCTGTGGCGGACCCGGAGTGGAAAACCTTTGACATGACCCGGAACTTCCAGTACATTCTTCCCGCCCTAAAAGAGGCCCTGGCCCTGTGCGGCCCCTCGGCCTCGGTGCTGCTCAGTCCCTGGTCGCCCCCCTGGCAGTGGAAAACACCCCCCAAGCCCCTGAAAAACGACGCCATTGTCTACGGCGAACTGCCCGGCCGGCCCAACGCCGTGGACCACAGCAAGCCCCAGCGGAACAACGGCGGCAGCCTGAAGCCCCAGCATTACGGCGACTGGGCCCGGTACCTGGTGCGCATGGTTCAGGCCTACCTGGACCAGGGGGTGCCGGTAACCATGCTTTCTATACAAAATGAGTCCATCGCGGCCACCAACTGGGACAGCTGCGTCTGGACCGCCCAGGAGCAAAAGACCTTTTTGCGGGACCACCTGTACCCCGCCATAAAAGCGGCCGGCCTGGCGGACCAGGTGGGGCTGTACATCTGGGACCACAACAAGGAGCGGGTGCTGGAATGGACCCGGGACCTGGTGGACGACGAGACCGCCCCCATGATCGCGGGCGTGGCTTTCCACTGGTACTCCGGCGACCACTTCGAGGCCGTTAAAATGACGGCGGAGCAGTACCCAGGCCTCAATCTGCTTTTCTCCGAGTGCTGCCCCCTGCACCAGCCGGGCAAGGCCGGCCCCGCCTGGCTGACCAAAAAGACCCCCGAGACCGTGGAGCAAGAGGACGCGGTGAACTATGCCCACGACATCATCGGCAACCTGAACGCGGGCATGGAGAAGTGGATTGACTGGAACTTCTGCGTGGACGAAAACGGCGGCCCCCGCCACGTGGACTTTGGCTTCTCCGCCGGGATGATTGTCTCTGGCGGCGCTTTCCACACCAACCTGATCTTTGACTATGTGGGCCACTTCTCCCGGTACATCCGGCCCGGGGCCCAGCGGGCCGGCTTTAGCCGCTGCGACGCCCATGTGGAGCTGACCGCCGCCAAAAACCCGGACGGCAGCCTGGCGGTGGTGGTGCTCAACCAGGAGAACGAGGACAGGGCCTACGCCTTCCGCATAGAAGGCCAGGTTATTCGGGCCAGTTTCCCGGCCCGGACCATCTCCACCCTGCTGATAGAGGCATAGGCCGATTCCCTGGAAGCCCGGCAGTGGAGCAAGAGCATGGTCCCGGTGCAGAAGCCCTGGGGTGGAGGCCTGCCAGTGGCTAAGAACCTGTATTCACTACCCGCAAACGCCATCTAAGAGGTCCTTTTTGTGCTGATCCAGCGCATCCACTCTGGCCGGGAACCCACCGGGACGGCAGCCGAACCCCCTCTTTACCCAGGACTCCACGCCCAAATCCCCTTTATTTCCCAAAGCCATCCATTCTTATAGTTTCTTCCAAGGTTCGGGCTGGTTTGAAGCATCGGGGACGATTTCCCCCATTTCCCAACAGGCCCTAGGGCTTGTTGAAAAATGGAGGGAATGACAAATTTGGGGTCAGATCCCAGAAAAAAGCCGCAAGGCAACCGGCCGGGTGACGAGGATTTTTGACGAAGAAGATGGCCGCTCATGGGCAAAAAGACGGCGTTTTTGATGTTTCAAACAAGCTCTAATATCCACAAAATCAGGAGGTCCCCTTATGAAATACCGCAACCCTGTTATTCCCGGCTTTTACCCCGACCCCAGCGTGTGCCGGGTGGGCCCATTTGCGTGGCCAAAAGCCGGGCTGCTGCCGGTTTGAACAGGGCCTGGTGCTCACCGCCGGAGAGGACCGCCTGGACAGCCCTTTGGGTTCTCCCAGCTTTGCGGGGGTGCGCCAGCGGCAGTTTCTTGCTTTTGTAGAGACAGAGCTTCTCCCCCAGCCAGAGGCCCAGGCCGGGCTCACGGTGTTCCACACCCACCAGCACCACTATGACCTAACCCTTGTCCAGAGGGACGGCCAGCGGGCGGCGGTGCTGCGCAAGCGGGTCTGCGACATGGTTACGGAAAGCCCCCTGGTTCCTCTGCCCGGGGAGGGCCCGGTAACGCTTCAGATTCAGTCGGACAAGCAGGGGTACCGGTTCTTTGCCAAACCCCAGGGCCAAGAGCCTGTGCTGGTGGGCCAGGGGCTTAGCCAGCTGCTTTCTACCGAGGTCATGGCGGGAACCTTCACGGGCTGTTTCTTTGGGCTGTTCTGCCAAGGCCAGCCTGGGGCCCAGGCCCGGTTCATCCGGTTTACCTGCCGGTATTCCGGGGAGGAAAACGAAAGCCCCGCTCCCCAATAAAAAAACAACAAGGCCCCTGGCATGGGATTTCCCGCCAAGGGCCTTATCATATTTTATAAAAGCGGCGCCCGCGCAATCTTTGGGAGGGATTGCCTGAAGCGTTCCCCGCAGGCTTTTTGAAACACAGAGGGAATGGTTTCCGATGTTTCAAACAGGCCCTAGCACACCTGATACACCTTGCAGCCGTGGGGGGCCACGGTGGCCCGCAGGGTTCCGTTCTCTCCATGGGCCGTCTCGCCGGTCCACAGCTCCACCAGCGCCTGGTCCCCCTCCAGCCTGGCGGAAAGCTCCCGCTCCTCATCCGCCAGGTTAAACAGCGCCACCCAGCGCTGGCCGGTTTTTTCGTTGGCAGCGGTCCACACCGCGTGGGCGTTGTCCCGGCACTGCTGCTGGGGCCTGCACGCGGGGGGCAGCATGGCCAGCACCTTTTGGTTTGTCAAAAGGGACAGAGTCCACGCGTCCAGCCGGGTCAGTTCCGCGCCCAGCATCAACGGAGAGCCGAACAGGCACCACAGGGTCATCATGGTCCGCTGCTCGTCCCGGGTCAGATGGGTGTCCCACTCCCCCCGGCCAAAGCCGCCGCCAATTTTGCCCAGGGGCAGCATGTCGCAGTCTGGGTAGCAGCCAGGGGCAATGTGGTCCTGCCAGATCTCGCACCGGGGGAACATCTCTTTCAGGTCCTGCCAGTTGTCCCAAAAGTCGTCGGTGATGCGCCACATGTTGGCATATTTCTTATAATGCCAGCTCTTTTGAATAATGGCCGGCCCTGGGGAAAGGGACAGCACAATCTCCCGCCCGGACTTGAGAATAGCCCGGTGGAGCATCTCAATTTCATGGCGGCGTTCATAGCCCTTTTCGCTGTGGTTCACCAGGTTGTCTGTGTTACAGATGTCATCGCATTTGATAAAGTCCACCCCCCAAGAGGCGTACAGCTCTATGACAGAGTCATAGTAGGCCTGACCTTCCGGGCAGTCGCGCACACCATACATGTCCGGGTTCCAGCGGCAGACCGAGTTTGGCTCCGCTACCATGTCCGCGGTGGTATCCGTGCCCAGGATCTTGGCGTGCTGGTGGGCCGCCTGGCGGGGGATTCCACGCATCATATGAATGCCGAACTTCAGCCCCAGGCTGTGGATGTAGTCCGCCAGGGGCTTAAAGCCCTGGCCGCCCGCGGCGGAGGGGTAGCGCTCGGGGTCTGGCAGCAGCCGGGAATAGGGGTCCATCTCCACTGGGGCAAAGGGAATGTACTGGAACTTGTCCCGCATAGAGCCCGCCCTGTGGGCGTACCACTGGATGTCAATGACCACGTACTCCCAGCCAAAGGGCTTCAGCTTTTGGGCCAAAACCTCCGCGTTGGCCCGCACCTGGGCCTCGTTCACGGTGGTGTCGTAATAATCGTAGCTGTTCCACCCCATGGGCGGGGTGGGGGCAAAGGCGTTTTTGTCCATAAGGATTCTCCTATCAGGATAATTTGCAGCCATGGGCCAAAGGCCGCAGGGGCTGGTAAGCTTATTGTAGCACCTTCGAGACCTGGGGACAAGCCGCAAAGCGGAAATTTTTTTGGGGCGCCGCCCCCTTCATCACGGAGGCGGCTGGAATTTATTGGCTTTTAGCCAGTATCTTCTCCGGCGGCTTCACCGGGCAAAACAAAGCCGCCCAAGCCGCTCCTTGTACAAGACCTACGGAATACGCGGCAAAACTTTGGTAATTTCCCCATGAAGCATTTCCCTGGAAACTATGCTATAATAGTAAAGAATGTGTATTATGTGAAAGTATGCGGTTTACCGCCGCGCCATCAAGGCGCAATTTATCTATGGGAAGGATGGGATCGTATTTATGGCGGGAAAACTCTCCGCGCTGTTTGAAGCACAAGATATGACCATAGGCAGCCCTACCCGAAACCTTATTCGGTTCTCGGCGCCGCTGCTCATTGGCAACATGGCCCAGCAGCTGTACAGCACGGTAGACTCGATTGTGGTGGGCCACTATGTGGGGGACGGGGCCCTGGCGGCCATTGGGGCCAGCAATCCTGTGCTCAACCTTTTGCTGGTGCTGTTTATGGGCGTTTCGGTGGGGGCCAGCGTTATGGCCTCGCAGTATTTTGGCGCCAAAGAAAGGGACAACCTCTCCCACACCATTGGCGCCACCATTACGGCCACCTTTGTCACCTCAGTCATTATCATGATCGTAGGGCCGCTGATCACCTCGCCCATCATGGGCCTGCTGCAAACCCCGGAGGACATCTACCAAATGGCCTGCGAGTACCTGGTCATCCTCTTTGCGGGCATCATTGGCTCCGCCTACTACAATATCATCTCCGGCGTGCTCCGGGGCCTGGGAGATTCCATCATGCCCCTGGTGTTCCTTCTGGTGGCCTGCGGGCTAAACATCGGCCTGGACGTGTGGTTTGTGGCCGGGTTTCAGTGGGGGGTGGCCGGCGTGGCCTGGGCCACCATTATTGCCCAGCTTATCTCCGGGCTCCTATGCCTTTGGCGGCTTTTAAAGATGAAAGACCTGTTCACCCTTACCTGGCGGGGGCTGTGGCCCAGAGCCTACTTTGTGAAGAAGCTGGCCACGCTGGGCCTGCCCAGCGGCCTGACCCAGGCCATCTTCTCTCTGGCCATGATCATCGTCCAGTCCCTGACCAACTCCTTTGGCACCTACGTGCTGGCGGCCAACACCGCCGTGATGCGGGTGGACGGCTTTGCCATGATGCCGAACTTCACCTTTGGCACCGCTATGACTACATACACGGGCCAGAACATGGGCGCCGGCCGGCTGGACCGCACGGAAAAGGGCGCGAAATCCGGTATGATTATGGGCCTGGGGGTCTCGGTGGTGCTGGTGGGGCTCATCCTGTTGTTTGGCCGCTACCTGCTGATCCTCTTTACCGACACCCCAGAGGTCATTGACCTGGGGGTACGAATGCTGCGCACCCTGGCCCTGGGCTACATTGCCATGGCCGTTACCCAAATCCTCTCCGGCGTGATGCGGGGCGCGGGCGACACCATGACCCCCATGTGGATCTCCCTTATCACCACTGTGGCGGTGCGGGTGCCCGTGGCCTACGGCCTGGAGTTCCTCACCCGGCCCGCGGGCGGGGCCATGGGCTCTGGCACCCCGGACCCGCTGTTCCTCTCCCTGCTGATCTCCTGGGTGGTGGGCGCGCTGCTGACCACCATTGCCTACCTGCGGGGCGGCTGGAAAAAGAAAGCCATCACCAGCGCGGGCAAAAGCAAGGACCAGGACCCTTCTTTGGGGTGATACGGGCTGTGGCCCCACCTGGCCTCTGCTTCTTAAACAGGGGCCGGTATGAGAAAAGAATCCGGCGCAAAAGGTTTGTCCCCATTTTCAAACGCGGCAAAACGCAAGATAGCGTCCCGCGACCGGAAAGGAGGTCCCCAATGAAATCCTATGTCATACATCTGCTGCGGGCCATGCCCAGCCAAGGAGTGCTGGAGGGCCGCTATGTGGGCCGGGGGCAGTCGCCCCTGCCCATGGAGTGTGTCTCCCAGCTGGTACGGCTGAAAAAGGAGTTCCACTACCCCCAGGCAGAGGCCTTTTTCGCCAGCCCCGCCCTGGCCTGTGTGGACAGCCTAAAGGTCTTGTATCCCGACCAGGAGCCCGAGGTGGTGCTGGAGCTGGCCGAGTGCGACTTTGGCCAGTGGGAGGGAAAAACCGCCGCCGGCCTGCAAGACGACCCCCGCTTTGCCCAGTGGCTGGCCGGAAAGGCCGCGCCCCCAGAGGGCGAAAGCGGCCAGGTGTTCTTTCAGCGGGTGTGCAAGGGCTTTCAGGCCCTTGTGCAGCACCTGATGACCCAGGGAACCACCCAGGCGGTGCTGGTTACCCACGGCGGGGTGCTCACCTCCGTGCTGGCGGCCTTTGGCCTGCCCCAGGCCCAGCCCCAGGACTGGACGTGCGACCCAGGCTTTGGCTACTCGGTACGTATTACCCCGGGCCTGTGGATGCGGGAGCCTGTGATGGAGGTGTTCCACAAGGTCCCGGATGAGAGAGCGTAGAAAAAAGCCTGCGGCAAGGCCGTGGGCGCCGGCGGATTCTCGGGAAATCTCGGCAAAATCAAAAACGGAAGCCCTTCTGGTTCATGCCAGGAGCTTCCGTTTTTTTTTCGATGGCCAGACCCCGCCTACCGGGCCAAAACCTCCACCGTCTCTATTCCATAATACTTGTACACCGCCACAGTGTCTTTGCCAATACGTTCGCCGGGCACGGCCGGCAGCACCGCCGGGGGGCAGGCCGCCGTCAAAGTGGCCGCCACCTTTCCCGCCGCTTCCTCCACGGATACCTGGCGGCTGGGTAAAAACAGCGTCCGCCGCACCGGCAGCACCCGTTCCGGCAGGGTAAAGGCGGGCAGAGCCCCAGGCAGCGCCGCGTTTGGCTCTATGCCAAGCAGGGCCTGCTCCAGCCGGGCCAGGTCCTCCTCCGAAGTCCCGGCAGAGAGCATAAGCACTAAAAAGTCCCGGTCCGCGTACTCGTGGACCACCCCCTGGCGGTTAAGGGCCTCCCCCAGGGCCGTGCCGGTTATGCCAAAATCTTTGGCGTCCAGGGTCAGCTTTAGGGGCTCGTCCCCGGTAAAGCGCCAGCCCCTTTGCCCCAGCCGGTGTTTCAGGGCCGCCGCCCGCTCGATGATCTCCGCCAGCCGCTGGGGGTAGTCCCCGGCCAGGGCCCGGTTGGCCTGGTCCAGGGACCGCAAAATCAGGTACGAGGGGCTCGTGGAACCAAAGAGCCCCATGGCCTCCCGGGCTCTTTTAAAGAACCGCTCCGGCGCGCCCCGGGCAATGTGCAGGTAGGCCCCGCCGGTAAGCACTGGCAGGGTCTTGTGGGCGCTGTCGCAGCACAGAACCGCCCCTTGGTCCAGGGGGTGGCGGGGCTGGGGCAGAAAACGTAGATAGGCCCCGTGGGCGTTGTCCACCAGCAGGGGCACGCCCTTTTCCCGGGCCAGCCGACCCAGAGGGGCCAGGTCCACACAATGGCCCAGATAGTCTGGGCTGGTGACGTACAGGGCCGCGGCGTCCGGCTCGTCCAGCAGGGCCCGCTCCACCTGGCCGGGGGTCACCGGGCAGCGGCAAAGGCTGTAGGCCTCCGCCTGGGGACAGAGCCAGTGAATGTCAAAGTCCAGCAGGGCGGCGGCGGTGAGAAAGGATTTATGGGCGTTGCGCCCAGCCACCACCACCGGGCGGGCCCCGGGGCGGCGCTCATAAAAAGCCAAAAGGGCCAGGTACAGCATGGCCCGCACGCACTGGGAAGAACCCCCGGTGGAATAGAGCGTAGCCCCCGCGCCAAACAGGGCGGCGGCGTTTTCTTCGCTCTCCCGGATGATGCCCTGGGGGTGGTACAGGTCGTCCGCGCCGGCAATCTCGGTCAAGTCCAGGGCCTGGACTCCCCCATCAAGGGCTGGGCTATAAGTCCTGCCCTTGTGTCCAGGCATGTGCAGCCGGACCGCCCCAGACTGGGCGTAGGCCTCTACAAAGTCGCAGATAGGGGTGTTCATCCCTTTGCCTCTTCCTCCGCCAGTTCCGCCTCGGCGGCTTTCAGCATAATGGCGCACTCCATCCGCTTTTTGAACAGGTCGCAGCCATAGGAATACACCCCGCTGATGGCCCCTGTAGCGTGGTAGGCGTTGGCCGCGCAGCCCCCGGAGCAGTACAGCTTGGCCCAGCAGTCCCGGCAGTCGGGGCGGGCGTACACGTTGCAGCGGCGGAACTCCTCTTGCACGGCGGGGTTGGTGACCCCTTCGTACACGCTGCCCAGCCGAAACTTCTCGTCCCCCACAAACTGATGGCAGGGGTACAGGTCTCCCCAGGGGGTAACGGCCATGTACTCGGTGCCGGAGCCGCAGCCAGAGATGCGCTTATACACACAGGGCCCACCCTCCAGGTCGATCATATAGTGGTAGAAGGTAAAGGGCCTGCCCTCCTTGCGGCGGCGCAGCATCTTTTCGGCCAGCTTCTCGTACTGCTCCATCACCACGGCCTTATCCCCTTCGGTCAGGGCGGCGGGGTCGTCCGGGGCGCAGACCACGGGCTCCATGCTTAGCTGGTCAAAGCCCAGGTCCAGCATGGCCTCAATGTCCTGGAGAAAGTCCGGGTTCCAGTGGGTAAAGGTGCCCCGCATATAGTAGCTCTTGTCCCCCCGGGCCGCCACCAAGCGCTGGAACTTGGGCACAATCTGGTCATAGCTGCCCCGGCCCGCGTAGTCCACCCGAAAGCGGTCGTGGACCTCTTTGCGGCCGTCCAGGCTAAGCACCACGTTGGACATCTCCCGGTTGGCAAAGTCAATGACCTCGTCGTCCACGAGCATCCCGTTGGTGGTCAGGGTAAAGCGGAAGTTCTTGCCCGCGTCCTTCTCCACCCTCCGGGCATACCGCACCAGGTCCTTTACCACATCCCAGTTCATCAGGGGTTCGCCGCCGAAGAAATCCACCTCCAGGTTCCGGCGGGACCCGGAGTTCTCAATGAGGAAGTCCAGGGCCCGGCGGCCCACCTCAAAGGACATCAGGGCCCGCTCCCCGTGGAACTTGCCCTGAGAGGCGAAGCAATAGGCGCAGTTTAGGTTGCAGGTGTGGGCCACATGCAGGCACAGGGCCTTCACCACGCTGCCGCTGTGGGCCTTAAAGTCCCCGGCCATGGGCTCGAAGGTATCCGGGGTAAAGAGCTGGCCGTTCCGCTCCAGCTGGGCCACGGCGTCCAGGCAGGCCTCCGCCTGGTCGCGGGTAATACGGTCCCGGTGCTTTTCCAGAACCAGGGGGATCAGCTCCTCCCGGGGTTTTTCCTTATAGAACGCGATGATGTCATAGGCGGCGGGGTCCACCACATGGATGGCGCCGGAGCAGGTATCCAGGACAATGTTGTAGCCGCCCAGTTTGTATTGATGTACCATAGGAGAGAGTCCTTTCCAAGAGTAATGTGGGTGCGGGAAAAAAAGGAAAACCCCCTTTTCCTCGGCCGGTAACGAAAAAGTGCCGCCCATCCCGGCGGCACCCAGACAAACGGCCTTTTATTTGCGCTCTTTGTTTTCACACTGCTGGTTAGCAATGCCGCAACTGGTCTTGCAGGCGGACTGGCAAGAGGTCTGGCATTCGCCGCAGCCACCGTTTTTGGCGCTCTCGCACAGGTTGCGGGTCTTTAGGGTCTTGATCATTTCCATGGGTATATCCCTCCCGTTTCAGACGCCCGGGCGGGCGCTGGTTTTTTCTTTATTGTAGCATAAGCCGCCCGCCTTGTCAAGCAAAAGGCCCCGCTGGGGCTTGTCCCTATTCACCAAATCTTGTCCTTATGAGTACAATAGTTAACAAGCGGCAGTGCCGCCCGGCTTTAAGGCAGCGCCGCAAAATTCCCGGCTAAGTCCTTAAGGAACGTCTTTTTCGGCAGATAGCGCGGCTTTCGCTGGTCAATCCCCGCTCAACCGGCGCCATCTGCCGAACCCCCTGGCCGCGCGGCATTGCCCCGTATTTCCTTAACTCAGTGATTTCTCTGTGGAAGTTTTTCCTTTGGGATGATTAAACTTCCAGTTTGCGGACAAAATAAAGGTATCACAAAAACCAGTGGCATAGGGAGGAAGGATTTTCCATGAACGTGCGCAGAGGAGATATTTATTATGCTGATCTTAGCCCCGTGGTGGGGTCCGAGCAGGGCGGGGTGCGGCCCGTGCTGATTATACAAAATGACGTGGGCAACAAGTTCAGCCCCACGGTAATCGCCGCAGCCATTACCAGCCAGCACGACAAGGCAAACCTGCCCACCCACATTGAGGTGGACGCCCAGGGCAGCGGGCTGATCAAAGACTCGGTGGTGCTTTTAGAGCAGGTGCGGACCTTGGATAAGCACCGGCTGCGGGAAAAAATGGGCAAGCTGGACCCGGATTCTATGGACCGGGTAAATCAGGCGCTTTCTATCAGCTTTGGGCTGGGGCCTACATACTAGGCCCCGGTCCACCTTAAAGCCTGTTTGAAACCTGGAGAAACCCCTGGACCTTTGGCCAGAAACCAGGGGTTTAGAGAAACGAGCGCAAGAAGGAATCCGTTTCTGGTAAAGACAGACCGTTTTTCAGAGTGTCCAAACAGGCTCCAGCACAGAGGGGGCGCTTTCTAGCTTAGAGAGCGCCCCCTCCCCTTTTAACCAGCCCGCTGTGGTTTCCCCCACTGGGCGCTCAGGTTTTGGCCGCTCCATACCAGGTGTCTGGGCCTTGCGCTCCTTTACTCGATATGCTATAATGTTTGATTGATAAGGACTTAATTTTTCCTTGAGGAGGCGCAATAAAATTGAAAAAAACCATCTTATCCGCCGTGGTCCTGCTGGCTTTTTCCCTGCTGCCGGCCACAGCCCTGGCCGCGCCAGAGCCAGACGCTCCTGTAGAGGCCTGGGAGGCGGAGCCCACCGCCGGGCCGGAAGAAGCGGACGCCGGACTGGATATGGACGCCATGGCGGATGCTGACGTGGACCCGGTCTTTGACCTGCCCGCCGACCCTGAGCCCAGCCCCACCCCCGCCCCAGAGCAAGAGCCCCTTTCCCCCGGCCTAGAGACAACCGCGCACCCGGCCTATATCCGGGGCAGCAATGACATGTTCCGTCCCGGCGGAACCTTAACCCGGGCGGAAATTTGCAGCCTGGTGTACTCTCTTTTAGAGGCCCCGCCTCCAGAGGACGGTACGGACCTGTCCTTTACGGATGTGTCCCCCAAGGCCTGGTACTATAAATACGTCATGCCCCTGGCTAAGATGGGCGCGGTGGAGGGCTTTGCGGACGGCTCCTTTAAACCCGCCAAACATGTCACCCGGGGCGAGCTGGTGCAGGTGCTGTGCCGCTTTTTTGAAAAGCCCGAGGGCCCAGGCCTCACCTTTACCGACGTACCCCAGGACCACCCCGCCTATGAGGCCATTACAAAGGCCTCTGCCATGGGCTGGCTGACCGGTTACGCAGACGGCAGCTTCCGGCCGGACAACACCATTAGCCGGGCCGAAGCCGTGGCCCTGGTGAACCGCGCCCTGGGCCGCCGGGCAGACCAGGACCTGCTGGACTATGACGGAAAGGTCTTTCTTTACCTGGACCTGCCCTTTAACCACTGGGCCTACTACGACGTAATGGAGGCCTCGCTGCCCCACACGCCGGACGTGTTTACCCAAGAGACTGCGGAAGGCCCCCGGCTGCTGGAAAACTGGGACTACTACACCGTGCCGGAGGCCGCCCACAAGCCCGGGTACCATTTGATAGACGGCGAGCTGTACTGCATGGGAGAGGACGGCCAGTGGGCCCGGAACCAGACCATTGGCGTACTCCGCTTTAACGAAAAAGGCATGTACACCACCGGCAACGCGGAACTGGACCAGCGGCTGACCCAGCTGGTAAAGGAAAAAACCGTGGCAGGCGACAGCAACCTGGCCAACTTTAAGCGCCTGCACCTAAACCTGTGCAATAACTATACCTACCGGGCCGGCAGCTACCTGAAGGACGGCCAAACCGGCTGGGAACCCCAGATGGCCCTGGAAATGCTGAAAAACGGCAAGGGCAACTGCTACCGCTTCGCGGGCCTGGAGACCATGATGGCCCGGAAGATGGGCTTTCAGGCCAAGGGCATGTCCGGAGACGTTAATACGGGCAATGGATACGTTCCCCACGGATGGTGCCAGGTGGAACAGGACGGAAAAACGCTGATGTGCGACCCAGAGCTGCAATACGTGCGCGGTGATTGGGACTTGTTCCTGAAAGACTACCGTTTGGTTTACCCCCGGTACATGATACAAGGAAAGCGCCTGTAAAAAGAAGCGCGCCTCTTTGATGGATATACAAGCGCCAGCGGCCCCAGGCTGCCGGCGCTGTTTTTTTAGAGCCTGTTTCGGGCGTACATCGTCTGCCACGTCAGATTTTTCACCAGAGCGCCCAAATGGAGCGCCGCCAATCAGACCATAAATGGTCTTGGGATTCGGCAGGGGAAAGCTGGGCGCTATGGCGGAAAACACGCTGGCTGGCCATGCGCGGACAGATGCAAAACAGGCTCTTAAAGCCAGGGAAGCGCCCCATGCACTTCGACAATAAATACACGGTATGGGCTTTCTTGCGACGAGTTTCGGGTTTACATTCCAGGAAACATATGGTATAATATCTAAGATTATATATGGGGGAGGCTGGCTTTGATGAATGAACGCCGCAGAAAGCTATTCATTCGGGTGGTGGCGGGGCTTTTGGCTCTTTTGATGCTGGCCACTGTTTTTTCCGTGCTGCTGTTTCGGTAGCGTTTACAGATTTCCCGGCGGTAGGCCGGGACAGAATGGGGGAGGTCGGTTTATTTGTTCACCTTTTGGGCCATTATAATGAGAAACGCGTTTTCCCAGCGAATGCGGCGGGCTTTGGGCTCGTTTGAAACCAGATTCTAAACCAGGCCCCTGGATAGAGAAAATATTGTTTTGGAGGACATTATGGAAAATAAAGGAAAATTTTATATTACCACGGCCATTGCCTATACCTCCGGTAAGCCCCATATTGGCAATGTGTCCGACCCGGTGCTGGCAGACTGCATTGCCCGCTTTAAGCGGATGCAGGGCTATGACGTGTACTTTCAGACCGGCACCGACGAGCACGGCAAAAAGAACGAGCAGAAAGCCCGGGCCGCGGGCATTAGCCCAAAGGAGTTTGTAGACAAAACCGCCGCCCAGGTAAAGGAGCAGTTTGACCTGATGAACCTCTCCTATGACCACTTTATCCGCACCACGGACGACTACCACGAAAAAGAGGTCCAGCGCATTTTTAAAAAGCTGTACGACCAGGGAGATATTTATAAAGGTGCTTACGAAGGCCTATACTGCGACGAATGCGAGTCCTTCCTTACCGAAAGCCAGCTGAAAGACGGAAAATGCCCGGACTGCGGCCGGGAAGTGCGACCGGAAAAGGAAGAGGCGTACTTCTTTAAGATGAGCAAATACGCCCAGCGGCTGATTGACCATATCAACAGCCACCCAGAGTTTATTCAGCCGGTCTCCCGCCGCAACGAGATGATGAACAATTTCCTGCTGCCCGGCCTGCAGGACCTGTGCGTATCCAGAACCTCTATCAAATGGGGGGTGCGGGTGGACTTTGACCCCCAGCATGTGGTCTATGTGTGGCTGGACGCCCTGACCAACTACATCACTGGCATTGGCTACCACTGCGGGGAAGAGAGCGGCCCCTTATTTAAAGAGTACTGGCCCGCCGCCCTGCACGTGATTGGCAAGGACATCACCCGCTTCCACACCATCTACTGGCCTATCTTCCTCATGGCCCTAGGCCTGCCCCTGCCAAAGCAGGTGTTTGGCCACCCCTGGCTGATGATGGACGGCGGCAAAATGAGCAAGTCCGCGGGCAACGTGATGTATGCCGACGACCTGGTGGACGTGTTTGACGTGGACGCGGTGCGGTACTTTATCCTGCGGGAGCTGCCCTTTGAAAACGACGGAAACATTACCTGGGAGCTGATCAACGAGCGCACCAACGGCGACCTGGCCAACGTGCTGGGCAACCTGGTGAACCGGACCATCTCCATGGTAAACCGCTACTTTGACGGCAAGGTGGAAAACTTCGGCATCACCGCCCCAGAGGACCAGGCCCTACAGGACTTTACCGCCGCCTGCCGGGACAAGGTGGCCGCCAAAATGGACCAGCTGCACATAGCGGACGCCCTGGCCGAGGTGATGAACCTCTTTAAGCGCTGCAATAAATATATTGACGAAACCGCCCCCTGGGTGCTGGGCAAAGACCCCTTTAAGAAAGGCCGTCTAAGCACCGTGCTGTACCGCCTGGTGGATTCTATTGCCACTGGGGCCTCCTTGCTGTTCCCCTTCCTGCCAGAGACCAGCGCCTCCATTCTCTTGCAGCTGGGCACTGTGCCCCTGCCCTGGAACCGGCTGGACAAAACCGGCAATTTCCCGGAAAGCGGCGGACAGGTCACCGGGTCGCCCCACATCCTGTTCGAGCGCCTTGACTTAAAAGACATCCAGGAATTTTTAGAAAAAAAGCACGCCCAGGAAAAAACGGCCCCTGAAAAGGCCCCCATGGAGGACCGGGCCGCCCTAAACCGGCAGATGCAGGGCATTGCCAAAATTGGCATAGAAGATTTTGCCGCCGTGGACCTGCGCGCCGCGAAAATTCTGGAGTGCGAGCCCGTAAAGCGGGCCAAAAAGCTTTTGAAGCTGACCCTGGACGACGGCACCGGCGTGGTGCGCACCGTGGCCTCTGGCATTGCCCCCTGGTACAAGCCGGAAGAGCTGACCGGGCGCCATGTGATCCTTGTTTCCAACTTAAAGCCCGCCATCCTGTGCGGCGTCGAGAGCCAGGGAATGATTTTGGCTGCGGACGTTGGAGAAAAGGATGTAAGGGTTATCTTTGTGGACGATATTCCGGCGGGCTCTAAGGTGCGATAAAGCCCCAGGGCTGAATAAGGAGGCGTTTCTTTGCCTGTTACACAGTATTACGAAATTTACGACTCTCATGCTCACTACGATGACTCCGCCTTTGACCAAGACCGGGCCTGGATGCTGGAGAAAGATCTGCCCCTAAGCGGCGTACGCTGCGTCATCAACATGGGCACGCGCTTTCGCACCTGCGCCTCTACCCTGGGGCTGGCCTGGTGCAACCCCTATATTTATGGGGCGGTGGGCATTCACCCCACAGAGATTGACGGCACCCTGCCGGAAAATTGGCTGGACTGCCTAAAAACCTGGCTTTTGGACCC
Organism: Oscillospiraceae bacterium; assembly: GCA_910574935.1. Lineage (GTDB taxonomy): Bacteria > Bacillota > Clostridia > Oscillospirales > Acutalibacteraceae > Acutalibacter > Acutalibacter intestini. The sequence goes on from CAJTCU010000001.1 coordinate 201,442, forward strand.
AAAGGTTGTGGCCGTGGGGGAGATTGGCCTGGACTACCACTGGGAGGACAGCGCCCCCCGAGAGCGCCAGCGGCAGGTATTCGCCGCCCAGCTGGCCCTGGCCAATGAACTGAACCTGCCGGTATGCGTCCACGACCGGGACGCCCATGCCGACGTGCTGGAACTGCTAAAGCAATACCGGCCCCAGGGGGTGGTGCACTGCTTTTCCGGCAGCGTGGAAATGGCCCGGGAGGTGCTGGACCTGGGGCTGCACATTGGCATTGGCGGGGCGGTGACCTTTAAAAACGCCCGCCGGGTGCTGGATGTAGCCCGGGAGGTCCCCCTGGACCGGCTGCTGCTGGAGACCGACGCCCCCTACATGTCTCCCGAGCCCCGCAGGGGAACCCGCAACAACTCTGGCAATATTCCCTTTATCGCGGAAAAAATTGCCCAGCTCCGGGGCCTTACCACCCGCCAGGTCATCGAGGCCTCCAACGCCAATATCCGGCGGCTGTTTCGCATCATTCCTCCGGGCCCCCAGCCCCCGCCCCTTGTGCCGCCCATTTATTAAAGCCCGCGGCGGGCATAAAGCGGCGCCGCACCAACAGCCCTTTGCTGAAAATTTACAGGAGTTAATTTTGTTATGGAAACCAGTAAGAACGACCAGCCCCTGCTGTATGGCGCCAGCGTTACATACGAGCACGGGGGAAACCTGTACATCAATATGACCAACCAGTGCCCAAACCGCTGTGACTTCTGCCTGCGGCAGCACAGCCCGGGCAGCCTATATGCCAACAACCTGTGGTATAAGGGCGGCGAACCCGCCAAAGAGGAAATTTGGGCCCTATTGCAGCGCCGAGACCTGCACCGCTACCCAGAGATTGTCTTTTGCGGCTATGGCGAGCCTGCCTGCCGCTGGGATGACATGATGTGGCTTTGCGACCAGATACGGGGGGATGGCTCCCACTTTATCCGCATCAATACCAACGGCCTGGCCAACCTGATTACAGGCCGCAACGCGGCTTTGGATCTAGACGGCCGGGTGGACGCGGTATCCATCAGTCTAAACGCCAGCACCCCCGAGGACTATGACAAGGTCTGCCACAGCCGTTTTGGGCTGAAAGCCCTGCCGGCAATTCTGCGGTTTACGGCCACGGCGGTGCTGAACGTTCCCCATGTGCGCATGACCGTGGTGGGCACCATGCCAAAGGCACAGCGGGAAGCCTGCCGCCAGGTGGCGGAAAGTGTGGGCGCGGACTTTTTTGTACGGGAATATATTCCTGAATAGGGGCCAGACTAACCCCCAGAGCCTGTTTTAAGCAGCCCCCGGGCGCGGGCTCTGGAAGGAGCGTTTGGCACATGAAAAAGTGGAAAAAGGGCTTTTTGCCAATACGTGCGCTGCTGGCCGGCAGCCTGACCGCCGCCCTTGTTTTACTGGGCGCCTGCGCGGCCCCGGCGGCCCGGCAAGAGCTGGGACAGCTCCAGCGGGTAAGCCAAAAAAAGTGCATAGAGACAGTAGAGACCGGCGTGGCAAAAAACCACGCCGGTTTTTTGCGTGCGGGCTGTGTGCGCTGAATCCCCCTGGCCCCGAAAGCCGCCCCCGCATAGAAAAAAATTTTTTCATTCATTCTTACAGCGCGGGCCCGCCTGCCGGTCCGGCCAGGAGGAACCCGCCGGAGACCACTCTAGCGCCATAAACTCTTCTCAGCCCCTTTACGCTTCCCCCTTTCCCTTTTCTTCTTTTTATGGTATGATGTATTCTGGCGAATAAAAGGAGAAGCCCTTCGCACCGGCTTCTTCCAAGCGGATCAAAGAATTTTTCCCAGAGATTTACAGGTTTTGAGGTGGTAACATGTACGGTACATTTTTAGGCGGAGCGGCGGCGGTGCTCACCCTCTGCTTGTTCCAGGCCAGCGGCGTTCTGGTGGCAGCGGCCCTGCTGCCCAGAGAGAGCGCCGGGGTCCGGCTGCTGGCGGGCAGCGTGCTGGGCAGTGTGGAGATGCAGTGGTTCCCGGCCCTGGCAGCCTTTCTTTTTGGCTTCGACCTGCGGGCCCAGGCCGCGGCGGTATTGCTGGCCCTGGCCTGCGGGGCGGGCGCCCTGGCCCTGTGCCGGCGGCGGGGCAGCGGGGAGCTGGCCGGCATAAAAAATATCTATAAGTCCCTGGCCCGGCAAAGGCTCTTGTGGCTGGCCGCGGCCCTGTGGGTTTTTTTCTGCCTACTGGTGTGGCGCTCTTTCTCTTGGCGAGAGGGCCGGGTGTACAGCAGCCAGGCCACCTTTGGGGACATGTCCATGCATCTAAGCTTTATCACCAGCCTGGCCCGCCAGGGGGCCTTTCCGCCCCACTATTCCCTGCTGCCCGGGGCCCGGCTTTCGTACCCCTTTCTCTCAGACAGCATTTCCTCCAGCCTATACCTGCTGGGTGCGCCCCTGCGCCTGGCCTACTGCCTGCCCATGTGGGTGGCCGGGGCCCAGGTGTTCTTTGGGGCCTGGGCCCTGCTGCGGGCTCTGCTGGGCCGCCAGCGGCGCTGTGCTGTGGCCTGGACGCTGTTCTTCTTTAACGGTGGGCTGGGGCTTATCTACTTTTTCCAAGAAGGCGGGCTGAACCGCATTCTGCACAGCTTTTACCAGACCCCCACCAACCTGGTGGAGGAAAACATCCGCTGGGTCAACGTGGTGGTGGACATGCTGCTGCCCCAGCGGGCCACACTGTTTGGCTGGGCGGTGCTGTTTACGGCCCTGTACCTGCTGTACCGGGCCGTGTTTGAGGGACAGCGAGAATATTACCTGGCTGTGGGGGTGCTGGCCGGGGCCCTGCCCATGATCCACACCCACTCTTTTCTGGCCCTGGCCCTGGTGTGCGGGGCCTGGCTGACCGGGGCCCTCTGCCAGGAGCTGGGCCTGGGGGACCGGGCGGCCCGGCTGGGCAAGTTGCTGGTGCCCCTGGGTCTGGTGGCTATGAGCCTGCTGCAAGCCATTCCCCGGGTGCGGAACGGCCAAAACGGCCTGCTGGCCTTCCTCTGCGGGGCGGTGGGCCTGTGGGGCCTGTGCCTGGTGGGCCTGGCGGTCCTCTGCTGCCGTGGGGGCCGGGGCCGGGCGCTGCTGGGGTCCTGGGGGGTGCTGCTGGGCGTCACCTGTGTGCTGGCCCTGCCCCAGCTGTTCACCTGGACCTTCCAGCAGGTCAGCGGCGGCAGTATGCTGCGGGGCCACTTCGGCTGGGTGGTGGGCGAGGACCAGTACCTGTGGTTCTACCTGAAAAATCTGGGCCTTGCGGCTGTGCTGGCCCTGGTGGGGCTGCTGGCGGCCAACAAAGAGACTTTCTGGCGGTACTGCCCGGCTCTTGCCATCTGGTTTGTGGCCGAGTTCGTGGAGTTCCAGCCCAACGACTATGACAATAACAAACTGCTGTACGTGGGCTTTTTGTTCCTGTGCTGCGCGGCGGCGGACGGCCTGTGCGCCCTTTTGCGGCTGGCGGGGCTGCTGCCCAAAGAAGAGCCCCCGGCGCAGGCCCCCGCCCCCGCCTGCCCTGCCGGGAGGAAGCGGGGAAAAACTCGCCCCAAAAAAGAAGCCCTTCCCAAGCCCAAGCCAAACCCCAAGCTCCGGCTGGCCCAGTGGCTGTGCGCCGGGCTGGTGGGGGTCATGTCCCTGCCCGCCCTGCTGACCATGGCCCGGGAGTGGGTGGCTACCTACGAGCTCTTTGGGGAAGGGGCCCTGGCCCTGTGCCAGTATATCGAGGCGGAGCTGCCCCCAGACGCCGTGGTGCTCACCGACCAGCGGCACAACAACGAGGTGGTGTCCCTCACCGGCCGGAACATTGTGTGCGGGTCCTCCTCGTACCTGTTTTACCACGGGCTAAACTATGCCCCCAGCGCCCAGGCGGCCCGGGAAATGTACCAGGACCCCCAGGGAAGCCAGGCGCTTTTTGAAGAATATGGGGTAGACTACATACTGGTCAGCGACTTTGAGCGAAACAGCTTTACCGTAGACCAGGCGGGGCTGGACCAGCTGTTCCCCCGGGTCTACGACGACGGTTTGCGGGTGCTGTACAGCACCCAGGAGGTGAAACCATGAGCGGTCTCTCGAACCCCCGGCAGGTGCGGGAGCTGCTACAGCGCCACGGTATGCGGCTCTCCAAAGGGCTGGGGCAGAATTTTCTCATCAATCCCAGCGTGTGCCCCCGCATGGCCCGGGAGGGGGTAGACCCTGGCTGCGGCGTACTGGAAATTGGCCCCGGGGTAGGGGTGCTCACCTGGGAGCTGGCCCAGACAGCCCAGAAGGTGGTGGCCGTGGAGCTGGACCGGCGGCTTTTCCCTATTTTGGGCGAGACTTTAAGGGACTGCCCCAATGTGGAGCTGGTCCAGGGAGACGCCATGGAGCTGGACCTAAAGCGCCTGCTGGAAGAAAAATTTGGCGGACAGAAGGTGTGCGTGTGCGCAAACCTGCCCTATTACATCACCTCGCCCCTGATTATGCGCCTGCTGGAAGGGGGCTTGCCCCTTTCTTCCATCACCGTGATGGTACAGAAAGAGGCCGCCCAGCGGCTTTGCGCCCCGCCGGGGGTGCGGGCCTGCGGGGCTGTCAGCGTGGGGGTGCGCTACCGCAGCCGCCCCCGGGTGCTGTTTGGAGTAGGCAGGGGCAGCTTTTTGCCCCCGCCAAAGGTGGACTCCGCAGTGATCCGCTTTGACATGCTGGAGACCCCGGCTGTGGCGGTGAAGAACGAAAAGCTGTTCTTCCAAATAGCCCGGGGGGCCTTTGCCCAACGAAGAAAAACCGCGGCCAATTCCATCTCTGGGGCCCTGGGGGTGGAAAAGCCCCTGGTGGAGCGCGCCCTGGAAGGGGCCGGGGCCGGGCCCGGAGCCCGGGCGGAACAACTGACCCTGGGGCAGCTGGCAGCCCTGGCCAACGCGCTGGCGGAAGAAATCCAGCCGGAATAAGTCTGGCGGCCGTATTTCATCCGGCTGGATTAAAAAAAGTGGACGCCAAGACAACACGGATTCCTCCTTGCCGCACGGAGCGGCGATTGGACCGTTTCAGAAAGGAATGGGCTAGATATGACCGAACTAGAACGCAGGCTTTACAAATTTTTATTAATCGTAGATGCCGCCGCCATCCTGATCAGCATGGTGGCCGGCCCCCTTCAGCACACAGCCATTGCCATTGGCACAGGGGCCTCGGCGGGGCTTATTTCCCTCTGCCTGATTCTCTACGGGCTGCATTTTTGGACCAGGCGGTAGCGCCCCCGCCAGAATTTGGGATAAACAAAAAACCCCGGGGCCCATTGCCTCGGGGTTTTTGTTTTTTATGATCCGTTCCGGCCCAGCACTTGGTCCAGGGTGCTCATCAGGGTATCCACATCAATAGGCTTTGCTATGTGGCCGTCCATGCCGCTGCGCAGAGCCTCTTTTTTGTCCTCCTCAAAGGCATTGGCCGTCATTGCCAAAATGGGAATGCTGGCCAGCTCTTTTTCCGGCAGGGCCCGAATGGCCTTGGCCGCCTCATAGCCGTTCATGCCCGGCATCTGAATGTCCATCAGCACCAGCTGGAAATGCCCTGGCCCCGCGTTTTTCAGCATTTCCACCGCCTCCTGGCCGTTTTCCGCTGCTTCCAGGGTAAAGCCCGCCTCCTCCAGCAGAGCTGTGGCAATCTCCCGGTTCAGCTCGTTGTCCTCCGCCAGTAGAATATGCCCGGTGTTCTGCACCTGGGACCACGGGGCGGCCTCTTCGGCCTCTTGGTCCTTGTTGACAATGGAGTGCAGGCAGCCCCGCAGCTCTGAGAGGAACAGGGGCTTGCTGCAAAATGCGGTGACCCCCGCCTCTCTGGCCTCGTCCTCTATGTCGGACCAGTCATAGGCGGTCAGCACAATAATGGGCACCTCTTTGCCCATCTCCTGGCGAACCCGGCGGGCCACCTCCACCCCGTTCATATCCGGCAGCAGCCAGTCGATAATGTATACCGAGTAGTGGTCGTCCCGCATAATGGCCTGGCGGGTGCGCAGCACAGCCTCTTTGCCGGAAAGGGTCCACTCGGCCCGCAGCCCTATCTGCTGAAGCATCCAGGAGACGCTGTCGCAGGTATTAAAGTCATCGTCCACCACCAGGGCCCGCAGCCCGCTAAGCTCGGGAATACTCTTTGGCTCCGTATTCTCGCTGCACAGCTGGAACGTAAAGGAGACCAGGCACTCGGTGCCCACCCCCTGGCGGCTTTTCACTTCTATAGTGCCGTTCATCAGGTCCACGATATTTTTGGTAATGGCCATGCCCAGGCCCGTGCCCTGAATACCGCTGGTGGTGGAGTTCCGCTCCCGCTCAAAGGGCTCGAAAATATGGGCCACAAAGGCCTCGTCCATGCCAATGCCCGTGTCCTTTACATGGAACTCATAGTTGGCGTACCCCGCGGGCGCCCCGGCCTTTTCCACCACTTTAACGCTTACCATGCCCCCCGCGCCGGTATATTTCACCGCGTTGGACAAAAGATTCAGCAGCACCTGGTTCAGCCGGAGCCTGTCACAGAAGATTTCCTCATTCTGTATGTCCACCGCGTCCATAAACAGCTCCAGCTGCTTGGAATGAATATCCGCCTGGATAATATTGCGCAGGCCATGGAGGATCTCCGGCAGGCTGCACGGCTCCTCTTCCAGATGGATCTTGCCGCTTTCAATGCGGCTCATATCCAGCACGTCGTTGATCAGGCTAAGCAGGTGGTTCCCAGAGGACATAATCTTTTTCAGGTACTCCTCCACCTGCTCTTTTTTGTCAATATGGGTAACAGCCAGGGCCGTAAAGCCAATAATGGCGTTCATGGGGGTGCGGATGTCGTGGCTCATGTTAGAGAGGAAGGTGCTCTTGGCCCGGCTGGCCCGGTTGGCCTGGGAAAGGGCGTCCTCCAAAAGGGCCTGCTTCTCCCGCTGCTCCCGGGCCTCTTCGTCAATGCTGCGGAAGCCCAGCACCACCCCGTGCTTTTCCTCCCAGCTGCCGGCCCGGGCCGCTTTCATCTGAAAATACCGCACATAGCCGCAGCAGGTGGTACGGAAGTTCAAGGAGCTGGCCGGCTTCTCGGCCAGAGCCTCCTCCAGCCACTGGCGGGTAATGGTCTGGCGCATCATCTCCTGGTCCTCTGGGTGCACGCCCCGTTCTATGTAGCGGCCAATACAGTCCTCCATATAAAGCGGGCCGCTGAAGATCTCGGTCAGAATATCCTCCGGGCAGGCGTTAATACGCAGGGGGTAGCCCGCGCCGGTTTCCAGGTCAAAGTAGCACACCAGGTTATACTCAATAGAAAGGGCGTGGATCAGCTCCATCTGCCGGCGCTCTTCCTCCTGCCGTTTCTGCTCTTCCTGCATTTTCAGGGCCGTGCAGTCCAGCAGATACCGCTGGTACAGCAGCTCGCCCTTTTCCTGTATCAGCTTTACGTTGCCCATTACGTGGAGAATCTCCCCGCCTGGGTGCTGCACCCGGTACTGGATGCTCACATTATCTCCCGCGTTTTTCAGCTTGCTAATGCTTTCCAGCAGGCGGGTGCGGTCCTCTTCGAAAACCGTATGGGCCACGGTTTGAAAGTCATCGTTCAGCAGCTCCTCTTCCGAGCTGTAGCCCAAAATATCCAGGGCCGCTTTGTTAATGCTGATAATTCGGGAGCCGTCCAGGCTGTGGCGCATCACGCCGCAGTCCATGGTGGTAAACAGGTCCTCCAGGGTCTGGTTTTTCTCAATCAGCTCCTGGGCATAGGCCCGCTCTTTGGTCACGTCAATGGCCACGCCCACGGTGCCCATCACGCTGCCGTCCAGGTCATACAGGGGCGACTTATAGGTGGTCAGCAGCTTAATCTGCCCCTCAGCGGCCTGCACGGTCTCCTCTGAAACAATGGTCTCCCGGCGCTCCATCACCACCCGCTCGGACTCAATGCAGGCTGGGTCGTCCTGTTCCACGTCCCAAATAAAGGCGTGGCCCCGGCCCTGCACCTGGGCCTTGGTCTTGTTCACCGTAGCACAGAAGCTGTCGTTTACCTTTTCATGCAGGCCGTCCTTGGTCTTGTACCACACCAGGTCTGGGCTGCTGTTTATGGCTGTCTCCAGGTACTGGTTGGTCTGCCACAGGTCCTTCTGCTCTTTAAAGGCCCGCTGCCACCGGGAAAACCGGAACCGCAGCTGGGCCGGGGACATGGGCATGGGCCAAATGTCCGTGATGTGGGCCGCGTCCAGGGTGTCCACCAGCCGCTCGGTCTGCTCCGGGGTGGCCAAAAAAACCAGCTGCGCCTCGGCCTTTTTTCCCGCCGCCAGGGTGCGCGCCGCTGCCGCTGGGTCCATATCTTCTAAATTTGCTATGATCACATCGGCTTTAGCCGTATGGGCTGGCTGGGGGCCGGGGCTTTCTATAAATTCGTGGGTAAACGCCTCTAAAGGGGGCGTCTCCTTGAGCGTCTGAAACAGCCCGCTCCAGCGGCCCACAAGGTAGAACCGGACATGACAATGATACACAACGATCCCTCCATGACCCAAGCCACCAGGGCCGGGCCAGATTGATTGATGTTTCGCGCTCTGCCCATAGGCAGAATACATTTAGTATATTGTATCAAATCATCGCGGCCTGTGTCAAGAAAAAAGCTCCATCTAAAAGGGGGCAATTCCATTTATTTTACAGCCAAATTTTGGAACCTCTCCTCTCCGGGCAGCGGCAGGGCCCTAAAGCCGCCCTGCCGCTGGGTTTTACACGGTTCCTAAAGCGGAAAAGCTTTTACGTCCCAGCCGCTTGGGCGCGGCCGCTTCCTATCAAAGACCCATTAGGGCTTGCCAAAATACTTTTTGACTCATGGAAAGCCCCCGGGGCAAAGAAGCAGTCTCGCCCGCCCATGAAACCGGCTGGGCTGGGTCAGAACGGCCCCATTCCTTGGCTTCCACAAATAACCCGCCGGCCTTCCCATCCCCTTGACCGCGCCACATTTCTTGACAGCTTCTATTTCCCAAGAGGTTTAAAAAGCAAGGGCGCTTCCCCTTTTGAGGGAAGCGTCCCGTGGCTTTCTTCTATTACTCTATGACCAGGGCTTGTTCGCCCAGGGCCTGGTAGGCCCTTTCTGTGCTTTCCCGGGGGTAGGCCACCGCCTTCCCCTCCAAGGGGTCGTTAAAGTAGTAGTTCTCGCTGTCCGCGCCCACCAGCAGCAGGCAGTGCTCGGGAGAGAGCCAGTCCAGGGTCTCCCCATTCTCCAGATGCAGGGTGGCCTCCAGGGCGGCGTCCTCCATATACATGGTGGCCCACACTACCACCGGCGTTCCCTTGCTCACATAGTTCTGCCACAGCTGGTCCAAAGAGCTCCCGGTCAGGTCCCGCACCTTTAGCCCAGAGCCCTTTTCAGCCAAAAGCCCCTCCGCCGCTTTTTTCAGGGCCGGCGCATAGCAGCCCCAGCCGTTCTGGCCGCGGGGGTCTCCCAGATAGGCCTCTCGCGGGTCTGCCGCGTGGTATTGCCCCTGGCTGTCCGGCCAAGGCTCGCCGGCCATTTTCAGGTGGGCCAAAAAGTCCTCCACGCCTACCTCCAGGCCCGCGTATTGCAGGGCCATGACAGCGGAGACACTCTCGCAGCCTGTGGGGTATTCCTCCCTCTGGTTGATAAACGGGGCGTCAATAATAACGCGCTGGGTGCTATGGTCCAGGTAAGCCGCATAGGCGGCGCTTTCGGGGGCCAAACCAGGCAGCGCTTCTGCCGCCTGCCCCTGCTGGCCCAGCATCCCGCCCACCACCATGCCCGCCACAAACACCGCGCCTCCGGCCCAGCAATACACCAATAGCTTGACCCAAATACTGGGTCCCTTTTGCCGCCGGATTCTGGGGCGGGGATAAGAAGCGTTATGCTCTGTCATCACAAACACGACCTTTCTATGTAAATTCCTTAGAGGCTGTTTCGTATCTGGCTGTGCATTGATTGCAGCGTGAAATTTTTCGCCAGAGTGTCCAAATGGAGCGCCGCCCATCAGGCCATAAATGCTCTTGAGATTCGGCCAGGGAAAGTTGGGCGCTATGGCGAAAATACGCTAGCTATGTGCGGGCAAACACTAAACAGGCTCTTTAGGCAGTTCCTTGTGAAAAGCTGGCGAACATGCGCGCTGTGTTCCAGGGCTTTCTGTAATATTAGACGCGGCGGACAGGGGGCAAGTAACAAGAAACTTCATCTTTTTTTCAAAAGTTCCCTCTCTTGCTATCTCCTTCAGAACATGCTATAATGTCTATTAAGCAAAAGCTGCCATCCCCTTTGCCGCAGCTCATCTATATATAAAGGGAGTGTTCGCCGTGAAAACCAAGATTATCTGTACCCTGGGCCCTGCCACCGAGGACGAAAGTGTTCTGCGCCGCCTGATGCTGGGGGGCATGAACGCCGCGCGCTTTAACTTTTCCCACCTGACCCATGAGGACGCCCTGCACAAGCTGGAGGCTGTCACCCGTCTGCGGGAAGAGCTGGGCCTGCCCATTGCCACCATTCTGGACACCAAGGGACCCGAGATTCGGGTGGGCTCCTTTCAGGACGGACCCATCGAGCTAAAGCCCGGCGATATCTTTACCCTGACCACCCGGGACGTGCCCGGCACCCAGCAAACCGTCTCTATTACCTATAAAGACCTGCCAAAGGACCTGGCCCCCGGGGCCCGGGTGCTTATTGACGACGGCCTGGTGGAGATGCGGGCCCAGCGGGTTACAGACACGGACATTATCTGCGAGGTGATCAACGGCGGCCGGGTCTCAAATAAAAAGGGCATCAATGTGCCGGGTACCACCCTTTCCATGCCCTTTATCAGCCAGCGGGACCGCGCGGACATTATCTTTGGCATTGAGCACGGCTTTGACTTTATCGCCGCCTCCTTTACCCGCAGCGCCGCCGACGTCCTGGAGATCCGCCAGATTTTAAAAGAGTACAAGTGCCACACCATCAATATCATCGCCAAAATCGAGAACATGCAGGGCGTGGAGAATATCGACGAGATCCTGCGGGTTACAGACGGCATTATGGTGGCCAGGGGGGACATGGGCGTGGAGGTTCCCCTGGAGGACGTGCCCGTGCTGCAAAAGGAGCTGATTAAAAAATCCTACCTGGCGGGCAAGCAGGTGGTTACCGCCACCCAGATGCTGGACAGCATGATGAAAAACCCCCGCCCCACCCGGGCCGAAAGCACGGACGTGGCCAACGCCATCTATGACGGGACCAGTTGCATTATGCTCTCTGGCGAAACCGCCGCGGGCCAGTATCCCCTGGAGGCCCTGGAGACTATGGTGCGCATTGCGGAAAAGGCGGAGGAGAGCATTGACTACATCCACCGCTTCAATTCCCGGGACAACCGGGACATTGCCTTTGACGTGACCAACGCCATCTCCCACGCCACCTGCACCACCGCCCACGACCTGGGGGCCCGGGCCATTATCACTGTGACAAAGTCCGGCGGCACAGCCAGGCAGCTTTCAAAATTCCGGCCCCTATACCCCATTGTGGGCTGCACCACAGAAGAGAACGTCTGCCGCCAGCTGAACCTCTCCTGGGGGGTAACCCCCCTGCTCATCCAAGAGGAGAGCGACACCGACACCCTGTTTGAGCACGCGGTAGAGGCCGCCCAAAAGGCCGACGTGGTGGAAAGCGGAGACATTGTGGTCATCACCGCCGGCATGCCGCTGGGGGTATCGGGCACCACAAACATGATGAAGGTCCACGTGGTGGGCCATGTGCTCATTACCGGCCAGGGCGTTACCGAGCAGTCTGTCTCGGCCCGGCTGTGTGTGTGCAAGACCCTCTCGGACGTAAAGGAGAGCTTCCGAGACGGGGACATCCTGGTGGTGCCGGAAACCGACAACACCATGGTGGAGTACCTGCGCCGGGCTTCGGGCATCATCACCGAGGCGGCCGGGGCCAACACCCACGCGGCCATTGTGGGGCTGGCCATGAACAAGCCCGTCTTAACCGGGGCCCAGCATGCCACCCGCATCCTAAAGGGCGGCGCGGTGGTCACCCTAAACGCCAAGGAGGGCCGGGTGAGCGTATACGCCGACGCCTAGGCGGCGGGCCCTAAAAGCCCCCGGGCAGCCCTAAACAAAAAAATATGAATGTGAGAGGAGACCCACCTTGTTTCAGAAAAAAACTTCTTACACCGACGCCGAGGGGCGGCAGGTGTACACCTCCAAAATCAATCTACCCAAAATAATTCTCGCGGTCATCATCCTGGCGGCCCTGCTGGCCCTGGGCACTTCCTGCTTCACGGTGGTCTCGGCGGGCCACACCGGGGTGGTCTCCACTTTTGGGCGGGTCAGCGAAAACGTGCTGCAAGAGGGCTTCCACTTTAAGGCCCCCTGGCAGAATGTGACCAAAATGGACAACCGCATTGTAAAGCTGGAGGTCTCTACCGAGGCCTTTAGTTCGGACCTGCAAACCGTGAACGTAAACCTGGCTGTAAACTACCGGGTGGACACCAGTAAGTCTTACTCCATTGTGAAAAACGTGGGCACCAAGTATGAGGACGTACTCATCACCCCCTCGGTCAACGAGGTGATGAAGTCCATTATGGCGCAATACACGGCGGAGCAGAGCATTACCAACCGCAATATTATCTCCGCCGCCCTGCTGGAAGAGCTGAACGAAAAGGTGGGAGACAGCGGCATCTTTGTTTCAGACATCAATATCATTGACTTCGACTTTTCCGACGTATATGTGGCCGCCATTGAGGCAAAGCAGGTGGCCGAGCAGGAAAAACTGCGGGCCAAAATTGAGCAGGAGCAGCTGACCATGGAGAAGGAGGCCGAGGCATCCCGCCGGGTGATTGACGCCGAGGCGGCGGCCAACGTGGCCCGCATTGAGGCCGAGGCGGCGGCCTACGCTGGTGAAAAGGAAGCCGCCGCCAACGAGAAGATTGCGGCCTCCATTACCCAGCCCCTGATTGAGTATAACAAGATCCAGAAGTGGGACGGCAAGCTGCCCGCCGTAACAGGCAGCGACGCCCTTATTATGATGGAAAATCCCGGCAAAGAGACCTCCTCCCCGGCGGCGGCGCCGGAGGATGGGCAGTAAAGGAGTGTGTCTATGCGGCAGGACGCTTTTACCGGCGGAGTAGACCCCGGCGGGCTGTGGACCCAAAACGACGTGCGCATTTTGATTTGTTACATTCTTAGCAGCATCGGAGAGCCCATGAGCCGGGAGGACCTGTGCGCCATGATCCAAAACCGGGCCCTGGCCAACTACTTTGAGGCAGAGGACGCCCTGGCGGCCCTGGAGGTTTTAGGCCATCTGCGCCAAAGCGGCGGGGGCCTGACCGTAACGGACACCGGCCGGGAAATTGCCAAGGACCTGGACACCAGCCTGCCGCTGGCTGTGCGGGACAAGGCCCTGGAGGCCGCCATGCAGGCCCTGGCCCTGGCCCGGGCCCGGCGAGAGCACCGGGTGGAGATTATAGAGGCAGAAAAGGGCTGGCAGGTGCGCTGCCACATCTCCGGCGGCGGGAGCCTGGACCTTATGGAGGTCTCTCTGTATGTGCCAGACCGGGCCCAGGCGGCCCTGGCCCGGGAGAATTTTCATAAAAACCCAGACGCTGTGTATAAGCTGATGCTGGCCGCCCTGACCGGGGACCGGGCCTATGCCCAAGAGTATTTTGCCCAGTAACGGCGGCCAGGGAGGCTAAAGACAGCCGCTCCTAAGGGGGCTTTAGGCTTTTTTCAAAAAGGGCTTCCTTTTTTGGAATGAGACGCTATAATTAAGTACAGTCTATCTATCATTAAAAAACAGGAACACAAGGAGCGTATTATGCCAATTACCTTTGACGAAAAAAACAAGGTGTTCCGCCTGGACACCAAGACCTCCAGCTATGCTATGATGGTCTTTGAGGAGAACTACCTGATCCACCTGTACTACGGCCCGAAAATTCCTGACACAGACCTGCAATACCTGATGTACCGGGGCTGGTATGAGTCCATGTCTCCCCACAACCCCAAGGTCAGCGAGCACCGCTTTACCCTGGATGCCATGCCCCAAGAGTACTCTGGCAACCAGAACGGCGACTTCCGGCTCTCCGCCCTTCAGGTGCGCAACCACAACGGCGACGCCGTAACAGACCTGCGCTATGTGGGCCATAAGATTTACCCCGGCAAGCCCCAGCTGCCCGGCCTGCCCGCCACCTTTGCGGGAGAGGGCCAGGCCGAAACCCTGGAGATTGAGACGCTGGACGCTGTTACGGGCGTAAAGGCCACCCTGCTGTACACCGTGTTTGAGGACCACGGCGCTATGGCCCGCAGCGTCCGGCTGGAGAACACCGGCAGCGCCCCTGTGGACCTGGAGCGGGCCTTTAGCCTGTGCCTGGACCTGCCCGGCATGGACTATGACCTGGTGCACATGTACGGCCGCTGGGCCAAGGAGAACACCGTGGTGCGCCATCCCCTTCAGCACGGCATACAGGCCATTGGCTCCAAGCGGGGCATGACCAGTAGCAACCACAACCCCTTCGCGGCCCTGTGCCGCCAGGGTTCCACCGAGGAGCAGGGCCAGGTCATGGGCGTAAGCCTGGTGTACAGCGGCAACTTCTCCATCGAGATAGAGGTGGACACCCTGGGCTGCCCCCGGCTGCTGGCGGGCATTAACCCCACGGATTTTTGCTGGCGGCTGGAGCCTGGCGAGAGCTTTACCACCCCTGAGGCCGTGATGGTCTTTTCCGAAGAGGGCCTGGGCGGCATGAGCCGGGACTTCCACCGGCTGTACATGGACCACCTGTGCCGTAGTGAATGGACCCACAAAAAGCGCCCGGTGCTGATCAACGACTGGGAGGCAGCCGTGTTCGACTTTGACGATGAGCTGCTGGTGGCCTTTGCCAAAGAGGCTAAGGACCTGGGCGTGGAGATGCTGGTGATGGACGATGGGTGGTTTGGTACCCGCAACGACGACCGCCAGGGCCTGGGCGACTGGTACGTAAACGAGAACAAGCTGAAAGGTGGCCTGGGGTCCCTAATCCAGCGGGTCAACGACCTGGGACTGAAGTTTGGCATCTGGTACGAGCCGGAGATGGTGAACCCCAACAGCGACCTGTACCGGGCCCACCCGGATTGGATTATCCAGGCCCAGGGCCGGGAGGGCTCCCTAAGCCGCTACCAATGCGTACTGGACATGACCCGCAAAGAGGTGCGGGACAATATCTTCCAGCAGATGTACGACGTGATCTCAAAGAACAACATCGCCTACATCAAGTGGGACTGCAACCGGAACATTAGCGAGGCGGGCAACGCCGTGCTGCCCCCAGAGCGCCAGGGGGAGTTTTTCCACCGCTATGTGCTGGGCGTGTACGAACTGATGGACCGGGTAACCCGCGCGTTCCCCCACATTTTGCTGGAGAACTGCTCTTCCGGCGGCTGCCGATTTGACCCGGGGATGCTGTACTACTCCCCCCAGATCTGGACCAGTGACAACACAGACCCCATTGAGCGCTTGACCATCCAGTTTGGGGCGTCCCTTTGCTACCCGGTGGCCAGCATGGGGGCCCACGTTTCGGCCTGCCCCCGCACAGGCTTTGAGACCCGGGGGGCCGTGGCCCTGATGGGCACCTTTGGCTACGAACTGGACCCCCGGAAGCTGACAGAGGAGCAGAAAAACCTGGCCAAGGCGCAGATCGCCGATTATCATAAATATTATGACCTCATCCACTACGGGGACCTGTACCGGTTAACAGACCCAGCCCAGGACCGGTTTTTTGCGGACTGGGAGTTTGTCAGCCCGGACCAAAGCGAGGCGCTGCTGACCCGGGTGGTCATGCGCAAGCCGGACAACTTCTACCAGATGCTGCGGCTGCGGGGCCTGGACCCCCACAAGACCTATATGGACCAGGCCACAGGCCAGCGGTACTCTGGCGCGCTGCTGATGAACGCCGGGGTAGACCTCTCCACCCCCTACCCAGGTCCAGCGGACGGCAGCTGCGTCATGAAGCACTTCATACAAGTTTAGCCAGCGCCCGCAACGTGACGTTGCATCCAATGTCGCGGGGGCGTTCGCTTGGGCTCACTCGTCGGTGGTAGCGTTTCGCTAAGCTAGCGCGGTTTTCTGGGCGCTTCCGATCCTGTCCACGTTGGCTCGGCTAATGGTTACCACCCAGGAAGGGCGGGGCTGTGCCCGAGGAAGGTCCCCAGTGGCAACCGTTCTGACCCGACCGGCTCCAGCCGATTTCATGGGACACACCCACGGTGGGGCCGTGTTGGTTAAAGCAAATAAAGAGAGAGCCTTGCCGGAAGCGCCCGGAGGAACGCGCTGGCTAAGCGAACGGTTACTGGCGAGTGAGCCAGGGCGAACGCCCCACGACATTGGTGCAGCGCTTGCGCTGCCCGTGACTAATATCTTCAGAAATGGGTTGACAGGACGCGAAAAAGTTGCTATAATAAGTAAGCTGTCTGGGTTATTCTGGACAGCTGTGAGACTCATTAGCTCAGTTGGCAGAGCACCTGACTTTTAATCAGGGTGTCCGGGGTTCAAATCCCCGATGGGTCACCAAGAGAAATCTCTAGAAGTTACTGACTTCTAGAGATTTTTTCTTTTTGTCTGGAAAGGCCCTAGATTTCCCCACTGACTACCTTGACTACTTTCTGAAAAATCCCCCTCTGCCTGACTACCGCTGGACAGATACCGCTCCAGCTGAATAACAGAAGCGGCCGCGTCCTCCTTCTCCATTTTGCGGTCATCTGGATAGTGGTATGTCCCGGCAGGTACTGGGCGGTTTTCAGGTCAAAACACGGCCGGTATCTTTCGCCAATCTTTGCTGGCGAATCGTGGCTGAGACCTTGCCGATCCCCTCGGTCACATTCTCTATTCCTTCGCGAGTGCCCATGTACTTTACCCGGTTTGCAACCGTGCACTTTCGCATGTTCCTCATGTATCGACTTGTCACAATAATTTTCGGTATATTCAATCACCGCCGTTCTGCCACTCGTTGGCGTCCTCAAAACTCAGAAGCCCATTTGCCTCTCCAATTTCTCGTGCAATGTTGTGGCGCAAAGTTGTCAACGACACTTCAAGGACATCGTTAAACACTTCCACTAGCATCGGCCCAGGTCACTTCTGGCAGTGTGGATGGGGCGAAGTTCTCACTTGCTGCCACGAGTCTCTATCGGTGGTGTGACGTTCAATGTCACAAAGCCCGGCGGCAAGATCACTTTGAGCATGAAGAGCGTGCCCACCACCAAGTTCGACGAGGGTATGTCCGTTACAGTTGATGTATCCGGCGCTGTCAAAGTGGAGCGGGCCGCCATTGCCAAGGAATACTCGAAGTTTGCTTCCGCAACCTTTAGCCTGGCAACCGACATGATAAAAAACGGCAACCAGATTAAGAACGGTAAGCATGGTTTACTTCGCCTGCTTCGTTGGCGCGGGGCTGTGTGGTCGCCTCTGCTTCTTAGATAAGAGAATACCGGAAAATTCTCTGTCTGTCTAGGAAAGGCGGCAAAGCGGAGGCTTTAGGAGCCCAAAGCCAGGGATGGTTTTGTATTCCCGAGCGGCCATAGGAAATATGAGCAAAAGAAAAAGGCTCTGGCAGCCGCGTACCAGAACCTTTTGAAGCACTACTTTTTGACTACCCGGCGGCTGAAAAATCGGGTGCTTTCCTGTTTACATATCTCTCTGCACAGAAAATTTAATTGGCAGTCTCCCTAAAGCTTCTTTAAGCCGTCGAAAAGCTCGTTATAGGACTTCATCCCCTGGCACCGCCCAAAGGAGAGCTCCTGGTCCTCCCCCAGCGCGCCCAGCCAGCATTTGGCCAGTTCCTCCACAGTGACCTCCAGCGCCTCCATAAACTGCCGGTAAACCACGCCATAGGCCGGCGTGCCCTCCTGGTAGTGGCCCTCAATCAGCCCCTCGGTCAGCTGGTCCAGAGGATACAGCTTTAGGTGCATCAACTCATGGATAATAACCTCTTCCGGGTTCTCCTGGCGGGGGTTTTGGGCATTCAGCATTAAAATGGCCTTTCGGTCGTCAGGGTCTATTTTTAAGTCCCCGGTTTTGGTAAAGGCAGAGTCCTCTATCAGCTCCAGCTTTACGTCCCAGACGTTTTTTAGCCGGAGGCGTTCCAGCCAGCGCTCAAAAATGGGGAAAACCTTATCCTGGGTATACGTCATAAACCATTCGCTCCTTTTGGTGCTTCTGCTTGGGCTGGGGCGGTTTTTTGCCGTGCAGAAGGAAATGTCCTCTAAAACACGCTGATAAATAAAGGGCCCGCCAAGGGGTGGTAAAAGTTCTGGGAAAAACCCCGTGGATCCTCCCCACAGGGGCCCCGGTTTTTTTCTTATAGCCCCACTATAGCACCCGCTCATAGGCCATGCGCGCTGTGCCATCCTCCGCGTAGATGATTCCCCGGTACTCTAGCCCACACTTCTCCATCACCCGCCGCATGGGCTGGTTATCCCGGTGGGTGTCGCCTCGTATGGCCCCCACGCCCCGGGCCCGAGCCTGCCCCACCAGCTCCTGGAAAAACATTGGCGCTATGCCCTTTCCCTTAGCGGAAGCAGAAACCGCCGCCCGGTGCAAAAAGCCGTAGTCCCCGGTACTCTGCCAGCCGCCCTTTTCTATCACGTCATAGGTGGGGTCCTGGCCAAAGCCCAGGCAGGCAGTGGCCACCACCCGGCCCTGGTCCTCGGCCACATAACACCAGCCCCGGGCCATGTCCTCCCGGGCGGAGTCCTCGTTGGGGTACTCTCCCTGCCACTGGTCTACCCCGGCCTGGCCCAGGGCCTTTCGGGCCTCCCTATAAAGAGCCCCAATGGCGGGCAGGTCTGTCTCCGCCGCTCTTCGAATGATCATAGGGCCTCCACCCGCAGCGCACCGTCTTTCGCGTCCACGGCAATGGCCTCCAGGCCCCCTTCGCCCTTTTGGACAATGAGGTTGGCTATTTTATCCTCCACCATCCGCCGGATGTTGTTCCGCAGGTCCCGGGCCCCGCTTTTTCCGCCCACGGACTTCTCCGCCAGCAGGGCGCAGGACTCTGGGCTGTAGTTCAGGGTAATGCCTTTCTCGGCCAAAGAACCCACGTACTCCTCCAGCATCAAAGCGGCAATCTGTTTGTAATCCTCCACATCCAGAGGGCGGAATACCACCACCTCGTCAATGCGGCTAAGGAACTCGGGCCGCAAAAACTCGTTTAGGGCCTTCAGGGCCTTTTCCCGGCTCATGTCCCCCGGGCTCTTGGCAAAGCCCAGGGCCCCTTCCTTCCGCTCGCTGCCCGCGTTAGAGGTCATCACCACTACGGTATGCTCAAAGTTCACGGTGCGGCCGTGGGCGTCTGTAACGCGTCCTTCGTCCAAAATTTGCAGCAAAATGTTCATTACGTCCGGGTGGGCTTTCTCAATTTCATCAAACAGCAGCACCGAGTAGGGCCGCCGCCGCACCTTTTCGGTGAGCTGTCCGGCCTCGTCATAGCCAATATAGCCTGGAGGCGAGCCAGTGAGCTTAGACACCGAGTGCTTTTCCATAAACTCGGACATATCCAGGCGGATCATGGTCTCCGGCGTGTCGAACAGTTCCTGGGAGAGCACCCGCACCAGCTCGGTTTTGCCCGTGCCGGTGGGCCCCACAAAGATAAAGGAGGCTGGCCGCCGCCTGGGGCTGATCTGCACCCGGCTTCTGCGCACCGCCGCGGAAACCGCCGCCACGGCCTGGTCCTGGCCCACAATCTTCTTTTTCAGCACATCCTCTAGGCCAGAGAGCTTCTCCAGGTCTCCAGCCTCTATCTTGGAGGCCGGAATGCTGGTCCACAGCTCTATCACATAGGCCAGGTCCGCCTCTTCCACTGGGGCAAACACCCCTTCCCGGCGCAGCCGGTCCAGGCCCTCCTCCAGGGTGGCAATGCGGTAGTGGGTTTTGGCCAGCTCCTCATAGTCCACGCTAAGGTTCCCCGGGTTCGAGAGATCCTGCTCCCGCACCCGTTCCCGGTTCAGATCTCTCTCCATGCGGTCATATTCCTCCAGCCGCTGGTTGCGCAGGGCCGCGCAGGCGCAGGCCTCGTCCAAAAGGTCAATGGCCTTGTCAGGCAGATAGCGGTCATTAATGTACCGCTCGGCCAGCACCACCATGCGGCGGGCAATTTTTTCCGATACGGTCACCCGGTGGTAGGCCTCGTAATAGCTTTTTATGCCCAGCAACACCTGCGCCGTATCCTCGGAAGAAGGCTCGTTTACGGTGACTGGCTGAAAACGCCGCTCCAGGGCAGCGTCCTTTTCAATATACTTTCTGTATTCGTTAAAGGTGGTGGCCCCTATGACCTGAATCTCCCCCCGGGACAGGGCGGGCTTTAGAATATTGGCCGCGTTCATGCTGCCCTCCGCGTCGCCGGTGCCCACCAGGTTGTGGACCTCGTCGATAAAGAGGATCACATTTCCGTCTGCTTTCACCTCGTCTACCAGGCCCTTGATGCGGCTCTCGAACTGCCCCCGGAACTGGGTGCCCGCCACCAGGGCGGTAAGGTCCAGCAGCTGGATCTCCTTTTCCCGCAGCTTCGCGGGCACATCCCCGCTGGCAATGCGCAGGGCAAGGCCCTCTGCCACAGCGGTTTTGCCCACGCCGGGCTCGCCGATCAGGCAGGGGTTGTTCTTGGTCCGGCGGGAGAGAATCTGCACCACCCGCTGAATCTCCTTTTCCCGGCCCACAATATTGTCCAGTTCTCCCCTGCGGGCCCGGCCGGTCAGGTCTGTGCAGTAGTTCTGGATGTGCTTGCGCTTCTTTTTGTGAACGCTCTCCCGGCGGTCCCGCACGTTCTGGCCCGCGTTGGCCCCCGGGGCGCCCCCCAGCATGATGTCTGTGGGCAGGGTGGCCGCTCCCCCCAGAGAAAAGCCTTCCTCCTCGTCCTCGTCCTCCCCGCTTTCCTGGGCGTCCAGGCGCATCATCTGGGTCATCTGCTCGGTGGCCTCCTGAAACTCCTCCTCGGTCATGCCGGTCTGCTGCTTCAGGGTGTTCATCATGTTGTCCATAATGTCGTTCACGGGCTTGATGCCCAACTCTTTTGCACACACAAAGCAGTAGCCCTTTATGTCCTTGCCCGTGGCCGACTGAGAGACAAACACCGTGGCCGGCCTTTTGTGACATCTTGTACACAGCATCATCATATATACCCTCCTCTATCTTGAGAAAGGGAACACGGGCCCTGCCGTGTTCCCCCTATAAACCTTTAATTCTGCAAGCATGCAAGCCTTTGCATTTATCCCTATTATACCACGGCCCCCCGGCGATTTCATTAACAAGCTTTTAATTTTTGCCGGCAACCCCCAGCTTTTCCGGTGAAAAAGGGGCCCTTTGGCCCTGGTCGACCCAATAGATCTCCCCTGTGTGGAACACGCCGCCCGCCTCTACAAAAATAGCGCTGTCATCCGCCATAGCGCAGATGGGCAGTTCCATAGAGATTTGCAGCAGGGTGCTTAGCACCTGCCTGTCAGACAGAGAGAAGTGGGGCTTTACCGTAATATTGGCCAGCCCCAGGCCCGCATAGGGGGCCAAAGATTCTTTGGTGTCCAACGCGCGCTCCGCCATATTGATGGCCCCGGCGCTGACGCCCAGCACCACGGGGGCAAAGCCTTCAATGGCCCCGGCCAACCCCAGATCCTGTATCAGCCTGAGCTGCTGCCCCGGGTGGCCGCCCATCAAAAACACGCAGGAGGCCTTTTGAACCGCCGCCACGGCTTCCTGCGCCCCCATCCGCCTATCAATGACACAATGCCGGTCAAAGGACATGCCGTACTGCAAGAACATCTCATACATACCCGCCAGGTCGCTGTCATTCCTTTGGGCATCCTCCGGCCATGCGCTGACAAAAACCAGGCTGTCCCGCTGTGCCAGCGCCTCTTTTAACCGCTGGGCTACCGCAGGGGGAAAGCGGCGGCTGGGAAAGCCGCTGAAAAAGCCCAATAACCGCTGCTTCATTTCCGCCGCCTTTCCTCCGGCGGGTTTTTGTCCTGTCCGCCCCCCGGCTCCCTTAGTATGGCCAGGAATATCTGAAAATACTTCACCGCCGCGTAGGCCATCATCACGCCGGTCAGGCCCAGCATTACATAGGCCGAAATATTAAAGGTGTTGGGCTTTGCCAGCCCAATGCCGTCCATCAGCACGATCACAGACACCGAAACATAGAACATCACGGTGGCCACCTTGCCGTACCATTTGGCGGCGCAGGGCCGCTTGTGCTTTTTCAGCAGCACCACCGCGCAGCCCAGCATCAGCAGCTCTTTAAAAATAAACAGCAGCAAAAGTGGACGAATGGCTGGAAACCGCAGGGCGATGCACAGGGCCACCACCCCCTGGGTCAGCTTGTCGGCAAAGGGGTCCAGCATTTTGCCCAGCTCTGTAATCTGGTTGAATTTTCTGGCAATCAGCCCATCCAGCATATCTGTCAGCCCCGAAAGAAGCAAAAGCGCCACTGCCGCGGCCACGTACCCCTTTAGGTAGAGCACCGCAAAAAAGGGCACGATCAATATTCTTAGCCCGGACATGGCGTTGGGCACAGTCAGTACACGGTTCGAAGGTTTTGTTTCTTGGGGCATAAGGGCTTCCCTTTCTTTATCTTAAAAATGGGTTTTTTATGGTGTATGGTCCCACCCCAGCGCGCCAGCGTTCTGTTTTTAGAACAGACTCTAGCCTGCCTGGAACATGCCTCCCAGCGGGTTCAGATTTACCAGGGTTCCGGCAATTATCGAGTGGTTTAGGGCGTCCTCCATCTTCCACTGCACGCTGGGCTCCAGCATGGGGGTAAACACAAAGAGGCCCGCAACGATAATCCAAACAACCACCAGCGCCACCAAAAAGCCGCACACCCCGCCCAAAAGGCCGTCCACCTGGCTAAGAACGGGCAGCTTCAGCATCCGGCTCACGGTCACAGCCAGCACCCGCACCAATGTCATAAACAGGAAAAATAGCACAATCACAGCCAGCACCTTTAAAAAGTTCACAAACACCGGCGCCAGGTAGTCCACTACCATAACCGCCGCCCGGCCTGTTTGAGAAGCCAGCCCCCCGCTGATGGAGGCTGCGGTCACCCCGGCCTCTTCCAAAGCCCGGACAATAAAGTCCGGCAGGTTGGCCAGCAGCTGCTCCGCAGTGATGGCCGCGTTTTCCACCCCCATGGTGCGCAGCGAAGCGTCAATCTTATCCACCATGGCGTCCCGAAACAGGGTGTTAAAAAGCCAGTGCGCCAGGTATCCGCCAAAAACGGAGGCCAGCCCGGCCGCCACAATCGCGCCCAAAAAGTGGACCAAAGAGCGGATAAAGCCCCTGCGTACCCCGGCAATTACACAGATCAGGCAAATGCCTAAAATACAGATGTCCAGTGAATAGCCCATTTGGCATTCCTCCTTTTCCAAAACGCGCCAAGCCGCGCCAAGCAAATCCTATTGTAGCACACTTTTTCAACTTAAACAAGAGAAAACCCCTTACAGTTCTCTTTCAATCCTGGCCGCGGGCCGCAGCGCCCAAGCCGCCCGCTTGCCGCCCCTTTGAAAAAACGCTTTCGCTAGCCCTCTGCCTCTAGGGTTCGAATCTCACTGACACCCAATATGTAGGCCTTGCTTTCGCTGGCCAGGGCCAGGCTCTTGGCGTCTGTGCCCGCCTCCGCCCGGGCCAGCACCATGCCGGTGTCGTAATCGCAGAACACCACTTCGCCCCCTACCAGCGCGCCCACCGTTCCCCCGGCGGCCGAAATAGCCTCTATGCGCTGGTCAAACTCCACCCGCGCCGGGTTGTTTGGGCCAATCTCCTGGGTGGCGTCATAGGCCATCAGGGTGCTGGCCCCCGCGTGCTCATAGGCGGAAATGGACAAAAACGCCCGGTTTTTGTCCAGGCAGAAAGCCGTTAGCCGCCGGCCCTGGTAGCCCTGCTCCACAAAGCTGTAGTCCGAGGACCGGCACATTACCAGCGCCTCGTCCCCCACCCCGTAAATAGCCCCGTTCTCCCCCCAGTAGGCGGCCAAAAGCAGGTTGTCTCTGGTCTCGAACTGGGCCACGGGCTCGGTTTTTGTAAAGTCGAATATGGTTAGCAAAGACACCATCTCGCCTTTTTCGCTGCGTACGGTGCAGACCCCGCCAAAGGAGCCGTCGTAGTTTAGGCAGACCGCTGTAATATAGTCTTGGGCAAAGGGGTACTCATATTGCAGCTTGCCGTCCTTTAAAAAGACTTGCAGCTTTGAAGCGCCAAAGCTGCCCTCCAGGCCCAGGGCATACTTGCCGTTTGGGGCCACATCGCCGGTAATGATGTCCTGCTCCGCCACGGCATCCACGGCCTTTTCCCCGCCGGACAGCACGGTATAGCCCGTACTGCCGCTGTTAAATATCAGGTACCGGCCCCCGGCGGTTTTCAGCACCGGCTGGTTCAGCTTGTGCCGAACCGACATCTCCTCCTTTCCCCCCGCGTTCACCACAGTAAGGGCCGTGTTGCTTAGGACCACCGCCGAGCCTCCGCTGGCGGTGAAGTTAGAGGCAAACACATTGGAACCCGTGATCTGCACTGGAAAGCCGTCGCCGCCCTCTTCCCCCAGCACTTGCAGCTTGGCCCATTCCTTTATGGAGTCCCAGTTCAAGTACTGCCGGTTAACCCACAGGGCCAGGCCAATAATCACCGCCAAAAGTGCCAAACTGCTGGCATACACGGCCTTTGGCAGCTGGCGCAGCCTTCTTCTTTGTTCATAGACTTGGCCGCTCTCTTCTTCCTGGTCCTCTCCCTCATATTCATATGCCGCCCGGGGCTCTGGCTGTTCCTGTTTTTCCTGGTAGTCCTTCAGGCGGATGACCTTTGTGTTCTGTTCCTTGCTGTGTTTTGCCATATGCTTTCCCTTTCAATAAAACACCCGGTTTAAGTACAGCCCGCAGGCCGGGGCGGTGGGCCCCGCCGCTTTCCGCTCCCGGGCGGCAATAATGCCGGGGATGTCCTCTGGGGCCAGCTTGCCCTGCTGGACCCGCAGCAGGGTGCCCGCCATAATGCGCACCATGTTGTACAAAAAACCGTCCGCCGCCACCGTGAACACCACCAGGTTCCCCCGGCGCTCCACCTTTGACTCCCACACCCTTCGGGTCAGGTCCCCCCGGTCCCGGCTGTCCAGGGTGCAGAAGGAGGTAAAGTCGTGGACCCCCACATAGCGGCGGGCGGCCTGATCCAGCAGGGCCTCGTCCATGGGATACCAGTAGTGCAGAGCCCGCCCCCGCAAAAAGGGCTCCCGCACCGGGTGGTTCCATATTTCATAGCAGTACTCTTTGCCCTTGCAGCTGTAGCGGGCATGAAAGTCTGGGGGCACTTCCCGGCAGTCCTTCACCGCCACGTCTGGGGGCAAATAGTGGTTCAGGGCGGCCAGCAGCCGTTGGGGCGGCATAGGCGCCGCTGTTTTTAGGCTAAGACAGAACTGCCGGGCGTGTACGCCGGTATCGGTCCGGGAGCAGCCCTTTAGGTCCTCCCGCTGCCCCGTAACCCGGAACAGCGCCTCTTGAAAGACCTGCTGCACCGTAAGGGCGTTCTCCTGTATCTGCCAGCCGTGGTAGGCCGTGCCGTCATAGGTAATGGTTAGCAGTAGGTTGCGCATGGAGACTCCTTTCATAAGCTCTTAGAACCTGTACCGATAGGATATTGCGCATGTCTTTCCGGCAAACTCCCGTTTGGCCTGTGCCGTGACCTGTTCCCACAAACGCGAACTTTGCCTGAGAATATCCGTTGGACATACGCTCAATTTTGCCGCTTTCAATGTCCCGCAGCATGCGCCGCTTCAGCCCCGCGTACTCTGCCGCCGCAGGACATCCCCTTTACCCACAAAAGGGTCCTCCGCCCGGGTGGCAAGCTCTTCCCCATAGCCAATGGTTTTCAGAGCCCTCTGTAATTCCGTCACATTGCAGCTGGCGTCGATCTCCAGCAAAATGTCCACAATGGGCTTTGCCACCAGCCCCGGAACCGCGCTGCTGCCAATATGGTTTAGGCGTGCAGCGTCCCTTGGGCCAGCGGCGCGCAATATCGCCGCTTTCTCCCCTCACTCCACCGCCTTCATCATCTTCAGCCGGATGCCCTCGTTGGCGTCAAAGCCCAGCTGTTCATAAAAGGGGGCCTTGTCCGGCACGGCGCACAGCTCCACAAATATCTCGGTGCCCCGAACGCCGTGGTCGTTGACAAACTGAAGCAGCTGGTCCATCATCAGCCGCCCAATCCCCCTGTGCTGGTACTCCGGCCGCACCACCACGTCTTTCACGTAGTAGTTCAGTCCCATGTCCCCCAGCATCCTGGCCATTCCCACAATTTTGCCCCCATCCCACACAGATACCCGAAACAGGGTGTGCTCCATGGCCAGCCGCACCTGCTCCGGCGCGGGCCCCTGGTCCCATACTGTCTCCCACAGCTCGATAAATTCCTGGGCCGTCAGTTCATTTTGCTTTATTACAAATCCTTCCATTTGGTTTCCTCTCCAAATTCCTCACTGTGCGCACTGCACAGCGGGGTTTTCCACCAGCTCCAGCTGGACCGCCATAGGGGGCAGGCCCAGGCTTTCCAGGTCTGCCAGGGCCTGGCGCAGCACCGGCCGGGCGTTTTGCGCGGATATCTCCCCCCGATACCCCGTTACGGCCATCTCGCTGCCAAGGGGAATGCCCATAGAAGCCAGTACGCTCTTTAGGTCCCGGCCCGCTTTCACTGCCTCCCACACGCTGCTAAACTGAAAGTGCCCGTACCGGGCCACGTCGCCCAGCAGTTCTTCGCCCCACACGCTCTCGTAGTACTCCACAAGACCCATATTTTCCGGCACAAAGGCGGGCATGCCCGCCAGCCGTTCTTCCAGCAGGCGGCCCAGCTCCTCTATTCTGTCCCCCTGGCCCGCCTGGTTCCAGTATGCCACGGCAAAGGCGTTCACCAGCATTTCCTCTTTCACAGGGGAGGTCCGCAGCCCCTGGGCCTCCGTCACGCAGTGCCCAAGCTCGTGGAGGATGTTATACCAGTGGAAGTACAGGTCGAACTTGTACTGGGTGTTCTCTTCCCCAAACAGCGCCCGAAAGGCCTCCCGCTGCTGGCTGGTCCCCTTTTCGTATTGCCCGGATATAATCTTCACGCAGTCCATCCCCTTTCTACTCGAGCTACCGCACAATGGCCGGCGGGAACCCCACATTCAACACAATAAACACTCCCAGCGCCACCGCCGCCGAGCAGAGAATCAGCCAGTCCGCTCCCCCAAAGCGCAGCACCTTCATCTTGGTGCGGCCCTGGCCCCCGTGGTAGCAGCGGCTCTCCATGGCTGTGGCCAGGTCAAAGGCCCGCCGGAACGCCGACACGAACAGGGGAATCAGCACTGGCACCAGGGCCTTGATCCGCTGGATAATCCCCCCGCTCTCCATGTCCGCCCCCCGGGCCTTTTGGGCGCTCATAATCTTGTCCGTCTCCTCTAAAAGCAGGGGAACAAACCGCAGTGCGATGGTCATCATCATGGCAAACTCGTGCACCGGCACCCCCAGCTTTGAAAGAGGCCGCAGCAGCCGCTCGATAGCGTCGGTGAGCTGGTTGGGGGAGGTGGTAAAGGTCAGCACCGAGCTGGCCAGAATCAGCACCACAATGCGCACAGACACAAAAAAGCTGTTTAGCAGCCCGTTTTTCGTGATTTTGATAAAGCCCAGCTGCCACAGGGGGTCCCCGGTGCCGTAAAAGACGTTTAACACCGCGGTAAACACAATGATGAACAGCACGGGTTTCAGGCTGCGCAGGTACATCTTTAAGGGGATTTTAGAAAGGGCCATGCCCAGGCCAATGTACCCCACCGCCAGGGCCAGGCTGAAGAAATTCCCCGCCGCGAAGATCAGCACAATGGAAAAGATGGTCAGGCAGATTTTCAGCCTGGGGTCCGTCCGGTGCAGAACCGACGGGGCTGGAAAATATTGGCCCAAGGTAATATCAGAGAGCATTCTTCCGCCCCCTTTCTTTGAGATAGGGAATCAGCTGCTTCAGGGCATCGTCCACCGTCAGGGTGGCGGGGTCCACCGGCCAGCCCAGCTTTTGCAGCTCTCCCATGATTTTCGTAATCTGCGGCACCCGCAGGCCCACGGCCTCCAGCGCTTCCCCCCGGGAAAACACCTCTTTGGTGGGGGCCAGGGCCTGTTTGCGCCCACCGCCCATTACCAGCAGCCGGTCCGCCGCCCGGCCGATGTCCTCCATGCTGTGGGAGACCAGCAGCACTGTGTTGCCCCGCTCCTTGTGGTATTGGCCAATCTGCGCCAGCAGCACGTCCCGGCCCCGGGGGTCCAGGCCGGCGGTGGGCTCGTCCAAAATCAGCACCTCGGGGTCCATGGCAATCACCCCCGCAATGGCGGCCCGGCGCTTTTCGCCCCCAGAGAGTTCAAAGGGGGACTTTTCCAGCAGCTCCTCCCGCAGGCCGGTAAACCGGGCGGCCTGCTGGGCCCGCTCTTTGGCCTCTTCGTCCGAAAGGCCCATGTTCTTGGGCCCGAACATGATGTCTTTGAGCACCGTCTCCTCAAAGAGCTGGTACTCTGGGTATTGGAACACCATCCCCACCCGAAAGCGCACGGCTCGTATCTTTTTGGGCTCTTGCCAAATGTCCCGGCCCTCCAGCAGCACCTGGCCAGCGGTGGGGCGGATCAGGCCGTTGAGCATTTGAATCAGGGTGGACTTTCCGCTGCCCGTGTGGCCAATGACCCCCACGAACTCCCCTTTCTCAATGGCAATGGACACATCTTTCACAGCGGTTTTCTCAAAAGGGGTGCCCTGGCCATAGACATAGCACAGGTTTTTAGTCTCTAGTATTGGCATTTGAATGATCTCCACTCCTTGTCCCTTAGATGCACGGGTTTAGTCTCTCTTCGTCAGCACCTCATATCTCCTCTTCTTTCGCTCGCTGTATCTGCCCCATGTCTCCCGCTCCATTATCAGCGGCGGGGCCTGGAATAGAGAACGCTTTTTCCTCACCCAGAAGGTCCTTCCCTGGCAGATGTCCAGCAAGTCCCCGAATATTTCCTCCTCCGGGGGATGCCAGTGGGTCAGCGGGCGCTCCCGGCCCCGGCGGTCCGTCCAGGCTGTGGCAATGGTCTCGAAACAGACCCAAAGGCGAATGCCGTTGGGCAGCCGCCATAGGAGAACGTCCTCTTTCAGGGCCAGCTCCCCCGCCGGGTTCTGCCGCCGGAGGGCCTCATACAGCTCCTCCATGCCGCGGGGGACAAAGCTCCCTCTCTCATGTTCCATCATACCCCCGCGCGTCCGCTGAAGCGTCCGGGACGCAGTCCCAATAAAAAATGATGTCCGCCTTTCCCTCTTGGGGGGTGCCTTTATACACCTGGGTATCCAGGCCCCCAATGACAAAGCCCATCTTCAGGTAGAACCGGCACGCGGCCAGGTTGTTATCCTGGCCCTGGGTGTAGACGCCCCGGTAGCCGGCGTCCAGGGCCACCTGGCGGGCCTTTTCCATCAGTTGCCTGGCCACGCCCTTGCCCCGGTACTCCCGGTTGACCTTCAAATCATACAGGTACATGTACTTAAAAAACCCGCTCTGCATCACTGCCAGGCCCACGCAGGCCTCACCGTCATAGGCGCCAATGAACACGGTGTCCTCGCTCATGGCGTCATAGTCGTAGGGCTCGTCGGGAAAGCGCATCTCCGTAACATGGGGAAGCTTTTCCACCGTATAGCTCCATTCCTGGTGGATATAGCTGGGAATCATCCGCCCAAACAGCGGGAAGGGCTGGTTGGGCAGACGGACGTCCGCCTTGTGCGCGGAGTCAATAACGCGTATCTCTATCAACCATCATTGCCTCCTATTCATTTATATTTATCTTTTTAAAGATCTCCAGGCACTCCTCCACCGAAAGGGGCGAGCTCCCCAGGTCCACCCCCGCCGCCTTTAGCTGGTAGCACAGCTCCGTGGCCTGGGGCACGTCCAGGGCGTGGCGCTTTAGCCGCTCCACCTGGCTAAAGACCTGCCGGGGGCCCCCGTCCATCAGCACCCGGCCCCCGTCCATCACCACCACCCGGCCGGCCCCCACCGCCTCGTCCATATAGTGGGTAATCAGGATAATGGTGATGCCCTTCTCCCGGTTCAGCCGTCGGATGGTGTCCATCACCTCGGTCCGGCCCTGGGGGTCCAGCATGGCGGTGGGCTCGTCCAGCACAATACATTTTGTCTCCATGGCAATAATACCCGCTATGGCCACCCGCTGCTTTTGCCCGCCAGAAAGCTTGTGGGGGGCGTGGCCCCGGTAGTCGTACATATCCACCGCCCGCAGGGCCTGGTCCACCCGGCGGCGGATCTCCTCCGGAGGAATGCCCAGGTTTTCGGGGCCAAAGGCCACGTCCTCTTCCACCACCCCGGCCACCAGCTGGTTGTCCGGGTTCTGCTGCACCAGGCCCACCCGCCGGCGCACGTCCAGCTGGCGGTTCTCGTCCGCTGTGTCGATGCCGTCCACCAGCACCTGGCCCCCTGTAGGAACCAGCATCCCGTTAAACAGCTTGGCCATGGTGGATTTTCCGCAGCCATTATGGCCCAACAGGGCCACAAACTGCCCCTCTTCAACACGCAAATCAATATCATGCAGGACCTCCGGGCTTTCGCCGTCATACCGAAAGCTCACGCCCCGCGCTTCTATAAACGCCATGATTTTCACCGCCTTGTATCTCGGATAAAGTTTTTTCTGATGAGCCGGGCGCCCACCCGCACCGCTTTTTCTCCCGCGCTGGCTGGCCGCTGTTCCGGTGGTTAACCGCCGGAACACGCTGGGATTGGAGGAAGGGCAAGGGCCACGGGGCTCTGCCCCGCACCCCGCCAGGAGAAACTAGTTTCCCCTGGACTCCTTTTTGCGCTTCGCGGCGTTTTCTTTTGGCCGCTGTGTTCCTTTTGGCTCCTTTTATGGATCTGGGTACCGGTTCTTCCACCAAGTATAGCAGCCAGAGGCCAAAAAGTCCAGAAACAGAATCAGGTACAGGGGCAGCATGGGCACATGAGAGGCCCCCTCTTCCGCTGTATGGTCCATGGCCAGCATAAAAAATGCGCAGGCCAGCGCCGCCAGGGTAAACCAGGTCCTGGGCTTCAGCTTTGGTACGCCCCGCCGCCAGGGCTGCCGCATTAACACTACGGCTCCCATAAACACTCCCCCTGTCAGCAGATACCCCAGCCACAGGGCGCCCTGGCCGGACCACATCCACTCGTACACCACAGCCGCCGCCCACGCGGCCCCTATGCCCCAATAGCTCCACGTCATCCCTTGTCCCCCCCGCTCCAAATAGCTGTGTTGCCGCAGGGCAGGCTTAGGCCGCTGGCCGTTACCCGCAGGCCAATCTCCTCTGCCCAGACCCCGCCCCCCAAAGGGCCCAGCAGTTCGCTAAGCAGATAGCCCATCACCGTGGGAGAAAGCCCCGTGGTGTAGGAGTTCAGGATAAAGAATAAGGGTCTGTCGCTTAGGATGCCCCGGCATTGCTCTACCAGGCCGTACAGCTGCTCCTCCAGCTTCCACACCTCGCCCCCGGGCCCCCGGCCGTAAGAGGGCGGGTCCATAATAATGCCGTCGTAGCGGCTGCCCCGGCGGGCCTCTCGCCCCACAAACTTCACGCAGTCGTCCACCAGCCAGCGCACCGGCCGGTCCAAAAGCCCGCTGGCCCCGGCATTCTCCTTGGCCCACTGGACCATGCCCTTGGCCGCGTCCACGTGGGTAACGGCGGCCCCGGCCGCAAGACAGGCCACGGTGGCCGCGCCGGTGTAGCCAAACAGGTTCAGCACCTTCACCGGTCGGCCCGCGCCCCGAATCTTTTCCATGGCCCAGGCCCAGTTCACTGCCTGCTCGGGGAACAGCCCCGTGTGCTTAAAGCCCATGGGCTTTAGCCGGAAGCTAAGCCCCTGCCAGCCAATCCGCCACACCTCCGGCATTTTTTTGTAGGCTTCCCAGTGCCCGCCCCCTTTGTTGGACCGGTGGTACCGGGCGTGGGCCTTTTCCCAGCGGGGGTCCCTTTTTCCCCCCCGCCAGATGATCTGGGGGTCCGGGCGGATCAGAAGGATGTCCCCCCAGCGCTCCAGGCGCTCCCCTGCCGCCGCGTCGATCAGTTCATAGTCCTGCCACTTTGCTGTTCTCATGCCTTCCCTCATTCCGCGACCACTAAAACGCCGTTTTCTGTTGTCGCCTCAATTTTCATTGTCTTTCTCCTTAATTATTTTAAGCCGTGTTCACATAAGCTGAGTATGCAGATTTTGGAGTCAATTTTTGTCAGATGCACGGCGAAAATTCGCAGACGTGCTCGCGTACTTCAAGAATTTTCAACGCAGAAGATGGCAAAAATTTGCCAAAAACATGCGTACGAACGCTTATGTGAGCACGCCCTAGGCAACACCGCGCAATAGGGTGCTTAGTATTGTGCGGGATTGCCTGTAGATTTCTCCGCCGCGGCGAACAGGTTGTCTTTGCCCATGCCCAGCACATAGGGGTTTTGGTCATAGACAAAGCAAAAGTCCAAAAAGTCCCGCTTCTGCTGTGGGTCGCGCATCAGTTTTTGCAATATCTCATGGGGCACGGTGCGGGCATAGGCCCCCGGGGCGCTCATGCGGATCTCCCGGAGCCCCAGGCGTTCCAAAATGCTCTGCAGCTCGTCCGGCAGAAAGCAGTAGGTGATGCACCAGGGCGCTCCGCCCCGCTCATACTGGTCAATTTCCGCCTGGCCGCCCATCAGCCCCTGGGCCAGCAGCCGCTCTGCCGCCCCCTTGTCAAAGCGGAAGCCCTTCACCAGGGCTTCTTTGTTTTCCAGGCACCACTGCACATAGGGGTCGTCGCAGCTGGGGTCCAGGATAAACTGATTTTTATTGAGGGGATTGGCCAAGTACGGCAGCGACCCCAGCCGGGAGCTGACGCTAAGCAGCAGCCTCTTTTTGCAGATACGGGCCAGCTCCCCAAGGACCCGCTCCTGGTTGGGGTAGGTGTAGGAAACCGGCGCGTCAAAGGACATCACCAGGTCAAACTGCCCGTCCCTATAGGCCGAAAGGTCCTCCAGGGCCCCCTGGACAAAGGTCATCCGGTCCAGCACCCCGGCCTGGGCCGCCAGCTCTTGGGCTTTGTCCAGCATGGGCTGGGAGATGTCGAAATGGGTCACCCGCAGGCCCCGCCTGGCCAGCGGGATGGAGAACCGCCCGCAGCCTCCACCGCCGTCAAACACGGTCTCCACGCCCTTCAGCGCACCCAAGATCTGGCGCTCCAGGTGGTCCTTTTGAATAATGTCGTCCATAAAGGTGGCTTCTCTTTGGCTTTCCAGCTGGCCCTTGTCGGGCTGGTTCCACTGGCGCTGGGAGATTTTTTGGCTGTAGCTTGGGTCCATAAGTTCACTTCCTTTTGGTCTGTTGCGTTTCGGGCGTTCCACCCGGTTTTTTTGTTTTGGTTGATTTTGGACTCTCCGCCCAGGGCGGGGCTTCTTCTGGCTTGTTTGAACTTCGGCCTCCCCGCCTGGGGCAGCCCACTTCTGGCCGTCCGCTGTCCAAAAAATCCCGCTTTGCTCATTTTTAGGATTCGCTGCCCGCAGGCGGCGCTCGCCGCGCGCTCTATCCTGGCTATCCTAAAAGTACTGCCGCGCCGCTCTATCTTACCTTCTCGCGCCGCTTAAGGTCAAGGTCTTGGGGCGCTGCCCCAAACCCCGCAGCCTTTGAAAAGGCTGGCGAAACTTTTACTCCGCCTCTACGCTTCTGCTCCCGCTAGCTACTGCCTCGAGGCCGTCAGGCTTAGCAGAGTTCCTCTCTGATGACTTTGGCTACGCTTTGGGCCAGCTCCTCAATCTGGACCTGGTCCCGGCCCTCTACCATCACCCGCAGCAGGGGCTCGGTGCCGCTGGGCCGCACAATGACCCGGCCCTCGCCGCCCAAAATGCCGCTGACCCGGTCGATCTCCTGCCGCACCCGCTGGTCGGTGTAAAAGGCCAGCTTGCCTTCAGGAGAGACCTGGATGTTCACCATGGTCTGGGGATAGCGCTCCATGGCCGTGGCCAGAGAGGAAAGCTTCCCCTGCCGCCTGTGCATCAGGCTAAGCAACTGGCAGGCGGTCAGCTGGCCGTCGCCCGTGGTGGCAAAGTCTCTAAAGATTACGTGGCCGCTCTGCTCGCCCCCAAAGCTGTAGCCCTCCAGCCGCATCTGCTCCAGCACGTACCGGTCGCCCACCTTGGTGGCCTCAAAGCGCATCCCGTTGTCCTCGCAGAACTTCTGGAAGCCCAGGTTGGTCATAATGGTGCCCACCACGGTGTTTTTGTACAGCTTGCCCCGGCTCTTCATGTCCAGGGCGCAGATGGCCATAATAAAGTCGCCGTCTACAAATTCGCCCTTCTCGTCCACCATCAGGCAGCGGTCCGCGTCGCCGTCAAAGGCCACGCCCGCGTCCAGGTCGTGGGCCTTCACATACTCGATGAGCCCCTCCATGTGGGTGGAGCCGCAATGGTCGTTTACGTTAATGCCGTCGGGGCTCTGGTTCAGCATAGTGACCTCTGCCCCCAGCTCGGTAAACAGGGCCTCCGCCGTGGCGCTGGCCGAGCCATTGGCGCAGTCTATGGCAATTCTCATGCCGTCCAGGGCAAAGTGCACGGTGCTCTTCACATGGTCAATGTAGTCTCTCACCGCTGTTTCCGCCCGGCTGACGGTGCCAATGCCGTCATCCTGGGGCAGCTGGCCGGAAATATCGGTCTTGCCCAGAATGATGTCCTCAATGCGCTCTTCCAGGTCGTCCGGCAGCTTAAAGCCGTCGCCGGAGAAAATTTTGATGCCGTTGTACTCGAAAGAGTTGTGGCTGGCGGAGATCATAATTCCCGCGTCCGCCTTGTACTTCTCCACCAAATAGGCCACCGCGGGAGTCGGTACCACGCCCAGGGTGACCACGCTGGCCCCTATGCTGCACAGCCCCCCGGCCATGGCGTTTTCCAGCATGTCAGAGGAGAGCCGGGTGTCCTTGCCGATGAGCACCCGGGGGTGGCGGTTGGATTTGTTGGTCAATACCTGGGCGGCGGCGCGCCCCAGCTGGGTGGCCAGCTCACAGGTCAGGTCTTTATTGGCAATGCCTCTGATTCCGTCTGTTCCAAAAAGCCGTCCCATAAAAAAACACTTCACTTTCTCAAAAAGATTAAGATTTATAATATATATGCTGTCCTATTCTTCAGGAGCCACGGGCTTATTCACTTTGCTTCCTGCAAATTGCGTCCCGCAAAGGCGATCATCTCCGGCAAAACCGCCGCCGGGTTTTTGTGCCAGTCGTATAGGGCGTCCACTTCCTCCCGGCTCACCTGGCGGCCGTTTACCATTTCATGGTTGCTCACAAAGAACGGCCGCTCGTAGTCTGGCTTTGGCATGATCTCCTCCATGTGCAAAAGACCAACGCCCGCCTCCAGCATGGCGTTTACTATATCCTGTATGCGCCAGGCAAAGTTCACGGTAGTCTCGTCCTCAAAGGGGCCTGTCCAGTCATAGGGCTTTACCACCTTCATCCCTTCGCCAAAGGGCCGCTGAAAGGGGTGCAGCTCATACATCACATATACGCCCCCGGGCTTTAGTACGCGGCTGACGTTTCTGTACATAGAGGGCAGGTCGTTTAGCCACACATGCACCCCATTGGAGGTGTATACCAAATCGTATTCGCCGTCCGGCACTCCCGCCAGCCGCATGGTATCCTCCTGTTGAAAGGTCATGCGTTTTTCCAGCCCCAGCTTCCCGGCGGCGGCCTTTGCCGCGGCCAGCTGGTTTTTTGAGATGTCGCAGGAGGTCACCCGGGCCCCCAGCAGGGCAAAAGCCAGCGCCGCGTTATTGTCCCCGCTGGAGGGCACACAGACCCGCCTGTTCAAAAGCTCCGGCACATACCTTTGCAGCATGGCCCACACCGCTGGGTCAAAGGCGCTCTGGGGCCTTGTTTTCAGGCGTTCCAATATTTTGTCCGATAGGTTAAAAGCCATATACTTCTGGGAAATTTCCTCCCAGTCCCGCCGGTTCTTTTCTACAATATCTGCCATGGCTCTCACTCCATTCTCATTTGCAGCTCCTCTTCTGCCCGCAGCCGGCTGGGCAGGGGCAGGCCCAGGTGGGCGCAGGCCGCCGGGGTGACACAGCGGCCCCGGGGGGTGCGGGTCAAAAAGCCCAGCTGCATTAGGTAGGGCTCGTTCACGTCCTCAATGGTCACCGCCTCTTCGCCAATGGCCGCCGCCAGGGTCTCCAGCCCCACGGGCCCGCCCCCATAATTTTTGATAATGGCCGCCAGCATATTCCGGTCGCTCTGGTCCAGGCCCAGTTCGTCAATCTCCATGCGCTCCAGGGCGATCTGGGCGGTGTTCAGGGTAATCACGCCCCCGCTCATTACCTGGGCAAAGTCCCGCACCCGCTTTAAGAGCCGGTTGGCAATGCGGGGGGTGCCCCTGCTGCGGGAGGCCAGCTCCAGGGCGGCGTCCGCCTCTATCTCCACCTGTAGAATGCGGGCGCTGCGCCGGACGATTTGTCCCAGCTCCTGGGGGTTGTACAGTTCCAGGCGGAGCATCACCCCAAACCGGTCCCGCAATGGGGCCGAGAGCTGCCCCGCCCGGGTGGTGGCCCCCACCAGGGTGAACCGGGGCAGGGGCAGGTGGTAGCTGGCGGCCATCTGCCCCTTTCCGGTGATAATGTCCAGGGCAAAGTCCTCCATGGCTGGATACAAGATCTCCTCCACCAGCCGGGGCAGGCGGTGGACCTCGTCAATGAACAGCACGTCCCCGGAGGAGAGGTTGGTCAGCAGCGCGGCCAGGTCTCCGGGCTTTTCAATGGCCGGTCCACTGGTAATGCGCAGGTTGCTGCCCATTTCCTCTGCCACAATGCCCGCCAGGGTGGTTTTGCCCAGGCCCGGCGGGCCATACAGCAGCACGTGGTCCAGGCTCTCCTTCCGGCTTTTGGCCGCCTCAATATATATTTTCAGGTTCTCCTTTACCTTGTCCTGGCCAATATACTCCCCAAAGGTCTTGGGCCGCAGGGGATTTTCCACCTCCTGGTCCCCGGGGGCATAGCCAGTGTCCATCAGGCGGTTTTCCAGGTCCAGGTCATCGCCCGCCATAGCGTCTCTTTCGTTCCAGTCAATGCCATACTGGGCGCTGCCCGGGCCGCCGCTTTTTTCTATCATTCTGTCCGTTTCCTCCTTCCCCGGGCCTAGGGTGTTACGTTGATCTTAATGACCTTCGCCGTTTCATCGCTGTCGTTCCAAATGGAATGGACCGCGCCCCCCGGCACCACAAAGCTGTGGTCCTTTTCCACCATATGGGCCTCTTCCCCCAGCATCACCCGCACCCGGCCCTCTGTCACAATGAAGATATGGCCGCTCTCGTGGGTATGGTTTCCCGCCGGGCCCCCGCCGCCCTTCTCAATATAAGCCAAGGCTGCCCACTGAATGGCTCCGCCGCCCTCAAACAGCTTTTTTGCCAAAAAGTTCCGGTGTCCCTCCGGGGTCATAAATTCTTCTTGCATCCTGGGTGCTCCCCCTTTTTATAATAGGTTTTTTTCGCTCTTTAAAAACTACCCCAGGGCCTTGGCCTGCTCTGCCGTCCGGATGTCCAGCTGCCTCAAGCAATATTTTTTCTCTTGCATATCTTTCCCCTTTCTAACGGGAATCCCCGGCGGAGCTTGGGGCATTCTCCCAAAACGGAACCCCAGGAAACTCTAAACCAAAGCCCCGTCCTAACGCTATAGTAACCCCCTTGAAAACCAGCAGAGCCACGGGGCGTCCATCCCCCGCCGCTTTTGAACAGAGGGGACCCGCTTCCCTTCCAAAGCAAATATCCGGGCCCAAAAGGCTTTGGGGCCTCACCGCGCCAGCGCCCCAAACTGCCGCTCTGTCATAACCCCGCCCACCAGGGCCCACAGGCGTTCCCGGGCCCTGGTGCGGTCTGTCTCTATGGGAAAGGCCCCTGCCAGCCGCTCCCATTCTTTGGCTGTCCCGTACCGCAGCTGGGACCAGTTCGCGTTTAAGTCCCGGCCCTTTGCCACTGCTGTGGCCAGCAGATTTTCCAGCAGAAAGTCCAGGCCCGCTCGGAACTCCTTGGCCAAAAGACCGCTGGCAGTTTTTAAAAAGGCTGTATCCGCCTCTGGGTTCTCCGCCAGGACCCCCAGCAGCGCCTGGGCAGAAGGCGGCGGGGGCCGGGAAGGCTTCACCGCTTTTAGCAAATAGTAGGCCTCTTGGGAAAGGTAGGTGGTCCGCTTCTTATACGCCTTGCAGTAGAATACCTGGTGGGCGTCCACCAGCTCCATGGCCTCCCGCCAGGTGCAGCCCAAGTCCTCCAGGGCGGGCAGTTCCGGGTTCTGGTTGCACAGCAGGATTCCGTTTTCCTCCAGCCAGTCCAGCATATCGCTCACGACCCCGCCTCCCGCAAAATCCCTTTTGCCGCTTCCACGGCCCGCCGGTAACAGAAGCAGGGCTCCGCCTCCAGCTCTTCCCGGCTCACCCCGGGGTCCAGCAGGCCCTGCTCCAGAAACTCCACATACTCGTTCAGCACCGCCAGCTTGAGGTCCATCACATACCGCTCCCAAGAGGGCTTGTGTTCCAGCCGCCGGTACATCTCCTCCACAAACCGCCGCCGGGCGGCCTCCTCCATATAAAAAGGAAACTCCCCGGGGGCCGGGCTCTCGCTGCCATGGGCAATGTGCCGGGCAATGTCCAGGGCGTAGGGCATGGTCCCTCCAAAGGCCCAGTCGATGAGATACACCCGTTCCCCGTGGAAGATGGCGTTCAGGGGAAGAAAGTCCCCGCTGGAAAGGGTCCGGGGGCAGTCCGGCTGGCGCTTTAAAAAGAGCTCATAGGCCTCCGCCAGCAGGGGGTCGTCCTTTAGGCACTGGGCCCTGCGGTTGATCCGCTCCCAGTAGCGCTGAAAGCGCCCGTCCTCTCGGCCTCCCCAATAGGTGTTTTGTATCTCCGCCAGACTCCGGGCGCTGGCCCCGGCCAGCTCCGGGGTAAAGCGCCGCAGGTCCGGCCCGGGCAGATATTCCAGCAGCAGCCAAAGGTCCCCGCCCCAAAAGGCCCGGCCAAAGTACTCCGGCACCGGGAGGCCCCGGCCCTTCAAATAGGTTTCGTACAGGCGGGCCTCCGCCTCATCGCTCTTTTTCAGCACATAGGCCCTGTCCCCGGCCTCTAGCCGGTAGACGTTGTACTCCCGGCGGTAGTCCCCGTCCTGGTCGCAGAAGCGGCCCACAGCCAAGGGGCCGCCGCGGCCGGTGATCTCCCCCAGCAGCTGGGCAAAGGGGATGGGGCTGTCCTCCACAGGTTTGATAAAAGCGCTCATATGCCCAGCCCCCTAAACCGCGCTGCCAAAAGACTTCAGCGCCAGCCGGATCAGCTCCTCGGGGGGCAGCTGGCTGTCCAGCCGGGCCACGGCGGCCGCCGCCTCGCTGGGCGAGTACCCCAGGGCCACCAGGGCCTCGGCGGCCTGGGCGGCGTGCCCAGCGGCAGAGGGGCCCCCGGGCTGGGGCAGAGAAAGGTCCAGCTCTGTGCCCGCAAAGCTAAGGCCCTTTACCTTGTCCTTCATCTCCAGCACAATGCGCTGGGCCAGCTTGGCCCCCACGCCGCTGGCCCGGGTAAAGCGCTTGGCGTCCCCGGCGGCGGCGGAAAGGGCCACGTCCTCGGGGCTCATCTCTGACAGAATGGAGAGCGCCGCCTTTGGCCCCACGCCGCTGATGGCCGTAAGCATTTTGTAGCAGTTCAGCTCCAGCTGGCTGGCAAAACCGTACAGGTCCAGGGCGTCCTCCCGCACGTTTAAATAGGTAAAAAGCGTGGCCTGCCCCCCAATGGGCGGCAGGGTGCGCAGGGTGCCCATAGAGGTATTGCACCGAAACGCCACCCCGCCCACGTCAATCACCGCCATACCCGGTCCGGTATGGGCCACCTTGCCCGTAATACTATAAAACATGGTTGGCCTCCTTTTAGTTTTACACCTGGTGTGAATTTTTTTTGAGGGACGGCAGGCCTCCGGCGGCCAAAGTTTGGCTTTGGCCGCTCTTGGGCCTTGGCGTTTACCGTGCGTCTATGCCCTCTTCGCCGCTTCCGCCTCTTATCGCCGGTCCAGCTGTATCATCCCCCGCCGCAGGGGCGAACCCGCCGCTTGGCCGTGACAAATAGCCAGGGCCAGGGCGTCGGCTGTGTCGTCTGGCTTTGGGATGCCTGGCAGGTTCAGCAGCCGCCGGGTCATTTCCTGCACCTGGCGCTTTTGGGCCTTACCATAGCCTGTCACCGCCTGCTTCACCTGCATAGGCGTGTACTCAAAAAGGGGTACGCCCCCCTGGGCCAGGGCCAGCAAAAGGACCCCCCTGGCCTCGGCCACGCCAATGCCTGTGGTCTTATTGTTGGTGAAAAAAAGTTTTTCCACTGCCGCCGCCTGGGGCTTCAGCGCGGCCAGAATTTGGGTCATTCCCTCATAAAGCTCTTTCAGCCGCAGGCCGAAGTCCTGCCCCGCGGGGGTGGTGACCGCCCCATACTCAACAGGCCGGTATGTCCCTGTGGCCGCTTCAATCACTCCGTACCCAGTAATAGCGTACCCTGGGTCAATTCCTAAAATGCGCACCTGTTCCCTCCCCCCCCCAAAGCCCCGGGCCTGCCCTTTTTGCCCAAGGCCAGCGCCCCAAGCCCGCTGCTTTTCCCAAAGCGGTCCAAGGGCTCTATTCTAAATTTTTTACGTTGATCCAGCGGCCCCTGCCACAAAATAGCAAGGCGCCCGGGAACCGAAAGCCTTCGGCCGCGCGGGCCCGTATCTGGCAAAACAAAAGTCCTTTTCCAAAATCAGCGTTCCCCACATAATAAACCCGACAAGCCCGGTAAGAAGGAACTGTCCGTGTGTTCAAAGACTTGCTTTGGAACCCATTATATCATAGAAGGTTTTTCCAGTCAAAAAAAGTTGATTCCCACGCATGACAAGCCCTCTAATTCGGAAAACTATCCATAATCTTCTAAGAAAGGAAGCCTATAAATAGATGAAAACCCCCACAAAAATTCGTCTTGTCACCTTTTCGCTGGCTTTTCTGGTTCTGCTGGGGGGCTTTTGGCTGGACACCCGCCTAAGCCTCTCGGCCAGCAGCACCCAGCTGGAATATGTTTACCGCCGGGCCCTGGGCGACCTGACCGGCTATGTCACCGGAATGCAGTCCACCCTGGAAAAGGCCCGCTATGCCGGCGCCCCCACCACCCAGACCGAGATCTCCGCCCAGCTGCTGGAGCAAAGCGGCGGCGCAAAGGCCGCCATGGCCGCGCTGCCCCTTTCCCAAGAAAAGGCCGAGGCCATCAGCCGCTTCCTCTCCCGGGTCGGGGACTATGCCCTGTGCGTCAGCCGGAAGTCCTTTTCAGAAGAAGGCCTGGAAAAGGCCGACCTGGAGGGCCTTAGCCTGCTGCAAGACTATGCCGGACGGCTCACCGGGGCTCTCCAGGAGGTGCAGTCTGGTCTCACTGCGGAGGGAAAGAGCCTGGTAAAAATAGAAAGCCGCCTGAACAACCTGGAAGGTCTGGAGGTCCTGGCCAGCCTGGACGACTCTATGGACGAGGCCGCCCAAGAGTTCGCCGCCTTTCCCACCCTGCTGTACGACGGCCCCTTCTCTGACCACATTGCCCGCCGCAGGCCTCTGTTTATAGAAAACGCGGAGGGCGTTACCCAGGAGGCGGCGGCCCAAAAGGCCGCGGACTTTTTAGGCTGCGGGACCGACGCCCTGACATGCACCGGCCAGGGCAGCGGGCCCCTGGCCGCGTATGGTTTTTCCTGGGAGGGCTCTATGGTAAGCGTCACCCGCCAGGGCGGGCAGGTGTGCT
The DNA here is from genome assembly GCA_910574935.1 of Oscillospiraceae bacterium. Classification (GTDB taxonomy): domain Bacteria; phylum Bacillota; class Clostridia; order Oscillospirales; family Acutalibacteraceae; genus Acutalibacter; species Acutalibacter intestini. The sequence goes on from CAJTCU010000001.1 coordinate 243,127, forward strand.
ATTACAAAAAGGATGGCCAGGTGAAAAGCCCCCGGCTGAACTATCCCCAGGCCCTGGAAGCAGCCAAGGACTTTTTGTCCCAGGCGGGCTTTCCTCCCCTGACAGAGAGCTATTATGTGACCAGCGACGGGCTGTGCACCATCAATTTCCACACCATCGATATCACAGAAAACGGCCAGCAGGCGCTCTGCTACCCAGATCTGGTCAAAGTGACCGTGGAGCTGGAGCAGGGCGGCGCGGTGGAGCTGGACTGCACGGGTTTTCTGATGAACTGCCACCGCCGGACGCTAAAATCCCCCCGGATCCGCCAAGAGGAAGCCCAGCAGACCCTAAGCCCCCTGCTGGAGGTGGAAAAGGCCGGTTTAGCGGTGATTCCCGGACCAGGGCTGGAAGAACTGCTCTGCTGGGAATTTTTGTGCACCGCGGCGGACGGCCGGGAGATCCTAAGCTACGTGAACACAGAGACCGGGCTGGAAGAGCAGCTGTACCTTTTGCAAAAAGACGGGCACGGGGTGCTGACGGTGTAACGGAACCCGCCCTTGTCAAACCGGGAAGAATATGTTATAGTAAAACTTCACCAAGAGGACTCTGGGGGCGCGCCATGATCACCGTAAATTTTGTGGACTATATGCGCAGGGAAACCGCTGGATATGAAATTCTGCGTCCAGCGGGCAGCGGCGACTATCTGTTTCTCTGCTTCCCGCTGCCCATGCGCTTTTCCCACATGGGCCCTTCCCCAGGGCAAGAGATTCTCCTTACCCAAAAGCACGCCTGCATTCTTCTGGCCCCTGGAGACGCCCACTGGTTTTGCGGAAACCCGGAGTTTCTAAACAGCTTCATCCACTTTAACGATCCCCAAGACCAGGTGGGCCGCTTTGGCGTTCCCACCGGGCGTCTTTTCTACCCCACAGGCTTCGAGCGCCTAAACAGCGCGGCCCTGACCATCAAGGAAGAGCTGCTTACCGGCGGCACACTTCACCAGGAGATGGTCCACGCGGCTATGTTGCGGCTTTTGGTATGGATATGCCGGGACTTTGCCCAGGGCGCTTGCGACCCCCTAAAGGAGCAGTTCGAGGCGCTGCGCTACGAAATGCTCTCGGACTGTGCCCGGGAGGTCTCCGTACAAGAGCTGGCGGCTAAAATGTGCATGAGCAGGACCTCCTTCTACAAGTACTACAGCCGCTACTTTGGCTCTTCCCCCAAGCAGGACCTGCTGCGCCTGCGTATGGAAAAGGCGGCGGTTTTGCTTACCAACCAGCAAAAAACCGTGGCCGCGGTGGCCGCGGAAACGGGCTTTAAAAGCGTGGAGCACTTTGCCCGGTATTATAAAAGTTTTTACCACAAGCCGCCCAGGGGCTAGAGTCTGTTTTAAAATCGGAGAAATGCTGGATGAAAAGGAGCCGCCCGCAGTCCGCCAGGCCAAGAACCCGCCTTTGGCTTGGGCCGGCTTTCCCTGGCTTGCCAGATTGCCCGCGCTCAACCCCTTTAATAAACACACTTAAGGCAACACCGCACAATTCTAAGCACCGTCTTGCTTGCAGATTTTCCGTGATAGAGCACAGCGTTCGCTGGTCAATGGTGAGATGGACGGAGCTCAATCTGTACCCTCTCACGAAAAATCTGACTGCCCAATACGGTGCTTAGAATTCTGCGATATTGTATTAAAAATTGCTACCTGCCGATTTTTAACCAGAAGGGCGTGGTATTGCCCAAACACAAAAAAGGGACAGCCCCGCGCTGCCCCTTTTCCTTTTGCGTAAAGGCCTGTATTTATTAGTCCCCAAAAGAGTTTGATGGTTCTAAATCCACCCAAGCGCCTCTGGCCGCCCTTCCTCTTCCCCATAGAATTCGTTTAATATCCCGGCCAGCGCCTCTGGATTTTCCTCATTCACCACGTGCCCTGTGCGCTCTATAATTTTTAACGCCGCGTTTTCAATATGTTTCCCTAAATACTCCGCCGCCTTCCGGTTTGCCCGGTCCTTTTCTCCGCAAAGAACCAGGGTCCGGCAGCGGATGTTTTGCAGCCGGCCGCTAAAGTCCAGGTTTTTCATGGAGCGGCCCAAAGCAAAGGTATCCTGTTTGCCAAAGGCCGCGCCCTGAAAAAAGGAGCTGGGCAGACACCGAAAAACCATATTTTGTATGCCAAACAGCAGCTTTGGTACCTGATAAGGCGTCCCGATCAACACCAAAGAGTCCACCTGGTCTGGAAAATCCAGGGCGTAATCCAGGGCTAGAATGCCCCCCAGGGAAAGGCCGCATAGCGCCGGCCGCTCCCCCGCCTTCTGGCAGTACTGGACAAAAGCGGCATACAGGTTTTCATAGGCCGCCTCCTTTTCCCCCAGAACCGCGGCCAAGTCCGGGCACAAAATATCCTCTCTGTTTTTCATGCGGGCAAGGGTTGCGTTCCAGCTTTCCGCTTTGTGCCCAGAACCGTGAAGGAAAATCTTTTTCATGGCGCCCTCCTTCCTTCTCAAGGTTTTTTGCTCTCGTCCCAGCCATAGGCCGCTTTTGCCCAACGCAGCCTGGGCCTCGTTTCCCACGAAAGCCCCCAGGCCAGCGCCCCGCCGCCTTAAACAGGGACAAAGGCCGCCAGGGCCCGCCCTTGGGGCCGTCTCCCGTCCCTTTTATTCCCAGAAGAGGCCAGAAGCCCCTTCCTGGTTTGCCTTTGGCCTCTATTTCCGAAACATCCGCTCCAGCTGCCTGTGAAGCCGCCGGTAGTACTGGGTAATTAGCCCCGCCAGCACAAAATCGTACAGTACAAACACCCCGTTGGCCAAAAGCAGCAGCGCCGCCGGGCCCCAGCCCCCCAAAAAGGGGAAGGCCTCCCAAGGGACGCCCAGCACGTACACGGTCAGCAGGGCCTCGCCAATGGCCGCCGCGTTAAAGATCAGCAGCTTGGCTCCCCAGCGCAAGAACCGCCCCCGTATTTTGCTTAATAGGGCAAACAGCGCCGGGTAATATCCAAAAAACAGCAGGTAGATCAGCACCGCCTCCCGGTCCGGGGCCAGCAGCAGGCACAGCGCGCCCGTGGCCCCATAGGCCCCAAAGGCATAGCCCAGGCCCGCCTCGGCCACCAGGGGAATCAGCAGGCACCCGGCCACTGCCGGAATGGCCACCGAGGCCACGGAAACCAGCCCCTCGAAAAGCATAAGCACCACCGAAAGAGCCGCCACCATGCCGCATAAAGCCAGCTTCATTGTGTTTTTCACCAGCCACGCCTCCCTCTTTTAGCAGCAGGGAACCAGGTCGCCGCCCATGCACTCGCAGCAGCAGTCCGCCATCAAAAGGCCGGAGCACATGTCACAGGTATTGCACCCGCCGGCCGCCATATTCTGGTTAGGGTTATAGCCCCCATACATGCCCCCCCGCTGGCTCATGGCCTGGTTCAGGGCCGCGCTGTATTCGCCGTTGCCCGGGTCCATTTGGCACGCCCGGGTAAAGTGGTCCTTTGCCTCTTCCAGCCAGCCCCGGCGGTACAGCACCGAGCCCTTTAGAAAATACCATTCCGCGTTGCGCCGCTCCACGGGCACGCCGTTCAGAATCTGCTCTGCGTCCGCGATGCGCCCGGACATAATCAGACCGCGCACATCGTTAAAGCCCGTGTTCTGCCCCGCGTATCCATAGCCCTGGGCCCCGCCGTAGTCATCCTCGCCGCTGTAGCCGCCGCTTCTGCCCCTGCCCTTGCGCCGGGCCGTAATGGCGTCGTAGGCCTCGTTAATCTCCTTCATCTTCTCCTCTGCCAATTCCTTCAGCGGGCCTTCCTCAAACTGGTCCGGATGGTAATTTTTGGCCTGTTTGCGGTAGGCGTCCTTGATCTCTTCGTCAGAGGCGGAAGGAGAAACCTTCAGCACTTTATACGGATCGCTCATACAAAAAAACACTTCCCTTTCTTCATAAAACCGGCCGCGAACCGGTCCGGCCGCTTCTACACTTGTTCCAGTTCCCGCCTGGGCTTATCCTTTACATGCAGAAAAAGAATTTCCCGCTGCACCTGGGCCAGGCCTTTTAGGGCCACGTTTTCTATAATGGGGCCAAACTGCCCGGGCTCCTCCAGCAAATCCACCGCCCTCACGGCCTGGGCGGCGGTGGCGTTCAGGGCCGCGTTGCACGCCTCTTCGGCCTGGGTCCGTTCCTGGGGGGAAAGCTCCCTTTTTCCTTCCAACCCCAGCCGGGAGATAAAGGGGTTAAAAGCCCCCGCCGCCAGGTCCTCCCGCAGGTCGTCGGCAGCGTCCATCAGGTACACCCACCGGCCCAGGTAATAGCCAAAGGCTGCCAGGGGCCTTTGCTGGGCCCCGCACCCGGCCAGCGCCCCAAACACGGTCTCCAGCAGCTTGGCGGTGGGCTCGGCGCAGCGGTCAATGCCCGCCTTTTCCGCCTCTGCCCGGCGCTGGTCCTCCATGGCCTGTTCTGCGGCCCGGGCCAGGTCCGGCCAGCGGACAGCGGCCTTTTTTGCTTTGCCCCATACCACCGGCAGCAAAAAGCGGCTGCCCAGGGAGGCCAGAACGCCCTGGTCCGCTATATTGTCCTTTAGCTTGTGGTAGGTAAGCAGCACGCACAAAGCGGCGGCTTTTTTGTAAGAGTCCCCCCCCGCGGGCAGATAGGCGCAGGCTTTCAGGGGGTTGCACACGCACCGGGCCCGGCGCTCCTGTACCTTTTCGCCCGTCACAGACAGGGCCAGCATGGCGTAAAAGGCGCAGTCGTAACTAAGGGCAAACCGGGCCAGGGGGCCGTACTCCTGTCCCAAAACCCGGCACAGCTGGCAGTAGACCGCCTTATACTGGGCATACTCCCGCACCAAAAGCTCCGCTTTATGAGGACGCACATAACCAAACATAGCATCATCCCTCTTGTAGCTATTGTACCGGATTTCCCGCAAAAGATGTTGAACACAATGTAAACTTTGCAGCGCCCAGCGCAAGCGCTGGACCATTAGTCGCGGGGGCGTTCGCTTCGGCTCACTCGCCAGTGGTAACTTTTAGCCGAGCCAGCGCGTTCTTCTGGACGCTTCCGGCGTGACCCTTCTTTATGTCTTTCTTTAGCCAATACGGGCCCCCACCCCTCGGCCCCTGTCCGCGCTGGCTCGGCTAAAAAAATATACACCGGCAAGTGAGCCGGAGCGAACGCCCCCGCAACATTTGGCGCGGCGTCACGTTGCGGACGCTGGGCTGCTGTGTCAGCGGTAAAGATTCAGCCCCCCCTGCAAAACCTCTACCCTCACATCCTGCCCGCCAGAGGCATACTCTCCGTCCAGGGACCAGGGCATGGGCTCTGCGCAGGTAAACGCGGCCCCCTGGGTATGCACAAAGGTAATCAGTTCCTCATCCACCTTGCCGCCCATAAGGGCCAGCAGAATGCGGTTCAGCTCATGAATATTCTTGGGGGTCTTGACCAGGCTTAGTTCAAACATCCCGTCCGTGGGGTTCACCTGGGCTGGGTCCAGCTTAATCACGCCCCCTAAAGAGGTGGAGTTGCTGACCGAGCCAAACAGGTAGTTCCCCTGGTACACGCCCCCCTCGGCGGTCTCCACCCGCACCGGGTAAGACTGTAAGGCGGGCAGCTCCTTAATGCCCTCAATCACATAGGCCAAGTGCCCAAGGGAGTTCTTCAGGCTTTGGGTAGTGGTGTAAGAGGTCTGGGTAAAGGCCCCAAAGGAGGCCACATAGATAAAGTGGCGGCCGCAAAACCGGCCCACGTCAATGGGGGCGGGCTCCCCCCGGGCAATAAGCTCCGCGGCCATAGGGGGCTCTTTGGGCAGGCCCAAAAAGTTGGCGAAGTCGTTCGTGGTTCCAGCGGGGATATAGCCCAGGGGAATGGGGCACTGCCGGCTAAGCAGCTGGTCCGCAGCGGCGCTAAGGGTGCCGTCGCCCCCGCAGCAGACAATAGCCCCCGGGCCCTGGGCCACAGCCCGCTCCAGGGCCCGGGCGGCGTGTCCGGCGGTAAAGGTGAGTTCCACCACAGGCTGGTGGCCCGCCTGCTGAAAGGCCTGGAAGATACCCTCGGCCTCCCGCAAAACCGTCTGTTTTCCAGCGCTGGCGTTAATGAGAATGCTTACGTTCATGGGGTTCTCCTTTTTGGCAAGTTGACAATATCTTTATTATAAACCATTTCTTTCCCCTTATCATGCAGCGCCCAGCGCAAGCGCTGGACCATTAGTCGCGGGGGCGTTCGCTTCGGCTCACTCGCCAGTGGTAACTTTTAGCCGAGCCAGCGCGTTCCTCTGGATGCTTCCGGGCAGCGCAAGCGCTGCATCCACTTCGCGGAATCGGGCAAAGCTGCGCCCTCGCCAGTGCGAACCATCAGCATAGCCAGCGCGTTCCTCTGGGCGCTTCCGGGCAGCGCAAGCGCTGCATCCACTTCGCGGAATCGGGCAAAGCTGCGCCCTCGCCAGTGCGAACCATCAGCATAGCCAGCGCGTTCCTCTGGGCGCTTCCGGCACGGCACCGTCTCTGTGTTTTTCTTTTAGCTAATACGGGCCCCACCCCTTCGGCCCCAGCCAACCCTGTCCGCGCTGGCTTAGCCAAAAGTTATCAGCGGCAAGTGAGCCCAAGCGAACGCCCCCGCGACTAACGGTCCAGCGCTTGCGCTGGTGTGTTGCGCGTTGCGGTGTGTTACGGCTTCTACCTATAGTTATAACAATATACACTTTGTACATGACTTTATAAAACACCGTAACACAACACAACACATAACACATCAGCAGCGTGACGCTGCACCCACTTCGCGGAATCGGGCAAAGCTGCGCCCTCGCCAGTGTAAACCGCCAGCTTAGCCAACGCGGACAGAGGCCACACACCGCCGGAAGCCCCCAGAGAAACGCGCTGGCTGGGCCAGAAGATACCACCGGCAAGTGAGCCCAAGCGAACGCCCCCGCGGCTAATGGTCCAGCGCTTGCGCTGGCGAACGCCTCCGCGACTAACGATGCAACGCTTGCGTTGCTTGCGCTGGATGCATGACGTCCCAGGGGGTTAGCATCCCCAGAAGAGGCTGGTCTGTGCGGCCGTCTTGGGTGATGAAAATCACGGAGACCCGCTTGTTCCTGGCGCGCACCTGCTCGAACCGCTCCCGCACGGCAAGGTATGTGGCATTCTCTGGGACAAACTCGTAGTTCTCAATGTGCTCCTCCACCGCCAGGTAGCCCCGCATGTCCCGGATGGTGGTCTCCGGCGTCAGGCCCCGGCCCCCGTTTCGCAGCACATAGCGGAACACGGACCCCACGCTGAACACCCCGGTAAAGGTTCCGTCCCGCATAACAGGAATATGGGAGTAGCCGTTCTTCTCCATCACGTCCATCACCCGCAGCACCTTTTGCTCTGGCGTGGCCCGCATCACCCGTTCTCCCCGGGTGGCGTATTCCAGGGCCAAAGGCGGCCGCCGCACAAAATGAAGCACCTCTTCCAGGGCGTCCACCACGGGCTGAGAGGGCACCACCACCGGCTCGCCCTGCATATTGGCGCTGTGGGCCATCAGGTTTCGAATGTGCCGGCAAATATCCAGCTTTTCACGCACCGGGGCGCTTTCGTAATCCTTGATAAACTCAAACACCGCGCTGGAATAGTGCCGCCGGGCATGGCGGTACTTTTCCTCTAAAACATCCTCAATCTGCTTATATAGGTCTAAAAAAAGATCGGCCCGCTGGTATCCTTCCATGACTCTCAACTCCTGTCTGTTGGTATGTGGTTTTTTAGCTGGGTCAGGGCCTCTTCCCGGTTGTACAGGGCGTTCAGTGCCTGCAAAAGCCCGTTGGCGGAAAGCCGCTCTGGCAGGCCCAGGGCCTTTTGCACCCTCTGGCGCAGGCTGGCGCTTTCCGGTCCGCCGCTTAAGCCCAGGTCCCACAGGTCCGCTTTGGTCAGGGCCGGGGCGCGGGCTTCTTGGCCCCCCTGGTCCACCGTGGCCCCGGCCCGCAGCAGGCAGTCCCTTAGCAGGGCTGGGTCCATGCCCTCCACCCCCAGCTTGCCCTCTTTCGAGGGCCGGGCTTTCCGGCGCTCCTTGCCAAAAATATCCGGAATATAGGCGTGCTTCACCTGCCCGGGGGGCAAGCACTGGCTTAGCCTGCGGCGGATGACAAAGCCCGCGCCGTCGCTGTCTGTAAAAATAATAACCCCCACCGTGGCCGCCAGACGGCGGATGAGGGCCATTTTTTCCCCATCGCGGAAAATCCCAAAGCCGCCGGTCTCCACAATGGTCCCTTCTACTAGGCCCGAAAGCTTCGCCTTGTCGCAGCGGCCCTCTACAATAATGGCCTCTTTCACCCTCATGTCCTCCGCCCTCCTTCCGTGACCAGCAGCAGCCGGGCCACCAGGGTTTCCAGCACCAGCCGGGGCTCCAGCCGGGAGCCCTTTAGGGCCAGGTCGGCCTCCAGCAGCAGGTCCAGGCAGCGCTTTATCTGGGCTGTGGTCATTTTCTTTGCCCAGCGCTCCCCGCTGCGCAGCCGGAACTGCCGGTTTTTATAGTCTCCATACTCCGCCGGGGCGGCGCTGGTCAGGCCGCTTTCCAGGGCGGCCCGCACCCGGTACATGTCCACATAGGTGGAGGCCATGGCCCCCAGCACGGCAATGGGGTCCTCATTCTGATAAAACAGGGCGTTCAAAAGGCCGTAGGCCCGCTGGTACTCTCCGGCCACCAGGGCGTTCACCATAAGGAACACCGTGGTCTCAGTGCTTTTGGGGGTCAGCTCTTCCACCATCCGGGGGGTAATCTCCCCCCCGCCGCCGCCCATGGCAAAAGCGCAAAGCTTTTCCAGCTCGGAGAGCAGGACCTTTAGGTCCGGCCCCACATACTCCAGCAGCTTTTCCGCGCTGGGCCTGGGCAGGGCGCAGCCCTGTTTTTCCGCTTCCCGGGCCAGCAGACGGCGCAGCTCGCCGGGCTCCCGGTGGGCAAAGGCCAGGGTGCACCCAGCCTGGTTGGCGGTTTGCAGCAGCTTTTTCCACCGGGCGGACTTTTTTTCGCTCCAGTCCAGGGTGGGGTACCACAGCACCAGAGAGGTGGTCTCCGGCAGGGCCCCCAGCAGCTCGTACAGCAGGTCCAGCTGGGCCTGGGGCTTTTCGTCCAGGTTCCAGTCCGAAACGGCCACGCACTTGCGCTCTGCCATAAAGGGCAGGGCCAGCACCGCGTCTGCAATATTTTCCATCGCTGCCTCCGCGGAAAACTCGTTGCAGTTAAACTCAGGGAAATCCTCCCCGCCCAACCGCCGCACCAGCCGCCGGGCCGTGCGGCCCAGCAGGTGCTTTTCCTCTCCCCACAAAAGGTACAGGGGGGCCGGCTGGCCGGCGGAAAACTGCTTTTTTAGGTCTTGTTCGGTAATTTCCGGCATGGCGGATCCCCCTTTCTTTTTGTCATACGGAGTGGCCTTCAGGCGCAAAGGGCGGCGCCCTACGGCAAGACCTTGGGCTTCTCGCCCAAACCTCGCCAGGAGCTTCGCCCCTGGACCCCACAAGGGGGAACTATCCCCCTTGGCCCCCGTCTCACTGGCGGCCTCCTCAGCCTCTACTCTACGCCACGCCCCAGCTGGCCCCAAAGGACCGGCGGGACAACTGCTCCAGCACTTCCTTGATCTCCTCCGCGGCGTCCTTGTCCTCCGCGTCCTTCAGCTGCCGGTCTAAAATCTTAAACAGCTCCTCCAAACCGTCGGCCTGGACAAAGGCCCCGCTGGTGAAAAAGCTGTCCCACTGGGGCATGTACCGGGCGGACCCCACCGGGACGGCGACCACCATCTTCTCCTTGTCCACCGTCTCCAGGGTAATGGGGCCCATAACGGCCTCCAGCATTTCCTTTTCGGTCAGAATCCCCATCTCTACCATTGTATCCAGGGCGTCTACTTTTTGGAACAGGCTGAGGCTGCCGGAAAAGTGTTCCTTCAGGTAGGCAATGTTCTCCTGGGTAGCCCCTTTGGAGCTGGGCAGCTGCCGTGGGGGCTGGGCTGCTTTCCAGTCCTTGTAGTCCCACAAAAGCTGCGCCCCCGGGCTGACACAGTGGCCGGTTTCCCCTGTAACAGACCGGACCATCTCCGCGAAAGAGGCCTCGTCCATATTCCTGCCGGGGTCTTTTTGATACGTGTTGTAAAGCGCTTCGGTAAGGTAGCTGTTTCTGGTAATTTGCATAAAGATTCTCCTTTTCTCTTCTAAGGGCCTGTACCAATAGAAGTTTTCTTGAGGTGCTAAAAGATCCGGGCGCAAATCCTATCGGTATAGGTTCTAAAATTAAAGCCAGCGGTTCCCGCCCAGCTTACGGCTTCGTGGCAGGGGCTGGCTGGTACGCCTTAACAAAATTCGGGTTAAATGTTTTTGAAAGGTCCAGGAAAACTTTTTTCAAAAAATTTTCCTGGCGGGGTTCTTAGGGGCAGGGCCCCCTAAGCCTCCATATAGATGATCTTCCGGGGGCAGGCCTCGGCGCATTTGCCGCAGCCGGTGCATTTTTGGGGGTCCACGGCGGCCAGGCCGTTCTGCACCGTAATGGCCCCGAACTCACAGGTCTTTTGGCATTTCATGCAGCCAATGCAGCCCACTTTGCAGCTTTTCATCGTGTCCTTGCCCTTGTCGCAGCTGGAGCAGCGCACCACGGCCTGGGGCTTGACGGGCAGCAGCTGAATAAGCCCCTTGGGGCAGGCCTTTACGCACTGGCCGCAGGCCACGCATTTGTCCTGGTCAATGATAGCCACCCCGTTGCACACCTGAATGGCCCCGTAGCCGCACACAGCGGCGCAGTCCCCAAGACCCAGACAGCCAAACCGGCAGCTGGAGGCCCCCCCGGCCAAAAGAGCCGAGGCCGCGCAGCTTGGCAGGCCGTCATAGTCCATTTTTTCGGTGGTGTGGTCCGCGCTGCCCGCGCAGCGCACCAGGGCGGCCCTGCGCTCCATCTCCACCGCGCCGGAGCCCAAAATCTCCCCGCACTGGGCGGCTACCGCCGCGCCCCCAGGGGAGCACAGCCCGGGCGCGGCCTCGCCTTTTGCCATAGCGGCGGCATAGCCCGAGCAGCCCGAGTAGCCGCAGGCCCCACAGTTGGCCCCAGGGAGAACGCCCTCCAGGGCCTCGGCTTTTTCGTCCTTGGGCACCGCCATCACAATGCTGGCCACAGCCAGCACCACACCGGCCAGCAGACCGATGGCGCCCACGATTGCAATGGGAATCAGTATATCCATATCATTCCTGCTTTCTTTTGTAAAAAATCTAAATGGGCGCTGCGCTGGCTTAGCCTGCCAGCCTGTCTACCACGCCGTTGAAGCCCAGGAAAGACACCGCCACCAGGGACGCCGCCACCAAAGTGATGGGCAGGCCCTGGAAGGTCTTGGGGATGTCGCAGTCCTCCAGGCGCTCCCGCACCCCGGCGAACAAGATCATGGCCACCAAAAAGCCCACGCCGCTGCCAAAGGCGTTTACCAGGGACTGCACATAGCCAAAGCTGGGGTCCGCCGCGCCCTTTTCCAGCACCAGCATGGTCACGCCCAGCACGGCGCAGTTGGTGGTAATCAGCGGCAGGTAGATGCCCAGGCTGCTGTACAGCGGCGGCATGTATTTGTGCAGCACGGTCTCCAGCAGCTGCACTAGGGCCGCGATGACCAGAATGAACACCAAGGTCTGCAAGTATTCCAGGCCGTTGGGGGCCAGGATGTAGCTGTAAATGGGCCAGGTCACCCCAGTGGCAATGACCATGACCACGGTAACGGCGCAGCTCATACCAAAGGCGGTGTCCAGCTTTTTGGAAACCCCCAAAAAGGGGCAGATGCCTAAAAATTTATTCAGTACGTAGTTCTCGGTCAAGATAGCGGCCAGGAAGATGGCCACCAAAGAGCGTATGGTTTGGGCGTCCATCAGTCAGCGGCCTCCTTTCCCTCACGGTTTTCTTTTTCGCCAATTTTGCTACAGCCGGCCGCAAAGGGGCAGCTGCCGCAGCCCATGCTCTGGGGGGCTTTGCCCTCTTTAGAGAGCTTCCCGGCCAGGGCGATGAGCATGCCGAACACAAAGAAGCCCCCCGGAGGCAGCAGAAAGATGATGATGGGCTCCATAAAGCCCGAAAGCACCGGCAGGCCAAACACCGTGCCGGCCCCCAGCAGCTCGCGGATGATGCCCATAGCCAGCATAGCGGCGGTAAAGCCCACCCCCATGCCCAGGCCGTCGATGACAGAGGGCAGCACCTTATTCTTGCTGGCGAACATCTCCGCCCGGCCCAGGATGATGCAGTTCACCACAATCAGGGGCAAAAACACCCCCAGGGCGGTATCCAGAGCAGGGGAGAACGCTTTGATAAACAGCTGCACAATGGTGACGAACCCGGCGATGACGGTGATAAAGGCCGGGATGCGCACCTTATTGGGGATCACACCGCGCAAAAGGGAGATCACCGCGTTGGAGCAGACCAGCACAAAGGTGGTGGCCGCGCCCATGCCAATGGCGTTGCTGGCCGCCGTGGTCACCGCCAAAGTGGCGCAGCAGCCCAGCATCAGCCGCAGTACGGGGTTTTCTTTAATAATGCCCTTGGTAAATTCCTTCAATAGGCTCTTTTTCTCATCCATATCACGCATCCCCTTCCTGACTTTTAATCACGCAGGGTTTAAAAGACAAAGCCACCTGTTTCCAATCGCCTTCCGACTGGTAGGCGTTCTGGTACTGCTCTATGGCCTGGTTCACCGCGCCCGTCACCGCCGTGCTGGTGATGGTGGCCCCGGTCATAGCTTGGATTTCGCCCTCACCCGGGGCCTGGAACTTCACCACTTGAATGCCCCCCGCCAGGTTGGCCACCGGCTGCTGGTACTGCTCCCGGAAGCTCTCCTTCTCGGCGTTGGCCCCCAGGCCCGGGGTCTCGCTGTGGCTAAGCACAATCACCCCGGTGATGTTTCCGTCCACGCCAATGCCGGTCATCACCTTTACAGTGCCGCCGTAGCCCTTGCCCTCGGTCTCGAACACATAGCCCACGGCCTCTCCGGCGCTGTCCAGGCCCGCGTAGTGGCCCTCTCTCTCTTCAAAGCTCTCGGCCCCCGGCAGTGCCACCAGGCGGCTCTCCTCGGCCTTTTTGGCGGCGGCCTGGGCAATTTTATCCTTGGTCAGCAGGTTGGTGCCCGCCAGCGCCGCCGAAACCAGCACGCAGATGGCAAAGAGGATGGCCGCGGGCTTTAGCACTTCTTTCACATTCATGCCGCTGGTTCCCCTTTCTTTTTCTTCTCCTTTTTGGGCGCGCCAAAAGCTTTGGGCTTTACATAGCGCTCAATCAGGGGTGTGATAATATTCATCAGTACAATGGAGTAGCTGACGCCCTCGGGCAGGGAGCCGAACTCCCGGATGATGATGGTCAGAAGCCCGCAGCCGATGGCGAAGATCACCCGGGCCCAAAAGTACAGGGGGCTGGTGGTGTAGTCTGTGGCCATAAAGAAAGCCCCCAGCATCAGGCCCCCGGTCAGCAGGTCAAACAGAGGGTCCCGGCCCAAAAGCGCCGAGAACACCGCCACGGTGCAGAGATATGTAACGGGAATCACCGGGCTGATAACATTTTTAATGATAAGATACGCGCCGCCAATGAGGATGGCCAGGGCGCAGGTCTCGCCCAGGCAGCCTCCGTGGGTGCCCAGCAGCAGCTGGAGATAGTCCGGAGCGCTGTTGGGAGAATCCGCATACATCAGCCCGGAAAGAGGCGTGGCGGTGGTCACCGCGTCGGCGGTGGCTCCGTAGTCAAAGGCCGCCGTCCAGTGGGTCATGGGGGCGGGGAAAGAGTTCATCAGCACAATGCGGGCGGTAAGGGCCGGGTTCACGAAGTTCTGGCCAATGCCGCCGAACATCTGCTTGACCACCACAATGGCCACCACCCCGCCAAAGGCCGCCATCAAGGGGTTAATGGTAACCGGCAGGTTTAGGGCCAGCAGCAGGCCGGTGACCAGGCACGAGAGGTCGCCCACGGTCTGGGGGCGCTTCATCACCCGGCGGCACAGGTACTCGCTAGCTAGGCACGAGGCCATGCACACGGCGATAACCAGCAGGGCCCGGGGCCCAAAGATCACCACAGAGGCAACAGCCGCCGGACACAGGGCGACAAGTACGTCCAGCATGATATTTTGGGTCGTCTTTTTCCCGTTAAAATGGGGAGAGGACGACACGATGAGTTTTTCCATAGGGGATTGTCCTTTCAAAAAAACTTGGATTGAGAGGGGGCTTCTGTATAAGCGGCGCCGCGCAAAGATTGCGCGTGGGTTGGGCAGTCCATTTTTGTTATGCAGCAAACTCTTGCGGCCGATCAGACCATTTCTGGTTAAACCTTGGATGGTCACACCTTTTTGGATGGTCAAACCTTTTACTATGGCCACACCTTATATGGTGTTTCGATTCTGGCACGGGAACGCTGCGCGCGGCGGTACGGGCATACTTTACGCGGGGGGTGGCTTGGTGGAGCCGGGCCGCTGTTCCGGCGGCTTGCCGTCGGAAGGCGCTGCTTTGGGCGGCGCGGTTTTTGTGGGCCCGCTCTGGCGTTTGGTTAGGGGAAGGTCTGGCGCACCCTCTTTTTTCTTCGCGCCGCCTTTTTAAAGGCAAGGCCGCGGGGCTCTGCCCCGCACCCCGCCGGGGGAAATCATTTCCCCCGGGCCCCCTCTTTGCGCTTCGCGTTCTGCGTTTTGCTACCGCTACTTCTTGGCTGTGGCGGCTTTCAGCGCCGCTTTGCCCATACGGATGCTCTGCACCAGCCTTCTTCCCGCCGGACAGGAAAAGGCGCAGCAGCCGCACTCCATGCAGGTGTTGATGTTCAGCTCCTTCATGGCCTCCAGGTCCTTTTTCTGGGCGGCGCGCTCCAGCTTGGTGGGCATCAGATTCATGGGGCAGGCCGCCACGCACCGGCCGCAGCGGATGCAGGCCGTGGTCTCGTACAGCTTGGCCTCTTTTTCGTCAAAGGCCAAAATGGCGTTGTTCTGCTTCAAGATGGGCAGCTGGTCACTGGTCAGGGCAATGCCCATCATGGGGCCGCCCATCAGCAGTTTTTTGGGCTCCGCCTTGTACCCGCCGCAAAACTCGATGACGTCCTGAATGGCCGTGCCAATAGGCACAATCACATTCTGGGGATTTTTGATGGCGGAGCCGTCAATGGTCACCCGCTTTTTGGTCAGAGGCATACCGGTGCGCATATAGCTGGCCAAAAAGGACACGGAGCCAATGTTCATCACCAGGCAGCCCACGTCGGCCGGCAGGGCCCCGGCGGGCACCGTGCGGCCGGTGCAGGCCTGCACCAGCACCTTTTCCGCGCCCTGGGGGTAGCGGCTCTTCAGGGGCAGGACGCGCACCTCGTCGTGGGGGTCCCGGCGGGGGTCGTCGGCAATCTTCCGGAGCGTTTCTATCACGTCGGGCTTGTTGTCCTCCACAGCAACCAGCACCCGGTGCACGTCCAAAATCTCTTTCACCGCGTATATGCCTTCCAGCACATTTTTGCCATTTTCCAGGGCCTCCCGGTGGTCGCTGGTCACGTAGGGCTCGCACTCGGCCACATTGATAATCAGGGTGTCTATGTTCTTGTCCTCGGGCACGTTTAGCTTTACATGGGCGGGAAAGCCCGCGCCGCCCAGCCCCACCAGCCCGGCGGCTTTGGCAGCCCCGGCCAGGGTCTTTTTGTCGTAAATCCGCTCCGGGGGGCGGATCTCCGGGTCCGGCCCCATCAGCCCGTCTGATTCGATGACCACCGCTTCCACAGGCTGGCCGCCGGTGAGCATAATTTTCGTTACCTCCGCCACCGTACCAGAAACCGAGGCGTGCACAGGCGCGCTCACATAGGCGTCGCTTTGGCCCACCACCTGGCCCAGGTAGACATAATCGCCCTTTTTCACCACAGGCCGGCAGGGCGCGCCAATGTGCTGCTGCATAGGCAGCACCACCCGGGCGGGGGGCGGCATCTCTACCGTGGGGGTCTGCCAGGTATTTTTGTGGTGGGGCACCGGAGCGCCGCCATGGGTCCTAAAGGGGCGCTTGGGGAAATGCTCCTGCATAATAGCCACAATCCTTTCGTTCTCAAAAAATTTACAAACTTATTTTACCGCAAAACCCGAAATTGTGCAACAGGAAAAGCAGAGAATGGCGAATTTTAACACGCCCGCTTCTCTGTCCCGGGCTGCCGCCGCGGCTTCACTCTTTCCTCTGCCTTTACATAAACTGGCGTGAAAGGAGGAATTTTTATGCCCATCAGAATCTTTATCGACCAGGGCCACAACCCCCAGGGCGTTAACGCCGGGGCCGAGGGCAACGGCCTGCGGGAGCAGGACGTCACCTACAACGTGGGGGTAGACCTGGCGGGCCTTTTAAACGACGACCCCCGGTTTGAGGCCCGGCTTTCCCGCAACACGCCCACCGAGTCTTTGGGTACCAGCAACGCCTCCAGCCTACAGGCCAGGGTCAATATGGCCAACAGCTGGCCCGCCAACTACTTTATCAGCATCCACTGCAACGCAAACAGCAACCCCGCTATAAACGGCAGCGAAGTCTACGTTTACCAAGAGGGCACCCAGGCCTATTGGCTGGCCCAGCACATCCTTAACGCGGTGGTAGAACAGGCGGGCACCCGGAATAACGGGGTGCGGCTGAACCCCTCGCTGTATGTGCTGCGAAAAACAAAAATGCCCGCCGTGCTGGTGGAGCTGGGCTACCTGACCAACCGCTCCGACGCCCAAAAGCTGCGGGACAACCAGCCGGACTTTGCCCGAGGCATTTATTACGGGCTGCTTAGCTATTTCGGTTTCTCCCCCACTAACCGGTAGCCAGAGCGCGGCGCCGGCGAACAGATGGGAAAAGTTTCGCCGTCTCGTCCGCCCCCTTCCCTCCCTGTCTTGATTTTTCCCTCTATCAGGAATATAATAGAGCTTGCCCGTTCCCAAGCTTTTAACAGCCCTGGACGGGCCCTATTTCCTGAATAGAAAGGACTCTGTTTATGACCCCCTACCGCGCCTGTATTTTTGATTTAGACGGCACTTTGGCCGACACCCTGCACTCCATTGCCTATTTTGGCAACAGCGCCCTAAAGGCCTTTGGCTTTCCCTCCATTCCGGTGGCGGATTACCGGCTGCTGGTGGGCAACGGGGCTGATGTTTTGATGGACCGGATGCTGCGCCGGGTGGGGGCGGCCCTCTCTCCAGAAGAGCGCCGCCGCTTTCGGGCCGTGTATGACCGCCTTTACGCCGCGGACCCCCTGGCCCTGGTGGGGGCTTATCCCGGCTTGCCTGAGGTTTTGGAGCGTCAGCGCCAAAAGGGCCGAAAGCTGGCGGTTCTCTCCAACAAGCCAGACGACATGACCCAGGCCATTGCCAGAGAGCTGTATGGCGGCGTGCTCCATGCCGCCTATGGCCAGCGCCCGGAATTTCCCACCAAGCCAGACCCCGCTGCTGTGCTGGCCCTGGCAAAAGAGCTGGGGGTCCCCCCCCAGGAGACCCTCTATATTGGCGACAGCGGCGTGGACATGGACACCGCCCGCCGCGCGGGGATGGACTCCTGCGGGGTGCTGTGGGGATTTCGGGACCGGGAAGAGCTGCTGGCCCACGGGGCCATGTATTTGGCGGGGGACCCGGCGCAGCTGGAAGGAATTATGGAAAAACAATAAATTTCAGTAAACAAACAATATATCCCGGGCTATAATGGAGACACAAACCAAGCGGAGGAGTCTTTATTATGTGTCACAGCGGAATATGAGAACGGACCGGCTGACCCGCATTGTCACGCCGATTACAAAGATTCTGGAGGTGGCCTGCCACATGGGCGCTGGATGCATGGTGGTGGGCCTGGTGCTGTTTTGGGGGGACCGGGGCTGATTCCCGGCGCTTTGGTAGCAAGCGCGCCCGCCCCAGGCGAGTCCATCCGCATGCACGGCTTTTCCATTGTATTCGGCAACCCGGACGGCTCAATTCACAACGGGGCCTGTAGAATCTTCCTGCCGGCAGGGGCCATGACCCTGGAACGGATGGCCTGGGTGTTCCGCAACGTGCACCTGGTTCTGCGCACCACCCAGGGCCAGACCAAATTCCCGGTGGGCAAGACCCCTTTCCAAACGGCTAATGTGCGCATGCTGCGCCAGGCCGGCATTTTTCTCGTGGCCATTACTAGAGGTGCAGTTTGCCTTTAGCAGTCTTGCGGTGCTGGCGCCGGGCCCGGAAATGTCCGAGACCAGCCAGGGGACATTCTTGGGTATGAGGAGGACGGGGAGCCCTAGGGCTTGTTTAAGGCAACCCCGCACCATTCGCGGCTGGAGCCTTAAGCACCGTCTTGCTTGCAGATTTTCCGTGATAGCGCACAGCTTTCGCTTGTCAATGGTGAGATGGACGGCGCTCAATCTGTACCCTCTGAAGAAAAATCTGATTGCGCAATACGGTACTTAGAATTCTGCGGGATTGCCTGAAAGCAAAAAGACTCCCCTGTTTTTCCCACGGGCCGGCCGCGTTCCTCTGCCCGCAGCAAAACAGCTTTGACCCTGTTCTAACGATACATTTATGCCAAATATCCCGCGCGGCGCTGCTTTCTGGTATTGAAGCAGCGCCGCGCGGGATATTATTAGATCCTAAAATTTTTCTTGCGTTCTTTCCAACAAATGGATATAATTATAAGAGTAGAATTTTATATTCTTGACTTGGTCAAAGATCGTTCGGATGGGGAAATTAACAGATAGGAGAGCGTTGCAATCATGGAACAAACACAAACAGCCGGCAGAAGGGTCCGCAGAATTCAAGGGGTCACGGCAAAGCTGACGGCCGCCATTGTAATCTGCGTGGTCCTGGCGGTGGGGACGCTGCTGGCAGTGGTCTATGGAAAAGTTTCCGCCGCGCTTTTGGAAAAGAGCGAGAACCTTTTGCAGACAACCACAGACAAAACGCTTCAGGAAACCAGCGCCTGGATGAACAAGGTTCTAACCATGCTGGAAATGCAGCGGGACGCCATTACGTATGAGGACATGGATCTGGAGGAAATGAAAGAATACATCCTGCACACCGTGGGCCAGAACGAGGCCTATCCCGCCGGGCTGTATGTGGCCCTAACGGACGGTTCCCTGTACCACGCCAGCTTTGTGCCCGGGCCAGACTTTGACGCGGCCTCCAAAAGCTGGTACCAGGACGGCATTGCCTCTGAAAAATTCATTCTGGGGGACGTCTATTTTGACGAGGACAGCCGGTCTTATGTGGTGGGGGCCTCTGGCGTGCTGAAGAACGCCCAGGGAGAGGTGCGCGGCGTGGCTGCCGCTGATGTGTACCTGGACTCCATCTCCAAAATCGTCGGCGTAATACAGCTGGAAAAAACCGGGGGCATTTTCCTGGTGGATACCCGCACCGGCACCATTATTGGCCACCGGAACCCAGAGATTGTCGGACAGAAGCTAGACCAGGTGCAGGGGAACATGTACGCCTACGCCGCCCAGCAGATCAGCACAGGCAAAACCGGTCTTTCCCTGTTTGAAAACACCTATATCCAGGTGGCCAACGTGCCGGACAGCGACTGGGCCGCCGTGGCCTATGTGTCCAGGGCCGAGGTTCTCTCAGACCTGCACCAGCTGACCGCCATGATGGTTTCTGTGGCGCTAGCCACTGTGGCCGCCTTAATTTTGCTGGTGATCATCCTGGCCCGGCGGATTATCGGCCGGCCTGTGACAGAGCTAAGCCTGGTTGCGGCGCGCATTGCGGAAGGCGACCTGGACCAGACCATAAAATACCAGTCCGGCGACGAGCTGGGGGTGCTGGCGGAAAACTTCAACCGCACCACCCTGCGGCTGCGGGACTATGTACAGTACATAGACGAAATTTCTCTGCGGTTAAAGGAGATTGCTGGGGGAAACCTGGACTTCACCTTGGAAAATCAATATACCGGCGAGTTCGAAAAACTGAAGGTCTCTTTAGAGGAGATCTCCAACCGGCTTAGTGACACCCTTGGCCAGCTGCGTACCGCCTCGCAAGAGGTGGCCGCGGGCGCCCAGCTGGTATCCGGCGGGGCGGTATCCCTGTCGCAGGGCTCGGCGGAGCAGGCCGGCGCAGTGATGGAGCTGGCTTCCCACATTAGCTCTATGTCCGAGAGCGTACAAGAAACCGCCGGCAGCGCCCAAGAGGCCAACCGTATCTCGGAACAGGTGAAGCAGGGCCTGCTGGAAAGCAGCGCCAAAATGGAAAACATGAACCATGTGATCCAGCGCATTAGCGACAAATCCACAGAAATTAACGGCATTGTAAAAAAGATTGACAATATCGCTTTCCAGACCAATATCCTAGCCCTAAACGCCGCTGTGGAAGCCGCCCGGGCGGGCGAGGCTGGAAAAGGCTTTGCCGTGGTGGCCGATGAAGTGCGGGCCCTGGCAGGAAAATCTTCAGCGGCAGCCCGGGAAACCACGGCTTTACTAAGCGAAACCGTAGAATCTATGGAAGAGGGCACCCAGGCCGCCCGGGAAACTTCCGACTCTATGCTGGCAGTGATGGACCAGGCGGAGCAGGTCAGCGGCCTCATCCACGATATAGCCCAAAACACCGAAAAACAGGCCGAAGACGCCGCGGAGATCTCCCATGGCATTGACCAAATCTCCCACGTGGTAGAGAGCAACGTGGACACCGCGCAAAAAAGCGCCACGGCCAGCGAAGAGCTTTCTGGGCAGGCTGAAATGCTGAAAGAGCTGGTGGCCACGTTTAAGATCAAGGGGAATAAATAGGCGCTGGAAATCCCCGTGGCACTGGCGCCGCAGCCCAAAAGCTAAAGCGGCGGCATTCCGACCCCTGAATGAGCCCTTGCTATAAAAGCTTTTTTTGCCAAGAATCGGCGAGCGCTTCCCTTAAGGTCCTGTTTGAAATATCGAACCCGTCGTCTTTTTGCTCATAAGCGGGCCCCTTTCCGCGTCAAGACCCCTCGTAAGGAACTTGTGGTTTTTCCTTGAAATGGACCTTCTTCTGGGCAAAATCCCGTCATTTCTCCTATTTTCAAACAAGGTCTAGGCGGCTTTCTCTGGGATGTCCTTGCATGGGGCCAAAACCGTATTTTTAGTGGATCCTGGACAGAAATAAACCCTCTGTCCAGGATCTTCTTTTCGCCAATAAAAACGAGTTTCCATCATCAAAAGGGGCTTCTCCGAAGAAGCTTCCGAATATCGTTTATACAGCTTGAAACGATTCCTTTTTCCCTAAGACGGCAAAGCCGCTCTACCTCTTATTCATTCCGCCGCCTTAAATAAAACGGAAAATTTTATAGAATCTATAGTAAATTTCGATCTGTTTTTATTGACACTTTCTTCTTTTTGCGGTATAATGTGCGCAGCGCATGGGCCGCTGCCCGCTGTTCATTTTGCCGGCAAGCGCCAGATAAAATTGCGCAATTTTACAAATCATTTGATGAGGTGAACGCCATGGCTGCAAAAACAAGAGAAGAACGGCTGGAATTATTAGAGCAAAAAATTGAGAAAAAGAAAATGGAAATTGAGGCACTGGAGCAGCAGCGGCAAAAGCTTTTGCACCCGGTAAGTATGCGTTCTGTACTGACAAAGGCCAAAGAGGCCGGCCTTTCTCCTGAAGAAGTAGCGGAAAAGTTGGGCTTGGACGTGTAAAACGATTGGCAGAAATTAGGGCTTGTCTAAAAGTAAAGGAAATGACGGATGGTTTGATGAGAAGCGGACTGCTTCCAGGAAAAAGTCATTTTGCCAGCCTGGCGGCTTGCAAGGATCTTTGACTCGGAAGATGGCCTTTTTATGGTTCAAAACACGGTGTTTCCGATTTTTTGGCAAGCCCTAAGTACATAAAAGCAGCCGCCCCCTTGCAAAAACGGGCGGTTTTTTTTATAAAAACGGGTTTTTTAGATGGACTGTTTCAACTATAAAGGAACCCAACCATGAAATTTTTTCCAAGGAAAGGCGGCCCAGGGCCGGCATGGTGGTTTTTTATGAATATTATGGTAATCGACGCCCAGGGCGGGGGCATTGGCCGCCAGGTGGTGGCTGCCATTAAAAAAAATTTTCCAAAAGAGACGGTAACCGCGGTGGGGACCAATAGCGCCTCTACCTCCGCTATGCTAAAAGCCGGTGCCGACCAGGGCGCCACTGGAGAAAACGCGGTGGTGGTGTGCTGCCGCCAGGCAGACCTGATCATCGGCCCAGTGGGCATTGTCATTGCCGACGCCCTGCTGGGCGAGGTGACCCCCGCCATGGCCCTGGCCGTGGGCCAAAGCCGGGCCAAACGCATTCTGATTCCTGTGAACCACTGCGACAACTACATTGTGGGCGTACCAGACCTGACCATTGCCCGGCTGGTAGAAGGAGTGGTGCAAGAGGTCGGCCGAAGCCTAAAGCGCTAGACGCGGACAAAACATCATATAAACGGGACTTTCCATCATTGAAAAAAAGCCGGCGGCGGGTTAGAATAAGCCCATAAAACCCAAAGGAGCCTGATCCATATGTATAGAGCGGAACATCCAAACCCCCAGTTTTTTCGGGAACAATGGGAAAACCTGAACGGCCAGTGGGAATTCGACTTTGACTTTGGCATGACCGGCAAAGAGCGCGGACTTTTTGACGGCCGCCCCCTGGACAAGACCATCCAGGTGCCTTTCTGTCCTGAGAGCAGACTCTCAGGCATTGGCCACACGGACTTTATGAACTGCGTCTGGTACCGCCGGAGCTTTACCGTGCCCGCCGGGTGGCAAGACAACGGCCGGGTCCTGCTGCACTTTGGCGCGGTGGACTACGAGGCCACTGTGTACATCAACGGCAAAGAGGCGGGCAGCCACACCGGCGGCTATACCTCTTTCCAGCTGGACGTTACATCTTACTTGAACGATGGGGAGAACGTTCTCACCCTCTGCGCTCTGGACGACAGCCGGAAAACCTGCCAGCCCAGCGGCAAGCAGTCCCACAGCTTTGCCTCCCAGGGATGCTTCTACACCCGCACCACGGGCATTTGGCAAACCGTGTGGCTGGAGCATGTGCCGGAAAGCCATATCAAAACCTTCCGGTTTTACCCAGATGTGAAAAACGGCCGGATGCTCTTCGAGGTTTACACCACTGGCGGAGGCCAGCTGGATGTAGCGGTTAGCTACCAGGGCAAGCCCATGGGCGGCGCGGCCCTTTCGGTGGAGGGCGACGTGGTGCGGGGCGAAGTGGTCCTGGCGGAAAAGCACTTGTGGGAACTGGGCCAGGGCCGGCTTTATGACGTGGCGCTCACCTTTGGAGAGGACCGGGTGCAGAGCTACTTCGGCCTGCGGGAGGTAAAGCTGGATGGCTTCCAGTTCCTGCTCAACGGCCGGTCCGTATTCCAGCGCATGGTGCTGGACCAGGGCTTCTACCCCGACGGCATTTATACCGCCCCCCGCGAGGAGGACCTGGTCCAGGACATCCGGCTCTCTATGGAGGCGGGCTTTAACGGCGCGCGGCTCCACGAGCGGGTGTTCGAGCCCCGGTTCCTGTACCACTGTGACAAGATGGGATATATGGTGTGGGGTGAATATGCCAACTGGGGCCTGGACCACTCCCTGCCCGAAAACCTGGCCGCCTATATCAGCCAGTGGAAAGAGGCCATGGAGCGGGACTTCAACCACCCCGCTATCATCGGCTGGTGTCCCTTTAACGAGACCTGGGATGGCTTTGGCCGCCAGCAGTGGAACCCCCTGCTGGCCACTGTGTACCACATAACCAAGGCCCTGGACCCCACCCGCCCCTGCATTGACACCAGTGGAAACTACCACGTAGTGACCGATATTTTCGACGTCCACGACTACGACCAGAACCCCGAGACCTTTGCCCCGCGCTTTGCCCGTATCCGTGAAGGGATTTTGGAAAACCACTGCAACAACCGCCAGACCTACCGGGGCGAGCCGGTGTTTGTCAGCGAATACGGCGGCATCAGCCGGGCCTCGGACAAAGACAAAGGCTGGGGCTACGGCGACTCGCCGGAGGACGACGCGGCCTTTATCCAACGCTATACCCAGCTGACAGAGGCCCTGCTGGACAATCCGTACATTATGGGTTTTTGCTATACCCAGCTGTATGATGTGGAGCAGGAGGTAAACGGCCTGTATACCTATGGCCGGGAGCCAAAGTTTGATATGGAGGTCATTCGGAAGGTGAACCAGAAGAAAGCGGCCATAGAAAAATAAGAACCCACGCAATAACATGAAGGGACCGGAGGCTTCTGCCCCCGGTCCCTTTTGTCTATCAATATTACCTACCGCCGGCCCGCGCCGCCGCCGTGGGTTCCGCCTCCCCGGTGGAAACCTCCCCCAGAGTGACCGCCAAAGCCGCCGCGCCCAGCGCCGCCCCCACGGGAGCCGCCGCCGCTATGGAAGCCGCCTCCAAAACCGCCGGGCCGGGGCCCGCCAAAGCCACCCGGACGGGTTCCGCCAAAGGGCCCTGGCGGAGGCGGGGGCGGGGGCGGACCCCACCGGGGACGCCGGCGGTTCATCATGCTGCCCAGCATCATGCCCTGCCAAAAGCCGCTGCCCCCGCCTCCTCGATAGCCACCGCCGCCTCCACCCCGGCTGGCCCGGATAATGGCCGCGATAATGGAGATTGCCACCACAGCGCCTATAATACGGATGATAAGCCCCACAATAAAGCGAAACGCGCCGCTTCCGTTGCCCAGGAAGCCCCGGTCCTCCTCATACTCATAGTACTCCTCGCCTTGGGGCGGGTTCAGCTGGCCCCCGCCGCCGTAGTAGCTCTCCAGCTCGTCCCGCACCGCCTCAAAAAAGGCCAGGGCCCCCTGGTCGTAGTCTCCTGCGGCGAAATCATCCTCTAGGTAGTCGTCCAGCAGGCCTTGCAGTCTGGCGCCGTCAAAATAGTCCTCAATACCGTAGCCCGCCTGGGCAAAATAGTCCTCCTCGCCAATGGCCATGACCAGCAGAATGCCGTTGTTGTTCTCCCGGGAGCCCACGCCCCAGGTTTCGAACAGCACCGTGGTATAGTCCCGAATGTCCCGGCCCCCCAGAAAGTCCACAGCCACAATGACCACTTCGGCCCCATACTTGCTAAAAAGCTGGTCGTTGCCTTTTATAATGGCCCGCTCCGTCTCCGGGGTGATCACCCTGGCCTCATCCAGCACATACTGGTTCTCCGGCCGCTCCGGCACAGCAGCCAGGGCCGAAAGCGGCAGCCCCGCTGCCAGCAGAAACACCAGAAGCACGGCCAGCGCCCGGGCAAACAGGTTTTTTTTCATAACAAGGCCTCCTTTGGCTTATGTTTTCCCTAGGGGAAAGAAGCCCGAATTTTTCCCAGCGGCGGCGCCGCACGGTCAGCTAAAGACTCTATCCAGGATGTCCTTTACCAGGTCCTCTGTGCCCTCCGCAACGCCATTGGCAAACGCGTCGGCCCCGCTGGCCACGTTGTCTGCCCATTCCTCCGCCCGGCTAGCCAGACGGTCCGCTGCCTGCTCCGCGCTCTCCGGTCCAGACGTCTCTGGGGATTCCTCCACTTTCTCTGCCTCCCTGCGCTCCTGGGCGCTGGTAACCGTGCGCTCCAGGGGCTCAAAAACCGCCATAGGCTTCTGAAAGGCCAGGGGCTTCAGGCCCTCCAGCTTCTCGTTATAGGCCCGGGCCTCGTCGTTATAGCTGCTGCGCTGAATTTTATCCTGTTCCGACTCCATCTGGGCCAGCAGCTGCCGGGGATATTTCTTATCCTTTTCAGCCAAATTTACCTTTTCCAGGGCCTCGGCCAAAAGACGGGCGGGTTCATCCAGGGCCCTGTTGGCACTTTCCTCTGTGGTAAAGGTCTGGTCTTCGTCAAAAGTCCGTTCACTGGCCTCAATCTGATAGCCCAAGGTCTCCATGGGGCCGGCCAGTTCCGGGTTGGCCTCCACGTAGCGTTCCGCCAGGGTGACCAGGCTGTTGGCGGCGTCCCGGCGCTTTTCGATGCCCTGGAAGATGGCGTAGCCGCCCTGGTCATAGTAATAAGAGCCGGCGGCGTCCTCCCGCAGCTTTGCCAGAGAACGGTTGATGCCCAGGGGGATGGCCACCGCAATGGCGAGAGCCATAAAGAGGGCTCCGCAAGCTTTTGCGCTTTTGCTCATAACAGTATCCTTTCTACTAATAAAAAAGAGAGTAAATGATGGTTTTGCTTAGGTGTGAATATCCAGCAGCTTCTGCTTCAGCTCGCCCTCCAGTCGGCCAATCTCCGCCTCGGCGGCCCTTCTCTTGGCCCGCCCTTCGTCTTGAATCCGCACCACCTCGTCCAGGGTCTGGATCAGTGACTGGTTGGTGATGCGCAGGGTCTCCATATCCACCACGCCCCGTTCGCTCTCCCGGGCGGTCTCGATGGTGCTCATCTTCAGCTTCTCCGCGTTTTTGCGCAGCAGCTCGTTGGTCATGTCGCTGACCTCTCGCTGGGCCCGCACCGCCTGCTCGCTGTGGGCCAGGCCCAGGGCCAGCACCATCTGGCTCTTCCACAGGGGAATGGTGTTTACCAGCGTGGACTGAATTTTATCGCACATCAGCTTGTCGTTGTTCTGCACCAGCCGGATCTGGGGGGACATCTGCACGCTGACCATGCGGGTCAGTTCCAGGTCGTGAAGCTTTTTCTCAAAGCTGTCGCACTGCTGGGCAAAGTCGTTGGCTGCCTGGGCATCCTCGGCCAGCCCCGTCTGCCGGGCCTTTGCTTTCAGCTGCTCTAACGTGGTGGCCCGCTCCTGCTGAAGCTTCTTTTTCCCCGCGATAATGTACATGGAGAGTTCCTTGTGGTAGTTCAGGTTCATGTCGTAGAGCTTATCCAGCATCACCACGTCTTTCATCAGCTGGACCTGGTGGCCCTCCAGGGCGGCGGCAATCTTGTTTACGTTCACCTCCGCGCTGTCGTACCGGGCCTTCATGGCCACAATTTTGTTGCCGGTATTTTTAAAGCGGCCAAAAAAGCCCCTTTTCTCCTCCTCATCAATATCAAAGCCCTTCAGCTCCACCACCAGGTGAGAGATCTGGTCCCCCACCTCCCCCAGGTCCTTGGTTCGCACGTTGTTTAGGGCCGTGTCCGAGAAGGACGCGATCTTCTTCTGGGCGGCGGAACCGTACTGCATCACCATGGTGCTGTTTTGCAGGTCGATTTTCTGAGAGAAGTCATCCACCACCTTGCGCTCTTCGGGGGTAAGCACGCTCTCGTCCAGGGTGGTCACCTGCACTTCTTCCTGGGCGGGGGCCTGGGGTTCGGGTTCGGCCTCGGGCTCCAGGGTCAGGGTAGGCATCGCGGGCGCGGGCTGCTCAAGAGATAATTTGATTTCGTTGTCCATCATCTTACACTCCTTTTTCTATAGTTTATTTTGCACCGAAAATTTTTACGGTTTTTCATCCGGTTACTTAATTTTTCCCTTAATCCAGGTAAAAGTATGGCATCACTTAACACCAACGCCATACTTCCCCCTCTCTATCTTTACGTCTGGGAATTTGTTCGAAACCTCCGCTACAATCGCGTTCAACGTAGGGCCCCGCTGAAATCCACAGAAGGTAAATAGCTTTCCCTCGTAATGAAATGTTATATCCGAACCATTGAAATGGTATTCGTCCGGGTCAATAAAGACGTAATGGAGATCATCGCTGCCAAAATAGTATTTTATCCTATTCTCAAGTTGGTTTGTAGCCGTCCGGTATGCCTCATATGATTTTTTGAGTTCACATAAAGCTCGATCCCGTTCTAGCAGAACATATGAAAAGCAGTCCCCGGCATTTTCACCATCAATTGAAAATATAATGCAGTCTCCTTCCACTTTGCATCCGGTATCATCACTCTCTCCAATTTTGATGTAAGCATGACCCATAACACTGCGTTTTTTACACAGCGACAAGTAACTGCCTAGAAATTGAACCGCCTCATGAACACAGTTCGTATCTATTTTTGAATCCGAATCTTCATCGTCCAAATCATCTAGATCCTTCGACACTGCGTGGTAGAAAAAAATCGCGCCAATCACCACTACAATTACAACCAGAATCCAAGGCGACTCTATTATCATTGCAATTGCCCACAATATGACAAAGAATCAGACATAGCCCATAAGGTCACTTCCCCAAATTTTACGTGCAATTGTTGTTATAGAAAAGCTCTGCAAAACAGCTGGGAGAAGTTATTTTCTATATTCTTTGACTTCCGCTCTACCGTTTATCCTAATCAATGGTGTAGACGACATCGCCGTAACTGTGGTCACCCTCACGAATTTTGTTTCCATCAATGGTATAGACTACGGTGCCCCACGAGGAGTCTCCCTGCCTAATTTTATTTCCATCTATGGTACAAGCAACCGTTCCGTACCTACGGTCTCCTTCACGAATTCGGTTGCCATCAATGGTGTAAACAACAGTTCCCCACGAGGAATCTCCTTGCCGTATTTTGTCTCCATCCACTGTAAAGACAACTGTACCCCAAGAACTGCTTCCCTCTCGAATTCTCATTGCGAACCGTTCCTCCATTCATTTTTCCACAGTTATTAAGCAGAGCATTTTTTAACCCTTATATGCCGTTTTTCTTTTCCTCCACAAACCCCTCCTGCTTCAGCATGGTCTCGAACACGGTGATGTCTGCGGAAATGTCCATGGCCTCGTCAGTAAACAGGGAGTCCAGCTGCTTTTCAAAAGCGTCCGCCACGGTGTGCATCATCCCCGCGATATTGAACATGGTAGAGGTGATGTTCTCCCCCTTCACCGACTGCTTTGACAGCCTCTCATAGCTATTCAGCAGTTTTAGGGTGGTGGGCAGGTAGTAATTCATGAATTTTCGAATCTGCTGGGCTTTCTCCGGGTGGCTGGCAATATAGTTGAAAATGTCCGCCGAGGCCCGCTCCATCCGGTCGATGTCGGCAGAAAGGGCCTCGTCCGGTATGGCGTCGTTGGCTGCCCGCAGCTTTTTGATCATATTGTGCCCTTCGTCGATAATCTTGTCCACCTCCGGGTCGCCGGTGGCGGACTTCTTCTCCGGCTCGGGCTCCTTTTTTTCCTCCGGCTGGGGCTTTGGCTGGGGCTTTTCGGGGGCCACGGGCACCAGCTCCTTTTTGCCCTTGAAGATCCCCCCCGAGATGAGAAAAATCAGCATCATCACCGCGGCGAAAGCCACCCACTGGGGCACGCTCATCATCTGGATGTTCATGGCGTACAGAAGGGCCGCCACCCCGGTGATATAGTACTTGGCGGCGCTGCCCCTGCGCACCACCTTCATGGGCGGCATCTGGGGCGGCGGCGCGGGGGTGACCCCTTCTGGCGGGCGGGTCTGGGCGGCGGGGCGGTGGGCTGTATACTGCGGCGCCACAGGGCCCGGTCCGCCCGGGCGGCCAGGCTGGGGCGGCTGTACCCTTTGAGGAGGCGGCTGCACAGTTTGGCCCGTGGGACGCACCGGGGGCGGCTGTACAGTGGGCTGGCCCGGGCGATAGCGGTAGGTGCCCCCTGCCGGAGCAGGGCCCCTTCCCGTATTATACGGCCCAGGCCCTCCCACCGGCCTTTGGGGGGGCGGCTGGCCCTGGGGGGCGCTTTTAGCCGCCTCATAGCCCTGGGCGGCGGCCTGGATGGCCGCGTCAATGCCGGCTGCGGCCCTGCCCAGCCCCTGGGCAATCTTTTCCGCCGTGGGGTTTCCAGTGCCTGTTAGGGTTTTATACACTTGCGAGGTCCGATATTCCTGTTCTATCGGTTTATTGCCGTTATGATTCATGGCGACGATTCCTTCCAGAGGAAATTCTTTGTACAGAACGTTTCAAAATTCCGGATGTTACTCCATTATCATTTTACGTTTTATTCAATCCCATGTCAACTGGAATTTCAGCTGTTTGCAAAAGCTTTACATTTTATCCAGAAAGGGGCCGGGGGCCCTTTCCATCAGCGCCCGCACCTCTTCCCCTGTGGCAATTCCCTGGCGGAAAGCCGTGGCCGCGCCTGCCGCCATGCCCCAGGCCAGGGCCCCGGCGGCCCCCTCTTGCCGCAAAAGCCCGTATAGAAACCCAGCCACCATGCTGTCTCCAGCCCCCACGGCAGAGACCTCCCGGCCTGGCAGCGCTGGGCGGCGCAGCAGGGCTTTATCCTCGGTCAGCAGCAGGGCTCCCTGGCCCCCCATGGATACCAGTACGTTGGCCGCGCCCATGTCTTGCAGCTTTTTGGCATAGCCAGGGGCCTGGTCCTCCGCCACCCGCTCCACACCAAAAAGCTCCGCCAGCTCCTCCAGGTTGGGTTTTACCAAGAAGGGCCTCGCCCCCATGGCGGCACGCAGGGCAGGCCCGGTGGCGTCCACCACCACCCGCACCCCCGCCGGGGTCTGCTCCATCAGCCAGGCGTACACGCCGCTGGGTACAGACTGCGGCACACTGCCTGCCAGCACCAGAAAATCTCCCTCTTTTAAAAGGGAAAGCTTTTCCCCCAGGTGCTCTAGGTCCTCCTGGGCAACAGCGGGCCCGCCGCCGTTCAGGGCAGTCTCTTTCTGGTCCGGGGGCGTAATTTTCACGTTCACCCGGGTAAGCCCCTGGGACAAAAAGCAAAAGTCCGTCCGGCACCGGCGCCGCTCCAGCATATCTGCCAGCGCCCGGCCTGTGAACCCTGCCGCCAGCCCCAGGGCGGTGGTCTCCACCCCCAAAGAGCCCAGCAGCAGCGAAACATTAATTCCCTTGCCACCAGGCAGAAAGACCCCCTCTTGATAACGCTGATCCCTGCCAGGGGCAAAGCTTTGGGGAGAGAGGAACAGATCCAGCGCTGGATTTAATGTGACTGTATATACCATATTATAACGACCCGCCCTTACAAGTTTCTTAAAGTATTCTATCATTTTGAGAAAATTTTTGCAACCGTCCCAGGCGGAATCACTCTTCTCCCGCACGTTGCCCTTGACATAATCTGAAGTAAACGTTAGAATAGAATAATATCGTGGGGTCGCCCAGGGAGAGGTAGATGCAGTTTTGACCGGCCTACATAAAAGTAAAATATTCGCCAGCCTATTCGCGTCCTTATTTACCCTTTGGGTATTCTTGATATTAGGGGTCGCGCCCCTGGCACTGGCAGACCAGGGCGGCGCTTTCGCCAAGGACGCGCTGCCCCAGCCCAGTGAGGAATTTTATGTAAACGACCAGGCCTCTCTGCTCACCGAGGCCACCAAGACCGAAATTTTGAATAAAAACGCTTCCTTAAACCAGAGCTACGGGGTGCAGCTGGTGGTCTATACGGTCCAAACGCTGCCGGGCTCGGACTTTGCTGGCCGGGTGGAATATTTGCATTCGTTAATAAGCGCTTGGCAGGTGGGCGGCGCGGGGGGCCGGGGGCTGCTGGTGGCCCTGTCCGTCTCAGACGGCGACTACCTGGCCGTGGCTGGGGATGGGCTGAAAGCCCTGTTTACCACCGAGACCTTAAAGGGGCTTTTGCAAAATCATTTAGAAGCGGATTTTAGCACCCAAGCCTATGACGCCGGCGTGCTGAAGTTTTTTAACGCAGCCGCGGCCCAGGCAGAGTCATACTGCGCCGCCCACCCAGAGCTTTTTGCCCAGCAAAGCCCCTCCTCCCAGGTCCAGCGTCCGGCCTCTTCCAAGAAGAGCCCGGGCAGCCCGGCGCTGCTGTGGGTGGGCATAGCCGCCGGGGTGGTGGCGGTGGCCAGTATTGCCGTGTTCATTTTCAGCGGACACATCGGTTCCCGGCGGCGTGGCCGGGCTGTGCACAGGCACCGGCCGCTGATCACCCCCGCCCGCACCAATGTGCTGCGCCACGAAACCCGCCCCATGGTGCAAATTAAGTCCTACCGCCAGTCCACAGGCGTGTACCGCAACCAAAAGCCGAGCCGTACCAGCCGTAACGACCGCCGGCAGTAGGGAGCCGCAAAGAAAAACCTGCGGCCCCCTATTTTAAAGAATCGTTAAAAATGAGGAAGTGCCTGTCATGGTTTTTGCCGATCTGTTTTTTATATACTGTTTTCTGCCCCTGATTCTGGTCTGCTACCTACTGGCCAGAAGCATTCCCGCCAAAAACGTTGTGCTCATTATCTTTTCCCTAATCTTCTACGCCTGGGGCGAGCCCTTGTGGGTTCTTCTGCTTCTATTCAGCTCTCTTTTTAATTGGGGCGTGGGCATGGTCATTGAGCGCACCCGGGACTCGGGGGGCGCAAAGGCTGCGGTGGCGGCGGGCATTGTGATAGACCTGGCCCTGCTGGTGGTGTTCAAATACAGCGGCTTTATTGTAGAAAATATTAACGGCCTCACGGGCCTTGGGCTGCCTGTGCCAAATATTCGCATGCCCATTGGCATCAGCTTTTTCACCTTTCAGGCCATCTCCTATATTTTGGACTGTTACTGGGAGTCCGTAAAGGTCCAGCGGCGCTACCACCGGTTTTTGCTGTATCTCTCCCTGTTCCCCCAGCTCATTGCCGGGCCTATTGTGCGCTACAGCGTGGTGGAGGAAGAGATTGAAAACCGCAGCGCCAGTCTGACAGACCTGTGCGAAGGAGCCCTGCGGGTGATGGTGGGGCTGGGGAAAAAGGTCATTTTAGCCAACAACCTGTGGGCCATTGTGGATACTTTCTTCGGCAAAGACGTCACGGGCCTTTCGGTGCTGGGCACCTGGTACACAGTCATCGTCTACTCCCTGTACGTCTATTTCGACTTTAGCGGCTACTCGGACATTGCCATTGGCCTGGGGCGCATGTTTGGCTTCCATTTTGACGAAAACTTTCGCCACCCCTTTGCCTGCAAGACCATTGCCGAGTTCTGGCAGCGCTGGCACATCTCCCTGGGTTCCTTTTTTCGGGATTATCTGCTGTATGTGCCCGTCTTTGGCAAAAACCGCAAGTACGTCAGTCTGTTTTTGGTATGGTTCTGCACCGGCGTATGGCACGGCGCTGCCTGGAACTACATTCTTTGGGGCCTATATTTTGGCTTCTTTATTTTCTTCGAGCAGAAGCTGGGCAAAAAACGCATGAAAAAATGGCCCCTTTGGTGGAAGCATATCTACAGCAAGATTGTGATCATCATTGGCTTTGGAATCTTCTATTTCGAGGACCTGGGCCAGCTGGGGCAGTTTTTCCTGAACATTTCTGGGGTGGCCATGCTGACCAGCGGAGCTCCCCTGTACGACCCCATAACCTGGGCTTCCTTGCTGGACAATCTGTTCCTGGTGCTGGGATCAGCGGCTTTCAGCCTGCCCTTGCTGCCAAAAGTGAAGCGGTTCTTTTTGGAGAGCAAAAGCGACGGCCTGTACCTGGCCGGCCGGGTGGGGTCGGCAGTGGTTTGCTTAGGGATACTGACGGTAGTCAGTATCCTATTGGTGGACTCCACCAATAACGTGTTCCTGTACTGGAACTTTTAAAAAAGCGCCCCACGCTCTTTTTAGCGCCTGTTTCGTATCTGGACGTATGCGGGTTCCAGCCGCGGACTTTTCGTTAGAGGAACACAAGAGTTGGCATCGCTGACTCTACTTGCGCACAGCCCAACAAAACTTTTAAACACTCACAAGGAGGCGCGGTAATGGACCGTGACAACCATATTAATGATCCCCGGCGGCCGGCGGCCCTTCAAAGAGACGCCGCAGCCTCCCCGCCTCGGCGGCTGAACCTGAACGTACCCGAGCGCTTTGGCGGCGTTTATTCGCCGAAAACCACAGAGCGCTCTTTTAACCGCTACCGGCAGGCGGATTTTACGACTGCTGGTTTCATCCCCCAGGAGGAAGCCCCTTCGTCCCCTGCTGAGCCGTACTTTTATCCAGAGCAGCAGGTTCTGAACCCGCAAGTTCTATACCAAGAGGGCCTAGAACCTGCCCAAGAGGCTACCGGCTTATACCAGCCGGCGGAAAACCCGCCCGAGGACTATGAGAGCTTTTATCCCCAGGACGATTTTAGCGGGGTCCTGTCCCCCCAACAGGACCTGAAGCAGCCGCCCCGGTCCCGGAAAAAAAAGTTTGACCGCCGGGCCCTGCTGGAACGCCGGGCCTCGGTGGTGGTCATAGCTTTATTGATCTTATGCTTTTCCGGTATGGCCGCGGCCATGTGGCTGCTGCCCAGATCCACGGAGTCAATGATTGAAAAGCGCGAGCTGGACAAGCTGCCGGAATTTTCTTTTGAAACCTACTTTTCCGGAGATTTCACTGCGGGAGTGGCCCACTACTATACTGACACCGTGCCCATGCGGGATGACCTGAAACGAATCGGCAGCCAGATCAAAAGCGTGTTCGGCCTGCCAAAAAGCGAGGGCGGCGTTAAGTTTGTGGGCAATGTAAATAAGCTGGACCAGAATAAGCCGGCCCCAAGCCCCTCCTCCGGCCAGCCTAGCGCCCAGCCCCCTGAAAGCGGCACTACCCCATCCAGCGGGGAGCAGCCCCCTGTTACACCCGTGGGCAATAATGGGAACGCGGGCCTGGAGGGCGCCGCCGGCCGGCACATGGACGGCGCCACCCCTGCCCCAGCGGACAACCCCTTTACCAACCAGGACGCCGAGTACAGCGAAAAGAACGGTATTATCATTGTAAAGCAGGACGGCCACTACCGGGGCCTAGAGCTGTTCGGGGGCGGCAGCGGGGAAAGCTATGCCCAAAACCTGAATACCCTGCACAGCACCCTGGGAGACGGCGTGTCTATTTGGTCCATGCCCGCGCCCCTGGCCTGTGAATTCTATACGCCCAAAAATTATGAGAACTACACCGCCAACCATTCCGACTGTTTTGACGCCATAGCCGCCAAGCTGAATCCCGGCATCCATTCTATCAACGTGTGCCCTGTGCTTTCCCAGCATGTGGAAGAGCCCATCTACTGCCGCACGGACCACCACTGGCAGCCTTTGGGGGCCTACTACGCGGCCCAAGCCTTTGCCCAGGCGGCGGGGGTATCCTTTGACGACATCAGTACCTATAAAAAGATGACCCGGGAGGGCTTTGTGGGCAGCCTGTACTCCTTTGCGGGGGACGCGGCGGAGCTTCTCAACGACCCAGAGGAATTTGTCTATTACATGCCTGGTAAAGACTACCAGACCGTGTACTATGATACCAGCTTCAACTACCTGTGGGATGAGGACGACTTCTTCCAGGAAGGGGCCGAGGGATCGGATTCCTATATGATCTACCTGGGCGGCGACCAGTATATTGTTAAGGCCGACACCCCCACCAAGAACGGTCGAAAGCTGCTGGTGGTAAAGGACAGCTATGGCAACACCATTCCGCCGTTTTTGGTGGGCTCCTTTGAACAGATTTATGTGGCGGACATGCGCTATATGGAGCGAAACCTCGTTAGCTTTATCAAAGATATGGGCATTACGGACGTGCTCTTTACCATGTCCTCCTATTCGCTGGTAGGGGACGCGGCCAACAACCTGGAAACCCTGATGAGCCAGAACGTGGGCGAGACCGTGACGGACGACTATACGCCGGGAGGCGGCGGGGAGGAGTAATCGGACGCCTACTCCCCCCAACGCTTCCCCCCTTGCTCTATGAATCTCCTTTAGGACGTGATATCATGATGGAACTGCAATACCCCTTTGACCCTGCCCAGATCATTCGCCGCCGCAAAGCCCTGCGAAAGGAACTGCTGGCCCTGGACGAGCCCCGCCTGACCAAAAAAATCGCGGTTTTGGGCGGCTCCACCACCAGCGACATTGTAAAAACTCTAGAGCTTTTCCTCCTAGACGCGGGCATTCAGCCAGAGTTCTATGAGTCGGAGTACGCCCAGTATTTTCAGGACGCCATGTTTCCGCCTCAAGAGCTGCTGGATTTTGCCCCAGACCTGATCTTTGTGCACACCACCAGCCGAAACATTACCCACTGGCCCCAGATTACCGACAGCCCAGAGGACGCGGACCGCTGTTTGGAAGAAGAGCTGGAAAAGTTTCGGGCCGTGTGGAAAAGCCTGGAAGAGCGCTTTCACTGCCCTGTTATCCAAAACAATTTTGAAAAGCCCTTTTACCGCCTGCTGGGCAACCGGGATGCCTGGGACCACCGGGGCCGGGTCCACTTTACCGCCCGGCTGAACCAGGCCTTTGCCGCCTGGGCAGAAACGCACCAGGGGTTTTACCTAAACGACATTGACTATCTCTCCGCGGACTTTGGCCTGCGCCGCTGGGCGGACCCGGCTTTTTGGAACCTGTATAAGTACGCCCTTTGTTTTGAGGCCATTCCCGCCTTTGCCTTTAACCTGGCGAACATCGTGAAGTCTCTATTTGGCAAAAACAAAAAGGCCCTGGCCCTGGACCTGGACAACACCCTATGGGGCGGCGTGGTGGGCGACGACGGGGTGGACGGCATTGACATTGGCCAGGAAAACGGCGTAGCCCAGTCTTACTATGAGTTCCAGGGCTACCTGAAGCAGCTGCAAAGCACCGGCGTACTGCTGACGGTCTGTTCCAAAAACGACCTGGAAAACGCCATTGCCGGCCTGGAACACCCCGAAGGGCTGCTGCGCCCTGGGGACTTTATTGTCATCAAGGCCAACTGGGAAAATAAAGACCGGAACATGCTAGAGATTGCCCAGGAGCTGAACATTTTACCAGACGCCATTGTCTTTGCGGACGACAACCCCGCCGAGCGGGAGATCGTGCGGGCCCAGGTAAAGGGTGCGGCCGTGCCGGAGATGGAAGGGGTAGAGAACTACATTGCCGCCATTGACCGGGGCGGGTACTTTGAGGCCACTACATTTAGCGAGGACGACTTGAAGCGCAACGATATGTATAAGGCTAATGTTCAGCGGGCCGCCCAGCAGGCCAGCTTTGGCGACTACCAGGAATACCTGAAAAGCCTGGATATGCGGGCGGTCATCGACGATTTTCTGCCCGTGTACCTGGGGCGTATCACCCAGCTAAGCAACAAGAGCAACCAGTTCAACCTGACCACCCGGCGCTACACGGTGGAGGAAATGGAGCAGGTGTTCGCCGACCCGGGGTACATCCGGCTATACGGCAAGCTGGTGGACAAGTTTGGGGACAACGGGGTGGTCTCGGTGGTCATTGGCAAAAAGAGCGGCTCTGTGCTGGATGTAGAGTTGTGGCTGATGAGCTGCCGGGTGCTGAAGCGGGATATGGAGCTGGCCATGCTGGACCGGCTGGTACAGCGCTGCGGAGAGCAGGATATAGAGACCATCCGGGGGCACTATTACCCCACGGCAAAAAACAACATGGTGCGAGAGCTGTACGCTGGTTTTGGCTTTGAGAAAACCGCGGAGGACCAGGCGGGCAACACTACCTGGGAGCTAAAGGTGGCCGGGTACCAGCCCAAATGCAAAGTAATCGAGGTAAGCGGCAATCCCTAAAAGCGGACATACGCGAAGGGAGAAAGGGTCCAGGGAACTGGTTCCCTAGCAGGGGTCAAGGGGGCAGCGCCCCTTGCCGCCGGAGGCGACCTTAATCCCTTAAAAAGCGGCGCGCAAAAAGCCAAGTGCTTTCACCACCCCACCCCAGTCCGCGCTCAGGGCTTGCGCCCCGAGACCCCACGGCGCAAAGCGCCTATTTTCCATTTTCCCAGCTGTTGAAAATTACTACACAGAAAGGACGAGATCACTATGGACATCAGAGAAGTTTTTACCCGCCTAAACCGCGTCTTTCAGGAGGTCTTTGACGACCGCACCATTCGAGTGAACCCCCAGACCACGGCGGACGACATTGAGGACTGGGACAGCCTGGAGCACATCACCCTTATTTCCGCTGTGGAGCGGGAGTTCCGCATGAAGTTCAAGATGGGGGAGATTTCCTCCATGAAGAATGTGGGCGAGATGGCGGCCATCATTCAAGAGCGGGCCAAGGGTTAATAGTTAACACAGTTCAAAAGAGGTATTCAAGCTCTTTTGAACTAGGGCTTGTTTGAAAATAGAGGAAATGACGGATTTTTGACCAGAAACGGTCAGTTTCAAGGAGAAAACCGCAAGTAATACTTGCGTATTACGAGGATTATCGACGCAGAAGATGGTTGCTTCTGGGTAAAAAGACGGCGTTTTCGATTTTTTAAACAAGCCCTAGGCGAGGTAGTCGCCCAGCTTAAAATCGGTATGTACCGATTTTTAAGTGTGTTTACTATAACAGCCCAAGGACTGCATGTCCTGAAAATAATACAAAAAAGGTTACGCCGAGGTTTGGCGTAACCTTTTTTGTTTTCTCCCAGCTCTTCTTATTCGTCGTCCCCCGCGCCCTTTTTGTACAGGTTAAAACGGAAGAGCTTGTTTTCATCCGCCTGCTTTTCGCACATAACGAACGCCTCGGCAATTTTTCCGCCCTCAATCAGGGCGGTCAGCCCCACCAGCTGGCACAGCTTGCTCTTCAGGTTCAGCCGGTCGCCGTCCCGGGTCATCAGGTAAACCTCGCCCTCGCAGTTATCCAGCACCTGCAAAAAGGCCGGTACGTCTATGTCGTGTAGTTCTACCATACGTGGTGGCATAAAGGGTGCCTCCTTTCAAGATGTGTGGCTCCAAACTTCGGGTGGGAAGTTATGTTTTCTATTGATCATACTATAGCACAAATCTTCTAAAAAGGCAAGAGGGTGGTTTTTGGGGGAGTGTCCAAAAGAAGAGTTTATGACGAAGGAATGGAGCCTCGCCTTTTAACGCTTCCTTCTGGACATGCCCAGAGCCAGGGAATTTTTAACGCCGAAGGCTCCTCTCTGGTGAAAACAAACGTCTAGCTTTGGGGAAAGTCCCTATGGGCCTGCACGCTCTTATAGGAGGGCCGGATGATCTTTCCGCCGCCCACCAGCTCCTCAATGCGGTGGGCGCTCCAGCCCGCAATGCGGGAGATGGCAAAAATGGGCGTGTACAGCTCCATGGGCAGGTCCAGCATACTGTAAATGAACCCGCTGTAAAAGTCCACGTTGGCAGAAACGCCCTTATAAATCTTTCGCTCTTTGGCAATCAGCTCCACCGCCAGCCGCTCTACGTTGGCATATAGCTGGTATTCCGCCATACGGCCCTTTTCCTGGGAGAGTCCGGCCACAAAAGAAGCCATGGTCTTGGCACGGGGGTCCGAGATGGAGTACACCGCGTGCCCCATGCCGTAAATGAGCCCGGAGCGGTCAAATGCCTCCTTGTGCAAAAGCTTTTTCAGGTAAGCGGTAATCTCCTGGTCATCGTTCCAGTCCTTGATGTTCGCCTTGATGTCCTCAAACATCTGCACCACCTTGATATTGGCCCCGCCGTGCTTTGGCCCCTTTAAAGAGCCCAGGGCCGCCGCCATGGCCGAATAGGTGTCCGTTCCGCTGGAGGTAACCAAGTGGGTGGTAAAGGTGGAGTTGTTTCCGCCTCCGTGGTCCGCGTGGAGGATCAGGGCGATATCCAGCACCCGGGCCTCCAGCTGGGTATACTGGCAGTCTGGCCGCAGGATGCGTAAAATATTCTCCGCTGTGGAAAGGGCTGGGTCCGGCTGGTGGATAAACAGACTTTGCCCGTCGTGATAATGGCGGTAGGCCTGGTAGCCATACACAGAGAGCAGGGGAAACAGGGCAATCAGCTGCAAACACTGACGCAAAACATTGGGCACAGAAATATCTTCGGCTTCCTCATCATATGAATAAAGAGTAAGCACGCTGCGCGCCAGGGTGTTCATCATATTGTCGCTGGGGGCTTTCATAATAATATCCCGGACAAAGCTGGTGGGCAGGGTGCGGTAGAACGAGAGCAGCTGGCAAAAATCCTTTAGCTGCCCCTCCTCTGGCAGGTCGCCAAAAAGCAGCAAAAACGCGGTACGCTCGAAACCGAAGTTATCCATCCCGGCCTGGCGGCGCACCAGCTCTTCCACATCATAGCCCCGGTAATAGAGCTTGCCCTCGCAGGGCACGCTTTTCCCGTCCACGGTCTGGGTGGAAACAATCTCCGAAATGTTGGTCAGGCCGGTGAGCACGCCCTTGCCGTTCAGGTCCCGCAGGCCGCGTTTCACGTCAAATTTGGTATAGAGTTCCGGGTCAATACGGCTGTTGTCCACACATTTTTGCGCCAAGCCCAGAATCTCTGGTTTTATCTCCGAGTAGATAGACATAAATGTAAGTTCCTCCTTTTTCCTATGTTACATGCTTATAGCCAAACCATTTCAAAAGTATCAAATTCACAAATTGTTCGATGGAGATATGGTATGCTGGCCCGCCCAAAGCAGCTCTTGCCCCCCAGAGCGACCCTATAACCTGGAAAATGATGTTTTTCAAGTTAAATGACTATAAAAATAAATTTAGCTTTTATTATACTAAAAAGACAGCGCGGATGCAAGAGATATTTTGTGAATCCGCTAAATGCCTGTACGGGTTCTGGCAGCGCCCGCTCTTTCTCCAGGGGACCACGGGCCATACGCCGCTCTTCCCTGCCGGCGTCCCGCGTTCCCCAGAGCTTTTGCGCTTTTTTTCTTTGTTTTGCTCCCCTATGTTGGGGCGTTTCTTTATCTTCTATGAAAGAGGTACTGTCTATGAACAAATTCCGGAATCTTCTGAAAAATCTCGTCATTCTGGCCTGCTCCGCTGTCTGCGTCTGGTGTGCTGCCGAAAACCTCCAGCGCTGGGCCCAGGAACAGGCCCTGCTCTTCTCCGACCATTCATCCTCCAGTACCTCTCCCAGCACAGCGCCGGACCCCCCCGCCCCCTCGGCCGCCCCGGACTCCGCCGCCCTCTCTCAAGATGGCTTTCTCCCAGACGACGGCATTGTTCCCTTTCACAGCGACCTGCTCCCCGGCCTCTCTGCCACTCCGGACCCAAACCGCGCCACTGGCCCTGTGGAGGAGATCCAGATTGACGGAGGGGCCCAGGTGGACAATTTCTTTGTCCGAGACTCTACGGAGTCCGGCACCGACCTGGCCGCCCAACTGCTGGAGGAGCCTGACGTACACATTAAGGCCGACGGCAGCGTGGAGGTGCTGATCTACCACACGCATACCTCCGAATCCTACTCGAAAGACGCCCCGGGCTTCTACTATACCGACATGGATACCCGCACCCAAAACCAAGAGATGAGCGTGGTGGCCGCGGGCGAGGCCCTGGCACAGTCTCTGGAGGCAAAGGGGATTGGTGTAGTCCACGACAAGACGGTAAACGACCTGGCCTTTAATGGCTCTTACGCCCGCTCGTGGGAGGTGATTCAGGCCAACCTAAGCCAGTACCCAGGCATTCAGGTGACCATTGACGTGCATAGAGACTCCATGACCACAGACGAAGGCCTGAAATATAAGCCCACGGTGCAGGTGGGCGGGCGCAAAGCGGCCCAGGCCATGCTGCTGGCCGGGTGCGACGCGGACGGCAGCTGGGGGGATTTCCCTGATTGGCTGATGAATTTACGGATGATTCTGCGGGTGCAGCAAAAGGCCCAGGAACTGTACCCAGGCCTGATGCGGCCTTTGAACTTTTCCAACAGTAAATATAACATGAATGCCACCACAGGCTCTATGCTCATTGAAGTGGGCACCGAGGTAAACACCGCCGCAGAGGCCAAGTATACAGGCACCCTTTTGGGCGAAATCATCGGCGAAGCGCTGCTAGACTGCGCATAAAGTAAGAAAAGCGGCGAATAATGAAAGAAGAAATAGCAGGAAAAACAGAATACCAAAAACCACGGCTGCGCTAAACCGCTTCCCCGGCAAAGTTTTTTAGACGCGAGGAGCATTCCAAAGGCCTTTCGCGCATACCCCCTCTGTCTACATATTACCTCTAGGAGGAAACTACCATGAAAAGAAATTGGCGGGCCTTTGGGCTGGGCCTGGGGCTGGGGCTGTTCGTATTCATCCTTGCGGGGGGCCTGCTCACTGTGGACTATCAGGGGCGGAAAATGAGCTTTGGCGACAGTACCCCTCTGGCCCGGGTAGAGCGCCAGGAGGGGCGGTCCCAGCTGACTGTAAAAGCCTTTGGCACAGAGCGCAGCTGGGACGTGACCGGCCTGGACGAAGCCTGGGACTTCTTTTGCGACTTTAACTGCATCCCCCGTCAGCCCTTTCCCCAGCAGGGAGGTGGCGCATGACCCGCTGTTCTAAATGGCCGGCCGCGCTTTTTGCCGGAGCTTTTTTCCTGCTTGTCCTTATTGGCATGAAAACTGCCCACACCTCTATCTGGCGGCTAACCGGCATTATCGGGTGGGTTCTGGTAGCCGCTGGGCTCTTCAGCGTGGCGGTTACGATGTGGTGGAGCGCCCGCCCCCGCAGGCAGCGGATACTTGTGCGGGCTCAGGTGGCGGGCCAGGCCCCGGAAAAAATCGAGCATTCCGCCCAGTATATTCCCCCACCCCACCGCCGGCAGTACACCTCGGTTCAGCGCAGAAGATAGCCATTCAATCAAAGGTCCAGTGGCCTGTCCCAGGCCGCGGGCCTTTTTGTGCGCCCTTCTGCTACCGCAAGGGAGGGGCGCTATACTTTTGGCCACCCCAAGGGGTTGGCTTCATACTATTTTTACATTTATTTTTCCTTTTCAGAAAAAAGAGTTCGGGTGGTTGCGGTATAATATTTATGATATATAGGAGCTTTTTGCCCTTGTTTTCCGGCCTTTTCCACTAATTGGAAGGGTCCGGAGCTTCTTTCGTGTTCGTTGATGCAGGCCCCTTCTGGGTGCCTGGCTGTCCGCTGGTTTAGCTTGCTTTGCCATAGCGCTTTGGGGCTATCAGGGTCCGCTCTTATTGGGCTTGCTGCTCTCTTTGGGGGGCTTTTGTCGGTCCGCTGGTTCGGCATTGCTGCGCAATGGCGAAAGGCGCTGGTTGGTTGGGCGGTGCAGGGATGATCAACCGCTTGCGGGCTTTACTTAGATTTCTTATATCTAGCGCTTTCTTTTTCGTCTCTGCTCTGCTTTGTAAAGGACAAGACCCTTGGGGCTCTGTTTCACGGCTGCCGCTTCGGTCGGTCCGCACATAAGGGCCACTGGCGCTCGCTCCCCCCCCGCCCAAACCCCGCGTACGCTGGACCGCGCACTGTGTCCCTCCTTGAAACCTACATCTGTTCTCTTTTTCTATCCTCTCTACAGAAAGGACGCTGAAATTCTATGAAGTTGCAATACCACCCTTCCTTTGCTAAACGTCTGCTCTCCTTCCTAATGGCCCTTTGCCTTCTCCATCTGGCCCCGGTCTCTGTTCTGGCCCGCACCACCGAAGAGGTGGAGGCCGAACAGCGGGAGCTGGAGCAGGAACGCGATCAGCTGGAGGCAAAACTGGAGGAGCTTCGCCAGGACGAGGCCCAAAAGCAGGAATACCAGGAAACCCTTCAGCAGCAGATCAACGTGGTACAGGAACAGATTACCAATGCCCGCCGGGACATTGATGAGCTGAATGCCAACATTACTCTGCTCAATGAGAAGCTGAAAAAGGCGGAGGAGGAGTCCGCGGACACCTTGAACCAGTTTAAGAAGCGCGTTTCCGCCATCTATCAGGCGGGGTCTGTCAGTACTCTGGAGATCCTGCTGAATTCCAGCAGCTTCAGCGATTTTTCCATGCGGTCCGAGATGCTTAGTAACATGAGCCGCCACGATCAGGAACTAATGGACAAAATTGACGCTTACATGAAAGCCACAGAGGCCGACCGCACAGAGCGGGAAAAACAAAAGGCCCTAGTGGCGGAGCAGAAAAAGAACCTGGAGCAGAACCAAAAGGAACTGGACGCCCTTTACGCGGAAAACGCGGAGGCCATCGCCGCCTTGCAGGGGGCCCAAAGCGCCACCAGCGAGGCCCTGCAAACCACCCAGGCGGAGATAGAGGCCCGGGACCAGGAAATTAAGGAGATCATTGAAGAGCAGAAGCGCCGGGAAGAGGAAGAGCGCAAGCGCCAGGAAGAGGCTGCGGCCAATAACGGGGCCTCTTCCAACCCAACCAGCCCGGGCGGGCAGGGAGACGTGATCTTTAACGGCGGCGGTTCCGACGGCTTCCGGCCCTGCTGGCCCATGCCGGGGGTTACCTATATCTCGGACGAGTACGGCGGATACCGGGGACACCAGGGCATGGACATTGCCGGGGATTTCGGCACGGCCATTGTGGCGGCAGAGTCCGGCAGGGTAGAACGGGCCTGGACCGCAGACACCTGGGGCATGGGCTGGGGTTATCATGTATTTATTTACCACAACGGTACCTACAGCACGCTGTATGCCCATATGAGCTCCGTGGCGGTGTCTCAAGGCCAGTATGTAGAGCAGGGAACAATTATCGGCTATGAGGGCAGTACAGGGGACAGCACAGGCCCCCACCTGCATTTTGAGGTATGGCAGAACGGCTCTCGGGTAAACCCCAGGAACTTCCTGTTCTAAGGGGTAAAACTTCACTCGGCTGTCCAGTGTCGAAAACCTTGTTGGAACTGTATCCTCCAAAGTCCTATGATGCTCCCTTGCCAAAAACGATTGCGCGGCCATATCCAGGCCATCGGCAGGTCCTGCCAGGCTCTGCGGGGCCGGCGGACATCCTTTCCTATTATCAAATTAGGTAGACTTGAGCCAAACGAAAGACTATCTGAAAGCCGGAGAAACGCTGGATTTTTGACCAGAAACCAGGGGGCCAAGGCAAAAACCGCAAGAAAAGCTTTTTGCCCGCCTTTTGAGGATTTGGGACCCGAAACCACCGCTTCTGGTCCAAACAGACTATCATTTCAGAGTTTTAAACTAGATGCTAGACAAAGAGGAAAGCCGGGCGTTTGCTATGAACAAACGTCCGGCTTTTTTTATAAACCCAAACCTATAAGTTGGCAAACACGTCCATCTGCCGCTTCAGCTCCCCAACAATCTCTTGGTTTGCGTTCATGCGGTCTGTGATGCCCGCCATATCCTCCACCAGGCCCCGGGTGCTGCCCGCCGCGCCGTTTACCCCGGAAACCGCGCTGTCAATGGCTCCGGAAATCTCCGAAATGGAGCTGGCAATCTCGTCCATGGCTGTCCGCAGCCGTACCGTGCGCTGGTTAAAAGCCTCCATAGCCTCTTGAATATAGTCCGAGTCCACCCGGTACTGCTGCCCCGCATGGACAGACAGCTCCAGCTGAGCCAGAAGCGTCTTACCTAAGTAACCGGCCAGCTCCTGGGC
Source organism: Oscillospiraceae bacterium (assembly GCA_910574935.1). Lineage (GTDB taxonomy): Bacteria > Bacillota > Clostridia > Oscillospirales > Acutalibacteraceae > Acutalibacter > Acutalibacter intestini. The sequence continues at coordinate 287,908 of CAJTCU010000001.1, forward strand.
ACTGCTGGAAAGATAGTTCACAGCCCCGGTTACCACCATGCTGACCTCTTGAATATGGTTTGCGGTTTCCGCACAAGCGTCCGCCAACTGCCGGATTTCTCGGGCCACAATAGCAAACCCCTTGCCCGCCTCCCCGGCCCGGGAGGCCTCGATCGACGCGTTAACAGCGATCAAGTCTGTGGATGTAGAGATGGAGAGAATGTCTTTTGTCAGCGTGCTAATCTCCCCCACGCTCCTGCTCTTCTCAATGGCTTGGTCCAGGGTGGACATAATTTCCTCTGTTTTGGCCCGAACAACCTCCATCTCATCCCGGGCAGACCGCTCCATCTCCTCGGCCCGGCCCCGCATTTCTGCCGAGTAGGCGGTAATTGCGCACATTCCTCCGCCATGCTTTTGGCGTCGCCGCGCATCTCGGAAGCGCTGACACTAATGGCCGCCGAGCTGCCCGCCGTTCCCTCCAGCGCGGCGGAAAGACGGTCTGTTAGGGTGGAAAGGCTGCGGACATTACCGCTGGAGGTACCCACCCGGCGGCGGACCTCTTCCACCACCCCGGTGATACGCTCCGAGCTGTCCTGAAGCATCCCCATAGCGCCCCGAATGGGGGCCATTACATATCGCCGGACAATGCGAAACGCGGCGGCTACCAATAATATGCCAATCACCAGGGTAGCACAGCTGCCCACCAGAGAAACCACATAGACCAAAAGCAGGCGGCCCTTCGCTTCATCTGCCAGGGTGCCGATAGACGCGGAAAGGCTGTCCATATCTGTCTCCGCCGCCTGGCTCCAATGAGCCACATCCCCGTTAGCCATTGCATAGGCTTCTTGGGTTTTACTGTCCGCGCTGGCACAGACCAAACGCACCAGGGCATGCTTAAAGGCCTCGTAATCGCTTAGTAAAGAACGGTAAGACTCTTGATCCTCAAGGGGAATCATCTCTTCATAAAGCCTCAGCTTTTCGTCCAGGGCGGCCTCCTCTTCCTTAATCTCCTGGACCAGGCGAATCATGGTGACGTGGTCCGCTGCCACAATATGGGACAAAGCCAAACGATGAATGTCCATCATCGAGCGCCGGATTCCCTCCAGCTGCCCCTCGCAAACCATATATTTATCCACAATAGTTCCCGCGTTGCTATGGACATTGTTTACACTGAAAACCGCCAGAATATTGGAGAGCAGCGTTACCAGCCCCAGCAAGACAATAGGCATAATTAAACGTTGCTGTAATTTCAGATTGCCTTTCATAAATGCTTTCCTCCTGATGGTATTCTTCCGCCTATCGCGCGGTTACGCCTTCTACCAGCCGGTCCAGCTGGGCCTGAAGAGCGGCTCCGGAAGGATTTCCCTCCGCCATGCTGCCCGCAAACTCGGCCACAGGGTCCCAGAACTTCCCCCCCACCCGCTGGAGCTGGGAATAATTTGACTGGGCCAGCAGGGCCGCAATGGCTGGCGATGCCTGAACCTCGGAAGAATTGGCCGCAATGGCATTGGCGGGTCCCTGTCCTCTTAGCTGAAAACGCAGCCGCTGGTTGGACTCATTGGTGATCCACTCTGCCAGGCGCGCGGCCCATTCCGGGTGCTGGGAGTAGGCGTTTACCCCAATCAGCTTGCAGCCGGAGAAAGAGGCCATTTGCACCTGCTGTCCCCCACAAGTATAGGTAGGCAGCTTGGCAGCCCCCACATTCTCTTTTCCCCACGCCTCTTCCACGGCCACGGCATTCCACACGCCGCTGACCCCGGCGATTACAGAGCCATCCTGAACCCCCTGGAGAAATTCCTCGTCCGTGTGGCTGGCAAAGCCCGGACTGGCCGCGATATCCAGCATGGCCTGGGCCACATCCACGCCCTGTATATCCCCTTCGGTACTGTTCCAGGTGCAGAAATTGGTAAGGCCGTCCTCGTTTAGCCCCACCTCCATACCGGTGTTTCCAAAGAACGCGTAAACATACCAGGCGGAAGACCAGTCCATGACCATCTGCTTGCCCGCCTCAGCCGCAACTTCCAGAATGCGGTCTAAGCTTTCAACGTCCGCTTCTGAAAAATAAGCCTTATTATAATAAAGAAAATATCCGTTGTCCGCAGTCAATGGGTACGCGTAGAGCGTGCCCCCCACGCTGGCCGCATCCAGAGCCGCCGGAAGCGAGGCGCCCCGGACCGCGCTCTCGTCCGCAATGGGGTCCAGGGCCCCGGCGGCAGCCAGCGCCGCCACCTGGTCGTCCGCAAAGGCAAACACATCCGCGCCCTTTTCCAAATCTCCCAGCAGCGCGTCTTTACAGTGGGACTCGCTTTGGGGCTGATAAGTAATCTGAAAGTCTGCCTGGCCGGCATACTGGGTTTGAAAGGAGTCAATCATCTCCCGCAGCAGCGCCTCATCCTCTTCCGCACCCCATACAGTCAGCGCCACAGTCTCGTCCACCGGCTGGCTGCTTGGAGATTGCTGGCTGCTACAGGCAGCCAACAGGGCCAGAACCCCGGCCAGCAGTATGATCGGAATTCGTCTCTTTTTCATATTAGGATCAGTCCTCCAATTTACCTTGTTTTCCAGTTTCATTATAGCACTTTTTAAGATAGCTTTCAAGGGGCCAGGCCCCGGCAAGCATCGGACCGCCACAAAAGGCCGGACGGTCTCCGGGTATCTTCCACCCTTGGGCGCGTCTGTTTTGTACGTATCAAAATCCCTTGGGCTCTCCATTTGCGCTAGGCCCTGTACCTCCTTTCAGAAAGTCCCCCCAGCCTGTTTGGGGTCAGAAGTCTGGAAGTATTAAAAGCGGGGGCCTCCCCTGTGCAGGGAAGCCCTCGCTTTTCTGGATCTGTATGTATGACGAGCTGATCGTTAGCCCTTTACCGCGCCAATGGTGATTCCCTTTACAAAATACTTCTGGAAGAAAGGGTACACCACCAAAATAGGCAGTACGCCCACCACCGCGATAGCCATCTTAATGCCAATGCTGGGCATGGTGGCGGAAATTTCCGCCGCGGAAGCAGCGTCCATGCCGCTTTTCAGCGCCTGTACGTCCCGGAGCATGTCGTTTAACAGCACCTGGATGCTGTACAGGCTCTTACTCTGCTGCAAATAATACAGGCCGTTTTTCCAGTCGTTCCAATAGGCCAGACCAATCAGCAGGGTCATGGTGGCGATCATGGGTACGCTCATGGGCAGCACAATGGTGAGAAGCACCCGAAACTCTCCCGCACCGTCAATGCGCGCGGCTTCAATGACCGCGTCGGGAATGTTTGTGCTGAAATAGGTCCGCATCATAATAACATAAAACGCGTTCACCAGCAGAGAGGGGATAATCAGCGCCCAGGGGGTGTTGCTCACCGGGATATACCGGGTGTACATAATGTAAGTGGGCACCAGGCCTCCGTTAAAAAGCATGGTGAAGAACACGTAGAAAGCCATGGCATTGCGTCCAGGCAGGTCCCGGCGGGACAAAGCATAGGCCATGAGGACCGTCATGGAAAGGCCCAGGCTGGTTCCCACTGCGGTGGAGAAAATGGTCATTAAATAGGCCTTGGCAATCTTGGTTCCGCTTTTGAACATATACAGATAAGCGTCCATACTGAGCTTAGAGGGGAACAGCGTATAGCCGTTGCGAATCAGCTCGTTTTCCTCTGTGATAGAGGACATGATCAGCAGCGCGAAGGGAAAGATGCAGCACAGCACCAGAATGATCATCACCGCGTGGGCCACAACCTGAAAGTTTTTATTTTTTTCTACCATTGTGCTACCTCCCTTAGAACAACGCGTTTTCTTCGCCGCCGACCTTCTTCACCGCCCAGTTGGCCAGCAGTACCAGTATAAAGCCCACCACGCTCTGGTAAAAGCCTGCGGCGGAGGACATTCCAATGTCGTTCAGACGAATCAGCCCCCGGTACACATAGGTATCAATGGTGCTGGTCACATCCAGCAGGGGGCCCGAGTCCATGGGCACCTGGTAGAACAGGCCGAAGTCTGAATAGAAAATTTTGCCAATAGCCATAAGGGTCAGGGTGATAATGGTGGGCAGCAGGCTGGGCAGGGTCACATGGAGGATCTGGTTCCAGCGGTTGGCCCCGTCAATCACCGCCGCCTCATAATAGCTGTGGTCAATGCCCACCAGGGTGGCATAGTAGAGGATGCAGTCATACCCAAAGGTTTTCCAGACGTGGACAATTACCAGTATGTAGGGCCAGTATTTGGGCTCTGTGTACCAAGAGATAGGCTCTTTGCCCAGGGCCTTTAGAATGGTGTTGTTCACAAACCCTGTCTCGGAACTGAGCAGGGCAAACACCAGGTAGCTGACCACCACAATGGAGATCAGATAGGGCAAAAGGATGATGGTCTGGTACACCTGCTTCATCAGCTTATGCCGGATCTCGTTGAGTAAAATGGCAATGGTAATGGCGATTATGGTGCCCAAAATAATAAAGGTGATATTATACAGCAAGGTATTGCGGGTAATATTAAAGGCGTCCTTGGTTTTGAACAGGTAGGTAAAGTTGTTCAGGCCCACCCAGTCGCTTCCTAAAATACCCTTGCGCCAGTTTACCCGCTTAAAAGCAATGATCAGGCCGGACATGGGCACATAATTGTTCATAAACAAATAGAGGGCCCCCGGCAGGAACATGATGTACAGCGGCAGATAGCGCAAAAAGCGGTTGGCCTTTTGGGGCGAGGAACGCCGTTTGGCTTCTTGTTCCAGCGCCATGGACTTGCTAGACATAGCGGTCAGCTCCTTTTCCAGTGTTCATACTCTAACCCCGGCAGACGGGCCCAAGGCAGAAGAGCGTGGGAATAGACGGCGGTTCTGCCGCCCATTCCCACGCCCTCCCTTTTAGGGAGGGCACGGTTATATCACGAATCCTTTACCTTACAAAATCACTTGCTCTGCTCAGCCAGCCAAGCGTCCAGCTGGCTCTGCTTTTCAGCGATAATCGCGTCAATGCCCGCGTCTTTCAGTTCCTGGTTGAACTTGGGCAGGGTCTCCTCAGGGTTCAGCGCACCGCAGACCAGGGCCTTGTGGTACTTATTCACCACATTGGTGCAGGCCGCAATCTCGTTGGGGGTCTTGGTAGCGTCAAAGGAGAAGCCAAAGGCAGCGGACTTTGCGGCAGTCTGGTTGAACTCTTTGGTGGCGTCCCAGTAATCCACCGGCAGGTCCGGGCCCCAGATGGCGCCAATGAACTGGTTGGGCAGCATCCACGCGCCGCTCTTCCGGTAGGTTGTACTGTTGGCGTCCAGGCCCTCTACATAGTCAATGCGGTCCTGGCCGTTGGTAACCACGCCCTCTCCAATAACCTGGTAGTGCTCGCCCTCAATACCATACATATACAGGTTATTCAGCTCGGGATTGACATACAGCTCGTTAAGCACCTTCATGGCAGCCTCGGGGTGCTCACAGGAGCCGGCAATGGACCACAGCGCCATGGTGGCAAAGCCCGTGGTGGACAGAGCGGGGATAATCTCTACTGTGCCAATCTTGTTAACCCGATTGGGGTTGTTCTCCTCCGCGTAATAGGGCTTCAGGTTGGAGAAGGTGCCAAAGGCAGTGCCAGCGTCCATCAGGGTGGCGCCGGTCTCTGTGGTGTTTACAGCGTCGGTCTGAATCAGGCCTTCCTGCATCCAGTTGTACATGGTGGTAACCAGGTCCTTGTACTGGTCGGTCTCATACAGGTTGGTCACTTTGGTATCCGCGGCCATGTTCGGCAGCACGCCCAGGTTCACCATTTCGTCGCCCAAAGCGTCCCAGCCCCAGTTACGGATGTTCTCACCAGCGGAGACCACCACGGGCCACACATTGGGCTCTTTCTCCTTAATGACCTTCAGCTGCTCATACAGGGCCTCCAGGGTGGTGGCGTTTTCCATATCCAGCTCATACTTCTCGACCAGGTCCAGCCGGTACTCAAAGCCCTGGGCCTGGGCCATATCCCGGCCTTGGGTCAGGCCGAACAGCTCGCCGTCTACCCGGCCGCAGTTGATCAGGTCCCAGCCCAGCTGCTCAATGATGCCCTGGCCATATTTTTCAATCAGGTCGTCCATGGGCATAATCTGGCCGCTGGTAGCACAGGAAGCGTAGGGGATCATGTACACCGCGATCAGGTCCACGTCCACGCCGGCGGAAAGGGCCAGGGTGGTCTGCTCCGCATAGCTGCCAAAGGGATAGAAGGTCAGCTTCACGTTTACGTTGAACTTGTCCTCCAAAAGCTGGTTCATAGCCTCTTCCACATGGGCTACGCCGGTCTCCTCTTTGCCGGAAGCCATGGTGATCAGGTTCAGGGTAACCAGCTCGGGCTCTTTCAGGTCTTCGCCCGCCGTCTGGCTTACTTCGCTGGAGCTCTCGCTGCTTTCGCCGCCCTGGCTGCTTTGGCTGCTCTGGCTGCTCTGGCTTTCTGTTGTGCCGCTCTGCTGAGAGCTGCCGCCGCTTTCGCCGCCGCACGCCGCCAGGCTAAGCACCATGCACAGCGCCAAAAGAGCCGCCAGGATTCTTTTTCCTGTCATAAGTAAAACCATCCTTTCTGAATTTACCAATTTTTAGTGAGTGCGGGGCCGCTCTGTTTTTACCCGTTTGCCCCTATTTCACTAATAAATAAAGTATAACCCATTTGCCAGGGTTTTTCTGCAAAAATTGTGATTTCCAATGTCAAATTTGTGACCAATTTATGTCCAAGTTGCAATTCTCTCTCTTAGATATTGCATAAAGAGGCCTTTAAGGCCGATGCATAGACATAAAAAAAGTTGCCATTCCATACATTGCTGAAAAGAATGACAACCAACGCGTCTGCAACTCTATACCACACCCACAAAGTCCCTTTGAATTCCTTGTGGATTTCAAAGCGCCGCCACCCTTTCCATGGGGAGGCCAGCCCAAATCCATAAATATCATTCCATGAAATAATATTCAATACCATGAGAAAATTTGCTCCGCCTGGTGCCTGGAACAGCGGGTGCTTTGCAAGAACGCCTGTCTGGTTATTCAGATTCTTCCATATCCTCTTGGGGCTTATGGCGCCGGGCGCGGTATTCCACCGGCGAGCAGCCGCAGAATTTTTTGAACACCTGAGAAAAATAAGAAAAATTGCAGTACCCCACCCGGGATGCCACCAGGCTGACCGGCACGTCCGTATCCGCCAGCAAAGACTGGGCCACCCGCATTTTTTCGGTCAGTATATACTCGCTTAAAGAGCCGCCGGTCTCCCGCTTAAAAAGCCGGGAGAGATGCTCTGGGCTTAGATACACCATCTCGGCAATTTGGGTCCGGTTCAGCTCCTTGTCCAGGTTCCGGCGGATGTACTCCATCGCCTTGCGCACAGGCCCCAGGCTCTCTTCCGGCGGCTGGCTGGCCGCGGCCTGGCTGCTGCGGTACTCCTCATAGGCGTAGTAGCGGCGCAGCTTGGCGCTTTCTTGCAGCTTGCCCGCCGCACGGATTAGGGCTTCTTCGATCTCCTCATAAGGCGCGGGCTGCAAGATATAGTCGAAAGATCCCAGCTTTACGGCCTCTTGGGCATAGCCAAACTCCGCGTGGGCTGTAAGAAAAATGCAGCCCACCTCCGGTTTGCGCTGGCGCGCCCAGCGCAGCAGCTCAAAGCCGTTATGGGGCGGCAGCTCAACGTCGCACAGCAGCATGTCCACCCGCTCTTGCAAAAAGACGTTTTGCGCTTCTTTTAGGCTGTAGGCGGGAAAGGCCTTTTCCACCCAGGCGCGCTGCCAGTTTACGCCGCTTAACAGGCCCCGCACCACCTCTGGCTGGTCGTCAATCACTAGGACATTCATTGCTTTCCCCCTCTTTCAGCTGGTTTTGTATGGGAATCATAATCTCGGCCACGCAGCCGGGATTGGTGTTATAAAAAGCGTACACCACCTGGCTGCCGTACGCCAGCTCTATGCGCTTTTTGATGTTGTTCAGCCCCACATGGTGCTGGGTGTACTCGCCCTGAAAGGGCGCGTTAATCTCTCGCAGCACATCGTCTGAAAAGCCGGGGCCGTTGTCGCTGACAGACAAGTCAATGTAGGTCTCCCCTCCGCTTTTCAGCACAAAGGCTTTTACGTCAATTTCCAGCGGCTGGTCCGTGTCCGCCCGGTGCTTCACAGAGTTTTCCACCAGGGTCTGCAAAGAGAGGGGCGGCAGGGAAAACCCCAGCAGCCGGGGCTCCGCGCTGATGCGGCAGATGGGGGTGCTGGTAGAGCTGAGGGCCTGAAGCTCGATATAGGTTTTAATATGCTCCAGCTCCTTCTCCAAGGGCACAAAATCCATGCTGTCCTGAAACATGGCGCGGATATGCCTGGAAAAAGCCAGAATCATCCGCTGGATCTTCTCGCAGTCCTGCTGCTGGGCCAGGGCATATAGATTTTTAAGTCCATTTAAAAAGAAATGGGGCCGAATTTGCAACTGTAAATATTGCAGCTGGGCTTTTTGGCACTGGATCTCTGTTTCATAGGAGGTAATTTTCAGTTCCTTGATCTGTTGGATCATGGTATTAAACGTTTCAGACATCTGTTGAAACTCTAAAACCTGGTCCCCGGTATCCGCTTGTGCCTCCAGGTTTCCCTCCCGAATGCGGATCATGGTCTGTTTCAGCTTTTCCACCGGGGTGACAATCTCCCGGTTAAGCCCTACCAGAAGCACGGGCACGCAGAGCACCGTGAGCAGAGAAAGCCCCAAAAGAATCATCTGTACAGGGTCCAAAACTTCCAGGTATCCTGCCCCGCTTACCAAAAACACCAGATTACAGTTGGTGCCTGTTAGCTGCCGGCCAATGATCATGTACCGCCGGGGAAAGCCAGAGAGAAAATAGCCCTGGTAGTCATAGTCTTTGGGCAGGCGGATGTTCTGTTCCTCTAAAAAGGCCTGCTGGGTCAGGGGCTGGTTTTCCATGGTGGTAAAGGAGACCACGGCCTCCCGCTCCTGCTCCCACTCTGTAATGCCCACCAGCTGGTCCAGGGGGGCCAGAGCCACCAAATAGGTTCCATTGCTCCCATAAAACCGCAGCAAATACACCTCGTCCTCAATTTTTACCCAGTTCCATCCCATTCCCATGGCATACTGGTCCCGTGCCACGGCCTCCCGAACAAAGCCGCGAATCTGCCGCTTGTGCTGGTATGTGAAGTCCTCGGTAAAAATATCCCGCTCGGCGCCGCTGGTGTGGCTGTAAATAAAAAACGCCCTTGCTACTGTATAAGAGGCCGCCAGAGGCTTGAGCTGCTGGTAAAGAGCATAAGACGCCAGGTGGGCCTGTAGCTGGGAGGCGCCCCCGGAGAGGGTGCGAAAGTCCAAGTTACTGGCTACAATGGCGATGAGGGCGTCGTCAATGGCCGCCAGCTGGTCCTCAATCTGCCAGACACAGGCGTCCACTGTGCGCTGGTTCGACTCGGCCAGCCGGTGGTTAAACGCCTGGATAGAATAAAGGGAATTGACAATAAGAAGCACGGCCAAAGGCAGCACCATACAGAGTACCGTGGTGCGCAGCATGCTTCCAAAGGACCTGCTTCGTGCCGGACCCATGGCAATCCTCCCCCTTCTCCATTTACGCGGTAATATCCACGCCCTGCCGGTAGTCCTCTAAAATACTGGTATCAAAAGGCGCGCCCCAGTCCCAGCCTGGATTGTGCTGGCGGACAAATCCCGCCAGCCGGGTGGCCTCGGTGTGGAACATCTCATTCAGTGTCCAAGACGCGCTTAGCCGCTCTTCTGGGGCCAGGGACAGGACATAGCCCTGAATAAGGCCGCTGATGTCCTCTCCGTTGCTAACCCCATAGCCATTTTTCATGTGGTCAAAGGCAATCCGCTTCACCTGCCGCGCCACCGTTTTGTCCACTGGCACTATTTTCCGATAATTGCCCGCCTGGTTTAAGCTCATGCCCGGCGTGCCATAGGGGTTGACATGGGGTTTGCCCTGCCCGCCCTGGGCAAGCTGTCCGGCACGCTCCTGCTGCCGGCTTCGCGCCAATTGTCTGATCGTCATAGAACGACCTCCTTTTTCTTAAAGTTTCTATATTTAGACCTCTTGTGAAAACAATTTTTGAGTCATAGAAAGCCTCCGGGAGCAAAGAAACAGTCGCCGTCCGTTGACCGCGCCATATTTCTTGACAGATTCTATTTCCCAAGAAGTCTATTCACCCAAGGCTTGTTTGAAAACATTAGGAGAAAACCATAAGCTGTACCGCCGCACAGCGAGGATTTTCGGCGCTGGAAGGGACCGCTAATGACGGCGCTTGCGATTTTTCAAACGGGTCCGAGATTTCCTGCCGGAAAGCAGAAAAGCCAACAGGTATATCCCCTTAAAACAGTGCACTACATTTTATTATTAAAATCGGCATTTTATGGCAGAACTTAAGGGGCTGGCATAGGGATCTCTCTATAAAACCGCATAAAATTCACCCGGTTTTCCCAAGTGAATTTGTCATATTCTTCAAATTCGCCTTTTGCTCGCACACACTCCATCAAATACACAAAGAATAATATCTATTTATATAGAAAAAATGACGAATTTGGAGACAGACTCCGGCTCTGCCATTTTCTGTGGTTAACAAGGATTTTTTATGGGGAAAACAGCCTCTTATGGGCAAAAGACGGCCTTCCGGATTTTTCCAGCAAGCCCTGACTCCGTAACCATATATAATAGGAGTTTGCCCCACTAAAATCATTTTTAACATTGACGCTAGAGCCTGTTTAAAAACCAGAGAAACGCAGGATTTTTGACGCCGAAAGCACCGTTTCTGGTCAGAGCATACTGTATCTCGGCGTTTTTAAACAGGGTCGAGGAAAAAACCATGACAAGCTTCCACACCGCGCACAACTTTTACCATGTAACACATCCATAGGAATTTGTGCAGGAGGCATAGAGAACGGGAGAAAGATTTATGGTTTTTATGTATTGCATTTCCAGGGAAAAAGATATATAATTAAATTTATTAATTAATGTGATTCTGGGAAGCCATCCCTTGCGCGCTTCCACAAACGGAAAGGACGGATAAACCATGTTATTGCCACTTCGGCCCATATTGGAGGCCACCCAACGGTATGGCTATGCCCAGGGCGCCTTTAACGTGAACGCCGTAGCCCAGGCCCAGGCTGTGATCCAGGTACACGAGATGTTCCGCAGCCCGGCCATTCTTCAGGGCGCGGACTTGGCCAACGCCTTTATGGGCGGCAGGACGGACTTCCAAAACGGCACAGTGGAAGACAAAATCGCGGGGGCTAAAAACATCGGCCGGGCGGTACAGGCATATGGGGCGCCTTCCCCAGTGCCCGTTGTGCTTCACCTGGACCACGGCCGGGACCTGGAAAGCGTAAAGGCGGCCATTGCCGGGGGCTACACTTCCGTGATGATCGACGGCTCCTCTCTACCCTTTGACCAAAACGTAGAGCTTACCCGGGAGGTAGTTAAGTACGCCCACCAGCGGGGCGTTACTGTGGAAGGAGAGCTGGGGGTGCTGGCCGGGGTGGAAGACCATGTGTTCAGCGCGGCTTCTACCTACACTAATCCCCTGGACGCAGTGGAATTTTTTTAAAAAACCCGGGTAGACTGCCTGGCCATCAGCTACGGCACCAAGCACGGCGCGGCCAAGGGCAAGGACGTAAAGCTGCGCCGGGAGATTCCCACCGCCATTCGGGAGTGCCTGATGCACGAGGGCATTTTCGGTGTGCTGGTAAGCCACGGCTCCTCCACAGTTCCCAGGTACATCGTGGAGGAGATCAACCGTTTAGGCGGCAGGCTGGAAGAGACCGGGGGCATTGCTTTAGAGGAGCTGAAAACCGCCATCCCCTGCGGAATTGGCAAAATCAATGTGGATACAGATATCCGGCTGGCAGTGACCAGAAATTTGCGGGAGCTCTTTGTCCAGCGCCCCCAGCTGCGGGACAGTGCCCGTATCGGTGAAATTTACCGTCTGCTGGAGCAGAAGCCGGAACAGTTTGACCCCCGGGCCTTTTTGACCCCGATTATGGATACAGTGATGTACGGGAATGTGCCGGACCAGGAGGTGGCCGCTGTCTGCCGCTGCGTGGCGCAGGGCGTTCAAGAGGCGGTGGGCACCTTGATTGTGGAGTTCGGCAGTGTGGGCCGGGCCCCGCTAGTGGAGCAGGTTTCTCTGGACCAGATGGCGGAGCGCTACCGAAAAGAAGGCATCTAATGAGAGGATGAAGAACATGCGGGGAAATAATTTGCTGATTATTCACGGCGGCGCGCCTACAGCGGTGATGAACGCTTCGCTGTATGGGGCTGTGACCGAGGCCAAAACCCACCGGGAGATTGGCCGCATCTATGGCGCCCGGGGGGGCAGCCTGGCGGCGGCCCGGGGGAATTATATCGATCTGGGCGCGGTGGAGGCAGGGCGGCTGGAAGCCCTGCCCCGCAGCCCGTCCTCTGCCATTGGCACCAGCCGGGACCATTTGGCGCCAGAGGACTACCGGTCCCTGGCAAAAAGCCTGGCGGAGCACCAAATTGGCATGGTATGCTTTAACGGGGGCAACGGCAGTATGGACGCCTGCGGCAAGCTATACGCCGCCTGCCAGGAGCTGGGGACAGAGGTACGGGTGGTGGGCATTCCCAAAACCATGGACAATGACCTGGCTGTTACGGACCACGCCCCCGGCTACGCCAGCGCGGCCCGGTATATGGCGGCCAGCGTGGCGGAGGTCTGCTGCGACGTACAGGGACTGCCCATCCACGTGGTGGTGGTGGAGTCCATGGGCCGCGGCGCGGGCTGGCTGGCTGCGGCCAGCGCCCTGGCGGAAGAGAGCGGCCTGGGCGGGCCGGACCTCATCTATATGCCAGAGAGGCCTTTTGACGGGGGGCGCTTTTTAAAAGATGTGGGCAGGCTCATTGCCCAAAAGGGCAGCGGCGTGGTGGTGGCCAGCGAGGGCCTGCTAGGCCTGGACGGCCAGCCTGTGGTGAAGCCGGTGATGACTGTGGGCCGGGCCACTTACTTTGGGGATGTCAGCGCCCACCTGGCCAACCTGATCATCAAAAATCTGGGGTATAAGGCCCGCTCGGAAAAACCCGGCCTGCTTAGCCGGGCCTCAATGGCTTGGCAGAGTGATATAGACCGGGAGGAAGCGGTTCTGGTCGGACGGGAGGCGGTAAAGGCGGCGGTGGCTGGAAAAACCGGGGTGATGCTGGGGCTGGAGCGGCTTTCAGGCCCAGAATACGGGGTACGGACTGTGCTAATTCCCCTGGAACAGGTAATGCTTACCGAGCGGACCCTGCCGGAGGAATTCATTAATGCAGCGGGCAACGGGGTCACCCAGGCCTTTAAGGACTGGGCCCGGCCCCTGGTGGGCCCACTGCCCCGGTTTGTCAGTTTTCGATCAGAAGGAGGCAGAATATGAAACATATTTATCTCAATTTAAAACGATTTGACATTCGTCCTGCCCATGGCGGGGTCAACCGGCTGGCGCCTATGGAGGAATGGGGCGGGACTATTGTGGCCCGAACCCAGGAGGCGCTGCGGGCCTATTCCCCGAAGCAAGCCGAATTTGTGATGTACCTTCCTGAGGCCCATCTACTGGGGGCGGCCAAAGCCCGGGCGGATGACAGCCCCATTCGCCTGGGGTGCCAGGGCGTGCACTGGGCGGACACCCAGCCGGGTGGGAACTTTGGGGCCTTTACCACCTTCCGCACTGCCCACGCCGCCCTGGAGCTGGGGTGTGAGAGCGTACTCATCGGCCACTGCGAAGAGCGCGGCGGCAAGGCGGAGATCTTGGCCGAAGCAGGGGTCGCGGGGCCCCAGGCGAGCCGGGCGGTGTGCGGGCTGCTGAACCGGGAGATCCGGGCGGCCCAAAGGGCTGGGCTCTCGGTGCTGTACTGCATTGGCGAGAAGAGCGAAGAGCAGGGCCACTGGCAGGAAACCCTGGCCGCCCAGCTGGACCTGGGCCTGGACGGGGTGGACAAAAGCCGGGTGGTAGTCGCCTATGAGCCGGTGTGGAGCATTGGCCCAGGGAAAAAACCCGCGGACCGGGACTATATCCAAAAAATCGCCCGGTTTGTCAAGTCCCACGCCCCTGGCCTGGAGCTGGTTTACGGCGGCGGACTGAAAGCCGAAAACGCCGCCATGCTGGCCTCTATCCCAGAGGTGGACGGAGGGCTGATTGCCTTGACCCGGTTTTCTGGAGAAATCGGGTTTTATCCAGAGGAATACTTAGAAATCATCCGCCTGTATCTGGGCGGGGAAGGAGAAAAAGCATGAAGCTGCCATTTGAATACGGCCACGGATTTTTGGAGGCGGAGCTGCCGGACTACACCGATGTTTTCATTCCCGGCGAGACCGTGCCGGACCCGCCCTGCCTGCCCCAGGACTTTGACAGCCTGTACGCCGCCACCCTGGAGAGCCTGCGGCACCCCATTGGCATGGAGACTCTGGACCGGCTGGCCCACAAGGGCAGCCGGGTGGTGTTCGTCATTCCGGACATTGTCAAGGGCGGCTGCCAGCCCACCAGCCACCGGAAGGTGGCTATTCGGGCCTGCTTGGATGAGCTGTACCAGGCGGGCGTGGAGAAAAAGGACGTGCTCCTGCTGTTCTCCAACGGCCTGCACCCCAGGGCCACGGTGCAGGAGATGCAGGCCATCCTGGGGGAAGAACTCTTTGGAGAGTTTTACGGCAGCGGGCAGATCACCAGCCACGACAGCGAGGACTACGACCACTTGGTGGACCTGGGCTTTACGCCCCAAGGGGACCACGTGATTCTCAACAAATATGTGTATGACGCCGATGTGGCCATTCTCATCGGCCACACCCAGGGCAACCCATACGGCGGGTATTCCGGGGGATACAAGCACTGCGCCACGGGCATTACCCACTGGCAAAGCATCTCCGCACACCACGTGCCCCAGGTGATGCACCAGCCGGACTTTGTGCCCGTATCCACCGCCAGCGAGATGCGCCGGAAGTTTGACCAGCAGGGCCTGTGGATGGAGGAGAAGATGGGGAAAAAATTCTTCTGCTGCGACGCGGTGCTGGACACCAAAAGCCGGCAGATTGAGATTCACTCCGGCTGGGCGAAAGAGATGCAGCCCGTCAGCTGGAAGATGGCGGACCGGCGCACCTATGTCCACTGGGCGGAGAAAAAGTATGACGTGGTGGTATTCGGGATGCCCACCAACTTCCACTATGGAGACGGCATGGGCACCAACCCCATCCAGATGATGCAGGCCCTCAGCGCCCAGGTCATCCGCCACAAACGGGTACTGGCGGACCGCTGCGTGTTTATTGTGTCCAGCATCTGCGACGGCTGGTTCCACGAGGAGCGCTGGCCCTATTTGCGGGAGCTGTACAAGATGTTCCAGCACGACTCCATGAACATTCTGCCAGATATGAACCGCTATGGGGAGTATTTTGCCACCAACCAGGAGTATATCCGCAAATACCGCTTTGCCAACGCCTTCCACCCCTTCCACGGCTTTTCCATGATGAGCTGCGGGCACTTGGCCGAAGAGCACACCAGCGCCATCTATATTGTGGGAGCCAGAGAGCCCGGCATTGCCCGGGGCATGGGTCTAAAGACCCGGGCCACCTTTGAGGAGGCCCTCTCAGACGCCATGAAAAAGTACGTGGGGCCCAGCCCTAACATTCTGGCCCTGCCTAAAACCTTCACCACAGCGGCAGTGCACCTGTGCATGAAGGACCCAACCCAGAACAGCCACAGCCGGGACGCCGCGCCGGTCTTCCCCTGCGGGGGCTAAGAGGAAAAATTTGATTGCATAACCCCCAAATTTTGTGTACAATGAAAGAGATAGGCTGATTCAAACAGCCATAGGCAGTGTCTACACGGGGGTTCGCAGGGGATTTTTTCTCCTTTTTTCCCTGTCAAAAAACCTTGGAGTATAAAAAGCGCGCCCGCAATGTTTCTAACAGCTCCAAAAAATCTCCATACTCAAACGCGTGTAGACGCCGCCTTGCCTCTGGGCAAAGAAAAATTGCTGCAAAATTGGAGAGATCAACATGGCGTACGCAGGGAACAATCTGGAACAGCTGAAGCTGCGAAACACAGAGTCCATTAAAGAGGCGATCTATAAGTACGGCCCCATCAGCCGGGCGGAGATCGCGGAGATGCTGCAGCTGACCCCGCCCACTATTTCCACCAATGTGGCCAGCCTGCTTCAGCAGGGCCTGGTGCGGGAGTGCCGGGCCGGTTCGGTAAAAGAGGAGCGGCCTTCTAAGCATACTCTGGGCCGAAAGCGGGTACTGGTGGACTTTATTCCAGACGCCCGCTACGCAGTAGGGGTAGAGCGGGGGTACTTTGGCACCCAGCTGTGTTTAACGGATCTTCGGGGACAGGTGGTGCACGCGGAGCAGTATCGGGACGAGATAGAGGACTACGGACAAGCCATGGACGCGGTGTCCCAGTACGTAGAGGATCTGCTGGACAAAACCCAAACCCCAAAAGAAAAAATCGCGGGCCTGGGCATTGGCCTGCCGGGCTTTGTGGATGGACACCATGGGGTTTTGCGGTATGGAGCCATTCATAAATGGGCGGACAAAACCGTTGCAAAGGACCTGAACGCCCGAACCGGCCTGCCCTGCCGGGTGGAAAACAACGCCCGCTGCTGCGCCCTGGGCGAAGAGCTGTTCAGCGGCAAGCTGCGGCCCGAGACCTTTGCCTATTTTCTCGTCTCCCGGGGCGTGGCCTGCCCTCTGGTCATCAGGAACCGGCTGTATTCCGGGGAAATGGCCGGCGCCGGCGAGGTGGGCCACATAGTGGTGGACCGCTTTGGGTTCACCTGCCCCACCTGCGGAAACCGGGGGTGCCTGGAGGGGGTCTCCAGCGAGCTGGCCATTCGAAACCGGTGCATCCAGACCATTCAAGCGGACATTCCCACCCTGCTGCGCACTGTGTGCAAAGATCCCTTAAACCCCAGTATGGAAGAAATTTTGCAGGTACAGCAAAGCCGGGACCGGGTGGTGTGCTCGATTATGGAGGACGCGGTTACCTACCTGGGCATTACGCTGGCCAATGTGATTAACCTTATCAACCCGCCCCTGGTGATTGTGGACGGGCGCATTATGCAGAGCCAGGAAAACCGGCAGATGCTTATAGACGTGACCAGGAAAAACCTGTTCTCGTTAAACGAGGAGGAAGTGGACATTGAATTTGTCCCCTTCGATAAGTTCCGCGCGGCCAAGGGCGCGGCGGCCCTGGCCATTCAAAAATTTGTATTGCAAGAAGGCAGGTAGAAGGGGAGTGTCCAAACGCGCTGTTATACGCACGATGTTCTGGCAGCGGACACAATAAAAGTTTTGTCCACTTTTTCAAAAGTGGTAGGGTTCTTAGGGGCAAAGCCCCTAAGCCGCCGGAGGCCAAAATATCGTCATAAAATACTTGTTGTGGACCCTCCCGGTAGAAGCAGCATAAGGTCCCCGCATACCAGGTACTCTCGCAGGTATGCGGGGGCCTTTGCTGCCACAACGCCCTTGTCGAGCAAAGGAAGAGAGCGGAACGCCCCCGCGCCACGCGGCTTGGCCGCCCAGCTTAAAAACCGGTAAATACTAATATTTAAGTAGGTTTACTACAAATGCCGCGCCCTGGAGGTTCTTTCACCAATCGGTTTAGGAGTTTGCCCAGCGCTCATAGGCAGCCTGCTGAATCTGGACGTATTCTTCCAGACCCATGTTCTCAATGTTCTTCACATAGCTGTCCCACTGGTCAAAGCTCTGCTTGCCGGTGATGAACTGCACCTTTGTCTCGTCCACATAGGTAACAATGTCGGCGCTCAGGGCGTTCAGCCGGTCCTGCTCTTCCGTGGTGTAAGAGAAACTGGCCAAGCCCTCTACCTGATAATAGGGCATAACCGTGTCCCAAGCCTCGAAGCAGGCGTCTGTCAGGCGGGCCCGCTCAAAAGCCTCGGTGGTGAACACCGGGCAGCCGCCGCCGGCAAACCCAATGGCGTACTGGCCAATGGCCTGGGGACGGTTCAGGCCGTCCGGGTTGTTGGTCACGTACTCGGTCATGGCATAGGTTCCGTCGCCGTTGTCAATATAGGTAACGCCTTCCTCTCCCAGCCACAGCAGCTTAGCGCCCTCTTCGCCGTAGTAGTAGTCAATCCACCGCATACTCTCCTTGGGGTAGAGGTTGGTGCTGGAGATGGCGAAAGCGCCTGAGCCAAAGGTGGTGCCCAAATTATTAAACACCCGGGCGCCATCTTCATTGGCCAGGGGTGGGGCTGCCTTGAACTCGTCCATGTGCTGGGCGCCAATGATCTCGGGGTTATTGTTGTGGAACACAGCGCCAATCAAGTCCTGTTCGCCCTTTGATGTAAAGGTAGGAATATCCTGGGTGAACATCTCGGGGTCTATAAGGCCCTTGCTGTACAGGCCGTTCACCCACTGAAGCTGGGCCTTGAAATTGTCGGAAACAGCAAACATCCGGATCTTCCCGGACTCGTCCAGATCCAGGTAAGAGCTAAGCACGTTCCGGCCCAAGCTGCCAATGCCAAAGGAGCCGTTGGTAGAGTGGAGAATGCTGTTTCCGCTGGCCCGGTCAGAGTAAGGAATCTCATCATTGGGGTCGCCGTTCCCGTTGGCGTCCTGCTCTTTAAAGGCCACCAGCACGGCCTCCAGCTCTGCCAAAGTGGTGGGCATTTCCATGTTCACATTTTCCAGCCAGCGGGTGTTGATCCAGTTGTACTCTCCGGTACCCTCTTCGCAAAGAGAACGAGAGGGCAGGGTGTAGATATTCCCGTCCGGCATGGTAACGCACTTCTTCATGTCCGGCACCTCTTCAAAACGGGCGGTCAGGTTGGGGGCGTACTGGTCGATCAAGTCGTTCATGGGCACCAGCAGGCCTTTGGAGCCATAGTTCACCTGGTCGCCCACAGAAAGGCCCGCCCGGTAGAAAATGTCCGGGTATTCGCCGCCAGCCAGCAGCACGTTTTTCTTTTCGGCATAGCCCTGGTTGGGGGCGGTTGTCCACTCAATGTGGATGTTGGAGAGCTCTTCATACTTGGTAAAGCAATATACGTCCTGCCAATCTTTGTGGGTGACGTTCTGGTTGCCAAAACCGGTAATGGTGATTTTCTCATTGACAATGGGGTAGCCCGTCTCGTTAAAATTGCTATCCTCCGCCTGGGCCTATGAGCTTACCGCCGAGCTTTTGGCGCCGCTGCTCTCTGTGGAGGAATTGGTGGAAGCGGAAGAGGAGCCCGAGTTTGTGGAAGTACAGGCGCTCAATGTCAAGAGAGCGGCAAGCAGAGCTGCCAGAACTTTTACTTTTTTCATAATGACAATTCCTTTCAAAAATGTGATGGGATTCACAGGTTTTCCCGTGCCCAAAGAGATGGGCACCGCTTTGGTTTTCGTCCAAAAGCCTTTCTTGTTTTTATCCCTCCTTAACCTTTGATTGCGCCCAACATAACGCCTTTGACAAAATGCTTTTGTATAAATGGATATACCATCAGAACCGGGACGCTGGCCACAATAATGAGGGAGTACTTAATTCCCTCGCCCTGCATCACCTGTTCTGTGAATCCCTGGGTGTCCACCAGGTCCTGCACCTGAGAGAGCAGGAGAATTTCCCGAAGGAATATCTGAAGCGGAAACTTTTCCCGGGTGGATAGATATAGCAGCGCCTGAAAATACTGGTTCCAGTGGGCCACCCCATAAAACAGGCAGATCACCGCGATAATGGATTTGGACAGGGGCAGCACCACCCGAAACATAATCTGCCAGTTGCTGGCCCCGTCTATTTCCTCTGCCTCAATGAGGGACTCGGGGATACTGTTTTGGAAAAAGGTGCGCATAACCACCAGGTTGTACATGGAGATGGCCCCGGGGATGATCATGGCCCACACAGTGTCCAGCAGGCCGCAGCTTTTTACCACCAGATACCGGGGGATCATGCCGCCGTTAAAGAACATGGTGAACGCGAAAAACATGGTAATGGCCGTGCGCCCGTACAGGTCCTTTTTGGATAGGGTATATGCCCCGAAAAATGTGAGGATAAAGTTGATTCCCGTGCCCAGCACCACCAGAATGATGGAATTTTAATACCCAATCAGAATGTCCTGGTGCTCCAGTATTTTGGCGTAGGAATTCAGGGTGAACCCCACAGGGATCAGCTTCATCTGCCCCTGTAAAACCGCGAAGGGATCTGAGAACGAAGCGCTGACCACGTAGATGAGCGGGTATGCCACCAGCACAAAAAGGATGGAGCAGAGCACCAGATTCACTGTGTCAAACACCCGGTCGCCGCCGGTCTTTTTGATCTTATTCATCATGTTGTCTCCCCCTTTTCCTTAGAATAGGCTGGTTTCGCTTGCCTTTTTGGAGATCGTGTTCACAATCACCAGAAGCACGCAGTTGATGACGGAATTGAACAGGTCAATGGCCGCCGCAAAGGAGAACTGGGCGTCTACCAGGCCGGCCTCGTACACATAGGTAGAGATAATTTGAGAGGTAGATAGGTTCATGTCATTCTGCATCAGGTACACCTTTTCAAAGCCAATGCTCATAATGCTGCCGCACTGCATAATCAGCAGAATAATGGCTGTGGGCAGCAGCCCCGGCAGGGTGATGTGCCATATCCGCTTCAGCCGGGAGGCCCCGTCCACAATGGCCGCCTCATATAGGCTGGCATCAATGCCCGCAATAGCCGCTATGTAGATGATAGAGCTCCACCCCGTGCTCTGCCACACCCCGGACCACACGTACAGGTGCCGGAACCACCCGGGCTCGGACATAAAGAAGATGGGCTCTACCCCCAGGGAACTAAGCATATGGTTTACAATGCCTGTGCGGGGCGAGAGCATGTTGGTCATCATGCCCACTACGACTACAACGGAAAGGAAGTGGGGCGCATAGGTCACCTTTTGCATGGTTTTTCGAAATTTGCTGGAATTCAGCTCGTTGAGCATAATTGCCAAAAGAATTGGCATGGGAAAGGATACCACCAGCTGGTACAGGCTAAGCACCAGGGTGTTTACCAGCAGCCGCTGGAAATAATAGGAATTGAAAAACGCTGGAAATGCTTAAGCCCCACCCAGTTACTTCCCGTCACGCCATCCAGGGGGTTAAAGTCCCGAAAGGCGATCTATACGCCATACATGGGCAGATAGTGGAACACAATGAAATATGCCAGCACTGGCAGCAGGCACAGATACAGCTGCCAATACTTCCGGCCAGAACGCCTCATCAGCCGGATATTGTTTTGGATGATTCCCGTCTTAGCCATCAGAATGCCTCTCGTTTGATAGTTCCCGCACCCTTACATAAAGAATTGAGACACATGGTCTCGGGTCTTTAGGATGCCCCGCTTCACCTTGTCCTCGGTGCCGCTCCACACCGGGTCCTCATGCTCAATACAGATGGAGCCCAGGTAGCCGGTTTGGTACAGGCTGTCCACAATACGGTTCCAGTCCAGGTCTCCCAGGCCCGGCAGCCGGTGCATCCACCACTTGCTGTTTTGCAGGGCGCCCCGGGTCCGCAGCTGGTTCCAATCCACATGGGTGTCCTTGGCGTGGAAGTGGAAAATCTTGTCTTTAAACTTAAAGATATTTTCATAGGGGTCGATCATCTGCCACACCAGGTGGGAGGGGTCGTAGCACAGGCCGATGTGGTCGCTATTCAGCCGGTCAAAGAGCATTTCCCACAGGTCGGGGCTGGTGGCGATATTGCCCATCATGGGGCAGTTTTCCCAGCAGAGACGGACATTGTGCTTTTCCGCCTCCTCTAAAAATTCTTTGGCCAGCTCCACACAGGCATCCACGCTGTTCTCCGGCCGAAAGCCCATGCCCACAAAGGCGGCTTTGGTCACGCCCGTGGAACAGACGATCTTCTCAATGCCCAGGGCCCCGGCAAAGCGAATGCGCTCCTTTAGGGCGTCCTGGTGCAGCTTTGCCTCCTCTTCGTTTTCACTAAGGAAGTTCCGGCAGTAGATCATGGTGTGGATCTCCACCTTGCCCTGGCCCAAAACCTTCTCAAACACAGCCTGGTCCATGGGAATGGCGGGGCCCACGTCCAGCTCGCGGATGCTGTTTTCCGCCGCCCAGTCCGCAATGACCTCTAACTGCTTTACCCCAACATCGGTTAGACTGTTGGTCAATAGACTCATTTTCATCGTATAATCCTCCTATTTATAGGGTGGTGATTCAGTGTTTGATTTGAGAAGCAGGGGAACCTGCTTCTCAAAAAGTACGCGCGTACTTTTTGCCTCAATTGCCTCGGAACCCCCCGGAAAAGAATTACAGTTCCACCGTGCGGCCCGTTTCGCTGGCCTCCAGAATTTTGTCCAGAATCTCTTGGATATACAGCGCCCGTTCAAAGTTGCGGTCCGGCTGGCGGCCGGTTTTCACGCACTCTATAAATTCCTTAATCTCGGCGTTAAACCAGGGCTTCGTCACCAGCTCTTCTGGCACCGGCACGGTCTCTGTACCCCCTGCGTAGCCGCCCTCCTGGTCTTTAAACCACACCTCTACCTGGCTGGGCTGGTCGTCCCGGAACAGCATCATGCCGCCCTCTCCGTACACCTCGATGGTGTGCCTGCATACCCCTAAGCGGCTGGCCACAAAGGACGCTAAGGCGCCGCTTTCAAACCGCAGGTTAAAGGCCGCGCTGTCGTCGTTGGTCACCGGACCCATGCCCGCTCCGAAAATTTGCTCCCGCTGGGGGATGGTACAGCTGAGAAAGCCCTGCACTGCCCGCACCTTTCCGCTGGCTCCGCCCAGGACCCAGTCGCACAGGTCAATCATGTGGCAGCCAAAGTCCGCCAGGGCCCCTGTGCCAGAAAGGTCCTTCTGCATCCGCCACTCCAGCTTCACCGCGGGGTTGGCTATGCGGCAGCCCCCCAGGGTCTCCCGCCAGGTGTGGATCTTTCCCAGCCGGCCCGCGTCAATCTGCTCCTTCATCCAGCGTACTGCCGGAATGCCCCGGTAGCTAAAGCCAATCATCTTCACCCGGTCTGTGCATTTACCATAGCGCACCGCCTGGGCGCAGGTCCCGGCGTCGGTACTAAGGGGCTTCTCGCACAAAACGTGCTTGCCCTTTTCCAGCGCCCGAACCACCAGGGGCACGTGGGCATAGTTGGGCACACAGATGCTCACTGCGTCCACCTGGTCCAAAAGCTCGTCAAAGGTGCCGCAGATCGTCACGTCCAGGTCCCTCTCCTTTGCCCACTGATCCGCCCGGCCGGGGACGATGTCGTACAGTGCCACCAGCTGGCAGTCCTCCCCGCAGGCGCGGTAGCCGTTGACATGGCTATTGGCAATTCCCACCGTGTAGCCGGTACCGGCAATTCCAACCTTGATCTTCTCCATGATTTACCCTCCATCGGTCTTTATTTAAAAATTTTTATTTTATCAGCACAGGCTGTGTATTCCCTAAAAGCCGATGCATCTCTGTCTTATAGTTCTCCACCCCCGGCTGGTCAAAAGGGTCTACCCCCAGAATCACCGAGGAATAATAACAGGCCAGCAGGAAAAAGTACAGCAGCTCTCCCAGGTGGAAAGCGTCCAGCCTTTCTACTTCCAGCACCATGCAGGGCACCCCGCCCTGGCTGTGGGCCTTCAGCGTGGCCTGGTAGGCGCACTCGTTGATCTCATGAAACGTCTTTCCGTCTAAGTAATCAAAGCCGTCCCAGAGCTCAGGCTCTCTGTCCACCTCCCGGTCCGCCGGCGGGTTTTTTATGTGGAGAAAGGTCTCCAGCATCTGCCGCCGGCCCTGCTGTAAATATTGTCCTACAGAATGCAGGTCCTCTGTAAAAGAGCATACTGCTGGAAAAAGCCCTGTGCCCTTTTTTCCCTCGCTTTCGGCAAAAAGCTGTCTCCACCACCTGCCCAAGGCCTCCAGCTGGGGCTCGAAGAAGGAGAGCACCTCAATGCCCAGGCCCTTTTCCATCAGTGCGTTCCGGGCCAAAGCATAGCGCTTGGCGTCCTCCCTCAAAGGCCCGCCGGAAAGATAATCCCGCTGGGCTTGGGCCGCTCCCTCAACGAGCTGGTCCACGTCAATTCCCGCCACTGCCGCAGGCAGCAGCCCCACTGGGGTAAATACCGAGTACCGCCCCCCCACATCCTGGGGAAAAGGCAGAAACCGGTATCCCTTCTCTTGACTAAGCCGGTGCAGCTCGCCGTCCTCCACGGTGGGGGTGGTGATAATCCGCCGGGCCGCCTCCTCTGGCGAATACCTGCTTTCCATATAGTGGCGCAGCATCCGGAAGCTTAGCCCAGGCTCTAGGGTCTTGAAATTTTTGGCAATCACGTTTATGTACACGGACCGGTTCCCAATACGCCGGATCAGGTTTTCATAGTAAGCGGCGGAGAGATTCAGGGCCGCATAGAGAATTTCCGGCCCGCCGGGGGAAGCCACATCCTGAGGACAAAGGGCCTCAATAACCGCCCGGGCCCCCTGATTGGAGCCGCCCAATCCCACCACTACAAACACCTGGGCGTTTTCACGGATCTCTTTCGCCAGCGCTTTCACCTGCTGCCGGATGGCTGGCCCAGCCCAGTCCTCGGTATGAATCCAGCCCAGCATCTCGCTGCCAAACGTGTTTTTATCCACGGTTACCAGGGCCTGCCGGTGCCGCTGGGCGCTGGCCAAATACTCCTGCTCTGTCAAATAGCTTTCTATATGTTTTACGCAAAGTTTCATAGTCACTCTCCTGTTCTGTTCTAAAAAGCACACCACCTGTCGGCCTGCTGGGGGCCCGCCGGAATTCAATTAATTAATCTTATTAAATTATTTCTTTCCTAAATAATATACATATACGGGTTGTTTGTCAACATATTTTTGCTTTTTTCTTTTTGCATGACTTTTTTGTTAAATTATTGTTTAAAATGACGGAGATCTTTTTTAAATTATTTTCGCTAATTTGCACCCTCAAAACCCATCTCCTCTTTGGGGAGGCCTGTGGCCATCTTCTCCAGGACTTGTTCAAAAATTTCGGAAATCAGGCCTTATTGCCCAGAAATGGCGAATTTCAGGGAGAAAGCCAGAAGTTGTAGCTGATTTTCCATGTGGAAAGCAGCCTCTTTTGGGCAATAAGACGGCGCTTTGATTTTTTGCGAGCCCTAATACTGTTTCGGTCCGCCAATTGTTTTCATACCCTTGAAGCAAAAGGGAGGTTTGGCGCTTGCCGTTTGTTATCCTCCTTTTTTTAAAAAAAAATAAAAAGGCCCCTTCCGCAATCTCTCGCTTGGAAGGGTACCTTTTGCCGCCTTACTGTGCCCAAAAGACGCCGAGGGCCGCTTGGAGCGCCTCTGGGATATAGCGCTTTTAGGAAGCCACATATGTGGGCCTGAACCAGCACCAGTAAGCATTCATCGATTATTTTTATCTCCACATTCTCCCCGCACCATTCCGCCGCAATTTGCCTTCACCATCCACTCCCTTTCCCTTCCCTAAAGGTTTTCCTAATCGCGCATCCTTATCCGCCGCCAGAACCCAACTTTTTTACTCAGACAGTGGTAGTGTAGCAGCGGATCAACTTTTATAGCAAGTCCTTTTTCCAAATACGGTTCTTGGCATATGCGATATTTGCCACGCCGCCATCCAGCCGTTCAAAACGTTCATTCTTACCTTTGGCATACCAGCAGGGGCGGTTTCCAACGCCCACCGCCTCAATTGCGTCATCTGTTCCAGCCATTATCTCGTCACAGAGGCGAATGGCGTCTTCGATAATGGTTTTCTTTTCCGGTTGACTGCCGTGGCCGCCCCACAGCAGCTCGAAATGATTCTGAAAACTTTGGAAATGCAGTAAACTCTCCTTGTAGCGCTCAATAGAAGTAGAAAACTTCGTGAACAGCAACGTGTTCCGGTTGCAGGCATCGCCGGAATACACAACACCCCTTCCACGGTCAAGAAAAACCACTGTTCCCCTGGTATGGCCAGGAACAGAAATTGTCTCTATCTGAACGCCGCCTAGGTCAAACATGCCGCCATCCTTCAATGGTAAAGTTTTGATTGGCCCGGGTACCGTCACATCATCCAGGCGGGGTTCTGTCGGCAGCGGCGCAAACATGGCTCCGTTTTTGGCAAATCCCAGGCGCATTTCACGGTCAGAGTGCTCATACAGCAGGAGAATATCCGCTGGGTCAATATAGACCTCTCCATACTCAAAGTCCGCACCAATATGGTCCACATGACCATGGGTATTCACCAGCGTTACAGGCAGGTCAGTCAACTCTCGCACAAAAGCTTTCAGACTGCCTACACCGGCCAGCCCGTCAATGAGCAGGGCTTTCTCGCTCCCCTCCACTAAGTAGCATTGCTCTCCGCCCAGGCCGGCAATCCGTGTTACATTGTCATAAATTTTATCCGCTCTAAAAAATTTGGACTCCATCTCGATATTCCTCCTTGATTTTCTTTGTGTCTATGCGTCAGGCCCGCTTGCATCCATTTCAAGCGAACAGAAAATTTCACTAAACGTAGTGTAGCATGAACCCGCCGCTTATTCAACTGTTATAGCGACAATTAAGAGACCGATTTGCCTCCCTGGTGGCGTGGACGTAGATGGTTCATAGTCGTGTTGACATCCGAGTGTCCCAACAGCTCCTGCACATCCTTGGGGGCCGTGCCGTAGGAGAGAAGATGGCAGGCTCTATTGGAACAATAGGCGGTTCTGAAAAAGCAGAATCATCTGGCTCCATATTCCCATCAGGCAATTTACTGTCAGGAGCAGGAGCCAAATGATCCCTATTATAAAGCGCCCCGCATACCATAAGGACGATCATCAGAGCCAGCAGAAGGAAGATCACACCGCGCAAAGCATAGGCGATCATCAGCCTTCTGCCGCGTTTTTTGCCTTGCTCTGACGGATGCTTGGCGCTCCCGTACCGTCACGGTTCAAAAACCACCTCCTTTCCGTCCGATTTTAGAATCATGGCAACTTTCTCACCGTCATAACCAACAGACAGGGCCGGGTCATTTGAAATCTTCAGACTGCGGGCGCCATCTCTGCCGCATAGATAAACGCAGTCGGAATCCATGCGGTTGATAAAGTACAGCCCCTGCTCGGTCAGGCAGAAGTCAGAGGCAACCACATTCTGAAACGGTCTTTCTTTGTGGGTTTTGCTGTCATACGCTGTCAGCAGAGAATTTTCGTTGATGAAATAGATCGTCCGCCCATCAAACGCTATATTCCCCCTGGTGGGGATGTCCAGCACTTGCGTTCGCTGGATCGTCCTGCTCACTTCCGTAATCCCATCGTTCGTAATGAAAAAAAGACTGTCGTTGTTTAAGAAAAAGCCATAGCAGTATTGCAGAAACATCCAGGTATCCCCCACGGTATAGTCAATTCCTAGCAGAGATTGCCCGCTGTCCGTTATTTTCTCAAAAATAACCTGTTCCTCAAAGGTTTCTGTATCAAGCTGGACAATGGACACCTGGGTGGCTGTGCTGTTATAGCTGCCGACCCGATCCACATACTGTTCTGTGCGGGAGGCCATATAATAAATGTACGGGGCATCCATATAGACGGCTTTGACAGATTCCTCATCTGAAAAGGCCCCGAACAGCGGAGAAAGAGCCAAATCCGTCAAAGCGCCGGTTGCCCGGTTTTCCAGCGCGTAGGTCCGTGTCTGGTCATCATAGATCACACTGTAAGTCACACTTTGCGAAGATGTATTGAATATCCCGTTTGCGGATTCTTTGTCAGAGCAGCCGGACAGCGAGAGCAACACCAGCAGGCAAAGCGCGGCAACCCCGCAGCCTCTGACGGGCTTTCTTCCAGACTGCCAGCAGTTTGTGTTTTGCCGCAGGACCCACCATACCATAAAGGCGCAGCACACCGCGGACAGGCCGAGCAGGGCCAGAAGCTCCTGGGGGGAGCGCTCCGAAAAAGTCACGATGGCTTCTCCTGTCAGCGAATCCTCTACGGAGGAAGCCCCCTCCAGAAAGCCGGTTGCCAGCAGGAACGGCAGGGGCAGCGGCAAGCGGTAGCAAATCTGCCGGGACAGGCCGATGTACGGTATCAAGGTGGACGCCACTCCGATCACCACCGTCAAAGCATATTTCTTCACCAAAACGGAGGTAAAGAGCAGCAGGGCGGCAAGATATACCGAGCCAAAACAGCGCAGAACGGTCAGAATTAGATACGCCGCCAGCAAAGAGATATTTTTTGTACTGCCCCCGAAACTGGCGATACTCTGAACAGGGTACTCCCCGTGGGGCAGGCCATATTTTATTCCGAAGAAAGCAAAGCGAATCAGGGCCAGCCCTCCGCAGAGAGCGAACACGGCGCAGAGGGTCATCACAACTTTGCTTCTGGCGCTCTTGCGGCTCTGGGTCGCCGTCCGCAAAAGCGCGTCCATCTGGCAGCTATACTCCGAGCAAAAAACCGTAACTGCCAAAATCAAAATAACCAGGAACAGCGGAAAATCCAGCGTTTGGGCGGAAAACAGCCCCGCCCAGCCGTTTGTGTTCAAAAAGTAACGATTGCCGGTGTTCTCGCAGATATATAAATATTGCTGATACACCGCTTCAAAACCATGCTCATGGGCCAAGACCGTGCCCGCCTCCGCAGTCTGCCGCTCATACTGTTCCGCTGTGATCTGACCGCTGTAATAGCTTTCCTGGGACCCGGAGCGGGCATAGCGGGCCTCTGTAATGGCCTGGGCCTCCTGCTCCAGCCAAGCGGCTTTTTCCTCTGTGCAGGCCCCGTCCAGCCGTTCCAGATACCACTCGTATTCCTCACGGTATTCTTCCATCGCGCGATTCTGCGGCCTGTCGGCTGCGGCCAGCCAAACTGTACTGACCAGGAGCGCGGCCAGGATATAGCATAGGCCCCGCTGGTAAATCATCAGTTTTTTCCATTCATAAAAGAAAACACTCATTTTGCCCTCCGAACACAGCGGTGACCGTTTTCCGCTGACAGAAAATAGATTGCAGCTACAAGCACAAGGCCCGCGATCAGAGCAAACCATATTGCGGCCTGCCAAGTCAGGACGGGGAATCCGCCCAGGTTTATAAACTCCGTTTTGCCCAGAAGAATACGGTTTGTCAGCAGAGAATACGGGTTCAGCACCTTTGTCCAGAAAAAATTGGAATAGGCGCAGGCAGCTCCGCTGACAATCAGCGCCATACAGAGGGCAAAATTGATGACAAAGGGGAGCAGGGCATTTTTCCAGAACATTGAAACCAACAGCCAGAGCATCCCCATCACCCATGCGCCGGCGCATTTGAGCGCCGCAGACAGGAGGACATATTGAAAAATACTGAGATTGACGGATGCCTCCGCAAAGTTTGGAATTGCGAATACCGGCAGGGCCAGCCCTTCCAAAGTCTGAAAAGAGGCCGCAAAGCCAATCAGGTCAAGGAGAGAAAACCACAGCGAGGTCAGGAGTAGAAACAGGGTGGCCGCAATGATTTTCGCCAGGGCTGTTTTTCTGCCGCCGCCCGGACTTACCAGCAGCAGCATATCCATCTGCGTTTCCCGCTCGCTCACAAAGGTTCCGATGATCCCATAGAGACAGAGCAGAAGGGTCAAGACAATGGAAAAATCATAGTTCAGATAGTAATTGCACATTTCCCGGTAGGCAAAATCGGGGATGGTGCGGCCAGCATAAAGGTTATAGATCGCGCCGCTCTCCCTCTGCTGATAGACCGCTCCTCGTTCCCCATAGAGCGCGGCGCTTTGCCGCGCTCTATTTGCCACTTGATCCGACCGGCCTCTGTACTCATAGAAATACTGCATCGGCTGCACAAAATACTTGTCCAGCAGGTTCCTGTCGCTATACAGGTTCCCGGTCATGGTGTTGGGGTCATCGGTGGCTGTGCTTGCGGTCATATCCGATGTGGCCTCCACAAGAGGCTGATAAACCGCAAGCAGGCGTTCGATCTTCTCCGGGGTGATTTCCCCCTGGTATTCCTCATAGAGCTGCCAATGAAGCGTGTGCCAGCGACCCTCTCCGTTCCCATCCGTCAGATAGGAATAGGATTTGTATTCGCCATAGATTTTGAACAGGTTGGCAAGGCTGAACACCACAAAGAGCGCCAAAATGGAACGTTTACAGAACTGCTTGATAAACTCATACCGTATCAGACGTATCATGGCGCTCCCCCCTGCAATAGTACAAGAACACATCCTCCAGGTTGGGCTGAACAGGTTGTGCGCTCTTAATTGGACATCCATCCTCAACAATGCGAAGGGCAAACTGTCCGCCCTCCTGCTTCATGTTGCTGACGCAGTACATATCGGTCAGCAGCACGGCATCCTCGGCCCCGGCGGTTACATTCCATACCTTGCCCTCAATGTTCTGCTCCAGCGCGGCGGGTGTTCCCTGCATGAGAAGCGTCCCCTGTTTCAGCAGCAGGATCTCCCGCGCGATGCACTCAACATCTGAAACAATGTGGGTTGCCAGCAGGATCGTCCGGCCCTGGGCAAACCGGGAGATCAGGTTCCGAAACCGTATCCGTTCGCTGGGGTCAAGACCGGCGGTAGGCTCGTCCAGAATCAGAATTTTAGGGTCGGACAGCATGGCCTGTACGATACCGACGCGCTGGCGCATACCGCCGGAGAGCGCGCCGATTTTCTTGTCCTGTGCGTCCGTCAGGTTTACCGTGGCAAGCAGCTCCGAAACCCGGTCCTGCCCTTCGTGGGCGGGAATGTCTTTCAGCGCACACATATAGAACAGAAAATCCTTGACGGTAAAATCCCGGTAGAAGATAGGATACTGCGGCATATAGCCGATTTGGGACAGGAACGCTTTGCCCAGCGTCCTCACATCCTGGCCGTCCACCCGGATCGTGCCGCTGTCGCCGCGCAGGATGCCCACAAAGGTATTGATGAGCGTGGTCTTTCCGGCCCCGTTTTCGCCCAGCAGGCCGTACACGCCCTCGCTCAAGACAGCGGTAAAGTTTTTCAGCGCATACTTGCTTTTGTATTGCTTCGATACGCTTTCAAATGTGATTTCCATGTTATTCTCCAAACTCAAATGTATATACCAGCGTATCAAGTTCATCGATACTGCCTCCGAGAAGCACCACGGCGGTCTTGGCCCTGTCCAAAAGGTAAATCCTGGGGATGCGGGCAAAATATGTGGAGTCGGAATTCTCAATCACTTCGGTGCCAACCAATTCGCCGGAGGCCACGTCATAGACACGAACGGTCAGAGCGCTGTCCAGAACGGCGGTAGCGACATAGTTTCCCTGCTCCGAGCCGTACACGCCGTCTTTGCCCTCACCGCTGGCAGAGAGGGAAAGCCTATTGGCGCTGCCCGTTGCCCGGTCCACCCAAAGCAGCGTTCCACCGGCC
The DNA here is from genome assembly GCA_910574935.1 of Oscillospiraceae bacterium. GTDB lineage: Bacteria > Bacillota > Clostridia > Oscillospirales > Acutalibacteraceae > Acutalibacter > Acutalibacter intestini. The sequence continues at coordinate 319,064 of CAJTCU010000001.1, forward strand.
TGGGTAAAGGTTTGCGGGAAAAACAACCGGCTGACGCTGCTCTGCATTTCTTCCATTTCATAGTCGGACAGTTTTGTGAGCTTCAAACCACTGCCATCCACGGCGATGCTCCCGTGGATGGAAAATCCATCCTCGCCATCTGCCGCGGGAACCGCGTTGCCGCTGCCAAAGAACACGATCTGGCTGTTATCCTGGGCAAAGGCAGCACCATTCAGCATCGAAACACTAATGCTGGCTGTTCCGGCGTTTTCGGCCATGTCCAGGAGGGTAGTCAGGCTCCCGCTTTCCAGGTCATACAGATACAGCCCGCCCATGGCGGCGAACGCCAGCTTCTTTCCGTCTGTGGAGGCCGCTACGCCTCCGGTTTCGCTGACAACAACATCCCCCTGCAAAAGCTCATTCACCGCGATCTCCTTGTTCAGAGAAAGTGAGCTGTCGTAGATGTACGCCATCATGCCGCTGTCGCCCATGCCGGACAGGACGTAGCCCCCGTCAATGGCCTGCGTTTCAAAGTCGCGCAGGGGCGCTTCTGCGGTGGCCAGCACCGAGGAAGTCTCGGTGTCGTAGAGGTACAGCTTGTCCGCAAGCACGAAAAGCGTTCCGTTCCCGGCATAGGCGCAGCCCTGGAGCTTGCCGCCAAACAGGGCGGGGTCAAAGGCGCAGGATGTATCAGCCTGGGAAATGGGCTGGTTCTGCTGTCCGTCAGAGGGCGGGACAGCGACCACGGATGTATCGGAGGGGACGTTTCCCGAAGCCGCGGGAGCCGGGGAATGCGTCTTGCCGCAGGCGGACAATGCCAGTGTGAAAAGCAGCGCCAATGTGATGCAGAATGTCTTTTTCATGTTCAGCTCTCCTTATACAATAAAATAGAATTGGTCTTAAAGAACGGGCCAGAGGCTCTGCCCTGGGGGACGGCCACACAGTAGAAGGTGTGAAACTGCCCCAGCTTGTCCGGGTCGATCACGGCCTCAAGCTCTATGACTCCCCCCTTGCTCAAGGTAACGGAGCGGGCGGTGCTCTCGTCAAGTTTCACCGGCTGATGATCCAGGAAGAAAGCGATGCTGTAACTTGTTCCGGCTGTGCCGCACATGGTAAACCGCAGGGGAGCGGGAGCGGAGACCCGCAGGTTGTCATAGGGGATGTCGCCGTCACAGGAGAACGTATAATAGATTCCACTGTCCAGCGTGTCCATGCTCACACCGCCCCAGCCATATTTGGGAAGCTCGTTTTCCACATACTGCGCTGTGACCTTTTCCTCCCGCGCTTCGCTTTGTGAAAAGATTTCCCGGACGGGCGGAAGGTCTGAAGGGGCGGCGGGCGCGTCCGCGTTGAACTGCAATTCAACACGGGAATCCAGCGTCTTATGATACCAGCCATAGCTGGAGGTAGATTCCATATCCGGCTGAAAATCCGGGTTGGTGATGCTCACCACAGTCAGGGCCAGCGTATCGCCGGTGCTGCCGGTCACAGGCTCAAAGAGGAAGGAAAATCTCTGATCCTCCTCTGCGGGGAAGCTGTGGCAATACTCATACTCCGCTGTGGTATCGTTCACCTTGTAGGGCTGGGGCTGGCCGTCCAGAAACAGGAGAAATCCAACGCTATCCATTTTGCCGGTGAGAGAAAACTGGTACTCCAGCCGAAACTCGCCGCCGTCATAGACGAATGGCAGACGCTCCCCGCTCTCGGAAAAATCCGCCGAAGCAGCTTCGTGGGTGAGCACTGCCAGCAATCCGGCATCCTCCTCTGCCGCCTCAAACGGGTTTGCGGCAACAGCCTGTGACGGCAGGGGCGAACTGTCTGGAACGGAGTAGTTCCCGCAGGCGGCGAGGGATAAAAGAGCGCCGCAGATCAGGGGAACAGTAATCAATCGTTTTCGCATACATGGCCTCCTTTGCTTTGATGGACTAAGCATAGCGGGCAAAGGTCAAAATTCGGTCAAGAAAAGCGAAATGCCGCCCAACTTTTTTGGGCGGCATCCGGGGGATGGTTTTCAAGTGAAATCCCCCGTAAAATTAGAATCTACAATCGTCAAAATGACAGAATAGGCAGTGAGCCGAATAGCCCACTGCCTGATAAACGATAATTTCTAAATATTTTCAGTGCTTTTTTGAAGAAACAGTGGCGCAAACTACAAGCAAAATTAAGTCAATCCAGTATCCAATACAAATGTACCCAACAATCGGATGTATCAATTTTATTTCATTCGTCAAAACAACAGCAAGCAGAAGGCCTATCAAAAGAAGGACAATACCGGTACCTGCCGAAAAGCGAACAATCTTGTCCATCTGTGCAAAAGAGCCGATACACAGTATGATAGCGGGAATCCATACAGCCAGATGAAATACAACACCAAGATAATTAAATGCTCCTGCACCCTCTTGAAAAAGTATTTTAAAAGTTTCAGTAAAAAACCATGAATCCCGATTGATTATCAACCCATTAGGAAAAATATTATACATTGGTATAGCAAAACTGCATAACAATAGAACAACTGAAACTATTTTCAAAATTTTATTTTTTCGTTCCATCTACGTTTCCTCCATAAAACAAATAATCTCAGTACACCTTATTAAGGATTAAGGCAAAGGTATCATATTTTGATTTTCCAATATGTCAAACTGGAATTTGTATTATAGCCGCATCTGCATTACAGTAACGGAGATTGTTCGATCTTGATAGAGGCTTTTGCACAAGCCCCATGGGGCGGTTGGTTTGAAAGCTCTATGGTTCCTCCATGCTTCTGGCACAGTACCCGGCTCACCGCAAGCCCCAGCCCCAATGTTACTTCGTTGCGCTGGGAGTAAATTTTGATGGTCTTGAGAAGAAAAGCAAATATATCCCGCATATCAATTTAGCTGCTGCATCAGCAATGCAAATAAGGGAAAGCGATATAGCGGGGAACACATAGCCTATTGCTGCGATAATGATACATACAATCCCCAGCACAACCATGCTCCAACCATGTATAAAGAACCACAAGAAGAAATGTATTGAGGTCGCCATCAGTACACCCAACCATATCTGCCTCCAATGCCACCCGGGGATAAATGGGCCAGCAATGCAAAACATCAACAGGAACAAAGCAGCAATTGAAAAATAGATCATCTTTATCTGCTTTTGGGAAATAGCCCCCTGGGAGAGCCTTTCCCTGACTTTTTTGTTCGCGTTAACGCTAAAAAAACAAGCATAATAGCCTATTAGAAACACAAACGGGTTCACAAGGAATTTCCCGCCAAAAATAACAGCTATGATAAGTACAATTCCAATAAGGATCAGCCATAAACCACATTGCTTTTTATGATTGAACTCCAATGTCTCTTTCATTTTGCCCCCCTACAATAAGCAGAATTTGCTGTTGCTTTAATTATATGGCAACACCGCGCAATACGGTACTTAGAATTGTGCGGTATTGCCTTATATCTGTTTTCCCCCAAAGTCAATTCCTTACCTGCGCCGCCGTAATAGGGATTATTGGACCGCAATGGAGGCTTTTACACAGGCCCCATGGGGCGGTTGGTTTGCCAGCTCTATGGTTCCCCCATGCTTCTGGCACAACACCCGGCTCACCGCCAGCCCCAGCCCCAGGTGCTGGCCGGAGGCATCTTCGGAGTAGAACAGGGCAGTTTTCTTTTTCAGCAGCTTGTCCGAAAAACCCGGCCCGTCGTCGGTCACGGTGGCCGACAGGATTCCATGCTCCAGACAAAAAGCCAGCCCAATTTCCCGCTCCGCAAAACGGAGGGCATTGGAGATCAGATTTTCCAGAACACGGTACAGCAGCTCTCCGTCAAGGACGGCCCTGCCCTTCGGCACATGGAGGTCACAGGAAAAACGCACCTGGGTATTCTGAAACAGGATGGATAAGGAATCCGCCATATGCTGTAAAAAATCAGGAAGCTCCACCTCTCTGCGGTGAACTTCTGTTTCTTCAATCGCGCCCAGGTCGCGCATAGTATCAGTATAGCGGCCCATGCGTTCTGCGGTAATGCCGAGATTGGAAAGCGCCTTTTCCAGTTTTTCCTCCGTCAAGGTTCCGCCATGGCTGTTCTCCTGCAAATATTCCACATAGCCGGTCATAATGGCGATGGGGTTACGCAGGTCGTGGGCCACAGATGCCTGCAACGCCCGGCGTTCCTCCAGCATACTCCACATCTGACGGTTATTCTCATATAAGGTCTGCCGCATTTTCTCAAAGGCGGTACAGAGCTGGCCCAATTCATCCTGCCCGCCAAAGGTGATCTGAAAGTTCAAATCCCGGTCTTGAATATGGGCGGTGGCGTCCGTCAGGATAGTGATCGGCGGCTCCAGTACCTTGTGATAAAACCACCACGCGCACAAAGTAATTCCAATCACAGCAAACAGGAACGGCAACAGCACCATACAAATCTGTGAAGTACGGTAGGCGGTTCTCGCTTTTGAGGAAAGCATGGAGTAGCTGGATTCAATACGCTCTATCATGTAGCTCGTCTGCCCCTGGCTCTCGTTGTGTTCCTGGCTGTCCGTTACCAGCTGACCGAATGGCTCTGGCGAGCCATCAAGGACATATCTCATCTTTGCCTCTGTGACCGTTCCATCCGGGGCGGTTGTCTGCTGCGTCAGCCAGACCTCATTGGAATCGGGAAGAATATGTTTTTGGAAACGATAACAGCCGAAAATCGCAAGGCTACTGCACAGGAACACGATCAGCATTGCCACCGCCACAGCCTTCATAAAAGAGCGTTTCAAGGACTGCCTTTTTATTTTTTCCATCGGTAGCCCATCCCCCAAACTGTTTCGATGTACTCACTTCCGCTGGCCTGCATGAGCTTTGCTCGAATTTTGCGGATATGCTCTTTAATCACGTTGCTGTCGCCCTCCGCGTCATAGCCCCATACCGCCTCATAGATGCGCTCCTTGTCAAAGACCTGGTTGGGGTTAGAGGACAAAAATTCGATGATGTCAAATTCCCTCTTGGAAAAGGAAAGCTCCTGCTCATTCCAAAATACCTTTCTGCCAGAGAGATTGACAATCAGCCCCTGGGAGGTCACGACCTCCGGCGGGCGGTTGTTTCGCTGGTCCCGGCGCAGATGGGCCTCTATGCGGGCAAGCAATTCCTGCAAGCTGAAAGGCTTGGTGATATAGTCGTCCCCTCCGGCCCGCAGGCCGTTGACCTTATCCTGCTCTGTGATCCGCGCCGTCAGGAACAGGATGGGGCAGACGATATGATTCCGAATGACCTTGCACAGCTCCAGCCCATCCATCCCCGGCATATTGATGTCCAGCAGAATGAGATTTGGCTTTGTATTCAGCTTTGCCAAAGCTTCATCGCTGCTGTTGGCTACGGAAACCGTGTACCCGTGATCCTGCAAATGGGCGGAAAGCAATTCGGTCAGGATAAGTTCATCATCCACGATCAAAATTCTGTATGCCATGCGAACACCTCCAGTCTTTTTCATTATATGGGGAGAAAGTCAAAATTCCGTCAAGGCAATCTTTGAGAATTAGTAGATTTCCATTATTATAGTCTGTCTCCTCAGGTTGCACAAGGATAGCATCGGCATATTTTATGGCTTCGGTAGAAATATTGGAGTGTTTCGAGCGAGAGTGGATATTTTTGACGAAAAATACGCCTAAAACGTCCCGTTGGAATAGGAGACGGGGAAACAAAGGAAAACGTGGACGGAGAACCGGGCAAGCAGGGCATCGTGGGGCCCACGATGCGAAATTGGACCTTCTGCCCACGGCGGAGGTCCAATCTGCTTGTTGGTGGCAGCGCCCCCAAGCCCCTTTGAACAGCCCTTGGCGGGGCTGGCTGCGCGCTTTTTGTCGGGCCTGCGGCCCTCTGGAACGGTGGAAAAATCAGTGTTCCTCCTCCCGGCGGTCCGCTTCCTTTTCCTGCCCTTGGGCCTCATAGCCCATGAGCTTCTGCACGTTGGCCCGGACGGTCAGCAGCTCCTTCATATCTTCCCGCGCCTTGCGGTAATCGGTATAGGCCGCTTTTTTCTCCGTCAGCAGCGCGGCATATTCGGCCTGCAAGCTCCTGAACGTGGGCAGCTTTTTCAGCCCGGTATTTTTTGAGCAGAGGAAGAATCGTCTGGCAAATCTCCTCGGTTGTCAGAATCTTATCGGGCATCATATTTCACCTCCATTTATGGGAAATTTCGGTAAGTGTAGTAAACCATAAGCTGACCCAATAATCATCTGTGCGCTGAACCGCCGGCCCTTGCAGTGTATCTTGTATGATCCTCCACTCCTTTTCATAGCTCCATTCGGGCGATTTTGAAGTAACACTTTGAATGAAAAGTTCATATGCATCTTGTTCGCTAGTTTCTGGATTCAGTGAATTAAAGTGAGCTTTTGTATTCGAATAAATAACGGATACAGGAGTAAAATTTAGTTGTTGATTCGTTTCTAACAAATTATACTCTACACATATTCCACGATGATTGTCCGCATAATTGGGCCCACCTCAACAGGGAGTTCTCCGACTCGCAGAAACAGGAGATACCAATTCTCTCTTTCAGTGATGCAAAATTAGACCGAATTTTGCGAAGTCCTTGATGCAAATTTCCCTTGAGCTCACGCCGCATCTGACTCCCTTTGCGTACCTGCCTGTTACTGGGAATCATATGCAATATGCTTTCAAATGCGGAGTCCTCATCGACATAAATATCACAACCAAACACATCAATCATTTAAAATTGCATGGTGCTGAGTACCACATACTGTTGCCTTTAATAGTCTCAATATGGATGGAAGTTGGCGTGTAGTATTTATAAAGATAAACTGGAGCACAGCACTGATAGTAATATCCGACTTCATCTGTGGCTTGTACTTTTTCAATCGAATTTCCTGTTATAGCGGTGATAATTTCTGCGTGTAATGCGGTCTTCCACTTTTCGTCATTATCTTCTCTTGGCAAATTCAAATCATTCATTTTAAACCTTCTTCCATTTTTCTTGCAGCAGGAATATAATCTTTTAGTTTGCCTACAACGCTTTTTGCTCGACGGTAGACCAATGGGGAAATCGGTTCCTATTGGTCTACCCTGTGAAATTGTAGACTATCGCAGTACGATAGTCTACAATTGTTTCACTAACGTTACAAACTGTTTCATACTGACCGACTCAGGCAAAAGGCTCTCCTCATCCCGGAAAACCATATAGTACCGATACATACTCCCGGCAGCATGCTGCCAAGCCTTCCCCAACTCAAGCTTATCCCGGCTGTCATCATTTTTCAGATGCCCACCCTTTGTCTCTACAAGAATCACTTTCCCACTCTCAGTCATAACCATAATATCCGGATAATGGTGAATAAAGCCATTGATGCAGAACCCCTGCCGGGAGATGTTCCTGTGCCACCAGCGGACATTAGGCAGCGCGGTCAGTTCCGTAACTAAATCCTGCTCCAATTCGTTCATATCTTCCTCAGCCTGGTACAGAGAACCGCCCAGAAAACTGGTGCTTTTGGTGGGATGGATCACCGAGGGCAGCTGATAGTGGGGGCTGCAAATGACTTTCTCCGTTTCGATCCACTGATGGAAGGTGTCCATATAATGCTGGGTTAAAAGTGTATCAATCTTATTCCGGATCTTTGCCGCATACCCTAAGGGGGACTTTTCCATGGCGGCCAACTGTGGCTTGTCCATATCGTTAACGATCCGCTCTAAATACTCCCGCAGTTCCCCGGCGTCCACCATATCCAGCTTGTTCAGCTGACGGAACATGATGTCCTTGCACAGTTTGACCCGGCTCTCCTCGGGTTTCGAGTTGAAATATTCCTTAAAATAGCGTTGGTCGGCGTCCGACATCTTGAAAACCTTGGGAATGCTGCCCTCTTTTGTGCGCACATCTACCTGCACCAATTCGTCATCTGCCGAGCCGAAGTCGATATCATAGGCTTTCCCTTTCAGCGTGAAGCCGCTGGCAAGCTGCTCCTTTTCCAGCAATTCCAGCGTTCCCTCATGGAACAGCGATTGGGGAACCACCTGGAAAAACTGGGGAATCCGCAGCTTTTTGATATCCTCCGCAAATTCTGGCTTGACCGGGAAAGTGTTCACTTTTTCCTGCACCTCCCACGCGAAATGATGGGTAAACGAATCTCCGGCGTTCTCTTCTATAGCCCGATTATACGTCTCGCCGACTTTTTCCGCTTCTTCCAGCATGGCGTGTGTCGGGGCCGGGGAATCCGGCACGTAATTCGTCCGATGAGCCAGCTCTGCCGCTATCTGATTGCCGTCAAAGGCTAAAAAATCATCCTCGGCAGGAGGGCAGCTCTCCGGCAATGGGGGCTGGGGAAGTTCCTCCTGAACGGGCGGCGGTGCGGCAGGCTTGGGTGGCTCTGCCATGCGGTAATCCCTATCTGTAAAACCGGCATGGTTCAGCCCCCGGACAATTTGTTTCACCGTCTGGTCAAAGTCACTGGAGGACGTGAGCACATAGGACATATTTAAGGACGGCTGGCTGTGCTGGCAGGTATGTGGCAGGCGCAACACGCGCCCCAAAATCTGCTCCACGTCCACCGGGCTGGTCTTGTTGGCGATGGAGGCGAGAATGTAGGCAAAGGGGCAGTCCCAGCCCTCTTTCAGCGCATTGATGGTAATGATATAGCGAATGGGGCAGCTCTCCCACAGCAAATCAACATTTTTCAGCTCGTTGATGTCCGCAGTACGGATGGCAATCTCCTCTTGAGGAATCCCTGCGTCCACCAGCTTTTCCCGCAGCTTTTCAAAGGTGGTGCTGTTCTCTTTCCCTTTCGGCTGGGCCTGGAACAACACGATAGGGCGAATGTACTTGCCGGACTTGCTCCGCTCAACCTCGGCCAGCCGTTCCAGGTTTCGCCGCAGGTCGATGGCGTCCGTGATAACCTCCTGCTGGCTGTCTCGGTTGTAGACAATCACCGGCAGCTTGACCATGTTGGCAGCCTTCAACTGCGCCGCGTCCACATAGGACAGAATATTGCTGTTCTTTTTGGGTGTGGCGGTCAGTTCCAGCACAAAGCAGGGGTTGAAGTCCTTGAGCATATCCAGGCTTAGCTCTGAGCGGGCGTGGTGGCTCTCGTCCACGATCACCAGAGGCGAAAGCTGGTTGATCACCTGGAAAAGAGCAGTGTCGTCCGCCTTTTCGATGGGCTGCTGGGGCTTGCCCAGAGCCTTTGCCATGGGCGCCAGGCTGCTGTTCTCCCGGTAGGCTTTCAAGGCCTCGTTGCTGCGGCCCCGGAAAGAATCATAGGACAGCACCATAATGGAAAGCTGTTCGGTAACGGCGGTGATGTTGAAATTCTGGCCGCTCAAAAGCTCCTGCTTGGAGTAGACCGTCACCCGCCCGCCAAAGGCCACGTCAATGGCCTGCCGGTAGGGGTGGCCGGCGTCCTGTAGGTTCTTAAGGGTCTGGCTGAGAATGGCGTCCGAGGGGACCAGCCAGACCACTGCTTTCATTTTTGTCACAGGCAGTGCATCGAAAACCGGGCGGATGGCGTTGCAGGCTAGGAAAGTTTTCCCGCCGCCGGTTGGCACCTTAAAACAAAGATTGGGAACGCCGGGCAGAATATCCTGGTAATGCCCCAGGGCGGGCGCACTTTTTTCGTGCCAGAACCGGGAAAACGCGGCGGTATAGTCCTGCTCCTCGTTCAGCAGCTCCATATAGCGGGACAGGTCGCTGATTGCCTGCCGCTGGTAGGATTTCATCTCCACGGCGAACCCTCCTTACAGCCGGGAAATGTCCCGGGGGATTTTCTTAAACACAATGCCAAGCTCTGCCAGCTTTTCCGGACTGATAGCGCAGCGGTCGGCATAAATCACGGTGGTTTCCCCACGCTGATGGATGCCGGACAGAAACGGGTGGTCCAACACCGTGATGCGCTGGGGCTCATAGTAGAAATAGTAGGCGGCGTTCTTGTTCGTACCCAGGTAATACGGCTCTTCATCGGCAGCAGACGTGTAGGGCAGCTTGGTCTCGGTGAACCAGACATACTCCCGTATCTTTTCCACGCCTACCGATTCATTCAGATTCTCACCAATCAGCAGCGGCTCGCCCAGCTCATAAAAGCTGAAACTGCCGCCGGTGCCTTCCACCGTATTTTTCCCCTCGCCATAGCCGTTGATGACCCGCCGGACCCGCTCGGCGGTGATGGTTTCGGCGTAGTCCATCATCTCCACCAGAATGAATTTGCGATTGCCGCCGTCGGACTTGTTCATGTTCAGGACAGCGTGGGCGGTGGTGCCGGAGCCGGCGAAACTGTCGAGGATGATGGAATCAGGGTCTGAGGCGATTTGCAATATGCGTTCAATTAAGCGGGAGGGTTTTGGTGTATCAAAAGGCATTTCACCATTATAAATGGCCTTGATTTCTTTTTTGGCGTCTTGTGTGTGGCCTACTTCTTCATATTCCCATAGTGTTTGTGGTACAATCCCGTCCGAAACTTCAGAAAGAAATATTTTGGGAGCGGGCACATTGTTTCCGTCTTTGCCCCACCAAATTCGGCCGTCGCGGTCTAATTCCCAAAATTTTTCTTCAGAAATTCTCCAATATGAACCTGCTGGTGGACCATCAACTATCCTTCCTCCTGGGCACTTGATAGAATAAGTCCCTTTACTGTAATAATTTCTAGCCGCCAGATTATTTGGCCTCCATAGCCCCCGAGGATCATTGTCATAATTCTTGTATGCTTTATTCTGCTTTTCTGTTCGTGGCATTTTATTAGGACTCCATACGTTTCCATCCTTTGCATATACAAGGATAAAATCATGGTCCTCTGAAAAATGGCGAGCTGTCCCTTTCGGTGCATAATTCTTATGCCAAATTACTGTTGTAACAAAATTCTTTTCTCCAAAGATCTCGTTACAAATAGATCGGAGATTATAGAATTCCGAATCATCAATGCTTATAAAAATAGCCCCATCCTCCGCCAGCAGCTTATGCAGCAGCTTGAGCCGAGGGTACATCATGCACAGCCACTTGTCGTGGCGGGTCAGATCCTCGCCCTCTTTGCCCACTACCTCGCCCAGCCACTTCCGGATCCTGGGGTCGTTCACGTTGTCGTTGTACACCCATCCCTCGTTGCCCGTGTTGTAGGGCGGGTCGATATAAACGCACTTCACTCGGCCCTCGTACCGGGGCAGCAGGGCCTTGAGCGCCTCCAGGTTGTCGCCCCGGATGATCATGTTTTCGCTGCCGTTGTCGGCGGCAGTCTGGCCGTTTTCGTCAAAGCTGTATTGGCGCTCCAGCACCCGGAAAGGCACCTCCTGGTGGTGGTTGATTACTTTTTCTTTTCCAATCCATTCAAGGGTGGGCATGGTGTTTCCCCTTTCCTCACACATTCTTGTTTTCCAACTAGGTCAATGCTTTGCCATTCTTGATTATTTTCGCCCTTACTAAAAAATACCAGAAACTGTTGCCATTTTTTTAGCTTATCCTTAACTTTAATCCCAGTTGATTCTATCACAAAATACAACTTGTCAAGTCTGCGTTCTTCATAAAAACTCGTATTGCTTTTCTCGTTATACTTGCCAGAACTTGCATTATTAAATGATTCTACCAAATTAATTCGTCCACTTCTTTCCAGAGGAATGACCGCAATAAATGGTAATACTCTGGCACGAACGTCTTCCCGGTAATTCTTTTGAGCAGAATGGATAGACCAATACACCAATAACCGCTCCGCAATCGCCCAAAAGAGTTCCGTAGTAGGAAAGCATATCCGCCCCATCCCATACAGTGACGAATCCGGGATCCATTTTGTATAGCTTGTTGATGATCAAGGGGATGCCAATCACTAACACCAATACGATAGCCATTACTGCTAACACAATAAGCCATTTCTTCTTTTTCAAAGACGTTTTGTCCTCCCATCAGAATGCTCTGCAAATGTAGGCTTCGCAGTAGATTCGCTAAATTATACCACATTCCAGCAAGGATATCAATTATTTCCCTATATTTTGTGCTTGGCACTTGCAATTGACTTCTTTGCCCGCATATACGCTCCATGCCTACCAGCATAGAGCGCTTGTCTCAATGACTGGACTGCTCTGAGGTACGCTTTCTCTGCCGCGCTATGCCCATTAAAATTCAGCAACGCCGCCAGCTCCTGAAAGGTCATACCTACTCCATCCGGGACATTCACCCCAAGATGATACTGAATCAAATTCCGTTCCCTCGGAGATAATTCCTCCATTGCCTCCCTAATGCATTCAACCAACCATTCCTGTTCATATACTTTGGCCGGGGCAGCATCAAAGCAAGGTATGCTCCCACCTTTTGCGGAGCAGCCAATAGAAAGTAGGGCTTTAATGGCCCAAAATCAGCCCGAACTACGCCTGATCCGAATGTCCGAAATCGAACTCCAAGAAGTGCGATGGCTGTGGTATTCCTACATCCCGCAGGGTAAGCTGACCATCATCCAAGGCAAGACCACCCTTGCGCTCTGGCTCACCGCCATGTGCAGCCGTGGACAGGCGCTCCTCGGAATGGAGCGAGGTGAACCCATCAACATCCTTTACCAGACCGCCGAAGATGGCCTAGGCGACACCATCAAGCCACGTCTCATGACCGCTGGTGCTGATCTCAACCGCATCATCTGCATCGACGAAGCCGGGCGTATCCTCTCCCTGCTGGACGAGCGCATCGAGAAAGCGGTCAAGGCCACTGACGCCAAGCTGATGATCCTTGACCCCCTCCAAGGCTATCTTGGCCGCGACATTGACATGAACCGCGCCAATGAGATCCGCGATATCCTCAAGCGGCTCACCATCATGGCCGACCAAACAGGCTGCGCTGTTGTCCTGATTGGCCACCTCAACAAAGCTGTTGGAGCAAACAGCGCCTACCGCGGCCTGGGCTCCATAGATTTCCGTGCGGCCCTGCTGGCGGGCAGAATGAAAAAAGAGCCATGCGTTCGTGTTATCGTCCACGACAAATCCTCTCTTGCTCTGGAGGGAAAGTCGGTGGCGTTCAGCATTGAGGACGGCAGTCCGCGCTGGGTGGAAAGCTACGAAAAGATTACTGCCGAAGATTTGTTGAACGGCGGACCGACAGGTTCCAAGGTCAGCATGGCCGAAAGACTGATAAGGGACAAGCTGAGCAGAGGGGTTTCGGCTCCTGCCAGCGAGATGTTTCAGATGGCAAAGCTGGCTGGTATCTCCAAGCGGACACGGAAAATTGCCAAAGAAAACCTCGGAGTTGATTCAGTAAAGAAGGGGGAGAGATGGGATTGGAGACTGTCATGTTGAAGGGTGCAAGGGTGCAAAAACTTTTGACGGCACTCTTCTATCTTGTGTTAGCGGTGTGTAGCGAGCTCTATGTAGTGTGTGAGTCTGCAAAATTCTTTCGAGATTCTCTGCACCCTTGCACCCTTAGGTTCAGACGCAGTCAAAGTCAAGCGGCGACCGCCCGCTGTTTCGCCTGTGTCGGCCCCGTGTGGCGCTTTTAGGGGCCAGGTGGAGTGAGAAGCGCAGCCCCAAGCCCTGTGTTGGGCCGCACAAGGCCGCTTTTGCGCAGACAGGCGCAGGCAACCGTCAGGTATCTTTTTCTCTACCTAAGCCAGCAAGTTAAAGGCAACCGCCCAGCTTACGGTGTCCGACAAAAGATCTCCCCTTTGGGGAGGGCAAGCAGAGCGCCCGTCCGACATTGTCGGGCGGCCCATTCAGCGGGCAGTAGCCCGCACCCACTTTGATGAAAGACCGCTGATTGGAGGGATCACATGAGCAAGAAAAAGGACAGGGCCTTCACGGTTCGGTTCACGGAAGAACAATTTCATCACATCGCAGAACAGGCTGAGCGAGCCATGATGTCACCCAACAACTACCTCCGTGCAGTGGCCGGCGGGGTCAATGTTATTCTGGATGGGAAAGCAGTGGGCGCGGGAGTTCAGGGCGACCCGCGCCACTTATCACAAGGACAGTCCTGTGTGGTTCTACCTCTACACGCAATCATTCTCGCCGGAGGAGCCTATTAACGGGGAACAGGCTCATGAATTGGCGAAAGAGTTTGCGGAAAAGGCTGGGCCCGACAGCTAGATTCTGGTGGCAATCCACGTGGATAGGGAGCATATCCACTCACACTTTGTGGTCAATGCGGTGTGCTATGAGAGCGGCTATATGCTCCGTCAAGGGCCGACTACGCTCACAAAGTTACGAGAGCTCTCCGATGAAATCTGCCTAGCTCATGGGTTATCTGGCAGAATTTCTGAACGTACAATTTCAGTTCCATCATCCAGTGTAAGAAATGGGTACATCACGCTAGAGCACTCCTAATTGAAGGGAAAGGCCCTACAAAGGGCCTATTCCTTTTCGCTATTTGTGTCCAGCAGACACTGGATTCCATCATCCGTATACGACAGTAATTTTCCATACCGCCGAGCGATATCTTTGCGGCGATCATCGTAATTACCCGCCGCGATTGCCTTTTCTTTCTCTGCCTTCAAGTCTAGATACTCCGCAAGGCCGATTCATCCTGGTAGAAAATCACATTGAACTTTCCCTGATTCAGCGACAGGGGAAAGAGGTCGGTCAAAAACGCCTCATCCTCCACATAGTAGTGAACACCGTACTTCTCACACAGCCTATCGAACTCCGGCAGAAAGCTGTCCCGCTCCTCTTTTGAATCACATGGATGGGATAGCGCGATGCGTTTCACCCCAGCCCGAACCATCTCACAAAAACAATCTGCCGCGCCTAAGTGCTAGGAGAATTTATCGATTTTCATAATGATGCCCTTTTCTAAAATTTATAGTAAAAAAACCTCCAAGAGTTCAACTCCTGGAGGCTTTGGCGCGCTTGACTGGAATCGAACCAGCTGCCCTCAGAGTCGGAGTGATCAGGCCGTAAAGGGGGAAAGCCCGAAAACGTTGGGTTTTGTCCAGAGCGCACAAAAATAGCAATATATTGGTCCTGTGCCGGGAGTTCAAGAAACAGTGGGGTTCCGGCTATTTTATTGATTTTTTAAAATAGTAGTCAAACAGTAGTCAGAGAAATCGCCTGCAAGGTTATCAAACTAAACATCCCCGTCCAGAAGACTTTGCCAGTCTTCTGGAAACCCCATAGTTTCAATTTTTACTGAACTGTACTTATCGATTAATATGGCAATGGTGTCCACAAAATCTTTCCAATGAGTATCATGGGGAACCAAATGGCTGATGCACAGCAACACTCCATAAATCCTGATATTACCAATGCCTTGCAGGGCATATTGCTTGTATAGAATCGGCGTTTTCGCAAGTTTGGCATTATATAGCCGACCATAGTGGGCACAGAGATTACGGACAAAGGCAATACTCTCAATCCAGCTTTCAAAGTATGTATAGCCCACATTGTAGATGGAGGCAACAGCTTTCTTGTCCGGGTTCTTCATGTTCTTAAAAAACTTTGACAGGGTTCCAAAGCTGAATAACTCCACCAGAGCGTACATCGGGATTTTACCGTCTTTATAGTTTGTCCTGAAATTTCTAACAAAGGGAGATTTCGAATTGCGGCGAATCTCCTCGGTCGACCTTATTTGTGCGCCCCTAAGCAGTAATTGCTTTGCGGAGCAGTTTCAACCGTGCGTTGAAACGAATGATAGGCGTTTTTACGGCCTAAAGTCAGATTTTTTGGGGCAAGTGCCTATTTCTCCATAGTCACATGGCGGCATCCTCCCACGTGCCGCCGATGAATATAAAAGCGGCGGTCTTGAAATTTGTTGTTTCAAAACCGCCGTTTGGTGTTCGTTACAGTTTAGGGCGCGTTGATAGACAACCTCCATCCAACGGTTTTTATATGTCGTTTCCATTGGCATCTTTGTGTCCATGATTCACTTTTACGATACTTACACAATTAATACCGGCACTCTCACCGTCAATTCAGTTTCAGTTATTTCCTAATTCGGTTAGCGCTTTCAGCGTACCATCCAGATTTTCCTTATGCCAGTTTTTGAAAAAACCGGCATATATGGTGGCGTAGATGCCGGAACTCCGCAGGTCGCTTAGCTCCGCCTGCTGGGTGGTCAGGCGAATGGTGTCCGACCCGGTACGGATGGTAATGACCGTGTTGAGCAGGTCATCCCGCAGCTCCACTGACTGGATGTCCCCATAGGGAAGGACCAAGGATACGTCTTTGCACAGGTTGCCCCATGTGGTGTTGAAGGGGAGCAGGATGATCTCGTGTTCACACATCTGGAGAACATAAAATTCCGAGTTAAAAAACGCCGCAAATTGTTCGCTCAGGTTTTCCGGGGCGTATTTGACGATGATGCAGCGGTTTTCCAGTGGCTTATATCCGGCCTCCTGGGTGAATTTCTGGACTTCTCTTGCCATGGTTATGTGCCTCCTATATCGTTGCAATTCGTTTCGGTGCGGACAGGCGGAATAAATTCAATGTAGCGCTGTGTATCGCAATTTTTTCAGCCCACGGGGGTGACGATGGGCTTGCCGTCGGCGTCCACCAGGATGCTCATGCCGCAACCCGCGGTCAGTGCGGACGAGGCCAGCACATAATTCACGCCGGTCTGGGTGTCCACGATAATTTTCTCCGCATTGGTAACTCCCTGGGAGTAAACTTCCACAAAGCGGTCCTTGGCCATAGCGGTTCCCTCCTTTCACATCCCGCCTGCCTGTGAACAGAAGAATAGCACAATGCGGTCCCGCTGTGGGCAAATCTTCCTGGACGGCACAAATCGTTCCTAGGGCTTGTTTGAAAATAGAGGAAATGACGAATTTTGGGCCAGAAGGGGACAATTTCAAGGAGAAAACCGCAAGGCAATCTCGCGATTGACGAGGATTTTCGACGTAGAAAGTGGCCTCTTATGGCAAAAAAGACGACGTTTTCGATTTTTCAAACAAGCCCTAAGTGGCAAAAATAAAGAGGGAACCTCAAAAGTTCCCTCTCAGTTTCTTCTTCAATTCGGCTTTTCCAGTTCGGGACAGCAAACACATTCTGCCGCCCACCCGGACTTGATTTCCCTTTCCATCCACTGCCTCAATTTTGTCCCACACTGCCAGAAAGGACCGGTGGACCCGGACAAATTGTCCGTCCAGTTCCTTTTCCAGCTCGTTCAAGCTGCCCACGAAATCCAGACGGCTGTCCGCCGTATGAAGATATACATGGTGAGCTTTGGGAGCGGACTCAAAGAACAAGATGTCGGCCAGGGGAATGTGGCGGGTTTCATCACCCGTTCGTAAAGAGAACATCTCTGCCGGGTCATGGCGCTCGTCCAATAAGCGGGCGTGGACCGCCTCCAGGCAGCGGGTGATGGCAGGGCCGGTCTGCTCTCCCTCCTTCACGATGTAGTCGAATGCCTCCAAATGGTATTGGAAGGTTTTCCAGGCTAGATCGCCATAGCTGGTAATGTAGACCAGTGTGCCATGGGGGTCCCGCCGCCGCAGTTCCCGCCCCAGCGTAAAGCCGTCCCACGCTCCATCCTTCAAATCCACGTCCAGAAAATAGACTCCGCGCCGGCTGCTCCGCGCCATGTCCAGCAATTCTTGGGCAGTCGATGCGGCGCATACCACTTTCATGTCGTAGTTCTCTATGAAAATCTTCCACTCCAGAGCGGTTTTGAGCTGGTGGCGGACACTTTCTTCATCGTCACAGAGATAGATCGAGATCATGCTTTTTCCTCCACCGTCAATTCCTGAATAAACACGCCGTCCGCCCAACTTGTGGATGCCGCCGCATTGGGATAGTCCACCAAAATCCGCTGGTAGCTGGGCAGTCCCAATCCCCGGCCCTCTCCCTTGGTAGAAAAGCCCTCCGTCCAAATTTTATCCGGATTGATAGTGCCAGTGTAGGGGTTGGAAACCCGAAGGGACAGCCTGTCCTTTTGAGGCAGCAGAATAATCTCCACCCAGGGCATTTCTGTTTCCAAAGCGGCCTCGGCAGCGTTTTCCAGCAGGATGCCCAGACAGCGGGTAAAGTCCCATGGGTCCATGCCAATCCTCTCCACAGGGTAGAGTACCTCCAGGCGGCAGTTGATACCCTGCTCCCCCATAGCGGCCAGCTTGGACAGTAGGAGGCTGCGCACCTGGGGAACGCGCACATTGCCGATTTGAGTGGACGCCTGAATTTTCTCTCCTATGCGCCGGTCAAAGCCCGTGTCCAGTTCCGACAAGGCGGCGCGCAGTTGGTCCAGTTCCCCCTCGTCCGCCTGCTCTGACAGCCCCGCCAGCAGGTTTTTGTAGTCGTGGCGGAAAGTCCGCACCTCCTGTCGGATGGCCTCCAGGTCCCGCTCGTAGAGCTGCTGCTGTGCGATGACATCCTGCTGGGCCGCTACCTTCCGGGCGGCGCCCAGCCGCTGGGCCAAATGGACCACCAGCCCCGCCTCCAGCGCCGCCATCGCCAGCACCAGCATAAAGTAGGGGACCAGATATTCCGGTTGAATCCCCGCCTGCAGGATTAAGAATGTTTCCATAGCCGCTTCCAGGGCGCAAAGGAACAGGGCCGTCCGGCGCTGGCCGAAGCTCTCCTCCAGCAGAAAGCGGAACCAGCGCCCGAAGCGCAGACGGTGCAGCAGGAGGGCTGAGATCGGAACCACAACCAAATACACCACCACTGTAAACTGGAGTTCGCTGTTCAGAAGCAGGATCTGGGATAGGCAGGACGTGGACACTTGAAACACGCCTCCCATACATACGGCGGAAAAGGCCCTCCAGAATTCGGTTCGCCAGGCCCACCGGGTCCAAAAGGTACACATCAGCAGGACGGCGAAGGAGCTTATGTAGTAGCGGACCAGCACGTGGCCGGGAATGAGCACATACAGGCCCACCTGTAGCAAGGAGGCCGCCAAGGGGGAGAGCAGCAAGGCGGGCAGCTTTTTCAGTATCCGCCACCCCCGCACATCCATCATCACAAACAGGTAGACTGCCAAGGCGGCATGGGCTGTCAGAGAACCGACAAATGCAGTCAGGTAATCCTCCAACGTGAGCACAGCGGTCATCTCCTTTCTGCGGGCTATTATACCATGTAGCCCTATGATAGCGGCGTTCTTTGACCTATGATTTACGCTGCAATACTCAGCTTTTCCACATGCTTTTCACGCCGCCGCACCCAATTTCCACTGTGACTTCCCCCTGGCCTGTGCGCCTCAAAACCGCCAGGGCGCAGCCATCGGTAAGGGTGGCGGCGGTTTTTTCATAGCCCTGGTGGTGTCTTGCCCGCTCGCTGCCAAAGGCCAAAAGCTCCGCCGAGCCCGTGAGGTTTATGCCCACCTCGCCCAGATAGTCCCAGCCCGTCCAGGTGAAGTCCCCCAGCACGGCGGAGGTCCGGGTAATGGCGTCCCAGTTTTCGGCAATCTGCTTGGGGTAGGTCTCGCTGCCCACCATCACCCGGTGGGGGTACCGGGCGGCATCCGTCCAATAGCGGGCGGTCATGTAGTTATAGCCCAGCACGTCCATGGTGGGCTCCAGCTTTTCCAGGATATCCCCTACGATTTTGTGCCGGGTGATTTCCGGCATATGGTTGGCCATGGCCCCCATAAAGACGTTCACGTCCCCGGGCCCGGGCTCCTGGCCTGTGATATCCCTGACGATCTGCGCCAGTCCGTCCCCGGCGGCAAAGGCCCCGTTGATGCCGTTGGTGGTGAAGCGGGTGGGGTCCAGCTCATGGAATTTTTCCCCCAGCATCCGGCTGGTCTCCAGGCCCTTTTCCGTAGCGATCCCAAAAATTTCATTGCCGGTAGAGTAGAGCACCGCGCTGGGGTGGTTGTAGTCCGCTGTGACCATGGACTCTACGTCCTGCTCCCAGCTGTGCTCAAAATCCTCATACGCTGCCGCCCCCAGAAGCCCCTGGTCGTGGTGCAGGCAGGCCCCCCGCAGCTTCACGGGCATGCCGTTGACCCGCAGGCCGTGCTTGGCGTCCAGGGCCAGCAGCCGTATGCCGGTGGTGGTTTTGTCCCTGTCCCCGCCCTCTATGGCCAACTCCGCGGTGTAAAGCTCCGGGTGCTCTGCGTCCCACAAACAGGCGTTTTCCAGGAAGAATCGCCTGTGCAGCCGGACCTTCTGCCCGGGCCGCACCCGCAGAGGGTACTCCGCCTGCAAAACGGCCCGGCCCGTTCCCTCCCGGATGGTAACGGCTGCTGTGAAGCTGTGAGGAGTGACGTCCCCATTTTCGATCTCTGCGGCGATTTCTACCGCAGCGCCGCCCTCTTCCACGCTTAGGGTGGTCAGGCGCAGGCTCCCCGGCAGCACCCGCAGGGCCGGGCTGTGCAGCAGGTACACCTCCCGGTAAATACCGGCCCCGCTGTACCAGCGGCTGTTCTGTGTGCCGCATTTCACGGTGACGAGCACTTGGTTCTCCTGGCCAAAGCGCAGGTAGTCCTGTATCTCCACGCCAAATTCACTGTAGCCAAAGGCCCGCTCCTCCGCCAGAGACTGGTTGACGAACACAGCGGCGTGGCGGTATACGCCCTCAAACCAGAGCATAACCTTCCCGCCCCGCCAGTCCTCCGGCACAAAAAAGGTTTTGTGATATTTATACGCGCCGCCGTCCAAAAAGCCTGTGCTGCCCTTGTTGACGCTGTCCTCCTGCTGTTCTTCATGGAACATGGCGTCATAGGGCAGGGTGACGGGCTTGGCATGGGGCGGGACAGCGGCCACCAGTTCAAAGGGGTTTTCGTCCTTCCACACTTTCCAACCGGTGTTGAAATTTTCGCGTTTCATACGCAAAACCGCCGTCTTTGCAATATTGTTGTAATGATTATATCACTTGCAGGCTCCCTGGTCAAACAGGGGGCGCCCCTACTTTTCCTTCTTTGCCAGCAGGAAATACCCTAAAAACAATAGGATCTGTACGGCTGTAGAGCTGGGTGTGGCCAGTCTCACCCGGAACAAGCTTACAGGCGTGAGACGGCTCATCAGGAAGGACACGGGTATCCGCACCAGGAACGCCGCCACAACGCCTTGGATCATAACGAAGGCGGTCTTGCCGCAGCCGTTGAAATACCCCACAAAGCAGAACATGATGGAGGTCAGCAGGGTGTCAATGGCATAGGCCGCAGGTAGTCGGCTGCGGCGGACACATCGGCAGGGGAGCCGAACTGCCCCACCACCAGCAAGTCCACCGCGCCATACATAGCCTGCAAAAACAGCGCCGCCAGCACTGGCACGGTAAAGCGCAGCAGCGGCGAGAGTATGGGCCCCTTGGTAAAGGAAATCTGGCAACACTCGCAAAGAAGTGGGAGTACCTAATCCCAAGAGTTTGTGCCTCTGGCTGCCAAGGGGCATGGGGGCGCTGGCACCGCTCATACACTTTTACGCTTTATCAGCACCGCGCTGATTTCAATTTTCATGGCATGACAATCCTTTTTCTCTACCATTTCCGCCAGCCTGCCCACGGCCGTTTCCCCCATGAGCTGGGTGGGGACGTGGACGGTGGTCAACGGAGGGTCCATGTAATTGCAGAGGGGCAGGTCGTCAAAGCCTACCACGGCCACGTCCTCAGGGATCCGGTACCCGGCCTCCTTCAGCGCCGCGATGGCCCCGATAGCAATGTGGTCGTTGTCCGCAAAGTAGCAGTCTGCCGGTTCTTCCCCGCTTTCCAGCAGGGCCTTCATGTCGGCGTAGGCGCCTTCCTGGGAGGGCGTAAGCTGGTGGACAACAGACTTTGCGGTGGACATGCCGTTTTTGCGGATAGCCTTGTAAAAACCGTCGGCCCGCTCGGCAAAATTGCTGATTTGATAGGAGGAGCACAGGTAGCCCGGCTGCGCCCTGCGCTTAGAAATAAGATACTGGGTGGCAAGGAACGCGCCCTGGATATTGTTGATGAGGACATAGTTATAGTCTGCCGTTTCAAAATAAGCGTCTAAGATGACAAGAGGCATTTTGATTTGCGAAAAGCGGGAAAGCGACAGGGCATCCAGCTCTGTGGCCAGAAGGATGATCCCCCGGAAGCCGGATGCCTCTAAAGTGTAAAGCTGGTCGGGCAGGGTCTCATCCTCGTAGAGATAACGGATGAGTAAATCATATTGCGCTTTTTTACAGCCAACGCTTACGCCGTTTGTCAGGTCTGCAAAAAAGGGGGTGTCCCCCACGACCGCGCCGCTGCGCCTGTATACCACCAGGCAGAACTGCCCTTTCCAGTTGCCGCGGGCAACGGCCTTCCGAGAGAAATCGTACCCTAAGCGCTGAGCGCCCTCTATCACCTGCCGCCTTGTGGCGGTGCTGACGCCGGGTTTGTTGTTCAGCGCCATAGAAACCGCCGCTTGGGAAAGCCCCAGCGCCTTTGCCAGCTCTTTTGCTGTAATCGCCATACTGCTCACCTCCGTTCCAGTATAGAAGATTCAGTGAATTAAGTCAAGAAACACTGAATTTTTTCTGTAAATTAAGCTCCCGGTCTGGTATCCTTTTAAATATGGAAAACTTTGAAGGAGGAATTTTATGGCAGCTATCAAGCTGGGCTTTGCGCCTACCAGGAGAAGTATTTTCAGCGCGCCGGACGCGGTGAAATACCGGGGCCTTACCGCCGCCCGCCTGCGGGAGCTGGGCGTGGAGTTCGTAGAGATTGACGACATAAACGAAGAGGGCCTGCTCTATGATGAAAACGACCGGCTGAAGATCCTGGAAAAATTCACGGCGGCGCAGGTGGACGGCCTTTTCCTGCCCCACTGCAATTTTGGCACAGAATACCTGTGCGCCAGGCTGGCAAAAGACTTGGGCGTGCCCGTGCTGCTGTGGGGTCCCCTGGATGAGCGGCCTGAGCCAAACGGCGTGCGGCTGCGGGACACCCAGTGCGGGCTGTTTGCTACCGGGAAGGTGCTCAGGCGCTTTGGTGTGCCCTTTACCTATATGACGAACTGCCGATTGGAGAATCCTGTGTTTGCCCGGGGCATAAAGGATTTCCTGGCCGTGTGCAATGTGGTGAAAACCTTCCGCCATATCCGCATTCTACAGATAGGGCCGAGGCCCTTTGACTTTTGGAGCACCATGTGCAACGAAGGGGAGCTGCTGGAAAAATTCGGCGTAGAGCTGTCTCCCATCCCCCTGCCGGAGCTGACCTCGGAAGTGAAGCGGGCCATTGCCGATAAGGACGAGGTGCGGGAAACCATTGCCTATTGCAGGGCCAATATGGAAATCAACGTCACCGAGGAGCAGCTTGAAAACGTGGCGGGGCTGGCTGTGGCCATGGAGCGCCTGATGGAAAAGTACCATTGCAGCGCCGGAGCCATCCAGTGCTGGAACGCCTTGCAGGGCGAGCTGGGCATTATGCCCTGCGCCGCCAACGCCCTCCTCAACGAAAAGGGCCTGCCCGTTGTTTGTGAAACGGACATCCACGGGGCCATCACCGCTTTGCTGGTGGAAGCCGCCGCAGGCGACGGGACCCGCAGCTTTTTTGCCGACTGGACCATCCGCCATCCGGACATTAAAAACGGCGAGCTTTTGCAGCACTGCGGCCCCTGGCCCATTTCCTGCGCCAAAGAGAAGCCATGCATCACGTACCCGCTGGCTTTCGATTCCCCCGGTGCCATCACAGCCGAGGCAAAGCATGGGGAGCTGACCCTGGCCCGGTTCGACGGCGACAACGGCCAGTACAGCCTGCTTTTGGGCAACGCAAAAGGCGTGGACGGCCCCAAGGGCATGGGCACCTACCTGTGGGTAGAGGTGGAGAACATCAAGCGGCTGGAAGCCAAGATCGTGGAGGGGCCATATATCCACCACTGTGTGGGCATACACAAAAACGTGGTGCCGGTGCTGTATGAAGCCTGCAAATACCTGGGCGTTGCGCCCGACCTTTACGATCCCATTGAGGAGGAAGTGAGGGCGTATCTCCGTGGGGAATAAGGAATTAGAGATGCTCTCGTGGGACCTGCGCCGAGACGTGCTGGAGATTATCATGGCGGGGGGCGGCGGGCACATCGGCGGGGATATGAGCGTGCTGAACGCCCTGCTGGTGCTGTACAAAAACCACCTGCATATTACGCCGGAAACCACCGATGACCCGGACCGTGACCGCTTTGTGCTGTCAAAGGGCCATGCCATGGAAGCCTATTACGCCGTGCTGTGCCACCAGGGGTTCCTTGACCTGGACGACGTGAAGGCACGGTTCAACAAATACGGCTCGCCCTATATCGGGCACCCCAATAACAAGCTGCCGGGCATTGAGATGAATTCCGGCTCGCTGGGCCACGGCCTGCCCGTCTGCGTGGGCATGGCCCTGGCAGGCAGGCGAGATGGCAAACCGTATCGGGTCTATACCATTTTAGGCGATGGCGAGCTGGCTGAAGGCTCGGTGTGGGAAGGGGCCATGGCCGCCGGCCACTATAAGCTGGACAACCTCTGCGCCCTGGTCGACCGCAACGGCCTGCAGATCTCCGGAGCAACGAAAGAAGTCATGGGCCACGAGCCCCTGGGTGCCCGCTGGGAAAGCTTTGGCTGGCATGTGCTGGAGGTAAACGGCGACAGCATTCCAGAGCTGGACGGGGCTTTCTCCCAGGCCAAGTCCCTTAAGGGGAAGCCCACGGTCATTATAAGCCGCACTACCAAGGGCTTTGGCAGCCCGCTGATGGAGAACAAGGCCGAGTGGCACCACCACCTGCCTGTTGCTGAAGAATATGAAGCCATCAAAAAAGATTTTCAAAAGGGGAAGGAGGCGGCTGCCCGTGAATAATATCCCGAACCGGCAGGCCATCTGCCAAACGCTTCTGAAGTACGCTGCACAGGACAAAAGCATCTTTGCCCTGTGCAGCGACAGCCGGGGCAGCGCCAGCATGTCGCCTTTCTTTGAGCGGCTCCCGGAGCAGTCTGTGGAAACGGGCATTGCGGAGCAGAACCTGGTCAGCATAGCGGCGGGCCTGGCCGCCTGTGGGAAAAAGCCCTATGCCTTTTCCCCTGCCTGCTTCCTTGCCGCCCGCTCCTACGAGCAGGCCAAGGTGGACTGCGCCTATTCCAACACCAACGTGAAGCTCATCGGCATTTCTGGCGGGGTCAGCTACGGCGCTTTGGGCATGAGCCACCACAGCGCCCAGGACATTGCCGCCATGGCGGCGCTGCCCAACATGCGGGTGTATCTGCCCAGCGACCGCTTCCAGACGGAAAAGCTGATAGAAGCCCTTTTGCAGGATGAAAAGCCCGCCTATGTCCGGGTGGGCCGCAACCCTGTGGAGGATATTTACAGCGAGGGGGCCTGTCCCTTTCTGCTGGATAAGGCCGCATGGCTGCGGGGGAAAGGGGAAGCCGTGCGGGCCGCCATCATTGCCTGCGGGGAGATGGTGCGCCCGGCCCTGGAGGCGGCGGAAGCCCTGGCAGAAGCGGGCATAAGCGCCAGCGTGCTGGATATGTACTGCGTAAAACCATTGGACAGGGAAGCGGTTTTGGAAGCTGCCGGGCTGGCGGATATTGTAGTTGCCGTGGAGGAGCATGGCCCCTTTGGCGGGCTGGGAAGCATGGTGGCACAGGTGGTGGGCGAACGCTGCCCCAAACGGGTAAAGTGCCTGTCCCTGCCGGACGCGCCTGTGATAACCGGCACCTCGGCAGAGGTTTTTGAGCACTATGGGCTCACCGGCCGGGGCATTGCAAAAACGGTGAAGGAGCTGCTGGGATGAAATACGTATTAGCCATTGACCAAAGCACCTCCGGCACCAAAGCGCTGCTTTTGGACGGGGCCGGGGCGCTCCTCAAACGGGCGGATCTGCCCCACCGGCAGAAAATCAGCAGCCGGGGCTGGGTCAGCCACGACCCTATGGAGATCTACCAAAACACCATCGAAGCGGCCCGCCGGGTAGTTTCCGGCATCGCCCCGGCAAAGGTGGCGGCTATTGGCATCAGCAACCAGCGGGAAACCGCCCTTGTCTGGGATCGTGGAACCGGGCTGCCTGTAGCGGACGCCGTTGTGTGGCAATGTGGGCGGGCGCAGGAGATCTGTGGTCGTTTGGAAAACCAGGCAGAAGGCATACGCAAAAAAACCGGGCTGCGGCTTTCCCCCTATTTCCCCGCGGCAAAATGGGCGTGGATCTTGGAGAACACGCCAGGCCTTGAAAACCGCCCGTTATGCGCGGGAACCATCGACAGTTGGCTCATCTACAAGCTGGCCGGGGAGTTTAAGACTGATTTTTCCAACGCAAGCCGCACCCAGCTTTTCAATATCCATTCGCTGCAATGGGACAAAGAACTGTGTGGGCTGTTCGGCGTGCCCTTGGCATCACTCCCCCAGGTCTGTATGAGTGACAGTTGCTTTGGCGAGACTGACATGGAGGGCGTGCTGCCCAGGCCTGTCCCCATATGCGGCGTTCTGGGCGACTCCCACGGAGCGCTTTTCGGCCAGGGCTGTGTAAAGCCTGGCATGGGGAAGGCCACCTATGGCACAGGCTCTTCCGTTATGGTAAACGTGGGGGAAAAGCCCGTGTTCAGCGACGGCGGCATCGTGACTTCCCTGGCCTGGGGCATGGGCGGCAAAATCAATTATGTGCTGGAGGGGAATATCAACTACACCGGCTCTGTAATCAAATGGCTGGTGGACGATGTAAAGCTGCTGGGTTCCTCGAAAGAAGCCGGGGAAGTGGCCGCTGGCGCAGACCCGGAGGACGGCACCTACCTGGTCCCGGCCTTTACCGGCCTGGGGGCGCCTTACTGGAAGCCGGACGCCAGGGCCATTCTCTGGGGCATGGGCCGGGGCACCGGCCGCGCTGAGATCGTCAAGGCCGCAGAGGAAAGCATTGCCTACCAGATCGCGGACGTGGCCTTTGCCATAGAACAGGGGGCCGGGATAAGCCTCAATGGGCTGCGGGCAGACGGCGGGCCTACCCGGGATAAATTCCTAATGCAGTTTCAAAGCGACCTGCTGGGCCGCCCCATGGCTGTTTCCCAACGGGAGGAGTTGTCCGGCATAGGCGCGGCCTACTGCGCGGGGATCGCCTGCGGTCTGTATGACTGGGGGATACTGGAAAAACAGGGCCGCACCCGGTTCCTTCCCCAAAGGGAAGCGGCCTGGCGGGAAAAGAAATATGATGGCTGGAAACAGGCAGTAAGCCTGTTGCTATAAGGAGGATAGTGTTATGTTAACTAACAGAACAGAACGCTGGGGCGTGTTTGAAATCGCTGTAAACGGCCCGGAGGCGGGCAACCCCTTTACAGAGCGGGAATTTTCCGGGGTGTTCCGGGGCAAAAACGAGGAAAAGCTTGTCTCAGGCTTTTATGACGGCGGGGGCGTGTACCGGGTGCGCTTCATGCCCAGCTTTGAGGGGGAATACACCTACGAGACCACCGGCAATTTCCCGGGAGCCCAGACCTCCGGCAGCTTTACAGTGACGCCGCCCAGTCAGGGCAACCACGGCCCCATGCGCGTTGTGAATCAATTCCACTTTGCCTATGAGGATACTACGCCCTATTATTCCGTGGGTACCACCTGCTACGCCTGGGCCCATCAGCCCGAGGAAATCCACCAGGAGACCCTTAAGGAGCTGGACAAGGGGTATTTCAACAAAATGCGCTTCTGTGTGTTTCCCAAGCACTATATCCATAATTTCCGGGATCCAGAGACCTTCCCCTATGAGGGTACGCCTATGGATAACTCTGGCCTGTGCGAAGAAACCTTTACTTATGAAATGGATATCTCAGGCAACCACTGGGACTTCACCCGTTTCAACCCCGAGCATTTCCGGCGCATCGAGCGTTGCATTTTAGAGCTACAGGAGCGGGGCATCGAGGCGGATTTGATTGTTATGCACCCCTACGACCGTTGGGGCTTCAAATCCATGACCCCGGAGCAGGACGATTTGTATTGGAAGTATGTCATTGCCCGGTTTGCCTGCTACCGCAACGTGTGGTGGAGCCTGGCAAATGAATACGACCTGCTTTTTGCCAAGAAACTGGAAGATTGGGAGCGCTATGCGAAAATCCTCTGTGAAAAGGATCCGTATAACCACCTGCGGGGCATACACCAGTGCTTGAAGTTTTACGACCATTCCCGGCCCTGGATCACCCACTGCAGCCTGCAAAGGCAGGACCTTTACAGGCATGTGGAATACACCGACGAATACCGGGTGCGCTGGGGCAAGCCTATCGTCTGGGATGAGATCAGCTATGAGGGCAACATCGACATGGGATGGGGAAACATCTCCGGCCAGGAACTGACCCGGCGCTTCTGGGAGGCCAGCCTGCGGGGCGGCTACGCAGGCCACGGGGAGACTTTTGTGAACAACGAAAACGATATCCTCTGGTGGAGCCACGGCGGGCCCCTGCACGGGGAGAGCCCCCAGCGCATTAGGTTCCTGCACAAGATACTGTGCGAGACCCCCGGCTGCGGCCTCAAGCGCGGCCAGGGAAGCTTTGACGAAACAGTAGGCGTGCCTGACGGCATTGACTTCCTTCCCGGCGGGGCCTCCTACGAGATACACTACTACGGATTTGGCCGGCCCAGCTTCCGGGATTTCATGAAGCCTGAGGGTAAGTGGAAGGTGGAAATTATCGACACCTGGGGGATGACCATCACCGACGCCGGGGTACACAGTGGGAAATTCCGCGTTTCCCTGCCGGGCAGGGAGTATATGGCTGTGAGGCTCAGGCGGCTTTCTTGAGGGGAAGAAAAGGTACTGGCAATAAAAAGAATGCTGTAAGGAACCTTCGGCATAAAAAAGACCCAGAAAAACGCTCCCTGAATTACAGGGAGCGTTTCGCTTTGGCGTACTCGACCGGCGGGTTACAAGCTTTTCCCGGCAGATGTGCTTACAGGTTCTAAGAGGTGGCGCCCTCGCCCCCCTGTTCCAAACGCATCATCTCCATGGTAAGCTGCAGGCATAGCCGTACATGCCCGTCATTCAGATCAATGGGGAAAAGCTCCTTGAGCTTGTTCATCCGGTAATACAGGGTATTCTTATGGATGTGGAGGCGTTTTTATTTTTGCCGTGGCCCTGATGGACACGGACAGGATCCGCAAAGCAGCCACCGTGGTCTCTTACATCCTAATGATTGGTATCCTTTGTGTTTTTATCCCAAACATTATCGCCCAGTGGGGGCCCATCACCCAGACCATAAGCCAAATGGCGGCCGGGGCCCTGCCGGTAGGCTCTCAGGAACGCGGCAGCTTTGGCAGCGCTTTGTGGTACTGCGTGCTGTACGGGGCCTACCATGTGGCGTCGATTGGGCTGTATGTGGCCCAAGTTTGAAAGCCGCAGGCAGTGCCTCACCAGCATGGTGTATGGGTTTGTTATCAACACGGTTGTGATCACCCTGGTAGCGGTGGGCCTGCTGGCCATGAGTCCCATGTGGAAAATCATCGACAACGACAAGTTCCAGTGGAGCAAGACCATCCTGATGGACGACGAGGCCCTGGCCCGCGCCCACCAGACCGGCGTAAACCTGGCAAAAGCCGCCGAGGACATAGAGCACGCCGCCTGGCAGGGCCCCGAGGGCATGTGCCCCCACTGCCACACCAACAATTTCTATATCGAGCCTGGCACCACCCACGCCATCTGCGGTCTGTGCGGCATGGAGGGCGAGCTGGAGGTTGCTGACGGCAAGATCAACTGCCCAGAGGAGCAGTACGCTCTGGCCCACGGCAGCATGTCCGGCAAGCTCAAGCATGGCCAGGACATCCAGTACAACGAGGGCAGGCTTGCGGATCTGCAGAAGAACAGCGAGAAATTCAAAGCCCGCAAGAAGAAATATATGGATTTCATCCAGTCCATTTACCCGGGCATGGAGGAAGGAGGAAGCCATGCAAAAGCCAAGCGCTAAATTTATTGTGGTGTTCAACCTGGTGCAGAACATCCCCACGGCCATTGCCATGTCCGTCACCGCGCCGCTGCTGGTGCACCAGCCTGTATTTACCATAAACCTGCTGGCAAATATCCTCATCGGCTTCGTGCTGGCCACCCTGATCAACCTGCTCATCCCCATTCCCAAAATCGCTATGGGCTTTCCGGCCCTGTTCAAGCTGAACCCAGAGGGCTTCGCCGGGCGCATAGTGGGGAACATTCCGGTGTGCTTCATTTTCCATGTCATCACCGGCCTGGTGCTGAACCTTTATAATGTCCGCGCCGGATTTCCTGTTCGCCTTTTTGGGGACATTTATCCCCATGTACCTGGTGCTGTTTGTGGTAGGGCTGATTTTCGTGCCCATCGCCAGACGGCAGATAAAAAATAGAATCACAGAAAAAACAGGGCTGGCTGCCGGCATGGCACCAGCCCTGTTTTTTCTATGGCCAGCCCGGTGGACACCGGCCGATATTTTGTAAAGAAATCATCAACAGCCAGATCGCTGTGCCCTGCACCAGCTGCTCCTGCTGCACCGAGGGCTGCTCCCAGAAGATCTGCATCCCCCAGTATTTCTCCCTATACAACGAGGAAATGCGGGAGAGCGTGAGCCGTTTATTCCTACCGAGGAAGATGCCAACCCTTTCCTCAATGCACTCCTGGATGAACCGCAGGAGTATAAAATTTTCTATGTGCTGGCGCTCTACACTGGGTGCCGCCGTGGAGAGTTATGCGCTCTGAAATGGCACGACTTTATCATGACGGACAAATACCGCTGTGTGCTTACGGTCAGCCGCTCCCGGAGCCACATACCGGGGCAAGACGTGATGGAGGGGCCGACCAAGAATGGACACAGCCGCACTATTGTTATCGAGGAAGATATCACTTCGCTGCTGTTGGGGTATTGCAGCTACAAGACTGCCCAGGCTGAAAAGGTTGGGCGCAAGGTCAGCCCGTATCTGTTCGTAGATGAGTACGGTCACTTTATCCACCCGGACACGTTCACAAAACATCTTCGCAAAATTTTTAGGGAGAATGATTTTCCAGAGTCTTTCCATCTTCACACCTTGCGCCACTATGTGATTTCATCTTTACTTCATCCTGGTGTGGACAAGCAGACTGTGGCTGAAATAGCAGGTCACGCCGACACCTCTTTCTTGGAGCGCACCTACTGTCACCCGCAGATGGAATTGAAAAAACAGGCCGCGAATGTTATGACAGACGTGCTCCTGCACAGTGCATAACGGCAGGGTGATGGACATACAGACCGCCATAGCAAGCGCATTTGGTTGGGTAGGTAGAAAGTGAAAATGCCCATGGACTTCCGGCGGACGGTGTGGTATCGTGAGGTTGCCTCAACAGGGCAAATCACAAACGGAAAGGAGGTAAATCGTTGACGTTGCACGTCAACGATCACTATGGCAAGCATCCGCAAACGAGGAAACAGCTACCTGCTGATCGTCTCCATGGGCTATGATTTCGATGGCAAGCGCCGCAAGCCCCAGCAGAAAACCGTCCATCCACCCGAAGATTTAAGGCAATACCGCAGAATTCTAAGTACCGTATTGTGCAGTCAGATTTTTCGTCAGAGGGTACAGATTGAGCGCCGTCCATCTCACCATTGACAAGCGAACGCTGTGCGCTATCACGGAAAATCTGCAAGCAAGACGGTGCTTAAGGCGCCACCCGCGAATGGTGCGGTGTTGCCTTAACACCAAAGGCCAAGGAGAAATGGCTTGAGGAATAGACCGCTCTCTTTGAACGCCAGTGTAAGAACGAGCTGTTGAAAGTGGATAAGTCCATCACCCTTGCAGACTAGACTGCGATATAGCTCCGGAAGATTGCTCCATCCAAACTGGCAAAATCACATTGGCCCGGGACAAGCAGGACATCGACCGTTTTATGCCGTACCTGGGTGGTTACAAATTAACCGACCTAAAGCCAGAACACTTTCGAAATCTCTACGCTGAACTTCGTAAGCAAAAGAATTTTGTGACAGGAAAGCCGCTCTCCGAATGTACCGTTGAGGGTGTCCACGCTTGCTTGTGTGGCATCCTCTCCGACGCGATGGAGGGCGGCTTTTTGTCGCATAATCCGGCGTGGCGCACCTATAAATACGCTGGCAAAAAGAAGAAAAAGCAGAATGTTGCTGACGAGGAAACGACGCAGAAACTCATCGCCGCGCTGGAGGAAGAAAGCATCAAATGCGAAAAACCTGGGACTTTTTCTCTTTCTGCCAAGTCCAAAAGCATATTCGCACCGAAATCGTGTATGCACACAGCGTCCAGAACCCGCTAAAAAATCACGTTGAACTTGCCTTGATTCAAGGACAGGGGAAAGAGGTCGGTCAAGAACGCCTTGTCCTCGACATAGTAACGAACGCCGTACTTCTCACACAGCTTATCAAACTCCGGCATAAAGCTATCCCGCTCCTCCTTGGTATCACATGGATGGGACAACGCAATACGCTTTACCCCTGACCGAACCATCTCACAAAAACAATCTGCCGCGCCCAGTTGGTATGAAAATTTATCTATCTTTATAAAAATCACTTCCCGAAAGTTTCTTTAATGGCGCAAACCTTGTCCGCCACCACCAAAATCCAACTCTCCTTACACTTCGGCGGCGGGAGCGTCAGCGGAAACATATGCGTTTTAATCATGTTGCGCTCGGTGGGAGAGAGGGAGAAGTCACGCTCCGCATTTCTTAGCGCCCGGCCAGGGTGGAAGAATCCGTGCAAGCTGTGTCCCTCATGCTTGGTGTGCCAGTCATAGAGGAAATAGTCATGCAAAAGCGCGCCGCGCACCAGCGCCCGCTTGTTCAAGTGTTTCGATAGGAACTTCGGCAGAAAATAGGCAATCTGGACGCAAATCAAAGCCACCGCCAGCGAGTGCGCGAACACGCTGGTGTCCCCGTGCTGCATGAACCCCTTGCTCATTTCCATACCGGGCGATTCCAGAATATCCCTGCCGTAGTGCTGGACGATTATCAGCGGGTTGATTTTCATTGTAAATCCTTTTTCCAGATACGATTTTTGGCGTAGGCAATGTTCGCCACGCCGCCGTCCAAGCGCTGAAAACGCTCGTTCTTGGCCTTGGCGTACCAGCAGGGCCTGCCAATACTAACAGACTCGACCCCGTCATCTGTCCCGGCCATGATTTCGTCGCAGAGTTGGAGCGCGTCCTCGATGATAGATTTCTTTTCCGCTTGACCGCCGTGGCCGCCCCACAGCAGCTCAAAAGTGTCCGCAAAGCTCTGGAAGTGCAACAGGCTCACCTTGTACTCTTCAATAGAGGTGGAGAACTCCGTGAACAGCAAGGTATTGCGGTTACAGGCGTCACCGGAGTACACCACGCCCCTTGCCCGGTCAAGGAAAACTACCGTACCTCTGGTGTGGCCGGGAACAGAAATGGTTTCCAACTGAACGCCGCCCAAGTCAAAGATATCACCATCTTTCAGCGGCATGGTCTTGATGGGACCGGGTACAGTTACATCGTCCAGTCGAGGCTCAACAGGCAGCGGCCCGAACATGGCGCCGCTCTTGGCAAATCCCAGGCGCATTTCACGGTCGGAGTGCTCATACAGCAGGGCAATGTCTGCCGGGTCGATGTAGACCTCGCCGTACTCGAAATCTGCGCCGATGTGGTCGACATGGCCGTGGGTATTCACCAGCGTAACAGGCAGGTCGGTCAGTTCCCTCACAAAAGCTTTCAAACTTCCTACACCGGCTAGTCCATCAATAAGCAGGGCCTTCTCGCTGCCCTCGATTAAATAGCTTTGCTCACCGCCCAGACCGGCAATCAGGGTCACGTTGTCGTAAATCTTCTTTGCTCTGAAAAATTTGGATTCCATAATTTTTCTTCCTTACCTTTTTGATATGTCCTTGATGATTTTATCAAAAACGGATTCTCGCTCCATTGATGTATCGTAGATTGCGAAACCATACTTTGTCAAATAATCGGTCATAGTACAATTAAACGGAATGGCGTCTTGTGTAACATAATCTCTCAGTTCATCCTCGCTCAAATTGTACGTCCAATCGTCCTTAGTGTCGTACTTTTTGAAGTCGCTTACATACTCATCAACTGTCTTTTGGCCCTGTACCAAGCCAATCAGTATGAACCTATCTTTTAGTTCTTCCGTTCCGTACTCCTCCAAAATGGACGATATCTTCTCAAAATTGAAATACCCACCCTCCAGCACAAAATGATTCCCTTCAACATGATGTGCGCGGAGGTTCAAATCATCTTTAATTCCGTCATCGGAAGAGAAAAGGCCCAGAAAATGGCCGATGAACGGCGCTATGTTTTCCGTTGTTTTATCCCTGTTCCAGTTCAGGCGAATGTCCAGTTGGGGATAAGCCGCTTGGAATGTAGCGACCAGCTTATCAAGGCTGATGACAAAATAATTGAATTTTTCGTGGAGTCGTTTTGCCAAAGTTGTCTTCCCGGCCCTGGACGGCCCGACAATAATTATATTTTTCATAGCACACCTCAGAGCAGATAATTTGAAAAAAGCGGAAAAGTTCACACTGAACTTCTCCGCTTTTTGGCGCGCTTGACTGGATTCGAACCAGCGGCCCTCAGAGTCGGAGTTATCAGGCAGTAAAGGGAGAAAGCCCATGATAGCGGACTTTTTGTCAGGCGCGCACAAAATAGCAAGGTGTTTCCAAGAGCTTGGGAGCCTTAGAAACGCCTTGATTTATGCGGATTTTTGAGTTTCCCGAAAATAGTAGTCTGGTAGTAGTCAGAGGGTTCGGAGTTCCTCCAAAAAACCAGGCAACTCGTCAAAAAGAACAGCACAAATCAACGACCAGTTTGTATTATCATAGTCATGAACCAGCCGATGCCGGAGGCCGGATATTTTCGCCCAGGGAATTTGGCCATGCCTCTGCTTGAAATCATCTGGGAGGTTGTAGATCTGTTCGCCAATATTGTATAGCGGAGTTGTTATCGTCCAACGGATCGTTTCCTCTGCCATAACTTGTTCGGCGGTGATAGATTCATCACGCAGATAAGCCATCAGCTTTTCGGTCGTGGTGCATATCTTCTCAAGCCGCTACTTGTCTGTATACTTCACGCAATCTGCACTCCTTCCGCAAAAATAGTGTTGTAAAAGTCCGAGCCAGCGTTAATCTCGCACAACTCATATACGTCCACATTTTTTGCAAGAATGTGGTAAAGATCATCTGCGATACAAAAGACATCCGTAGGCACGAAATGCTCGCCGCCGATGATAAGGAGATCTATGTCCGACTTGCTATCGGCCTCGTTTCTGGCGTATGAGCCAAACAGGATAGCTTTCTCGGCCCGATACTTTTTGAGCAAAGGAAGAATTGCTGAGCGTATCTCTTCGCCTGTTAGAATTTTGTCAGACATTAGTTCCACCTCCACTTCCAGTAGCTCGTCCAGCGTTCATTCCACATTCCCACGTTTATCTCTATAATTCTTTCTGACAAGGTTTGCTTTCTATTTTTCATATGTTGTGTATCCACTTCATCCTTTCGGAGCCAGCTAACTGTGTCACATTTTCATTTGCGCTATTAATTTATACATTTTTCAAAATGGCGAATCGTCCTCATCTTCACAGATAGATTGCTCCAACTCATCTATCGAAACAGGCCAATCATTATATTCACATATATCGTCTATCTGATGCTTTTTCAGGAACTCGCAACGATCAGATAACAAGTAATATAGATACTCAATATCTTCTTTGCGCAACGATGCAGTGTCTTGTACCACGTCAGGTTGGCATGAGTAAAATTTATTTTCATTATAAGCATTTACCAGTTCTGGGAAAGAGGATATTTTTTCGACCAGTCTAGAGATATATTTCTTGATGCTTTCTCTGTAATTAAAATCGCATTCTCTCTCAATATAATCTACGTAGGCTATTTCACCCAAAATATGGCGCCTTTTAGTATAATCACCAGAGAAAATGCAATTATGTATCTCTGCTCTAATCTTGCGCTTTAATTCTCTAGGGGCTTTTAATTCGGATTTGTAATCATCTTGAACGACTGTAATACCCGTAATAAGCTTTTTCCCTGATGGCGTTTGGTAGTGTGTTTTGTGCTCGTTGATTTCAAAACCAAAGGATTCAATTATTTCTCGGATCTGAATAGATGCTTTTTTCAAAAGATCCTTATTGTCGCAAGAGAAATACATATCATCTGCATACCGTGAATAACGAATGCCGCGCTTATCACATAAACCTATCAGAGCTTTATCAAACTGTATACATACAGTATTAGAAAGTGCCGGAGAAGTTGATGCTCCTTGCGGAAGTTGATTATTTACGGTACATAAACGTGATAGAATTGTGGCAGCAAAGTCATTATACCCTATGGAGGAAAAGAAGGAAAAGATACGTTTCCTGGTAATACTAGGAAAGAAGTCCTTTAAATCGATGGAAAGGCCGTATAATGTATTCATGTGACCTGCCGCATTTTGCTTTTGCCCAAATGAAGTCCCTATACGGAAAGCCATTGCCCGATTAGATGGGGGAATTTTATTTAGGATTTCTGTGAGTATCCAGTGCTGTACAATGGAAAGCGTGTAGGATGGCACGGACAAAACCCGAACGCCGCCCCGACGTTTTGGAATTTCTTTACCCGTATAATACTTTTCGGTTTTCATGGATAGACAGTAGAGTAAGCGCTTACTTAATCTAATTATCTCTGATAATTCATCCAAAGTTTTGAAACGGGGCAGTCCAAGTGAATCCATAAGCAGTACGTTTGTACTATTTTGGGGCATGAAAAAGCCACTCCTTTTACCAAAGTCTTTCGTTGAGGTTCGGTGAGGGTTCCACTCAAATGTGGAAACATCGCCGAAGCTCGAGGAATCCATAAGTAGCTGATATACCAGAGAAGGCGAATCGCCTTCCTATAGGTCTCTAGACTAAAAAGAGTGGCTTATTCATTTTTGCCTCCTCATTATAGCACATCTGATTTGATCATGCAAGATGGTTTTTTCTCGTGCAGTTGAAGTCTGCAGTATTGCGCTAGTAATATGATATCCCTTTTGTGAGAGAGATAGTATTTCTTTATATTGTGGGGATTTCTTACTCTTTTCCGTTTCGCTTTGATTGATTGCGCGATAGGTCGTTTCAATAACGTTTGAGTTGAGCAGGTATTTTATGGATGCATTGAAAATATCATTATACTCTTTTGGAAGGTTGCCATTCATTTTAATCATATTTTTAATGCCATTAAATACTGCATTCCGGTTAATGCTGCGATAAAAGAACAAAGCAAGAGGAATAAAGCTAATGTAAAAAGAAAGGCTTGAAAATGAGGGTGTTTCTTTTACCCAATGTTGTCTTTTCATCCTTTTAGCTTGCTTAACAATTGCACTGACTAGATCGTCTAGTGCGTCCTTACGGTACTCTATGACCGCATCCTTCCGCTCTTTTTGAATATGTTTTATTGGGCCCAACATGATAAAGCTTCTGTCACGCGCATAACGCTTTTCAATACCTACTATCATTTTATCTCGAATCGCATCAACTTGGCAAAATGCTCCTAACTCTACAGCAGATCCGAAACTCTCGCATAATACACATATTATGTCGGCGTTCTGTGCTAGCAGGTTCTCGTATTCCAGCAAATCCGCATACTTATTCCGATTGAGAAGTTCCATAAAAAGGTCTTCGGGATAAAAAATGCGGAGGTCCTCCTTTTCTAAAAGGGAACGCACCTTGTTCCGTACATTATCTTTACCTGCACCTCCGCAGAGAAATAAGTATATTGATTTAGCGTAGACTTTCAAAAATACATCATCATATATTTGTTTGAATATATCAAGGCAATCCATATATTTTCCCCTTACAATTTCTTGTTTCAAGCCTTTAATGATATTATACTATAAGCTGGTCAAATAATCAACTGTTCGCTGGGATGTCGACTCTCGCAGTGTAGTGTATTTCCTCAGTCAGCACATTGAAAAAAAGGAAAAATTTCTCTGGACTTTTGCAAAAAAATGTGGTAGTGTCGTGTTGAAAGGCAGGGAAAGAAAATGAAAATTT
Source organism: Oscillospiraceae bacterium (assembly GCA_910574935.1). Lineage (GTDB taxonomy): Bacteria > Bacillota > Clostridia > Oscillospirales > Acutalibacteraceae > Acutalibacter > Acutalibacter intestini. The sequence continues at coordinate 356,720 of CAJTCU010000001.1, forward strand.
TAGAAGAATTCTGGTACGGCAACATACAACCCAACGAGCGGGACATTATACCTAACAGTCGGTTTGCTAAGCTGCTTAAACTAGTCGCTAAGAATGAGGAGAACTTGGCCCCCATGCTATCAGAAGACGCAAAAGTGGTGTTTGAAAAATTGAAAGACACTCAGGATGAATTGTCCAGTATAAGCGAGCGTGATTCGTTTGTACTGGGTTTTCGTTTGGGTGCAAGGTTTATGCTAGAGGTTATGGAGGATATGGATGTGCCGTTTATTGATAGATAAGGCTGGCCTAAGTTGAGTTTCCTATTTCCTCTGGCATTAGCCTGTAGTAATCGGGTTGTAATTCCATCTTGAAAACTTTCACATCAGTCCCACGATAATGCGCACAGATTTTTTCGCAATCCTTTTCTGAGGCTTTTGCACCAAGATATACGGCAGTTATGTAATTGTGTACATCAAAGTAATAACGAGATATGTCGAATGGGAATGGATTAAGGTTTTGACGGTGAAACACGCAACGCCACTCTTCTTCATACTTCCATCCCTCGAATTTATGCAAAGCTGCCTCATAAATAATATGGTTTGCCATTGCTCCATCTGAGTTAGCAAAGGTTCCAGGAATAAATTTTCGTTCTTTAGTGTATTGCACAGGGTGGAGATGTTGCTTCAAAGGGGAGTGACTAAAATCATACTCAATACAAAATCCTGTATGATTTTCAGCGTAGTGGCTCCACATTAAGATGGAGTTCTTCACCTGCGAGAAACAAGCCACTCTGAAGTCTCTTTTGAGTTCCTGGAAGGAATTATTTATACAATTCATTAGGTCAGTTTACAAGGAACTACACGCAGACCGTGAAACGGGCTGCTGACAACAAACGGCGCTATGCTCCCGGTAAGGGGCATAGCGCCTGTTTATTGTGGGGGTATCCAAAGGGGGCAGCGCCCCATTTGGCACACGACTTTGCGAAGCAAAGTGTAGTGTGTTATACGCTCTGTCGGCGTTGCCGTGAAAATGCCGTTGCCGCCGGGGAGGGCAAGGGCATTTGAAGCGGCAGGAAAACAGGGCTTTGTTTGGGGCTGGGAAGCCGGAAACAAAGGGCTGGTTTCAGCAGCAGACAGGGCGTATATGAAAGCCCTCGTCCACCGTCCTCAGCCTATGGGACAAAATGTGCCAAACCTTTAGACACCGTGACTATATGTGTGGCCACACTCATTTATTTTAGTGGTCGTTCTTTTCTCAAAATTGAAATGGGCGGGAAGCCATTTTAGGGCTTTCCCGCCTTGATTGCCCATCAGCAAAGGCAGGCGGGGCTGTCAACGGCGGCGCATTTGTGCGCCGTTCATCTTGACCGTTGACTGGCTCGGCTGCCTTTGCTATCTCCCCCGATAAACTGAAAGTTTTAGATTAGTCCCACACGATTTCCAAACAATCGAAGTTATCTGGAATTGGTGGTACGCACGAATAAGTATTTAATTCAAATGCCTCTATTGTAATTACTCCATCAGAGCATAGCCATTCGCAATTTACTAATTTTTCTAATTCCGCAGGCAAAATGGTTGTGCAAATCACGATTGTATCTCCTGCAAGAACTAATTCTTCTTTCCCATTGTTTTCTACGATTTCTGTATCATCGTGGAGAGCAACACGCACCCATGCTATGTCAGGCATTAACTCAATCTTTTGTAGCATATTTCGTATTTCAGAAAGCGTTGGACGGCCAAATTCCCATTAGTTCGGAGCAATGGAATCCTCCTCTGTGTTTCCATCGAAAAATTCATCAAGCGTTAGTAATGGCAAGCGTTCTTCATTTTCTTCCAATATTTTTTTGAATGTATTCAACTCTATCATAGTCACAATTCTCCTCGCAAATCAGAATTAGTTGATTTTATCCTCTCCCCGGATTTTCTTGTTTTTCCGTTCTTCTAACTCCGCAATTTGGTTCATCAAGCAATCTGAAAAAGTCCCCTCAATCGGTGTAGCTTCTCCTGTTGTGTAGTAGTCAAGAAGGACTATGTTATTATTCTTGTCAAAACAAAATATTTCATCACCATTCCCTATAATGGACAAGAATGGGATAAAATCAGTAAAACCTTCATCGTGTAGTTCTTTCGTTTTTTCACGAATATCCAAAAAATCGGGTATTCCATTGGCAATTCCATAGACTATAATTCCTCGACAGAACGACCAAAATGGGCCTATGTCATATTGTTTCGCTTGTGGCCATATTTCTTCTCGAACCTCCATATAAAGCCCACCTAATGGGGACATAGTGAACTCTCTAAAATCAGCAGGAAGATTTATCCCATACTGATTTTCAAAATCCTTTATATCCTGCTCCGATGGCTCATTTCCCATACAAGCTACAACCTGATAAGTCTGCTTATCATAATTATGGAAATAATCATAAACTTTTTCCAATGACATAATATACCTCCTACAAAATGCGATTTTTTATTTTCTTACTTCCGTCCCCGCTGTGGGGTTGGTTTTTTCAGCAAGTCCGACTTCTGTGCAATCTTTTTCAGCCACTTCTTTTCTTCCCCGGACAGCTTCTTAAAGTTCAGCCGCAGCCGTTTGCAGATAAACACCAAAGACGCTTTCTCCGGGTCACTGTCTGGGTTGGTAATTTCGGTAGCAGCTTCCAATAATCCTTTCAGCGGGTTATCCTCCGGGACGCTGAAAAAATCCTCCCTGTGGGCTTCCCGCAGGCCGGCGGCTATCTCGTCTATGTCCTGCTGGATTATGTAACGGCAAAAGCTGTCATCATCAATATGGGCAGCGATAAGCTGTCTTAACTGCGGGTCGGTCAAGCCGGGATTGTGCTGTTTCATAATCATTGCGCTCATAGCGTCCACAATGGCGTTTGCGCTCTGTACCTGCTTCACCGCCGTTCCGTTCACATAGATTTCAAGGTCGGCCATCAGCTTGATAAAATCCGGGTGCGCCGCCAATTCGCACAGCAGAGCATTGTCCACCTGCCCGCTTTTCAGCAGGTCAATCATTCCGTCACTCAAACGCAGGTCTGCAAGATCAGCGTTTGGGTGACGCTTCATTTCAGACAGCCCCAGCAGATAGTCGGTGGTCACGCCGTAAAACTTCGCCAGCTTGATAAGAGCATAGTGGCTGATGTCCTTAAAATCGTCCGCTTCATAACTGCCCAACGCAGACTTGGAGAGGTTCGTCTGCTCTGCAAGCTGTTCCAGCGTCAAGCCACGCTGCACACGCAGGTCTTTCAAGCGTTCTTGAATGGATAAAGACATTTTCTCACCCTCCTTGTCTGTTCGATAAATCGGAAGTTAGTGAATCGGTAATAATTCCATATTTTTTGCCCGCTTTAGATTTATTTTAAGGTCGTCATATCCAAACGGCTTGCCATGTCCCGGATATATTAGATTTGGTCTAAGTGCGATGATTGTTTCCCAAGATTTTAGGAAATCCGTTTTATCCTCCGCCCAAATAGTTATTCTGTGTAAACTTGGCAATCCGTTCATAGCAGCGTCGCCGCAGAATAGAGAACCGTCATTAGTTAAAAGAGATATGGAATCGGCGGTGTGACCGGGAGTATCAATGATTTTTCCTTGCAATAAAAGTTCCACTTGCTTACGGTTTTGTTCGGTCACTTGAATACATCTACATGAATATTCTTGCGTTATTGGAGGAAACAAATGCTTGCCCTTGCCAACAAATTTCATTAAGAAACAAAAGAGCAAGGCAATCTTGGTTGTGCAACCGCCATGAAAAGAGTTTTGCCCTTTATATAATCTTTCTAACGCCTTGTCACTCATAACGATTTGAATGTCAGAGCATTCCGAGAGTATTTCATTCAAATAGCCTGCATGGTCATCGTGAGCGTGTGTCAGAAAAATATATCGTATCTGTTGAGGGGCTATTTGCATCTTTGCCAGTTGCTTTTTGAAATGTGCAAATCCTCTTTCATACCCTGTATCAATCAGTACATAGCCGTTGTCAATAGGATATATCCAATTATTTACTATCCTGCTTCCTGCATTGAGCATAGATGTTCTCTCTTTTCATTTATTTTCATCGGCGTCAACTTTCAATTTACTGTTCTGTATTTTCCCATTATACCACAATTCCGAGAGCGTGGAAATAGCGAGTTTTCCGGGCTGATTTCCTACCTCTTGGATATACGGCACAGGCAATCAAAAAAGTATACACTTGAGATAGTTCATCGATGGACAAGCCTCTTGAAAACTAAATGACCGTCTGAAAAGGAATACCCCGGCTGGGGAAGTGTGCTGTGACCCCGCTTCTGGACACCGTGACCAGAGAGGGTGAGCGTACCAACGCCGGAACACGCCGCAGGAATGGGGCAGGAAGCCTTTTCGGGGAAAACGGCAGCAAGAAGAACAACGGAGGGAGTGCATGAAAGAAAGACCCTATCAACATTTGCCACCGCTGGAACACAGGCCGGACAGCTTCCCCTACCGCATGACCCCGGCGCAGAGGAAGCGGGCCAGCAGCCTGATCCGTCGGGAGTGCTGCAACTGTGGTGGTGGAAACTGCTTTGCGCTGGACGATGGCGACACCTGCACCTGTCCGCAGATGATTACATTCTCCGTCTGCTGCAAGTGGTTCCGCTGGGCGGTCTTGCCGCTGGATAGGACGCTGGAAGCGGAGATTTACCGTGACTGTGCTTTGAAACGCTGCTCGGTCTGCGGAAAGCCCTATGTGCCAAAATCCAACCGGGGCAAATACTGCCCGAACTGCGCCGCCAGAGTACACAGGCGGCAGAAAACAGAAAGTGAACGGAAAAGGAGGTCTGCTGTGGACAGTTAAGGCGGGGAAAAGCCTTGATTTGCAAGGCTCCGCAAGCCCAAAACCGGGGCGGGCGGTATGTTTTATCGCCCACCCCGGAAAACGGGCTTCTAACCGTCCACAAAACACGCTATGACAAACACGATTTACATTCACCAGCCGGAGAAAGTCATCAGCTTCACCCGGCTCCCCAATTTCCTTTTTGAAGCCCCATCATTCAAGCCCCTGTCCAACGAAGCGAAGGTGCTGTACGCCTTTATCCTGCGGCGGGCGGAGTTATCCCGGAAAAACGGGTGGGCGGACGAATATGGGCGGATTTACCTGTATTACCCCATCTGCGAGGTGGTCGCCCTGCTCCACTGTGGGCGGCAGAAGGCGGTGAATACCCTGCGGGAGTTGCAGTATGCGGGGCTGGTGGAAATACAGAAACAGGGCTGTGGAAAACCCAACCGCATTTACCCAAAATCCTATGAAGCGGTTCCAAACACCGACTTCAAGAAGTCCGGCTGCGGTACGCCGGAGGGATGAAAACCGTACCCTACAAGTACGAAAATCAATCCTCTTGGAGTACGGAAACCGGACGATATATAGAAATACAGAGATTAAAACCATCTATTTATATCGATTCCATTCCAATCCTATCAGAGATATTTTCGGCGGGAAAACCCGCCGGAAAGGAATGGAATGGGGAAAGGAGTTCAATGGCGCAACACGCAATTTTGCGATTTGAGAAACACAAGGGCAACCCGGCAAGACCACTGGAAGCCCACCACGAACGGAAAAAGGAGCAGTACGCCAGCAACCCGGACATTGACACCAGCCGGAGCAAGTACAATTTCCATATCGTCAAGCCGGAGGGGCGCTACTACCATTTCATTCAGAGCCGCATTGAACAGTCTGGGTGCAGAACGAGGAAAGACAGTACACGCTTTGTCGATACGCTGATAACCGCCAGCCCGGAGTTTTTCAAGAAGAAATCCCCGGAGGAAATACAGGCGTTTTTCAAAAGAGCGGCGGACTTCCTCATTGACCGGGTAGGCCAGGAAAATATCGTGTCGGCGATAGTACACATGGACGAGAAAACGCCCCACCTGCATTTGACCTTTGTTCCGCTGACGAAAGACAACCGCCTGTGCGCCAAAGAAATCATAGGCAACCGGGCCAATCTGACAAAGTGGCAGGACGATTTTCACGCCTATATGTTGGAGAAGTACCCCAGCTTGGAGCGTGGGGAGAGCGCAAGCAAAACGGGAAGAAAGCATATCCCCACCCGGCTTTTCAAACAGGCGGTTTCCCTCTCCAAACAGGCGAGGGCGATTGAAGCCACGCTGGACGGTATCAATCCAATTAACGCCGGAAAGAAGAAAGAGGAAGCCCTCTCTATGCTCAAAAAGTGGTTTCCGCAGATGGAGAACTTCTCCGGGCAGTTGAAGAAATACAAGGTCACGATAAATGACCTCTTGGCAGAAAATGAAAAACTGGAGGCAAGGGCAAAGGCCAGCGAAAAGGACAAGATGAAAGGCGTTATGGAACGGGCAAAGCTGGAAAGCGAGTTACACAACATTCAACGGCTGGTTGACCGTATCCCGCCGGAAGTGCTGGCAGAGTTGAAGCGGCAACCGAACTATGGAAAGGAAAGGTGATTTTATAACGAATATCAGATACAAAAAGGAAACAGAAATCGTGACTTTTCAAGGAAAGGAAATCACGCTGGAAAATCTCTCCCCGGTATTTACACCGGAGCAGGAAGCGGCCAAACGCCGGGAACTGGAACAGCAGCTTTATGAGGTGTTCCGCAAGTACGCCGACAAGCGGCAGAAAGAGGAAGCCGGGGCGTAAGTTTTTCCAGCCACATCATTGATTTACGGGGCTGTTGGCGGTATAATAAGACTGTCAGCAGCTCCGTTTCTTTTTTAAGAAAAGGAGCGACAATATGAATAATCGGATAGACGCAATCTATGCAAGACAATCGGTAGACAAAAAGGACAGCATTTCCATTGAAAGCCAGATTGAGTTTTGCAAATACGAATTGAAAGGCGGTAGTTGCAGGGAATACACAGATAAAGGATACAGCGGCAAAAACACAGACCGCCCGAAATTTCAAGAGTTGGTGCGGGATATTAAAAAGGGCCTGATAGCAAAAGTCATTGTCTACAAACTTGACCGTATCAGCCGTTCCATTCTGGATTTCGCAACCATGATGGAGCTGTTCCAGCAGTACAATGTGGAGTTTGTTTCTTCCACGGAAAAGTTTGATACTTCAACCCCGATGGGCCGGGCCATGCTGAATATTTGTATCGTGTTCGCACAGTTGGAACGGGAAACGATACAAAAGCGGGTGACGGACGCTTACTATTCCCGCAGTCAGCGGGGCTTCAAGATGGGCGGGAAAGCCCCCTATGGCTTCCATACGGAGCCTATCAAGATGGACGGTATCAATACAAAGCGGCTGGTAGTGAAGCCGGAGGAAGCGGCAAATATCCGGCTGATGTTTGAAATGTACGCCGAGCCGACAACTTCCTATGGGGACATTACCCGGCACTTTGCGGAACAGGGCATTTTATTTAATGGCCGGGAACTGATACGCCCCACGCTGGCGCAGATGTTACGCAACCCCGTCTATGTGCAGGCGGACTTGGATGTGTACGAGTTTTTCAAGAGCCAGGGGACGGTGCTTGTCAATGACGCCGCCGACTTCACGGGCATGAACGGGTGTTATCTCTATCAAGGCCGGGATGTGAAGCCGGGCAAGGCCCAAAGCCTGAAAGACCAAATGCTGGTGCTTGCGCCCCATGAGGGGATTGTCCCCTCGGATATATGGCTGACCTGCCGCAAGAAGCTGATGAACAACATGAAAATCCAGTCCGCCCGGAAAGCCACCCATACATGGCTGGCGGGGAAAATCAAGTGCGGGAACTGCGGGTACGCCCTTATGAGTATCTTCAATCCCTCCGGCAGACAGTACCTCCGCTGTACGAAACGGCTGGACAACAAAAGCTGTCCCGGCTGTGGGAAAATCATCACGGCGGAACTGGAAGCGGTGGTGTATCGGCAGATGGTGAAAAAGCTGGACAGCTACAAGACACTGACGGGCAGGAAGAAAGCGGCAAAGGCCAATCCCAAAATCACCGCCCTGCAAGTGGAACTTGCCCATGTGGATAGCGAGATTGAAAAGTTGCTGGACAGTCTGACAGGCGCAAATAATGTGCTGCTCTCCTATGTGAATGTGAAGATAGCCGAACTGGACGGACGCAAGCAGGAACTTCTGGCGAAGATGGCGGAGTTGACCGTGGAAGCCATCAGCCCGGAACAGGTCAGCCAGATTTCCGGCTACCTCGACACTTGGAAGAACGTATCCTTTGACGACAAGCGGCGGGTGGTGGATTTGATGATTACCACCATTGCCGCCACAAGCGACAGCTTAAACATCACATGGAAAATCTGACGGGCATATCAGCGCCCGTCAGACCGTTACCTTGTGTAGTCCCTTGTAAACTGTACTTTAGGTTTGTCGCAAGACTGCCCGATAACGACATTTGCAGAATAGATTCCAATGCGGTTTTCCAATCTTCCGTAGTTCGTAACAGCTGTTTCTCTTGCTCCGTTAAGGCTTTCCACTGTTCGACCGTTTCGATGTATAGCTCTCTGGCTGCTTTCTCATGTAAAAAGCTACCCTCAATGACTAAATCACAATCATAAGGATCGTTAAAGACTGTGGGTGGAGCAGGAGATATCATACCATCAAAGAGTTCATGCTGCCATTTAGGTTTCTGCTCTCCGCTGGGTGTATTTATCCTATCGCGAATAAAGCATCTATATTTATAAAGCTTGGGTATCTCCATGTCAGTCTCTCCTATGTGAGTTTGTATAAGTTCGCATTATTCAGCACAAATGAGTTTCAGCGCGTCCTCTTCTTTCATTTTGCCTGCCAGATAACTGTCCCTGGCCTGCATCGCTCTGTCCAGCCACGCGTAATAGTCAGCATAGCTCAAATTTTTATTCGCTGGATTTGCTCCCATATTGTCCGTTCTCTCATACCGTTTGTACATCCTGCGCTTGGCCCGGTCGAACTCCTCAATGACCTTTTTGCTTTGGGCCTGCAGTTTATGTTTCAAGAATGGAGCCAATTCCTTGCAGGTCTTTCCGTCTTTCAGCACCCTGTCGCAATACAGGGTGCGCTTTTTTGTTTTGGGAATGAAATAGCGGCCACAGCATTCGCACAGAGAAATAGTGGGGTTGAACTCGATAAAATGAACCAGCAAAAAGTAATAGTAATCTTTCAGAGAGCGAAACCTGTAGCGAGAGGTCCATCCCTCTCCAAACTCAAAAATCTGAGTAAAAGCCAGCATTTGTAAATAGCTATGTTTCTTTTTAATATCAGGCGGCAGCCCCTTCCTCATGTCGCTTAGGATCTCGTTCATCCTCATCTGGAGAATCATCGCCTCACTACAAACAGCAAAATCCTATCAGCCGCCCGATAGATGTACAAGCCGGTTCCGTTATCCTCCGGCACTTGATCTTCCAGAGAGGTTCGGGTCAGAGTACCGTGCAGGGGATGCTCAGACTCCAGTGAAGTTACTAAATCATTTGCGGTGTCCACCAAAAACTGGAACTCCTCTACATCAACTTCTTCCATGCACCTTTCTGCAGATAAATTGGATGCAGAGTAGGCAAGAAGATCAACGATTGCCGCATATGGGCCGAATTCCAGTTCAGAAAAAGTGATAATCTCCTGTTCAACAGTAGTGCTTTCCAAGCAGATTTTTCCGTTTATAGTGGCAAGTTCTCTTTCAATTTTTCCGTCCGGGAGAACTTCTACATACAGTGCACAGTCCTTTTTCATGGGTATCTCCTCTGTCTGAAAGTGAACTTTGCCATTTAAGCAAAAGATCACTTGTGGATTTCAAAGTGAAATCTTTTCTTGTATTATAGCATAAGAGCAGGAAAACGGAAAGTCCTTTTGAAATATGGCGATTGGTAACATGAATACTGCTCCCACTTTTCACAGAGCGGCAAACTGAAAGGAGGGTTTCAATGACTCAAAATCAAACCAAACTTCGCCTGATCCGAATGTCCGAAGTGGAAACCCAGGAGGTACACTGGCTCTGGCATCCCTACATACCAGAGGGCAAGCTGACCATCATCCAAGGCAACCCCGGCGAGGGAAAGACCACACTTGCACTATGGATCGCCGCCATGTGCAGTCAAGGGTTAGCGCTACCTGACATGGACCCGACCTCACCCATTAACATTCTCTATCAGACCGCTGAGGACGGCCTGGGTGACACAATCAAGCCCCGACTCATGACCGCCGGTACTGACCTCAACCGCATCATCTGCATCGACGAAACTGAGCACTCCCTTTCCCTGCTGGATGAGCGCATTGAGAAAGCGGTCAAAGAAACCAATGCCAAGCTGATGATCCTCGACCCGCTCCAAGGCTACCTGGGCCGGAACGTGGATATGAATCGCGCCAACGAGATTCGGGATGTGCTCAAGCGTCTCACCACCATTGCCGAGCAGAATGGCTGCGCAATCGTTTTGATTGGCCACCTCAACAAAGCTGTGGGCTCCAACAGTGCCTACCGTGGCCTGGGATCTATGGACTTCCGCGCCGCTGCCCGGAGCGTTCTGCTGGTAGGCAGAATGAGAAAAGACCCAGGCATTCGTGTTATCGTCCACGATAAATCCTCTCTCGCTCCGGAGGGGAAGTCAATTGCGTTCTCTATCGAGGATGGCGCTCTGCATTGGGTTGAGGGTTATGACATAATTACCGCAGAAGATTTGTTGAACGGCGGGCCAGCAAATTCCAAGGTCGAGCAGACCGAAAAATTAGTAAGGGAGCAACTGGCAAAGGGGCCTACACCAGTTAAGGAAATTCAAAAACTCGTCAAGCAGGCGGGGATTTCATCAAGAACACTGGACATCGCAAAGAAAAATATGCGCGATGTGGTTTCAAGGAAGGAGGGTGGACATTGGAAATGGGTGTTGATAAGTTGAAGGGCGTAAGAGCGCAAAGGCACTTAAGGTGTGTTCTTCTATTTTGTGTCCTTGATATTATGGTTGCATATATCTTGTGTGCGGCAAGAACACAGATAAACAAGGTTTGCGTCCTTGCGTTCTTCCATGCCTCGGGTCAGCCAAGTGACAGCCACCCGCTGTTTCGCCCGTGTCGGCCCCGTGGGGCGCATTTATGGGCCAGGTGGGGTAGGAACCGCAGCCCGCCAGTACAGGCCCGTGTGGGGCCGCACAGGGGCGATTCTGAGAGCGCAAAGGGTTGACGCGCAGATATTTTTCTTTTCTGCAAATGCCCTAAACTTGAAAATCCGCAACCGATTGTGTCCTACAAAAAACCTCCCCTTTGGGGAGGGCAAGCAGAGCGCTCGTCCGACGTTGTCGGACGGCACATAAGCGGGCAGTAGCCCGCACCCACTTCGGTGAAAGACCGCTATACGATTGGAGGAATCACATGAGTAATAAAAAGGACAGGGCTTTTACAGTCCGATTCACGGAAGAACAATTCCAGCACATTTTGGAGCAGGCAGAATTGGCTATGATGTCACCCAGCAACTACCTCCGCGCAGCGGCGATGCGCGGCAAGGTAAACGTCATTCTTGACGGTAAGTTGGTGGCGCGAGAGTTGAAAGCCATCGGCAATAACCTCAACCAGCTGACGGTGCTGGCGAACGTGGGCCACATCAATACGGTGCATTTGGAGCAGGCACATGAGGATTTGAGCAAGCTCTACGATACATTTTTCGCACTGACCGACAAGGAGGCGCGCCAATAGCTACCGTCAATTTTATCCGATACCAAAAGCAATCTACCACAGCGCTAAGCAAGGTTGCAGCCTATATTTCTCAAGAGCAGAAGACCCAAGACGATTTTTCCGGTCAGAAATTCGTCAGCGGAACCAACTGCTCTCCGCAGTTCGCGGCGCAAGAGTTCAGAGCAACCCGCGCGGCCTGCCACAAAGATAGTCCTGTGTGGTTCTATCATTATACGCAATCATTCTCGCCGGACGAGTCTATTACCGGGGAACAGGCTCACAAATTGGCGATGGAGTTTGCGGAAAAGTCTTGGCCTGACAGCCAGATTCTGGTGGCAACCCACATTGATAGGGAGCACATTCACTCGCATTTTCTGGTCAATGCAGTGTGCTACGAGAGCGGCTATATGCTCCGCCAGGGGCCGACTACGCTCACAAAGTTACGAAAGCTCTCCGATGAAATCTGCTTGGCTCATGGGTTCTCGGTGCTATCTCCTGATCTTCCCAAGCACAGTAAGCAGCTTAGTGCCCGCGAGTACCGTTCCATGGAGAAGAACCAGAGCTGGAAGATGCAGCTGGTGATTGCCATCGAGGACGCCATGGCGCTGGCGCGATCCAAGAATCATTTCATCAAGCTGTTAAGGGAAAAGGGCTATCAGGTCAAGTGGACAGACGAGCGAAAGAGCATCACGTATACCACACCTAGCGGTATGAAGTGCCGTGATGTTAAGTTATATGAATCAAAATTTCTGAAGGAGATGATGGAGAATGAGTTCGAACTTCGAGCGAAAATCCTTGGGGGAATTGAAAGACCAGGCTCGCAGGCTGGCGCAGGCGGCATCAGAGATGGAGCCTTGCCTGACAGTAACAGAGAAAAGCTGGAAGGCTTTGATTGGCCTGCAAGATACGCTAGTTCAGTTGCTAGTGGAGGTGCAAACAGCGGAAGCGCGGCTGGCAACCAAAGAGGAACTGGTGGAGTACCTCGACCAGCGAGTGCAGGAGTTGGAGAATTGCACTCTGAAAATGCAGTCCTCAGCGCAGAGGTTCCAGCGGGAGATGGAACGGTCTGCCTCAGAGATAGCGAAGAACTTGTCGTTACAGGCTGGGAGAATGAGCGAAGATTTTTCGAGGAATCTCTACTTGGAGCAGGAGAGAATGAGGAAACACACGGACAGACTGTTCTGGACAGCGCTGATTCCATCGGTGGCGCTGGTGATTTTGGAACTGATCTCGCATATCTTTCCGCTGATATTGCCGGGATAATTGATGACCGTCGTCCGCAGGACAGCGCGACCTTGAAGAAACAGAAGAATAAAAAGCGCGCGCTGGGTCAGAAACCTGACGAGCGTGACTTTGAACAGAAGATGTAAGGGGGAATTTATTTGGCAAGTATCAAGCAGTTAGATGAACGTAAATTCAAGATTACTGTCAGCAATGGCTACCGTCCGGATGGCAGGAAAATTTCAAAGGCTAAGACGATTACTGTGCCGGAAAGGGTGGGCAAACGCGGTATCCGGCAGTACGTTTCTCATGCCGCTGAGGAAATGGAGCGTACCATTAAGCAGGGCTTCTGTGAGGATGGGGAGATGACCTTTGAGGAATACTCCTTGCGCTGGCTGGACAGGCAGGTAAAGTATGCAGCGGGTACTATCGCCAGCTACCGGCGAATGTTGAAAGTAACCTACCCTTTCATCGGAGCCATCAAGCTGAATAAGTTGCGGCCCATTGCTCTGGAGAATATGCTGGTGGAGCTTCGCAAGCGCAGTAATCACGGCAAGCCTGTGCAGGAGGCCACAGTGCAGAAATATTTGACGGTGGTATCAGCGGTGCTCAGTGATGCCAAGCGGAACGAAATCATCCAGAAGAACCCGGCACGGATGATTGACTTGCCCGGCACTGAAAAGCGCGAGCAGTTTATTCCCAGCGAGGAAGATGCAAACCGTTTCCTCAATGCTCTCCTTGACGAGCCGCAGGAGTACAAAATTTTCTATGTGCTGGCACTCTACACCGGGTGCCGCCGGGGTGAACTCTGCGCTCTGAGGTGGCACGACTTTATCATGACCGACAAATACCGTTGCGTACTTACGGTCAGCCGTTCCAGGAGTAATGTGCCTGGTTTGGGTGTGCAGGAGGGGCCGACCAAGAACGGCCGCAGCCGTACTATTGTTATCGAGGAAGATATCATGTCGTTGCTACAAGGATACTGCTGTTACAAGACGGCCCAGGCAGAAAAGATTGGGCGCGAGGTTAGCCCATATCTGTTCGCTGACGAGTACGGTAACTTTATCCACCCGGACACATTCACAAAGCATCTGCGGAAGATTTTTAGGGAGAACGATTTTCCTGAATCTTTCCATCTACACACCCTGCGCCATTATGTGATCTCATCTTTACTGCATCATGGCGTGGACAAGCAGACGGTTGCTGAACTGGCAGGCCATGCCGATACTTCTTTCTTGGAGCGTACCTACTGTCACCCGCAGATGGAGTTGAAGAAACAGGCCGCAAGCGTCATGACAGATGTGCTCCTGCACAGTGCATAACAGCAGGGTGATGGACATACAGACCATCATAGCAAGAGCATTTTGTTGGGTAGGTAGAAAGTGAAAACGCCCATGGACTTCCGACAGACGGTGTGGTATTGTGAGGTTGCCTCAACAGGGCAAATCACAACAGGAAAGAGGTTATTATAGTGGCGAGCATCCGTAAACGAGGGAACAGCTACTTGCTGGTCGTATCCATGGGCTATGATTTCTATGGCAAACGCCGCAAGCCCCAGCAGAAAACCGTACATCCGCCCGATGGTCTAACGCCGAAGGCCAAGGAAAAGTGGCTCGAAGAAGAAGCCGCACTCTTCGAGCGACAGTGCCGTAATGAGCCATTCAAGGCGGTGGATAAAACCATCACTCTCGCAGCTTATACCGAGATGTGGCTGCGGGAAATTGCTCCAAATAAGCTGGCAAAATCCACCTTGGCCCGCGACAAGCAAGATATTGACCGCTTCATGCCGCGCCTGGGCGGCTACAAGCTGACCGACCTCAAGCCCGAACATTTCCGAAACCTTTACGCTGAACTTCGTAAGCAAAAGAATTCTGTGACCAGAAAGCCGCTCTCCGAATGCACCATTGAAGGTGTCCACGCTTGCTTGTGTGGTATCCTCTCTGATGCGATGGAGGGCGGCTTTTTGTCGCATAACCCTGCTTGGCGCACCTACAAGTACGCTGGCAAAAAGAAGAAAAAGCAGAATGTGGCCGACGAGGAAACTACGCAGAAACTCATTGCCGCGCTGGAGGAAGAAAGCATCAAATACGAAACTTACTTCAAACTAATCATTGCCACTGGTATGCGCCGAGGCGAGTGCTGTGGGCTGAAGTGGTGCGATGTAAACTTCAAGGAGAAGTCCATCCACATCTGCCGGAACGTGGTTAAAGTTACAGGCGAGGATATTATCGTCAAGGAACCGAAGACTGCTTCGGGTGACCGTTACGTTTATTTCTCGGCTGAGATGGCGAGTCTTCTCAAAGAGTACCGCAAGTTCTGTGAGCAGGAAACGGAAACCTATGATGAGCGAAAACTGTCTGCTGATGACTATATTTTCCGCAGGCATGGCATGGAACTGCCTATGACCCCCAGCAGTTTTACTTGGCGGTTCAAGCTGATTCTCAAAGAAACATGGCCTACCATCCAACCTTAATGTCCACAGCCTCAGACACACTGCGGCGAGCCTTATGATTGCAGGCGGGGCCGATGTAGCTACGGTGTCTGGTTACTCGGACACTCTCAGGTGTCCACTACGCTGGACATCTACACCCACGCCTTCGATGACAAGAAGAAAGCAGCCAGCGCAGTTTTGCAGGAGAGCCTGGACATCTGACAGAAGAAAAAGAGTTCAAGTCCTCGTAAAGAGGGCTTACTCTTTCTCTGTGTTGGCATCCAGTAGTCGCTGGATGCCTTCGTCAGTGTACGAGAGCAGCTTGACATATTGATGGGCAATATTTTCGCGGCACTCTGCATAAGTACCAGTAGAGATAGCCTTTTCTTTCTCTGCCTTCAAGTCAAGATACTCCTGCAACGCCGATTCATCCTGATAAAAAATCACGTTGAACTTGCCCTGATTCAGCGACAGGGGAAAGAGGTCGGTTAAAAGTGCCTCATCCTCCGCATAGTAACGAACGCCATACTTTTTGCACAGCCTATCGAACTCCGGCAGAAAGCTGTTGCGCTCCTCTTCGGTATCGCAAGGATGTGACAACGCAATCCTCTTCACCCCAGCCCGAACCATCTCGCAAAAGCAATCGGCAGCGCCTAAGCGGTAGGATAATTTATCGATTTTCATGAAATCAACTCTTATTAGCAATCATGATATCTTCAATAATCTTATCAAAAACACGCTCTCGATCTGACGATGTATCGTAAATTGTGAATCTATATTTTGCCAGATAATCCATCATAACCCGGTTAAATGGAATAGCGTCTCGTGTAACATAATCTGTCAATTCGTCCTCACTCAAATTATATGTCCAGTCGTCTTCTGTATCGTACTTTTTGAAGTCGCTTACATACTCATCAACCGTCTTTTGGCCCTGCACTAATCCGATCAAAATAAAGCGGTCTTTCAATTCATTCACCCCATATTCTTTCAGGATAGAGGTGATTTTTTCAAAATCAAAGTACCAGCCTTCCAGCACAAAAGCGTTGTCTTTTACATTGTGTGCACGGAGATTTAACTCTCCCGCAAATCCTGTATCAGACGAAAACAGGCCCAGGAAGTGGCCGATAAATGGAGCAATGTTTTCTGTTGTTTTATCCCTGTTCCAGTTCAGACGAATGTCCAACTGTGGGTATGCCGCATGAAATGTAGCGACAAGTTTATCCAGGCTGATGACAAAGTAGCCTAACTCTTTGTGGAGCCTTTTTGCCAAGGTCGTCTTTCCGGCTCTTGAGGGGCCGACGATAATAATGTTTTTCATAATAAACACCTCATACGCGGGCAAAAAAGTTCGCGCACCCACAAAATCAGGTGCGCGAATTGGATGCAGCGTCACGCTGCTGGCGCGCTTGACTGGATTCGAACCAGCGGCCCTCAGAGTCGGAGTCTGATACTCTATCCAACTGAGCTACAAGCGCATATTTATGAGAACCGCGAAACCCGCGGTAGTCAACCTTGTAAAAATAGTGGTCAAACAGTAGTCAACGGCGAAATTTTTTCTCTCTCAAGACCCCGCCAGCCCTAGAAAACACTGGGTTTTCCGGATTATCTCAACTGAACCGGCCTGAACCGTCGGAGTCTAATACTCTATCCAACTGAGCTACAAGCGCATATTTCGTCTTTACAAAACGAAAAGACATTTTACCAACGAAACCTAGTATATCACAGCCAAAAGAAAACCTGTGTCGAATTGTGTCGAATCCTTTAATAAGTTTTAGGAATATCCGGCATACTATAAAAACGCTCTAACAGTTCAATGATTTTTTCTGAAGAAAGATTTCGGTCACGAATAAACGCAATAATCGTTTTTTCGTCCACACTCAGGTCTCCCACCTTCACTGGGTCCGCTTTCACCTTTTTAGGCGGCCGGCGCGCTCCGGAATCATATAAAATTAATTGGGAATCCAAACTACTATCCGACTCTGGGAAAAACTCCTCAATCGGCACTCCAAAAATCCGAGAGATCCGGGTTAAAGTAGCCGGATCCGGCGTGGTCTTGCCTGTTTCATAATACGTATATGTGGAACGGCTGATGTTCAGAATGTCCGCAACATTTTTCTGCGAAAAGCCCGCCTCTATCCGCAGTTTTCGCAGTTTTTCAGCAAATGAAAGAATTATATTTTCCTCTTGCGCAAAATATCCCGAGTTTGTATTCATTAATTATTTCCTTTTCCTTAAAAATTCCCCATAATATCCCTTGCATACCGCGCGTAAAAGTGATACGATAGTAATAATTTGCAAACTATGGTTCATTATATGCGAAACAATTTTAGAAATCCAGTAGGTTTGCAATATCTGTTTGATAGGGTGAATTATTATCACGAAATATATGCCTAAAAAGAAAAGGCAGCCGCGTTTTTTTAGCGACTGCTTTTTCTTTTATATATCGTGAGTTATAATGTGTAAAAACTATCCTTTCAAATAGCGCAAGCAAGTAAAATATATAGCAAGATTTACGCGAATCTCCTTGGCACAAAAAGCATATGCCGGTCTACTTTTAATACGAACAATTCCACCTTAATTTGTTTCAAAAATAGACTTTAGAGCACACTAACTTGCTCCAGTTTTTCTCCACATTCATCCACCTGCCGCTGAGCCCCCAGCACGCACACCGAGCCCTCTTCTGTCAACCGCTCCAAGTCCCCGGCCAGCTTAGGCAGGTCCCCGGGCATGGTCTGAAGCATCTCCCGCCGGACGCGTGCCAGCTCCTCTCGGGTAATTCCACGCCAATACCTGGCGTCCGCTGTCTTACCCTTCAACCGGGGGGAAAGCAGTGGGTCCGACTCTGCCACAGCCCCGATGATCATACCGGTCAAATCCATTTCCTGTGTCTGGCGCAGATATTCCCCAGCCTTTTGGTAGCAGTCCAACGTACGGCTCGCGCTGGGGTCCCGGTAGGAGTAGAATCCGCCAAAACCCGTATCTCTTAGCCCAAGCCCCACGCCGTAGGCGCCGCCCTGCACCCGCACCGCGTTCCATAGATAGCCAAGGGACACCGCCCGGGCCGCCACCCGGGACTGGCCCTGCTTGGCGGCGGGAAAAAGTCCTCCTGCCGCAGCGTAGGATACGTCCGCCGGAATGACAATGCCCTCCCGCCGGGGCCCCCAGGGTTTCACAGCGGGTCCCCCCGGCAGGGAAAGGCTGCCTTCTGGCAAGCGCGTGGCCAGCAGCCGGGCCGCCTCTTCCACCGCGGTTTCCTTTGTGCCGGTTACGCTAAGGGTCAGCGGCTTTTGGGTAAAGATCGTCCCGCTCATCTCCGCCAGCTCTTTTGCCAGGTCAGGGAAGCGGCTGTCAAACCGCTCTTCCAAGTCTTTCAGCCAGCGCAGGTATTCGATACCGCCGCAATATTCCTGAACCATGCCCTCGGCCGTAAAGCCCGCCTGCACCCGGGTCATGGCGGCCTGGTGGCCCGCCATGGAGATCTGCTCGGCAAAAGCCCCCCGGTGCTGAAGCAAAAATTCTCGCACCCGCCGGGGATCATCCAGCTGGGTCTGAGTCAATATTTCAGCCAATAGGGACAGGGCGTCCTCCAGTTTGCTGTCCAAAACACTGCATCCTGCGCAGAGAAAGGCTTTGCACTGGGCCGGGCTGCCCTGTTTGCCATAGGACTCCACCCCAAAGCTTACCTGCCCAAAGAGAGCGCGCAGTTTTCTTTGCAGTTCTTCCAGTTCCGTGGATTCTGTCGCTAACTGTCCCAGCAGCTTAGCCAAAAAGCTGGCGCGGCTTAGCCCGGGACCGTCTAGGCCATCCAGCGCGAAATATAGGTTCAGATAGGTGATGCCCCCGGTAGGCAGCCGGTGGCTGAACACCCGCAGCCCATGGGACTCCTCCATGCTCATGGGCAAGGCCTCCGGATGCGAGGAAATCTGGTCCAGACGCAGCATGGGGATGGCGGCCACGGCCTCCGGGGCATCCGGCGCAGCCTGCCAGGCCTCTATATTGGCCTGATACCGGCGCAGCTCCTGCTCCTGCACAGGGGTCCACTGGGCCCGGGCCGCCTGTAGGCGGGCGTCTTCCCTCTGCTGGCGCTCCTGCCCCAGGGTATGAGAAGGGCGCGCCAGCACCCGGCAGCGGTGGGCGTTTTGCAAAAAGACCCGCCGGGCCAGCTCTTCAAAATAGCCCTTTTCGCACTTCTCCCGCAGCCGCTGGAACAGGTCCCCCACACTTAAAAAGGCCCCGGGCTCTCCCCCGTACAGCCAGCTCTGCAACACCTGTAGCCCCAGCCCCAGACCCTGGGGCATCCGGCCAAAGTCCCGCTCCCGCTCGTTAAACTCCAGGTTATCCAGGGTGGCTAAAATACGTTTGTGGTCCAGGCCTTCCTGAGCCAGCCGGGCCAGCTCCCCATACAGCGCGTCGGAAACCTCTTGAAAACGCTCTTCCTCCACGTCCCTGGCCTCTACCGTGACAAAGGTCTGCAAAATATGGCCGCCGTTTACATCCATCATCAGGTCCCGGGCCAGGCCCTTTTCCAGCAGGCAGCGCTTTAAGGGCGCCTGGTTGTCCCCGCACAGGGCGTCGGCCAGGGCGTGCAGGGCCATGAGCTCTTCCCGGTCCGCAAAGCTTCCGGCCACAAAGCCGTCCACCAGCCGGGCCCGGCCCGCCAGCTCCTCCCCGGCAGAGAGCTCATAGCTGATCTCACTGACGCCGCCGTCTACGGGCTGCTGATAGGGGATAGGCCCTGGGGCCTCTGCCCGCTGGAAACGGCATAGGTACTCCTGGTCCAAAAGCCGTAGAAGCTTCTCAATATCCATCTGACCGTCCAGGAAAATATAGGCGTTAGAGGGGTGGTACAGCCGCCGGTGGGCCTCGCAAAACTGCTCATAGGTCAGCTCGGGGATATGCTCCGGGTCGCCGCCGGAGACAAAGCGGTAGCAGGTGTCTGGAAACAGCCGGCGGGCCACCTCATAGGCCGCGATGGTGTCTGGGGAGGAGAAGGCCCCCTTCATCTCGTTAAACACCACACCCTTGTAGCTGAGAGCGCCCTGCTGGTCCAGCTCATAGTGCCAGCCCTCCTGGCCGAATATTTCAGGTTTTTGGTGGATAACAGGGAACAGCACAGCGTCCATATACACCCGGATCAGATTGATAAAGTCCTGGTCGTTGCGGCTGGAAACCGGGTAGACCGTCTTGTCCCAAAAGGTCATGGCGTTCAAAAAGGTGTTCATAGAGCTCTTCATCAGCTCCACAAAGGGTTCTTTCACCGGATACTTCTCCGAGCCACAGAGCACAGAATGCTCCAAAATATGAAAAACCCCTGTGTCATCCCAGGGCTGGGTCTGAAAGGCAATGCCAAAGGTTTTGTTTTCGTCGGGTCTGTCCAGCCACACCAGCCGCGCCCCAGAGCGCCCGTGCTCCATCTCATAAAGAGTGGCCTCCAGCTCCTCCACAGGCTGAATGGCAGTTACCGTAAAATTGCCGATCATTTGGTTCTGTTTCATTGAGAAACCTCCTTTATTTATAGTGTCTAATCTTACCATGAATGGAAAACGAAATACAGGCGCCCGGTCCATTATCGTAAACGCACTTGAAAATCGGTACATACCGATTTTCAAACAGAGCGCGCGGGCATACCCGTGCCGCCAGGTTCAAAAGAGGTGATACTTCTTTTGGACCGCGTTAACTATAAGAGTAAAAGTTTGCGGGGAGAAGCGGAGAGCTCCCTTTCGGCCAGCGGCCAAAACACGCAATAGAAACACAGCTTTAGCGTAATACCAAGCAGCCTCTTGGGCATCCGCCCAACCCCGCCAATGCTTTTCCAGGACCCGCAAGGAGCCTGCCGCGCCTTGACCGCGTCTCTGGTTAAGCCCATCTACGATTTACGCCAGCCTGCCAGGGTCCACAAGCCCCAAGTTACCGGTCCATACCAGCGCCGCCGGCAGGCCAGGGCCATGCCCCGCATTCCCCACCGCCAGGCCAAAGAGCGGACCTCCCCCACATACTTGCCCTGGCTTAGCGCCTCGATTGTTTGGGCCGCCAGGGGAATTCGCGCCTGCCTGCCAAAAGCCTTTGCCACCGCCCCCAGCCCCTGGCGGCGGAACGCTCTCTCGTGAAACACAAAAGAGACCAGGCCAAAAAACACTTGAAAGGCCACCAGAGCGGCGAATTCCTCCTCCAACCCCCGACTTATCAGAAAGGCCTTTAGGTCCTCCGCCACGCCAAACCAAGCCCCGGCCATATCTGGGGTATAACGGGCTGTGGCAGAGCTTTTATTGTCCCGGTACAGGTAGACCGTTTCCTGGGTAAAAGCGTACGCTGGCCCACAGGCGCAGCAGCATAGATTAAAAAATTTGTCCTCCATCAGCCGCCGGCCCCCACAGGCCAAGCGGTTCTTCTCCACAAACTCCCGTCTATAAAGCTTGCCGTGCAGAGACACCATAAAAGCCTGGGAGAAAAAGGCCCGGAAGAGAAAATCCACCTGCCGGCGTACCCCGGCAGGCTCGGCCCCGGGGGCCACCCGGCCAAAAAATCCCCCTTCCGGTCCTTGCCTGCACACCCCGCCCAGGACTACGTCCGCCCCCTCCCGCCGGGCCAGCTCCGCCAAAAGACCTACCGCGCCGGGACCGGCCAGCAGGTCGTCGGAATCCATAAACATCAAGTATTCCCCCCGGGCCAGGGCCATGCCGGTGTTTCGGGCTGGGCCCGCCCCCTGGTTTTCTGTATGAAGCGCCCGCCAGTCCTTGTGTTCCTGGACATACCGCTCACAAATGGCGGGGGAAGCGTCCGTGGAACCATCGTCCACCAAAACCACCTCCAGGGCGGAATAGTCCTGGGCCAAAATACTTTCCAGACAGGCAGGCAAATATGTCTCCGCGTTGTAAACCGGAATGATTACACTAATAAAAGGATTGCTCATAAAAACCCCCTTGTCAAAAAAAGCGCCCAAAACCACACCCAAAACCAGGAAGGGTTGGCGGGTCATCTTTATTGGGGCGGATAAGGGCCTCCGCGTTTCTCCGCGCCTTGCGGGTCATCGTAAATGGGTCTCTCCACCCCGTGGACAATATATACATTATTATAGTCCATCCCTCCCCACTTTTCAATGTAAAATACCTCTTTCTTTTTTCGTCATTTTATGATAAAATGTGAGGTGTAAATTATAGTAATAAGGAGGTTCCTTATGAGCGAAAAAGTGCAGGCTCAAAACCGGATGGGCACAGAAAAGATGCTGCCCCTCATTTTTTCCATGGCCCTGCCCGCCATGTTTTCCATGCTGGTGCAGGCCCTTTACAACATTGTGGACACGTACTATGTCTCAAAGGTCAGCGAAAAGGCCATGTCCGCCGTATCCCTGGCCTTTCCCCTGCAAAACCTGCAAATCGCCTTTGCGGTAGGCACCGCGGTGGGCGTTACATCCCTGATCTCCCGCAGGCTGGGGCAGGGACGCCGGGAAGAGGCCGGCGCCGCGGCGGTGCACGGCATTTTGCTGGGGCTCGTCACCTGGCTGGCTTTTGCGGTGTACGGCGCGTTTTTTACCACACCCTTTTTTGAAATGTTCGAGTCCGACCCGGAAATTGTCCTCATGGGCGACCAATACATTTCTATCTGCTGTATCTTTTCCTTTGGCAGTTTTGTGGTGGTCATGCTGGAAAAGATCCTACAGGCCACAGGCAACATGTTTTGGCCCATGATTTTCCAGCTGGTGGGCGCTGTGGCCAATATCTTGCTGGACCCCATCTTTATTTTTGGCTATTTCGGCCTTCCGGCTATGGGAGTCACCGGCGCGGCGGTGGCCACCGTAAGCGGACAGATTCTCTCGATGCTGTTGGCCATTCTGGTTATATCCCACCAGGAGCACGCCATTGACATTCGTTTCAAAGGCTTCCGACTAGACTGGAAAACCGTAAAAGACATCTATGCCGTGGGGCTGCCCGCCATTGTCATGCAGGCCATTGGTACTGTAATGAATATGGCCATGAACGGCATTCTCTCCGGTTTTTCCACCGCGGCCTATACTGTGTTTGGACTATACTTCAAGCTACAGTCCTTTGTGTTTATGCCCGTGTTCGGCCTTACCCAGGGGCTGCTGCCCATTATGGGCTATAACTACGGCGCGCGCAACAAGAAGCGCCTAAATGCCGCTCTGCGCCAGGGCTGCGTCATTGCCCTAGTGATCATGACCGCTGGTATGCTGGCATTTCTGCTTTTACCAAAGTATTTGCTGGGGATCTTCAACGCCTCCCCAGAACTTCTGGCCATTGGTGTGCCGGCCCTGCGCATCATCTGCACCTGCTTTTTGTTTGCCGCCCTGGGCATTGTATCCTCCACCCTATTTCAAGCCACAGGCCGGGGTACCTACAGCCTGGTGGTCTCCCTTATGCGCCAGCTGGTGGTTTTGGTACCGGCCGCGTGGCTGCTGGCCCAAACCATTGGGCAGGTCTCAGCCGTGTGGTGGGCCTTCCCCATTGCGGAAACCTTCTCTTTATTAGTAAGTATTATTTTTTATATCCGATTGAACAAAAAGGAAATCAGTAAAATGGACATTATAGAATAATTTACAAATCACTTTTGTCGAAATATGCAGAAAAAGGGCGCATTCTATAAATGCGCCCTTTTTTGACACGTAGTTACAGTTTATTCATACTCTTTTTTCTCATTTAGGCCTTGCGAGAAAACTCAAATTATGGTAAGATTTATTCACATCAAAAAGCCACTAGGAGGTTTGGCATGGAAAAACAAATAAAAATACTCATTTGTACGGAAGAAGACGAATGGACCCAAGAAGCCCTGGAACTCATCCAGCAGCGGGGGGGCACCGCCATCCTGGTAGAAAAGCACGGAGGCACCGCGCTGGAGCGTATTGCCCACGAAAAGCCCCAGATCGTTCTAATGGATCTGTTCATGCCTGGCAGAGACGCCATTGGAGTGATGCGCGAGGCGGCGAAGCTGCCGGACCTGGACCGTCCGGTTTACATTATCGCCGCCCCTTACACCACACCGATGCTAGAGCGTGAAGTAATGGCCGCAGGCGCCGCCTACTTCGCCCTTTCTCCCTACAAGAAAGAGGAAATGGTGGAGCGCATGTTTTCCATTTACGCTACCAGGGGCAAGCATTTCAGCACAGAGCCCGCGGACCCGGGCCTGAAGCTGCAAATTACCGAGATCCTCCATCAAATCGGTGTGCCCGCGCACATCAAAGGCTACTACTACCTTCGGGACTCTATCTTAATGGCCATAGCGGACCCAGAGATTATCAATTCCGTTACCAAACGGCTGTACCCCAGTGTGGCAAAAATCTATAATACCACCAGTTCTCGGGTAGAGCGGGCCATCCGCCATGCTATCGAAGTGGCCTGGGACCGGGGAGACGTAGAGGTGCTTACCTCTTACTTTGGCTACACCATACATACTTCCCGTGGAAAGCCCACCAATAGCGAATTTATCGCTCTGATCTCGGACCGGCTGTGCCTGCGGGCGGCAGGGACCTCGTAAGCCAAGGGGGCAGTGCCGCTGCCCTAGCTTTCGCCTACCACTGACAGTACTATATCATAGTATATGTGGAAAAATTGTCGAAACTTGGGGTGAAATCGGGTTTGTTGTAAAAAAAATTTGAACAAAGGCTATATCCTGTGATTTTTTGGAAGAATTTGGGGGTGAAAGCTCATTATGTGGGGGACCGGCTACCGGGTCCCCCGCTTCTTTTTCAGACGTTCCGCAGCTATTCCTCCACGAGTTGTCAACCACTTTTCCCCTTCCACCGCAACCAGGGGGAACAGCGAAAGCCCTGCCACCAGCAGCCACTGCACAGGGTTCAGGGCAGCGGTTTTAAAGATGGCGGAAAGGGGCGGAAACACCAGCACGCTTACCATCAAAAAGGCGCAAACCCCACAGGCTAAGTTCAGCTTTTTGTTGGAAAAGAGGCCTACCTCCAGCACCGAGTGGGAAGAGCGCATGTTAAAGCTGTGGACCAGTTGGGAGAGACTGAGCACCCCAAAAGCCATGGTGCGGCCAATGGCCGGCTGGGCGGGGTCCAGATCAAACCAAGCCCGGCCCATGGTATATGCCAAAAGTGCCAGGGCCCCCACCAGGCAGCCCTCTAGGGCCACGGAAAGACCCATGCCGCCGGAAAACACGCTTTCGTCCCGGGGGTGGGGGGGCTCCTCCATCACGTCCCGGGGGATAGGCTCTGCCCCCAGGGCCAGGGCGGGCAGGGAGTCGGTGACCAGATTGACCCACAGCAGCTGAATGGCCAAAAGGGGCGCCGGAGCCCCCAGCAAAAAGGCGGCAAACACCACTAGGATCTCGCCAATATTGCAGGAAAGTAAAAAATGGATCGTCTTGCGGATGTTCTGGTAAATCCCCCTGCCCTCCCGGACAGCGGAGACAATGGTGGAAAAGTTGTCGTCGGTCAGCACCATATCTGCGGCGGACTTGGCCACCTCTGTGCCATTTTTGCCCATGGCGCAGCCAATGTCCGCGGCCTTTAGGGCTGGGGCGTCGTTTACCCCGTCGCCGGTCATGGCCACCACCAGGCCCCGGCGCTGGCAGGCCTTGACCAGCTTCACCTTATGCTGGGGCGAAACCCGGGCAAACACCCGGCAGCTGTCCAGCTTCTGGGCCAGTTCCCCATCAGTAAGCCGGTCCAGGTCCGCGCCTGTCAGCGCCTGGTCTCCCTCTTTGGCAATGCCTACCCGTTTGGCCACTGCCAGGGCCGTGGCGGCGTGGTCCCCTGTAATCATCACTGGAACAATGCCCGCCTGCCTGCACTGTAATACCGCCGCCCGCACGCCCTTGCGGGGTGGGTCCTCCATGCCAATGAGCCCGCAAAAGGTCAGGCCGGTTTCCATCTGCTTGTCGTCTCCGGGCAGGCGGTCTGCGTCCTTATACGCTACGGCCAGCACCCGCAGGGCCCCCTGGGCCAGCCGGCCGTTTTCTGCCAGCAGCTTTGCTTTGTCCGAGCCAGATAAGGCTCCCTCACTGTGCCCCCGCAGCTGGTGGGTACACCGGGGAATGAGCACATCCGGCGCGCCTTTGGCAATGATCCGCCAGCCGGTGGAGGTCTTGTGCACAGTGGTCATCATTTTTCGGGATGAGGTAAAGGGAATCTCCCCCACCCGGGGAAAGTCCTGCTCCAGCCGGGCCTTGGGGGTAGGACAAGCCAGCAGAAACGCGGCCTCGGTGGAGTCCCCTGTCACCACCTCCCCCTCCTGTTCCGAGTTATTGCACAGGGTTGCCAGCTCCAGGGCAAACCGGGCATTTGGGCTCTCCAGCGGTTCGCTGCCAAAGGCTCCACAAAAAGCTGTGACCGTCATTTTGTTTTGGGTTAGGGTGCCTGTTTTGTCCGAGCAGATGACCTGGGTGCTGCCCAGGGTCTCTACTGCCGGCAGGTGCCGGACAATGGCCCGCTTGGCCGCCATGCGCTTTACACCCATGGCCAGCACAATGGTGACCACTGCCGTAAGGCCCTCGGGAATAGCGGCTACCCCCAGGCTAATGGCAATCATAAACATTTCCAGGGGCTGAATCCTTTGCAGCAGCCCCAAAAGGAAAATAAACCCGCAAATGGCCACCACCCCCAGGCCCAGCACCTTGCCAGTTTGTTTCAGCTTGCGCTGCAAGGGGGTCTGGGGAGACTTCTCCTGGTCCAGCATTCCGGCGATCTTGCCCATGGCCGTGTCCATGCCTGTGGCAGCCACCAGCCCCACCCCTGCCCCCGAGGCCACCCCAGTGGACGCAAAGGCCATATTTTTTCTCTCCGCCAAGGGGGCCTCTCCCCCGCATACAGCGGCCGCGTCCTTTTCTACTGGGAGAGACTCCCCAGTGAGAGCGGATTCCTCTGTTCGCAGCTCTACAGACTTGATCAGCCGCAGGTCGGCGGGCACCAGGTCTCCGGCCTTTAAGATCACCACGTCCCCAGGCACCAGCTGGGCGCTTTCCAGGGTCAAGCGTTTCCCGCCCCGCAGCACCCGGGCATGGGGAGAGGAGAGCTTCTTCAAGGCGTCGATGGCCTTGTCTGCCCGCAGCTCCTGGACCGTTCCAATTATGGCGTTGCAAATCACAATGGCAAGGATTATAATAGAGTCAAAGTACTCCGCGTCCCCCCGCAGGTGTGAGGCCCAAAAGGAGACCCCGGCGCTGACCAAGAGAATCAGCACCATAAAGTCTTTGAACTGCCCCAGGAACCGGGCCAGAATGCTCTGCCGCCCAGACTCCTTAATCTCGTTGGGCCCGTACTGGGCATAGCGCTTGGCGGCCTCGGCGGGGCTTAGGCCCCGGGCGGGATCCACGCCCAGCTTTTCAGCGGCCTGCTGCCAGCCGGTTTGATGGAGCTCCATAGATAACTTCCCCCTAAAACTTGATTGGGAAATATATATGAGCGGCGGAGGGCGATTATGTTCCCAGGGCAGCGCGGCTCTCTGGGATGGCGGCCATCCTAATCCCCAAGAAAGGACTCAACCCATGGAAATGCCAAACCCCTTCGACAACGCAGTGATGTCTTTTGTGCAGAACCACTGCCACAACCCCTTTACCGACACGGTGTTCCCCTCCATCACTTATTTGGGCGAAAGCGGCATCGTCTGGATCGCCCTAGCGGTTCTGCTGCTGTATTTCGGCAAAAAGAGCGGCTGGCGCACCCAGGGGCTGCTCATCCTTGTCGCCATGCTGGCTGGGCTGCTCATTGGCGAAGTGACGATTAAGAACTTAGTATGCCGGCCCCGTCCCTTCCAGCTCATTTCAGGGGACATCCGCCTGCTGATCCCGCCGCCTTCTGGCTGGTCCTTTCCCTCTGGGCACAGCTGCTCTTCCTTTGCGGCGGCCACAGTGGTATTCTTCCGAGACAAGCGCTGGGGTGCGGCGGCCTTGGTTTTGGCGGCGCTGATCGCCTTTTCTCGGGTGTTCTTATTGGTCCACTATCCTACCGACGTGTTGGCCGGAGCGGCGCTGGGGGTACTATGCGGTACAGGGACCGTGCTGGTTTACCGAAAAATCCAGGCGGCGAAAAAGGAGAAAGCGGGAGAGAAGCAAAAATAAAACTTCTGTCCTCTGCCGGTTCGGTAGGCGCTGGTCCCCAGTGGGGGGCCAGCGTCTTTTTTAGCGGCCGGGTCCTTCGGGTTCGCGATATGTCCGGTGGCACACAGCCAGCCAACCGGTAAAACACCCCCACGCCGCTGAACACCGTCCCGCCGTAAAACAAAAAGGGCATTTTCTATAAAGAAAATGCCCTTTCGTTCTGGCGGCTTCCTATTGAAATGCCTCTGTACAAGAACCTGCCGCCAGCCACGATTTTTTACCCTTAGGGCCAGGAGCCCCCCCAGATCCCCTGCGCGCCGCTTTTTAAGGCCAAGGAGGCCTTGGGGCCCGGCCTCGCGTCAGGTCAGAGCCCTCTCTGCCAGGGCGCTTCCCAGCCCGGCCGGTTCGCGGCTTGCTGGCAGGCGCTCACCAAAAACCCCGCCAGGAACTTAGCGGCTCCCGCAATGTGCCCCACACAAGGCCCCTTCGGTTTATCCCATGCCCTCTTTTTTCAGCTGCCGGTTCATGGCGCAGATAATGCCCTTTACCGAGGCAATGCTGATATTACTGTCTGTGCCCACACCAAAGATAATCTGCCCGTTATGCTTCAGCTGGATATAGGACACGGCCTTAGAGTCCGCTCCCGCTGAAATGGCGTGTTCGCTATATGAGACGAACTCAAAATTGGTCAGGCCCACTCCCTGTAGAGCGTTGAAGAAAGCGTCTATGGGCCCGTTGCCCTTGCCAGACACGGCCTTGGTCACGTCGTGGTGGCGCACCGTGCCTTCAAAGTCTACCACCACCTGGCCGCTGCCTCCGTCCTCCTCAAAAATCTTGTAGGTCAACAGCTCATAGGGGGCTTTTACGTCCAAGTATTCCTCCTTAAAGATGGCAAACACCTCCTCAGGGCTGATCTCTTTCCCCTTCTGGTCGCAGGCTTTCTTCACCAGGGCGCCGAACTCGGGGTGCATAGCCTTGGGCAAAATGTAACCAAAGCTCTGATGCATTACAAAGGCCGCGCCGCCTTTGCCGGACTGGCTGTTGATGCGAATAATAGGCTCGTACTGGCGGCCCAGGTCCGCGGGGTCTATGGGCAGGTAGGGCACCTCCCAGTAGGGGGACTGCTCCTTTTCCATAAAGTTCACGCCCTTGTTAATGGCATCCTGGTGGGACCCGGAAAAGGCGGTGAACACCAGGGCCCCCGCATAGGGGTGGCGGGGATGCACCTTCATCTCTGTACAGCGCTCGTACACTTCCCGGATGGCGGTCATGTGGCTGAAGTCCAGCCGGGGGTCCACGCCCTGGGAATACAGGTTCATCGCCAGGTTCATAATATCGCTGTTGCCGGTGCGCTCGCCGTTGCCAAACAGGGTGCCCTCCACCCGGTCGGCCCCGGCCATCATCCCCAGCTCAGTAGCGGCGGTGGCGGTGCCCCGGTCGTTGTGGGGATGCAGGCTGATAATGGCGCTGTCCCGGTGCTTCATGTTCCGGCAGCAATACTCAATCTGGTCCGCGTAGGTGTTGGGGGTGGACATCTCCACTGTGTTGGGCAGGTTGATGATCACCGGGTTCTCTGGGGTGGCGCCCAGCTCCTCCAGTACCTGGTCGCAGATAAGCACCGCGTTTTCCATCTCCGTGCCGGAGAAGCTCTCGGGAGAATACTCGTAGCGGATGTTGATATCGCTGCTTGCGGTGATCTCGTCCGTCAGCTTGCGGATAAGCCGGGCCCCCTCTACAGCAATGTCAATGACCCCCTGCATGTCGGTGTTAAACACCACCTTCCGCTGAAGGGTGGATGTGGAGTTATAGAAGTGGACAATCACATTCTTTGCTCCATCAATGGCCTCAAAGGTCTTGCGGATAAGGTGCTCCCGGGCCTGGACCAGTACTTGGATGGTGACGTCGTCTGGAATTAGGTCCTGGTCGATGAGGGCCCGGAGGATCTCATACTCGGTCTCGGAAGCGGAGGGGAATCCCACCTCGATCTCCTTAAAGCCGATGTCGCACAGCAGCCGGAAAAACTCCAGCTTCTGGTCCAGGTTCATGGGGTTCACCAGGGCCTGGTTGCCGTCCCGCAGGTCCACGCTGCACCAGACAGGAGCCTGGGTAATGACCTTATCCGGCCAGGTACGGTTAGGAAGGGCAATGGGCTGGAAGGGCTTGTACTTTTTGTAACCTACATTCATGGGAATCGTTCCTTTCAAATAAATATAAAATGAAGATAAACATAGCGAAAACCAATTACGCCGGGCAGAACCCCAGCGGGCGCGCCACGGCCTTGCCGTAGCCGGCGGGGAAGGTCTCCATTGGAGACCGTTCTGACCCGACCGAGGCAGGAGCCGAGACCCTGGCCCGGCGAAAGCATATTCAGTTGGTATTGATGGCGGTTATCATTGCTCCTATTCTTAGGGCAGCACCGCACCATTCGCGGCTGGCGCCTTAAGCACCGTCTTGCTTGCAGATTTTCCGTGATAGCGCACAGCTTTCGCTGGTCAATGGTGAGATGGACGGCGCTCAATCTGTACCCTCTCACGAAAAATCTGACTGCACAATACGGTACTTAGAATTCTGCGGTATTGCCTTAGCTTTCATTTCCTAAACCCGCCTTATTTTCCTATTGTCCCTCCGCTTTCGCAAGAAAGAACAACCTGGGAAACCGGAAAATAATCTCTCCGTTGGCCCGCAAGGGGTAGGCCTCCCGCACCTGCCGGAACACCTCCTGATAGAAGCCCTCCCGGGCCTCCTCGTTCACCGCCGCGTCCAGGTAGGGCCGCAGCCCTGTGGAGCTGTACCAGTCCATAATGGCCTGATGCGAAGGCATTCGATGCATGTAGACCGTCTCCCACATGGTGAAGTCTCCAGAATGTTCCGCCAGCAAATCAAAGTATTCCTCCGGCTTCAGGGTGTAAAAGCTTCTGTGATAAGGAATTCTCTCCCGCCATTCCGGCCTCTCCACTGTGCGGGTGATGATCTGGTGGATGGGCTCTTCAAAATTCACCGGCACCTGTACTGCCAATAGTCCACCGGGGGCCAGCAGGCTCATCAGCCGGGGCAGCAGGGTGCGGTGGTCTGGCACCCACTGGATACAGGCGTTGGAAAACACCAGGCCATAGCCGCCGCCCAGGCCGTCCAGTGGGCCGCTGACATCATACCGCGCAAACTTCAAGTTCGGGTGCTCCTTCTGGGCCGCCTGGATCATGGCGGCAGAGGAGTCCACCCCGGTTAAATCTGTGTAGGGAAAGAAATTTTTCACCACCTGGGTGCTGTTGCCGGGGCCGCAGCCGATATCCAGGGCCCGGACCCCGGCACTTTCAATGCGCGACGCTAGGTCAATGGCGGGCTGGGTGCGTTCCTTTTTAAACTTTAGGTACTGCTCTGGGTTCCACTCCGACATATCAGCCGTCCTTTCCTGTTTTTTGCCCTGCTGGCTTCTTCGGGAGGACACGTAAAAAAACCCCGGGCGCATTGCTGCACCCGGGGCGAAAATCTATTGATTTACGCGGTACCACCCGTGTTTTACAGAGAGTTGCCCCTCTGTTCTCAAAAGCCTCTGACAAGGCCCGGCGGGTAACGCCGCCACGCGTCCCGGCTTAATAGGGGCCCCGCATAGCCCAAGAGATAGACTCTGGGACCAGCCAGCCGCCGTTCAGCAAGGAGACTCGGGGATCAGTATACGCCATACGCCGCCTGTCCGCTCACACCACCCGCGAACTCTCTGAAAAGTCAGACCGTATAGCCTTCTTCCCGTCACAGTCTTTCATTTATTTTGCTATTATACACAGTTTTGTTGCTTTTGTCAAGAGTTTGGTAAAAAAAGAGTTGATGATGACATTTTGGAGTCTTGCCCACCAATGAAATCCGCCGAGTTTGGGCGTTGCATCTCGGTGGAACGCGAGGCCAAAAGCAGTCCGGATTCAAGGCCCCCTCCCTGCTAAAGGCCATTCAGTCCTTCATCGCAAAACTTGTTCCATAAATATTCAGCCCGGCCGTTCCGCCAAAAAAGAACTTACACCGGACTTTTTACGCGAAACCCGTGACTTTCCCCTGCTCCTTCTGTATAATAAGAAAAATACCACAATGCCGCCCCAAATACTCTCTGTAAGGAGGAAACCGCGTGTTTTATTATACCATTTACCCATCTCCTCTGGGCGAACTCACCCTGGCCTGTACAGAGAATGGCCAGGCCCTGGTGGGCCTCTGGATTGCGGGACAAAAATATTTTCTGGCCCCTTTGCCGGAGCCCCCAGAACGGGGAGACCATCTGCCGGTCTTTACTCAGGCGCGGGCTTGGCTGGGCCAGTATTTTGCCGGAGAACGGCCAAGCCTTAGCAAACTAAGTCTGGCCCCTGCCGGCGGGGCTTTCCGGCAGCGGGTGTGGCAGCTCCTGCGTCAAATTCCCTATGGCCAGGTGACCACCTATGGGAACATCGCCCGGCAGCTAGCCGCCAAGCAGGGGCTGGCCAGCATGTCCAGCCAGGCCGTGGGGGGCGCGGTGGGGCATAATCCCCTGTCTATTATCATCCCCTGCCACCGGGTGGTGGGCACAGGCGGCAGCCTCACCGGCTATGCAGGAGGCATCGACAAAAAAATTTGGCTGCTGGAACACGAGGGCGTGGACACAAGGGGGCTGACCATCCCCAAAAAGGGCGCGGCGCTATAAGCAGACTCTCTGAATTTCATCGCTTTTAGGGTTTGGCCATAACGTTCGCCGCCCAGGCCCCTGTCCTCTCTCCCTTTTTTTACCCGAAACTGGATTACGTCGCGGCATTATTGTTGAAAACTCTGTGAAATTCGTGGATAACCCCTTGTCCACTGTGGCTTTTCCTTGGTTTAAAGTTTTTTTCAGTCAAAACATTATGTAAACTGACGTGCGTTTATACGCCAGGAAAAACAAAGGAGGCGCTTTAAAAGCACCTCCCCGTCTGCTTTATCCCTTGTCTCTATCCTGGTCCAATGCCGCCTGAATGGCGTGGTTAATCCTTTCGCGCAGGGCCAGCAGCTGCACTTCGTCCAGCAGGCAGTTGTGAAAGCTCAGGTCTTTGTTAATGCAGGTCAGGGCTTTTTCCCGTCCCGCCAGCTGTTCCAGAACCGTCAGCGCGCAGTAGTCACTCATGGCTTGGTCCATGAGCATTAGCCGCTGGGATTCCTCCGGCCTGCCGTCCTTGCCCGGGTACACCAAAAAGGGGTCCCCGCTGGGGAACGCGCCCCCGGCGTCTGTGCAGCGGTAGGGGTCAATGGGGTATAGGGAATGCTGGGCATTGTAGAAGTTGTAGCCCCAGTGCAAAAACCCGTCCAGCCGGTATTTGTACAGCAGCGCGCCCAGCACCCGGGTTCGTCCCCCGGCCTGGGCAATAAAGCGGTTGGGGACGTCCACGCATTGGCAGGTGCAGTAATAGCCCCATAGGTAGGGCGGGCGCTGCTCCAGAAACGGCCCAATATGGTCCAAGGAGCACACTGGCTGCTGCACCAGCCCCTCTTGATAAAAGGCATGGTCCGAAAGAGCATCCATCATGGCGTAACCTTGCAGTTCCTTCCGCACCGCCTCCCAGGCCCTTCGGTAAGAGTCCAGCTGGGTCTGGTTGGGCTCGTCGGAAATATGGAAATAAGTCCTTTGGCCCATCCCCAGCCGCTCCAGCTCGGGCTTTAGGGCCCGCAAAAACTGTCCCAGAAAGTCCGCATATTCCTGGCCTCCCGCGTCGGTATCCCAGCCAAAAATCTTCTGAAGGCGTCCTTCTTTCATGGCCATAATTTTCGGCGCCGCCTTGGCCCCCCACTGAGTGAACAGGTGGCTGATCTCAATATATTCCATGCCGCAGTTTCGGGCCATTTGCACCCAGCGGCGGAACTTCTCAAAGCCAAAGGAATACCCTTGGCCCTGAACCTCCACGTCCACCAGCTGCACGGTACGGCGTTCGCCCCCCACGGCAGTGTCCAAGGGCGGGGTAAACACAGGGGTCAGCAGCATATTGCAGTGACGGCGGGCCGCGGTTTTCACAAATTCCTCCACGATCTCCCACCAGCGGGGCGAAAACACCTCCACCTGGTAATAGTCGGCCAAGCAATCGCTATGAAACCACTCGGTGTGGGGAATGGGCAGTTTGGGCAAAACCTGGTCCAGCACCTGGCAGCGGGCCTCTACCTGGCAGAGCTCCTGGTCCTGTGCAGAAAGAGTAATCCCCACCGGGTACTCCCCAGGGACAGTGGTTTTCTCCAGCTCCACATCCACCCACAGGCTCCGCCACTGGCCGGAAACCAGCGGAACGCCCCAAGGGGACAGGTCCTGGAGTAAGTCGGGATACAGGCCAGGGGTAGTGGCCAGGTATCCCTGGTCGTGGGTTTGGTGGCAGGGATATTCGCAGGGGGACAGCTCCACGGTACGCACCCGTACCGGCAGAGGCGACTCCACAGTAACAGCACCCCAGGCCCGGTCGGGCTCGTCCCAGCAGTAGGCAATCTGAAACGACAAAGTCTCGCCCTGAAGGCCTGTAAGAGCAAGGCAGCGGGGCGCGGAAGCAGGCTGAACCGCGGGAAAGACCTTGTGCAGGGAAGAAACCGGTAGATAGGAGAAGTTCATCATATTCCTCACTTTCAAACATTATTGTAACCGCCAATTGGTATATGCCGGTTGTCAAGCAAGAGGCCTTGCCACCAATTCAAAAAGATATTAGGGCCTGTTTGAAACATTGAAAACGCCGTCTTTTTGCCCAGAGGCGGCCAACCTCCTGTGTCGAACCTCCTCGCCGTACAGGCGGGGCACAGCCTGCGGCTTTCTCCTTGAAATTCACCGCTTCTGCACAAAAAGACCTTATTCCCTCTATTTTCAAACAGGCCCTAAATCTCTTTTTAAATTATGTGAACGATTATTGCTTTGGACTTTTGAAACAGACGTTAGACCTCCACCTGGAAGCCGAACTTAGCGTTTTCCCCATACCACAAGGGGAAGTTGGTCCCCCAGCGGTTATTGCACAGCAGGTAATACATGCCCTGGGCCGCGTCGCCATACTCTTCGTTTTCGTCGTACAGGTGCCGTCCGCCTACAGATACCAGGGGCGCGTGCAGGCTGTGCACAGCGCCCTGCCCGCCCTGTACCACAGCGGAGCAGTGCAGCTTCCGGTTGCCGCCCTCCCGTACCTGGTAGGGGTCAATGGACAGGCCCAGTTTCTCCAGGGTAATCTTCTCCCCAGTCTGATAGCCCAGGTTAAAGCCAAAGAATAGCCCCTCTGGAATGCGGCTCTCGTCCTTCTGGAACCATTGCAAATCCACGTCCACCCGCTGGCCAAAGGTATAGGTGACCACAGCCAGCCGGGGGGCGCCATACTTCTCCGCGGCCCGTTGTGGGGCGGCCAGCCACAGCCGCAGCTGGCTTCCGCTATACTGGACCTTCTCCACGGAATAAGAGAAGCTCTCGTCTTGCAGATCCTTCACGGTATCCAGGCCCGGCTTACAGAAGTCTCCCTCTGCCCAGACCCGGGTGTGCTCCAGGTCCCGGTTATAGGCTTCCAGGTTATCAAACACCGTCTTGGCCCCGTACACCTCATACACCAGCCGGCCCAGCCAAACATTGTCAAAAGTCCGGCCCTCATGCTCCGCCAAACCTAGGCTGCCATCCTCCAGAATCTCTACTTTATAGCTGCCAATCTCAAAGCTCCGCTGGTCTGTGGGCTCCTGGCAGGGGGCGGGTTCCTGGGGCCTTAGCAGGGCCAAACGCTCCTTGGCCTTCTGCTGCCAGGGGGCGGGCAGGGCGGCCACGGCGTTTTCCACATATTCCCTCTGCTCGTCCCATGAATCCTCCATCTTCTGGTAGCTGCACAGCCCGGCCACAAAGGTGGGCTCGTGCTGGAGGGTAAACTCCCGCAGCTCTTTCCCGGCGGGCATCACGTCCTCTGGGGTGATATGGTCCCGCTTCCGGGCCGCATAAAAGTCCGCCTTTTCCCAGTTGCGCCAGTCCGAGAGCCAGCGTTTTACATCACGGCCCCAGCTATGCTCGCATACCATCAGCAGCCCCCGGCAAAACTCCCGCCAGGCGGGGGAGTCTACGACGGCGGGGTCCTGCTGCTCCCACTGGTCCCGCAGGCGCAGCAGCTCATAGTAGGCGGCGGTCTTGTAGGGGTCGGTGGAAACCCCGTGTATCCAGGTGTCTCCCAGCTCTTCGGTAACCACAGGCAGCTCTTCCTTGTGTGCCAAAACGATTTCCGCGAACTCATCCATGGTACCGGAGACAATCTCGGCCCCAGGGTACTTTTTGTGCAGGCGTTCCATCTCAGCAGCCACGCTTTCAGGAGAGGGCGGCCCGCTGTTGTCTGGCGTGTGGGCAAACTCCATAGCATACTCCCCAAAAGAGCTGGAGGCCCCGTACAGGGCGGCGTAATCCAGCACCACCTCGTCCTCGCCATAGCGCAGGCGGCACAGGGGCGGCAGCTTCACCATCTTGGAAGAGCCATTAATGCCAATGTGCAGGTACTTAATCCCCGCTTTTACCAGATGGGGCACCATGGCATGGGTGTGGCTGGGAACATCGGTCATTTTGGCGGCAATGGTATGCCGGCCAAAGCGCTGGTCCAGGCGCTGGGAGATGCTTAGGCCGTAGTCGAACAGCTTGCCGTCCATCAGCTCGGTGTGGGTGGTCACGGGCAGGCCGTGCCAGGCAATGACCCCATCCTCAATGGCTTTCACCAGCAGGTCCGGGTCTTGGCCCCGCTCCAGGTACAGCTCAATAAGAAAAGAGCCCACGGTCCAGACAAAATTTTTCTGGCCGTCCTGGTTACAGGCCCGGGCCGTGGCTATGGCCCCGGGGATGAAGGTTTCCAGATAGCGGTGGAGGACATTGGCGGCGGAATCGGTAAAGCCAATGTCCAGGTGGGTCTTGTGGATGACGAAAACTTTTTTGATGTCCATGGCGGTAACTCTCCTGGAAATAATAATACAGCCCAGCCGACCCGCAGCGTAAAAAGTTTTAGAACAGGGGCTTGGGCTTTTCCCAGATTATAGCCTGTGGGGCGGGGGTTGTCAAGAAGAAAAGAAGGGAATTTCCGGCAGGCGGCTTTTTGGAAAAATATTGCAAAATTATGAACAATATGTTAAGATGAAAATGGTATCTTCATTTGGAATCGATTTCTCCTTTTTAAAAGGAAGTTCCGCGTGAAGAAGGCTAAATTTTTTATTAGGGGGACCATTTATAAAGAAACGAGTTCTATCCATTTTGCTGGCCCTGGCGTTAGTTTTCACCCTGGCGCCCATGGGGCTGGCGGCCCACGCCGAGACCTACGAGGGGCTGCTGGGCCGGAACGTCCACTACAGCATTAACGCCACCAACGGCGTGATGACTGTCAGCGGCAGCGGGCCTATGGAGGACTACAACCAGTGCCCTGTAAGCAGCTACAGCAGATATATTAAGAAAATTATTGTCGAGTCCGGCGTTACCCGTATCGGCAATAGCGTCTTTGAAAAGCTATACGATTTGGTGGGTGTTTCTCTGCCGGATACGGTAACGGAAATCGGCGAAAACGCTTTTTATGCCTGTTATGACTTAAAAAGCTGCCCCCTGCCTTCTAAGCTAAAAAAAATTGGATATTATGCTTTCGGCAGCTGTATGGAACTAGTTGGAATGACCCTGCCCAATACCTTAAAGGAGTTAGACAAAGGTGCTTTCAACTCTTGCGAAAAAATTTCTTCTATTAACATTCCTGACGGCGTAAAGGAGATCCCCTATGCTGCCTTTGCCAATTGCCGTGGCCTAAAGAAAATCACGATTGGAAAGGGCGTTAAAAAAATAGGCGGGCAGGCTTTTGATGGAGCTGGCCTCACGTCTGTGGTTCTTCCCGCCAACGTGACGGAACTAGAGCATGCCTGCTTTTCATCCTGCAAGGATTTAAAGTATGCTTCCGTTGAAGGAAAACTCAAAGAAATCCCAAAAGATGCTTTTGCCCACTGCAAATCTTTGGAATATGTAAAACTGCCCAAAACCATTGAGACTGTGGATTCCTATGCTTTTTGGAACTGCCCCTCGCTGCTTTATGTGGATTTAAGTTCAGTAAAAAAAATTAACGGCAGCGCTTTGGGCGCGACCAAGTCTTTAAAGACCGTCATTATCGGCGATAAAAACTGCAAGATACGCGACTCTTCTGATACAATTGGCAAGGCCGGCATCACCACCATCTACGGCAGGTCCAACTCCACCGCCCTGGACTACGCCCTCAAGTACGGCCTGAACTTTAAGGACCTCAGCGCCGCCCCCGCCGCGCCTGTGATTCCTGGCACCTCCGGTGCCGGCTTTACCGACGTAAAAGAGGGCCAGTGGTACACCGAGGCCGTGAAGTTTGTCACCTCCATCGGCCTGATGAAGGGAAAGGGCGACGACTACTTTGACCTGAACAGCACCACCACCCGGGCGGAGATTGTCACCATGCTCTACCGCTACGAGGGTGAGCCCGCCGTTTCCGGCGGCGGCTTCTCAGACGTAACCGCCGGCTGGGCCAAGGCCCCCACCAAGTGGGCCGCTTCTAAAAAAGTGGTGAACGGCGTGGGCAACAATAAGTTTAACCCCAACGGGAAAATTAGCTGCCAGGACTTCGCCACCATGCTGTATAACTACGCCAAGTTCAAGGGCTGCGACCTTTCCGCCAACGTGGACCTGAACCAGTACAGCGACGGCAAAAACGTGAGCAAATACGCCCAGACCCCCATGAAGTGGGCCATTGCCAAGGGCGTCATTGTGCCCAGCGGCAGCAAGCTGAACCCGAAAAGCCAAACCAGCCGGGCCCAGGCCGCAGTGTACCTGAAGAACTTCTGCGACTTCGCGGGGTAAGACCGCCGGAAGCACGCCATGCACACAAAAAGGCCGCCGGAAAAACCGGCGGTCCTTTTTTATTTTATGTGAAAAACGCGCTTAGAAATTAGCAAACACCATATCTTAAACTGGGCGGCCTTTGCCGCTTGGCTCAAAGGGGCTTCCTCTCAAAGAGGGCTTCCCCCTTTATGAGCCGCCTTAACGATATGAGAGATTACTTATTCTCCTGGTCTCCCAGCGGATAGGGGTACTTGCGCATATAGTCCAGCAGCTCGTCCACTGTGGTAAAGGCCAGGCCGGTTACGGTATCCGCCGCGCCATAGTAAATGGTGATGCGGCCGGTCTCCGGGTCGGTAAGGGTGGCGCAGGGGAAGGTGACGTTGGGCACGTCGCCGGTCAGCTCGTAGTCCTCTTCGGGCCCGAACACATAGAAGCGGCTGCGGCCCTTGACAATCCAGGGGCGGTCAATATCCAGCAGCGCCACGCCGAAGCGGTACACAAAGCCGTTGCAGCTGTTCAGCACGCCGTGGTAAATCATCAGCCAGCCCTCATCCGTCTCAATGGGGGTGGGGCCAGGGCCTACCTTTTTGCTCTGCCAGCCGTTGGCAGTGCCAAATACCCAGCGGTGCTTGCCCCAGTAGCAAAGGTCTGGGCTCTCGCTGTAGAAAATATCGCCAAAGGGGGTGTGGCCGGTGTCGCTGGGGCGGCTGACCATGGCGAACTTGCCGCCGATCTTCCGGGGGAACAGCACACCGTTGCGGTTATAGGGCAAGAACGCATTTTCCAGCTGATGGAAGGTCTTAAAGTCCTCAGTCCAGCCAATGCCAATAGTGGGTCCATGGTAGCCATTGCACCAGGTGATATAGTACTTGCCATCAATCAGGCACACCCGGGGGTCATAGCGGTACTCTTTGCGAATCACGTCCTTCTCGCCCTCAAAGACAATGGGGTCGTGGTTGATGTCCCAATGGATGCCATCTTTAGAAAAGCCAGCGAAGATGTCCATCTCCACGCCCCGGTTGTCGCAGCGGAACACCCCGGCGTAGCTGTCGCCAAAGGGTACCACGGCGGAGTTAAAGATACTGTTGGAGGTAGGGATAGCGTCCCGGGGGATGATGGGGTTCTGGTCATAACGCCAGACAGGCTTGTCGCAGCCAGCGGGCTTGTCCTGCCAGGGCATGTTGGGAAGGGCGGGCCGGCCGATGATCTTTGCCATGATAAAGCACTCCTTGTTTTATACGATTTGAGTAAAGCGGCATAGAGAGAATTTTTTGCTTGTTCTAAAGAGTTAAGTGCCGCTTGTTATTGATACTATAGCACAGAAAAGGTAAAATTGGAAGGGGTTTTTGCGAAAATTTCACAAAAATTTGAGGTGCGGCAGGGGGTCCGCCTTGCCCTCTCCCGGATAAACTCGCCGCAGTTGTCCACGCCGACTCCCCTGATGCCAAAAGCCTCGTGCCACACTTTCCGCATTTCTCCATAGCCGCAGCACAGGTCCAGGACCGTAGAGCCGCTGGCCATGCCCGCGCTGTAGCCAATTTCTACCATGCGCTCTATGGGCGTCATGCTGATAAGATATTTGGCCTCTTCCAGTTTTTCAACCAGCTTTTTATAGGAGTCCATTGATCCATCCTTTCTGAAAAGGCCCCTCCCGGCTGGGAGGGGCCTTTGTTCTGTTTTAGAAGTCCTCGTAGTGGTGGGCTTCTTTTAGTACCATGTCTTTCACCTTCATCAGGCGAATCTGGGTGGAACGCTCGTTCTCGTCCAGCTTCATGGAGATATACTTGATGTTCGCCTGTAGCTCCGGAATCATCACATGCTCCAGGGCGTTTACCCGGCGGCGGGTTTTTTCGATCTCCGCGGCCATCAGCTGGCAGGCCTTTTCGCACTGGGCCAGCTCCAGCATATCTGGGAAGATGTCCGCCAAAGACTGCACCGCGCCGTCCAGGTCACTGGAGGTAAAGGCAAAGCCATAAGAGAAGATGTCGTTCTGGTCCGGGGACCGGGTCTTAAAGCTGAAAGTGGGAATGTCCACGCTCATCACGTTTTCCACGCCGCTCTCCACGCTCACCCGCTGCTTTGGGGCCAGCATGGCGGTGTTCAGCACCTGGTCCTGCATCCCCGCCCGGGCCAGCAGGAAGTTCTTGTTGGCGGCCATAATGCCCGCCTCCACTTTTTCCCGCAGGCTGCGGTTTTCCCGCACCTTCTCCAGAAACTGCCGCATCAGCTCGTCGCGCTTGTCTTTCAGCAGCTTATGGCCCCGGGTGGCGGTGGCCAGCTTCTTCTTCAAGCGGGTCAGCTCCATGCGGGTGGGAGTTATTTGTTTACTCGCCAAGGTGCATCACACCTTTCCGTAATACTGATCCAGGAACTTGTCGTTAATACGCTTCAGCTCGCTTCTGGGCAGGATGGAAAGCAGTTTCCAGCCAATGTCCAGGGTCTCCTCAATGTCCCGGTTGGCGTTGTAGCCCTGGGACACGTACTCGCTTTCAAAGGCGTCGGCAAACTTGGCGTACAGCATGTCAATCTCCGTCAGGGCGGCCTCGCCCAGCACCACCATCAGTTCTTTGGCCTCTTTGCCGCGGGCATAGGCGGCGAACAGCTGGTTCATGGTAGCGGCGTGGTCTGCCCGGGTGCGGCCCTCGCCAATCCCCTTATCCTTCAAACGGCTTAGAGAGGGCAGCACGTCAATGGGCGGCGCCACGTTCTTGCGGTACAGCTCATTGCTTAGAATAATCTGTCCCTCAGTGATG
Source organism: Oscillospiraceae bacterium (assembly GCA_910574935.1). Lineage (GTDB taxonomy): Bacteria > Bacillota > Clostridia > Oscillospirales > Acutalibacteraceae > Acutalibacter > Acutalibacter intestini. The sequence goes on from CAJTCU010000001.1 coordinate 398,461, forward strand.
TAGCCGGTCAGGTCGGGGATGGGGTGGGTCTTATCGCCTTCAGGCATGGTCAGAATGGGAATCATGGTGATAGAGCCATTCTTTCCCTTCTGCCGGCCAGCGCGCTCGTACATGGTGGCCAGGTCGGTGTACATGTAGCCAGGGTATCCCCGGCGGCCAGGCACCTCTTTCCGGGCGGCGGAGACCTCCCGCAGGGCGTCGGCATAGTTGGTAATATCCGTCAGGATGACCAGCACGTGCATGTTCTTCTCAAAGGCCAGGTACTCGGCGGCGGTCAGGGCCATCTTGGGGGTGGCAATGCGCTCTACGGCCGGGTCGTTGGCCAGATTCACAAACATAACGGTGCGGTCAATGGCCCCGGTCTCCTTAAAGCTCTGCACAAAGAAGTTGGACTCTTCAAAGGTAATGCCCATAGCCGCGAACACCACCACAAAGGGGTCGTTGGTGCCGCGCACTTTGGCCTGGCGGGCGATCTGGGCCGCCAGCTGGGCGTGGGGCAGACCGGAGGCAGAGAAGATGGGCAGCTTCTGCCCGCGCACCAGGGTGTTCAGGCCGTCAATGGCGGAAACGCCGGTCTGGATGAACTCCTGGGGATAGTTGCGGGCGGCGGGGTTCATGGGCAGGCCGTTAATGTCCACCCTGCGGTCGGGCAGGATCTCCGGGCCGCCGTCAATAGGCCGGCCCAGGCCGTCGAATACCCGGCCCAGCATATCCTCGCTGACCCCCAGCTCCATGCTGTGGCCCAGAAAACGGACCTTGGAGTTAGAAAGGTTAATACCTGTGGAGTTTTCAAACAGCTGCACCAGGGCGTTGCCCTCGTTAATTTCCAGCACTTTACAGCGGCGGCGCTCACCATTGGCCAGCTCAATCTCCGCCAGCTCGTCGTAAGAAACGTTCTCCACGTCCCGCACCAGCATCAGAGGGCCTGCCACTTCCTGAATGGTTCTATATTCCTTTGGCATTAGAAGTCCTCCTTTGCTTCTTTGGCTTCGTTCAGTTCTTTATCCAGCTGGGCCATCACCTGGTCGAAATTCTGTTTCAGGTTGGCCGGCTCGGTATACTTGAAGCGGCCGATCTGCTCGCGCACGGGCAGGTCGATGAGCTTCTGAATATCCACCCCGCCGTTTAGGGCGGCCAGGGCTTTCTCGTAGTAGCCGGTAATCAGCAGCATCATGTCGTGCTGCTTCTCCAGGGAGGTGTAGGTGTCAATATCGTCAAACGCGTTCTGATGCAGGAAGTCCTCGCGGATAGACCGGGCGGCCTCCAGCTTCAGCCGGTCCGGGGCCGAGAGGGCGTCCATACCTACCAGCTGCACAATTTCCTGCAGCTCGGCCTCGTCTTGCAGCAGACCCATAATCTTGGTGCGCTGGGCGGTCCAGTCCTCAGCCACATTGCTGTTGAACCAGTTTTCCATGTTGTCCAGATACAGGGAGTAGCTGGTCAACCAGTTAATGGCCGGGAAGTGCCGCTGCTGGGCCAGGGAGGAGTCCAGACCCCAGAACACCTTGACAATACGAAGGGTGGCCTGGGAGACAGGCTCGGAGATGTCGCCGCCGGGAGGGGATACCGCGCCAATCACGGACAGGGCGCCTTCCCGGTCCCCAGAGCACAGGGTCTTAACAGAACCAGCACGCTCGTAGAACTGGGCCAAACGGCTGCCCAGGTAGGCGGGGTAGCCTTCTTCGCCGGGCATCTCTTCCAGACGGCCGGACATCTCGCGCAGGGCCTCGGCCCAGCGAGAGGTGGAGTCCGCCATCAGGGCCACCGAGTAGCCCATGTCCCGGAAGTACTCGGCAATGGTAATGCCCGTGTAAATAGAGGCCTCACGGGCGGCCACGGGCATGTCTGAGGTGTTGGCGATCAGAACGGTACGCTCCATCAGGGACTTGCCGGTTTTGGGGTCCACCAGCTCGGGGAACTCGTTCAAAACGTCGGTCATCTCGTTGCCGCGTTCGCCGCAGCCGATGTAAACCACAATGTCGGCTTCGGCCCACTTGGCCAGCTGGTGCTGCACCACGGTCTTGCCGCTGCCAAAGGGGCCCGGAACTGCCGCCACGCCGCCCTTGGCAATGGGGAACATGGTGTCCACCACCCGCTGGCCGGTGATGAGGGGCATGTCGGGAGAGAGCTTCTGCTTATAGGGGCGGCCCTGGCGCACAGGCCAGCTCTGCATCAGGCCAATGGCCTTGGGGCCTTCCTGGGTCTCCACAGTGGCCACTGTGTCCGTCACCTTAAACTTGCCGGCCTTGATGTCCGTTAATTTGCCAGAGACCCCGGGGGGAATCATAATTTTGTGGGATACCACCACAGTCTCCTGCACAGAGCCGATAATGTCGCCGCCGGTCACCTCCTGGCCCACTTTAGCGCTGGGCACAAAGTCCCACTCCAGGTCCCGCTTCAAAGAGGGAACCTCCACGCCGCGCTCCAGGTTGTTGCCGGAGATCTTCATAATATCATCCAGCGGACGCTGGATGCCGTCGTAAATACTTGTGATAAGGCCTGGGCCCAGCTCCACGCTAAGGGGCGCGCCGGTAGATTCCACCGGAGCCCCAGGCCCCAAGCCGGAGGTCTCTTCATAAACCTGAATAGAGGCCTCGTCGCCGTGTATCTCTATGATTTCGCCAATCAGGCGGCGCTCGCTGACACGTACCACGTCAAACATGTTTGCGTCACGCATACCCTTGGCGATAACAAGAGGACCGGCCACTTTTTTGATGGTGCCATTGCTCATGTTTACCGATCACCCATTTCTAAAAATAGTTTCGTGTGGCGATTGTACTGTAATAGACTAAGCCTTTTCCATAGGGCAAAAGGGGCAAAGATGCCAGCTCCCTTTTGGGTGCGCCCTTCCTTAGTCGCCATTAAAGATAATATCCGAGCCCACCGCCTGCTCTACGGAATGCTTTACCATGTTAATGCCCATGCCGGTATTGCCGTGCACCCCGGGAATGGGGATTACCGCTGGCAAAAGCCCTTCACGGTAGCGGTCCAGCTCTGAGACTAGCCCCTGAGCCAGGGCCTCGGTAATGTAGATCACCGCATACTCCTGCTCCGCCAGGCGGCGCAGGGTCTTGGCGCCGGTTTCGCTATCAGCCACTGGGAAAACCTCCAGCCCCAGGGCCGCAAAGCCGTAGATGCTGTCGCGGTCGCCCAAAACTGCTATTTTATACATACATTTCCCTCAGTCTTTCCCGAATCATCCCGTCGTCCAGCTCGTTGAGCTTTCCGGAAAGGATAATCCGCACAGTGCTGATCTCATTGCGCCGGGCGATAACATAGGCGAACAGCGGACCGATGCCAAAGGGGTTCATTTTCTGCTCCTTCACCAGGTCCATCACCTTGTCGTCACACCATTTTTCAAAAGCGGAGTAGGAGTCTTTCAGCCGCTCGGCAGCCTCGCCATAGGGCGTTACCGCCAGATAGGCAAATAATTCGTCCAAACCCTTGCAGGCCGCCACAGCCAGGCCGGCCACGTCCAAGCTGCCGCAGGGAGCCAGGGCCATGTCCAAAAAGGCGCGGCTTTTGCCTGTCTTGCAGGCCCGCACCGCCACCTTGATGTTACTGGTGGCTGCCAGCATTTCGGCGTATGCTTCTAAAATATCGCTTTCGCTGTTTCTGCCGCAGTCCAGCACGTCCGCCAGACACGCCTGGTCCAAAATCACGTCGCACAGCTGGCCGTCCTCTGTTTGCAGCAGGGTATGGTAAGCGTCGTCCGCCGCCTGGGCCATACGGCCAGGCAGCTCGGTGAAGTCGCCCTCCCGTACGCAGCGCAGCATCAGCTGGGGGTCTACGGCTCCTCCAGGCAGGAACACATCCTGGGGCTGGACGCTGGTAACCACGGCCTTGATAGCGGCCTTCAGATTATTGTAGTCGGTGGGGAACAGGAGCACCTGGAAAGGCGTGAGATCGTCTGTGAGCTCGTGGATGAACGCCCAGGTTTTCTCCTCTTCCGCGGCCAAAACAGCCTCTGAAGAAGCGCCCTCTCCCGCGCCCCAGCCCTTGTCACTTAGCACCCGCAGGCACTCGTCATAGCTGCGGCAGGCCATCAGCTGGTCCACGTCCTGGCGGCCCAGCAGGCCCAGCTCTCGGGAGCGCACCCGTGCCACCGCATAGATGTAATTGTCACTCATAGAAGATGGCTTCCTTTCTTCGGGCGGGGTTTACGCCACTGGGAACAGCAGCCTGCCGGCCGCGTCCCGCAGCTCTTCGTACGCGTCCTCGAACACAGCCTTGAAGGTGCAATTAATGTCCACGCCGCCGTAAACCAACAGGAACCCGTTGTCTACTGGGTGGGACTTAGGGCTGATGGTGACCTCCGCCTTGGGAACGGCTGCGCGCATTTTGGCCAGAAAATCATCGGGCAGCCGGGCAAGGTCCCGGGCTCCCAGCCGCATCTCGCCCCGGCCTTCCAGGGCAAAGCGCTTATAAAGATCCAAAAGCATGTCGAAATATTCCCCGTCCGGGGCATTCTCCATGGCGTCCCGGGCGGCGTCCACGGTCTCGCGGATGAGTTCCTGCTTGAAAAGCAGCATCTGGTTGCGCTGCTCCAGCTCGGCAGAGGACTTCGCCCTGTCGCGGATGTCCTGGGCCTGGCGCTCGGCGTCTTTCAGCACAGCGGCGCTCTTTTCGGCAGCCTGGGCCTTGGCCTTTTCCATTGCCTCGGCGGTCTGGGCTTTGGCCTGATCCAGAATTTCCTGGGCCTCTTTTTGCCCGTCACCGGTAATTTGGTTGATAATAGCTTCCAGTCCGGTCATGGAACTACCTCCTCTCTCTCAGGGTTCAGCGGGCGCCTCATACGTTAATGCCGGCAATGCTGGTGATGGAGAGGATGGAGATCAAAAGGGCCAGAACCGCGTAGGTCTCTACCATGGCGGGGAAGATCATGGACTTACCGAACTGGTCGGGCTTCTTGGCCACCAGGCTGATGGAAGAAACCGCGGCCTTGGCCTGCCACTTGGCGGAAACCATGCCCACAATGGCCATGGGCAGGCAGGCGGCCAGGTACAGCAGGCCCTTGGAGAGGCTCATCTCGGCGCTGCCGCCCAGCACGCCGATCTGGGTGAGGGTGACAAAGCCGATGAGCAGGCCGTAAATGCCCTGGGTGCCGGGCAGCAGCTGAAGGATCAGAACTTTACCGAACTTGCTGGGGTCCTCGGTAACAACCCCGGCGGCGGCCTGGCCGGTCATACCTACGCCGATGGCGGAACCAATACCGCCCATGAGAGCTGCCAGAACTGCGCCGATTAGCGCGAAAACAATACCCATCTGGCTCCAATCAAAGTTTTCCATTTCTTATTCCTCCGTAAATTTGAAATATTTTGTCTTGGCGGCAAAAGGCTCAAATTTGCGTCCGCCGCCCTCATAGAACTTGCCAAAGAACTCTACGTACTGCAAACGGTTGGTATGTACGTAAGCGCCCAGCAGATTGATAAGCAGGTTAAGAACATGGCCGATCAAGAACACCACAATGAACAGCACCACACCCACAGGGCCGCCGCCCGCCATGGTGCCCAGCAGGTTAAACACCTGGGCAATGACGCCGGTGGCCAGGCCCAAGGCCAGCAGGCGGGAATAGGACAGAATGTCCGAAAGCCAGCTGGAAACCCCATACAGGCCGTATAAACCCTTTAGCAGGCGCTTAAAGCCCCGGCTCTCCCGGCCGCTGGTGGCAATGATGCCCACCGCGCCAATGCCCGCGAATACCAGGGCAATGGTGGTAACCACTGGGGGGATATTTAGCGAAAGGCTCATCATGTCCTGGAACATACTGGTGGAAACCAAGGCAATGATCAGCCCCCCCACCAACATGTACCAGAAGCCGCTGTCGTACAAAGCGTCCAGATACTTGCCCCGCCGGCACAGCTGGTAGATCTGCATGCCGAGGCCCGCGAACAGGTGGATGATGCCCAGCAGAAAGCTGAATAACATCAGCCGCATGGGCTCGGCCAAGGGGGCAAACCACAGGGGCGGGGTCAGGCTGGGGATCTGGTCTGCGGGCAGGCCCGCGCCATAGCCAAAGAATGTCTTTGCCACCACGTCCACTACGTCGCCAAAGTAACTGCCGAACATTACGCCCCAGAACACGGTAGAAAGGCCGCAGAAGAAGAACATCTTCATGGTCTTGCGCAGGCCGGCCTCGATGTTTTTGAACTTTAAGAGCACAATGCCTGTGCCCAGGGCAATCAAAAAGCCGTAGCCCGCGTCGGAGAGCATCATGCCAAACAGAACATAGTAGAACACGCACATCACTTTCGAAGGGTCCACCTCGTGCTTGCCGGGCAGGCTGTAGCCCTCCAGTACGCCCTCTACCGGGGCGGAGAAGAAACCGTTTTTCAGCTTAATGGGCAGGTCTTCCTCTGGCCCTGGGGTCTCTACCTCTACAAAGGCCTGGTACTTCTCCTCCAGCTCCTGCTGAAGCCAGGGGGCTGCGGCCGCGTCAACATAGCCAGAAAGATAGAACACATGGGGGCTCTGCCACAGGTCCCCCAGCACCTGGTACTTGCTGGCGCGCATGGAATAGTAGTCGGAAGTGAAAAGCAGCTCCCGCCGTTTTCCGGCGTAGGAGGCGATTTCTTTTTCGGCAGAGTCAATCTCCGCTTGGGCCGCTTTAATCCTGCCCTTTAGGTCCTCCAGCCTTTCAGCCGGCGGCTTTTTCGAGGGCGCGGCCGGATAGGTGAAGCCCATGCCCCGCAGGGCCGCCTCCACCTTTATGCCCACCCGGCCCAGACACACCACAAAGGCGCAGGTCTGCTGGGGCTGGGCGCTAATAATTTCCACCTCTATCCCGGGCACGTCGGGCAGGGCCTGGGCCAGGCGGGTGCGGATCTCCCCTTCGGTAAGCTCCTCGGGGAACGAACCGATAAATACGCTAGAGCTGTTGGTGCCCACGGTCCGCATGGAAATGTCTAAGGGCAGCCAGGGCTTTAGGGCGTCCATTTGGGCTTCCAGCCGGGCTATTTCCGCCTGCTGGTCCGTAATCTGTTTGCCCAGGGCATTGATGCGGGAGGCCGCTTTGTTCAGCTCTGGGGCGGCTTTGGCCGTCTCTTCATACTGGGCGGCGGTAATACCCGTGCGCCCCTCCAGCATAGAGAGCATGGACTTTTGGGGTGGAGCATAGTGGTCCAAGGTCTCCACAGCGTTTAGGATAAGCTGGGAGTTTTTTTCGAACGTGAGTCGCGCGGAAGCAGTGTCCGTTTTCGAGAAGGGGCCCCCCTCCAGTTCTTGGCTGGCCTCTTCCGGGTCGTTGACCTCCAGGACGGCTTTGCGCTGCAGCATTTCCAGAATCTTTTTGCGGTTGTTCTTCAGCGCGTACACATGGATGCGCTTTATTTCCACTACCGCCATCTGCATCGAACCTCCTTGTCAGGTCTTGCCCAAAACGATTTTCCGGATCTCTTCCACGACCCTGCCGCGGCTTTCCTCCGCGCTGCGGCGCAGGCGTTCCTGCTGGGCCTGGGTCTCTTCCTTCACCCGGGCGCCCAGCTTTTCCGCGTCCGCACGAGCCACGCCGCAGAGGACGCCGGCCTTTTTCCCGGCCTCCTTCACGGCGGCCTGTACAGCCTGCTGGCCCTGGGCTTGGGCCTCGGCTTCCAGCCTGTGGGCTTCCTCTTTGGCATTCAGCACGGTCTCGCGAGCTTTCTGCTCCGCATTGCTGATGGCCTGCATGGTCTCTTTCGCCAAACTATTTCACCTCCTGCACGCATAATCCTCATTGTTTCCACTCCAGGGCCCAAAAGCAGGTCCTTTGGCGGAACGCCGCACTATTTTTTTATAGCTGCTCCCCCTACCGGCAAAGGACCGGCGGGGGCCTGTTAGTATGCGACATCACCATTATACCTCGCGGCTTTGTAAAAGTCAAAACATAAATGTAAAACTATGGAGGGTATTCGATAAAAAAAGCCGCAGATGAAACCTCTTTTCATCCACAGCTTTTTCCTACGAAACATTCTGTCCGAAATGATATAAAAAACTTCTAACCCGTTGGTTCAGAAACACGATTGCTGGCAAGCCAAGCCTTCCGTTTTAGAAGCAGTGCTCCCGCGCTCCGCTATTTATCGTCCTTACTCTTCAGAAGAAGACTCCCCCGAGGATTCCACCGCGGAACTCTGCTCCTCAGAGGATTCCGAACTGCTCTCGGCAGAAGAACTGCTCTCTGTAGAAGAACTGCTCTCTGTAGAAGAACTGCTCTCGGCAGAGGAGCCGCTCTCTGTAGAAGAACTGCTCTCGGCAGAGGAGCTGCTCTCTGTAGAAGAACTGCTCTCAGAAGAGGCGGAAGAGGAACCATCCTTACCCATCGCGTCCGCAATGGCAGAAACCTTTACCCGGTCAATAGCCTTCTGATTCACCTGGAAGTCCACAGAAGCGCCCTGCTCAATGGTATAGTCCGTGAATTCTGTAATCTTAATGCCCTGAAGCAGGGAATCATACCGGTTCTGGTCCTCCAGAAGGGCCTTGAAATCCTCCTCAATGTCCAGCTTCTGCATGACGTAGCAGCCGGAAGAAGCGTCCACAAAGGCGGCCTCGTCCACCTTCAGGTCCTTCAAAGCGTCAGAGAACAGGGTGCCCATGCTGGAAACCGGGCTGGCCACTGGGTCGTTGTGGCTGGTTTCCACGCCAGTGGTGGTAGAGAAGTTTGCCTCGGCCACCCCAAACTCCTGGTCGCCGGAATTAATCTTCTCCACATATTCCTTCAGCTTGTCTTTCAGCTCTTCCTTTTCTTCGTCGCTGCGGTCAGAAGAGGTGCCGTCCTCATTTTTCGTGGACATTGACACATAAAAGTACTGGTAGTAGGTGTAGTTATCAATATAATAGGTATGCAGCTCTTCCTCTGGCACTTCCAGTTCGCCGCCCTTGCCATACATAGCGGCCAAAACTTTGGTCAGCTTCATATTATACTGGGCATAGGCCTGGTTAAAAGAGGCCTCGGCACAGCCCAGCTTTTCCATGGGGGTCTTAAAGCCATACACGCTCCACATGGTGGTGGCCGTACTCCGGATAGTCTCTTGGTCCTCCTCGGTAAGGCTAAGGCCCAGCTCGTCGAACTTTTTGCTTACATAATAATAGGAACGCATATAGTCCTGGGCCCGGCCGCTAATCCAGCTCTCTGCGTTTTCGCCTTCCACCTGACCCTTCAGCACCTGGGCGCTGGTATCAATCTGGGCCTTGGCTTCGTTGTAGGCGCTGGTAAGATAGTAGATATAGCCCCCAATGGGCAGTACATCGTCCCCCATTTTAGCGGCCCATGTGTTCTCTTCACTATAGCAGGCGGTTAAACTGGCGCACATAGCCAGGCTAAGAATGCCGGCAGCGGCGCGCTTTAAAATTTTTTGAATCATGATGGCAACATTCCTTTCTATACGCTCACGCAAGTAGTCTTGCCCATAAAGCGGCTTCTTCCCGTTGAACCCATCTATTATAACGTATATTTTGAGAAATGTCTACTATAATTTTCAAAAAAGGCTGATTATCTCTTGGCCGCGATCGTCCAATCTGAATGATCCGCCCCTCTCCTTTTTCGCCTCTCACAATATCCCCCCAGCAAAGCCCCTAAAACCAAAAGGCCGCGCCCAAAAGGGCACAGCCTCTGATGTATGATACAAAATCATGTTATAAAGTTGTTTGGGTTTAAGAACCTTCCTCTCACCCCGCCGCTTCATCTGCGGCTTTAGGCGCCGGCGGCAGCTTAACCCGAATCTCCTCGGCGCGGTTCCCCGCAGATTTGGTCACCAAAAAGCTGATGCCCCGGTACGCAAAGCTGTCTCCCGCCTGAGGAATGCGGTCCATCTGCTGGGCCGCCCAGCCGTTCACCGTGGTGGCGTCTGTCTCGCAGTCAATGTGCAAGAATTCGAACAGGTCGCCCGTGGCCACAGAGCCGTACACCCGGTATAGCCCCTCGCCCAAAGGCAAAATGCCCTCTTGCACCACGTCGTCGTGCTCGTCCCAGATCTCCCCCACCAGCTCTTCAATCACGTCCTCTAGGGTGACAATGCCCTCTGTGCCGCCAAACTCATCCACAATAACAGCAATATGCAGCTTCTTCTGCTGCAAAAGCTTCAAAAGGTCTGAAATCTTCATAGAGGGAGGAATATACTCGGCCGGTTTTAAAAGCTCGTTCAGTCCGCCTGGCCCCCAGCCTGTTCCATAAAAGTCCTTCTCGTGGACAATTCCCACAATACTGTCAATGGTCTCGTCATACACCGGCAGCCGGGAGTAGCCGGTCTCTTGAAAGACGATCGCAATCTCCTCTCGGGTCGCCTCTTTGGGCACAGCCTCCACGTCCACTCGGGGGGTCATAATTTCGATGGCCTGAATGTCGTCAAATTCAATAACGTTGCGCAGCATAGCGCCCTCGTTTTTGTCAATGCCGCCGTCCTGCTCGGCCTCTTCCACAATCGTCAGCAGCTCGCTGCCCGTCACCGAATGCTTGGGGCCCGAGCGCACCAGCTTGCCCAATGCGTGTTTAAGCTGGGAGAACAAAAAGTTCACCGGCTTCAGCACCACAATAAGCACCCGGATAAAGGACGCGGACATCATGGCAAAGGACTCTGCGTTCTCTTTGGCCAGGCTTTTTGGGGAGACCTCTCCAAAAACCAGCACCACAATGGTCATGACAATGGTGGAAACCGTGGGCCCCGCGCTGTCTCCCAAGGCCGAAACAAACAGCACTGTGGAAATAGTGGTAGAGGCAATGTTCACCAGGTTGTTGCCCACCAGAATGGTAGAGAGCAGCTCGTCGTAGTTTTCCGAAAGGGTATAGGCCAGCTGGGCCCGCTTGTTGCCCCCAGCGGCCAAATTTTTTAGGCGAATGCGGTTCAAAGAGGAAAAGGCGGTCTCGGTGGCGGAAAAATAAGCGGAAAGGGCCACCAGAACAATAAGAATAAGAACGAGGGCCGTACTGTGACTGTCCATAAGGGAAAAACCAACACCTTTGTTTCTATGTTTAAAGATTACGGCGCGAAAAAGCCGCGCGGCTAAATAGTGGAAACATTATAGCATATACAGCAAAAAAAAGCAAGGGGCAGGACAGAGAGGGATATACCCCCCACAAATCACGGCTTTACCAGGGGGCCGCGCTTTTTGGCCCGCTGCCGCTTTTACCATTATAATATGAAGTCCGTCTGGTTTTGTCCCCGTTGGGCAGGGAATATTTTCCCGTAGCTGGCGCGAAAGGCCCCAGGGGGCTTCCGGCTTTCCGGGGATTGCAAGACCGCCGTTTTTGTGGTAGAATACAGGCAGTACCACTTCTCAGCGCCTTTATTGCAATGGAGGGTTTCATTTATGGTTACCAGAGTTTTTGTGGAAAAAAGAAAAGGCTTTCACGTGGAGGCCCAGGGCCTTTTGGCCGACCTGCGCCAAAACCTGGGCCTTGCCGGCCTGGAGGATGTGCGCATCCTCAACCGCTACGATGTGTCCGGCCTAACCCCGGACCAGTTCGCCGCCGCCCAGCAGGCGGTACTTTCCGAGCCAAACATGGATAACGTCTATCCCGAGGACTATGCCCTTCCTTCCGAGTACCAGGTGTTCGCCATGGAGTATCTGCCTGGTCAGTACGACCAGCGGGCAGACTCTGCCGCCCAGTGCGTCCAGCTGTTGACCCAGGGCGAGCGCCCCGCTGTGCTTACCGCCAAAGTGATTGGACTGAAAGGACAGCTGGCAGAGGAAGATCTTGCCCGGGTAAAGGGCTATCTGATCAACCCTGTGGAAAGCCGGGAGGCCTCTATGGACAAGCCCCAGTCCCTAGAGCTGAACGCCCCCGTTCCGGCGGACGTGGCCCGGGTACAGGGCTTTACCGGATGGGGCCGGGAAGAAATGAAATCCTATTTTGACCAGATGAGCTTTGCCATGACCCTGGACGACCTGCTCTTTTGCCGGGACTATTTCCGGGACCAGGAGCACAGGGACCCCAGCGTCACCGAGCTGCGGGTCATCGACACCTATTGGAGCGACCACTGCCGCCACACCACTTTCCTCACCCGGCTGAACCATATTGAGGTGGAGCCAGGGCCCTTCTCAGCCGCGGTGGAGCAGGCCCTGAAGGACTATCTCTCTCTGCGCCAGGAGCTGTACGGCGATACGGACCGCCCAGTCTCTTTGATGGACATGGCCACCATTGGCGGCAAATATCTGCGCAAAAAGGGCTTGGTGCCGGACCTGGACGTAAGTGACGAGATCAACGCCTGCTCCATTGAGGCCCCCATTACCATTGACGGAAAAACCGAAACCTGGCTGATCCAGTTTAAAAACGAGACCCACAACCACCCCACCGAGATCGAGCCCTTTGGCGGCGCAGCCACCTGCCTGGGCGGGGCCATTCGGGACCCTCTCTCGGGCCGGGCCTATGTGTACCAGGCCATGCGGGTTACCGGCAGCGGCGACCCCAACGTGCCCTTTGAAAAAACCCTGCACGGCAAGCTGCCCACCCGGAAAATCACCACCGGGGCGGCGGCTGGCTATTCCAGCTACGGCAACCAGGTGGGCCTGGCCACCGGCCAGGTGACAGAGCTGTACGACCCCGGCTATGTGGCCAAGCGCCTGGAGATCGGCGCGGTGGTGGGGGCCTCCCCCAAAGAGAACGTCCGCCGGGAAGAGCCTGCCCCCGGAGATGTGATTGTGCTGCTGGGCGGGGCCACCGGCCGGGATGGCATTGGCGGGGCCACCGGCTCCAGCAAAGCCCACACGGAAAAGTCCGTGGAGGTGTGCGGGGCCCAGGTGCAAAAGGGCAACCCCCCCACCGAGCGAAAAATCCAGCGGCTGTTCCGAAACCCGGAGGCCGCCCGGCTCATCAAGCGCTGCAACGACTTCGGCGCGGGGGGCGTCTGCGTAGCCATTGGCGAACTGGCCCCGGGCCTTTCCATCAACCTGGACCAGGTGCCCAAAAAGTATGAGGGCCTGGACGGCACCGAGCTGGCCATCTCCGAGAGCCAGGAACGTATGGCCGTGGTGCTGGCCTCAGAGGACGCGGCGCGTTTCTGCGCCCTGGCCGCTGGGGAGAACCTGGACGCCCAGCAGGTGGCCACAGTGACAGAGGACCCCCGGCTGAAAATGACCTGGCGGGGAGACCGCATTGTGGACATTTCCCGGGCCTTTCTGGACACCAACGGCGTGACCCAGAATGCGGACGCCAAGATCAGCGCTCCTAAGGGCCCCAACTACCGGGAAAGCGTTCCCGCCGCTCTTGGGGACAAGGAGGGGACCGAGGCCCTTTTGGCCAACATGGCCCGGCTGGAGGTCTGCGGGCAAAAGGGACTTTTGGAGCGGTTCGACTCCAGCATTGGCGCGGCCACGGTGCTCATGCCCCTGGCGGGAACCTACCAGCTGACCCCCGAAGAGGCCATGGTAGCCAAGGTGCCCGTGCGCAATGACCAGACCGACGACGCCACGGCCATGAGCTACGGGTATATTCCCGGGGTGGCCAAGTATTCGCCCTTTATGGGCGCTGCCTACGCGGTGGTGGAGAGCCTCTCAAAGCTGGCGGCGGTGGGGGCCGACCCCCTAAAGGCCCGGCTCACCTTCCAGGAATACTTCCCCCGGCTGCATGAGGACCCGGCCCGCTGGGGCCAGCCCACGGCGGCCCTGCTGGGGGCCCTTGTGGCCCAAACAGGCATGGGCCTGCCGGCCATTGGCGGAAAGGACAGCATGTCCGGCTCCTTTGAGGACCTGGACGTGCCCCCCACCCTGGTGAGCTTTGCCCTGTCTATGACCAAGGCCACCCGCACCCTTTCTGCCTGTGTGCAGCACCCGGGAACCCGGCTGGTACTGCTCCCCGTGCCAGAGGATGGGGATGGAATGCCCTGCTGGCCAAGACTAAAAGAGTTGTATACTGCGGTACAGGGCCACATCCAGTGCGGAGACGTGGTGGCCGCCGGAGTGGTTCGGGAAGGCGGCGCCGCCGCCTGCGTGCTGCGCATGTGCTTTGGCAACAAACTGGGCTTTAAGTTTGAAAAGGGCCTGTCAAAAAAGACCCTCTTTGCCCCTGCCCAGGGCGCGCTGGTGGTGGCCCTTTCGGACGAGGCCCAGGTCACCGGCGGCACACTGCTGGGCAACACAAATGGATGCGGTCAGGTGGAGCTGGAGGGAGAGAAGATTTCTATAGACCGGCTTATTAACGCTTGGACCAGTACCCTGGAGGCCACCTTCTCCAGCCACGCCGCCCCGGTTCCAGTGGCTGTGGACGCGCCCCTTTATACCCAAAAGCACAGCGGCGGACCCGCCCCGCACATTGCCCGGCCTCGGGTGTTTATTCCCGCTTTCCCGGGCACCAACTGCGAGGTGGACTCTGCCCGGGCCTTTGAAAAAGTGGGGGCCCAGGCCCAGGTGCTGGTGGTAAAGAACTTGACCCCCCAAGATATTGAGGAAACGATTCAAGCCATGGAAAAGGCCATCCGCCAGAGCCAGATTATCATGATCCCGGGGGGCTTTTCTGGCGGCGACGAACCCGAGGGCTCGGGCAAATTTATTGCTACCACCTTCCGCAATCCCCGCATTGCCCAGGCGGTGACTGACCTGCTGGAGGCCCGGGACGGGCTGATTTTGGGCATCTGTAATGGCTTCCAGGCCCTGATTAAGCTGGGCCTGCTGCCCTACGGGAAGATCAGTGAAACACTGGACCCCAACGCGCCGGCTCTGACCTTCAACAGCCTGGGCCGCCATGTTTCCCGAATGGTATACACCCGGGTGACCAGCGTAAAATCCCCTTGGCTGGCAGGCGTGCGGGCCGGAGACGTGCACACCATTCCAGTATCCCATGGCGAGGGGCGCTTTGTGGCAGACGAGGCCACCGTGCGGCAGTTGGCCCAAAACGGACAGATCGCCACCCAGTATGTGGACCCGGATGGCGCGGTAAGCGGGGACATTTTGTGGAACCCCAACGGCTCGGTCTGCGGCATTGAGGGCATTACCAGCCCAGACGGCCGGGTGCTGGGCAAGATGGGACACTCGGAGCGCCGGGGCCGGGACCTGTATAAGAATGTACCCGGACATAAGGACCAACTGCTGTTCCAGTCCGGCGTAGAGTATTTCCGGTAATCAAAAGGCACGGAAAGGCGGTCTGCCGGCACCGTGCCGCCCCAGGAAGGGCCCGTATCCGCCGGAAGAGATCTTTTGGGCCATACGGGCTTTTTCCTTCTTCTCAATTCCCGCGAATTTTTATGCAGAAAGCGTGATACCAATGTCCATGTCTCTTAACCGCCAGCTGCCCCTGCCCGCTGACCTAAAGGCGCAGTATCCCCTCTCCCCCAAGGTCCAAGAAATCAAGGCTGCCCGAGACCAGGAGATCCGGGATATTTTCCTGGGGCGTTCCCAAAAATTCCTGGTTATTATAGGCCCCTGCTCCGCTGACAACCAGGATGCCGTACTGGACTACGTCCATCGTCTAGCCGAGGTCAACCAGGCTGTAAAGGACAAGCTGGTGCTCATCCCCCGGGTCTATACCAACAAACCCCGCACCACCGGCCAGGGCTACAAGGGAATGCTCCACCAGCCCAGTCCGGACAAGGACCCTGACCTTTTAGAAGGCATCATTGCCATCCGCCGGATGCACATGCGAGTCATGGAGGACTTCGGCCTCTCTGCTGCCGACGAGATGCTCTATCCGGAAAACCGCAGCTACTTGGACGACGTACTCAGCTACGAAGCGGTAGGAGCCCGGTCTGTGGAAAACCAGCAGCACCGGCTGACAGCCAGCGGCATGGACATCCCTGTGGGTATGAAAAACCCTACCAGCGGCGACCTCTCGGTTATGCTGAACTCCATCCAGGCTGCCCAAAGCGCCCATAACTTCCTCTACCGGGGCTGGGACGCGTCCACCACCGGTAACCCTCTGGCCCATGCCATCCTCCGGGGCGGGGTGGACAAGTACGGCACCTGTGTGCCCAACTACCACTACGAGGACCTTATGCGCCTGTGTGAGCTATATATGGCCCGGGACCTGGAAAACCCGGCGGTGATTGTGGATGTGAACCACTCCAACTCCAACAAGCAGTACAAGGAGCAGGTGCGCATTGTCAGCGAAGTGCTTCACAGCCGAAACTATAACCCGGACCTCCACCGGCTGGTAAAAGGCGTGATGATTGAGAGCTATATTGAGGAGGGCTGCCAGCCTATTGAGGGCCAGCGGGTGTACGGCAAGTCCATTACCGACCCATGTCTGGGCTGGGCAGACACCCGGAACGTGATTTTTAGTATTGCGGAGAAGGCTTCTTAAGTCATTGGTATTCCCTTCTTAAAACACAAACACCAGAGAGCTTTTGAACAGAAAGGTCTTTGGTTGTTATGAATCATCCCGGACCCGCAAACATCCCCTTTATAAAGAGGGGCGGGGAAAATCCGCAAAGGCCTTTGGAGGCCTGCCGTTATACCCTTTGTTGATAGGCGGCTTCTTACGGCTGATTATAAGGCCCTAAAGGCTGCCTAGGGAGGAATACAATTTTGAAATCAGACATAATTCGAAACTCTGCAAAGGCCCTGTTCCTTCGAGAGGGCCTGCTTCTGTTAAACCAGCACCGGACCAGCCTGGGAGAGGTCTACTACGACCTGCCCGGTGGGGGCCAGCACCCATATGAAACAATGGAAGAGGCCGTGGTCCGGGAAGTTTTGGAGGAGACAGGCTTTACCGTGGAGCCCCTGCGCTTTGCGGCCCTGGCCGAGGAAATATTCACCAACGAGGATATGCGCCAGCGGTATCCCCAGTACTGCCACCGGACCATGCATATCTTTGTGGTGCGGCAGGCCCCGGGCACTGGCCAGGGGGCCCTCTGTGAGCTGGACTTTCAGCAGACCGGCAGTGTCTGGGTCACACCAGAGGAGGCCGGGCGGCTGCCTTTGGTGCCCCTTCAGCTGCGGGGGCGGGTGGCAGAGGTGCTAAAAGCCCCAGGCCCGATCTATTTGGGCTCTGTACGCCGGGATGAGGTGTGTATGTAGAGTCCGTGTATCCGGTACCGTGTGGGCCTACAGGTTGGAGTACATGAAACGCTTCTGCCCGCTTAGCGTTGGTTTTTTCCAACTCTTGGACTTAAGTCTCATCCGCCGCTAAAATTCGCTGGACAAGCCCTTTGTTCTTCCCAATCAGTACACAGTCCCCCCAAGAATTCCATAGCATTTAATCATAGAAAGAGATGCTAGCGTCTGTTCTAAAATCGGAGAAATGCTGGATTTATGCTCAGAAACAAGTAGGTCCCAGGAAAAAACCGCAAGAAATGCTGGCGCCTTTCCAGGATTTTTGACGCCAAAGCCACCCTTCCTGAGCAAAACAGACCGTGTTTCGGAGCTTTCAAACAGACTCTTGGGCTTGTTGGAACCTAGAGAGAAAGACGAATTTTGGAGCAGGGAGGTCTGTTGCAAGGAGAATTCCGCAAGTCAACCCAGCGGTGGACGAGGATTTCCCACGCGGAAAGGGGCCTCTTCTGGGCAAAAAGCCGGCGTTTTCGATGTTTCCAATAAACCCTAGTCCCTGGGAGGCGTTTTGTCCCAGTCTCATCCCGCCTTGGCTAGAACTGGTTTCTCCTATAAACGCATCCTGGGCTTTCCCAAATCTTCCCCCTCATCTGGACCGCTTCCTTCTTCCTCTTTGTTTTCAATAGCAGCAAAAAAGAAAGGGCTCCTCCCACCCGGCGGGGCCCTTTCTTTTTTGCTGCTCCGCCCCATTTTTTTCAACTTTCCTATAGCTTTTCCAATCAAGCCACGCTATAATAGACACAAACCAACCAAGAAAGGATGGAACAAAATGGAAAACAAACCGGTTCGGGTTGCCATGGTGGGCGTGGGAGCCATCAGCGGCATTTACCTGAAAAGTCTTACCCACACGTTTCAGGAAGTAGAGCTAATTGGCGTCTGCGACCTAATTCCTGAAAGAGCGGAAAAAGGCGCGGCCTATGTAAAAGAAGCTATAGAACAGGGAGCCAAGGTCCCAGAGCCAAAGATCTATAAAGATATGTACGCGGCCTTTGAGGACCCCCAGGTAGAGGTAGTCCTAAACCTGACCCGTCCCTATGAGCACTTTGAGGTGACAAAGCAGGCCCTGCTGCATGGCAAGCACGTGTACAGCGAAAAGCCCCTGGGGGTGGACATGGACGAGGCGGCGGAGCTGATTTCTTTGGCAGAGGAGAAGGGCCTGCGCCTGGGCGGCGCGCCGGACACTTTTATGGGCGCGGGCATTCAGACCGCCCGGCGGCTCATTGACAGTGGAATGATCGGCGATGTGGTGGGAGCCAGCTGCGCCATGGTCTGCCACGGCCACGAGACCTGGCACCCAGACCCGGAGTTCTACTACAAGCGTGGTGGCGGACCCATGCTGGACATGGGCCCCTATTACATCACGGCTCTGGTGCAGCTGCTGGGCGAAGCCAAAGGCCTGATGGGCCTGGCCAAGCGCAGCTTCCCCCAGCGGCTGATTACCTCCCAGCCCCACCAGGGAGAGACCATTGAAGTGGACGTGGACACCTGGCTTTCTGGAAATATCGAGTTCACCAGCGGGGCCATTGCCCAGGTGTTTACCACCTTTGACGTGCACTATACGGCCCAGTCCCGGTTTGAGGTGTACGGTACCAAAGGCAGCATGATGGTGCCAGACCCCAATACTTTCGGCGGACCGGTTCTGGTGCTAAGGCCCGAGGACGCGGCGGCGGCCCCAAAAGCCGACCCAGGCCTTGCCCGCCACGGGGTGCCGGACTTCTACCGGGGCTGGAAGGAGATGCCCCTGCTCTATGACTACCCTGAGAACAGCCGGGGCCTGGGCCTGGCAGATATGTGCAAGGGCATCCGCACGGGCCGGGACCACCGGGCCAACTACCAGCAGCAAAGGCACGTACTGGAGATTATGACTGGGTTCAGCAGGTCTGGGGAGAGCAGGGCCTATATTCCCATGACTACCAAGTACACCCGCACCGCGCCTATGGAGAACAACCCCATGCACGGGGTGCTGGACGACTGAGAGGGATAGAGAAACGCGGAGCTTCGCGGCCCGGATGACAGTAAAAGTTTCGTCCACCTTTTCAAAGGTGGCAGGGGACGGGGGGCAGCGCCCCCAGCCGCCGGAGGCTTTCTGGTGCTTTCAGCACAATAAATGGGCATTTTCATAGAAAATGCCCATACCCCTTCGGAAAAATACCGGGACTGGGAGATGGTCCACCACGGACACGCCTAAGAGCGTATTATTACCAAGAAATCAACATAAAAAGCGTCTATGAAAGGAAGTTATCATTATGAAAGCAGCATATACTGGCTGGACATGGATTCACGGAGACCAGGACACCGCCAAAAAACAACTGGAGCAGAGCTTTAAGGAGTGCAAATTCCTGGGCTATGACACAGTAGAAAACTTCGCCTTTATCCGGGACTATTACAAGGACGACCCCAGCGAGCTGAAAAAGCTGGCCGAAACCTGCGGCGTGGAGCTGGTGAATCTATACGGCCACTTTGACTTTGATGTAGAGGCCTCTCTGCAAAAGGGGATGGAACAGGTAGACTTTCTGGCAGAGATCGGCGGTAAATGGTATAACTGCCAGAACGGCGGCTTTGGGGACGACGGCCCCATTGAACGGCCCACCAACCCCGAAATGCTGGATAAAACTTGTGAGATTGCCAACCGCCTGGGCCAATATGCCAAAGAAAAGGGCGTTACTGTGTGCTTCCACCCCCATTATGGCACCTGTGTGTTCAGCCAGAGCGACATTGACTACTTTGCGGCCCACACCAACCCGGAATATGTATCCTTCTGCTTGGATACCGCCCATACCACCCTGGCGGGCATAGATCCGGTGGCGCTAATCCGCCAGTATGGAGACCGTATTGCCTATATGCACCTAAAGGACGTGGATACCTATGCCTTGTCTAAAGCGGAGGGCCGGGCCAAAATGGCCACCTTCCGGGCCCTTGGCCACGGCACTGTGAATTTTCCCGCTGTAAAGGCCGCCCTGGAAGAGGTGGGCTATGACGGCGTGGTCTGCGTAGAGCTGGACCGGCCCGAGGTGTGCAACTTCCACTCCGCCGAGGTATCCCGTATCTATCTGCGGGATGTGCTGGGAATTTAACGCCGCGCTCTCTGCTTGAAACATTTCTAACGCAAAAAGATAACCCTGCGAAAACCTCGCGGGGTTATCTTTTTATTAGCTTCTCTCGACCAGGCGCTCTGCCGGTTTCACCCACACATTTATCATGGCCCACCGTTTCGATTCCATGCCCGGCCGCTGGCACTAATCCTTCCCCTCTACGGAAGGCAGGTTTTTGGTAAACGTGATCTTTTCCCCGTCGCTTTGGGCCAGCACCGTGCGATCTTGGTCGGTACGGAAAATCTCCACGTTTGCGGCGTTTAGTTTTTGCAGGGTTTCTCGATGAGGGTGACCATAACGGTTGTCCTGTGCACAGCTGATCACCGCGTACTGTGGGTGTACTTCCAAAAGGAAGGGGTCGCTGGTGGAAGAGCTGGAGCCATGATGTCCGCACTTAAGTACATCCGACTCCACTAGGTATCCGTCCTCTAGGATGATCTCCTCGCTCTCCTCTTCCGCGTCGCCGGTAAAGAGAAAACTCGTCTCCCCATAGACCAGGCGGACCACGGCGGAGTAGTTGTTGGCCCCCTCCCAGTCCGCGTCTACCGTGGGAGACATTACCTGGAACAGAGAGCCCGCCGGAGATTCTATGGCCGCGTCCTCATGTAAAGGGATAATGGCTAAGCCCTTTTCATAGGCCGCGTCCACCAGGGCCTCATAGGCAGCGGTGGTGGGGGTCTTATCGTCTGGCAGTCGGGGCATGTAAAGGGCGTCTACTTCAAAACGCTGGACGATGCGGGCCATACATCCCATGTGGTCCGTGTGGGGGTGGGAACAGACCAGGGCGTCAATCCGCTGGACTCCCAGATCTTTTAGATAATCCGTAAGGCCGTCAGCATACTGATACTCGCCGGTATCGATCAGTACGTTGAAATAGCCGCCCTCCCCAGGAATGCGGACCAGCTGGCTATCTCCCTGGCCCACATCCAGGTAATAGACCTCCAGCAGCTGGCCGTTTTGGGCGTCGGCAGGCAGGGGAACAGACTGCACCCCCTCTGGAGAGGTGCCGCCCAGAAGATTCAGACGGTTGGATAGAATCAGCGCAATAATGATAATGACCAGCCCGGCCACTGGACCCAGGGTGTAGGGCCTCCGGCCCCTGCGGGGAATAGGAAACGGGGATTTTGCCATTGGGGCTTCCTCCTATATTTTTACTCTGTTTATCCTAACACAATCCACGGCAGGTTGCAAGATATTTTTCGCGGCCGCCTCTGTTGGCCCTCCCATCAAAAAAAGAACCGGCCCCTGGGGGCCGGTCCTCAGCAGAAAGTGTTGTACTCTATAGAATTATGCTTTCAAAATCTCCATGGTGCCAGAGGTGGTCTTAAAGCTGATGTCGGTATCGCCGCCGTCCTTGTACACCACCACCTTTTTGCCTTTTCCCTCTTTGGAGACATCCACTGGGAATTCGCACCGCAGGCGGCCGGACACGCTGCTGCATTTAGCGGTAAAGCCATTGTTTTCCGGCAGATACAGGGTGGCGCTGCCAGAGACTGAGGAGAAGCTGGCGCTCTCTGGGCACTGGTCCACCCGCAGCACGGCCTTACCGGAGGTAGTGCTCACCTGGAAGCTCTCCGCGTTGCCTTGGGCCTCAATAGAGCCGGAAACTGTGTGCAGGTGGGCGTTTTCCGCCTCAAATCCCAGGGCCGTCAGTTTTCCAGAGGTACACCCCAGGTCCAATGTCTCCACCGATGAGCCCTCCATGTTCAGAGCGCCGGAAACACTGCTGGCCTTCAGCGTTTCCCCGTGGATGCCTTGCAGCGAGATGGCGCCTGATACAGCCCCCAACTTGACGCTCTCTCCATGAACCTCTTGGAGGAAGATAGCCCCCGAGGTGGTATTGACCGAAAATCTCTCGCCAGAAAGCTCCTGGATATTCACCGGGGCGCTGACGGTATTCACCTTCAAGTTTTCAATCTCAGCGGCCAGCCGCCGGGGCAGGCTTACGGTCAGGTTCTTGCTCAGGCCCCCGAGGGGGCCAATCAGCTTGGAGACCAGGCCTTTTCGCTGGTCCGGCATATCTTTAATGAAGATTTTCTCCGCGTCGGTTACGCCCCACATCATGCGCTGGTCTGCCCTTAGCGGCTGCTTGCAGCGCTCGGAGACCTCTACATAGTCCTTGTCCCAGGGACGCAGCAGCACCTGGCCGTTGGACCACTGAATCTCCACCCGCTCCAGGGCGTTCATTCCCGCGTTGGCTGTGTAAACATACCAGTCCCCCTGCCGCTCTACCCCAGGAACATCCACCGCGTTTCCGCCGCCAAAGGGGAAGTCCTGGTCATACTCGTCCTCATCTTCCTCTTCATCTTCTTCCAGCTGCTCTTCCCATGCTTCGAAGAGCTCGTCGCGCATCTCGCCCAGGCCCTCCGAAAGCTCCTGCATGGCCTCGCCAATGGTCTCGTCAATCTCGCTGCCCAGCCCGGACATAGCCTGGTCGATCTCCCGGCCCAGGCCGCTCAGGGCCTCGCCCAGGTAGTTCACCCAGCCCTCCCAGCCGCCTTTTTTTGGCTGGACAGCGTTCAGCTTTTCCACCCGGGCGTTTTCCACCGCCTGGTGGGCGGCGGCAGTGGCCTCTTCCGCAATGCGGCTGACCGTCAGGGGGTCCACCTGGCCCCCCTGGGAATACAGGCGCTCGTAGGCCGGGTCGTAGTGCTCTTTGTAGGCATGGTTATAGATTTCGTTGTACTCCTGCTCTGTCAGGGGGGCGTACCAGCCAGAGGCCCGAGGCACGGGGCCCTCCATTGGCTCGCCCTCCATGCGGACGGTCTCTCGTATCTGCCGCTCATACTGGGCCAGCTGATCCTGGTAGTCCCGCAGCTCTTCCTCATACCGGCGGCGGCCCTCCTCCTGCTGGCGGCGGTAGTCCTCCAGCTGGGCCTGGTAGTCCAGGTTTCTCTGGGTGATCTCCTGCTGATATTGGGCCAAAGCCTCCTGGCGCCGGGCGTTCACTTGCGCCAGCTCCTCCTGGTAGCGGGCCATGGCCTCTTG
>CAJTCU010000001.1:421694-744119 GCA_910574935.1 Oscillospiraceae bacterium
GGGCTGAACAGGTCGAAGTCAAAGGCGGGCTGGTCCTCGGGGTGCAGGGTCAGGTTAATCTTTGGTTCCTCTTTGGGGCTGTCTTTCAGGGTGATGGTCACAGGCTTGCCCTCTTCTTTGGTGTGGATGACCATGCCGCCCTCGTCGTCTACCTGAATGGTAACAGGCCGTCCTTCCTTTTCCGCGTGGATCACCACCGCGCCGTTTTCCTGGTCCATATTCACGGTAACGGGCTGGCCCTCGTCGTCTACCTCAATGGCAAGGGCCTGGTTCCCGGCGGCTTCCTCTGGGGCGGGCTCTTCCGGCTCTTGGGGGTTTTCCTCGCCGCCCAGGGCCTCCAGCAGCTGGTCCGCCTGCTCCTGGGAGATTTTCCCGCTGGCCAGCAGCTCTAAGATGGTGCGTTTATCCTCATTCATTTTATTTGCCTCCCTTCTCCCCCTGGCCCCGGCGGCGCTTGGGGCCGTGCTTGGGCAGGTGGTACAGTATGTCGCAGCGCTCCGCGGCAAAAAGCCGGTCCTGGTCTTGGCGGGTCACGTACCCTTCGTTCATCAGTTCCATTCGCACGCGCATCAGCTCATTCATTTTTATTTACCGCCTTTCAGTTGATTCAGGGCCTCTATGGCCGCGTTTACGTCCAGCTCGCCCTGGGAGAGCCGGCCCAAAATTTCCGCCCGCTCTTCCTTGGCCCGCACAGCCCGCAGCTCGGGCTTTTCGTCCAGCCGCAGGGCGGTCAGGGCCGCGTCCAGCATATTCTTCACCGTGGGGTAACTAACCCCCAGGGCCTTTTCCACTTCTTTGATGGACCCCCGGCACCGCAGGAACACCTCTACAAATTGCAGGTGTTTTTCCTCCAGGGTGCAGAACCGGCAGGGCTGAAAGCTTCCTGAGAGCTCAGAGCCGCAGTGCTGGCACTTCAGCCGGGTGACCTGCATGGATTTTCCGCACACCGGGCACTGGGCGGGGGCGTGATATTTTCCGTTTGCCATAATCGGTTCTCCTTTGTGTTCTGAATTTCGTTTCGGGGGCTGCGGCCGACCGGGCTTCCCTCTCTCTTGATGTCTGTATTATAATACAAGAAATTAAGAATGTCAATATATAAATTGATTTTTTTATGGGATATCTTTAATTATTTTAATCAAGCGCTTAATTATACTGATTTTCCACCCCCGAGGGCCTCCCGGAGAAAAAGCCTGTGCCCCGGCCCCCAAGAGGAGCCCGCTGCCCGAACGGGCCGCCCTTTCCATAATAAAAAAGGCGGCCGGATAACCCGACTGCCTTTTTTATCTGTTCTATTAATCGTTCTGCTGCTTACTTGCAGTTCGCTTTCAAAGTCTCCAGCTGGTCGCGGAGCGCCTGAGGCAGCTTGTCGCCAAACTGCTTGTAGAACTCCTCGATGCCCTCGGCTTCTTTCGCCCAGGCAGCCTTGTCAATGGCCAGGATCTCTTTCAGCGTGTCAATGGAGAAGTCCAGGCCCTCCAGGTTAATGTCCTCAGCCTTGGGTACAAAGCCAATGGGGGTCTCTACCGCGTCCACCTTGCCCTCGCAGCGCTTGATAATCCACTCTACCACCCGGAAGTTGTCACCAAAGCCGGGCCAAATGAAGTGGCCGTCCGCGTCGGTGCGGAACCAGTTGACGTTGAAGATTTTGGGGGCTTTGTCACCCAGCTTTTCGCCCATGTCGATCCAGTGCTGGAAGTAGTCGCCCATGTGGTAGCCGCAGAAGGGCAGCATGGCCATGGGATCACGGCGGACCACGCCCACGGCGCCGGCAGCGGCGGCGGTGGTCTCAGAGCCGGTGATGGAGCCTACGAACACGCCAGCGTTCCAGTCACGGGACTGGTACACCAGGGGCACAGTGTCGGGACGGCGGCCGCCAAAGATAATGGCGGAAACCGGCACACCCTCGCCCTTGTCAAACTCGGGGCTGATGCAGGGGCAGTTTTTGGCGGGCGCGGTAAAGCGGCTGTTGGGATGGGCCAGCTTGCCGCCCTCGGCAATAAAGTCGGGGCCGTTCACGTCGGCGCCCTTCCACTCCTGGGCGTTCACAGGCGGGTTCTTGTCCAGGCTCTCCCACCACACCGTGTTGTCGTCCAGGTTGCGGCCCACGTTGGTGAAGATGGTGCCCTTCTGGGTGGAGATAAGGGCGTTGGGGTTGCTCTTCATATTGGTACCGGGCGCCACGCCGAAGAAGCCATTCTCCGGGTTGATGGCGTACAGGCGGCCGTCCGGGCCCTGGCGCATCCAGCTGATGTCGTCGCCCACAGTCCACACCTTGTAGCCCTTGGCCTTGTAGCCCTCGGGCGGAATCATCATGGCCAGGTTGGTCTTGCCGCAGGCAGAGGGGAAGGCGGCGCACACGTACTTGACCTCGCCCTGGGGATTCTCAATCCCCAGAATGAGCATATGCTCGGCCATCCAGCCCTCGTTCTTAGCCTGGTAGGAGGCAATGCGCAGCGCAAAGCACTTTTTGCCCAGCAGCACGTTTCCGCCGTAGCCGGAGTTTACGCTGATGATATAGTTATCCTCGGGGAAGTGGCAGATATAGCGGTTTTCCTCGTCAATGTCCACCTTGCAGTGCAGGCCCTTTACCCAGTCGGTGCTGTCGCCCAGCACGTCCAGCACCGCCTTGCCGGTACGGGTCATAATGGACATGTTCAGCACCACGTAAATGGAATCCGTGACCTCTACGCCGATCTTAGCCAGAGGGGAGCCCACAGGGCCCATGGAATAAGGGATGATATACATGGTGCGGCCCTTGTAGCTGCCCCGGGCAATGTCGAACAGCATCTTGTAGGCCTTCTCGGGCTCCATCCAGTGGTTGGTGGGGCCGGCGTCCTCTTCCTTCTTGGAGCAGATGAAAGTGCGGCCCTCTACCCGGGCCACGTCGTTGACAGCGGTGCGGTGGTAGTAGCAGCCAGGCAGTTTTTCCTGGTTCAGCTTGATCATTTCGCCAGTCTCGCAGGCCTGGCGGCGCAGGTCCTCAATCTGCTCCTCGCTGCCGTCAATCCACACTACCTGGTCAGGGGTGACCAGCTCTTTCATTTCTTCCAGCCAATTCAAGACGGATTTGTTGTTGGTCATAATGAAATTTTCTCCTTTCGCCATAAAGGCAGAACTATTGGGGCTCACTCCAAAGTGGCGCGGCACAAATGAGCCAGCGCCATCCTTGGGGGGGTCAATATCTATAGGTTATTTTATCACATAACAAACAAATAATCAATGGGCATTTTCCAAATTATAGTCCAGGGAGAGGAAGTGGTCAAACCCGCTTTTGTCCGCCCATTTTCTTCTTGCAATTTTCCCTGGCTTAGGGTATCCTTTATTATGATAGTTTACCTTTAACACTTCCTAAAAATTGTACAGAATAGAAAGGATGGCTCCATATGGAAAAACTTAAGCTGGGCATTATCGGTGTGGGAAACATGGGATCTGGCCATGTGCGGAATATTCTTTCCGGCCAGACTCCGGAAATCGAAATCGCCGCTGTGGCGGACCGCCGCCCTGACCGCCGGAACTGGGCCCAGGAACACCTGCCCAAGGGCGCCCCGGTGTTCGAGGAGGGCAGCGAGCTGATTGGCAGCGGCCTGTGCCAGGCAGTGCTCATCGCCGTACCCCACTACCAGCACCCGGTGCTGGCCCAAGAGGCCTTTGCCCAGGGCCTGCATGTAATGTGCGAAAAGCCCGCTGGGGTATACACCAAGGCTGTGCGGGAAATGAACGCCGCCGCCCAAAAAAGCGGCAAGGTGTTTGGCATGATGTTCAACCAGCGTACCAACTGCCTGTACCGCAAGATGCACCAGATGGTGCACGGCGGAGAGCTGGGCCAGCTGAAACGAGTGAACTGGATTATCACCGACTGGTACCGCACCCAGATGTACTACGACTCCGGCGACTGGCGGGCCACCTGGGCCGGCGAGGGCGGCGGCGTACTGCTGAACCAGTGCCCCCACCAGCTGGACCTTTTGCAGTGGATCTGCGGCCTGCCCAAGACTGTGCGGGCCTTCTGCCATGAGGGAAAATGGCACGACATTGAGGTAGAGGACGACGTAACCGCCTACCTAGAATATGAAAACGGCGCCACAGGGGTGTTCGTCACCACCACGGGCGACGCCCCGGGCACCAACCGGTTCGAGGTCACCGGCACCCTGGGCAAGCTGGTGTGCGAGGACGGCCGGCTGCGGTTCTGGCAGCTGAAGGAGGACGAGCGGGCTTTCTGCAAGACCTCCCAAGAGGGCTTTGCAAAGCCGGAGATGGAGGAGATAGAGGTAGAGACCGACGGGGAGAACCCCCAGCATGTGGGGGTCTTAAACGCCTTTGCCGCCAATATTCTGCGGGGCGAACCCCTGGTGGCCAATGGCTGCGAGGGCCTGAACGGGTTGACTCTCTCTAATGCCATGCACCTTTCCAGCTGGCTGGGGCAGGCGGTGGAGATTCCCTTTGACGAGGAGCTGTTCCTTAATGAGCTGAATAAACGGAGGGAGAACTCCCGGAAGAAAGAGGGCAAAGAGGTGACCTTCTCTACAGAGGGAACCTATTAAGCAATAGGCTAAAAATGACCGGCAGACAGACGGGAGTCCAGAGGGACTGGTCCCTCTGGCAGGGGTGGAGGGGGCAGAGCCCCTCCCCGCCGGAGGCGGCCCTGCCCTTTGGGCGGCGAAGAGCAAAAAGCCGGGTGCACATAGTCCGAAGCGTTCCGCAAAAGTAAAGTGGGTGCACCAAATCTCGCCGCCCCTTAGCAGCGCCTTTCGCCGTTGCATAGCAACGTCGAAACAGCGGTCCTCCTGCTGCGGCTTTCCCAGGACTGCGGCCCTTCTCAACCGTAATAACCATACTATCTCTTCCCGCCTGGCTCCCTCTCTAAGGCGCCTAGTGCTGGCGGTCCGCTCCTGCAAAAATATCGCGGGGGGATTCATCCCCCTTCGCTCTATTTTTACAGTTTGCTACTGGGCTGAGGCGGCGCGCGCCTATGCCGCTTTATTGGCCAGGCGCTGGCTTTGGGCTTCTGTTTCCTTATTTCGTTTTCTCGCCGCCTTTTAAGGTCAAGACCTTGGGGCGTTGCCCCAAACCCTACCAGGGGAACGATCCCCTGGACCCCCTCCGTCTGCCGGCACGTTTGGCCTACCGCCCTCTTTTCAACCATTTCCTTTATCCTCTACTTCTCTCTATCCTCTACTTCTCCCTATCCTCTACTATGAAAGGAGCTGCTGCCATGTACCGCCTTTTAGTGGTGGACGATGAAGAAAAAATCCGCGCCCTCATCCGCAAATACGCCGAGTTCGAGGGCCACCGGGTCACCGAAGCCGAAAACGGTATGCGCGCTGTGGAGCTCTGCCGCAGAGACCCCGCCGCTTTCGACCTAATCATCATGGACGTGATGATGCCCGAACTGGACGGCTTTTCAGCCGCCGCGGAAATCAAAAAAACATGCCCGGCCCCAGTGCTCATGCTCTCTGCCCGGGGAGAAGAATACGATAAAATTCACGGCTTTGAGCTGGGGGCCGATGACTACGTGGTAAAGCCCTTCTCTCCCAAAGAGCTGATGATGCGGGTGAACGCCATTATGAACCGAGTACGCCCCACCCCTTTGCAAAACCGGGACGTCCTCAGCTTTGGGGGGCTTACTGTGGACGAGGCTGCCCGGGTGGTCACCGTGGATGGAGAACGAGTGGAGCTCTCTCCCAAAGAATACGACCTACTGCTGTATTTGGTGCGCAACCGGGGTCTAGCCCTGACCCGGGAGATGCTGCTGACCAATGTATGGGGTTACGACTTTTATGGAGACGACCGTACCCTGGACACCCACATCAAGCTGCTGCGCCGCCGTCTGGGCCCTTACAGCGGTTATATTGTTACCCTGCGGGGGGTGGGCTACCGGTTCGACCCGCCGGAAAAGAGGTGAACTCACCGTGAAAAAGAGAATATTTTACTTACAGCTGGCGGCCATTGGGCTCATCATCCTGGGGGTCGCCGGGCTGGGCGTAATTTTATTCCGCCGGGACCATACGAACATGACCGCCCTGTACGTGTTCGCAGGGCTGGGCATTGTAGGTTTTATAGGCAACGCGGTCCTGGCCGTGTTCCGGCTTCTACTGGAAAGGGATGGCAAATCATGAGAAAGATCGCTGTCCCCCGCCGCCCTATGGGGGTAAAAAACCAGATTATTCTGGGCTTTGTCCTGTTCAGCCTGGTCACGGTAGCTCTGCTGTGGGCCTTTCAGATCTTTCTGCTAAGCCCCTTTTACCGGGCCATTAAGACAGCGGAGGCAAAAAGCGTTTCCAAAGAAATTATCCGCCAACTGGACGGCGACGGCCTGGATGCCGCTGCCCAGGACCTTTGCGCCCGTACAGGGCTGAACATCCTGGTCACCGACGAGCTGGGACGAATCTATGCCGGCTACGTGTACCCCTACCGGGACAGTATGATCTATAACATCGCCCGCTGGGAGGCCGCGGCCCTGTTTGAGCAGGTAAATCTCTCTGGCGGGGTGTATACCCAGGTGTTCCAATCCCGGCGGGGAGACGCAGCGGTGCTATTTTACGCGGTGACCCTGCGTACCCCCCAGGGCAACGACCGGCTGGTGGTGGTAGAGGCGGAGATTACCCCCCTGGACTCTACGGTAGAAACCCTCATGGTACAGCTGCTGTGCCTTACCGTGGTACTGGCCCCTCTGGGGATCCTTCTGGCGGTGCTGGTCTCCCGCCGGATTGCCCGTCCCCTGACAGAGATCAACGAGGCCGCCAAGCGTTTAGGCCGGGGGGACTATGCTGTGCGCTTTGGGGGGCAGGGGGCCCGGGAGGTCAGTGAGCTGGCCGCCACCCTGAACTACGCGGCTGGGGAGCTCTCCAAAGCAGACAGCCTGCGCCGGGAGCTGCTGGCCAACGTCTCTCACGACCTGCGCACGCCCCTGACCATGATCAAGGGCTACGCCGAGGTGATGCGGGACCTGCCCGGAGAGGACGGCCCGGAGAATTTGCAGATCATCATTGACGAGGCGGGCCGGCTCAACGACTTGGTCAACGACCTTTTGGACCTGTCCCGGCTGGAGGCCGGGGTCATCCGTCTGGAAAAGACCCCCTTTAATCTAACTGAGAGCATTCGGAACATTCTGGCCCGCTATGACCGGCTGGCAGAGTTCAGCTTTCCCTTCCTGGCCGGGAAGGACGCCTATGTGGTGGCGGATGAGCTGAAGATCTCCCAGGTGGTATATAACCTGGTGAATAACGCCGTGAACTACGCGGGAGAGGACAAGACCATTACCCTAAGCCAGACCGTGGAAAAAGGCCGGGTGCGGATCTCTGTGGCAGATACCGGCGAGGGCATTCCGGCGGACCGGCTGGGAGACATTTGGGACCGCTATTATAAGGTAGACCATGAGCACAAGCGGGCCCAGGTGGGCACAGGGCTGGGGCTGTCTATTGTAAAGAATGTGCTGGACCTGCATGGCGGCAGCTATGGGGTCATCAGCCAGGTGGGCCAGGGCAGCACCTTTTGGTTTGAGCTGCCTCTCGCCGAGGCTGGGGAAGCGTGCCAGTAATTATTATGCCCTTTGGCAAGGCCCCGGGCTCTTTGCCCCCCTGTTAAGAGAGTTTTTGAAAAAGCCCCTTAACAGTCCTCAAAAACTTTACACTCTTTCCCTCTGGGATATTATTATTTAAATTGGAGGTTACTGCTATGAGCTTCTATAAAATTAACATTGCGGGCTGTGACCGCGACCTGCCCATTTGTCCTATTGACGACAAGCTGGACATTGCCGGCTTTGTGATGTTTGGAGACGTGGAGGTTACAGAAAAAGCCGCCGCCCTGCTGGAAAAGTGCCCGCCCCACGACATTATTGTGACCGCAGAGAGCAAGGGCATTCCCCTGGCTTACGAAATGGCACGCATTGGCTGCCGGGGTTATGTGGTGGCCCGCAAGGGCGTTAAGGCCTATATGGAGGACCCGATCCATGTGGAGGTCAAGTCCATTACCACAGACCACGTGCAGAAGCTCTACCTTTCTAAGGCAGACTGCCAGGCCCTAAAGGGCAAGCGCATCCTGGTGGTGGACGACGTGATCTCTACCGGAGAGTCTTTGGCCGCTATCGAGGAGCTGCTCCACTCCATCGGCGGCCAGGTGGTGGGCAAAGCCTGCGTCCTGGCCGAGGGCGACGCCAAGGACCGCCAGGACATTATCTACCTGGAGCCCCTGCCCCTTTTCTTTAAGTAAATGGACCGCCACCCTTTGGCCCTGGCAGGGGGCGGGGCTTTCCTCGCCTTATCCCTTTGCGCCTGGGCCGGACCTCAACGCGCCCCTTATATAGGGCTGGCACTGGGGGTTTTTGGCGCGGGGCTGTTTCTGTTTTGGCTGATACGGGCCCGTTCCCGGCGGCAGCTGCTTGTTGGGTGTGCCGCCGTGCTGGTGGCCGCTTTTACCACAGTATGCTACTGCTGGAAATGGCATACCACGGCGCAGCCTGTCCAGACCCTTAACGGCCAGACCCTGGCAGTGCGCCTACAGGTGCTGGACTATCCTGAAGAGCGGTACGGCCGGTACTATTATCCAGCAAAGGTCATAGCGGTGGACTACCAGCTGGTGAATCCCTTTACCGTCCGGTTCACTGCCGCAGCGCCCTTGACCTGCCGCCCCTATGAGATGGTAGACTGCACCGTACGGTTTTATTCCTTCACCCAGGGTGGACTGTATTCCCCAGAGAACGCCCGGCTGGCAGAGGGCTGTGTGCTGGGCGCCTCCCTTTGGGGAATGGACGCCCACTGCTATCCCCACCTTATCTGGTGGCCTGGGCGCATGCTGGCAGAACTCCGCCACGATCTGGCCAGGCGGATGGATCAGATGCTGCCCCCGGCAGAGGCTGGACTGATTAAGACTGTGCTCCTTAACTACCGGGATGATCTAAGCCCTCGGGCCTCTTCCAACTTCCGGCAAATTGGCTGCTCCCACATGCTAGCTGTGTCCGGAATGCACATGGCGGCTATGGCCGCGCTGGTAGCCTTGACGCTTTCCCGCCTCCCCCTGGGGCGAAAAGGGAAAAGCCTGCTCCAGGCCGGGGTGCTGTTTCTATATCTTTGTCTGACCGGCTTTCCCATGTCCGCTGCCCGCAGCTTCCTGATGTTTTTTCTCTACCTGCTAGTAAGCTGTTTGGGGCGGCGAATGTCCAGCGCCAATGCCCTGGGCGCGGCGGTACTCATCCTTTGTATCAGCGACCCTTTCTCCGGAGGAGACCTGGGGTTTGCCCTGTCTTATCTGGCCACCCTGGGCATCATCACCCAGCGAAAGACGGTTTACCGGGTCCTGCGCCGGTGCTTGGGCCGTTGGCCCCGGCTAAGGCGTACTCTGCGCCCAGTGCTGCTCTCCTTTTCCGTCACCTTCTCCGCCATGCTCTTTACACTACCGGTTCAGCTGATTTACTTTGGAGGCCTGCCGCTGATCACCCCTTTGGCCAACCTTCTCCTAGCCTCCCTGCTTCCGCCGCTTTTGTACCTCTCGGCCGTGCTGCCCTTTTTGGCCTATATGCCCGCCGCGGGTTTTCTGGTTCCTCCTCTTTCCTGGGCGGCGGGGTGGGTGGCCAGAATGATTCTCTGGCTGGCGGAAGCCCTCACGGCACTTCCCGGGGCTGTACTAAACAAGGAGCTCTGTCTCTGGCTGCTGGTTCTGGTTGGCCTGGGGCTTCTGTTCCGGCAGGCCATGCACAGCGGCGCGCCTGTTTTTTGTAAACGCTGGACAGCCGGGGCCCTGGCCCTTTTGGCAGTATGGATGGTTGCCGAAAGCGGCTTTCGTACCCAGGGGCAGCTGAACGTGTTGGTGGCAGGCAGCCCCGAGTCCCCCTGTGTACTGTTGGTGCGGGGCCGCCATGCCGCCGCCCTCTGTCTGGGCGGGTACAACAGCGGCCTGCCCCGTACCCTGCTGGCCCAGAGGAACGTGTGGTTTTTAGACAGCGTCTTTCTGCCCCTACGGGACCAGGATGCCCGCGCCATGGCCGCAGACCTGCTGGACCAGACCCAGCGGCTGCTTTTACCCCAGGGAGCCTACCTGGGGAAGGATTTGGAAAAGCCCGGTGTGCCGGTAGAATATCTGCCCTATGGCGGCGTGTACCAGGCGCTGGAAGGGGTGGAGGTCCGCTTTGGGGAAGATGGCGGTTGGCTGGAATTCTGGGCCAACGGCCTGTATTTTGTGGTGGAACTGGACGCCGCCCCAGAGGGAAAATGCGACGTGCTGGTTACCGGCAACAGGGAAACCTCCACCGCCGCGGCCCTGACTCTGCTTTTAGATACAGAGGAGAAGTCCCCCCTACAGGCGCTGAAAAATGTCCGAGAGGGCCCGTACATTCTTGTTTCCCAAGAAAAGGGCCTTTTCCTGCGCACCCGGCCCGGGGGACGGCTGGCGGTGATGAATGAGTAACCCGGTAGAACCGTTTTGTATGCTTTCAAAAAAGCCGCTCCCTGCCTGGGGGCGGCTTTTCCCAGTCTTTTTCCACTAAGGAACAGATCGATAGCAATATTCACAGGTTCCCCCTCTTCCATCCTGAAGCAGCCTAATCCGTAAAAATGGGAAGGGTATCGCCGGCATAAGTATAGGGCTTGTTTGAAGCATGGAAAACGCCATCTTTTTGCCCAGAAGCGGCCCCTTTTCCGCGTCAAGTATCCTCGCCAATCTCGGAAGATTGATTTACGGCTTTTTCCTTGTAATAGACCCTTTCTGGGCAATCATTTGCTATTTCCTCTATTTTCAAACAAGGCCTAGCCGAGTGGGGAAGAAAACCTCTAGTGGCTATTGTTCTAACTGGGCCCAGCCGGCACAATCTCCTGTAAAAAAACCAGCCAGCGCCCCGGCATTGTCCAGGGCGCTGGCTGGTTTCGGCCTAGCTTATGGCCGCTTACAGCTCCACCAGCTCGTACTCTCTGTCGCCAATGTCCAGCCCAGCGGCAGCATCCAGGGTATGGGCGCCGTTGCGGCCCTCAATACGCTCCACCAGGTCGCCCTTGCCGGGGTCTTTGCTGGCATATACCAGGTCCAGGCAAGCCTGGTCCAGGGCCAGAGGATCCAAGCTGGCCAGCACGCCGATGTCCCCAATCTTCGGGTCTGCGGCCACCGCACAGCAGTCGCAGTCTACGGACATATTGGCCATCACGTTCACAAAGGCCATCTTGCCCTCAAAATACTTGACCACAGACTGGGCAGACTCGGCCATAGACTCTAAAAAGGCGTCGTGGTCGCCGTCCCAAACATGCTGGGTGTCCCCAGCCCCGTGGATGTGTTCCTTACCATGAGAGGAGGCAATGCCAATTGAGATATTCTTCAGCGCGCCGCCAAATCCGCCCATGGGATGCCCCTTAAAATGAGAGAGCACCAGCATAGAATCATAGTTTTCCAGGTTTTTTCCCACGTAGTTCACTTTTAGGTGGCAGCCACCCGTAATGGGCAACTCCATTTCGCCGTCCTCGTCCATAATGTCCACTGGGGCAATGTCTGTCCAGCCGTGGAGCTTCATGGTGTCCCAGTGGGCCTGGCTGGTATTACGCGCTCCAGCATAGGCGGTGTTGCACTCTACAATGGTACCATGTACCTGGTCCACCATAGGCTTCCAAAAGTCCGGACGGATAAAGTTCTGGTTGCCCACCTCGCCAGAATGCACCTTTACGGCCACCTTGCCGGGCAGACTGACGCCCAGAGCCTCGTAAAGCTTTAGAACCGTCTCAGGTGTAATGCTTTTGCTAAAGAACACTTTCGCTTTTGCCAATTTTACCACGCCTTTCGGGATTATTTTTCATCAGATTGTTCGGACGCCTTTATCATAGTGGGTATAGCCGGAAAAGTCAAGCCTTTCTTCCCATTCTCCCTTGCAATTTATGAAAAGCGGCTATATAATAAATATAGTAAAGAGAAAACGGGGCCTGCTTCCGCAGGGGATACGGTGTATTGCGGCCAGAAGTATCACTCCACCCACCACAGCCGCGTCTCTCTAAAGAGGTCCGGTACCGTCTACAGCGGCGCCCTGGGACAGGCTAAACGCGGCAGCCACAGTTCTTCCCTGTAAATCCTGCTAGGCTTGTTTGAACATAGAGAGAAATACAAATTTTTGACCAGGGGAGGTCCGTTGCATGGAAAATCCCGCAAGTCAACCTTAGCGGTGGACGAGGATTTCCCATGTGGAAAAGGGCCTCTTCTAGGCAAAAAGCCGGCGTTTTCAATGTTTCAGGCAAGCCCCAGCCGCCCGCTTGGAAACAGAACGCCGCGCTGGTAAGTAAGGTCGAATAAAAAAACGCGGTCCATGCGGCCGCGTTTCTGCTTCTATAATCAGCCGGCCAAGGGGTTACAGGTCCCGGCCACAGCATTTCTTGTATTTTTTGCCGCTGCCGCAGGGGCAGGGGTCATTCCGGCCAATCTTCGGGCCCTTTACCACCGTTTTCGAGCTTTTCTGCTCCCGGTATAGCTCCCGGCGGCGCTCTTCGGTCAGCAGGGGCTCCCATTGGGGCAGGTTATACAGCCACTCGGCTTTGGCCTCCACCATGTTTTTATACAGCAGCTCTTTGTCATAAGCCAGGCTCACTTCGCTTTCCAGCTCCACAGTCTCCAGGTCATTGGGATTTTTTAGGCTGTCGTTGATGCCGTCCAGAAAACCGGCCATGATTACAGGTTCTACGCCAAACTTTTTAGCGTAGCTCTTCACCGTACTCTTCCGAGGTTTGGAGGTCAAAATCTGCTTGTAAAACTCTGTCTCCTGTTTAAAATAGTCCTGCCAGAACTTCGCGCCCTGCTGCTTCTGCTGTTCCTCCGCATAGGCTCTCCACTGTTCAAGCAATGCCACGTTTACCACTCCTCCGTTAATATATGCTTATCTTACCATTTTTTAGAGAGACTGTCAACAGGGGGCTTTGGGGAGAGCTTGTCCCTTCCCCGGAGTTCTTGACGATATTTTGGAGTCTTATCCATCGAAATTTTCTGTAGACGGAAAATTGACCCCTTTGTCTGAAAAACCCCCAAACCTTTCTGCTACATCGTAATGAGCCCACCTATAAAGGAGCCGCTATGAATCTTTCTATTCCCCCCCATGTTGTAGAGCTCATCCGCCATATCGAATCCGCTGGGCACCAGGTCTGGTGCGTGGGCGGCTGCGTCCGGGACGCCCTGCTGGGCCGCTTCCCCGCGGACTGGGACTTGGCCACCACCGCCCTGCCTGGACAAGTGAAGGAACTCTTCTCTGAAAAAAACACGGTGGATAAGGGCTTAGCCCATGGTACTGTAGGGATCCCTGTCCTAGGCGGCGTAGTTGAGATCACCACTCTGCGAGTGGAGAGCCAGTACATGGACCGCCGCCGGCCCCAGCTTGTGGCCTTTACCCAATGCCTGGAACAAGACCTGGCCCGGCGGGACTTTACCGTCAATGCCCTGGCCTACCACCCAGACTGGGGGCTGACAGACTGCTTTGGCGGCTTAGCCGATTTACGGCAGGGCCTTCTTAGGTGCGTCGGCCAGCCCGAGAAGCGCTTTCAAGAGGACGCTCTGCGGATTCTCCGCTGCTTGCGCTTTGCCGCCACCCTGGGCTTTGCGGTCCACCCCCAGACCCTTCAGGCGGCCAAAGACTGCCGGGAGCTGCTGGGGGCCCTCTCTACGGAGCGGATTCGAGAAGAACTGACCCGACTGCTATGCGGCGGCGGGGCGGGGCCCGTATTGGAATGGGGAAAAGAGATATTTTTCGCGGTTCTGCCGGAGCTGGCCCCTCTGGATGGCTGCGCCCAAGAGACCCCCTACCACTGCTATGACTGCTGGGGCCACACCCTACATGCCGTGGAGGCTGTACCAGCCGAGCCCCTCCTGCGTTGGGCCGCGCTGCTCCACGACTGCGGCAAGCCCACTACAAAAAGCTATGACTCCCACAGGCAGGCCCACTTCTACGGCCATGCTCAGGCTGGGGCCCGGTTAGCGGAGCAGGTGCTGCACCGTCTCCACTTTTCCATCCGGGAGGCGGAGCGGATCACCGCTCTAGTAGAACGCCACGGCCAGGCCCTACCCATCCGCGAAAAGCGCATAAAAAAGCTGCTGGGCGCCTGGGGAGAAGAGGGCGTCCGGCAGCTTTTGGCCTTGGTAGAAGCGGATCTTTTGGCCCAGGCTCCCCAAACCGCCCGGCAGCGCCTGCCCCTGGTGGAGGAGGCGCGGACCCTGGTTCGGGACATACTGGACCGGGGGGAGTGCCTGGGCCTCTCCAGCCTGGCAGTGGGGGGCCGGGACCTGCTGGCTCTTGGCTACCAGCCAGGGCCAGCCCTGGGCGCGGCCCTGCACCAGCTGCTGGAGGAAGTGCTGGCGGGTACGCTGGAAAACCGGCGGGAGATCCTGCTGAAAAAGGCCCAGGAGTGGCTATAGTCTGGCCCGGTCTGCACCCCTGCCCAGGAAGCGCGCGGCTTTACGCGGCTCCGCAGGGCAAACGCAGCGTCACATTGCCCCGGCCAGCAACTTTTCAGCTGGAAGGTAGGCCTGGTAGCGCTTCGCAAAGGCGGCAAAGCCTGTCACATCCTCTGGCTGGGGCTGGGCGCGGCTGCCTGCCGCCCCAGCAAACACCCGCTGGTTCAGGAAATCTTCCAGCGCCTGGCCGGGAAGCCGCTCTTTCATAAACATGGCCAGCAGGGCCATGCCCCAGGGGCCGCCCTCGCCGGCGGTTTCCATCACAGAGACGGGCACGTTTAGGGCGCCGGCCATCAGCCGCTGGCCCACCTTCGGGGTCTTGAACAGCCCGCCGTGGCCATAAAGTTCCTCCACCGCTACCTTTTCCTGCTGGATGAGGATGTCCATGCCCAGCTTTAGGGGGGTCATAGCCGCGTACAGCTGGGCCCGCATAAAGTCTCCCAGGGCGAACTTTTCCTGGGGCTGGCGGGTAAGCATGGGCTGGCCGGAGGCCAGGCCAATGACCGGCTCGCCGGAATAGCAGTTGAAGCTCACCACCCCGCCGCAGTCTGGCGCACCGGTCAGCGCCTGCTCATACAACAGGTCGTAGAGCTTTGGCTTGGGCAGGGGCGTACCCGCCTGCTCCAGCAGCTGGGCGAAAAGCCCCACCCAGGCGTCCAGGTCCGAGGTACAGGTATTGCAGTGGACCATGGCCACCGGCCGGCCCGTGGGGGTGGTGACCATGTCGATCTCCG
This sequence comes from Oscillospiraceae bacterium, assembly GCA_910574935.1. Lineage (GTDB taxonomy): Bacteria > Bacillota > Clostridia > Oscillospirales > Acutalibacteraceae > Acutalibacter > Acutalibacter intestini. The sequence goes on from CAJTCU010000001.1 coordinate 436,823, forward strand.
GGTAGACCTGGGAAAGGGGCCGCTCCAGCACCACCATGGCGAAAATCGAGGTGCCCGCCGAGATGTTTCCGGTGCGGGGCGCTACGCTGTTGGTAGCCGTCATGCCCGTGCCCGCGTCCCCCTCGGGAGGACACAGGGGCACGCCGGGGCACAGGGCCCCGGTGGGGTCCAGCAGCTTGGCGCCTTCGGCGGTCAGGGTGCCGGCGGATTCTCCCGCGGGCAGCACCTGGGGCAGGATGTCCCCCAGGCGATAGGGCATGGCCTCTTTGGCCAAAATCTCGTCAAATCGGGACATCATGCCGCTGTCAAAGGTCCCGGTTTCGCTGTCAATGGGGAACATGCCCGCAGCTTCGCCCACGCCCACGCATTTTTCCCCAGTAAGCTGCCAGTGCACGTACCCTGCCAGAGTGGTCAGGTAAGCGATGCGCCCTACGTGGGGCTCTTTCAGCCGCAGGGCACGGTACAGGTGGGCGATGCTCCACCGCTGGGGGATGTTAAAGTGAAATAGGGCGGTCAGCTCCTCCGCCTCTTTCTCTGTAACGGTGTTCCGCCAGGTGCGAAAGCCGCACAGCTGGTTTCCCGCCTGGTCAAAAGGCAGGTAGCCGTGCATCATGGCCGAAACTCCCAGCGCCCCCAGGCGAGTGAGGACAACGCCATACTGGTCCCGAACCTTCTGGGCCATCTGGCGGTATGCTGCCTGAATGCCTGTCCACACATCCTCCAGGCGGTAGGTCCACAGGCCGTCCTCCAGGCGGTTTTCCCAGTCGAAAGCCCCGGTGGCGGCGGGCTGGCAGTCTGGGCCAATCAGTACGGCCTTAATGCGAGTAGAGCCCAGCTCAATGCCAAGGGCGGCCTGTCCAGCCTCAATAGCTGCGGCGATTTGTTTACGTTCCATTTGAAATTCCTCTTTTCATGTATTATAATGATTAAGATTATAGGGTACAGAAGGGATGGATTGCCACTGGCAGCCTTTCTGCTCCCACCCAGTTGACAGACGAAACTGATCCCCGTATGGGGCTTGCGCGATCAAAGGGCATCAGGCGCCCTTCACTATTTTTGCAACGCTGAAATAGCGGCCCGGCAGCCCCCTGCCCCATAAGAAGAAACAGGCTGGCGGAAGAGTCCGTATCAACATCATAAAATGGTAGAATAGAGAAACAGGCCGCGGCCTGTTCCTGGGAATACGGCCGCATAACCGCAACAAGCTCTAGACTTAATCATACCCTTTTTGGGCAGATTTGGCAAGGAAAATTTTCACGTTCCCCTGCGACCGTAGGGGCTAGGGAGGGATTCTTATTTTCAAAAGAACTCGTGGAAAGGCTGAGAGACCCATGAGGGGAGATTATGAAATATTAATGCGGCTGCGAGACCAGGACCAGACCGCCCTGGAAATGGCCATTCACCGCTATGCCGGGTATGTAGCGGCGGTAATCAAAAAAACTTTGGGACCTCTGGGTACCCCCCAGGATGTGGAGGAGCTGAGCTCCGACGCCTTTGTGGCCCTATGGCAAAACGCCCAGAAACTGCGGGATGACAGCGACCTGAAGTATTGGCTGGCCGTGGTGGCCCGCAACGCATCCATAAAACGCTGTAAAAAGATTAAATATGAAGAGCCTCTGGAGGAAAATCTGCTCTTCGGCGAATCCCCCGAGGAACCCTGGGAACGAGAAGAACGCATCCGCATGGTACGCAGCGCGGTGGAAAGCCTGGAGCCTGTGGACCGGGAGATTTTTATGCGCCACTACTTTTGGCGGCAGACCGTGGTGCAAATTGCGGAGGAAATGGGTAAAAACCAGTCCGCGGTGAAAAGCCGCCTTTCCCGGGGGAGAGAAAAACTGCGGAAAAAATTATTAAAGGAGGACTGCCTGCTATGACAGAAATAGACAAGATTGTGAACCAGGCGTTCCCCGACGAGCTGCGGCGGGTACAGCCCATTCCTGTGGATGAGGAAAAAATTTTGGCCCGCACCTTTGAAAAGCTGGGTTTGGAAAAAGCCCCAGCTCCCCAGCCTGTAAAGGCTCGCCGGAGCCGCTATGTGCAGCGCCACAGCCAGCGCCGGGAGGAAGAACCCACGCTGGTAGCAGTGGCCATTGAGCCGGCCCGGCCTATGTGGCGGGCCCTGGTTGGCTGGGCCCTGGCAGCCTGCCTGGTGCTGGCCTGCGGGATAGGCTTTGGCCCGACACTGCTGCGCAGCCTGCCCTGGGAGAAAACCGGCGGCGTAATGGCAGGAGGAACCCCGCCCCAAACGGCCAACAGACCGGAAGCCATTGCGGAGGGCGGCGCAGACCAAGGGAGCCTTTCTGGCAGCACCGCGACGGACGTTCAAAAGCGAGACGCGGCGGAACAAGAAAAGAACCGCCAAACAGCCCTAAACGCCCTTTTTTCGGGAGCGGACACTGTCTTTTTTCAGGGCGGGGATGTCTATAACAGCGACATCCATCTAACCTCTATCAGCTCGGACCAGCCGGGCCGCGTCACCGTTACCGTCTGCTTTCCTTATTATAACGCGGATGAGGTCGGCAAGTTCGAAATCGAGCTGCTGCCGGTTGAGGGCCCGCTGCGGGTACACATCGCCTCTCGAGAAAACAAGGACGGCTATGCCATTGTAACCTTTGCCTTAAGCGATATGGAAGACGACTATGTGACCACAGACCTATTAATCCAATATCTAAGCGATGGATACCCGGATGTCTTTTTGGGCTTTGAGGCATTCCTTGACACTACTGGCCAGTATGAATGTGCTTTTTCTCCCTTTGGCCCAGAAAAGACCCTCTATTATTTAGAGAGCTACGGTTATGCCCCTTCCGCATATGGTGAGGACGCAACAGACGGCGACGCCCTTGTAGGCGGGAATCAGGCCACTGGTATGGAATAAAAGCATCGACCCTCAAGATAGGACCCCGGTACCCCCGGGGTCCTTAAGGCAATACCGCACCATTCTAAGCACCGTATTGGGCAGTCAGATTTTTCGTCCGAGTGTACAGATTGAACGCCGTCAATCTCACCATTGACCAGCGAAAGCTGTGCGCTACCACGGAAAATCTGCAAGCAAGACGGTGCTTAGAATGGTGCGGTGTTGCCTTAATTTTGCACGCTTATCCCGAATTATGTAAAATAATGGAAATTACGGGCCCAAGCCTGGGTAACATTCGCGGAGGGATAATGGATGCAAAAACAAAATTACGCTTATGTCAGGGTCAGCTCTAAAGAGCAAAAAGAGAACCGCCAGTTGGTCGCCATACGCGCTATCGAGATTCCAGAGAAAAATATTTTCATGGATAAACTATCCGGTAAGGACTTTCAGCGGCCAAACTATCTAAAAATGCTGAAAAGGCTTCGGCGGGAGGACGTCCTCTACATCAAAAGCATCGACCGCCTGGGCAGGAACTACCGGGAGATCCTAGAGCAGTGGCGGGTGCTGACCAAAGAGAGGGGCGTGCGCTTTGGCAGGCCCCGGCGGGCCCTGCCGGAAAACTTTGACGAAGCCCGCAGCGCTTGGCGGGACAGAACGATGACCCTGCACCAGGCGGCCCAGTCCTGCGGCCTGCCGAACAGCACCTTTTACAGAGCGGTGGTTCGGGCAGAGGACGAGGAAAAATAGCAAGTTTATGTCACATTAGCGGAGCAAACACAGAGGAACGGGCCCCATGGCTTTTCTATATTCCACAGGGACCTTAAAGGATATTCCTAACTTTTGATAAAAAAACAAAAAAGGACGGGGCAGCTAACTGCCTCGTCCTTTCCATATAGTTAACGCGGTTCCAAAGGGGCATTCTGCCTCTTTGGAAGTAGACGGCGTAGCCGCCCAGCCTAAAAATCGGTATGTATCGATTTTCAAGTGCGTTTCCTATATCTTCCTCTTCCTGATTATTTCCCAAACGCCGCCTGATCCTGGTTGGGGCTGGTGCGCTTTTCCAGGTCCGGGAAGCGGTGCTCAATGGCCGCCATGGAAATTTCAATGTCCTCCTCAGCTTCGTCCGCGGAAAAAGCCCCCACAGTTACCATATCGCAGGGCCGAATGGCGTTCCAAGAGAAGGTCAGGCCCACATAGGGGGAACAGCGGCCCGCCGCCATGGACTTAATGGTCATCACAGGCTTTTTGGCGTTGTGAATAATAGAGGCCACGGTTTCGATCTCCACCTGCATCAAAAAGCCCATGCAGTTGAACAGCTGGATATAGGTCTGCACGTCGTAACCGTTTTCGTCCGAGTATACCACCAGCTCGGGCATGTGGGCGGAAAGTCCCGGCACCATGCCCGCGTCCCGGATCATCTTGGTATAATCGTCCAGCCGGGGCATCTGGCCCAGATTTTTGTTCACCAGCTGCTCAGCCACAGAGTGGTGGATCAGGCAAAGCTTTGCTCCCCGCGCGGCAGATTCTTTTACCACCCGCTCCGACTCTTTGCGTCCCTCGGGGGTGTTGTCCACGTTTAGGAAAGGAGTGTCCACCATGATGATCTCCCGGCCCATCTTCTGCTCGGTTTCCTTAATGGCCCGGCAAAGCTCAGGTGAGCGCTCAAAGGGCCCCATAATGGTGTCCACACCGTGGCGCAGGTAGGCCTCCAGCACCGGCTGAATCGCCTCGGCGGTGGCATAGCGGCGGGCGATCATCTGGTCCGCGGAAACACTGGTGTGGCTGTAGCCCAGGATCCAGTTGGTGCCGATGATCATACGGGACAGAGAAACGCCGTCCACAGTGGTGCGGGGAAATTGTTTTTCCATAGCAAAAAGCTCCTTTAAAATTTTAATATTGGGACTTTACAGAAAACAGCTAAAGTGAAACCCATTGCGCGTCCAGGGGCAAATTTTTTTGCCTCCTAAGGCCAATATTTTGTCAAAGCCCTCCTGCGTTTTGGCCCTACTCCACCGGCGCCGCACCTTCCAGGGCCACGTCTCCAGCCGTGTCCTCTCCTGTGTTCTCGTTCTGTGGGCCCTCCAGGTCCTCTTTGTCCAGCACGCTCTTTTCTTTTTTGGGCTTCTCTTTCATTTCCCGCAAGAGCATGGCCATTACATAGGCCTGGGGGTCGTGCTCCAGCAGATAGTTCTCGTCCTCAGGAGGCACCTTATTGCCCTTTTGAATACTGCTGGCAATCTTCATACACTTTTTCATCTGGTCCAGGGCCTTTTTCATGGTGTCCGCTTGCTGCTTGCTCTGCTCCCGAACCTGCTGGTTCTGCTCCTGCAAAACCTTCAGGGCCTGTTGTGCCACGCCAAGCTTTTGCTTTTTGGCCCCTTGGCCCTTAATTCCTGATCTATTGGCCTGAACCAATTGGTTCTCCATCTGGCCGCTCTGCTCCCGCAGATACTGAGCCGCCTCTTTTGAAAGCTCCAGCCGGTCCTCCTCCCGGCCCTTTAAAGCCGGATTTCCAGCTGTCTGGCCAGCGCGGGCCGACTCCTTTGCGGGAACGCTGGCCGCTCCCTTGCCGTACCGTTGTGTTTGAATGCTGACCTCCATAAAGACACACTCCTTTCTCCCTTTTTGTTATTATCGACCGCAAATAATATAAATTAAGCGCTAAAAGGACATTGAAAACTGAAAAGTTTTTGTGCTATCAATGCCCCGGCCCTGCCGGCTCTCAAGCCCCTTTCTCTCACGGCGGCACACTTTTTTTAGGAAGCCCAGGCCACCAAAAGTTTGTGCTTTGGCCAAAAGGGATTTTTGATGGATGGCGCTATAGAAAACATCCTGTTTTAGAGCTGCTATGCGGCGGGTGGGCATTCTTAAAAAACACATATTTTCAATTTTCCCGGACAGACTAGTTGTTTGAAAATAGAGGAAATGACGGACTTTTGCCCAGAAGAGGTCCATCGCAAGGAAAAAAACCGCAAGTTAATCTTCCGATTCACAAGGATTTTCGACGCGGAAAAAGGGCCTCTTATGGGCATAAAGACGGCGTTTTCGATTTTTCAAGCAAGGCCTAGCCTTGCAAACCAAAAACTTTATAAAGCGAGGGATGCATTATGAAAAACTCTTTGGAATGCCAAGTGACCTCCTGCCGGCACAACGAGAAAAACCTCTGCTGCCTGTCCAGCATCCATGTGGACGGCCCTGCCGCCTGCCAGTGCGACCAGACCTGCTGCGAGTCCTATGAGCCCAGAACCCAGGGCGGCAGCAACGCGATCTCTAGCCACAGTCCCTCTTCTGAGACCACTATTGACTGTAAGGCCCACAACTGCACTTATAATGACGACTGTAAGTGCAAGGCCGAGTGTGTCTGTGTGGGCTGCTGCTGTTCGGACGTAAATTCTAAGAGCGGCACCGAGTGCCGCACCTTCTGTCAGGGCTAAAGCTCTTCTCAACAGCTGGCTGAAAAGGCCGGCTGTTTCTTTTTTATAGTGGAAATTTCTTCTGGCATCTGTTATAATATAGAAAAGCCATTACCCACAATCGGAAGGAGGAGCCGTATGTACGGCGCGATTCTGGGCGACATTGCCGGTTCCCGGTTCGAGTTCACCCGCCCCGACCCCTTTGACTGGCGGGGCGCGGAGCTCTTTACCGGCATGAGCAAATATACCGACGACACTGTGCTGACCGTGGCCACCAAGTATGCGGTGCTTACCGGCACCCCTTATTTTAGGGCTTACCGCCGCTTTGGCCGCCGGTATATGCAGGCTGGATATGGGCCCATGTTCAAAAACTGGCTCCACGCCCGGTCGGACCGAGGTTACAACAGCTTCGGAAATGGCTCCGCCATGCGGGTCAGCTATATTGGCTGGCATTTTTCCAGTTTGGCGGAGGTGGAAGAGCAGGCTGCCCTTAGCTCCATGTGCACCCATAATCATCCCGAGGGGATAAAGGCCGCCCAGGCCACAGCCGCCGCTGTGTTTATGGCACGTACCGGAGCCTCTAAGTGGGAGATTGCCCACTATCTGCGCAAAAGGTACCGCTATGTGGTGGGCCGGCCCCTCATCACCTACCGGCCTTTTGGCAAGTTCGACGTTACCGCTATGGGCACCATGCCCCTGGCCATCCGCTGCTTTCTGGAGTCTGAGGACTGGGAAAGCTGCATACGGAACGTGTACAGCGTCCGCTGCGATACCGACACCGTGGGCTGCATCGCGGGGGGAATTGCCGACGCCTTTTATGGCGGCACCGGCCAAGAGGAGGACGCCCTGCTGCGGCGGTTTTTAATCCGCCCCAACGCCCTGGGCGAGTTCGACACTTATTTGTACGAATGGGCCGTGAAATCCTCTGGCGGCGTGGCCCGGGAGGATGAAGGAGAGAGAGGAGTTGCAGGAGGAGAATGATCATTCAAACCTATCAGTCAAACCTGGTCCTACGCACACTGAAAGCCGGCGACGTGTACCGCGCCAAGCCGAACCTTGGATTGCGGGGGGAGTACGACGCCTTGATCGACATGTTCGGCCTGCACTGCGAGTGCCCTATTTTCGCGGTGATCAAAGGACGCAAGCAGAATACCGGCGGAAAGGTCTCCGGCTCGGTACGGCTGACCCTGGACGTGCCCGACGACCAGATTCATCTGACAGAATACAGCGAGTGGGCGGATTTTCTCTATGTATTTAAATACACCCGCCCGGGCAACTACAAGTCTCTGCGGCCAGACTGCGAAGAGATCTCGGTGCGGGACTATAACCAGCTCATTGAGAAGCTGAAGCTGCAAAAAAAGCCCTCCCAGTACGACTGCCCCCAGGTCGTGCTGGAGCGCATTGATCCAGGATGGCTGAAGAGCGTAAAGATTTTTGGAAAATCTGGGCTTTTGATGCGGATGCTGGGACGATAAGCAGAGAAAGCATAAGGGCAAAAGCAAAAATGACATCCCCTGTAAAGAAGCGAAGAGGCAAGATAAACCACCATGGTTTGTCTTGCCCTTTTTATACGAACTAGGCTCACCATATTTTCAGGAAAAGCGCCTGTGGAAAAAAACCAAAACCAGAATTTTCATTCAAACCGCCCTTCCGCTATCAGCAATTCAAGAACACGGGCCTCCCGCTCTAACATCATTCGCCGGTAAGCGTCCAGCGCTATGCGGCGGTTTTGCCGGATTGCGGACTGTGGACGGACATATTCTAAAATATAGCCCTCTGCCGCTTCATAATCATCCAGTTTTTGTGATACGGCGGTTTCTTCCACCTTGCAAAAATAGTAATAACTATCCTGCACAAAACACTCAGTTTCATCCCTATCGCTCTTTTGAACTCGATGCACATATCCATATTCTTTAACCGTACCGGCCAAAACCACCAAACCCGCTTCTTCCCGCGTTTCCCGTATCATCGCGTCCAGGGGGTTCTCTCCATCTTCTATGCCGCCACCTGGAAATTTATAATAGTCGTACTTGAGACTATGGACCATAGCTACCTTCTGGTTTTTTATCACGATGCTTCTGGCCGAGTTGCGGATAAAAGAATGGGTGCACTGGCTATAGTCCTTTCGATCCATTTCAAATAATAATCTCATAGCCGCCTCTACCACCCCAAACCAGAATTTTCTGTTTCGCCCATTTTCTTGCCCAGCACCACCCGGTCCAGGCCCCCCAGGTCCTTTCGCACCTGTACACTCTGAAATCCGCTGTCCTCAAAAAGTTTTTTCACCGCCTGTCCCTGTGTGCTGCCAATCTCCACCCCCAGCAGCCCCCCGGGTCTTAGCAGCCGGGCCCACCAACTGGTAATGGCCCGATAGAACACCAGCCCGTCTGGGCCTCCGTCCAGGGCAGCGGCGGGCTCCCGCCGTACCTCTGGTTGAAGGCCCGGCAGGTCCCCGCTTTCAATGTAGGGTGGGTTTGCGGCAATAAAGTCTAGCCCCTTTGGCAGGTTCTCTGGCAGTTTCGGGTCCAGCACGTCGGCCTCCAGGGCCTCCGCCTGAAAGCCGCTATACTTGGCCAAATTTTTATGCAGATAGGCCAGCGCCGCCGAATCCTTCTCCACACAAAAGACCTTTGCCGCCGGCAGCAGACTGCACAGCCCCAGGCCCACAGCCCCTGTGCCCGCGCACAGGTCCAGGCCAAGCCTCCGGGCATCTACGGCCATGGCCCCGGCCATTGCCTCCACCAGTACAGCGGTGTCCTCTCGAGGAACCAGCACGCCTTCTCCCACAAACAGCTCTAGGCCCATAAAGGGCCAGCTGCCCACAATATACTGCAAGGGCCGGCGCTCCTCGCGCTGAGCAAGGGCCAAAAGAAAGGCCCGCTCCTTTTGTGCTAAGGGCTCTTCCGCCCCGCGCACCGCCAGCCCCGGGCGGTCCAAGCCCAGAAAATGCCGGGCCAACACCCCAGCGTCAAAGCCCGGCGTATCAATGCCCGCCTGGCTTAGCCGGTCCTTTGCCAGTAAGTACAGCGCCCGGTGGGTCATTTCACCAGGTCCTCGCCGTTTTCCGGAATAACCGCCTCCATAGCGGCAATGGCGGCCTCAATCATTTTGTCGTCCGGCTCCTTCACGGTGATGCGCTGCATCCAAAGCCCCGGGGCCGTAATAATCCGGGAGAGCAAGCAGTCGTGGCGGGCGCAGAGCTTCTGCACCTCATAGCCAATATTCATAATCACTGGGATGCACAGCAGCTTTACCGCCGTACGCAGCACGGGGTTGCTAAAAGGAATAAAGAAGCCCACCACAATGCCCAGCAGAAGCATCAATGCCATAAAGCTGGTACCACAGCGGGGGTGAAAGCGCCGCTGGACCCGAACATTTTCCACCGTAAGGGGCAGGTCCGCCTCGTAGCAGAAGATGGTCTTGTGTTCCGCCCCGTGGTACTGAAACACCCGCTTGATCTCCTCCATGCGGGAAACCAGCAGCACATAGCCCAGAAAAATGCCAATGCGCAGTACTCCTTCGAACGCAGAGCGCCAGCCGGAGATATCCGCCGCAAAATTTCCCTGCACAGCTCCTTGCAGCAAATTAAACAGGAAGGTGGGCAGCATAAAAAACAGCACAATGGCCAGGCCCAAGCCCAGCACGGTACCAATGGCCATAACTATACTGGTAAGCTTGTCCCCCAGGTGCTCGTCCAGCCACTTGTCTAGGCCGGTAAGCTCCTCCTCGCCGGTATCCGTCAGCTTATCCGCAGAAAGGGAAAGAGCCTTATAGCCCAGGCGAAAGGTATCCACCAGGGAAAAAATCCCCCGGATAAAGGGTTTGCCCAGGATAGGATATTTCTTTGTGATGCGGGGAACAGAAATATCCTCTGTGGTAATATTGCCTTGTTGGTCGCAGAAAGCAGCGGTGGTGCGCTTGGGGCCCACCATCATAATACCCTCCATAAGGGCCTGGCCGCCGATGGTTGTGATTTTCATGAGATTCTCCTGTCAAATTAAAATGTGGGTCGTGGTTCAAAAAACCGAGAGGACCGCAACGCGCATCTAGCTCTTACACAGCGGCAGGGCAATTACCACTGTGGTCCCCTCGCCTGGGGCGCTCTCCAGCTCCAGGGTTCCGTTATGCATAGCGATAATTTCATCCGCTACCGCCAACCCAATTCCAGAGCCCCGCACCAGCTGGTTCGCCTTATAGAACTTTTTCTTCACATTGGGCAAATGCTCGGGGGGTATGCCGCAGCCGGTGTCCTGTACAATCACCCGCACCTGGGTGCTGTCCAGCACGGTAGACACCGTTACCGTGCCCCCGGCCTCTGTGTATTTCAGGGCGTTGTCCAGGATGTTTACAAATACCTGCCGCAACCGGTTTTTGTCCCCATACACCGGGGCCAGGGCAGCATTCTCTTCATAGACCAGCTCTTTGCCCTCGGTACGGGCACGTTCGGTAAACAGGTACACCGCCTCGTCCAGCTCGGCCAAAAGGTCCATGCGTTCGCTAATCAGCTGCATCCGGCCGTTTTGCAGCCGGGAAAAGTCCAGCAGTTCCTCCACCAGCCCCGAAAGCCGCTCCGATTCCCGGATAATCACACTCATGCCCTTTTCCTCTGTGGCCGGGTCCGCCCCGTCCCGCAGGGTCTCCGCCCAGCCCTTAATGGCCGTCAGCGGGGTGCGCAGCTCATGAGAAACCGAGGAGATAAATTCATTTTTCATGCGCTCGGCCTCGCCCAGTTCTCCGGCCATATCGTTAATGGCGTCGCACAGCTGGCCAATCTCGTCATCCCGGGCCTTTTCAATACGCACCTCAAAATCTCCCTGGGCAATCTGCCGGGCATTTTGGCTTACCTGGCGTACCGGCACCAGAATAGATCGGATAAAGTACATGCCGGAAAAGGTGAGCAGCAGCATAATAAACAGCCCCGCCACCACCAGAAATACCACAATAAGGGCAGTCTGCTGGTCCGCCAGCTCCATGGACACCATGTAGCGGATGGATCCCATCAGCACACCGTTTTCGTCCCGTACCGTCCGGGTAATGGCCATCACCTTTTCCCCAGTGTTCAGCTCACCCACCCATTTTCCAGAACCGTCCGGGCTGGAGAGGGCCAGCTCATAGTCTGGCATAGGCTGCTGGCGGTCCGGCTCAAAACCTGTAGAGGTAATAAACACCTGCCCCTCCCGGCTTAGGGCCATAATCTCCATTTTGTTCCGGTCCTGAAAGGAATTCTCCACATAGTCCTGGGTAATGGCTGTAAAACTGCGTACATTATCCCGGCCGCCATTACCGGAAAACCAGTTTAAAAGCTCGTCCATCCGGCTGGAAAGGGCCAGCTCTATGCTGCTATAGGTGGAACTCTGCACCACCACGGACAGGGACGCCACAAAGATGACCAAAATGACAAACACAGCCCCAATGGTATTTAAAAACCAACGCCTGGACACGCTTCTGGCAAACACGGCCCCACCTCCCTATTACGCCTTCCACCGGTACCCCAGGCCCCAAACGGTCATAATGTGCTGGGGGTTGCTTGGCTCGTTCTCCACTTTCATGCGCAGGCGGCGGATGTTTACATCCACAATCTTTTCCTCGCCCACATACCCCGGGCCCCACACGTGCCGCAAAATATCCCCCCGGGCCAGGGCCAGCCCCGGGTTCTCGAAAAAGTATTCCATAATCTGGAACTCCACCTGGGTCAGCTCCACCGGTACCCCGCCCTTACTAAAAGAGCGATTCCGAAGATTCAGGGCAAATTCCCCAGAGACCACCTCGTTACGGCGGGCCACTTGATCCTGCTCCGCCGCCAGGGCCACCCTGCGGTACACGGCGTCTACCCTGGCCACCAGCTCGGAAGGAGAAAAGGGCTTTGTCACATAGTCGTCCGCACCCATCATTAGGCCGCTGACCTTGTCCATCTCCTGGGTTTTGGCAGTGAGAAGGATAATGCCAATGGAGGGGTTGCGTCCCCGCAGCTCCCGGCACACCGCCAGGCCGTCGTGGTCTCCCGGCATCATAATGTCCAGGATCACCACGTCAAAACGGCCCTCGTGGCCCTCATATAGCTCCAGGGCCTGGTCCCCGGTCTCCGCCTCCACAATCTCATACCCAGCCCTGGCCAGGTTGATGACCACAAATTCCCGAATATTCTGCTCGTCCTCTGCCACCAGCACTCGTTTCATACTGAACCTCCTTTTTAGAACCGCAAGACCCTGTTCCGCAAGCCTGCCACTTTTAGAAAAAGCAGACAAAACCTTTTCTGGCGTTTTTTCCATGCCGGCCCATTCGCCCCGCTCCAAAGCTGCCGCCTGGGTCAATGGAACCGGCCATCCCAAAAGTTTCCCCTCATCCGGCAAGCAGCTGGAAATTACGGGTGATCTCCTCAATGCACCGCCGGTAGTTCTCGTTCCTGGTTACAACCTGTATCCCATATACCAGATCGTTCTGGGCCAAAATCATACTGTATCCACTGGTCTCGCCCCGATTTTCCCAGGCGGAACGGGTAAATACCCGAATAGAAAACAGCGTTCCACCCAAAAGCTGGCTGCCCTCCTCGTCCTCGATCACCTCGGTATACGTCACTGTACGCAGCTTTGGGTCATTGATCGCGCACACCTTTCCCTGCAAAAGGTACGGCAGCCGAAACCAATAGTTCTCCTGGGTGTTCATCAGGGCCCGCAAAACGACCCGGCTCTCCATCTCTGGGGTAAGGCCCTGCCACTCTACCAAATAGCTGGTAGAGTCCAGGTCCACATTTTCAGGGATACCAGGCAGCTTGGTCACTGCTGGAAACTCAAAATAGCCGTCGCCGTTAATATCCTGACTGCTGATGGGCGACGTGGAAAGGCTGGGCCGTGAAAAGGGGTTGGTATACTCGCTGGTATTCACACCCCCTGGGAAGTTGCGCAGCCGCACCCCATCCAAGGTAAATATTTGGGTGGAAGTGGTCACTGCGTTTACAGATCCGTCTACAATCACGCCCTTGGTCCGGGCGTTCAGCTGGCCAGACTGAACCAGCGTGTAGCCGGTTAGGCTGTTGTCCGCCTGGGTGCTGGCCAACTCATAGGGCTTTTCCAGGTCAAAGGCATATACCCGAGCCATGGCGGGCGTGGATTCCTCCCCCTCGGCCTCGGTGGCTACGAATTTGTCAATGGTAAACAATTCATCCACCCCGTTGCCATCAAAATCGGTCAGCAGCATTTCAGCATAGTTGCCCAGCTGGTACTCTTCCAGAGCCCCCCGGCCATCATAGACATAGGCGTTCACCACCGCTATGCGCCCTGTGTCGCCCCGGGTGCTGCCCCAGCCCACCAGCACCACTTGCCCTCCCCCAGGGGCATTGGCAAAACAAACCCGGTCCACCTGGGAAAAAGGATTGCGGAAAGAGGAAAGCGTGCGCCAAACGCCGTTCTCTTTTGTCAAAAACTGTACTTCTATGCCCCCCACGCCCCCATCCTCCACCAAATGGAAACCAATGGCGTCCTCCACCCCGTCCCCAGTAAAGTCGTGCATGGTAATTGCGGAAAGGTACTCGCCGTTGCGCGGGTAGACAAAGGTCACATCCGCCTGAGCCCCCTGCAAAAGTCGGTAAATGCTCTGCTGGTCCGCGTTGGCCTTTGGGGGGGACATCAGGTTTTGGGGGGAGAGCCCGGTAAAGGAACAGCTGGGGATCTCTGTCAGCAGCATTAGCAAAGCCAGCAAAAGGACCAGTTTTTTGGGCATGGGAACACCTTCTTTCCGAGAAAGCTATTTATTTCGTAAATCTCATAAATGATAAAGCCGGAAAAGGCGCGGGGAGTTTGGGGGTAAGCGTCTGCTGGCGGCAGACACGCTAGGAACTCACCGGCGCGAGAGCCGGGACCGCAGAAGCCCAAGGTCCTGTCCCTAGGGCTTGTTTGAAAATAGAGGAAATGACGAATTTTTACCCAGAAGGGGTTCATTTCAAGGAAAAAACCGCAAAGCAATCTTCCGATTGGCGAGGATTTTTGACGCAGAAAGGGGCCCCTTCTGGGTAAAAAGACGGCGTTTCCGATTTTTCAAACAAGCCCTAAGCTTAAAAATCCGCTGCAAAAAGGGGAACCCGCACCCACTCACGCCCGGTCCGCGCATCCTGGCCCCCAAAAACACCCGCCAGCTTTTTCCTCATCCCGCGCTTACCGCCAGCATCAGCTTGATCCGGTTCTCCTGGTTCACCCGGGTGGCGCTGGGGTCGTAGTCAATGGGCACAATATTGGCCTGGGGGTACACGCTCTTCACCTTGCGGATCATGCCCTTGCCCACAATATGGTTGGGCAGGCAGCCAAAGGGCTGGGTGCACACCACGTTCTCGTAGCCGCTCTCAATAAGCTCCATCATCTCGGCGGTCAAAAGCCAGCCCTCGCCCATCTTGCAGCCATAGCCGATGACCTGGCCCGCCAGCTCTTTCAGGTGGCTGTAGGGCGCGGGCGGGGTAAACTGGGGATATTTTTTCACCGAGTCGATCAGGTCTGTCTCAAACTTGGTAAAGTACCACTTCAGCAGGGTACACAGCTGCTTTTTGGCCTGGCTGCCGCCGTACAGGGCAATATCCTCCAGCCGGTTGTCCACCTTGAAGATCATAAAGCCCATAATGCCCGGCACCATTACCTCGCAGCCCTGGCGGAAGAGAAAGTCCTCGAGACCATTATTGGCCAAAGCCGAGTATTTTACGTAAATTTCCCCCACAATGCCAACTTTTGCCTTTTCGGTCCTGTTCAGCGGAATGGCGGCAAAACTTTGAACAATCTGGTCAAAGTAGGCCCGCACCTCGTGCTGGGTAAAGGCCTTGCCCTGCTCAAAGAGGCCGGTCAGCTTTTGGGTCCAGTCCGCCACGGTCTGGTCGCTGGCCCCGGGCCGAACCTCGTAGGGCTTGGTCTGGTTTTTCAGCAGCATCAAAAGGTCGCCATAGGTCAGGGCCGCAATGGCCCGGCGCAGCATGGGCAGGGTCAGCTTAAAGCCGCTGTTGCTCTCCAGGCCCGAAAGGTTTAGGGAGATCACCGGGATATAGTCCAGCCCGTCCTTTTTCAGGGCTTTGCGCAGCAGGTGTATGTAGTTGCTGGCCCGGCAGCCGCCCCCGGTCTGGGTCATAATCAGGGCCACCTTGTGCAGGTCGTACTTGCCGCTGTGCAGGGCGTGCATCAGTTGGCCAATGGACAGCAGCGCCGGGTAGCAGGTGTCGTTGTGCACATATTTTAGCCCCTCGTCCACAATCTCCCGGCCAGTGGTTTGCAGCAGGTCCAGGTGGTAGCCAAAGCTGTTAAGCACGTTTTTGATGAGCTCAAAGTGGATGGGAGCCATATTGGGCGTTAAGATGGTATAGTCCTTTTTCATCTCCCGGGTAAATTCCACCCGGTTTGCTGTATTGCTCATAGAGAATCCTTTCTATGGGTTTTGAGAGTAGCGCCAGCGTGGGTAACAGTAAAAAGTTCGCCGGCCTTTCAAGGCCGCAGGGGATTGGGGGCTGCGCCCCCAAGGTCTTGCCGGAGTCAGCTGGTCTGCGCTGACGGAGGCCTTCCAACACTTAGGGCTCTTTGGGCCCGATGGGCACAAAGCGCGCTTTGTCTACGACGTATAGTTAACACAGTTCAAAAGATGTTGAATACCTCTTTTGAACCAGGCGACATTGTCGCCCAGCTTGAAAATCGGTACATACCGATTTTCAAGTGTGTTTACTATAATGGCCTCCGGCGGGGAGGGGCTTCGCCCCCTCCACCCCCACAGCCTTTGAAAAGGCTGGCGAAACTTTTACGCCGGGGAACGGGAATGGTCCCGCCAGGTCCTGCCTCGAAGCCGCCAGCCGCTCCCCAAACCCATACCATGTTCATTTTGGGTCATTCGGGCAGGCGGCTAATCGCCCAGCCCCAGCGCGGCGAACAGGCTGCGCAGCCGGATGCGTACCGCGCCCAGGTTGGTAATCTCGTCGATTTTAATTTGGGTGTAGATGCGCCCGCCCTCCTCCAAAATCGACCGCACCTCGTCCCCGGTAATGGCGTCCACCCCGCAGCCAAAGCTCACCAGCTGCACCAGGTTCACCCGGGGGTCCCCGCACTCTGCCACATACCGGGCGGCGGCGTACAGCCGGGCGTGGTAGGTCCACTGGTTCAGCACCTTGGTGGAGAACTTCTCCACCTGGTCGCTGATGGAGTCCTCGGTGACTAGCACGGCGCCGCACTCGCAGATAAGCTTGTCGATGCCGTGGTTGATCTCCCCGTCCAGGTGGTAGGGCCGGCCCGAGAGGATGACCACGGGCAGGTTTAGCTCCCGGGCCTTTTGCATGTACTCCCGGCCCTTTTGCCGGATGCGTCCCATGTAGGCGGCATACTCGGCGTAAGCAGCCCGGGCGGCGGCCTTTACCTCTTTTTCTGGGATAGGCGGAAAGTACTTGGCCAAAATGGCCCGCATCTTTTTGGGGAAGTCATGGGGCCGGTGCAGGCCCACGTAGTCGTAGATAAATTTGGTATCCGCCAGGGCGGCCACGTTGGCGTCCAGCACCTCGGGGTAGTAGGCCACCACCGGGCAGTTGTAGTGGTTGTCGCCCTTGTGTTCGTCCACGTTGTAGCTCATGCAGGGGTAAAAGATGGCGTCCAGCTTCCGCTCCAGCAGGGTGTCAATATGCCCGTGCAGCAGCTTGGCCGGGTAACAGACCGTGTCCGAGGGGATGGTGTGCTGGCCCTTAAAGTACAGCTGCCGGTCCGACTCCGGCGAGGCCTCTACCCCAAAGCCCAGCTGGGTAAAAAAGGTGTGCCAGAAGGGGTACAGCTCGAACATATTCAGGCCCATGGGAATGCCGATTTTCCCCCTGGGCCCCTCACAGGGGGCATAGGCCGCCAGCAGCTGCTTTTTATACTCGTATAGATTGTACTCACTGGCCGGGCTCTGCTTTTTCAGGGGCTTGTCGCAGCGGTTTCCGGCAATGTACCGCCCGCCCCCGCCAAAGGTGTTCACCGTCAGGCGGCAGTGGTTGGGGCAGCCGTTGCAGGTGACGGCCTTTACCTGGTGGGTAAAGCCCGCCAGATCCTGGGGAGAGATGATTCCGCTGCGCTGGGGCCTGTGTTCTTTGGCGTACAGGGCCGCGCCGTAGGCCCCCATGAGTCCCGCCACCGAGGGCCGGGTGACGTCCTGGCCAATCTCCTTCTCAAAGGCCCGCAGCACCGCGTCGTTGAGGAAGGTGCCCCCCTGCACCACAATGTGCCGGCCCAGGCTTTTGGCGTCGGTAACCCGGATGACCTTATAGAGGGCGTTTTTCACCACGCTCATAGAGAGCCCGGCGGAAATGCTGCCCAGCGAGGCCCCGTCTTTTTGGGCCTGCTTCACAGAGGAGTTCATAAACACCGTGCAGCGGCTGCCCAGGTCCACCGGGTCCTTTGCAAACAGCCCCTGGCGGGCAAAGTCCTCCATCTGGTAGCCCAGGGCCCCGGCGAAAGTCTGCAAAAAAGAGCCGCAGCCCGAGGAACAAGCCTCGTTGAGGAAAATATTGTCAATGGCCCCGTTCTTGATCTTAAAGCACTTGATGTCCTGGCCGCCGATGTCAATGATAAAGTCCACCTGGGGCCGGAACTTTTTGGCAGCGGTAAAGTGGGCGATGGTCTCCACCACCCCCAGGTCCATGCCAAAAGCGGCCTTGATGATCTCCTCTCCGTAGCCGGTAGAGGCCGCGCCACGAATTTTTATGTTGGGGTAATTTTCATATAGATCGCTGAGAAAGTCCCGCACCAAGGGCACCGGGTTGCCGCTGTTGGGCAGGTAGCGGGAGCAGACGATTTCCTCGTTCTCGTTCACCGCCACCGCCTTTACGGTGGTGGACCCCGCGTCAATGCCGATATAGGCCGTGCCGTCCGGGCCCAGGGCCGCGCCGGTAGGCACGCTGTCCTGCTGGTGGCGGGCGGTGAACTCGTCATACTCGGCCTGGTTGGCAAACAGAGCCTGGCTGCTCTGGTAGTGGCGGCTGGAGCTGTAGTTTTTGATCTTCCCGGTGATCTCCCCCAGGTCGAATTCCTCCGAAGAAGGGTCCAGGGCCGCGCCGGCCGCTACATAATACAGGGAGTTTTCGGGGCAGATGCCCCCGACCCCCAGAATGCTGTCAAAGGCCTTTCGCAGCTGGGGGAAGAAGGTCAGGGGCCCGCCCAGGTACACCACCTGGCCGGTAATCTCCCGGCCCTGGGCCAGGCCCGCCACGGTCTGATTCACCACGGCGGTAAAGATGCTGGCGGCGATGTCGTCCTTTTGGGCCCCCTGGTTCAAAAGGGCCTGGATGTCCGACTTGGCGAACACCCCGCAGCGGGAGGCAATGCTGTAGCTGCGGGTGCTGCCCGCGGCGATTTGGTCCATCTCGGTGGGGGAGATGGAGAGCAGGGTGGCCATTTGGTCGATAAAGGCCCCGGTGCCCCCGGCGCAGGAGCCGTTCATGCGCACCTCCATAGAGCCGGAGAGAAACAGGATTTTGGCGTCCTCGCCCCCCAGCTCGATCACCACGTCGGTGCCCGGCAGATATTTTTTCACGGCGGTGCGGGTGGCGTACACCTCCTGGACAAAGGGGATGCCCAGGTCCTCTGCCAGGCCCATGCCCGCCGAGCCCGAAACACAAAGCCCGGCGCTGGTTTCCTGGGGAAAACGCGCCGCCACCCGGCCCAACATATCCAACGCCTTTTCCGCTATTTGGGAAAAGTGCCGCTCATATTCTTGAAAAACAGGGGCGCCCCCTTCGTAAACCACGCATTTTAATGTGGTGGAACCTACGTCCAAGCCTATCTTCATGTTCTGGGTACTTCCTTTCTCCATGACTCTTAAGGCAGCACCGTACAATTTACGGCTAACACCTTCACCTTAAGCGCTGTCTTGCTTGTACATTTTTGTTAACAGCTTTAGCCGATAGCTTCCGCTATTGCGCACAAGCGTTCCGTTTCCCAATCCTAAAGACCCTCACTGGTCTGATTGACCGCACTCAATAGAGCTACAAAGCAATTCTTGTACACTCTGACGAAAAACCTGAGGACACAATACCGCACGTAGAACTTCGCAGTATTGCCTTAAAAATGATACCATCTTTCGACCTAAAAATCAACACATAGACCGAATACAATATATGGTGCTTTATCTTTGTTTTTATAGTTAAATCTACCATGTGTACCCTTTCGCATCCTCATCAAACTATATCTTGGGCGCTCTGGCGTTTTCTTCACAATTATGGTACAATATAACCCCGCCCCCTCCGGGGGAGGGATGTTCCCCTATAAATATATGGAGCAGAGCCGCTCCTATGCGGGCAGCCGGAGCCTGGGGCTCTGCCCCGCACCCCGCCAGGGAAGCCAGTTCCTTTGGGCTTCTTTTGCTCCGGCGGTCCACCAGAACCTTGCCGCGTTTCTCCCGTAAACTCCCATATTTTTTTAGAAAGCTGGTAATCTTATGCCCACTGTCCCTTACACCCGCCCGGTCCACTACTATGAGACCGACCGTATGGACTGCGTTCACCACTCCAACTACATCCGTTGGTTTGAAGAGGCAAGAGTCCATTTTATGCGCGAAAGCGGCTTCCCTTACGAAACCCTGGAAGCCGCCGGTATCCTCAGCCCGGTGCTTAGCGCCCAGGCCAATTATCATGCTATGTGCCGCTTTGGCGACACGGTAGAGATTCTTACACAGATCGAAAGCTACACCCGCACCCGCATTGCCTTTCACTACCAGGTCCGGGACCAGGCCACTGGTCAGCCCCGCTGCGACGGCTGGACCACCCACTGCTTTCTGAATTCCGCGGGCCGGCCCGTCTCCCTAAAAAAGGCCCTGCCAGACTTTCACCAGCGGGTGGAGGAATTCCTGGCAAAGGGGGTGTGAGCATGGCAAAGGTAATCCTCATCTGCGGCAAGATCGCCAGCGGCAAGACCTTCTACTGCAAAGGCCTGATGAAGAAGTCCCCGGCGGTGCGTCTCTCTGTGGACGAGCTGACCACCCGCATTGGGGAGCTGGGGACGCTCCACGACCAGGTCTGCGCCGCTGTCCAGGGCTATCTGCTGGACAGGGCCGCGGACATCGCCCGGGCCGGGGTGGACGTGATTCTGGACTGGGGCTTCTGGACCCGGGCCGCCCGGCAGCGGGCCTCTGGCTTTTTCCGGGAGCGGGGCATTGCTACAGAGTGGCACTATATCCACGTGTCAGCGGCCCGCTGGCAGGTGAATATTGAAAAGCGCAACGCCGCCGTTCTGGCCGGGGAGACCGCCGACTACTATGTAGACCAGGGGCTGATGCAGAAACTGCTCAGCGCCTTTGAGGAGCCGGACCAGAGCGAGATAGACGTGTGGTTCGAGCTGGACTGAGCCGCCCTACTCCGCCCCTACAGTTAGGGCCCGGGCCTGCTCTCCGTTTGCCTGGATGGCCGCTTTCAGCTCCTCCAGAGAGTCGAATTTCCGCTCGGGCCGCAGGAACTCCACCAGCTCCACCCGGACCCGCTCCCCGTACAGGTCCCCGGAAAACTCCGGCATCCAGGTTTCGGCCAGCACCCGGTCCGAGCCCACGGTGGGTTTTACCCCAATATTGCACACACCAAAATACGGGCTCCCCTCCACCAGGCACCAGGCCGCGTACACCCCGAACCGGGGCCGCACAAAGTTCTCTGGCAGCGCCTGGTTGATCGTTGGCGTGCCCAGCCCTGTGCCGATGTGGTTCCCATGGATCACCTCCAGCTGAAAGCCAAAGGGCCGGCCCAGCAGCCGGTTGGCTGTGGGGATGTCTCCCCGCTCCACGGCCCGGCGAATCCGGCTGGAGCTGATCTTTTCTCCATCCTCGCTTACAGGGGGCAGCACGGTCAGGCCCACGCCGTGCTTTTGGCAAAGCTCTCTCAGCAGCCCCACGTCCCCCGCCGCCCCACGGCCAAAGCGGAAGTCCTCTCCGCAGCAAAGCCGCCGGGCGTTTATTTTTTCAAAGAGCAGCGTTTCCACAAAGCTGGCGGCCTCCATGGTTTTCAGGGCCGAAAACTCCGCCGAGTACACCCGCTCCACCCCGGCGGCGGCCAGCAGCTTTTTTTTATCCGCGGCGGTCAATACCATGGCCTCGCCGGAAGGCGGCGCGGAAAAGGTGAACACCGCCGGCTGGTCCGGACCCTCCAGCGTGGCCTGAATCACCGCCATATGTCCCCGGTGCAGTCCGTCAAAGCCGCCCAGCGCCAAGCCGCACGGCGGCTGGGGCGGCATGTCAAAATTTACGATCCATTCCATGCTGGCGCCTCCTTTTTTTCACATGAGGGTAAAGGCTCGGAACATTCCCCGCACCTGGACCACACAATGCGTCTCTCTTTTTTGCCTTGAATCTATTGGGTCACTTTAAAAAGTTTCAGCACCTTCAGCTCTCCCGCCGCTGGGTCTGCCTCTCCCAGGCCCAGGAACGCGCCCCCAGGCTCATAGACTTGCAGGCGCTCCCCGGCCTCTGGAGCACCCCCGGCCAGCCGCAGCCGGTCCAGGGCCAGAGCTCCGCCATTTAAAAAGCGCGTCCCTTGCGCTCCGCTTACCGTGACCCGCCTATACGCCTGGAACAGCCCGTCCACCGGCCGCAGCGCCTCTTCCAAGCGTCCGGCCCCGGCCAGCTGTCGCAGCTGGTCCAGGCTTACCGCGTCTGCCTCGGAAAAGCCGCAGGCCCGCACCCGCCGCAGCCCCGCCATGGTACCGCAGGTTCCGGCAGCGGCGGCAATATCCTCGATGAGCACCCGTATGTACGTGCCTTTCGAGCATGCCACCCTTAGGGTTCCCTGGCGCCTTGCGGGGTCGTAGGCCTCCAGCCGCAGCAGGGAGATGTTTACCCGTCGGGCTGGGCGCTCTACCGTAAGGCCCTGGCGGGCCAGCTTATATAGCCGCTGGCCGTTTACGGACACCGCCGAGTACATGGGCGGCAGCTGGTCAATCTCCCCTAAGAATCCCGCCATAGCCCCTTCCAGGGCGCTTCTGTCCACAGGGGCCTGGTTCTGTTCCACCAGGGCGCCGGTCACATCCCCTGTGTCAAAGCGCCGCCCCAGCTGGAACTGGGCTAAATATTCCTTGTCCGTGTCCGGCAGCAGGCTGGCGGCTTTAGCCGCGCGGCCCAGCAAAAGGGGGAGCACCCCGGTGGCCATAGGGTCCAGGGTGCCGGTGTGGCCAATCTTTTTCTCTTTACTAAGCCCCCGCACCACCGCCACCGCATCGAAGGAGGTAAATCCCTGGGGCTTATCTAATATGATTATGCCATTCATATTGGGTCAGATGCATCCTATCTCCGCAAAATATTGTTCACAAACGGCTCTCAGTTTTTCCGCCGCCTCTGCTATGGACATCCCCCCCAGGGTACATCCCGCCGCCCCGGCGTGGCCTCCGCCTCCCAGCCTCTCGCAGACCGCGGCGGCATTGACCGGAGGGTTGGCCCGCAAAGAGCCCTTGACACCGCCATCCGGCTTCTCTTTTATAGTGATCCCCAGCAGCACCCCCTCAATCTGCCGGAGCTGCCCCACAGCGGCTTCCGCCTCGTCCTCCCGCGCGCCGGTCTCGGCATAGAAGGACTGGGGCAGCAGCACCATAGCCGCCTTTCCCCCGCAGAACAGCTCCATATCCTCCAGTATCTGCCGCTCGGCCCGGAAGTAAGCCAAGCTCTTGGTCTCGAACAACTTTTGGTTAATATCTCCGGCCCTGGCCCCAGCCTCCAGGGCCTCCGCCGCCAGCCGCAGGGTCTGGGGGGTTACGTTGCGGTAGCGGAAACAGCCTGTGTCAGTGGCCATCCCTGTGTAAAGACAGCTGGCTATGGCAGCATCCGGACTCACCGCCAACTCCTTTAACAGCAGCCAGACCATCTCCGCCGTAGCCGCCGCCGCTGCGCTTACCCAGCGTTCCTTGGCAAAGGGCCTATGGGTGCTGTGGTGGTCAATGGCCAGTTCCACTTTTCCGGCAAAGCGCTCCTCTCCAGAGCCCAGCAGCTTGCAGTCCGCCACATCCACCGTAACCGTGTGGGCAGGAACCAGCCCGCTGTTTTCCAGGCCCTGGAAAAGGCAGACGAATGGTTCCGGGACCTGGTCCGGGCAGTGCCAGTCCGCCCTTTTACCCAGGGCCCGCAGCCCCCGCACCAGCCCGGACATGGAGCCCAGGGCGTCCCCGTCCGGGTTCGCGTGGCAGACCACCAAGATATCGTCCCAGGCGGCCAGCCGGCTGGCCGCTTCAGTCAACGTCAAAATTGTCTCCATAGCGGCTTTCCTCCTCTGGTAATTCTTCCTCCGCCTCCGGAATGTCCAGGTCATTCAGCAGCTTAGAGATACTGGCCCCATACTCGATGGAGTCGGTGGCCTTAAAGATCATCTCTGGTACGTGGCGCAGCTTCAGCCTGCGGCCCAGCTCCCGGCGAATATACCCAGAGGCCGACTTCAGCCCCTGTACCGCCTCTTTAGAGCGCTCCAGGCCCTCCACGGTGCTCACATAGGCTGTGCAGTAAGACAGGTCGTTGGTCACCTCCACCCGCACCACGCTGAGCAGACAGCCGGTAACCCGGGGATCTTTTAATTCGCGGACAATGGCGGAAAGCTCCCGGCTCACGTCCTCTGTAATACGTCCTAGTTTGTGTGTGGGCATAATATCCTCCTTAAAACAGCAGGTAGAAGAAAACAGCGGCCTCCTGATTTTTGGGGGCGGGCAGAGTATGGTAACGCAGATAGTCCACCCCGCCCACCTGAAATCCCTGTTTTAGGTAAAACCGGCAGGCCATCAGGTTGTTGTCTTGGGTCTCCAGCCGCAGCCCCGCTAGGTCCCGGTCCTTTGCCCAGCGGATCGCCTGCCGGATCAGCGCTGTGCCCGTTCCCCTGCCCCGTTGGCTGGCGGCCACTTCCAGGGCCTCCACATAGGCCCAACCCATGAAGTCTTTCTCTGCGGCAATGTGCCCCAGATAAGCATCTCCCCCTTGGGCCAAGAAAAGAGCCCGGTTCCCGCCTTTCGCATATAGCTTCAGGCTCTCTTGGTCCAAGGAGTGGTTGGTTTTGGTACCAGCGGGCTGGGGGAACACCGTTTCATTATACCCCCATTTTCCTTGAGAGAAGGTGGGAAAAAACTTACCCACCACGGGAAAGGACTGGGGGCTCATGTCCACCTTCCCCACGCACTGGGGCGTAAACGTTATGATCTCCATACCAGCTCTCCCTTAGTCCCTATACTCTTCCATCTCATAGGCCTCCAAAACGTCCCCTTGCTTGATGTCCGAGAAACGCTCCAGGGTAATGCCGCAGTCATAGCCGTCGGCCACCTCTTTTACGTCGTCCTTAAACCGCCGCAGAGAGGCGATCTTGTCGTCCGCCACAATGATGCCGTCCCGCACCACCCGCACCTGGGCGTTTCGGGTAATCTTTCCGTTGACCACGTGGCCGCCGATGACCATGCCCACATTGCTGATCTTGTAGGTCTCCCGGCACTCGGCACGGCCCAGGGCCACCTCCCGGTACTTGGGCGCCAGCATACCCTTCATGGCGTTCTCAATCTCCTCAATGCAGTCGTAGATAATCCGGTACAGCCGCATATCCACCCCGTCCCGCTTGGCGTTTTCTTCGGCCACCGGGTCGGGCCGCACATTGAAGCCCACGATAATGGCATTGGACGCGTTGGCCAGCATCACGTCGCTTTCGCTCACCGCGCCTACCGCCCCATGGATGATGTGCACCCGCACCTCGTCGTTGGAGAGCTTTTCCAAGGACTGCCGCACTGCCTCTACCGAGCCCTGCACGTCCGCCTTGACGATGATCTTCAGCTCCTTCATCTCGCCCTCTTTCATCTGCTCAAAGAGGTTGTCTAGGGTCACCTTGGTCTGGGCACGGAACACCTCTTCCTTTTGCTCGGCCAGCCGCTGCTCTACCAGTTCCCGGGCCAGGCGCTCGTCTGTCACCGCGTCAAAGGTGTCGCCGCCCACGGGCACGTCGCCCAGGCCTGTGATCTCCACCGGTACCGAGGGGCCAGCCTCGGTAATGCCCTTGCGGCCCTTGTCGTCCATCATGGACCGTACCCGGCCCACAGTGGCCCCGGCCACAATAATATCCCCGGCATGCAGGGTGCCGTTTTGCACCAGTACTGTGGCAATGGGGCCCATGCCCTTATCCAGTCTGGCCTCAATCACCGTGCCCTTGGCCGCCCGGTCGGGGTTGGCTTTCAGCTCCATCATGTCCGCGGTGAGGATGATCATTTCCAGCAGGTCGTTAATGCCCTCTTTGGTATGGGCAGACACGGGAATGCAGGGGGTGTCGCCGCCCCACTCCTCGGGCACCAGCTCATACTCCGTAAGCTGTTCCTTCACCCGGTCGGGGTTGGCCCCCACCTTATCCATCTTGTTAATGGCCACAATAATACTGACCCCCGCCGCTTTGGCGTGGTTGATGGCCTCCACGGTCTGAGGCATAATGCCGTCGTCCGCAGCCACCACCAGCACGGCAATATCCGTCACCTGGGCGCCCCGGGCCCGCATGGTGGTAAAAGCCGCATGGCCGGGTGTGTCCAGGAAGGTCACGTCCCGGTCCCCCACCTTCACCCGGTATGCGCCAATGTGCTGGGTAATGCCGCCGGCCTCACCTTCGGTAACATTGGAGTGGCGGATGACGTCCAGAATGGAAGTCTTGCCGTGGTCCACGTGGCCCATAACCACCACTACGGGCGCCCTGGGTACCAGATTGGTCTCGTCGTCCTGGCTGTCGTCAATAATGCGCTCCTCAATGGTGACCACCACTTCCTTCTCCACCCGGGCGTGGAACTCGTCTGCCACCAGCACAGCGGTGTCGAAGTCAATGGTATCGTTAATGGCCGCGAACACCCCCAGGCCCATAAGCTTTTTAATAACCTCAGGGGCGGAGACCTTCAGCCGCAGGGCGAACTCGCCCACAGTGATCTCCTCAGGCACCTCAATGGTAATGTGCTTAGCCTTGCGCTCCAGGGCAATACGGCGCAGGCGCTCGGCCTCGGTCTCCCGTTTACCCCGGCGCTGCTGGCCCCGGCGCTGCTGGTTCCGGTTGGTAAACTTCTGCTTGGTCACCACATTGTCGCCCCGGGCGCCCACCTTCTGGTCTGCCAGACGGTCGTATTTTTCGCTGTATTTGTCAATATTCACATTGCTGGAGCGGGTGTCCACCACCCGGCGGGTGGGGGCCTTGGGCTCTTGTATCACCTGGGTCTGGACTGTCTCGGGCGCCTTGGCCTTTGGCTCTGCCTCCTGGGCCTTGGGCTGGGGCTGGCCCTGGCGTTTATTATTGTTGTTATTCGGCCGGTTATTACTCTCTGCGTTCCGGCTGTTCTGGGGTTTCTTCCCATTTTTGCCCTCTGGGGAACGGTTTCTGTTCTCCTGGGCCTTGCTTTCGGCGCTCTTTTGCTCTTGGGGCTTCCCCTGCCGGTTCTCCCCGGCTTTGGGGGTCTGCTTTTCTTCCATGGGCTTTTGCTCCTGGGGCCTTGCCTCCTGGGGCTTTTCTTCCCGCTGTGGGGCGGGTTCAGCTTTTTGATCCCGCTGGGCAAAATAGGCGTCCAGGCTTTCCATGCTGTTCTGCTGGGTAAAGGTCTCCAGCACCACGTCCAGCTCGTTTTCCTCCAGGGCCGTCATGTATTTCTTTGGCTCTGGAAAATATTTCGCCAGGGTGTCGATCACCTCCTTATTGGAGATGTTCAGGTCCTTAGCCACTTCCCGTACCCGGTATTTTATCATCATAAGCTATTGTCCTCCTTCTCGATCTCTGTCTTTTCCAGCTCTGCCAGCACGGCCCTGGCGAAACCTTGGTCTGTTACAGCCAGCACCCCGGCCCGCACCCCGCACGCCCTACCTAGAGCGTCTATGCCGGTTTTCAGCCGCGCCGCCGGTATGCCGGCCCTTTCGGCCTCGAACCGTAAATTTTTATAGGTCTTTTCCGATATATCCTCAGCGGCCAGCAGCAGGGCCGCCTTTCCGGTTTTGGCCGCGGCTACGCTGGCGTCAAAGCCAGGCTCCACCCTGCCGGCCCGGCGGGCCATGCTCAAAAGGTTCAGCACCCGGTTCATCCTGTACCGCCCCCTTCTGCCTGGGCCAGCTCTTCTTCTAGCCGCTGGTAGACCTCCTCCGGTATTTTGCAGGAGAACGCCCGCTCCAGCCGCCGGGCCTTTCGGGCCAGCCTCAGGCACTCTGGGTTCCTGCATACATAAGCCCCCCGGCCCGGCATTCTGCCCGTTCGATCCAGGCTGATCTCCGGCGGCAAGGGTTCTCCGCCCTCGCTGGTCTTTTCCGGGGCTTTTACCACCCGCACCAGCTCTTTCTTGGGCTTCATCTCCCCGCAGCCGGTGCACATCCTCATGGGTATCTTCTTTGGGCGCATGGCTCCTCCTTTCTGGCTAAGGTTATGGGGCACTGGCTTCATCCGCCACTTCGGGTCCTTGTGGGGGCCGGCGTTCCACACCCTGATATAGGAAACTCTTGGAAAAAGCCCCCTATTAAGCATCTTTAAAAATATTTTCCGGCTTTACGCTGATTCCAGCCGGTCAGGTCCTGCCACAAAGCGGAAAGGCCGGCGGAACCAAGAAACTTTAGACGCCAGGAACGCCGGGCAGGCAAGAGAAACTTGCCCGCAAAAAACGCGCGGCGCACAAGCCAGCCCAAACCGCCCGGGCCCGTATTGCCAAACCCTCTATTCCTCTTCGCCAGCCGCTTTTGTCACTGGTTCCTCGCCGTAAAAACCGCTCTCCGGTTTAATGTCGATTTTCCATCCTGTCAGCTTTGCCGCCAGCCGGGCGTTTTGGCCCTTATTGCCAATAGCCAAAGACAGCTGGCTGTCCGGCACAGTCACCCGGCAGGCCCTGGCGCCGTCCTCCGCAACCTCCACCGAAAGCACTGTGGCCGGGGAAAGCGCCGCGGCTATAAACTTCTGGGGGTCCTCATTGTACTCTACAATATCAATCTTCTCCCCGCCCAGTTCTTCCACAATCTCATTGACCCGGCCGCCCCGGGCGCCAATGCACGCGCCTACCGCGTCCACCTCTGGGTTATGGCTTAGCACTGCCAGCTTGGTGCGGGAGCCCGCCTCTCGGGACACAGCCTTAATCTCTACCGTACCGTCATAAATTTCCGGTACTTCGGTCTCAAACATGCGTTTTACCAGGTCTGGGTGGGTTCTAGAGATAATCGCCTTCGGCCCCTTCTCTGTCTCCCTTACATCGACTACATAGACCTTTATGTAGTCGCCCTCCTTTATATTTTCCTCACCAATCTGCTCGTTTTTAGGCAGCACTGCCTCTGCTTTTCCAATGCGCAGGGAAAGCGCCCCTGTACGGGGATCAATACGCTCCACCAGTCCGCTGACCAGCTCTTGGTGCTTGCTCTGGAACTCCTGCATCATCTGGCCCCGCTCGCTGTCTCGAATGCCCTGACGGATAATATTTCGGGCGGTTTGGGCCGCCACCCGGCCAAACTGCTTGGTATCCAGCTTAATACCCACCATGTCGCCCATCAGGGCCCTGGGGTTAATTTCCCGGGCCAGGTCCACCAAAATTTCCCGAGCCGGGTTTTCCACCTGTTCCACCACCTGCTTTTGCAGAAAGACATCGAATTTCCCAGTCTCTGGGTTGACCTCGATCTCCACTTCTTCGTTGCCATAGTTATTCTTGCAGGCAGTACCAATCGCCTTTTTGATTTTATCCAGCATAAATTCTACCGGAATGCCCTTCTCCTTCTCCAAAAGGGCCAGCGCCAAAAACAGCTCTTCGTTGCCCTGCTTCTCTGGTTCTTTCTTCTTCCGCGCCATTTTTCCAAATCACTCCTTCTTGGTCTACAAGACGCCCCGCGTCTGCCGGCCCGGGGCAGCGGCCACTGGCGGCCCCCGCCCTGGGTTTTTTAGAAACTTTTCCTCCGAATTATTCTGATCTTCATTTCAGTTTCTCCCTGCCGCGAAGCCGTTGGCTTTGCGGAATCAGAGACATTTTAGCGGCCAGCCGGTCCCTTACGGCCTTGTCCTTTAGGCATGGAACAAAATCCAGAAAATACTCAAAATTATACGGCTCGCCCTTGTCAAAAATACGCCTGTCATACTCCGGCAATTTCTCATCCCAGTACCGCAGGATATGCTCCACCGGATATTGAAGGATATCCCGATACAGCTCCTCTGGCACTAAGACCTCGCCCCAGTTACCAATTTCAGGCCGGTATGGGTCTAAAAGGAGCCGCATGGTATTCCTTATAATAGGGTGGCCCGCGTCGAGGCGTTCGTCCATTCCCATCAGGTAGCGAAGCGCCACCTCTGTGCTCTTCAGGCGCACGCCTTGATAGTCATACTCATAATACAGCCCGCCAAAGCCCCCGCTTTCCCGCTGGTATTGGGCTAAAACCTCCAGAAAAGCCTGGGGGCCGCTATCTTCAAACTGGTACCGAAACCACGCCCGCCCAATCTCCTCCGAGTAGGTCAATATATAGTTCCTGGCCCGGGCAAACCCGTCATAGGACAATTATTCCATGCCGCTTCCCCCTTATCCTTATAGAGCTTAGATCTCCACCTCGTCTATGGCGCATATCCATGCCAGCTCTTTCTTTTCCAGGGTAACGCTCTCCTCCTGGCTTAGCTGTATCTCCAGCCGGCCGTCTCCCGCGCCCAGAAGCAGGCCCTCCAGCTCCCGCCGGCCGTCCTCCAAAGGGCGTATCAGCCGGGCGCGCACTGGCTCGCCTGTATACGCTTCCAGGTGTTCGGGCCGGGTCAGCTTCCGGTTTAACCCCGGGGAGGCCACCTCCAGGGTGTATTCCTGGGGCACAGGGTCTTTTTGATCCAGCAGCGGGTTTAGGGCATGGGTCATATCCACACAGTCGTCAATGCCCACGCCGCCCTCCTTGTCAATGCACACCCGCAGCACCCACTCCGCGCCTTCCTTAACATACTGCACGTCCCAAATGCTCAGGCCCAGTTCCTGGGCCAGGGGGCGAGCCATTTCCAGCACCAGGGCGGCCACGCCGCCCTGCTTTTTTACCTCGCTCATATCCTCCGCCTTTCTTTGGGGGCCGGCCGTTCCTTCCGGATCTCCCGCAACAAACGGAAAGAGCGGGTCGCCCCACTCTTTCATCATCCTAACTATTACTTTACAATAATTATAGCACCTGTTTTCTGGAAAAGCAAGAGGTTTTCCCATTTATCCCCGGCACTTTTCCGTTTTTTCTTTTAAAATCATCGAGATTCCTATCCCTCCAGCTGGCGGGATAGGAACATAGCGGCAGCCTTTACATTTTCCGCCGCCTCGCTGCTCAGCTTGGGAGACGTCTTTTCTCCCTTAATCAGCATCACGGCCCCCATAGCGTCTCCCAAGGATACGACCGGGAATACCGCCACCGCTGCCGCGGGAACATTTTGAGCCGCCAGCACTGTGTTTTCCGAATTAGTTACAAAGCTGCGCCGGCCCTGGACCAGCTCTTCCAGCTGGGGCGAAAGGGGCTTGTGCAGCAGCTCCTTTTTTACAGGACCGGCCAGGGCAATGATCTGCTCGGTATCGCACACCGCGGCAGCCAAGCCCGTTAGATTTACCAGGGCCTCGGCATAGGCCTGGGCCAGCTGGGACATCTCCCCCACAGGAGAATATTTTTTCAAGATGACCCCACCGGAGACGTCGGTAAAAATCTCCATGGGCATCCCCTCCCGGATCTTCAGGGTGCGGCGAATCTCTTTGGGGATGACCACCCGGCCCAGGTCGTCGATTCTGCGAACTATACCAGTAGCTTTCATATTTTGCATTCCTTTCCAGCAAATATTTAATAGAAACGTGACTGTTTTTGGCTTCCCTGGGCTTACGGCAATTTGTGCGGTCATCCCCAAATCTATCCCCATTCCAGATAAATCCTTTTGAGATGATCTCTTCCCAGTTCGCCGGTAAAGGTAGTATTTGCACGCTTTTTCCTTTTATCCTGTTTTTTGTAGATTCAATTTTCCACCAGTCCGCCGCTTTATTTCCTCATATTTTGCGCAAAAAAGCCGCCCGTTTTCTCGCCGGACGGCTTTTCTCTCACGAGTTATTTAAGGATGTCCTTTAAAAAGGCAACGATGGTTTTTTTCAAACAGGAACCGCCGCTACGCCATGCCGTTTCCTAACAAAATCATAGGGTCCTCCAGACAGTAGTTAATGGCCACCGCCCCGGCTCCAAACAGCACAGGGTCGACCAGCAGCCACTCGTCCTCCAGCTCAACGGCTACGCTTTCCGCTGTGGCAGGCAGCACCCGCTCCCGCACCACCTCTCTCACCCGGTCCAGGATCTGCCGGCCACCCTTGGCCATCTCATTGCTAACAACCACCACGTCCGGGGCATAAATATTGATCAAGTTCACCACCCCATAGCCAATATACCTGCCCACCCGGTCCACGGCCTCCATAGCCAAAGGGTCTCCCGCTGCCGCCGCTGTGAATACATCCTGTACTGTAACGCCGCTCAGCCTGGCCAAAACAGAGCCGGCCCCTTCTGGCCGGGCCAGTCTTTGGTTCACATCGTCTAAAAAAGCAAAAGTAGAGCAATACAGCTCCAGGCAGCCCCTGTTTCCACAGGCGCACAAGGGGCCGTCTACATCCACGCTGACATGCCCCATTTCGGTGGAAAACCCCATGGCGTTCTCGTGCACCTCGCCGTTCTCAATAAATCCCGCGCCAACGCCGTCTCCCACCAGAAAGTGTACCAGGCTGGAACGGAAATTATCCACCTTTGACCCAAACCACCAGTTGGCCAGGGCCCCGGCAATGGCATCGTGGCAGAACACCACCTTTACCGGCAGGTCCTCGCCAAACTCCTCCCGCAGGCGCACGTTCGTCCAGTCTGACGTGGCCATAGAGGTGGTCAGGGCGATCTCCGCTGTTTTTACGTTAAAGGGCCCGGGCACCGCCACGCCAATGGCGGCAATATCCTCATACCGGGTCAAAAAGTCCCGAAGGATTTCCTTTATCCGGATAATCACACTGCGCAGGGTGGTGGTGGCCGAAAACTGCCCGGAAACATTTTCATACATCTTTCCAGAAAGGTCAAACAGGCCCACAGCAAAGGACCGCCGGGAAAGCCGCACCCCCAGCACCCGTTTGCACATGGTGTTCAGGGCCACGCCCACAGAACGCCGGCCCTTTGCCCCCGCGATAAAGCCTGTCTCAAACACAATCCCCTCGCTCTTCAGCTGGGCGATAATCTTTGAGATACTGGCCTGGGTCAGGCCCACCGCCTGGGCAATCTGAGCCCGGCTGCATACGCCGCTGCGCCGCAGATATTTAATGATAGACGATTTATTTTCAATGGCCACATCCCCGTGGTTTTTGCCCACCACGTTTCCGGCCCGCTCCGCCTGCTGGTTGTTCACTTATGATCTTCCTTCTTTGTGATTTTACTAAAGTTAACGAGAACCGCCCCACATTCGCTTTTAACAAAGACATTCTCTGCCGGTCGGGATACCGCGTTTCAAAGAGGATTCACACCAGCCAAAACGCAGGGTAATCTGGTGTAAGGAAGCCTGACAGCTATGTCCTTCTCCCTAAACCTTTATCCCCAAGGCCCAGGGACTCTAGCCTGTAAGGACGTAAAAGCCATCGGCTCCCGGACCCGAAGCTCTGCTCAGCTCTCATTCATTTAGAGACTCCCGCCTATATAATAATATAATATATTATAGAAGCGTCTCTTGATTGATTCTAACATCTTTTTATGAAAAAAGCAACCCCCCTTCTGCCAGAGAAAGTCTCTTACAGAAAGAGGGCCGCAGGCCGCAGCGTTACTTACTGGCTGCGGTTATTATTTTTTGTAAGGAGCTTTCTTATTCAGCCGCCTTGTTCACGCGGTCATAAGCACCCTGGAAGATCTCTACCAGCTCGTTAACGCCGGCGTCCTCCAGGTCCTTCTTATACTGCTCCCAACCGGCGTCGTCCGTGCCGTTCTGCACCGCATTAGCAATGTAGCGGTCCACGATGTCAGAGATAACTGGCTGAATCTGGCCCAGGCGCTGGTTCTCTTCCAGGGTCATCAGCATCTTGGGCACGTTGGTGCCCCGGGCCAGCTGCTCCTCCTTGCCGTTGACATGCTGGAACTCCAGCAGGGTCTTGGCATCATAGGTGTACTGGCAGTATTTGTCGTAGTACTCGTCCAGAACGATCATGGAGCCGCGGGCAGGAGTGGTGTTCACGCGCATGTCGCCGAAGGACTCGTAGGGCTCTACGGGAATGATGTCTCCCCGCTCGTCCAGGTTGAAGCACAGCATGCCGTTCTCATCCTCATAATAGTTGTAGCCTACTGCGCCCCAGTTGCTCTGGATGGACAGCTTGGGGTCGGAGATCAGGTACTCTACAAAGCAGGCGATGACCTCGGGATACTTACAGGCGTCGGTGATGGTGGTGCAGGAGGTGTCCTGCATTTCGGAGTAGTTCAGCGGGAAGCCGGAGAGGCCGCCGTCAGCGCCCTTCAGCTGCGGGATGGGGGCGTACTCGTGGCGCACGTCGTTGCTGGTAATCTGCATGTCAGTCCACACGCCCACCACGCCGGCAATGGCCACGGGCTGGATGAGCTCGCTGTTGGTATAGTTGGTGGTCGCGCTCTGCTCAAAGCAGTTGACGTTCAACAGGCCGTCGGCATACAGGCCATGGAAGAAGTCGGCGGTCTTACGGATGGACTCATTGCTGCCGGTAAAGGTGATCTTGCCGTCCAGCAGGGCCAGGTGGTCGGCGTAGGGGTTGCCGTAGCAGTAGCTGTCGGCCTGGCCGAAGCAGCCGGTAAAGCGGTAGAACATATTATAGCTGCCAAAGGTGTCTATCTCCTCGGGGCCAAACATGGTCATCAGGGGCACTTCGTCCGCCTGACCGTTGCCGTTCAGGTCGCCGGCGTCCTTAAAGGCATGAAGCACATCCGAGAGTTCCTCCATGGTAGAGGGCATTTCCTTGTTAACCTTTTTCAGCCACTCCTCGTTGATCAGCAGCGGGCCAGAGGTCATAACCAGGCCTTTCATCTGCTCGATATAGGGGAAGCCGTACATATGGCCGTCGGGGGTGCGGATCTCCTTCTGGTACTGGGGGTTATCCTCCAAAATCTGTACCAGGGTGGGGCAGTACTGCTCAATCAGGTCCTCGGTGGGGGTAAAGATATTCTGGTCCGAGTACTGCACGGCATACTGGCCGCTTTGGCCGCCGATGAGGTTCCAGAAGATGTCCGGCAGGTTGTCGCCGGCGGTAAGCATCAGGGAGAGCTTCTCTTCCACAGAGTCGGCAGAGACCACCTGCCAGTCGAATTCAATGCCGGTATCCTCTTTCCAGCGCTGCACCATCAGCAGGTCCTTCACCTCCACGGTACGGGCGGCGTCATTAATAATGAAAGCCTTCAGCTTGCCGCCGTTAGCCTCCTCAAAGGCCGCAGGGTCCTTAATAATCGGTAGATTTCCAGTCAGGTCCAGGTAGTCGGCCTCGGTATTAACGCCCACGTTGCCGCCTTCCCCGCCGTTGCCGCCATTGCCGCCGCAGGCAGTCAAGCTAAGGACCATCAGCAGGGCCAGCACAAGTGCCAGTGTTTTTTTCATGGATTTTACCTCCAAAATATTGTATGTTGCCCGGCGGAAAAGCCCAAGGCCCCCTGCCGGGGTAGAACCAAACAGAAAGTGGAACGCTTGCCAAAGCAGGAGCCTTTTGGGCCTTCGGGCAGGCGTTTTCCGCGCTTTGCGGCCCATGATTGAGCCCGCCCGCAGGAAGCGCCCAAAAAACGTGCTGGCTCCGCTTAGCCTTTTACGGCGCCTACCATAACGCCTTTGGCAAAGTACTTCTGCACAAAGGGGTACATAATGACCAGCGGGAACGCCGCCAGGGTAACGATCACGTACTTCAGCTGGTCCACCAACTTTTGCTTTTCTACCAGCTCCGAAGCGGACATGCCCTGTGTCAGCGAGTTGGAAAGCACCAGGTCCCGCAGGATGACCTGCAAAGGCATCTTATTCTGGTCCTGTAGGAACATAATGGCGTTAAAGTACACATTCCACATAGCTGTGGCATAGAAGAGCACCATAACCGCGATAATGGTTGAGGACAGCGGCAGCGCGATTTTGAAGAAGAACCCAAAGTCCGAGCAGCCGTCCAGCTGGGCCGCCTCTAAAAGGTCAATAGGCAGGTTCCCCTCAAAGAAGGAGCGGGCTACAATCAGGTTGTATACCGAAACCGCGCTGGGAAGAATCAGGGCCCACATGGTGTTGTAAAGCCCCAGGTTGCGCACCACCAAGTACAGGGGAATCATGCCGCCGTTAAAGAACATGGTAAAGGTGAACAGGAACATAATAGGCCGCCGGCCCACCATATCCATGCGGGAAAGGGCGTATGCGCCAGGAATGGTGCAACACAGAGACACTATAACGGACACCGCCGTATACAGCAGGGTGTTGCCATAGCCGCTCCAAATGCGGGGGTATTCCAGGGCCTCTTTATAGCCGTTGATAAAGGGCTTGGTGGGAATAATCAAAAACTGGCCGCTGTTCACCACCGCCGGGTCTGTAAAGGAAGCCACCACTGTGTACCACAGGGGATAAACTATCACAATACTGATAAGGATCATCAAAATGGAGTTGAATACGTTAAACACATGGTCGCCGGCCGATTCTTTAGCGCCCACAATGCCAGAGGTTTTTTCAAAGGAGGAGAGCTCCTTCTCTTTATTTTTCGCCATACCCAAAAGGCCTCCTTTCTAAAATTAGAATATGCTGACGCCGGCCGCTTTTTTGGAAACGGTGTTGGCGCACACCAGAATGACGAAGTTCACGATTGAGTTAAACAGGCCCACCGCCGTGGCAAAACTGTACTGGGCGTTTTGCAGTCCCACCTTATACACATAGGTGGAGATAATCTCAGATACGTCTGTGTTCACGTTCGTCTGCATCAAGTAGGCTTTCTCATAGCCCAGGCTCATCACGTTGCCCACAGCCAAAATCAGCATCAGTATCACAGTGGGCATGATCAGCGGAATGTCAATGTAGATAATCCGCTGCAGCTTGGTGGCTCCGTCAATCACCGCCGCCTCATAAAAGTCGGCGCTAATTCCCGTTAGGGCCGCTATGTACACAATGGCGTTAAACCCCATCTGCTGCCACACGGTAGAGCCAATGTACATGGTGCGGAAGTACTCGGGAGCCGAGTTAAAGCTCTGTATGCTGCCCCCCGCGGCCACAATAGCGTTGTTTATAATGCCGGTGGCGGAGAAGATCATGTTCATAATGCACACGATAATTACGTTAGAAAGGAAGTACGGCGCGTAAGAGATGGTCTGCACCACCTTGCGGGCCTTATTGCTGCGCAGCTGGTTAAGCAGCAGCGCGAAAATGATGGGGATGGGGAAAGAAACAATCAGCTGCTCCAGGCTAAGAACAATGGTGTTCCAAATCGCCGTGGTGGCAATACTGGTGCTGAAGAACTGCTGGAAGTACTTCCAGATGGGGTTTGCCCAGGGGCTGCCCAGAATCCCGCCGCCCCGCATCTTAAAGTCCTTAAAGGCGATGATCACGCCATACATGGGATAGTAAGCAAACAGAATCAGCCAGATAAGGGCCGGCAGAAGCAGCACATATAGCTGCCAGGAAGAGAGGATACGGGCCAGCGTACCCTTTTCTCCCATTTTTTCTTTACCTTTCGGCATGGCTTTTGCCATTTGGTTCCAACTCCAATCTTCGTAAATTGATGGTGCCCTGCGGCACGGGCTGCCGCTTGGTTTTCAGGATACCATTTAGCTGCATACATGCAGCTAAACATAAAGAGGTACCTCTTTATGTTTAGCTGCATACATGCAGCTAAACATAAAGAGGTACCTCTTTTCGCCTTTTCCTCTGCCGGGTCCACGCCCGGCCTCTTTTTCATAATGATCACCCCATCCTTCCCTTTGGGGCCATCTCTCCTTTTTGCTACAATACTTTACACCACAGCATCCTGTATTACTATGTAGAAAGGACTCGGCCCACCTGTTTCTTTCTGTCCGGCTCCACAGTGCCCCGCAAACACATGCCTTTTTATGCCGATATGTGTTAATTTACCTTAGCTGTTGCCCAGATAGACAGAAAGTTTATTTCATAACTTAGTTTATGAAACATATTGTATACCACCCTAGAAGATCTGTCAATATATTTTTGCATATTTTGTGGCAGTTCACAATTTGTTCTTGATTTATTGGTCGTTTTGACTGAATTCCCAAATATGAAATGAATTTTCAGTGATTTTACCATCTTTACATCACCCCCTCTTCGGTGGTATCATGTGCCTAAGTTAAGGTTCAAGCTCCTGGCACTTACTAAACTTTTTGTCCTATTTGTCTTATCCTCCATTTAATGAACGAATCCTTTCCATATTTTTAGGTGGTTCATCTCCATTCTCCATATTCTTTCACCCCTGTCGGGAGCCATCCTTAACTAAATTAAATTATATCCACCATAAAGGAGTCTCCTATCATGAGCACACAAGGCATCCGCGATTTTCGTCCCCAGCTACACTTCACCCCCAAGACCGGATGGATCAATGATCCCAACGGCCTGGTATATGAAAACGGCAAGTACCACCTTTTCGCGCAATACTATCAAGAGCCCCACTGGGGCCCCATGCACTGGTACCACGCTACCAGCACAGACCTGATCCACTGGGAGCACCTGCCCATTGCCCTGGAGCCTGACGAACTGGGGTATATTTTCTCCGGCAGCGCGGTTCTGGATGAGAAGAACACCTCCGGCTTCGGCCAGGATGGCAAAGCCCCCCTAGTGGCCATGTACACCAGCCACGGCAGCCACAGCACCGTGGACGGCCACGGCCAAGAGCAGCAGAGCATTGCCTATAGCTTAGACGGTATACATTTTACCAAATACCAGGGCAATCCCGTGATCCCCAATACAGCCCTGCGGGACTTCCGGGATCCAAAGGTATTTCATAACGCTGTTAAGAATTGCTGGGGCATGGTCTTAGCCGCCGGAGACCATGTGGAGTTCTACGCCTCTCAAGACCTAAAGAGCTGGACCAAAACCGGCCAGTTCGGTCCACAGGGCAATTACTCCCAGGGTGTGTGGGAGTGCCCGGACCTGTTCCCCCTAACCGTAAATGGCAGGGAATTGTGGGTTCTGCTGGTCAGCATGGGGCCCAATCCCCAAAATCATGGCGCCCGCATTCAGTATTTTACCGGCTCCTTCGACGGGGATCAATTCGTCGCCGACGGCCGCTTTACTCAGCCGGAGTTTGTGGACGCGGGCTTTGACAACTATGCGGGCGTCACCTATTCCGGTACCCCGGAGCGCCTCTTTGTGGGCTGGGCTCTGAATCCCGTATACGCTGGAAATACCCCCACCGGGGAGTACTGCTGCCAAATGACCCTGCCCCGCGCCGCCACCTTAGCCGATACCCCCAAGGGCGGCCCCCGGCTGGCCTTTGCTCCCAAGGACCAGGCCGCTTTTGGCGAAGCCGCCCCCTGGGACGGCAATTTGTCCGGCGAGGTATTCAAGCTTACCGTTACCGGCAGCGGGGCCTCCACCATTACCCTAAGCAATGAACAGGGCCAGGCGCTGCGCTTTGGCGTGGACCATCAGAACCAGGCCTTTGTAGACCGCCGGGAGGCCGGCGCCAAGGACTTTGACCAGTACTTTGGCCAAGACTGGGCCGGGCTGCTGTGTGCCCCCCGGTTCTATGACGGCCAGTGGGAGGTGCAGTTCATTTTTGACCGCTCCATCTGTGAAATGTACCTAGATGGCGGCACCCGGG
The DNA here is from genome assembly GCA_910574935.1 of Oscillospiraceae bacterium. GTDB lineage: Bacteria > Bacillota > Clostridia > Oscillospirales > Acutalibacteraceae > Acutalibacter > Acutalibacter intestini. The sequence goes on from CAJTCU010000001.1 coordinate 475,762, forward strand.
TCTTTACTGCCGCCGTCTACCCAGACGCCCCTTATACCAAGCTTTCTGCCACCGGCAAGGCTGAAATTCAAATCCACAGTCAAAAATAAGGAGGAACCCATATGCCAGATATTTTGCTGACAGGCGAACTGCTTATCGACTTTTCCCCAGTCAAAGCCCCGGGCTTTGCGGGCGCTGTATATCCAAATCCTGGCGGGGCCCCGGCCAACGTGGCTGTGCAGCTCTCCCGGCTGGGGGTGTCCGCCGGGTTCATCGGCAAGGTGGGCTGTGACAACTTTGGCCAAACCCTGCGCCGCTGTCTGGAGAAAAACAACGTGGACGCCCACAATTTGATTATGGATCCAGACTGCCTGACCACCCTGGCCTTTGTCCATCTAGACGAGAATGGGGACCGCAGCTTTACCTTTTACCGGGATCCCGGCGCGGACACCCAACTGCGTACAGAAGAAATCGATATGGCTTCAGTAGAGGGGGCCAGCATTCTGCACTTCGGCTCCCTGTCCCTGACTACTGAGCCCGGCCGCACCACCACCCTGGAGCTGGTGAAAAAGGCCCGGGAAATGGGCAAGCTGATTTCTTATGACCCCAACTGGCGGCCCGCCCTGTGGAAGTCTGAAGAAGCGGGCATCCAGGGGATGAGCCTGGGGCTTCCCCTATGCCACGTGCTGAAAATCTCCGAGGAAGAGCTGGCCCTGCTCACCAGCACCGACAGCATTGCAGAAGGCGCTAAAAAGCTGCACGATATGGGCATAGTGCTTATTATGGTCACCCTGGGGCCCAAGGGCTGCGTCTCTTCCTTCAAAGGACAGCTGCGTCACCACCCCACCTTTGACACCCCTGTGGTAGATACCACAGGCTCTGGCGACAGCTTCTGGGGGTCCTTCCTGTCCCAGCTGTTCCAAAACAGCGTCACGGACCCGGAGAAGCTGGGGGCCCTGGACCCAGAGCAGTTGGGTGAGTTCTGCCGCTTTGCCAATGCGGCGGGGTCTCTGTGCGCCACCCGGCCGGGCGGCATTCCAGCCCTGGCAGACCGAGAGGGCATTTTGGCCTGCATGGAAGAATACCCCCTGCTGGAAACAGGCTTTCAAGTAAACTAAAGAACAAACCCGCGAGGGACTTATAGGGGGAGGTCGCCCGGAACAGCGGTTCCCCCAGACGCCTCCTCTCGCTGTGGGCCCTTACCCAATCCACACAATCATTCTTTTCCGCTGATATAAGGCAAGGCACACTTGCCTGGTCCATTTGTAAAAAATCCCACAAAAATTCCCCCGGAGCGCCGCGGCCCTCCGGGGGATCACTATTATCATAAAAAGGCTTAAGGCAACCCCGCACCATTCAAAGCACCGTCTTGCTTGCAGATTTTCCGTGATAGCGCACAGCTTTCGCTGGTCAATGGTGAGATGGACGGCGCTCAATCTGTACCCTCTGACGAAAAATCTGACTGCCCAATACGGTGCTTAGAATTGTGGGGTATTGCCTTAAAGTCTTTTAACTTTTAAACTCCAGCAGGTTCTATAGCCCATTGTAAAATTCCAAGGTGCCCGTAAAGTTCACATACAGCCCCAGCAGGAACAACGCCCCCGCCAAGCCCCACAGGACCCACCGGACCACCGCGGGCCCTTTATTCCCCGCCGCCAGAGCACCGCACAGACACAGGTAGACCGTTGGCAGCAGATCCACAAAATACCGGTTGCCAAAATGGGCCCCGCCCATGGTTTTGTGGGCACAAAGCATCAGCCCATGGAAAATGAACAAAAGCGGCACCCCCAGCTTCAGCCAATGTTCCGGCTTCAGCGGCGTCCCGGCCTTCAAGCGAATGTACCCAGCCCAGGCTCCTGCCGCCAGGGCCAGTATCAGTATGGGATTCACCAAAAAGATATTGCTGCCATTGAACATGGGAAACACCCACCGGCCTGTTTCCGGGTCCACTGTGGGCATACGCCAAAGGCTGGGCAAATTATTTGCCAGGTAGCTTAGGCTAAACTGCCCATGCTGGGAATTGACAAACTCAGGCAGAAAGTTATGGCCAAACTCAAAGGGATTTCCAAAGCGCAGTTGGTTCAACACCAGGTACGAGCCCCCCAAAGCCACGGCGGGCAGCAGCCGCCAGTCCTCTTGCCAAAAAAGCCGCTTCCAGTTTGGCTTGCCGCTTCCCTGGGCATAAAGCAGCAGCCAGCAGGCCACCGGCGTATACAGCACCTGAAAGGGCCGGCACCCCACCGCCGCAACCAAAAACAGCGCCGCCAGCCCCTTTGCACCCCGGGCCGCGTGGTAAAAGGAGCCTAGGGTTAAGGTAAAAGCCAGGTTTTGGGCCAAAAACCACACCCAGCCGTCCACTGTCACCTGCAAAAGATTGTTGCCACAGTAAAGGAACACTGGCAGCAGTACACTGGCCGGGGCGCCAAGCCGGAAATGCCTGGCCAGCAGAACCCCATAGGCCGTACCTACTAGAAGAGAAGCAAAGGCCAACAAACCGTCTGGCGCGTTTTCGCCAAAAACCGCCGCCAGGGGCAACAGAAGATAGGAGGGCAGGGGTGGGAAAGACACATAGTACTTGCCCTCATAAATGGCTAGCTCCAGCCAAGGGTAGTCCTGCCCCAAATCCAGGCTTCCCCGCAGCCAAGCGCAGGCCTGAAGCACATAGGAATTGTAGACGTTGTCCGCCAGCAGCCCCTTGCCCGAAAGCGAGATAAACAGCATGTGGAACAAGGCCACCAGGCCCATAGCCAGAAGAACCAGGCCAGTCTCCCGATATATAAACTTCTTTGCTCTATCCATTCTATCAACCCTTCTTTGCCGCCCCGTACGAGTCAGATTATGTTCCGCCTTTTGCGGAACATAGAAAAGAGCCCGGGCTCTTTTCGCGGTTACTTTTTATTTATCTATGATACTCTTTGGGGGTTGGCTTGTCAAGGACGCGGTCTGGAATGGGATTTTCCAAAGAAGTTGCTTTACGCGCAAGCTTTCTGGGGGGGAACAGGAAAAGTTTGGGGAATCTGGCTTTGCCGAGTCTACGCTACTGGGAGGCCATTCCACTCATTATTTTCTTCTCCAAATAAATACTTGGGTATAAAGGCTCCCATACCCCTTGGATTCATTTCCCCCTTGCGCATTTTTCGAATCTCTGTTATAATTTTTGGAGATTTCCGCCAATCCCATACAAAAAGGAGCTCTTTTTATGGAAAAATATCTTGACAAATCCCTCTCTTTTGAGGAGCGGGCCCAGGACCTCTGCGCCCGCATGACTCTGGATGAAAAGGCCAGCCAGCTCTCTTATACCAGCGCCCCGGTACCCCGGCTGGGCATTCCCGCCTACAACTGGTGGAACGAGGCCCTGCACGGGGTGGCTAGGGGCGGCGTAGCCACCGTGTTTCCCCAGGCCATCGGGCTGGCCGCTATGTTCGACGCCCCCCAGCTGCACCAGGTGGGAGAGGTTATTGCCACCGAGGGCCGCGCCAAGTTCAACGCCTATACCGCGGAAGATGACCGGGACATCTACAAGGGCCTGACCTTCTGGAGCCCAAACATCAACATCTTCCGGGACCCCCGCTGGGGCCGGGGGCACGAGACCTACGGCGAGGACCCTTATCTTACCGGCCGGCTGGGAGTAGCCTTTGTCACCGGGGTGCAGGGGGATGGCCCCTACCTGAAGGCCGCTGCCTGCGCCAAGCATTTTGCCGTGCATAGCGGCCCCGAAGCCCTGCGCCACGAGTTTGACGCAAAGGTCTCTCCCAAAGATTTGTGGGAAACCTACCTGCCCGCCTTTGAAATGTGCGTCAAGGAGGGCCACGTGGAAGCCGTGATGGGCGCCTATAACCGCACCAACGGCGAACCCACCTGTGCCCATACTGTGCTGATGGAGGAGATTTTGCGGGGCCAGTGGGGCTTTGGCGGCCACTATGTCTCCGACTGCTGGGCCCTTAACGATTTCCACCGCTCCCACAAGGTCACTGCCACCATGGAGGAATCTGCCAAGCTGGCCCTGGAAAAGGGCTGCGACCTAAACTGCGGCGTGGTCTACGCCCATATTCTGGCTGGGGTGGAGCAGGGCCTTATTGACGAAGCCCTGGTGGACCGGGCCGCGGTGCGGGTGCTGGCCACCCGGCTAAAGCTTGGCCTGTTTGACGAAATTCCAGAATTCGACTCCATCCCCTTTGAGAGGAACGATTGTCCCGCCCATCGGGAGATCAACCGGGAGACTGCCCGGAAGTCTATGGTGCTGCTGAAAAACAACGGCGTGCTGCCCCTGGACAAAACAAAGCTGAAAACCATTGCCGTCATCGGCCCCAACGCCGACGACCGCGCTATGCTGCCCGGCAATTACCACGGCACCGCCTCGGAATACATTACGCCCCTGGAGGGCATTCGCCGCATGGTAGATGAAGATGTGCGCATTCTGTACGCCCAGGGCTGTCATAAGTGGAAGGACACAGTAGAAAACCTGGCCCAACGGGATGACCGGGTCAGCGAGGCGGTCATCGCCGCCAAACACAGCGACGTGGCCATTGTGGTGCTGGGCCTGGACGAGACTATGGAAGGCGAAGAAGGGGACGCGGGCAACGCCTACGGCTCCGGCGACCGGGACAGCCTCTCCCTGCCCGGACGGCAGCAGGCCCTGCTAGAGGCAGTAAAAGCCACGGGCACGCCCACCGTGGTGGTTCTATGTGCGGGCAGTGCGGTAGAGCTCTGTTGGGCGGACGAACACGCCGACGCGATTCTGGATGCCTGGTATCCAGGCGGACAGGGGGGCCTGGCTGTGGCCGAAGTGCTGTTTGGTGCGTATAACCCGGCGGGCCGCTTGCCGGTAACCTTCTACCGTTCCACCCAGGAGCTGCCGGAGTTTACGGACTACAGCATGAAGGGCCGCACCTATCGCTATATGGAGCAGGAGTCCCTGTATTCCTTTGGCTTTGGGCTTAGCTACAGCCGCTTTGCCTACTCGGACCTACGGCTTAGCAGCGCCGCTGTTGCCGCCGGAGAGCCAGTCCGCCTGACTGTTACCGTAACAAATACCGGCGCCCTGGACGGCGACGAGGTAGCACAGTGCTATATTCGAGATGAAGAGGCCAGCGCTGTCCGGCCCATGTGGAGTCTGTGCGGCTTCCAGCGTTTTCGTCTGAAGGCTGGGGAAAGCCGGGACATTACCATGGAGATTAGCCCTGATAGCATGCGCCTGGTACAGGAGGACGGCAGCCGGGTCATTGAGCCAGGCCGGTTCGTGCTGTTCGTGGGCGGAAGCCAGCCGGACAAACGCAGCGTAAAACTGCTGGGCCAGGCCCCTCTGGAGGCTTCCTTTGAGGTAAAATGATTTCTTAACGCAGTTCAAAAGAGCCATCATGCCTCTTTATAAATCCCTGGTAAAGCCCTTTTGCTTGAAAATGGGCATATTGTGAATTTTCAAGCTGGCCGACTAGGGCTGGTTTGAAAATAGAGAAAATGCCGTCTTTTTGCCCTGGCCGGTGCGGTTTTCCACACACAAATCCGCCCGGACCGGGCAAAAAGACGGTGTTTGCGATTTTTCAAACAAGCCCTACGCCGCCTGGTTCAAAAGAGATATTCTACCGCTTTTGAACTGTGTTAACTATATCCCCTCAAACGCAAAAAGTAAAGCGGTGGTCCACGAGTTCGTAAACTCTTGGGCCACCGCTCTGCTCTTTTTCCACTATTCCTTCCCCCAGGCCGCGATTACCGCATTCATCGCTGCGCCCCGCAGGCCGCCCTGCTCCAGTTCTCGCACGCCGCGTATGGTGCTGCCTCCGGGCGAACATACCGCGTCCTTCAGCGCGCCCGGGTTTCCGCCCTTTCTCAGGGCCAGGGCCGCGGCCCCCGCCGTCATTTCAGCCGCCAGGCGCATAGCCAGTTCTCGGGGCAATCCGCAGTAGACCCCGCCATCGGCCACTGCCTCTAAGAATAGGTCCACAAAGGCCGGTCCACAGCCCGCCACCACCCCCGCCGCGTCCATCTGGGCTTCGGGAATCTCCACCAGGCTCCCGGACCCGGCCAGCAGCGCGGCCAGCAGTTTGCTGGTCTCCTGGGTCGCCCCCTGTCCACAGGTGTACAGAGTTATCCCCCGGCCAATGGCCACTGGGGTATTGGGGAGAATCCGAATGATAGGACACCCGGGAGCCAGCTCCTCCAGCTGAGTTAAAGGCACCCCCGCCGCCATAGAGATCAGCACCGGCGGCTCTTCTCTTTTACAAAGGACAGCCCCCAGCTCCTCCAGTACCTCTGGGATGACGTGAGGCTTTACCCCCAGAAACAGCACCCCGCACCGGCGGGCAGCCTCCTGGTTGGTCACAGCCTCTCCACTCAACTCCTGGGCCAAGGCCTTGGCTTTTTCCGGCCTTCGGTTAGAGATAAGCAGCGCTGCCCTCGGCAGCTGCCTGCGCACTGCCCGGGCCAGGGCTCCGCCCATATTCCCCGCGCCAATGAAACCGATGATTCGCTTTGTCATGAAAAGCCCCTCCTTTATTCCCGTACCTGCCCGGTGCCATACACCACGTATTTCCAGGTGGTCAGCTCTTCCAGGCCCATGGGGCCCCGGGCATGGAGCTTTTGGGTGGAAATTCCGATTTCCGCCCCCAGGCCGAACTCTCCCCCATCGGTAAAACGGGTGGAGGCGTTCACATACACCGCCGCCGCGTCTATCCGGTCCAGAAACGCCTGGGCGGTAAAGTAGTTGCTGGTCACAATACACTCCGAATGCCCGCTGCTATGGGTATTGATAAAATCCATGGCCTCTTGGGCGCTATCTACCAATCGCACCGCCAGAATATAGTCGCCGTACTCCGCATCCCAGTCCTCTTCCTTTGCGGCTATCCCCCGGTCTTTTAGCAGAGCCAAGGCCCTGGGGCCGCAGCGCAGCTCCACTTGCTCCTGGTCCAACAGAGGAACCGCCCTGGCAAAAAACGCCTCCGCCACGTCCCGGTGCACCAGCACGCATTCCGCGGCGTTGCACACCGAGGGCCGGGAGCACTTGGCGTTATAGAGGATACGGGCCCCCATGGCCAGATCCGCGTCCTTGTCAATGTACACATGGCACACGCCCTCGCCGGTACGGATCACCGGCACAGTGGCCTCTTTGGCCACAGCCCGAATCAGCCCCGCGCCGCCCCGGGGAATCAACACGTCCACATACTGGTCCAAATGCATCAGCTCCTGGGCGCTCTCCCGGCCGGTATCCTGCACCAGGGCCACACAGGCGGCGGGCAGGCCGGCCTCTTTTAGGGCCTCCCGCATAATCTCCACAGCCGCCCGGTTGGACCGGATGGCCTCTTTTCCGCCCCGCAGAATACAGGCATTGCCGGACTTCAGGCACAGGGCGGCGGCGTCCACAGTCACATTGGGCCTAGCCTCGTAGATAATGCCCGCCACCCCCAGGGGAACCCGCCTGCGGCCAATGATTAGTCCGTTGGGGCGGGTCTCCATGCGGTCCACTTGGCCAATGGGGTCCGGCAGGGCGACTACCCGCTCTATTCCAGCTACAATATTGTCCACGCGCTGGGGCGTCAGGGCCAGCCGGTCCAAAAGAGCAGGCCGCGTTCCCGCCTCCCGGGCGGCAGCCAGATCCTCCTGGTTGGCGGCCAGCCACTCATTCTGCCGGCGGGAGAGAGCCCGGGCCATGGCGGCCAGGGCCTGGTTTTTCAGTCCGGTACGGGCGGCGGCCAGCTCATAAGCGGCTGCTTTGGCCTGCGCGCCCTGTTGAATCAAACTTTGCATAGTGGGACCTCGCTTTCTCTGTGTTTGAGGAAGGAAAGGGCGGCTCCGCTCGCTCTAAACTATAAACCGCGTACCCACTTCTTTGCCTTCTACGATCTCGTACAAGCTCTCGGGCCGGGCCCCATTGGTAATTACCATCTCCACCCCGGCCTCCCTAGCGGTTTTTGCCGCCGAAAGCTTGGTGGCCATGCCCCCCGTGCCCCGGGCGCTGCCCGCGCCGCCGCCCATCTTTAGAATTTCCGGGGTCAGCGCCTCCACCCGGTGCAGCAGCTTTGCCTTTGGGCACACCCGGGGGTCCGCGTCATACAGGCCGTCAATATCGCTAAGCAGGACCAGCAGCTGGGCTCCGCAAAGCCCTGCCACAATGGCCGAAAGGGTATCGTTATCCCCCAACACCTTGTGGGCCCCGGTTTCGATCTCGTCCGCGGAAACCGAGTCGTTCTCGTTCACCACGGGAATCACCCCCAACTCCAGCAGAGCTGAAAAGGTTCCCCGCAGGTGCTGGGCCCGCACGGGGTCTGCCACGTCTCCGCCGGTCAGCAGAATCTGGGCCATAGAGCGGTTGTACTCGGAAAAAAGCTTGTCATAAAGGTGCATCATTCGGCACTGGCCCACAGCGGCGGCGGCCTGCTTCATCCGCAGCTCCCGGGGCCGCTCCAAAAGCCCCATACGGGCCGTGCCCACGGCAATGGCCCCGGAGGTCACCAGAATCATCTGCCGCCCCTGGCCGCAAAGGTCCGCCAGGACCCGCACCAGGCGCTCCATACTGCGCAGGTCCAGGCTGCCGGTGGGGTGCGTCAGGGTAGAGGTCCCCACCTTCACCACGATACGAGAATATTCCATCGACACTTTTTACCCCCTAAACTTCGTCTCCCGGTACAGGAACACCCGGCCCTTTTTGTACAGATACCGCAGCTTGGTGAGCTTTTGGGCCTCGGCGTAGCATTTCTCGATCTCCCCCACATAGGCCAGGGGGTTCTTCTCGAACTTTTCCAGCCGCTTGCGGTATTTCTTAAACTGCCAGCAGTAGATCATCTTGTACCACATCTGGCTCTCTTGGGTGGTGTTCTGCTTCCAATAGGCCCCAAACTGGTCGTCCATAGGAGCATACATGATCTTTTCCAGCTCTTCCTGGGTATAATAGCCCTGGTCAATGGCCATATCCACAATGTCCGTTCCGGGTAGGAAGTTTAGCCCATGCAGCTGAAGCTCATACTTGCCGGGCAGGCGCTTGACCAGGTAGTAGGACTCTTTCAAATCGTCGATGGTCTCAAAGGGATGCTGAAGCATCAGGTCAAAGGTGCCCCAGAATACCCCGGCTTTTTGGATGTTGGCCACAGCGTTGATCACATCCTCCTGGGTCTCGTACCGGTGGAACACGTCCTTGCGCACCCGCTCGCTGCCGGACTGGATGCCCATAATCACCTCGGTAAGACCCACCTTTTTTAGGGTGGTAAGCATGTCCAGCTTCACCATTTTCGGATGAGACCAGATGGTAAAGGGCAGGTGGATATACTTGTCGTACTCCGCGGCGAATTCCTCTACCCAGCCGGGGATATTGGGGAAAATCTCGTCATAGAAGTGGACGAACACAATGTTTTTGCAGATTTCCTTGGCCTTGCGCAGCTCCTCAATAACACTTTTCACCGACCGGCTGCGCACCCCCTTCACGCCCTTGGGCAGCATCCGCCGCAGGTTCACACAGCAGCAGTACGAACAGGTAAAGGGGCAGCCCCGAGAGGCAATCACCTCGTAACTGCGGGTATCCAGCTGGGGGTCGCCGGGGACCAGGGCGTCGTTTTCAATCAGGCAGGCGTCCATACACTGGATGGCGGGCAGGCCATAGCCGTCCACGTTGTCCAGAATATCGCCAATTTCGTTGACCTGTATCTGGTCCCCCTCCTTATAGGCCAGCGAGGGGATCGCCTGATAGTCTGTCTGGTTCACCAGGGCGTCCGCCAGCCGGCGGATGGCGTGTTCCCCGTCGGAGCGGATCACAAAGTCCGCGCCCCGCTCCAGCAGCTTTTCCGGGAACATGGTGGCATAGGCCCCGCCGCAGAGCAAAGGCGCCCGGGCAGCCTGTTTTACGCTGTCCATCACCTGGTACACTGTGTCCAGGTACATGGAACTCATTACGGAAAGCCCCACCATCACTGGCTTGCAGGCGGAAATGGTCTCTCGCAGCAGGGCCAGCTCCTTCTCGGTGGTAGGCTTGGGGTGGACGCTGTTGAAATCTTTATAAAAAATATTTTTCACATGGTAGCCGGCCTGCTTTAGGGCAGTCTCCAGGTAGCGCACACCCAGGGCCTTTTTGTTGTAGAACGCCACCAAGACTACCGTGCCCTTGCCAGTGGAATTTTCCATGTTTAGAACCTTCCTTTTTTGCGATTTTTGCTTTAATAATTTATTATACCACAATGCAGTGGGTTCCGCAACGGTTTTCTGCGGGCGGGGCAGGCCCTGGTTGCAAAAACCCGCGCCACCGTGTATAATAATAACTAAAATTTGCTAAAGAGGTGCTATAGATGCCCAAGATCAGTGTGATTGTGCCCGTATATAATGTGGAGGCATACCTGGAAAAATGCGTCCGCTCTGTGCTGGCTCAGACCTGCCCCCACTGGGAGCTGCTGCTTGTGGACGATGGTTCTACGGACCACAGCGGGGCTATGTGTGACGCCCTGGCCCAGACCGACCCCCGTATCCGGGTAATCCACCAGAAAAACCAGGGGCTGGGCGGGGCCAGGAATACGGGCATTGGGGCCGCCGCCGGGGAATGGCTGGCGTTTTTGGACAGCGACGACTGGCTGGAGCCAAAAGCCCTGGAGCAAGCTCTTTCCACCGCTGAAAAAACCGGCGCGGACCTGGTGGTACAGGCTTTCCGCACCGTGGACGAGTCCGGCCGGCAGCTGGCGGTCTTTACGGAAAACCTGCCCAAAGAGCAGCCCCTGACCCTGGACCGCTGCCGGGAACTGCTGTTTATAGCGCCCTGCGCCTGGGCCAAGCTCTATAAGGCCAAGCTCTTTCAAGAGCTACGGTACCCGCCCCGGGTATGGTATGAGGACCTGCGCACCACCCTAAAGCTGCTGCCCACCGGCACGGTGGCAGCGGTCTCGGATGATGTGGCGGTAAACTATTTGCAGCGCCAGGGGTCCATTATGAGCAACATGAACCTCTCTCGAAACCGGGAAATCCTGGAGGCCATGGATGACCTTATCGGCTGGTACCGGGCCCGGGGCTTTTTTGACGCCTACCGGGATGAGCTGGCATATCTGGCGGTGTACCATGTGCTGGTCACCGCCTGCGTGCGGGTGCTGCGGGCAGACCTGCGGCACCCCCTGTTAAAGGAGTTTTCCCGCTATGTGAAAGACAGCTTTCCTGACTATAAGCACAACCCCTACCTGCCCCTGCTGGGCAAAAAACGCCGGCTGGTGCTGGCCCTGCTGGAAATGGGCTTGCCCGGGGTGGTGGGGCTGCTATTCAGGCTGAAGGAAAAGGGAGGGCGCAAATGAGCATAAAAGAACAGTTCGCCCGGCTCCGCCGGCACCGGCTGGTGGAAAACACCATTATGCTGTATATTTTGCAGTTTTCTACCCTTGCTCTGGGCCTGGTGACCCAAGGCTACCAGCAGCGAGTGCTGGGCATGGAGCGTATTGGTATTTTGGGCGCGGCCAATTATCTCACCAATTTTTTCCAAATTTTCATTGATTTTGGCTTTATCCTCTCTGCCACGGCCAAAGTATCCCGGTTCCGGGAGGACAAGGCCGCCCTGGCCCGCATCCTTAGCCGGGTGGCGGCGGCCAAGGGCATCTTCATGGCCCTGTCCCTGGTCGTGCTGGGGGTCTTTGTGTTCCCCGGGCTGAAGGAAGAGGGCGAGCTGCTGGCCCATGTGTTCTATATGCTCTCGGTGGCCATGATCGCCCTGCTGCCAGACTTTATGTACAGAGGCCTGGAGCAGATGTCCGCCATCACCATACGGGCGGTGGCCATCAAAATCTTCGCCACGGTGATGATCTTCGTCTTTATCAAAAAGCCCAGCGACTACTACCTGGTGCCCCTGTTCACAGCCCTGGGCAACGGCGGGGCCCTGCTCTTTGTCTACTGGCATCTGCGGAAAAAGGTGGGGGTGTGGTTCTGCCGGGTCAGCCTGCGGGAGACCTGGGAGGAGATTAAGGAGTCCGCCCAGTTCTTTGTCTCAAAAGCGGCCAACGCTGTAAACAGTAACCTGAACGGCATCTTGCTCAAGCAGATTACGGGCTCGGCCTCGGCCGGGCTTTATACCAATGCGGACCGGGTCATCAGCGTGGCCCGCAATGGCATGTCTCCCATTGCGGACAGCCTGTATCCCCATATGATGAAGCACAAGAACTTCAGCATTGTCAAAAAGGCCCTGCTATTTATCTATCCGCTGATTTTGGCCGGGTGCGGGGTGGTGTTCGTCTTTGCCGAGCCCATCCTGGTACTCTGGCTGGGGCCAGAAGGCAAAGAGGTGGTGGCCCCCCTGCGGCTGCTGATTCCCGTGGCGGTATTCTGCTTTCCCAACTATGTGCTGGGCTACCCCACCCTGGGGGCCATGGGTCTTGCCAAGTATGCCAATATTTCCGTGGCCTTTGGCACCTGCGTGTACCTCTGCGGGGCGGCCCTGGCCTACTTTGTGGTGGGTATCAACTGGGTCAGCCTGTGCCTGATGAGCTCGGTGACCGAGTTCTCCATCCTGGCCTTCCGGGTGGTGGTGATCCTAAAGAACCGCAAGCTGCTGCGAGCCGCCCCGGACCCAGAGCGGTCCAAGCGGGAAAACTAGCCAGAAGCGGAGCCGGGGACGCCAGTGAAGAAAAAGGGGGTGGGGCGCCCTCGCTGCGCCAGCGTGTTTTGGGGCGCTTTCAGTACAAGACCCACCAGCCCCGCCCAGGCGCAGCCCAAGCTCAAACCCTCGAAGTTTTCCCGTTTTCTTCTACAGAAATATTGCACGCAAAGCCCCTTTGTGGTATAATATTCACATCTATCATGTACAAATCATCCGGTTTTCCAGCCAACCTGGAAGGAGGCTTTATTATGGCAAACTTCGACATCAGTCTGTACCTGGACTCCCTCAAGCGCCAGGGCTCTTTTAAAATGTTTATTCCCAACGACCGGCCTGTGGAAAGCCCTGTGGACCAGGGAACCCAGTCTCCCTATCAGACCCAGGTTATGAAAACCCTGTTTCTTTTACATGGCTATACCGGCGCAGCCGGTAACTGGGTCCCCGAGGATCTGGCCCAAAAGTATCACTTCGCCATTGTCATGCCCAACTGCGAGAACGGCTTTTACCTCAACGGCCTCTCTACCGGCCACGCCTTTGCCTCTTTGGTGGGGGAAGAACTGGTAAACTATGTGCGCCGCACCTTTGGCCTGGCCAAAACGCCCCAGGATACCTGCCTGATGGGCATGTCCATGGGGGGATTTGGGGCTTTGCGCACAGCTCTGGCCTACCCGGAAACTTTTGGCAAGGCGGCGGCGCTTTCTTCGGCGCTGATCGTCCATGAGATTGCCCATATGAAGGAGGGCGGCGGCAACCCTGTGGCCAACTACGCCTATTACCACGAGTGCTTCGGCGACCTGGAAACTGTGGAAGAGAGTGATAATAACCCCGAGACCCTGGCCCGCAGGCTGAAAGCCGCTGGGGCCCCTCTGCCCGGCATCTTTATGCGCTGCGGCACCGAGGACTTCCTTTTGGAGAACAACCGGGAGTTTCACCGCTTCCTGGAAGCGGAGGGCATTGCCCACGACTATGCCGAAGGCCCCGGCGCCCACGACATGAAGTTCTGGTCCGCCTGCGTTCCCCAGGCTGTGGAGTGGATGTTCGGCTAAGCCCACGGGGGGCGTCCCACACCCACCAGGATATTTTTTATTCCGGTCAGCCTTTGGCCCGGAAACGTCTGGGGACCACACGTTCCCAGGCCGCCGGTTTTCTTCCACCCAAGGCCCGCCGCATGGATCATTATCATACAAAACCAAATTCCCTCTTACCCCAGGGACTCGCTCCCATTGCATACAATAAAAGGAACCGCACTTTTGGAAGAATGGGCAGAGCCGGTTTTAACATTAAGGGGCTCTGCCGTCTGATTCGAAAGAATCTTTTGAACCATGCTAACTATATCATTGATCCCATCACGAGGTGAATCCTATGTTAAAAAACTGGATCCGTCCGGTCCGTCCGGAAAAGGACGAGCTAAAGGCCCGGCTAAGCGCCGCGGGCCGGCGGCTGGAAACCCAGCAGATGCTTTTGAAGGACAAAAAGCTGCCGGTCCTGGTGCTGATTGAGGGTTGGGGCGCGGCAGGCAAGGGCAGCGCCATTGGACAGATCATCAAGCACATTGACCCCCGCTTCTTCAAGGTGTTCTCCATGACCTCCCCCACAGAGGAAGAGCGCCGCAAGCCCTTTTTGACCCGGTATTTTGAGAAGATCCCAGAGGCCGGCAAGTTCACCTTTTTAGACTCCGGCTGGATGGATGAGATTACAAAACAGCGCCTGAACGGCGTGCTGGACGACGGATCCTATGCCCAGCGGGTGGACAGCGTCAAGCGCTTTGAGCGTCAGCTTACTGACAACGGCTACCTGGTGTTAAAGTTCTTCTTCCAGATCAGCAAAAAAGAACAGCGCCAGCGTATTGCCGCGCTGGTGGATGAAAAAGACACCGCTTGGCGGGTTAGCCGCGGCGACATGTGGCAAAACCAGCATTATGACCAGTGCCAGGAGGTATTTGATAAGTACCTGGAGGATACCAATACCCCCAGCGCTCCCTGGTATGTGGTGGACGCGAAAAGCAAGAAGTTCGCTGAGCTTCAGGTCATAGAGACTCTTTGCACCGGCATTGATACCGCTCTGCACAACGAGAGCCTGGCTGTGCCCCTACTGCAAAATGTGTTCCCGCTGAATAAAATGCCAAAGCTTAGCGAGGTACTTCTGGCAGACAAGACGATCAGCGACCAGGAGTACAAGGCCCAGCTGAAAAAGCTGCAAGCCAAGCTGGGAATGCTTCACAACCGCCTGTACCGCAAGCGGGTGCCCGTGGTCATTGTCTACGAGGGCTGGGACGCGGCCGGCAAGGGCGGAAATATCAAGCGCCTTACCGGGGCCCTGGATCCCCGGGGCTTTGAGGTGCACCCAGTGGCCAGCCCAGAGCCCCACGAAAAAGCCCGCCACTATCTGTGGCGGTTCTGGACCAAGCTGCCCAAGGATGGGCACATCGCTATTTTCGACCGCAGTTGGTACGGCCGGGTAATGGTAGAACGGCTAGAGGGCTTTTGCAGCGAAAACGACTGGCAGCGGGCCTACTACGAGATGAATGAGTTTGAGCAGGAGCTGCACAGCTGGGGCGCGGTGGTGCTGAAGTTCTGGGTACAGATCGACAAGGACACCCAGCTGGAGCGCTTTACCGACCGGCAGAACACCCCTTCGAAGCAATGGAAACTGACAGACGAGGACTGGCGCAACCGGGAAAAGTGGGACGTGTACGAGGCGGCTATTGACGAGATGCTGCAAAAAACCAGCACAACCTATGCACCCTGGCATATTCTGGAGTCCGTGGATAAGAAATACGCCCGAATTAAGGCGTTAAAGATCGTGGTTGCGGCGCTAGAGGACGCGCTGGACTAAAAGGACGGGCCCGTATCCGCAGAAAATTTTCTCTGCTGATACGGGCCCGTTCCCTTTCAGGCCTTCGGGCCGCTTTTTTCACTCTGCTTTTCTTTGGCTGCGCTGCCTAAAAGACAAATCTCCAAGGACTTCCACGCCCCTATATGGCCCCTTACGCGTTTTGCGTCCTATCTTTCGGATCGGTCAGCGGCTATTTTCCTTTCGGAACTGCTCCATCTTTGCAGCCAGCTGTGGCAGGCACACCTCAAACTTAGGGCCAAACTTATAGTCTTTGCTATACTCCCGGGTGGTCTCAATCACCTGGTGGGTAAACTCCACCGCTGTCCGGCAGGCCTCGCTTAGGTCCATGCCGTTGAGCAGCGCCCCTACCAGTGTGGAGGCGAACAGATCCCCTGTACCGTGATAGTACCCGGGAATTTCCTCCATCACATGGTAAAAGACCTGCCCGGCGGCGTCCATACTGGCCGCGCCCAGGCCGCCCTCTACCCGCACGCCGGTAAGCACCGCCATCTTTGGCCCCAGGTTCCGCAGCCCGCTTAGGATCTCCTCTACCTGGCCATGGGTCATGGGGCCGTCCAGATAAGGCCCCCCCAGCAGATAAGCGGCCTCTGTCATATTGGGGATAATAAGCCCTGCCTTTCTGCACAGCCGGGCCATGCCCGCGGCCAGCTCCGGCGTACAGGTGGCGTACAGTTTGCCCCCATCCCCCAGCACAGGATCCACACAGAGAAGCGTATCAGAGTCTCCCAGCAGGCCAAAAATTTCCCCCAAAATGTCCGCCTGGGCCGGAGAGCCCAAAAATCCGCTATACAGTGCGGAAAATTTGCAGCCCACCGCTTTCCAGTGCCGCGCCATGGGCAGCATCTCCTCGGTCATATCCGTAAAGGTATAGCCGGTAAATCCTCCGGTATGGGTAGAGAGCACAGCAGTGGGCATCACGGCGGTCTCCACCCCGCAGGCGGAGAGCACCGGCAGCGCTACCGTGAGGGAACATTTTCCCACACCGGAAACGTCGTGGATGGCAGCACAGCTCATTTCTTGATAGACCATAAAGTTCATTCCCATGCCGGCCCCTGGGGGCCGGCCCTTTCTTTAATATTATTTAAAACTCAGGCGCACAGCGCCACAGGTTCTTTCAAGAGGCTGCCGCCTCCCTGGGACACAAGCAGCCGGCCAGTGTCTCACGGCTTTACCAAAGGCAGCCCTGTATAAATTTCGCATATGTCCCTGTTCCAGTTTCCACTGGCTACGCAGTCATATACTTTTTCAGCAGGCTAGCAATCTCTGCCACATCAATGGGCTTTGCCACATGGGCGTTCATTCCCACTGCCAGGCACTTCTTTATGTCGTCTGGGAAGGTATCCGCGCTCATGGCAATAATGGGAATGGTGGCGGCGTCCGGCCTGCTCATGGCGCGTATGGCCGTGGTGGCTTCATAGCCCGTCATCTCGGGCATCCGCAGATCCATCAGGATGGCGTCATATTCCCGCAGCTTGCTGGCAGCAAACATCTCTTTGCAGATGCGGCCGTTCTCGGCCCGCTCCATATTCAGCCCCAGCTCTGAGAGCAGCTCTTCCGCAATCTCCCAGTTCAGATCGTTGTCCTCTGCCAAAAGCACGTGCTTGCCGGTAAAATCCACCTCGTCCTTTTCCTCACGCCAATCGGCTTTGTCCACGGCTTTGTACTTACGCAAACCATAGTATAGGGTAGACTTAAACAGGGGCTTTGCCAGGGCGCCGTTTACCACTTCGACAGAGTGGGCCGCGGTCTTTATATCGTCCCAGTCATAGGCCGAGGTTAACAGAATGCACACCTCTTCCCCGCAGTTGGCCCGCATTTCCTTGGCCACCTGGATGCCGTCTCCGTCCGGCAGCTGCCAGTCGATGAGCACCACCTCATAGCTCTCTCCATCGTCCTTGTGCTCTTGGGCCATCTCCACGGCCCGGGCCGCGCTTACAGCCCAGTCAGCCCGAATGCCCAGGGTTTTCAGCGTTGCCACTACGCTTTCGCACAGCATCTCGTCATCGTCCACCACCAGCATCCGCCACTGGGGCAGCACCATGTCCACCTCTTGCACCGGGGCCTTTTCCAGGTCCAGCGTCACGTGCACCTCGGTGCCCTTGTTGGGCTCGCTCTCTATCTCAATGGTGCCGCCCATAGCGTCCACAATATACTTGGTAATGGCCATGCCCACCCCGGCTCCAGCCGCTTTCTTCACGCGGGCGTGGTCTTCCCGCATAAAGGAGTCGAAAATCTTCTCCAAAAAATCTTTGGTCATGCCCACGCCGTTGTCCTTGACCCGAATATGGGAGCGGATGTAGGCGCTGCCCTTGGCCGAGGGCTCTTCGTACACCGCCACCTGGATGGTGCCCCCCTCGGGGGTAAACTTAATCGCGTTAGAGAGCAGGTTTAAGAAGATCTGGTTCAGCCGCACGCTGTCGCAGCAGACGTTCTCTACCATAATATCCCGCACATATACATTAAAGTGCTGCTTTTTTTCCTGCACCTGCTGCTGCACAATGCAGACAATATTATTCATCACTTCCTTCAGCGAAACCTGCTCCACGGCCAGGGACATCCGGCCGTTTTCTATTTTAGAAATGTCCAGAATATCGTTGATTAGCCCCAAGAGATGCTGGCTGGAAAGCGTAATTTTTTTCAGGCAGTTTTGCACCTGCTTCGCATCGTCTATGTTCGCGTTGGCAATGGCCGTCATGCCCACAATGCCGTTCATGGGGGTACGGATGTCATGGCTCATGTTAGAGAGAAACTCGCTTTTAGCCTGGCTGGCCCGCTCGGCCTTGGCCTGGGCGCGCTCTGCCTCCCGCCGGGCCTCCACGGCCAGGGTCAGGGCCCGTTCCGCAGTCTTTCTGGCCTCGGTCAGGTTGTTCACCTGTTTATTGGACTGCCGTATATACCAGGCAAAGACCAGCATGAGCGCGGCCAAAATAAGGATACACCCTGTTAGGGAGTCACGGGACCAGGCCCGCCCCAGGCCGTCAATACTCCGGTCCAGCATCCCGTAGGGCATGCTTAGCAGCAGGTACCATTCGGAAGAAGGCATCTTTGTGCAGTAGATACGCTTTTCGGCTCCATCCAAGGGGGCTTTGCCCGTAAAATCCCGCTCCTGGGCCATATGCTCTTTGATCTGGGAAATCAACTGGACGCCGCCATCCTCCAGCTCATATTTCTCTCTGATCCGCTGGAAAAAGTCTTCTTCGTCCATATCCGCCGTACCCCGTATCACATAAGTGCCGTCCTCGCGGATGATGGAGTACTGCTCAATAATATTGGCCCCGCCGGAAAACAGTAAATCTTTCACAAACCCAGAGGGCATATAGGCCACCAACGCGCTGCTGGACCGGCCCTCTCCCAGGTCATGCCGCGAGGGTACGGCCATTAGCACCATTTCCTCCCCGTCGGCACTGCCAATACAGACGCGCTTACGCCCCTGTTCAATGGAGCGTTGGAAAGACTCTTTGTCCGTCACCTCGATCTGGGGGCCAAAAAGAGATTGAAAGCTCCCGTCCTCCCGGTAAAAGGCCAAGCCCTGAAAGCCCGCCGCCTGGGCATTTTCTATCACAGGCTGGTCCAGCTGGGTCTTTCCGCCAACCCCCTGGGGCAGAATATGTACCAAGCCCTCCACCTGGTTTAGCCGAAGCTCTATGGTAGATCCCAGGTGCATTCCCACCTGGCGGCCCATATCCGACATATACTGTTCGCCAATCTCCCGGATGGTTTCAGCACCTTTCTTGTTCATGCGCATGGTGACAATGGAAAAGACTACCACACACAGGCCCGCCACCCCCAGCAGGCAGAGTATCAGCGACTGTAGGACCTTCCTCTTCATACTGTTAACCCCCAGACCATCGCACTACATTCCCAATTGATGAAAAATGATGTATTACCTTCTAGTATATACGATTTCCCCGCCTTTTTCAATAGAAACGTGAAGGGCCGCTTTGCTTCGCTTCTTATTTTGTCTTAAAGTAATCGCTGCGCAGCGCGTCCATGGATGCCGACTCCCGCTGCTTCACCTGGGCCGTTCGTTCTCCGCTCTCCTCCTGCCCCCCGGAATAATAGGTCTCCCCATCGTACCAGCCGCTGTTGGGGAACATTGCCAGGCCCTTCCCACTGTTGAAAAGGTCCTCCCCGGCATAGTACTTCGCGCCGCCTTCCAGCCCATATAGATTGGCAATGGTGGGGGCCAGATCCCCAGACCAGCCGGTCTTATGCATCACCTGGGCTTTCAGCCCGGCGCCGTACAGTACGCAGGGGGTGCGGTACAGTTCCACCGGCGAGCGGTCCGTGCCCTTGATTTGGGCCAAAAATTCCTTATCCGTCATGTATTTTCCGTAGTGGTCCGCATACAGTACCAAGGCGGTGTTTTCTAAGAGACCTTCTGCCTCCAGGCGTTCTACCAGCTGGCCAATAAACTGGTCTGTCTCCATGGCGTGGGCCACGGCCCGGGTGTATTCCTCCATATTCTCCGCCGAGCCTGTCACCCCGGACCGCTCCACCGCCGCCTGGGCCTCCTTTAGGTGGGGCCCGGCAATGTTATCCATCTCCTGGGTATAGGGGCCGTGGCCGGAATAGGTAATGATATAGCTATAGAAGCGGTCCCCCTCCGTCATCAGCTCATAGCCTCCCAGCATTTGGGCGTCCAGCATATAGTCATTCATCCCCATCTCCTTGTAACTATGGTAGGCTTCAAAGCCCAGGTTCGTGTGCACAGAGCCCCGGCTATAGATGGAGGGGTTGGCCGAGTGGAAAGATTTTACCCGGTAGCCCTCTTTGGCAAAGAGACTGGCCAACGAGTATGGGAAGCGGTTGGTAGAGTAGGCCGCGCTGGACATGCCGGAGACGGGCGGGATCATCCCGGTCTGGGAGATGATCTCTGTATTGAAAGTGCCCGCCGAGAGAAACAGGGGCGTGTAAAATTCTGTAAAGTTCACCCCCTCCTCGCTTAGACCGCAGAGATTTGGCATATAGTCCGGCTGCATCAGCCAGGTATCAATGGATTCCAGCATCACCATAATCAGGTTCTTTCCCTTCAAAATGCCAGTCATCTCATTGGAGCCCTGAAGGGCCAGCTCCTGTTCCCGCTGGTCAAAATACTGGTCCAGCTGTTCCATGGTGCGTCCATCGACCCCCCAGCCCATAGAAACCACCAGGTTCCGGAAAGTGTACTGGTACAGCCCTGTCAGTTTCATACAGCGGTTGGCGTCTGTAAATTCCCGGTACAGCTCCCGCTCATCGGTAGGGTCATAGGTATTGCCCCACCACATGCTGTCCGCCTTAGGGGCCAGCCGGTGGGCGGCCACTCCAATGGGCACAAAGGCCAAGGCAGCCAGCCCCAGGGCCGCCAGACGCAGACGGAACCGGGCGTGCCGGGACAGAATGGGGTCTGGCAAAAAGGCGGCTGTGACCACCAGAGCCAGGTAGAGCACAATACAGAGGATCAGCTTTTTAGGCAGATGGAAATAGGTCCAGCTAAAGAATTTGGCCCCATCTCCAGCAAAGTTCATGTCCGCAAAGCTGAAAAAATGTCCGAAAATGTTGAACATCACTGCGTTGAGTACTACCAGGAAAGCGAAAAATCCCCCCAAAACCAGCATGCCAATCCGCCTGGGCAGACGGCGGGGAAGCAGCGAGACCAGGGCGGTGACCAGCAGCGCCCAGCCCAGGGTGAAGCACATGGGCTTGAGAGAAAGGAGCTGGGTGGCGCCGGTAAAAGCGTAGATCCAGCGAAAGGCATAGTCCAGAAAGGCCAACGCCAAGAAAAATAAAGGAAGGGAGAGCAGTCCTAGGGGGCGGGGAATCGCTTTTAAACAAGAGAAAATATTTTTCAATGTTGTGCTCCTTTTATGTTTGGGTTCAGAAAAGATAGAACCGGACCGGCAATGAAAAACCTCTTTCTTGGCGCCATGTTCCAGCTTCTACCCATTCCACTGGCTATTTCTTACTATTTTACATCTCTCGCGCTCATTTGGCAACACAAAAAATCTCCCCAGCCCGGTTGATTTTTCCTCCACTTTGCGGTAAAATGAGACCATAGCATGTCCCATTATCAACCAAAAAATGGAGGAATATCCCATGAACAACATTCCCGAAGTTAGAATTGGTGTGGTCGCTGTTTCTCGCGACTGCTTCCCCGAGTCCCTGTCTGTAGACCGGCGCAAGGCTTTGATGGCCGCCTTTGCCGAAAAATACGGCCAGGAGGCCGCTAGCGTCTACGAGTGCCCTATCTGCATTGTAGAGTCTGAAATCCACATGGTCCAGGCCCTAGAGGACATTAAGAAAAACGGCTGCAACGCCCTGGTGGTGTACCTGGGCAATTTTGGCCCCGAGATCTCCGAGACCCTTTTGGCCAAGCACTTCGATGGCCCTGCCATGTTTATCGCAGCGGCGGAAGAGAGCGGCGACAACCTGGTGGGCGGCCGAGGCGACGCCTACTGCGGCATGCTAAACGCCAGCTATAACCTGAAGCTCCGGGAGATCAAGGCCTACATCCCAGAGAGCCCCGTGGGCGACGCCGGAGACTGCGCGGACCGCATCCATGAGTTTATTCCCATTGCCCGGGCTTTGGTGGGCCTGAAGAATCTGAAAATCATCAGCTTTGGCCCCCGCCCCTTGAACTTTCTGGCCTGCAACGCCCCCATCAAGCGCCTGTACGACCTGGGCGTGGAGATTGAGGAGAACAGCGAGCTGGACCTGTTCGAGGCTTTCCACAAGCATGACGGCGACCCCCGTATTCCGGATGTGGCCAAGGAGATGGCCGACGAGCTGGGCCAGGGCAACAAAAAGCCCGAGATCCTGGAGAAGCTGGCCCAGTATGAGCTGACCCTGCTGGACTGGGTAGAGGCCCACCGGGGCTACCGCCAGTATGTGGCCCTTACCAGCAAGTGCTGGCCGGCTTTCCAGACCCAGTTTGGCTTTGTGCCCTGCTATGTAAACTCCCGCCTGACCGGCAAGGGCATTCCCGTGTCCTGCGAGGTAGACATCTACGGCACCCTTTCCGAGTTTATCGGCACCTGCGTCTCCGGTGACGTGGTCACCCTGCTGGACATCAACAACACGGTGCCCAAGGATATGTACAAGAGTGACATTGAGGGCAAGTTCCCCTATCAGTTCAGCGATACGTTTATGGGCTTCCACTGCGGCAACACCTGCTCTTCCAAGATCTGCAACCCCACCATGAAGTATCAGATGATTATGGCCCGCAGCCTGCCCGAGGAGGTCACCCAGGGCACTCTAGAGGGCGACATCATTCCCGGCGAGATCACCTTCTTCCGCCTGCAGAGCACGGCCGACTGCCAGCTGCGGGCCTATGTGGCCCAGGGCGAGGTGCTGCCGGTGGCCACCCGCTCCTTTGGCGGCATAGGCGTGTTCGCTATTCCCGAGATGGGCCGGTTCTACCGCCACGTGCTCATTGAGAAGAACTACCCCCACCACGGGGCCGTGGCCTTTGGCCACCATGGCAAGGCCTTGTTCGAGGTGTTCAAGTTCCTGGGCGTGCCGGACATTGGCTTTAACCAGCCCAAGGGGATGCTGTATCCCTCTGAGAATCCATTTGCTGAATGAATGGACAAGCGGCACTGGCTGCACCGTATCTCCCACGAAAGCGGCGCGTCCTATTCTTGATTGGAGGCCGGGTGGCTTTCCACTGGCTGGCGTTATCTGTCCCGGGGGAGGGGCTGCTCGAACTGGCGGCAAAAGCTGCCAAAAGGCACGGCAGCACCAGCTCCAACAAATGGTCTCTGTGGAGATTTTTGCGCTTCCAAAAAGGAGACTGGGTGGTGGCGCCCATGTCCCGGGCCTTTGCCGTAGCGGAGGTCATCGGCCCAGGCGGCCGAAGAGGCTGTGCGGCTGACTGACGGCCACGAGTTTGTGCGCATGCTGCTGGACTACGGCCTCCACGATATTGACCGCATTTCCTGTCAATAAATATCTCTATCGTTAACACGGTTTAAGAGCAGCAGAAATTCAGAGCCCAAGATTTTTGTGGGCCAGACGGCAATTTCCTCTGCTTTATCCTATGTAAAAGCATGGAAAAACCCACGCAGAGAGCAACCGCTCTGCGTGGGTTTTTTGGGATTGGAGCGAATTCTAGCTTTGCCGGGAATGGGTCATGGCCGTTTCGCCGTCCCAGTCGCGGAAGAGCAGAGCGATACACCACAAAGCGGAAATGCCCACCAGGGTGTATATAATCCTGGCCACCACGGCGGTCTGCCCGCCGCAGATCCAGGCTACCAGGTCAAAGCGGAACACGCCCACCAGGCCCCAGTTTACACCGCCGATTACGGTAAGCGCCAGGGCAATACGGTCGATGACGTTCATAAGATCCCCCTCTTTCCGGTAAAAATCGGGATGAATTCAAATCTTAATTGATTTTGGTATCCCGAGGTAGTTTGTGCAGATGTCCGCCTGCTTATCCGGCCAAAGAGCGGCGGAAAATTTTAGCGAAAAAAGGAGCCGCGCCCCATAAAAGGGAAACGGCTCTTTTTCTCTTTCTAATTTTTTCCCCTGCCTGAAAAAGGTGGTTCCCAAGGGCTAAAGAACCCTTTTCTGGGGCGGCGTTTTTCAATTTGCGAGGAAGCTTACGTTATTTTCCTTTTTAAGCTTTTTCGGCTTTTTCACGCTGTTTTACCTGCCAGGCTGCAAACAGGTTGGGCGCGATGAACTGGGACGAGAAGCAGCCCGCCGCTACGCCCACCATCATGGGCAGCGAGAAAGACACCACTGTACTGATGGAGAACACCCCTGCCACGGCCAGCACAACGGCCAGAGCCAGGAAGGTGGTCAGCGAGGTCAGCAGAGTGCGGCCCAGAGTCTGGTTCAGGCTCAGGTTCATGGTTTCGGTAAAGTCCGCCCGGGGTCCCAGCTTCTGCTTGTTTTCCCGCACACGGTCATACACCACAATGGTGCTGTTCAGCGAGTAACCCAGCAGGGTCAGCACCACCGCAATGAAGATGTCATTGATAGACATGCCGAAAACCACAAACACACAGAACGCGATAAGCACGTCGTGAAGCAGGGCCACAATGGCCGTAAGGCCCGCAGACAGGCCGCCGATCTTTTTAAACCGAAGGGCAATATACACCAGCAGCAGAATGGCGGTTAGGGCGAAGCACACCAGGCACTTCTGGAAGAACTTAGCGCCCATGGTGGCGTCCACTGAGTTGGACTCCAAAAGGGTAAAGGTGGCCTGATCATAGGCGTCACTAAGCACAGTGGCCACCTGGGCCTGCTGGTCTGGGGTAATGCTTTTGTTGCCCGCAAAGGAGATGGTCACGTTCTCCTGCTGGGTGGTCATGTCTTGGTTGACCGAAACCGAGCTATCCAGGCCCATTTTGTCCGAGATGGTCTGGCGGATGTCCTCAGAGGTATATCCAGTACCATCCACCGAGTAGCGGATCATAGCGCCGCCCGCGAACTGAATATCCAGCTTTGGCCCCATGATTACGCTGGCCGCCAGGCCCACCACAATCACAACGGCGGAAATAATATAATACGTCTTACGGCTGCCAAAGAAGTTGAATTTCTTGTGGGTCCGGGAAGCCTGCCCCTCCTTGGCCGCGCCAAACAGCCAGCGGCTGCGCAGGGGCTTGAAAGCAGCCAGGGACAAGGTCATCAGGCGGGTAGCCAGCACGCCCATAATAAAGTTGGCGATAATGCCCACCAACAGGGTGAAACCAAAGGAGAAGATAGAACCTGTGGTGGACTGTCCGAAGATCATAGACAGAATATTGCTGGGGCCAAAGACCATCATTAACATAATTGCCACAATGGCTGTGGTAATGTTCCCGTCAAAGATGGCCCAGAAGCTGCTTTGGAAGCCACGCTGCAAAGCGCCGTCCAGGGTCTTGCCGCTGTTCAGCTCTTCCCGCACCCGGCTGGCGGTGATCACGTTGGCGTCCACACCAATACCAATGGACAAGATCAGGCCCGCAATGCCGGGCAACGTCATCGTGAAGGAGTTCATGTTGGGGAAGAAGCCGGTAATGGCCGCAAAGCAAATGCCCATCTGCCCCGTCAGGCTGATGACGGCCACCACGCCAGGCAGGCGGAAGCAGACGATCATCAGCACGGCAATCACAATAAAGGCAATAATGCCTGCCATCATCATGGCGGAAAGGGCCTGGCTGCCCAGGGTGGGCGCCAAAGAGTTGAAGTTTGAGGTCTCCAGGGCAAAGGGCAGTGCGCCGGCCTGGATCTGCGCAGCCAGGGTGGTGGCGCTCTCGCTGGTAAAGCTGCCCTCAATGACGCATTTGCCGTCGCTAATAACAGCGTTGACCGTAGGTGCAGACAGCCGCACGTCGTCCATCCAGATGGAGATGGTCTGGCCCACCAGACGTTCGGTGGCCTCGGCGAACTTCTCTTTGCCCGCGTCGCTTAGCTCCAGGGATACTACATATTCTGTAGCGCCGGTGGACTCATTCTGGGTAACGGCGGGTTGGGCGCTGACCACGTCGGAGCCCTCCAGGATAATGGTGTCGGCGGTGGTTCCGGTAGGCGTCTTATAGATGGGCTCGCCGTTTTCGCCGTACTCCATGGTCTCATAGCTGCCGCCTTCTCGGAAGGTAAGCATAGCCGTGGCGGCCAGCTCGTTAATCGCCTTCTCTGGGTCAAAGTCCGTCTCATCGCTCTTCCAGGGGAAGCGCACAATAATCCGGTTATTGGCCTCGTCGGTATACAGCTCGTAGTCTGTGATGTTCTGGGAGACCATGCGGGTCTCAATGATCTGCTTGGCAGATTCCAGCTCGCTGCTGGTAGCGGTCACGCCGTCCGCCGGGCTGAAAGTGGCCTCCACGCCGCCGCGGATGTCAATGCCCCAGCGGATGTCGCCGGCCCCTTTCAGGTAGGTGACCTTGAAGTCGCCGTTTTGGCCATACACCCCGAATAGCGAGGTGAACACCAGGGCGGCAATCAAGACCAGCACCACAAAAAATACAGGTTTTTTCACACGTTTCATGTTGACTTTCCTCCAGTAGCCTATCCTGGGACGCTGCGCGTTACAATCTAAATCTTCCCGCCAGGGCCCTATTCTACCCTCTATCAATTTCATCAGGATAAGCCTAAATCTTTTACCAATCCGGGCCAAACTTTAGTGAAAGACCCTAACATATACAAAACAGGGCAGCAGAAACTACCCTGTCTGTATAACTAAAAATATTACTCTTCCACAGGAGCGGGCTGCTCGGTAGAGTAGACCACCTCTTCTGCGGGGGCGTTCTCCGCCTCCTCATCCGCCGCAGCCTGCTCGTCCTCCAGGACTGCCCGGATGGAAAGAGATACCCGGTGACGCTCCAGGTCCACGTCTGTGACCTTCACCTTCACCATATCGCCCACTGCCAGGGCGTCCTGGGGCTTCTCAATCCGGTGGTCGGCGATCTGGGAGATATGGATAAGGCCATCAATGCCCGGAATCACGCTGGCAAAAGCGCCAAAAGCGGTCATGCCCACAATCTTCGCCTGGCACACAGTGCCCACAGGGTACTCCCGCTCCATCTTCACCCACGGGTTGTCCTCAGGACGCTTGTAGCCCAGAGAGATCTTGCTGTTCTCCCGGTCCAGACCCTTCACATACACATTCACCGTGTCGCCCACGTTCACCACTTCGCTGGGATGCTTCACACGGTTCCAGCTAAGCTCGGAAATATGAATCATACCATCCACGCCGCCCAGGTCCACAAAAGCGCCAAAGTTGGTCAGGGACTTTACCTTGCCGGTATAGTTCTGGCCCTCTTCCACCTGCTCCCAGAAGCTCTGCTGGGCAGCCTTGCGCTCTTCCCGCAGCACGCTGCGGATGGAGCCCACAGCCCGGCGGCGCTGGCGGTTCACCTCAATAATACGGAACTTCACTTCCTGGCCCCGTAGGCCCTCCAGGGGTTCGCCCCGGCTGGCCGTGGCCTGAGAGGCGGGCACAAACACCCGCATGCCGTCCCGCAGAACAATGACGCCGCCCTTGACCACCTCAATGACCTTGCCCTCCAGAATCTCGCCGCTCTCCTGAGCAGCCTGGATGGTGTCCCAGCCCTTCATGGCCTCTACCCGGCGCTTGGAGAGCATAATGGTACCTTCCTGGTCATTGGTTTTCATAATAAGCAGCTCCACCTGGTCGCCAATCTTTACCACATCCTCGGGCTTGGCCGAGGGATCGTTAGAAAGCTCTGCGGCAGGGATAAAGCCAGCCTGCTTGCGACCCACGTCTACGTAGACCTCCGTGGGGGAGATGCCCACCACAACGCCATGAACCTTCTCGTCTGTATTCATGCTCTTGAGCGATTCCTCAAGCATCTCCTCAAAATTTTGTTCAGTGCTGTTGACTTCAGCCATGGTAACAAGTACCTCCTTTATTATGCTTGCGGGTGTAGAAGCTCCCGCTGTTATGCCAACGCTCAGGCGGTTGGAAAAGGCCGGAAGCTCCCGGGCCCTTTCAATGAGGTACGTTTCACTATACTCCGAGCAAATGTCTCGAAGCTTGGCCGTATTCGAGCTGTCCCTGCCGCCCACAACGATCATCACGTCGCATTCTTTGGCCAGGGCCAGCGCCTCTTTCTGCCGTTTCGCTGTTGCATTACATATTGTATCAAAAATCGCGGCGTTTGTACATAGTTTTTTCAGAGTTTCAGAACAATTTTGCCAAAGCCCCCCATGAAACGTCGTCTGTGCCGCCGCTGTGACAGGAATTTCCTTTAGTTCGGGCCGTTCCTTCAGCAAATTAACCAGTTCCTCCGGCGAAGCGCATACAAAATAGGGCCCTGTGCAGCGGCTTACTGTGCCCGCCACCTCCGGATGGCCGGGGTCGCCGAAAAGCAGAAACACCCGCCCCTGTTCCCCCGCCTGCCGGGCGATATCATGAATTTTCTTTACAAAGGGACAGGTGGCGTCCGCCCACTCCAGGCCCAGGGCCCGGGCTTTCTCTTCCACCTGGGCGGTCACCCCGTGAGAACGGAGCACCAGCACGTGCCCTGGCGGGGTATCCTCCGGCGCGTCCACAATGGCTACGCCCCCAGCCGCCAGTTCCTCCACCAGCTGGGGGTTATGGAGAATGGCCCCCAGGGTCACCGGCTTTTTCCCCTTTGCCAATAGGTCGTAGACCATATCCACGGCCCGTTTGGCCCCAAAGCAGAAGCCAGCGCTTTTCGCCAAATGGACCGTCACCGCTTTTCAGCCCCTTCCGGCAGCTGCGAGGGCAGACCCAGGCTTTTTAGGGTCTCTTCCCTCAGGCCAATAATCTCGTTCATAATCTTCCGGCTGGCCTTTCGCAGCTGCATACTGGAATCATCGGGAATGTTCAACCGCTCCGCCGGGATAGGCTTGCCAAAATTCACAATGGTTCGCTTGAACATCCTGGGCAGTTTGCCGTCCTCTGCTGTAATACACACCGGCACCACGGTGGCCTTGGTCCGGTAGGCCAAAAGAGCCGCGCCCGTCTTAGGCTTTTGCAGCAGTCCGTCTTTAGAGCGGGTGCCCTCAATAAACACCCCCACCACGGCGTTTTCATCCAGCAGACGGTAGGCGTCGGCCAGGGCGTCCGCCCCGCCGCTTCCCCTGCACACCGGAAAAGCCCCCAGCCCCCGCAGCAGTCCCCCCAGGAATTTGCCGCGGAACAGCTCTTCTTTGGCCATATAGTACACCTGCCGCCACAGGGAAACCCCCAGGGTCACTGGGTCCCGCTTTACCATATGGTTGCAGCACAGCAGCACGGGGCCGGTTTTGGGCATATTCTCCCGGCCCACCACCTTTAGGCGGAACACCGGATAATAGTAAAGCGCCAATATCACCTGCCCCAAAGCGTACAGCGGGCTCTTTCGCCGTGCCGGCCTCTGTTTGGCGCTCCGTTTTTTTGCCACTTTGTCACCCCACATCTTTTTTCATTCGCTCTTGGGCCAGGGCCACCAGCTGGTCCACCACCTGCTCAAAACTTAGCCCCGTGGTGTCCAGGGTCACGCCGTCCGCCGGACGCTGGCCCAGCTGCTCTTGGTCCTGCCTGTCCCGCTGGACCACCTCTGCCAGCACCTGCCCAAAGTCCGCCGGAGCCCCGGCCTCCTCCAGCTGGCGGGTCCGCCGCCGGGCCCGCTCCTCTGGCGAAGCGGTAAGGAACACCTTCAGCTGGGCCCCGGGCAAAATAGCGGTGCCAATGTCCCGGCCGTCCATCACCACATGGGCCCTCTGGGCCAGGTCCCTTTGCAGGTCCAGCAGGAAGCGCCGCACCTGGGGGATATGGGACACCCAGCGGGAAGTGGCCATGGAGACCTCTTGGGTGCGGATGGCCTGGGAAACATCCCGGCCGTTAAGCAGGGTGCGCTGCCCCTTTTCTCCATAGGCCAGCGTAACCTTTGCCTCTGGCAGGCGGGCTGTCACGGCCTGGGGGTCTTCCAGGTTTACGCCGTTTTCCAGCATAAACAAGGCCAAGGCCCGGTACATGGCGCCAGTATCCACATAGGTAAAGCCCAGCCGCTGGGCGGCAGCCTTTGCCACGCTGGATTTTCCCGCGCCGGCCGGCCCGTCAATTGCAATCGCGAACATGATAAACCTCTTTTCCATTATAATAGCATTTTAATTGACCTGTCAATATATATTGTGATAAGAAAAAGGGGAAAATATGTTATCCTTATCAATGATTACTGCCCTTGGCAAAAGAAAACGCGTGGTCATATAGAACTGCCTCTGGCGCAAAGGAGCTTGGCCGCCGGCCCGGCTGGGTCAGATTCTTACCCCACCGCGCCATCACATTCTTCATACTCCCGGCGCAGCAGCCGGTACTCCAGACGAGTTTTCATTTGACCGTCGTGCCACTGCCAGCCGGGCTTTTCCGCCTCCCGAATGAGCCCGCACTTCTCCATCACCCGCCGGGAGCCCACGTTTTCCGCCAGGCATCCGGTGGAAAACCGGTATACCCCGTCCTCGCGGAAAGCAAAGCGCAGCAGCTCTGCCAGAGCCTCGGTGCCTAATCCCTGTCCCCAAAACTCAGGCAGGTAAAAGTATCCGGCGTGGACCAGCTTTCCCACCGGCGTGCGGTCCTGCACCGTATAGCCGACGCTCCCCGCCTGGCGGCCGTTCTCTCGAAGCTCGGCCCGCAGAAAGTAAAAGGTACGGTCTGGGCGCTTTGCGTCGGCCAGCACCTGGGCAAAGTCCTCTCGGGCCTCCTCCCGGCTGTGAAGCATGATGTCTTGCAGGTAGTACATGGTCTTAGGGCAGCTTTTCAGCTGGTAATAGGCCTCTTCGTCGGCGGGAACATAGTCCCGCAGGCGCAGGCGGGGGGTGGTAAGTTCTATCATGGCGGTCTCCTTGGTTCTGTTTTTCCGCATACGCGGCCCTTTGCGCGGGGAAAGCCCTCGGCGTTTTAACCCCGTCTAGCCCGGGACCGCCCTACTCGTCCAACTTCAGCACAGCCATAAAGGCCTCTTGGGGCACCTCTACAGTGCCCAGCTGGCGCATGCGCTTTTTGCCCTCTTTCTGCTTTTCCAGCAGCTTTTTCTTGCGGGTGATGTCCCCGCCATAGCACTTGGCCAGAACGTCCTTGCGCAAGGCCTTTACGGTTTCTCGGGCAATAATCTTGCCCCCCACGCAGGCCTGGATGGGCACCTCGAACAGCTGGCGGGGAATCTTCTCCTTCAGCTTTTCCGTCATCTTCCGGGCCCGGGGGTAGGCCTTTTCGGTGTGCAGAATGAAGCTAAGGGCGTCCACCATTTCGCCGTTTAAGAGGATGTCCAGCTTTACCAGCTGAGAGGGCCGGTAGCCCAGCAGCTCGTAGTCGAAGCTGGCATAGCCCCGGGTGCGGGACTTCAGCGCGTCGAAAAAGTCGTAGATGATCTCATTAAGGGGCAGCTCGTAGTGGATATCCACCCGGTCGGTGTCAATGTATTTCATGTCCATAAACACGCCCCGGCGCTCCTGGCACAGCTCCATAATGTTGCCCACGTACTCGGCGGGGGAATAAATATGGGCATTGCTAATGGGCTCCTCCGCGCTCTGGATGGTGGCAGGGTCCGGGTAGTTGGTGGGGTTGTCAATGGAGAGGGTCTCGCCGTTGGTCTTTGTGATCTTATACACCACGCTGGGGGCGGTGGTGATCAGATCCAGGTTATACTCCCGTTCCAGGCGCTCCTGGATAATTTCCATATGCAGAAGCCCTAAGAAGCCGCATCGGAACCCAAAGCCCAGGGCCACCGAGGTCTCCGGCTCGAAGGTCAGGGAGGCGTCGTTAAGCTGGAGCTTTTCCAAAGCGTCCCGCAGGTCTGTGTAGTGGGCCCCGTCGGCAGGGTAAATGCCGCAGAACACCATGGGCTGCACCGCCCGGTAGCCGGGCAGCGGCTCCGCCGCCGGGTTTTCCGCCAGGGTCACGGTGTCGCCCACCCGGGCCTGGCGCACATCCTTAATAGAGGCCGCGATATAGCCCACCTCTCCGGCGTAAAGGGCCTCTGCCGGCTCCAGAGAGGTAGCCCGAAGAAAGCCGCACTCCACCACTTGAAACTCCCCGCCGGTCGCCATCATGCGGATGGTGTTCCCTGGGCGGACACAGCCATCTTTAATGCGCACGTAGACAATGACCCCCCGGTAGGAATCATAATAGGAGTCGAAAATCAGGGCCCGCAAAGGCGCGCTCTCGTCCCCCTGAGGGGCGGGGATGTCGCTGACCACGCGCTCCAGCACCTCATCGATGTTAATTCCGTTTTTCGCAGAGATGCGGGGGGCGTCCATGGCCGGAATGCCGATAATGTCCTCTATTTCATGGCAGGCCCGGTCCGGGTCCGCGCTGATCAGGTCGATCTTGTTCACCACTGGCACAATCTCCAGGCCCGCGTCCACGGCCAGGTAGGTGTTGGCCAGAGTCTGGGCCTCAATGCCCTGGGAGGCGTCCACCACCAGCACGGCCCCCTCGCAGGCGGCCAGGGACCGGGAGACCTCATAGTTAAAGTCAACATGCCCGGGGGTATCGATGAGGTTGAACACATAGTCCTCCCCGTCCCGGGCGGTATACACCAGGGTAACGGCGTGGGCCTTGATGGTGATGCCCCGCTCCCGCTCCAGGTCCATGTTATCCAAAAGCTGGTTTTCCATTTCCCGCAGAGGGACCGCCTTGGTCTGCTCCAAAATGCGGTCGGCCAGGGTGCTTTTGCCGTGGTCGATGTGGGCAACAATACTGAAATTGCGGATCTTCGATTTATCCATGGGGAAAAACTCCTCGCTGTTGAGATGGGCGTATCCAAAAGAGAGTATTGAATCACGATATTTTAGCTGGGAAGCAGCCAATGGCTTCCAGCGGTGGAAAGCTGGCAAAGCCGGCTCTTGCGTTCTAAGTCAAGTCTCCGCTGGCCTTGTCCCGCCCATGAAACCGGCTGGACTCGGCCAGGTCAAAGGGGTCCCATTCCCTGGCTCCGCCAAGGAACCGGAGCGCTTCCCCGCGTTGGGCAGGAGGGAGCGGGGCTTTGCTCTTCCTGCCGCCCCTAAAGCCCCGCGGCCTTTGAAAATGTGGCGGCGCTTTTACTGTTCCGCCTTTGGCGGCTTGCTGGCAACACAACGCGTGTGGACACTCCTATTGAGACACCGTCCTTGACATTTTCGCCGGGGCGGTATAATATACTATCATAATAAGAGAACTGCTCCCATAGCGGATGGCCTTGGTTTAAAAAACCCGTGTTTCTAAGAACCGCTGACCGCCCGGGCCGCGTCCGGACGGTCAACACGCTTTTATTAGGGGGAAAGAACATCCGCTTTCTCCCTTTTCTTCAGGGGAGTGGCCCAACCAGCTTTTTATTGCGTCCAACGCCCGCCCCATGAGGGGGCGTTTTTATTATATCATTTTGTGGCCCTTTGTCAACCGCCCGCCAGGCCAGAGGGCGGCTAAAAAAATGAAAACTCCGGCGGTTTTTCTTGCAAACTTTCTTTGAATTTGGTAAAATGACAGCAAGAAGAGAGAAAGGAATGAATCTACTATGCGGCAAAGTGAAAAAACCATGGATATGATCGTAAGCCTCTGCAAGACCCGGGGCTTTATCTTTCCCGGCAGCGAGATATATGGGGGGTTGGCCAACACCTGGGATTATGGCCCCCTGGGCGCCCGGCTGAAAAACAACGTGAAGGACACCTGGCGCAAGCGCTTTATTCAGGAGCGGCACAACTCCTTCGAGGTGGACGCCGACATTCTGATGCACCCCCGGGTGTGGGAGGCCAGCGGCCATGCGCAGAGCTTCTCGGACCCGCTGCTGGACTGCAAAGAGTGTAAAATGCGCTACCGGGCCGACAATCTTATTGATGACTTTAATTCCGACGCCCACGCCGACGGCATGACTAAGGAGGAGATGTTCCAGTATATCAAGGACCACCATATCCCCTGCCCCAACTGCGGCAAACACAACTTTACGGATATTCGGGAATTCAACCTCATGTTCCAGACCTACCGGGGCGTCACCGCGGATAACAAGTCCATTATCTATCTGCGGCCTGAAAACGCCCAGGGCGAGTACGTGAACTTCCTCAATGTCCAGCGCACCATGCGGGCCAAGCTGCCCTTCTCCATTGGCCAGATCGGCAAGGCCTTCCGCAACGAGATCACCCCGGGCAACTTCACCTTCCGCACCATTGAGTTCGAGCAAATGGAGTTCCAGACTTTCTGCAAAGAGGGCGCCGACGAGGAGCTGTATACCTATTTTAAGGAGTATGGCAAAAAGTACTTTGAAGACCTGGGCCTGCCCGCCGAAAAGCTGCGCTTCCACGACCATGAGAAACTGGCCCACTACGCCAAGGCCGCCTGCGACATCGAGTACCTGTTCCCCTTTGGCTGGGGAGAGATTAACGGCACCCACAACCGCACCAACTTTGACCTTAGCCGCCACCAGGAGTACAGCGGCCAGAAGATGGACTATCTGGACCCTGAAACCAACGAGAAGTTCATTCCCTATATCATCGAGTCCACCTACGGCCTGGACCGCACGGTGCTGGCCCTGCTGTGCGAGGCCTACGACGTGGAGGTTTTGGACCAGGCGAAAAACGACAGCCGGGTGGTGCTGCGCCTGTCTCCCGCCATTGCCCCCTACAAGGCGGCGGTGCTGCCCCTTTCCAAAAAGCTGTCGCCCCCGGCCCGGGAGCTGGCGGAAAAGCTCTCCCGCCACTTTATGACCGACTTTGACGAGACCGGCTCTATCGGCAAACGCTACCGCCGGGAGGACGAGATCGGCACACCCCTATGCGTGACGGTGGACTTCGACACCGTAGGCGACAGCGAAAAAGCCGGCGACGGCCAGGTGACTGTGCGGGAACGGGACAGCATGGCGCAAGAGCGGGTGCCCACCGAGGGGCTGGAGCGGTATATCGGCGAGAAGCTGGGAGCGTTTTAAACACGCCCTAATTTTCCCGTCCCTTGATATTCCCCTCATTATGAGTTATAATAAGTCTATCATCTCATCACATCCCCAGAAAAACGGAGGCTTTTTATGAAGCAAAAACGCTTTTGGGCCCTGCTATTGACCTTGCTGGTTCTCTTCGCCGCCGCCATGCCCGCGCTGGCCCTGCCGGCGGCCGCCGAGGACGGCGATTTGCCCTTTATTGACGAAGAGACCAACGGCGACGGGGAGCTCCCCACCGATCCAGTGGAACCGTCGCCTTCAGATGATCCTCCCCCAACGGACGACCCCACCCCGCCGCCCACGGACGAGCCGCCTCCTACAGACGAGCCCACAACACCCCCGCCCACGGACGAGCCGCCCCCCACAGATGACCCCACGCCGCCCCCAGAGGATGACCCCACCCCGCCCCCTACCGACGATCCCAGCTCCAGCCAGCCGGGAGGCGACGATCCTGTTTCCAGTGATCCCAACGAGAGCAGCGACCCCGGCTATACAGGGCCGGACAATAACCATTCCGGCGGCAACTCTGGGAATACGGGCAGTACCAGCAGTACCGGCGGTACCATCTCATCCCGGCCCCGGATTCCCGGCAGCGCGGGCGGTACCGTTTTACAGCCCTCTCTGGGCACAAGCAGCGCTACGCCCAATCCCAACAGCTCCGGCCAGGTGGACGCCAGCGCCCCCCTAGAGCCCAACTATGTCACCTTTGCCCGGGTAAACCAGCGGAACAACTCCATGTCCATTGTGCTGTTCTACAGTGGCGCCGGATGTATCGGCGTAGGGGTTCTGGGTCTGGTGGTCCTGGCAGTATTTATTGTGCGCGGCCGCCAAAACATGGGAGAGCGGGACGAAATTTTTGAGGAGATCCAGCACGCGGAGATCCGCCAGCCCGTGCGCCCCCGGCCGGTACAACCCAGCCGGCCCGCCGGCGCTTCTGCCGGCCACACAGACGGATATGGCCTGGAACCCCAGCCCACTCTGCATAGGCCCGAGCCGGAGGCTCTTTCGGTGCCGGTGAACGGAAACTTATATACCGAGGAGTTCGAGCTTCCCCAGCAGTTCCCCTCGTCTGGACAGCCGCAGCCCGACCCCTTGCCTTTGGCCCCTGCTCCCAGCTCTATGTACACCGAGGAGTTTGACTTACCCGACGAGATGGCGCAGCCTCCCCAGCGGATGCGGCCCCAGGAAATGCCGCCGGCTGTACGCCCGGCCCAGCGCCCGGATGTACCTTCCGCTCCGCCTCAGCCGTCCCCGCGGTCTCAGGCCCCATCCCAACCCACCCGCCCCCGGGACCAGAGCTTTGACACCACAGAACTGCTGCGGGAAATTCTCTACACAGAGGATGATCAGTAAGGCCGCACTGTTCCAACAGGCCTCTTTACTAGGAATGCGCCTGAATTATTGGCGGGAGTTAGAGCAAAAACCCTTGGGGGTGCATTCCGAAAGGGCTTGCAGCCCGTTATAATGGCTTAGAGACGTCAGCCATTTCTGCCGACGCGATTGGCTCTTGACCGTTCCCAGTGAGGACTGGCCCCCAGGAACCCGCCAAAGGCCGTGGACTCCCATAAGTTCGGGCCGCAGCCTACGCGGCCCTGTAAACCAAACGGCGTACCATGTGTTGTCACACCGTGTACTTCCAGGGGTTCATATAAGGCCCTATCCCTGCAAAAATTCAACCATAAAGAAAAGACGGCTGCCACCACGCAGTCGTCTTTTTTTACTCTATTCTCCGTTTAGCCCAGCGCTTTTTTCTTCTTTCTCTTGGGGATCCGCCCACCGGAATTTTCGCAAAATCTTATAAAACACCAGACAGACCAATACCCCCGCCAAGCCCAACACAAAAAACAGCGCGGCCGCGCCGGCCCCCTTTCCCTGGCCAAAAAGCCCGGTCAGCAGCCCTTCCGGCGGGGCCGCCTTCATGAGCGGCTCAAAGACTCTGTCCACCAGCAGGCCGCCCAAAAGGTAACCCACTGGAATGGTGAAAAATTGCAGGGTATTCCGGCAGGAATAAACCCGTCCCTGCATCTGTGTCGGGATCGTGGAACGGAATACCACGTCCATATTGGCGTTCATTAGGGGGATTGCCATCCAGCCCAGCACCGCGCCCACACACCACACCAGGGGCGTGCGCCCAAAAGCCAGCAGGAAATTCTCTGTTCCCATAGAGATCATCAGGGAATAGCAAATAACCCGTACCCGGTTTTTGGGCCTGGGCAGCAGCGCGGCAAGGACTCCGCCCGCCAGCGTAGCCACCCCTGTTACAGTATTTACCAGGCCTAACACCGTTTCGCCGCCCTTTTCCCGGCTAAGCAGCATGGCCGGCAGGGCCGCTTGATAGGCAGAGGCGATCAGGTTGATAGCCGCCAGAAAAAAGATTAGATCAAAGATCAGGGGGTTGGCTCTTAGCCACTTTAGCCCAGCCTTAGCGGCATCCAAAAGTTTCTCCTTTGGCTTACCCTCCAGAACGGTTTCTGGAACAGGGATAAAAAACAAAAGCGTTACAAAAGCAATGGCAAAGGTACTTAGGTCCACGGCAATGACCAGGTCCATCCCAGCAAAGGCGAACAGAACAGAAGCAAGCACTGGGTGCAGGATCGTGTTTAGGGAAGAGGCAAAAGACCGCAGGCCGCTGGTTTTTTGGTAATGTTCCTTTGGCACCAGCAGGGTAGCCGCCACGTCTCCGGCTGGCTGCTGCACGGTGTTCATCAGGCCGTTCACTCCGTTGAGGATATACATATGCCAGGGCTGCAACAAGCCGTTTTTCAGCAGGAACAGCACCCCCAGGGTGCTGGCCGCTGCCAGCAGGTCGCACACCAGCATGGTACGCTTTTTGTTCCAGCGGTCGCTAAGGGCCCCGGCGAAGATGCTCATAAGCACATAGGGGGCGTAAGAACAGACGGATAGCAGCGCGGTCTCCAGGGCCGAGCCGCTTTGTCTATAGAGCCAAAGCACAAGAGCATAGCCGGTCATGGCGCTGCCAAGCCCTGATAGGGACTGGGTGCCCAAAAGCAGCAGGTAGGGCCGGAGGGACTGATTTTTATGTGATTTCATTTGACTTCGCTCCTTTGATTTTTGTAGGACAATCAAAATTGCAAAGTCTGAGGACAAGAGTTAGGGCAATACCGCACAATTCTAAGTGCCGTATTGGGCAGTCAGATTTTTCTTCAGAGTGTACAGATTGAGCTCCGTCCATCTCACCATTGACCAGCGAAAGCTGTGCGCTATCACGAAAAATCTGCAAGCAAGACGGTGCTTAAGGCTCCAGCCGCGAATGGTGCGGGGTTGCCCTAAAACTCTCCGTTAGCACTCTATCCAGCAATCAGCCAGTTTACGCTTAACGGTTTTTATGCTCCATGCGGCGTCCTCAAACCTTGCATGGAGCATACACAATGCACAATGGAAACGCGGACATTGGGAACCTCCCGGAATAATATTGTTTTTTATTATACCATGGGATCTGATACATTGTCAAATAAGCGGTACCCGCCCTCTCCACATTTCCGTCCGGCATGCCCTCTAAACCCATCTGGCACAAGAAGTCCGGTCTTAATCATAGGGCATCTTAACGGATTTGACCCGCCTGGCCTTATAGAATCGTACCGCCGCCCAGGCCCATGAGACGCATACCGGCCTTATGCCAGCTCCACGGAGCAGGGGCAGAAGCAGGGCAAATAGCTAGTTTCCCGCCACCATGGGCAAGCGAGGCAAGGAATTCTCTCTGTCGGCGGTAAACGGCCTGTATATCCACAAAATGGCCGGCTCCCACTGGCCGTTGTTCCTCCGCACCAGCCTGTTCTGCATTTTTTCAGCTTTCGGCCCGCCTCTTTTAGGCAAGCGGCTTTACGCCTGGTTCAAAAAAATTTGGTCTAGACAGGGCCCGGCGGGATTATCCACAGCGCTGCCCTGTGCCCAAGTCCATTGGCTATAAAGTAAAACCTCTGCGGTTTTCCGCCCCGCCTTTTTTAAGAAAAGTTCATAATTTTCTTGACAACCAAGGGTGGATAGGGATACAATTAGATATAGAGTGCACCCGTTGCTTTTTTATAGATTTTTTATATATTTCTGGGGCGTTTTCGCCATAATATTACCGATTATATAATATATAAAATTGAATAGACCTAAAGCAGCCATGCATTTCACGGGGCTTGTTCCCCATCGTCTAAAATAATTTATTCTAATCTATTTTAATGAAGGAGGTGCCCGATTGGGCCAGTTACCTGTATGGCTGTGTATTATAATCGCCGTGCTTACCGCTGCCGCCGGTGGCGCTGGGGGATTCTTCTTGGGCTATCACTACCGCAAAAGCAAGGCTGAAGCCACCATTGGCTCTGCCGAGGAAGAGGCCAAGCGCATTGTGGGGGACGCGGTAAAAACCGCCGAGGCCAGAAAAAAAGAGATCGTGCTGGAAGGCAAGGACGAGATACACCGCTTGAGAAACGAATCGGAAAAGGAGCTTTCAGACCGGCGCAAGGAGATTCAGCACCA
The DNA here is from genome assembly GCA_910574935.1 of Oscillospiraceae bacterium. Lineage (GTDB taxonomy): Bacteria > Bacillota > Clostridia > Oscillospirales > Acutalibacteraceae > Acutalibacter > Acutalibacter intestini. Next base: position 514,954 of record CAJTCU010000001.1, read on the forward strand.
GGAACGCCGCAACCTGCAAAAAGAGGAGAGCCTGGAGAGAAAGCTGGAGTCCATGGAGCGCAAAGAGGACCAGATTGACCAGCGCAACCGCAAGGCGGAGGAACGCCTGAGGGAGGCCGAGGCTGTAAAAAAGAGCCAGTTCGACATGCTGGAAAAGATTTCCGCTTTTTCCGCCGAGCAGGCTAAGCAGTATTTGCTGGACCATCTAGAGAATGAACTTGTACATGAAAAAGCCGTGATGGTACGGGAATATGAACAACAAATGAAGGACGAGAGCGACCAAGCCGCCCGGGAGATTATTGCCGTGGCCATTCAGCGCTGTGCGGCGGACCATGTGTCCGAGGCGGCCATTAGCGTGGTGCCCCTGCCCAACGACGAGATGAAAGGCCGCATTATTGGCCGGGAGGGCCGGAATATCCGGGCCATTGAGACCCTTACCGGCGTGGACCTGATTATTGACGATACGCCGGAGGCCATCACCTTGTCCAGCTTTGAGCCAGTACGCAGGGAAGTGGCCCGGGTGGCCCTGGAGAAGCTGATCTCCGACGGGCGCATTCATCCCACCCGCATTGAGGAGACGGTGGAAAAAGCCCGCCGGGAGGTGGAATCCACCATTAAGCAAGAAGGCGAGCGGGCTGTGCTGGAGGTAGGCATCAATGGCGTACACCACGAACTGGTAAAGCTTTTGGGCCGCTTGCGCTACCGCACCAGCTATGGACAGAACGTGCTGAACCACTCTCTGGAGGTGGCGTTCCTTTCAGGGATGATTGCTTCCGAGCTGGGGTTGAACCCCACCATAGCCAAACGGGCCGGTCTGCTGCATGACATTGGCAAGGCTCTGGACCACGAGATGGAAGGCTCCCACGTACAGATTGGTGTGGAAGTGGCCAAGCGCTATAAAGAAAACGAGGCCGTGGTACACGCCATTGCGGCCCACCACGGGGACGTGGAGGCTAAAACCATTATTGCCTGCATCGTTCAGGCGGCGGACGCCATTTCGGCCGCAAGACCTGGGGCCCGCCGAGAGAACCTGGAAAACTACATTAAGCGCCTGGAAAAGCTGGAAGAGCTTGCCTCCTCCTTTGACGGGGTAGAGAGCTGCTACGCTATCCAGGCTGGCCGCGAGGTGCGCATCATGGTGCGGCCCGAGGCGGTTACTGACGAGCAAATGACCCTGCTGGCCCGGGATATCTGCAAGAAGATTGAGACCGACCTGGACTATCCCGGCCAGATCAAGGTGAATATGATACGAGAAAGCCGGGCGGTGGACTACGCCAAGTAACAGAAAACGGGGCGTCATAAGATTTTCAAGGCCGCAGGGCGGTGTTTCTGCGCTGCCCAAGACCTTACCAGTTCATTCGGCCCAATCGGGCCGCCAGGAAAGTGTGAAGCGTTTATGACGATATTCTTCGCCGGCGGCTTGGACGTGTCGCGAAGAAGTTTTGTTCTTCCCCACCGGTGATTGCCGTCCTCCCAGCACTAAGCCGGGGTCTGGTCTGGCCAGCTCTCCGCTGCTGGATTCCCTGGTAAATGTCCGTTCATCCGGGAAGAGATAACCACATATGTTTTATGGGCATTTTCAAAACGGAAATGCCCATTATTTCTAGAAAGGAGTCCTCTTTAGATGACGTATCATGCGCTGACAGAAGCTATGCGCCGCTTTGGCCGCGCCAGTGACCTCTGCCGGTGCGGGTTGGGGGTGGACGGAGACCGTATCAGCAAAACGGTGATTCTTTCTCCAGGCTGGCCGCCTTATCGGGTGGCGGGCCTGGGTCCCGCCCAGGTACTGGTGGAGAGCGGCCCCCTGTATGGCCTGACCGTGTGGCAGGTGGACGCGGGCCCGGCTGGACCCATCACCTACATAAAAACCGGCTGCGGCGCCCCCGCCGTGCTGGATACCTTGCTTTCTCTGGGAGAGACTAAGTGCGGGCGGGTGCTGTTTCTCTCCTCTGTAGGAGCCCTGGACCCAGCCATGGCTGTGGGCGACCTGGTGCTGCCCGAGTGGTCTATGTCCGGCGACGGGGCCAGCCGTTACCTAAGGGAGAACCTTTCGGACTGCTTTGGCCAGAAAGCCTACCCGGACAGCGGATTTTTGGCCGCGCTGGCATCTGGGACACAGACCGTCTGCCAAAAAACAGGCCTTGCCTGGCATGTGGGCCGGCCCTTTTGCACCGATACCTTCCTGGCCCAGTTCCCCCATATCCCCGCTATTTTAGAAATGGGCTGTAACGCCCTGGATATGGAGTCTGCCGCGGCCTTTCGCGCCGGGGCGCTGGTGGGCCTGCCCGTGGCGGCCCTGCTGTGCGTCTCAGATAACTCGGCGGTGAAAAAGTCCCTGCTGGGCGGCGTGACGGATGAGGAGCAGCGGCGCCGGGCCTGGGTGCGGGGAGAAGTCATTCCAAAGATCATCCGCTTGGCTCTGCAAGACCCCAGACTGGCAGATGGCTAGACCGTTTTGGTCATTTTCGTTGGGTGACAGGCGCTTTGTGGCCCCGCCGCGCGGGGTCTGTAAGCATTCCTGCTTCTCTCTGGCTTTTGGTATCGGATGCCAGCTAACTGGCCCGAATCCGCAAAACGCGGAGTAAAAGTTTTTCCTGGCGAGATGTGGAAGAGTTCGCAGCGCGAACCCTCCCAGCTCCACGACCTTAAAGGAGGGCATTGCATGGTAAATATTCTTTGTGTGGGCGACGTGGTGGGCAGCATTGGCTGCGAATTTCTGCGGGCAAAACTGCCTGGGCTGAAAAAGCAAAAAAACATCCACTTGGCCATTGTGAACGGCGAGAACTCGGCGGACGGCAACGGGATAACCCCGGCTTCTTTTGAGCATCTGCTGGACAGCGGCGCCGATGTGGTGACCACTGGCAACCACTGCTTTCGCCGCCGGGAGAGTTACGAGCTGTACGACGCGGCCCAAAATCTGCTGCGTCCGGCCAACTTTCCCTCTGCCGCCCCGGGGCGCGGCCTGTGTACCGTAGACCTGGGCCGGGTACGGGTGGCGGTGGCCAACCTGATGGGCACGGTCTACATGGAGAGCCTGCGTTCCCCTTTCGAGACTCTGGACGGCTTGCTGAAAAGTCCGGACCTGCCTAAGCTGTGCGTCGTGGACTTTCACGCAGAGGCCACTGGAGAAAAGCGGGCCCTGGGTTTTTACGCCGATGGCCGGGCCACGGCCCTGTTTGGCACCCACACCCATGTGCCCACCGCAGACCCCTGCCTGCTGCCTAAAGGGACAGGGTACATCACGGATGTGGGCATGACCGGCACCGTGGACTCGGTGCTGGGGGTAAAGCCAGAGATTATCATTAACCGGTACACCACCAAGATGCCCGCCCGCTTTGATCTGGCCAAAGGGCCCTGCCGCATGGACTGCGTAATCTTTACCGCAGACGAGGCCACCGGCCTGTGCACCGGGGTAGAGCGGCTGAACTTGACGTAGCGGCAAGGTAAAAATGAAGATTACAAATTACATCGGGCCCCACCATACCGCAGTGGTCCCGGTGGACCAAGGCCCAGAGGCCGCCGGAGCCCAGTGCGTCTGGTTAGGCCACGGCGCCGCCAGCCCCACCGCCCGGGGGGCGAAAACCAGTATTTCCAGCCGCCGGAATACGAAACGGTCCGGACTATTTGGGCCCGGTAAAGCTCTAAGATCAAAGCAAATTGCTAAGTAGATCCTAAAAACGTTCCTTCCGCTTGTATTTTTGAAAGTTCTGTGCTAAAATTAAGGAAGAGTTGATTTATTTGCTTTCCGCGCTGCCAGATCCCCGGGCCGCGTACTCATGAAAAGGATGTGTTTCCCCATGATTCAAGGCGCTCAGCTGAAAAACGCCATTATCTCCGGATCCAACAATATTGCGAAATATAGAAAGCAGGTTAATGACCTGAACATTTTCCCTGTGCCCGACGGAGACACGGGGTCCAATATGTCCATGACCATCGGCGCGGCGGCACAGGAAGTGAAGTCCCTGCCCGATACCGCCTCTGCCGCCCAGGTGGCTAAAAAGGCCGGAGCAGCCATGCTGCGGGGGGCTAGGGGCAACTCTGGCGTAATACTCTCCCTGCTGTTTCGGGGCATTGCCAAGGGCCTGGAGGGCTTAGAGGAGCTGGGCGCCGAAGAGCTGGTGAAAGCCCTGGAGCTGGGTGTGGAAGAGGCCTATAAGGCCGTGACCCGCCCCACTGAGGGCACCATCCTGACCGTAGCCCGGGTGGCTGCCGAGCAGGGCCGGGAATCCCTCTCCCACGGAGCGGAAGAACCCGTTCAGGTGTGGGACACTGTGTGCGCCGGGGCGGCCGCCGCTTTGGAGGAGACTCCCGAGCTGCTGCCTGTGCTAAAGCGCGCCGGAGTGGTGGACGCCGGCGGCCAGGGCCTGTGCCTGATCTTCGAGGGGATGCTTAGCGTGTTCCGCAGCGGGATTATTCTGGAGTCCGGCCTGTCTGAAGAGGAACGGGCCCATGAGACCGAGGAATTCTTCCGCAGCGCTGCCGCGGAATTTGACAGCGAGATAAACTTCACCTACTGCACAGAGTTTATTGTGGGCCGGGACAAGGATGTTACCAAGGACCCCCTGGAGCTTCGGCTGTACCTGGAGACCATTGGCGACTGCGTACTGGTGGCGGACGACGAGGAGATTATTAAAGTGCATGTGCACACCGAAAACCCTGGCGACGCCCTACAGGCTGCTCTGAAATATGGCCAGCTGCTGACCGTGAAGATTGAGAACATGAAGGAACAGCACCGCCAGCTGAACCAAGGCGCGCCCCAGGCACAGGAAGCCCCCGCCGCCCCGGCCGCCCTGGAGCCCCAGGAGCCCGTGGAAGAGCTGGGCTTTATCTCGGTGGCGGCAGGCGAAGGCTTGAAAAGCCTGTTTACCGAGCTGGGCTGCGCTGTGGTGGTTAGCGGCGGACAGACCATGAACCCCAGTACAGAGGATATCCTCAGCGCTGTGCTGGCCACCCCGGCCAAGAAAGTCTTTGTGCTGCCCAACAACAAAAACATCCTTATGGCCGCAGAGCAGACCATTCCCCTGGCCACGGACCGGGAGGTCATTGTACTGCCTACCAAGACCATTCCCCAGGGCATTGCCGCCATGCTGTCTTTTGACCCGGACGCCGGCGTGGAGGACAACCGCACCGCTATGCTGGACGCCGCCAGCCATGTGAGCACCGGCCTGGTCACTTTTGCTGCCCGAGACTCCGAGTTCGGCAGCGAGGCCATCCGTCACGGAGACATTCTGGGCCTGAAGAACGGCAAGCTCCATTATATAGAGAAGGACCCGGTGGCTACCTGTGTGCGGGTGGCCCGGTCTCTAAGCACAAAGCAGACCTCCTTCATCACCCTAATTTACGGCGAGGGCATTACCCCGGACCAGGCCCAGGAGGCCAAGCGCCTGCTGGCTGGCAAGGTTCACTCGGACGTAGAAATCAACCTGGTAAACGGCGGCCAGCCGGTTTACTACTTTATTATCTCTGTAGAATAAGGCAGATCTTCTAAATAAACCATAACTTAGTACCACAGAAAAGAAGCTGCGGCGCAGCTTCTTTTTGTTTTTTTGGTGGACTGTGCGGAAACCGCAGCTTTTAGGGGATAAGTTCTACATTTATATAATACAGAGACATTGCGAAAACTCTTTTTTGATGAAAATTGCAATATTTTTATTAAAAACCACTTGACATCAAAAAAGCAATTTGATATACTGTACTTATTATAGAGGGACTTTTTTAACCTCTGTAATTTGGCGATTCATCTAAACCCCATTCCCAAAAATCCCTTTATTTTAGCCCCTATAAACAAAGTGTAATATATTTATGGCTATTATAAAGTGTGTTTCTGGGAAGCGACAAAATTGCAAAGAAAGGAGGGAAGTTAAATATGGAGCGCTTTGTTCTTTCCAGAACAGAAGAAAAGGTTATGACATTTCTTTGGGAGCAAGGAAAACCCCTTAGTGTCCCGGAAATGTTGGAGCTTTGGGACCACACCAATAAGACCTGGACGGTAAACTATATGCGGGCTATTCTTCGTTCGCTGGAAGAGAAAGAGGCGGTACGCTTTCATGACCTAAACCGGCGGGGCAGCCAGTATGCCCGGAGATTTATTCCTACCTACTCAAAAAAGGAATATTATACCGAACTGGCGAAGCGTAGCGGTGTCAGTATTAGTGATATTGTTCGCGTTGAAGCGGTGGCAATGACTCAAAAGGGCGACAAAGACGGCATGGATGATTTAATCCGGCAGTTGGAAGCGATCATCGAAGAATACCGTGTGAAGGATGATAACACATGAGTTTATCGTTCTTTTCCCTTGTGATGTCAGCGCTGTTCAGCACTTTCCTTGTTTTGGTAATTCACCTGCTGCGGACCAAAGATTTTTTCTTGAAAGCCTTTGGTCCTCACACGATTTTGCTTCTCTATGGGTTCACGCTTTTTCGGATGTTGCTTGCATGGGAGCCATCGTTTAGTACGCCCCTGGAAACCTATTTGGTCTATACCCATTTGTACAGGAGCGTTCGGAACGTAACGGTGGCGGCGGGCGGTTTTCGGTTCGCTTTCTTAGACTGTGTATGCGTCATCTGGCTCAGTATTTCCTTCATCCTGGCGGCTCGTTTCTTTTGGATGAACTTTACGTCTGTGCGCAAAGTGGTCCGGGGCTCAACCGATGGAGGTTCCGCTGCCTACCAGATGCTGGAGACCATTAAAAAAGAGACGCGGCGGCAGCCTTTTGTTCGTGTACGCATTTGTCCGGGCTTAGAAGGTCCCATGGGAATCGGATTAATCCGAAAGCGGATTTTTCTTCCAGACGAACCTTATACAAAACAGGAGCTGTACTATATCCTAAAGCATGAGTATACGCATTTTTGTAACCATGATTTACTCATCAAATATTTAGTGCGGCTGTTTGCTTCCTTGTTTTGGTGGAACCCAGCGGTGTATTTGCTGAAAAAGGATGTCTCTGAGTTAATCGAGATCCGGTGCGATATGACAGTGACGAAAGACTTCGACAGGAAAGAGCAGTTAGCGTATTTATTAACAATTGTTCGAATCTTAAAAGGCGGGCAGCCTCCCCAAGAAATGCCGCCGCATATGCTGGCCACCGGTCTTCTTAACAAAGAGCGGAAGATCCTTATGGAACGGTTTGATATGGTTATATCAAAGCGTCGGCTTGTGAGCAAATGGTGTCGGGGTGCGTTTTGGGCTTTGTTTTTTACGCTATTCTTTCTCTCTTATTGCTTCATACTGCAACCAGCGTATGATCCACCAAGGGAGGATATTTATACAGACGATTCTGTAATAGAACTGGATTCAGAAGATTTTAACATGGTGGAAAACCCAGATGGATCTGTTTCCATCGTGCTCCCGAATGGGGAATCTTATCCCGTAAAAGATCACATTGCTGACTTACTTGATTTAGAGAATAGTTTAAAGGAGAAATAACATTATGGATGGTATTATGCCTCTTGCTGATGTAATTGTTCTAAAAAGTAGAATATACCAGGGACGGCTACAATTTCGGCGTTGGAACCAGACCCAGGGCTATTGGGTTGATCCCTATTGGATAGATGCATAAGTTCTATGAACATTTTTACATCTCTAAGTATATGACCATAAGCCTATTATAGTGGGCTTATGGTCATATATCTATGTATGGCCCGCTATGAACCCAATGACAGAGAACGCCCCCAAATTTTCAGGAAGTAACGGATAAAAATGGAAAAACACATTATAAAAAGAATTCTCTCTTATCTGCGCCCCTTTAAAAAAGAATTCATTCTGGCCGGGCTGCTTTTGGCCGTTGCCACGGCCATTGGCTTTTTGCAGCCCCTGGTCATCCGGCAGATTACCGACGGCGGTATGCTGGCCCAAAACCTGCCGGAGCTTTTCTGGGGGGTGGCTGCCCTGGCCCTGCTGGTTTTACTGAACCAGGGGGCGGAAATGGCCCAGACCCGGCTTTTTGTAAATGTACACAACCGGTCCTATTACACCATCTTCCAAGAAGTTTTTCATAAGCTGCTGCGGCTGAGGAAATCCTACTTTGAGGACAAAAACAACGCCGAAATTCTTAGCTGCCTGCAAATGGACGTCTCCCAAGTGGCCTCTATCACAGACCGGTACACCGTGATGAGCGTGAGCTATGTGTTCCGCATTATCAGCGGGCTGGTGGGGCTGCTGATGATCAGCTGGAAGCTGACCTTAATTGTGCTGGCCATGGCGCCCCTAAAGGTTCTGCTGGTGCGCCGCCTTTCTGGAAAGCAGGAAAAGGCCATGGACCAGATGATTGAGAGCAGCCGGGACTTTTCCCAGTGGTTTGGCGATAACCTGGAGGGCATAGACGAAATTAAGCTGTGGAATCTTTTTGAAAGCCGGGACCAGGCCTTTCAGGCCAAGCAAAAAGGCGTATTGAAGCTGCAAAAGGACAGCGCGATGATTGACGCCTGGAACACCCTGTGGGAGACCCTGCTGGAATGGAGCGTCACCATTCTGCTGTACCTGGTGGGCGGCCTTCTCATCTGCCAGGGCGGGCTGACCATTGGCTCGGTGTTTGCCTTTGTGTCCTACTCTTGGTATGTAACAGGGCCTGTCTCTGCCCTGCTGAACCTGAAAATGTACTTTGCCCGCATTCTGCCCTCTGCCAAGCGGCTGTTCCGGTTTTTAGACATGGAGTCCGAGCAGGACCAGGGCAAGGACCAGCCAAAGGGCCGGGCTCTTGGCCTTCCTCCCCGGCTGGAGTTCAAGGACGTTGCCTTTTCCTACCAGGCAGACCGCCAAATTCTTCGGGGCGCCAGCTTCTGTGTGGAGCCAGGGGAAAAGGTAGCCATTGTTGGGGCAAACGGCAGCGGAAAGTCTACCATTCTAAACCTTCTGCTCAGGTTTTACACCCCGGATGCCGGAGAAATCACAGCGGATGGCGTGCCTGTTTCCCAGCTGTCCCTGGCCGGGTACCGTTCTCTCTTCTCTGTGGTAAGCCAGGAACCCTACCTGTTTTTAGGGGACATTGCCGGGAATATTGACCTTACCGGCCGGGCCCCGGCCGCGCAGGTTGCCGCGGCCATGGAGACCAGCGGCGTAACCGGCTACACCGCCCAGATGCCCCAGGGCGTGAACACCCAGATTGGCCGCAACGGCGCCCGGCTCTCTGGGGGAGAAAAGCAGAAGCTGGCCGTGGCCAGGGCTCTGCTGAAGAACGCGCCGGTGGTGATTCTGGACGAGGCCACCTCTGGCTTTGACGCGGAGTCGGACACCTACCTGCACCAGGTGATCGTCAACCAGATGGCGGGCAAGTCTGTGGTTATGATCACCCACCACTATGAGCATCTGGAGGGCATGGATCGGGTCTACCGGCTGAAGGACGGGCTGATCTATGAGGAGGCCCGTACCCAATAAGAACGTTCCGCCCAGAATTCTCTGGGGAAAACCAACATGTATTTATTCACAGAGAACGTTAGGTTGGACGTTGGAACAAAGGCCCCACGGGCAGCATCCCTGGCTGCCCCCGGCAGGCCCGCGTCTTTGCGGCAGCCTATGAAGGGTTCCAAAAAAAGCCGCCGCGGTGGTGACCGGCATTCGCAAGGATTCCACAGCCTCGCACCAGCGACTTGTCCAAAAGCACCAGCCGCCCTTTATTCTCCCCTCCCATCCAGAGCTTTCCGCCATTTAGGCCTACGGTATTTGGCGGGAAAGAGAAAATTACGGGAAGCTGAGTATGGGCGTTGTGCGCTCCCTCTTTATAAGGGATGAAAATGGGCTTATTGAAACGGTCATGCCAAAAGTAAATGGCAGATGCCAACGCGGCGGAGATCCTGGCCTATTTAGCCAAATAGCCAGGGCCCGTCTCTGGACACAAAAAAACTCGTAAGAGCTGCCTTTTTGCTCTTACGAGTTTTGCTTTCCAATTGTGCGGCGTTCCTGTCCTTCTTTCCGTAATCCGGCTGGACAGAGGAAAGATGATCTGGGGCGGGCTATTACCAGCCCAGAGATTTCAGGTATTCGCGGCTCATCGTAATGGCCTGCATGGGCGTACGGCCAACCGACTGGTCCTGCTCCACCACCACCCACTGGGCCCCGGCCTCTACGGCGGCCTCCAGAATGGGTGGGAAGTCCTGCATACCGCTGCCTACTGGCCGGAACTCAAAGGTGCCGTGGCTCTCCTGCTCCTCCACGTCCGTGCCGATGAGCTGATACATGTTGGCAGGCTTGCCCTCTTTGAGGAAGTCTTTTAGGTGCACCACCGGCGAACGGCCTGTGTACTTTTTAATATAAGCGGCTGGGTCCTCCCCAGCCACCTTGACCCAGCAGGTGTCCACCTCGGTTTGCAGCAGGTCGGCAGGGATGGAACTATAGATGTAGTCCAGCGCGTACTGGCCGTTGGGCATTTTGGCAAACTCAAAATCGTGGTTATGGTAAAGGGTCTGAATGCCGTGGGCCTTGCAGACCTTGGCAATCTCGCCGAAAACTTCTATGTTTTTCTCAAACTTTTCTCCACCGGGGCGGTCCTCTTCCGTCAGGTAGGGAATGGCGATAAACTTGACGCCGATCTCCTGATACTGGCTGACCACACCCTCCATGTCCGCCGCCAGCTCCTGGAAAGGCACATGGGCAGACAGCGGCACCAGGCCGGCCTCCTCAATAGCGGACTTGATTTGAGCGGGAGAAAGACCATATAGACCGGCCAGCTCCACGCCGTCGTAACCGATCTCTTTTATTTTCTTCATCGTGCCGGCAAAGTCGGCGGCCGCGTCATCCCGAACAGAGTAAACTTGAACGGCCACGGGCAAAGTTTTCATAATGAAGCGCCTCCTGAGAAAAGATTTTAGGGGTATAGTAGTATTGTATCGTAAAAGGGAGGACAAGTCAAGAGGCTGCGGAATGTCGGGTGTGTCCAAAGCGAAGAGTTTAAAAGCGAGGATCCGGCGAACAAATAGTAAAAGTTTCGTCCACCTTTTCAAAGGTGGTGGGGTTTTTAAGGGCAAAGCCCCTAAACCGCCAGAGGCCAAAATTTCGTCATAAACTCTTCTTTGTGGACACTCCCCGGAATGTCCGCCCTGCGGGGCGCATTACCGCCGCAATATGTTCCTTTCCGTTGGCGTTTCGCTACCCCTTGACTTGTCCCACCAGGAAAGATATAATTAGTTTTAGTCCCTCCCTGAAAGGAGCCCAGCATGAAAAGAAACTTCTCCTTCTATTTTGCCCTTTTTGTCTCCAAGCTCTCCATCCTGGCCCTGCGCCTAGTGGGCCGCAAGGGCACAAACTTGCCCGGCGGCTGCGCCATCTTTCTTTGCAAAGACTTTTTGGGCCGCATGCCCCGCCCTAAGACCGTTATCGGCATTACGGGCACCAACGGCAAAACCACAGTGGCCAACATGGTGGAGGACGTGCTGGAGTATCATCACATCGACTTTGTCTGCAACCGCTCCGGCTCTAACGTGGACACCGGCGTAGCCTCGGCTCTTATTGCCAACTCCACTTTTTTGGGCAAGCCCAAAAAAGACCTGGCTGTTTTTGAACTGGACGAGCGCAGCTCCAACCTGACCATGCCCTACATCAAGCCAGACCTGCTGCTTGTTACCAATATTTTCCGAGATTCTTACAAACGCAATGCTCACCCAGAGTTTATCGTGGATATTCTGGACCGCTTTGTGCCCGATGGCGTAAAGATGGTTCTGAACGCCGACGACCTAATGTGCGCTGGCCTAAAGCCCAAGAACCCCCGGGTGTATTTCTCGATCGATAAACAACCAGGCGATGTCCCCGAGGCCCATAACATTGTCCGGGATGTGCAGGCCTGCCCCCGCTGCGGCGGGCCCCTTACCTGGGACTTTATCCGCTATCACCACATTGGTCGAGCCAGCTGCCCTGCCTGCGGCTTTACCTCGCCCCAGGGGGACTACCGGGCTGTCTCTATGGAGGACGGACATTTGCACATGCTGGTAAAAGGGACAAAAAATAGCTTTCCCCTGCCGAACCAGAGTACCATCAACGTGTACAACGCTCTTTCGGCCATTGCCCTGCTGTGCGAATACGGTCTATCTCCTCAGCAGACCGCTGCCGCCATGGAACACATGACCTTAAGCGAGACTAGGTACCTGGAAGAAGAAGTGGGCGGGCGCAAGATCATCCTCCACCTGGCCAAGGGCCAAAACCCAGTGGCCTGCTCCCGGGCTTTTGAAAACATCCGGGACTACCCTGGCAACAAGGCTGCCATCCTCTTTTTGGACGACTACTTCGACGCTGCCCACACAGTGGAAAATACCGCCTGGTTCTTTGACGCGGATTTCGAGTTTTTAGCAGACCCCTCTGTGACCCAGATCGTGGTGGCCGGGGCCAGGCACTGGGACGTATACCTGCGGCTGCTCATGGCTGGGGCTGACCCAAAGCGAATGGACCACATGGCAGACACCGCTGGGGCCGCCGCCGCCCTGCGGCCAGCGGACGCTGTGTTTATCTTATATGACGTGTACACCATCGGCCTGGCCAACCGGACGAAGGACCAGGTAAAAGAGCAATGGAAGGGGGCCGGGCAATGACCATCGAGGTGTTATTTCCCCAGTACTGCAACCTGTTCGGGGACCTGTTCAATGTAAAATACTTGGAAAAATGCCTGCCAGAGGCCCAGCGGATAGACACGCCTCTGGGCGGTGATCCGGTGTTCTTGCAGGAGGAGCCGGCCCTGATCTACATGGGGCCCATGAGCGAACGCTCCCAGCAACGGGTCATAGAAACGCTGCTGCCTTACCGCCAGCGGCTGGAAGAGCTGATACAGGGCGGCACGGCCTTTTTACTGACTGGCAACGCCCTGGAGGTGCTGGGAAATTATATTGAAAACGAGGACGGTTCCCGGCTGGAGGGACTGGGCCTGCTGCCCCTCTTTGCCCGGCGGGACATGATGCACCGGCACAACAGCGTGTTTCTGGGAAATTTCCAGGGAGAAAAGATTACGGGGTTCAAGTCCCAGTTCACCATGGCCTGGCCCCAGGAAGATATAAACGGTCTTTTTGCAGTGGAAAAGGGCACAGGCCTGCACCCAAGCTGTCCTTTTGAGGGGCTGCGGGTGGGCAACCTATTCGCTACCTACCTTCTGGGACCCATTCTGCCGCTAAACCCCGGACTGGCCCGGGCTGTGCTGGGGGCCATGGGGGCCGGCCATGCGCCCTTGGCCTTTGAGAAAGAGGTAGAGGCCGCATACCAGCAGCGGCTGCGAGATTTTGAAGAAAAAGTAAGGGCCTAGAACCAGCCCCTGGCAAAATGCCCGAGATTTTCCACGAAAAAAGGAAAAGGACCGGCAAAAACCGGCCCTTTCCTTCTTTTGGGGAGGAGTTGTATTGAAATTGCGTCCCAGACGCAAGCTTGTAGTCGACAAATTCCACTAGAAATCCCTTTAATTCACCTTTATTTTACACGATTATACAATGAAAAGTCAACTGATTAAAGGATATTTTTGTCAAATCTCCTTTTTGATTAATTCACACAAATAAACCGGATTCTTTTTTGTAAGAAAAGCATAATTTGTCACCCTGATTTTCCGCAGAACTTGTGTCAGTGAACAAAACAATCATAAAAAGACAGTGTTCCTGAATGGTCTATTCAAGAAAGATGGAGGAGCTGCTTAATGAGTCTGGCCAAAAACCAAATGATCGAATTAGCATTTACCGGCATGACTGCCCAGGGCGCGGCTGTGGGACGCTGGCAAGGAGAGGCCGTCTTTGTCCCCCTGGGCGCACCGGGGGACCAGGCCTTGGTCAAAATCACCAAGGCCGCCAAAAACCATGCCTATGGCCGGCTGGAAAAGCTGCTTAGCCCCTCTCCCTGCCGGGTAGAACCAGATTGTCCCGTGTTTCAAAAATGCGGGGGATGCTGTTTCCGGCACATCCGCTATGAAACAGAACTGGAAATCAAAACCCAACGGGTACGAGATGCTCTGGACCGTATTGGTGGCTTTTCCCAGCTGCCCCTGCTGCCCATTGTGCCGGCCGGACCTCTTGCGGACAGCCCCGCCTGCCCAAGCCGCTCCGGTTACCGCAATAAAGCCATTTTGCCTTTGGGAGCCGGCCCAGACGGAGAACTTGTCATGGGCTTTTACGCCCCAAATTCCCACCGTATTATCGATTGCCGCCACTGCCTTCTGCATCCAGAGGAATTCCATCTGGCTATGGAGGCCTTTCGCCAGTGGGCCCAGCGCTGGGGGGATTCGGTTTATCACGAGGCTGCTCATAAGGGCCGGATGCGGCGGCTTTTTCTGCGCAAAGCCCAGGAAACCGGCCAGGTGATGGCCTGTGTGGTGGTAAACGGCAACGGCCTGCACCATGAGGCGGAACTAGCCCAGGCCCTGCGCCAGGCAGTGCCTGGGTTTGCCGGGCTGGTAATTAACAGCAACCAAGAGCGGACCAACGTGGCTTTGGGCAAAAAATGCCGCACAGCCTGGGGACGGGGAAGCATCACCGACCGGCTGTGCGGGCTGGAATTTGAAATCTCGCCCCTGTCCTTTTACCAGGTGAACCGAACCCAGGCCGAACGTCTCTATTACCTGGCCGCAGAGTACGCGGGGTTAAAGGGCAGCGGGCTGCTGCTGGATTTGTATTGCGGAACAGGAACCATTGGGCTGTCCATGGCAAAAAGCGCGGGACGGCTCATTGGGGTAGAAGTAGTGCCCCAGGCCGTAGAAGACGCCCGGAAAAACGCCCAGCGAAACGGCATAGATAACGCGGAGTTTCTTTGTGCCGACGCGGCCCAAGCTGCCAGAGAGCTGGCCCGGCGGGGAGAACGGCCGGAAGTGGTGGTTCTGGACCCGCCCCGTAAGGGCTGCGGCCAAGAACTCATAGATGCAACGGTTTCTATGGGCCCCCAGCGGGTGGTATATATATCCTGTGACCCAGCCACGCTGGCCCGGGACCTGAAAATTTTTGCTCAACTGGGCTATCCTCCGCAAGAGGCCCGGGCCGTGGATATGTTCCCGGGGACCGGGCATGTTGAGACGGTTGTACTACTTTCCCACAAAAAACCTGATAGCGTAATCAACGTAAAAGTGGAGTTTGGCGAGGGTGAGGGTAAAGTACCGCTTGATAATATCGCCAAGAGAGCCGCAGCATACAAGCCGAAAGAGCGAGTTACATAGAAGATGATTAAGGAATACATAGAAGCGAAGTATGGCTTCAAAGTACATACCGCATATATCGCAGAGGTAAAAAGGGAGTTAGGATTGCCGATGTATGATGCCCCTAATGCGGTAGAAGAATTGAAACAGCCGAGGAAACATCCGACGGCGGAGAAAGCGGAAGCGATTAAAGATGCTTTGAAACATTTTGAGGTTATCTGATAATCATAAGCGTATCATTAGAACGATTATTACGCAAAGGACACCAGCAAGAAAATCCGTGCCGTTGTGAAAATGCGCGGGGAGGCCGGGGAACATATTGCCAGCAACCCGCCTTATGGATATGTGAAAGACCCACAGAATAAAAAGAAATGGATTGTGGACGAAGAAGCGGCAAAGGTGGTACGGCGTATCTTTGACCTGTGCATTGCGGGGAAAGGCCCCATGCAGATTGCAAAAATCCTGACAGTGAGCAAGGTGCTGACGGTTACGGCTTATAACGCAAAACAAAAGGGATGGGCAATGCCGGATAACCTGTACCAGTGGTGTTCCAAATCTGTCACCACAATATTGGAGAGAACGGAATACACTGGCTGTACCGTCAACTTCAAGACCTATACCAAATCCTTGAAATTCAAAAAGCGTATGGTGAATCCGAAAGAAAAACAGCGGATATTTGAGGACACACAGCCGGCAATCATTGAACGCGGGCAGTGGGAACGGGTGCAGGAATTACGGACAAACAAACGCTGACCGACAAAGACAGGGAAAACAAGTATTTTTTCCGGCCTTGTCTATTGTGCCGACTGCGGTGCAAAACTCTATTACTGCACCTGCAATACCTACAAAGATGATTCACAGAATCATTTTGTATGTTCCAATTACAAGAGCAACACAGGTTTCTGCCAGATTCATTATATCCGGGAGGTCACGCTTTATAAGAGGGTTCTGGAATGTATTCAGGGAACGCTGTCCTATGTACAGCTGTTCCGGGATGATTTCACGCAGGAAATGCTGGCGCAGGACGAAGCCAGCCGGAAAGCGGAGCTGACGCAGAAGCGAAAAGCCCTCTCCGGGGCACAGAAGCGTATGGAAGATTTGGACAAGATTATCCAAAGACTTTATGAGGATTCCGTTCTGGGTAAGTTGAGTGACCTCCGTTTTCAAAAACTTTCGGCGCAGTATGAAACGGAACAGGCGGAGATTCAGAGACTTGCTTCCTCATTGGAACAAGAAATTGAAAATGAGACGGAACAGATTGCCGATGTGGGGCGCTTTCTCCAGCTTGCAGACCGGTATTCCGACTTGCAGGAACTTGATGCTTCCACCGTAAATGAGCTGATTGACAGGATCGTAATTCACAGCCCGGAGAGAATCGGCGGGAGAAAGCATGTCACCATTGAAATTTATTTTACTTATGTGGGGAAAATCCGTATTCCGCTTTATAAACCGGATATACCTGCAGGTACAGAAAAACCGGCGTAACCTTTCGCTACGCCGGTTTTACCGGAAAATTCATTTACTTCCTTATGGGTGTCCGCCTAAACGCGGCTCTCTTTTTCTATTCCAGAAGGGTATCGTAAACGCACTTAAGGCAATACCGCAGAATTCTAAGTACCGTATTGGGCAGTCAGATTTTTCTTCAGAGTGTACAGATTGAGCGCCGTCCATCTCACCATTGACCAGCGAAAGCTGTGCGCTATCACGGAAAATCTGCAAGCAAGACGGTGCTTTGAATGGTGCGGGGTTGCCTTAAAAATCGGTACATACCAATTTTCAAGCAGAATGGCCCGTGCACTATAAGGGCAAGCATTGCAAGGCCTTTATCAGCCCAAACAGCACCGCAGTTCCCCGTCTATATAAATCCCATACTCCCCGCCGCGCAGCTCCGCTACCAGCTGGGCGCTGGTTTTTACCCGCCGCTTCAGGGCAATGCCCGCCTGGCCTATGGCGTCCCCGGTCCGGCTGTGCTCGTCCCCGCCGGATGTGGCCAAAAGCCCCTGGGCCCGGGCCAGCTCCTGGGCCTGGGCGTTCTCCTGGGGGGAGTTGTAAAAGTTATAGACCTCCACCGCGTCCAGGTACTCTGGCTGGGGCTTCACCTTCTGGTTGATATAGGGCCTGTTCCGGTATGGGTGGGCCATAGAGAGAAATCCCCCCGCCCCATGAACCAGCCGGGCATATTCGGAGAGAGGCAGCAGGTGGATGTCTGGATGGGCTACCAGAAATTCCAGGCCAATGCCATAGGTTAGCACCTCTTTGCCATCGCCATAGTAGTGCTCAATGCCAAAGTGGACGTCAAAGTCCTTGTCCTGGGCCCAGCGGGCGGCGGCCTCATAGGCCTGCCAGTAGCGCTCCATCTGCTCCCGCCAGGGCAGCAGCCGGTCCACGCAGCTGTTGCCCCGCAGAAAGTGGTCGGTAATAATCATCCCCGCATAGCCCTGCTCATAGTAGGCCCGGGCCATGCTCTGGGGGGTGTCATGGGCGCAGGCGCTGCACCAGCAGGTGTGGCAGTGGGTCTCGTAACGATACGGATATTTTTCTTTCAGTTCATTCATAATACTGTGTTGCCTCTTTTTCAGGTAATATAGGGCGGGGCCTGCCGGTTACCCGGCGGCGTTCACCACGTTCTTGGCCCAAATGCCGGACTTCAGCATGATTCCGGCAATCAGGCCCTTTAGGATATTGTCTGCACAGTGCACGAAAAAGACCACCCAGGGCAGGCTTAGGCCCGTGTGGTAGCTAAGCACCCAGGCAAGGGGCAGGCACACCACCCAGGTAAACACGCAGTCAAACAAAAAGGTGATAAAGGTGCGCCCGCCGGAGCGGATGGTAAAGTAGGCGCAGTTTACAAAGGCGGAAAAGGGCAGAAATGCGCCGGAAAGCAGCAGCAGCTGGGTGGCCAGCTGGCGCACAGCAGACTCGGTATTATAGATATAGGGAATAAAGGGTGCGCTGGCCATAAACAGGCCGCCCATCACCACATTCACCGCCACAGAAAAGACAATGAGCTTGCGGGTGGTATCTTTTGCCCGCTCCATCTCATTGGCCCCCAGCTGCTGCCCCACCATAATGGACACCGCGTTACCCATGGACATCATAATCAGGGAAAACAGGTTAAAGGCAGTTCCGTTAATGTTCCCGGCAGCCACAGCCCCCAGGCCCCGGGAGGCGTAGCAGGCCTGAATCATGGACATCCCCACAGACCACAGGCCCTCGTTCAGCATCAGGGGCATGCCGGTAATAGTAATGCGCCGCACCAGGGGCAGGGGCACCCCCAGGCTTTTAAAGGCCCCTTGGAAAAAGGGAAAGCGCTTTTTGTGCCGAAAACACTCTACCAGCAGGTAGAGCATTTCCACATACCGGGCAATCACCGTGGCCAAAGCGGCGCCCGCCACGCCCATTTTGGGAAAGCCCAGGCTGCCGAAAATGAGCAGGTAGTTCAGCGCCAGGTTGACAAAGATGGAGATAATGCTGGCCACCATGGGAATCACCGTCTCGCCGGTCTCCCGCAGCAGGCTGGAAAAGCAGCTGGCCACAGCAAAGGGAAGCAGTCCCCACAGGGTGACCAGCATATAGCTGTTGGCATGGGCCAGGGTCTCGCCAATTTCCTGGGGCGTGGCGGCCCCGCTGTGCAGGAAGAGCCTGAAGAACCCCTCCCCAAAAAAGTACAGCACCCCAATACCCGCCACAGAAAATCCCAACGCAAAGTACAGTCGGAAGCGCAAAGTGTAGCGCAGGCCCTCAAAGTCCCGCTTACCGTAGTACTGGGCCCCAAAAATGGAGGCCCCGGACATACCGCCAAAAATGGTGAGGTTAAAGATGAACACGATCTGGTTTACAATGGCCACCCCAGACATGGGAATGGTGCCCAGGCGGCCCACCATGACGTTATCCAGCAGGTTTACAAACTGGGTAATGCCCTGCTGCACCACCATGGGGATGATAAGCGCCACCACAGAAAGGTAAAACGCCTTGGTGCCAATGTATCTAGTCTTGATGGATGACAAAAAACATCCTCCTTTTAAGCAGCGCAAGCGCTGCACCTTTAATCGCGGAGTCGCGCAAAGCTACGCGCTCCCTGGATGGTAAGGGCTAGCTTAGCCAGCGCGTTCCTCTGGGCGCTTCCGGCGTTGCCCGACCCCTTTTTTTCTTTAGCCAATACGGGCTCCCTGCCTTCGGCCCTGTCCGCGCTGGCTGGGCTAAAAGTTTACACCGGCAAGTGAGCCGGAGCGAACGCCCCCGTGACTAACGATGCAACGCTTGCGTTGCCCGGCCCCCTTTTTTTCTTTAGCCAATACGGGCTCCCTGCCTTCGGCCCTGTCCGCGCTGGCTGGGCTAAAAGTTTACACCGGCAAGTGAGCCGGAGCGAACGCCCCCGTGACTAACGATGCAACGCTTGCGTTGCCCGGCCCCTTCTTTTTTGCTTTAGCCAATACGGGCCCCTGCCTTCGGCCCTGTCCGCGCTGGCTGGGCTAAAAGTTTACACCGGCAAGTGAACCGGAGCGAACGCCCCCGCGACTAACGATGCAACTCTTGCGTTGCCCGCGACGAATACTCCTGCTCTTGCGCTGCACCTGCGAAAATGGCCCTTGACCTTCTCTTGGTTTTCAGTTACAATAGTAATTAGAATATAGCAAAGGAGGCCCGCGATATGGGAATGACCGACTTACAGTTTAAAAGCTTTTTAAAAGGGATTCTTCGCTGGCTTGAAGAAGCAAAGAATCAAGATACCAAAGAAGAAATTCTAAAGACTCTGGAAAAGTTAGAGCGTGACCTGCGGGAGGACCTACAAGGCTAGCGGGCCAGCACACACCATCTATTTCCGGGCGGGGCAACCCGCCTTTTTTCTTTTTTACAGCAGCGCAAGCGCTGCACCTTTAATCGCGGAGTCGCGCAAAGCTACGCGCTCCCTGGATGGTAAGGGTTCGCTTAGCCAGCGCGTTCCTCTGGGCGCTTCCGGCGTTGCCCGGCCCCCTTTTTTTCTTTAGCCAATACGGGCTCCCTGCCTTCGGCCCTGTCCGCGCTGGCTGGGCTAAAAGTTTACACCGGCAAGTGAGCCGGAGCGAACGCCCCCGTGACTAACGATGCAACTCTTGCGTTGCCCGGCCCCTTCTTTTTTGCTTTAGCCAATACGGGCCCCTGCCTTCGGCCCTGTCCGCGCTGGCTGGGCTAAAAGTTTACACCGGCAAGTGAGCCGGAGCGAACGCCCCCGTGACTAACGATGCAACTCTTGCGTTGCCCGGCCCCTTCTTTTTTGCTTTAGCCATACGGGCCCCTGCTTTCAGCCCTGTCCGCGCTGGCTGGGCTAAAAGTTTACACCGGCAAGTGAGCCGGAGCGAACGCCCCCGCGACTAACGATGCAACGCTTGCGTTGCCCGCGACGAATACTCCTGCTCTTGCGATGGATTTTCTTGGTCAAACCGCACGTTTACTCCGTTCACTTCCACGTCCCCCTCTACCCGCACCAAAATGTACTTGCGCCCGTCAATAAGCCGGGTCTCCACCAGGTCCCCGCAGTCTGGGGACACCTTAATGGTCACGTCCGGGGTGCGCACCGTAAAGCTCTTGGTGTCTATCAGGTTTTGGGGATTTGCCGCGCCCCCAAAGGCTTCTTCGTATTTTTCCTCAAAGGCCTGGGCCTTTTCTTCCTCCACACCGCAGGCCTCCAGCACCCCTCGCAGGGCCCTTTTGCTAATGGCCAGGGGTTCTGGGTTTTTGCTGGTCTTGTGCTCCTCCACCATTTCGCTAAGCCGCCCGTGCACCTCTTGCACCACATTATAGCAGCAGGCCTCCCCCAGGGACTCGGCCAAAATCTCCTTAAAAGTCTCCTGCTGCAAATCCGCCGGCATGGGGGGCTCGGTGCGGAATATGCCCTGTACAAACTCCGGGTGGCTCTGGTCGGTTTTGCGGGTATAGTACAGGGCGTTATAGATATTGGCGCTCCGGTCGTCAAAGGCTGGGAACAAAAACCCCAGCTCTGGCGGAGAAATAAGCCAGTCCACGTCTCTGCTGCAAATAACGCTGTCTGGCACATTATAGCGCAGGGCGGGCTTGGTCTCCTTTATAGGACAAATGCTGCACACCATGTAGCTGTACACATCGCAGGAGCCGTCCGGGTTGGGCGCGCCGTCGCCCGTGCGGTAGGGCACGTCATAAGAGTCCGCTGCCAGCAGAATGAGATAAGGCCCTTCCATTTCCAGGCACTCAATGACCCGCTGGCAAAAGGCCTGCACCATGCCCTCATCCTTTAGGGCCGAGCTCCGCAGGGCCATCAGCATCCGGTGCTCGTCGCTGTCTACCACCTGCTGGGTCTCAAAGACAATATCGTTCAGCTGCTTGCCCAAAGCGCCGGTTAGGCTGCGCTTGAGCACCGAAAGAATGCTTTCCACCTCTTCCTGGGGCGCGGAGGCCAAGGACTGGTTGAAGGTTGAAATAATTTCCCGCTGGGCGTTTACATAGCAGCCGTGCACCTGGGTAATGTTGCTCCGTTCCGGCTGAAAACGGCGGCGAATTTCTGCCACTTCTTTTTCATTCATTAGGGGTCTGCCTCCCTTGTTACAAGAATCATGCCCCTTATTGTACCCCAGAATGAAAAAAAAGGCAAGCTTTCTCTTTCATGTTCTGGGCCCCTGGCCGCGCCCTTTCTTTTTCCGGATGGAGAAGGCCAATATAGTTAAGGCAACACTGCGCAATACGGTACTTAGAATTGTGCGGTATTGCCTTAACACAGTTCAAAAGCGGTAGAATACCTTTTTTGAACCAGACGACATAGCCGCCCAGCTTGAAAATTGGTACATACCGATTTTCAAGTGTGTTTACTATAAAAGAACCCGCCCCAAAGCCAAAGCCTGGGGGCGGGTTCCTCTGTTAAGGAGGGAAAACTCTCTATTTTAAAAATTACCCAATCTTTTGGAGCTTGGCCCGATACACCGCGCAGCCGTGGGCTGGGGCTGGGGCCATGATGATCTCCTGCTTTACTGGCAGGGCCTCGCCGGTAAACACATCTGTGAGCTGTAGACCGTAGCCGCTGTGCAGGGGGATGCCCAGCTGTTCCAGGTATACAGGCACACGACCGTCGGTCTCGCCCATATTGAAGAAGCCTAGGGCGTAGTCGCCGTCTGAGAGCAGCTTAAACAGGGCAAAGCGCTCCTGCTTGCTGTCCCAGGGCAAAAACTGGGGCGGGCGGCAGTCCGGGTCCTGGTTAAACCGGATCAGCTCGGGGTTTGTCACCAGCTTTTTGGTGGCCTCGCTCATGGAGCGCAGGTCGCTGCCCAGCATCAGCGGCACCCCAAACAGGCACCACAGGGCAAACTCGCTGGCATACTCGGCGTCGGTGCAGGCGTCCTCTGTGGCCACGTTGCCCTTGCCGTACATGCCGCAGGTGAGCATGTCCATGTCGTTCCAGCAGCCAGAGGCCGAGGCGCCCAGTTTTGGGATCTGGCTCATGGCAATTTTCCGAAAAGACTCGAAGCTGTCCTCAATGTCCCCGGTGGAGCGGTACAGGTGGGCCCCCGCGCTGCGGGCCCAGGACCACACGTCGTCCCGGCCCCAGTTACACATGGAGAACACAATATCCCGGCCGCAGGCCCGCAGAGCCAGGCCCATGCGGCGGTACAGCAGTTCGCCGTCGAACACACTGGGCTTAAAGCAGTAGTCGTACTTTAGATAATCGCAGCCAAACTCGGCAAAGGTCTGGGCGTCCAAATACTCGTGCTCAAAGCTGCCCGGATAGTTGGCGCAGGTGCGCACCCCGGCGCAGGAGTACATGCCAAACTTCAGGCCCTTGCTGTGTACATAGTCGCTGACAGCTTTCATGCCGTTGGGAAACTTCTCCTTGTCCGGAACAATCTTCCCGGTGGCAGGGTCCCGCTCTTTTTCAGACCAGCAGTCGTCAATGACCAAGTACTCATAGCCAGCTTTTAGCAGGCCGCTTTCCACCATCACGTCCGCGGTCTCGCGGATGAGCTGGTCGTTTATATTTTCCCCAAACGTATTCCAAGTGTTCCACCCCATGGGAGGAGATGTTAAAATCATGGTTTTGCCCTCCTGTTATCCAAAAATTCTTATTTTTGCTGAAGTTTATACTGCTCGGTGTACCACTGGTTCAGTCCGGCCTCGTTGCACTCGTTCTCTACCCGGCCAATGAACTCGTTGTACAGGCTCTTCACCTCTTCGGCGCTGGCGGCAAAGGCCCACTTGATATTGTACTCGGAGACCAGAGAGGTGATGGACTGGTAGGTAACCGACTCGTCGCTGCCAGCGGGCAGGCTGAACACCAGGGCGTCGTCATAGCGCACCTTGGGCGCGTACCACTGGTTCATCTGCTTCATCAGGTCTGTGGGCATACACTCGGCAGTACTGCCCAGAATGGTGTTTCCGTTTACAAAGGCGCCGTAGAAGCCCAGGCCGCTCTTCTTTTCAGTACCGCTCCAATCCGCGTTGCGGGCGTCCTGGAAGCCCTCGAAATAGGTGATCTTCTGGCCCCATTCCCCATCTTCCTCGCTAAAGCAGTGGGGGCCGTTTACCACGTCGCCAGACCAGCCGTCGGCCTGGTTGCCCTCAACGCCCCAGTACATGGTGCGGGCGCCGATCTCGCTGCTGCCGTACTCCAGCCAGCGCATGGCCGCGTCCTTGTGCTCGGACTTCTCGGAGATGCCAAAGCGGATATAGCCCGCGTTAGAGCGCACAGCCTCGTAGGTGTCCCAGGGCTGCATGGGGTAGTAGGTGGTGTCGGGGTTGTCGGCGGGCACCTTGCCGGTCTCGCCCACGGTCCACAGGTAAGAGGCCACTTCGCCGGCCAGGGACTTGGCGTCCTTCTCGGTGTCGCCGTCCACAAAGCTGTCCTCGGTCATCAGGCCCTCGCGGACCATCTCGTTTACCCACAGGTACATATCCAGGTAGCGGGGGTCCCGGTAAGAGCCGGAAACCGTGCCGTCCTCTGCCACATAGTAGGAGCAGGGCCCAAACAGCCAGCGCAGATAGCTGGGGCCGTTCTGGGTGTTGCCGCCCGTGTAGAAGGGAATGGTGTCCGGGTGCTTTGCCTTAATCTCTTTGCAGGCCTCCAGGAACTTCTGGGGGGTGGTAATTTCGGGGCTGCCGATTTCTTGCAGGTAGTCCTGGCGCATCAGGATGACGGGCTGGTTGGTGGTCACCAGCCAGTTGTGCTCCTCCAGCCATTTCAGGGTTTCGCTGGTGTTCCAGCAGCTGACCAGATACCGCACGGTGCCGTCGTCCTGGCGGTTGAAGTCCGCCAGCTCGGGGTCGATCAGCTCGCTAAAGTACTTGGGGGCATACTCGCTGGCCACTGCCTCCAGGTCGGCCAGCTGGCCCTGCTGCACCATGGTGGCCCAGTTTGCCCGGCCATACCAGGAGGTAACCACGTCCGGCAGGTCGTCCGAGGCAATGAGCAGAGAGAGCTTTGTATCATCGTCGGTTACAGGGGCCACGCACTCAAAGGAAATGCCGGTCTCTTCCGTAATCTTTTTGGAAACAGGGTCCTCGCCCCATTTTTCCCACATGGTGCCCGGGTCCTCTACATAGATGCTGATGGTAACGGGCTCGTTTTTATGCTCCTCAAAGGCGTAGCCGCCGGTGGGGGCCTCTTCGCCGCCCGCGCTGCTTTCGGGCACGGAGCTTTCTGGGGTGCTGCTCTCTGGGGCAGAGCTGCCGGGCGTGGAAGAACTGGGTGTGGAAGAGCTCCCAGCGTCGCCGCCGCAGGCCGAGAGAACCATGGCCAGGGCAAGCAGCAGGCATAGGGTTTTCAGTACCTTTTTCATTTTTCGTCCATCCTTTACTGTAATTTTTCTAAAACCACGGGCCAGGCCCGGGCAGAAGAACAAGATTAGGCCTTAATAGCTCCCACCATAACGCCCTTGACAAAGTATTTTTGCACAAAGGGGTAAACGCACATAACGGGCACAATGGAGACCAACAGGGTGGCATAGCGGATAGAGGCCGTGGTGGGGCCCGCGTGGTGCCCCCCGCCCACGCCAGCGTCCGCCGCGTTCTGCATGGCTTTTTGGGCTGCCTGTGAGGCGCTGATGAGCTTCATTAAAATGGTGGACATGGGCATCAGTTTTTGGTCATTGACAAAGTAAGCGGCCGTGTACCAGTCGTTCCAGGCACCCACGCCCACATACAGGCTGATGGTGGCCAGAATAGGGGCTGACAGGGGAATGATAATCCGCACCAGAATGCGGAACTCCCCCGCGCCGTCCAGCTTGGCGGACTCTACCAAAGACTCTGGAATTTCCCGGAAAAAGGCCATGCACAAAAGCATATTGTACACGCTAAGCAGGCTGGGTATAATATACACCCAGAAGGTATCCAGCAGGCCAATGGACCGGTAGAGCAGGTAGGTGGGAATTACACCGCCGCCAAAGTACATGGTGACCATGGCAATAATGGAGTAGACCCGGCGGCCCACCAGCTCCTTTTTGGTCAGGGCATAGGCGGTCAGCGCGGTAAAGGACACCCCTGTGACCACCGCCATCGCGGTGCGCGCCACACTGACCATGAAGCTGTTTACCAGCAGGGAATCATTGATTACAGCCCGGAAGTTGTCCAGGGTGAACTCCACCGGCCAAAAATAAATTTGGTGGGCCAGGGCGGCGTTGCCGTCGGAAAATGCGTAAATAAAGCAGTAGTAAATGGGATATACCGTAAACACCAGGGTAAAAATGCCGACAAATACAGCGAGGGCGTTTACAAACTTGTCCTCCCGGGTCAAGCGGATGGCCATACCAGTATGTTTCATTTTTGCGCGCCTCCTGTTTTTTTAGAATAAGCCTACGTCTTCGTACTTTTTGGAGAAGAAGTTGGCCAGCAGTACCAAGAACACCGAGATGACGGACTGGAACATGCCCACCGCTGTGGCAAAAGAGTACCGCATGGTGCGCAGGCCCATTTCCAAGGTGTAGTATTCGATGATGTAAGACTCCGACTTGGTAAAGGCGTTACCCAGCAGCTGCGAGACGCTAAGGTTGCCGGAAACCAGACCGCCAATGCTAAGAATGAACATAATGATAATGGTATTGGTGATCTCCGGAATGGTGATATAGCGTATCTGGGCAAAGCGTCCGGCCCCGTCTATTTTGGCCGCCTCGTACAGTTCGCTGTTAATCCCACTGATGGCCGCGAAGTAGATAATAGCGCTCCACCCAGTGCCCTTCCACAGCTCCACAAAGGTGGCCAGGCCTTTAAACTTGGCGGGGTCTGTCCAAAAAGAGATGGGTTCGCTGGTTAGTCCAACCTGCATCAGCAGGTTGTTAATCAGGCCGTTGTTGCTTAACACGTCCTGCCACAGGGCGGCCACCACCACATAGGCCATAAAGTGGGGGAAATAGCTGCATGTCTGCACGGTTTTTTTCAGTTTTAGGCTTGGTATCTCATTCAGGGCCAATGCCAGCAGAATGGGCATGGGGAACACAATGCACATGCGCAGCAAGCTAAGCTGGATGGTATTGCGGAAAGCCATCCAAAAGGTGGTGTCCTTTAGGAAAGACTGAAAGTGCTTTAGGCCCACCCAGGGGTTATTAAAGTACGAGGTGGAAAGAGAATAGTCTTGAAAAGCAATAACCAGCCCCGCAATGGGGATGTATGCGAAAATGACCAGAAAAATCATGCCGGGCCAAATCATCAGCTGGTAGGGCAGCTGGCGCCTAAAGCGCTCCCACCGGGTTGCTCCTTTTTTTAAGGTTTCTCTTTTTTCATTGGATGCTGTTCGCTCCACTCCTATCCCCTCTTTCTGCGGATTTTTTAAGGATGCCTTGCGCTTTTTCCGGGGCCAGCGCCCGCCCCCTGGCAAAAAGGGCCATGAACCGTTTTTACAAAAGCGAAAGTTTCTTTCTTTGGCAGGGGAAAGCCCCTCCCTTTTTCCGCTTTCATCATACCGAAAAATCCCCCCAATTTTCAATGAACTATTTTCCTGTTTTGTGTCGATTTTTTCGTTTTTCTTGACAAACACGCCATTTCATACTAATTTAATAGCAGTTAACTAAGTAGTCATGCACAAAACCCCGTGCGTTAGAAAGGCGGTTGCTCTGTGTTTCATTTTTTGACAATTTGGTTCAGGCGAATGAAATTTCGTACCAAAATTCTCTGTGTTACAGGGGCTGTTACCCTCATCCCTATTACCGTACTGTTTGGTTTTTTCTATCATCAGATCGCCTCTTTGCAAGAACGGGAGATCAGCAATTCAGACCGGGCCTTTGAGCAAAACGTCCATACTATCAGCCAAATCATGGACAGCGTGGTCTCTAATGCCCTTCAAGTCTGCTCCAACCAGGAGATTACCAACTTCTTTTCTACCCAGAGCAGCTCGAAATCTTATGTGCTCAACTATATCACCTCCCTGCGCCCCTACCTTACCTACTGCCAAGAGTCCGTGGCCCCCCATGTAAAGGCCATGCGGTTTTATACGAAAAACGAAAAGCTTTTTTCCAACCTGGCGGTGCACAATATCTATAAAAACCCGGACGCCGCCTTTTTTGACCGGGTAGACGCCGCTATGGACGCCAGCCGGGTGGCCGTGCTGCTTTCGGAAGAAGGCCGCAGCTACTATTCTATCGAGTACTCTGCCCAGGGCGTACTCTCCATGTTTTTTCCTGTGAACGCCATGTCCTCTTGCAAGACGATTCTAGAGTGCGAACTGGATTTTAACAACATTTTTCAGTCCTTAGATTTTTCCACCAACGGCTTTGAGACCACGGGATATACCCTGCTCCATCAGTCTGGCACAGCGCTGTTTTCTTCAGACCCCGACTGGGCCGCCCAGGCCGCGGCCCCCCTTCTGCCCCAGGTGCTGGAGGAAGGGACGGTCAGCCACCGGCAGATCTCTTATGGGGGTAAGACCTTTTTGGTAAACGCCGCGGCCATCCCCTCCATCAACTGTGTGCTCATCTGCCACAGCGACCTGGGGGCTGTGTTCAAGCCTGTGCGGAACTTCCAGACCCCGGTCCTGCTGATTATTGTGGTGTGCGTGCTGGTGTGCTGCCTGCTGGCCACCGCCCTGGTCAATAGCCTGCTGCGCCGCTCTCGCACCATTAACCACGCGATTTTGCGCATCCAAGAGGGAGATTTCGACATCTGCCTGCCCGTGGAAGGCTCCGACTTTTTCGACCAGGTGGCCGAAAACCTAAACGGTATGGCCGCGCAAATCAAGAACCTCATCCACAATAACTACGCGGGACAGCTGGAAATTAAGGACCTGCAAATACGGATGCTTTCCCAACAAATCTCCCCCCATTTCCTGTACAACACCCTGGAGTGCCTGCGCATGCGCGCCGTGCTGGAGGACAACTTAGAAACCGCCCAGGCCCTGCTTTCTCTGGGCAGGCTGCTGCGGTACTATGCCAGCTATGCCTCGGAATTCGCCCGTGTCAGCGCAGAGCTGGAGGTGGCCAGGGACTATGTGAATATTATGGGGCTTATGGAAGAGCGGGACTGCGTTTTGGAAACCAGCGTGCCCCAGGCCCTGCTGGAGTGCCTGATGCCCCGGTTCATGCTTCAGCCCATTATTGAGAATTCCATTAAGCACGCGGGCAGGCCCCACGGCTCGGCGGTGCATATTTTTCTCTCTTTGCAAGAAGAAAACGGCCTGCTGCGCTTTACCGTCACGGACGACGGCATGGGCGTGGCCCCAGAACTGGCCCTGGAGATCCAGCAGAAGCTGCTGGCCGCCTCGGTGGACACAGACGGTTCCATTGGCCTGTACAATACCAACGCCCGCATTAAGCTGCTCTACGGCGAAGAGTACGGAATCCTCTTTTCCAGCGTCCAGGGCATGGGCACCTCGGTTACCTTGACCATTCCTTCTGGCTAAGGCTCTTGGGGCGCCGCTGTGGGTCCTGCCAAAGAAGCTTCTATTCCCGGTTGAATCTGACCCCAGCGCCCCGTGTTTATCCGCCCCCTCGCTCCCCAAATAATGAAAGGAGACTGCCATGATAGACCTGTTGATCTGCGAGGACAAACCCATCGTCCTGATGGGCCTGAAAAAAATTACCGAGAGCCTGGGCCTGCCTTTGGGAGAAATCTTTCTGGCCCAGGACGGCGAACAGGCTTTCGAGCTGTTCGCCCAGCGCCCTATTAGCCTGGTAATGACCGACATTCAAATGCCCGGCTGCAACGGCCTACAGCTTTTGCGGCGGATGCAGCAGCTGCGGGGCGGATTTCAGGCCATTATCATCAGCGGCCACGACGACTTTGAATATGCCAAAACCGCCATCCACCTGGGCATAGAGGACTATCTGCTAAAGCCCGTGGACCCCGAAGAGCTGCGGGCTGCCCTGACCCGCTGCATTGACAAGCTTGCCCAGCACCAGACCCAAAAGCAGCTGATTTCCGGCATTCTGCTGGACCAGCTCCACGAGGTGTGGGGCCGCTGGCTTTCCCCCGAAACCGAGGCCCTGCTGGGCTCTACAGAAAACCGCTTTTTCCAGGCAGCGGCCTTTGGGGCCGCCTCCTTCCACCTGGACGCCGCCAGGTCCCTAGACCAGGTGCAGCAGCTGCTAAAGGCCCGGCTGCTGGGCAGGTTTTCTCACTTTTTAATGTTTCCCACTTTTGAGAGCTCTTTTTTCGCGATTGTGGGGCTAGAGGGCCCGGGCGCCTGGCAGGACCTGCGCGCCCTGCTGGAAGATTTTGCCCAGCGGTATCCGGGGGCCGGGCGGCTGTACTGTGGCATAGGCCCCCAGGTGGAGAGTATTTTCCACCTAAAAGACGCGGCTCTACAGGCCGAGGGCGCCCTGTGCCTTCGGTTTTCTGCTGGAAAAAGCCGCCTGGTGTTCGCCTGGGAAAACCTGGGCCCCGCCGCTTTAAAAGCCAAGGCCCAAATTCTTCAGCTTTGTGACAATCTTTGCGCGGACCTGCGGCTGCCGGAAATCTCTGCGGTGGAATCAGGGGTGGACCGCCTGTTCGCCAGCTTTACCAGCTATCCAGCCCTGTACCAGACCCTGCCCGCCTGCCTGCGGCGCATAGAGGTGTTTATTCAGCAAGAGCTTTTGGACGGAGCCGGGCCCTCGTTCATCCACTTTTCCGCCTGGGCCGATACCCTGCCCCAACTGAAAAGCCAGCTAAAGCGGGAACTGCTGGAGCTCTGCCGGGCCCGGCTGAAAAAGCGCATGGCCACCCAAGACGCGGTGGCCCAGGCCATTGCGTATATGGAGAAAAACTATCAGAAGCCTCTTACCCTGACCATCCTGGCCAACGTGGTGTCCCTAAACTACACCTATTTCAGCAATATTTTCAAGACCAAAACCGGGGTCAGCGCCACAGCCTATTTGCAGAATATTCGGATGCAAAAGGCCAAGGAACTGCTGATCTCTACCAACGACCGGGTGCGGGAGGTGGCCCACAAGGCGGGCTTTACAGACGAGCGGTACTTTGAGAAGCTCTTTAAACGAAGCGAGGGGATCACCCCCAGCGAGTACCGGGAAAAGCTGCGCACCTTTACAGACACGCCAGAAGAAAAATAGAAAAGCCCGGGGCCAAGAAGCGGCCCCGAGCTTTTTGGTTTTGTGGCTTCCTGTTCTCTCCCTGGCGCCCCCAGGGCCTAGAGTCTGTTTGAAAACTTCGAAACAGGGTCTGTTTTGCCCAGAAATGGTGGCTTCGGCACCAAAAATCCTGGAAAGGCGCCAGCATTTATTGCGGTTTTTTCCTGGAATCCACTTATTTCTGAGCATAAATCCAGCATTTCTCCGATTTCAAAACAGACTCTAGCATCAGTCTAGCTGAATCTTAAACGTCACAGGCCCCTGGGCCCGATAGTCTGTAAAGAGGTGCAGCCCCTCCTCGTCCCGGGTCCACCGGGGCGGCTGGCTAGCGCCCAGCACCTCTACCCCCTTCACCACACCGTGGAACACCGTGCCCGCGGTGTGCTCCTGCATCCGCAGGGAGCGTACACAGTATGCCCCGTCCTCCGCCGCCTTTAGGGCCATGGCGTACAGGGCGCCGCCCTTCGCGGTAAAGCGGAAATCCTCTGGGGTAAAATTTTTCTTCACGCTGTCGGAAAAATGCCCGTCCCGCACCTGGGTGGGGCCCTCGCCAAAGGTTTTCCACACCCGGGTATCATAGATGGCCTCGCCGTTTACCCGCATCCAGCTGCCAATGGCTGTAAGAACCGCCTGGTCCTCTTCCGAGAAAGTCCCGTCCGCCTTTGGTCCCACGTTCAGCAGCAGGGCCCCGTTTTTGCTGACAATGTCGCACAGGTCGCAAAGAATGCCCTCCGGGTCCCGGAAGTCATTGTTCTCTGTATAGCACCAAGAGTTCAGGGCAATGGCTGTGTCTGTCTGCCAGAAATAGGGCTTAATGTCCGCCATCTGCCCCCTCTCAATGTCCGGCACCCCGGCGCCGAACAGGTAGGCGTCGTGCTTATAGTCAATGGCCACCTCCACGCCCCACTGGGCGGCCCGGTTGTAGTAGTAGGCCGCCAGCTTTTTCAGATAGGGCTTGGCGTTCACATGGTGAATCCACCAGTCAAAATAGAGGATGCGGGGCTGGTAGCGGTCGATGAGCTCGCAGGTGCGGACCAGCCAGTCCTCCAAAAACTCCTGGCTGGGGCCCGGCTGGCCGGTAATGTCGTCCCAGTTTTCGCTGTCTGGCATGGAGGGCCAGTACAAGTGGTCCCGGTCTGGCTTTTGGGGAATGTCGCTGTCAAAGTCCTTGCCGTGGCTCATAAAGAACCAGTGCTCAATCCGGTGAGAAGAGGCCCCCAGCACCATGCCCTCTGCCTCCACAGCCTCCTTCAGCTGGCCCAGCACGTCCCGCTTCGGCCCCATTTCGGCAGCGTTCCAGTGGGACAGCTCGCTTTTGTACATCTGGAAGCCGTCGTGGTGCTCGGCCACAGGCACCACATACCGGGCCCCGGCCTGATGAAAGAGCTGGGCCCAGGCGGCGGGGTCGAACTGTTCCGCTTTAAACAAGGGGATAAAATCCTTGTAGCCAAAGTCCTTGTGGGGGCCATAAGTGGCAATGTGGTGCTGGTACTCCTTAGACCCCTGGATGTACATGTTACGGGGGTACCACTCGCTGCCAAAAGCGGGCACCGCATACACCCCCCAGTGGATGAAGATGCCGAACTTGGCGTTCCGGTACCACTTAGGGGGTTCCCACGTGGAGAGGGACTCCCAGGAGGGTTCGTATGGCCCCTGGGCAACGACCTGGTCAATGGCCCCAAGGGCGGCGGTTTTGTCATACATAGGCGAAATTCCTTTCCAATCAATAGGATTTTGCGCCATTATAGCAGGTTTTGGGGATTTGTCAAGAGGGGAGGGGGAAGCGGGAGTGTCCAAAAGAAGAGTTTATGACGATAGAGTAGCCTCCGGCGGTTTAGGGGCTCTGCCCCTAAAAGCCCCGCAACCTTTGAAAAGGTTGACGAAACTTTTACTGTTTCTTCATCGGAGCCTCGTTTTTTAACTCTTCATTTTGGACACTCCCGGGGGAAGCCTACAGATTTTCCTCCACATACTTTTTCCAGGCCTCTGCCACATAGCTCCACATGCCCTGTGGAATCTCCTCATAAAAAGACTCGGTCCGGCTGACGCAGTACAGGGCGGGGGTGGCCAGCCGGGTCTGGAACTGCATGTACTGGAACCACTCTTTCACAGTGGTGCAAGAGGCATTGTCGCAGTCCAGCACCTGCCAGCCCGCAATGCGGGCCACCCGGGCCCGGGTCTGCATGGTGTCGCACACATGCCGGGTGGAGAACCACAGGTCGTTGAGCCGCAGTACGTCCGAGGACTCCCGGAACAGGGGGTGGGGCGTCTGGGTCTCTACCAGCGCGTCGGGTTTCACCTGGTGGGCCGCGTCCCATAGAATCCACTGGAACCGCCGCACCATTTCAATGCCGTGGAGCGCCCCATAGCCCGGAATGCCCGCCTCTCGTGCGCAGCCGCCGATCCAGTCCTCTTTAAAGCCGTCCGCGCCGACGTCCCGTACCAGGTGGGTGATCTGCTCGCGCATCAGCTTTTCATAGGCTGGGTCCGCCACATTGGCAAAGAGACTGCGGCCTTCCTGATTGAAGATGCACATCTGGTCCGGCAGGCCCTGGGTGTGGTAGCTGGCGGTCCACAGCAGCACATGCCGGCCCTTTTTGTGCTGGGCGTCGATAAAGCCCTTCATATCCGGCCACTTTTCCTCATCCACCTCAAAGGTACCATAATACTTCTGCCACTTGTCGTCAATAACGATGGTGGAGAAGGGCACGCCCCGCTCTTCCAGCTTCGCGATCCACTCCTCATAATTTTTCTGGGTGGCCTCTGCCCCAGACTCGGTATTCTTTAGATAAGACTGTACCGTCTGTTCGGCCCAGCCGCAGAACACAGGGGCCCGGTGCCAGGGGGCGGGCTCATAGGCGAACTGGGTGGAAAAGCCCCGGTCGTCGCACCAGTCGATGTGCTTTTCCAGTACGTCCAAAGGGCCGCTGCCAAAGGTAAAGGACACCCTGGGCGTGGCGTACTCCCCCTGGGCCTGGGTGTATCCCAAATAGTTGATATAGAAGGCCGCCCCCCGCTTGCGGGCTCCCGAGTACTCAAAGCTGGCGAAGCGGTACTGACCGGGCTGGGTGCCCAGGCCCACGCCCATGGCGCTTTGGCCGTCGTAGAAACAGAAGCACAGGGGCGAAGGGGCGAAGTCACCCTGGGATTTTTCCAGCAGCAGCTGTTCCCGCACGGGAAACTCTGGCCACAGGCCCGTGGTGCCGTACTGGTTGTTGCGGAACTCTTCCACATTGCCCAGGTTGGTGTCGGGGTTAAAGTAGAACTCCGCGTTGATACGGGCATTGTACGCAAAGCCCTGGCTGTCGCCAGGGTCGTACTCGCCAGGAATCCCCGTGGAGAAGAAGAAGCACCGGCCCAGGGGGCCCCGCCCTTTTACGATATGAAAATGCTCGGCCCGGCGCTTTTCAAAGCGCCAAATAAAGGTGTGCTCCTGCCACAGGGAACTCTCGGCCCGGAACACAGCCTCCAGCGCCACCCCCTTGCAGTCCAGCTTTTCTAAGGTAATGGCCCCCAGCACCTCTTTTTGGCCCAGCTGGTCAAAGGCCGCCGCCGCGGGGAAATCGCCAAAGTTCACCCCATCCAACACAAAACTGAAAAAGGGCTGTTCCCCCAGTACCAGCCGCGCGCCGTAGCGCCCGCCCCGTAAAACATATCCATTCAAAACTTGCTGCCATTCCACTGTCCATCGCTCTCCTCTCAGTTGATTCTTCCTCCCAGCCGCTGCCAGGGCCAAGGGTTGTTTTGGATTCATTGTAGCATTTTTACCGGTTTACACACAAGAGGCAGACGCAAACAGGCAAAGTCTATACACAATTCCCAAAAATGCTCCACCCAATGAGCTTTGGTGCAAAAAGCCACAAAAAAGTACTTGATTTTTTCTTTCACAGGGAGTATAATGATGAAGTTAAATTGCCGGTGTGATGGAATTGGCAGACGTGATGGACTCAAAATCCATTGGTAGCGATACCGTGCCGGTTCGAGTCCGGCCACCGGCACCACAAAATCCCTCAGTCGATGCTATCATCGACTGAGGAATTTTTAATTTTGCCTATAAAAGAGCCTTGAAATCAGGGGGTTACCGGGACCACTGGGGGCATATTGCCTATGGCATCCCGTTTTTTAGGCAATACCGCAGAATTCTAAGTACCGTATTGGGCAGTCAGATTTTTCTTCAGAAGAGGGTACAGATTGGGCGCCGTCCATCTCACCATTGACCAGCGAAAGCTGTGCGCTATCACGGAAAATCTGCAAGCAAGACGGTGCTTAGAATGGTGCGGGGTTGCCTTAAATATTACAACCTTTGATTCTGCTGCCAGGGCAAGATTCTTCTTGCAAAAATTGCCTAAACCTGTTAAGATAATGCCTAGAGTCTGTCTTAAAACTTTGAAAAGACGTCTTTTCTCCGGGTTTAAAGCAGACTCTCATATTTTCTTGGTATTCATCCCCTTGCCATCAAGGAGGTTTCTATAATGTTTGTCCATTTCAAGCGCCCTGCTCCCGCGGGCCCCTGCCAGTTTATCTTAGCGGGCCTGGGCAACCCCGGCCGGGAGTATGAGGGCACCCGGCACAACGCGGGCTTTATGGCCCTAGACCGCCTGGCGGAAAAACAGGGGGTCCGTATTAACCAAATAAAATTCAAAGGCACAGTGGCACAGTGTCTTCTGGGGGACGTGCCGGTTCTTCTGCTAAAGCCCGGCACCTTTATGAACCTTAGCGGCCAGTCGGTGCGGGAGGCCATGGCCTTTTATAAAGTTCCGCCAGAGCGCACAATGGTTCTGTTCGACGACATCAACCTGCCCCCCGGCCGCCTGCGGGTGCGCCGCAAGGGCAGCGACGGGGGCCACAACGGCATGAAGAACATTATCTACCTGTCCGGGTCGGACCAGTTCCCCCGCATTAAGTTGGGGGTGGGCCAAAAGCCCCACCCAGACTATAACCTGGCGGACTGGGTGCTCTCTAAATTCAGCCAGCAGGAGCTAAAGGACCTGGACCCTGCCCTGGAAGCCGCCGGGGCCGCGGCAGAGCTGATTGTGCGCGGGGAGATTGATAGGGCCATGAATTTGTACAATTAAGGCCACGCCACACAAAGTCTTTCCACGGCATTTCCCCACGCTTTTTCCGTTATAGCACGGCCGCATTATTGCCTGCGGCTTTCATTTTCCAGAATCGCAAAACCATGCACGGTATAACCATACAGCGTTCCATCAATAGACTTCTTGCGAAATAGCTGCAAGCCGACCAGAGCACGCGGTCCAGGGGCGTTGGGCCCCTGGCAGGGTGTGGGGCAGAGCCCCATGGCCTTGCCGTAGGGCGCGCCCTTTGCGCCCGGAGGCCTTTTTATTACTCAAACAATTATTATTTTCGCAAGAGGTCTAATGAATTGGCCGCGTAACCCACGTACAATAGGCGGTATTGCCTTACAGCCCCAAATAACCGTACCCCTTTCCCATTACTTCAGCACTTTTTAGAAGGAGCTTATCTCTATGAAAATACAGTTTGTGAAGCTTCACCCCCAGGCCCTTATTCCCCGGCGGCAAACCCAGGGCAGCGCGGGCTATGACCTTTCCGCCTGCGCGGAAGAGCCCATTCTCATTCCGCCGGGAGAGATGGTCATGGTGCCCCTGGGCTTTGCCATCCAGATTCCAGAAGGCTACGCTGGGTTTGTGTTTTCCCGCAGCGGCCTGGGGCGCCTGGGCCTGGTGGTGGCCCAGGGCGTGGGGGTGATTGACAGCGACTACCGGGGCCAGTGGTGGGTTCCCCTGCGCAACCTAAGCGGCCAGCCCATTACCGTGGAGCCAGGAGAGCGCATTGCCCAGGTGGTATTTATGCGGGTCGCCGCACCGGAGCTGGAGGAAGTGGAAGAGCTGGAGGAGACAGACCGGGGACAGGCAGGCTTTGGCAGTACAGGCCTTAGGCCGCGTACGGAGATATAGTGGAAAACCCAGAGAGCAACGTAATATATGCCGGATTTTTCGGGTTTTACAAATTATCTGTAAGCATACGGTTGAGAAAGGGAAAAAAATGCGTTATAATAGATAGAGTAAAGAAGAAATAAGCAGCGGCTCCCCAAAAAGCAGCGGCCCAGGGTTTTCTCCGCCGTACCGTCCCATAGAGCCAAAGAACACGTAAAGTGAGTTTTTTAGCGGCGGGCCCCATAGGAAGCCCATATCAGCCGTAAAGACGCCCTTAAAACTCTTTTCCCCACAAAAACGAAATCAAGCGTCCCTTCTCCAAATAATGGGCGGCTCATTGGGGATACTTTCATTTTAGGGTTTTATCCACACTTATCGCTTTATTAGTAGAAAGGCGGATCGATATGGCAGGCTTTTCCAGTTTTTTATCCATGTTTTCCATGTTTTCCAAAGATATTGGCATTGACCTGGGCACCGCCAACACCCTGGTGTTTATGCGGGGCAAAGGCATTGTAATGCGCGAACCCAGCGTGGTGGCCGTGGACGTGCGTTCTGACGAGGTGCTGGCCGTGGGCAAACAGGCCAAAGAGATGCTGGGGCGTACCCCTGGCTCCATTGTGGCGGTGCGCCCCCTAAAGGACGGGGTCATCGCGGACTTTGACGTAACAGCAGCCATGCTGAAGTATTTTATTAAGAAGGCCCTAAAGGCCGGGGCCCTTAGCCGGCCTCGCATTGTCATCTGCATTCCTTCCGGGGTCACCGAGGTGGAGCGCCGGGCCGTAGAGGACGCCGCCCGCCAGGCTGGCAGCAATAATGTAGACCTGATGGAAGAGCCCATGGCAGCCGCGGTGGGCGCGGGTCTGCCGGTTTCCGAGGCCACGGGCAGCATGGTGGTGGACATTGGCGGCGGTACCAGCGAGGTGGCCGTTATCTCCCTGGGAGACATTGTCACAGCCGTGTCCGTGCGCATGGCGGGGGACAAGTTCGACGAGGCCATTATCACCTATGTAAAGAAAAAGTACAACCTGCTCATCGGCGACCGTACCGCCGAGGAGATTAAAATGCGCATCGGCTCGGCTTTCCCCACAGAGGAAACCATCAACGCCTTTGTGGAGATCAAGGGCCGCAACCTGGTGGACGGCCTGCCCAAAAATGTCACCATCCACGCCGACGAGGTGCGGGAGGCCCTGGCAGACAGCGTGATGGTGGTGGTAGACGCCATTAAAGAGACCCTGGAACAGACCCCCCCAGAGCTGGCGGCGGATATTATTGACCGGGGCATTATGCTTACCGGCGGCGGCGCCCTGCTTAAGGGCCTGGACCGGCTGGTGAGCCAAGAAACGGGCATTCCCGTGCATGTGGCGGAGCGCCCCCTGGACTGCGTGGTGGAAGGCACGGGCAAAAGCCTGGAGATTGAGCTGCCCAAGTCCTACTACCGGAACACCAGAAGGAAATAACCGGCCGGCCCCTTGCCCGTGCCGCCCTTTGTCCTATCCCCCATCTATATTAGGAGAAACATCGTGAATGACTTTTTGAAAGGCAGCTCCTTCAAGGTCCTCCTCATCGCCGTGGTGGTCCTGCTGGGGCTTATCATCTATACCGCTACTGCCGGGGGCTCTTTGGTATCCAGCATTCTGGGCTTTGCCACCACCCCGATGCAGAGCATTGCCACCGAGGTCACGGGAAACGTCACCGAGTTTTTGGACCTAGACGGCTTTTCCAAAGAGGAGCTGAAGGACCTGGTGGTTCGCCTGCAAAATGAGAACGGCCAGCTGCTGGACCGGCTGGTGGACTATGACGCGGCCATTCAGGAAAACCAGCGGCTAAAGCAGCAGCTGAATATCAGCCAAGAAGCGCCAGAAATAGAAATGCGCTCCGCCGCTGTCATTGCCCGAGACCCCAACGACGTGTTCTATGGCTTTTCCATTGACGTGGGCACCCTGGCCGGAGTAAATACCGGGGACCCGGTGATCACCTCCCGGGGGCTGGTGGGCATTGTCTCCGAGGCCATGCCCACTTCCAGCAAAGTAAGCTGCCTCTTCTCTGAAAAGGTGCATGTGGCGGCCGTCTCCATTGACAAGCAGGAAACCGGCGTGGTGAGCAGTAATATGATGCTGGCGGGCACAGGGCTTTTGCGCATGAACTACCTGACCACCACCACCCAGCTGGAGCCCGGGGATATTATCACCACCTCAGGCGTGGGGGGCGTGTACCCCGCCCAGCTGAAGATTGGCCAGGTGGAAAGCGTGGAGCGCTCGGAGACCGACGTCTCCCGCTACGCGGTGCTGCGGCCCTTTGAGGACCTAAGCAAGGTAAAAGACGTGCAGGTGATCATCGACTTTCCCGGCAAGGGCCAGGACGCCTCTGCCCCCGAATCCTCTCAAAGCCCTGTGGGCGGGGAGGACGCCGAATGAGGGACCTGAATCGGACCATCCGGTATTTGGCCTATACCCTGGAGCTGCTGGTACTGTTTATGCTCCAGCAAACCCCAGGGCTGCTCCCCACTATCAGCGGTGTGCGGCCTGTGCTTGTACTGCCCGCCGCGGTGGTTATGGCGATGTTTGAAGAAGAGGTGCCCGCCATGGCCTTTGGCATAGTGGCCGGACTTTTTTGCGATTTCGGCCTTTCCGGCGCTCTGGGCTTTCACGCCCTGGTGCTGGGGGTTTTATGCTTTTTTGTCAGCCTGCTGGTGCAGGCCTATATGCGGGTGAACATGGTTACTGCCGTGCTTACGGGCCTTTGGACCATGGCGGTTACCCTGGGCGGGCAGTGGCTGTATACTTATTATTTTCATTATTCCCTGCCGGGGTACGCGCTCACCCACCACTATGTGCCCAAGTTTTTTTATACGATGCTCTTCGTCCCCCTTTTATATCTGCTGAACAAGGGGCTTTCCGAGGCCCTGGGGGCGCAGGAGAAGTAGAGCCCGCAAAGCGTGCTCTGGAAAGGCGTCATTATGCAAATACCCCATATCAAGTTTGGACGCACAGCCGCCTGCATTTTGGTGGTGGCTGTGTTTTTCAGTATATTTGAGTTCCAGCTATTCAACTGGCAGGTGATAAACGGCGACAAATTTGAGCAGGAGGCCTTGAGCCACCGCACCGACGCCGTAGAGATTCAGGCCGCCCGGGGGGAAATTCTGGACCGCAATGGCAACGTGCTGGCCGGCAACCATATTGTGTACCAGGTAATCTATAATGCCCTGTATATGGACGATTCCCAGCGAAACGCCACGATTTTGGAGGTCATCGACCTTTTGGAAGAGCTGGAAGAGCCGTGGCGGGACATTCTGCCCATCCAGCTGGACGCGGAAGGAAACTTCCAGTTTAAAGAGGGGGAAGAGGACGAGATAGAGACCCTGAAAAGCCGGGACTACCTAAACCTGGCGGACTATGCCACCGCAGACGACTGCATACGGGAGCTGGCCAAGCGCTACCGGTACCAGGGCTTTTCCAAAGAGGATACCCGTACCGTGGTGGCGGTGCGGTACTGTATGACCCGGGACGGCTTTTCCATTAACGAGCCCTATGTGTTCGCCACGGGGGTGAGCTCCGAGACCGTGGGCGTGTTTCGAGAGAGCGCCAACCGCTGGCCAGGCGTTGAAACCCGGGTAAACGTGAGCCGCTACTATGACGAGGACGGCTTTTTGGCCCCCCACCTAATCGGCTCCACAGGAGAAATCAGCGAGGCCGGGCTGGAAAAAGCAGAGGAAAACGGTACCCTTTATGACAGCGAGACCAATATTGCCGGGTACAGGACCAAGGATATTGTGGGCATAGACGGGGCCGAGGGGGCCTTTGAGGAATATCTGCGGGGCAAGCGGGGGCAGGAGGCCGTGTACACAGACGAAAACGGCAATGTAACCACCACCGCCCTGCGCATCCAGCCCGAACAGGGCCACACGGTACAGCTGACCCTGGACTCTTACCTGCAAACCGTGGCCAACCGTTCCCTGGAAAAAAACATACAGGCCAGCTTCGCTGCCTCCACGTACAAGGACCCCAAGAAGGACTGCATCTCTGGGGCGGCCGTGGCCATTGACATCTCAGACTTCGGGGTCTTGGCCTGTTCCTCTTACCCCAGCTATGACCTAAATAAAATTACCCGGGGCAGCGAATCCTATGACGGGGAATACCATCAAAGCCTTCTGGATGACCTGGTGTATCAGCCCCTAAACAACCGGGCCCTTACGGGCCGCTACGTCCCGGGCTCGGTGTTCAAACCCCTGGTGGCCATTGCGGGCCTGCAAGAGGGCATAGTGGGCGCGGGAGAGAGCATCTATGACTGCAACATGCACTTTGTCTACGAGGACCTGGACCTGGCCTGCACCGATATGCATGGCAACGCCAATATGTATACAGCCATTGCCGAGTCCTGCAACGCCTACTTCTGCCAGCTAGGGCTGGACCTGAAGATCCGCCGGCTGGACGCCTACGCCCAGTGCTTTGGCCTGGGGGAGTACACAGGCGTAGAGCTGTACGAGGAAAAGGGCAACATGACCAGCCCCCAGACCTACCGGAACCTGCACGCGGACACCGGCGCCCAGTGGACGGACGGCAACACCGCCCAGGCGGCCATTGGCCAGGCGGACGACCTCTTCACGCCCATTCAGCTGGCCACCTACGCGGCCACCATCGCCACCGGGGGCAGGCGCTACCGCACCCACTTTTTACAGAATGTGTTGGACTACTCCGGCCAGGAGCTGATTGAACGCTATCAGCCCGAACTGCTCTACGACGCGGAGATCAGCCCAGACGTTACCGCCGTGGTCACCCAGGCCATGTGCCAAACCGCTACCAGCGGCACGGCCCGGGGGGTTTTCTCCAACTACCCGGTGTCTGTGGCCTGTAAAACCGGCACTGCCGAGACCTCCGGCATTCCCTACAAAGAGGGGGGCACGGGCGAAAACATCAGCTTTATCTGCTTCGCCCCAGCCGAGGACCCCAAAATTGCTGTGGCTGTGATGCTGCAGCACGGCCACCAGGGCCCCCATGCCCAAAACGTGGCCAAGGATATTCTGGACGCCTACTTTGAGTTCTACACCTGGGACGAGGAGGGCCATAAGTTTGACCAAGACGGTAATATGGTGGACGACGACGGGAAGGTTTTAAAGACCAAGGAGGAGCTGGACGAAGAGGCCGCCCGCAGGGAGCAGGCCGCCCAATCCCCCTCTGGTTCTCCTCGCCCCTCCCCCAGCGGAGACCAGCCCAGTGGAAACGACGCACCCAGCGCCACGCCAGACCCCACCCCCACCCCCACTCCCCAGCCCAGCCGGGGCAGCGATATCCCAGACACCATCTTTACCGGCGGCGCGCCCGCGCCCTCGCCCGAGCCCTCACAACCAGAGGCGGCTGACCCCACCCCCATCCCCAGCAACGATACGCCCTTTTACCGGGGCAGCGGCCAGACCCCAGAACCCGGGGACCAACCGGAAGAGGATGAGGAAGGAGAAGAATACAGCGGAGAGGAAGGTCCAGAGGACGATTCCTGGGAAAGCAGCGGCTAAGCCGTACCTTATCAACACAACAAAAGGGCATACGGGCCAGTAGGGCCGTGTGTCCTTTTTTCTTGGAAAAAGCCGGAAGAATTGTGACCCATCCGTATATAGTAAACACACTTGAAAATCGGTACATGGCGATTTTCAAGCAGCGCGGCGCGGGCATACCCGTGCCGCCAGGTTCAAAAGAGGTATTACCTCTTTTGAACTGCGTTAACTATAATGGAAAACAATTTCTCCAAATCTGATTATACAATGAATTTATTCCCCAGTTGGCTAAAATATTGAAAAATGAGCTTCAAGAGATAACAAATCTTCGTTTTGTTTTTTGTGCGCATTCAATATAATTCTTAAAAAATAATATTTGTTTTTGACAAAACTCCATTTCTGTGGTAAGATGGTAGACGAGGTGGTGTTCCATATGGGAATCGCGTCCGTTATCACCTCCGGAAAGGGCGGCGTGGGCAAGTCCACCGCCGCAGTCGGCTTGGGCCGTGCGCTGGCTCGCCGCGGCCGCCGGGTTCTTTTGGTGGACTGCGACGCCGGGCTGAGAAGCCTGGACCGTATGACCGGCACGGAGGAAAGCCTAGTTTTTGACAGCTCCGACGTGGTGTTCGGCCGGTGTTCTCCGGCGGAGGCCATTTATCCCTGCCCGGGCAGCCAGGGACTGTTTCTTTTGCCCGCGCCTGCCAGCGGCGAAAACCGGGTGAGTCCAGGGGTCATGCGGCGGTTGGTGCCCCTGCTGAAGCGTTATTACGACCATGTGCTGCTGGATTCCCCCGCTGGCGTGGGGGACGGCTTTCGCTCTGCCGCCTGCGCGGCTGACCGGGCCTTGGTGATTTGCAGCCCAGACCCTGTGTGCGTGCGCAGCGCCAGTACGGTGCGTCAGCTTTTGGACCGGCTGGGGGTGGCGGACAAGCGTCTGGCCATCAACCGCTTTAACGACGAAGCTTTTGACGAAGCAGGGGTCTACAACGATCTGGACGCCATTATTGACGCTTCGGGCCTGCGGCTGTTCGGCCTTGTCCCAGAGGACATCTCTCTGGCCGCGGCATTCCAAAAGGGCGGACCCGCCCGGGAGGATTCGCCCGGCATGATGGCCCTCTCCCGCATGGCGGCCCGGCTGGAAGGAGAAGCTGTGCCCATGCCCAGCAGACTATAGGACCAAGGGTCCTTTATGATTACCAAGCAGAAACGCCTATTATATAATTTTATTATACTGTTGAACGGAGGAGTTTTGTATGAACATTGCTTTGACAGCGCACGACGCCAAAAAGGAATTGATGGTGCAGTTTTGCATTGCTTATTGCGGCATATTAAGCCACCACAGCTTATGCGGCACCGGCACAACGGGCAAGATGATTTCCGAGGCCACGGGCCTAAGCCTACAGCGGTTTTTAAGCGGCCCCCAGGGCGGAGACCAGCAGATTGCCGCCCGCATTTCCTGTGACGAGATTGATCTGCTGCTGTTTTTCCGGGACCCATTGAATCCCCAAAGCAACGAACCCAGCGCCTTAAACCTGCTGCGTTTGTGCGACCAACACAATATCCCTGTGGCCACCAATATTGCCACGGCGGAGGTTCTTGTACATGGCCTGGAGCGGGGCGACCTGGACTGGCGGGACATTGTAAAAGGGTAAATTTTTTCAGGCTATTGATTAAATGGGCCGTTCCCTTTATAATAAGGGGAGGCCACCCAGAGGGGCGAGCCAAGAAGGCGCGCCCTTTTTTTACATGAACGAAACCGTGAGAAAAGCGGCGCGGCGGCAGTGGGCGCGGGGGTGGGTCCCTGCCCTCTTCTCTCCGCCAGTCTACGGGGCGCGCCGTTCTCTTTCCTCTGAAAATTCTTATTAGGATGTGATTCTCTATATGGACCTGATTACCAAGGCCCCAAAGGGCACCCAGGACCTGACCCCTGCCCAGACCGCCAAATGGCGCGCGGTGGAGCAGGCGCTGGTCAGCGAGGCGGAGCTGAACGGCTTTGCCGAAATACGCACCCCGGTGTTTGAGCACACCGAGCTCTTCCAACGGGGCATGGGCGACGTAACCGACGTGGTGGAAAAACAGATGTATACCTTTACAGATAAGGGCGGGCGCTCTGTAACCCTGCGGCCCGAGGGTACTGCCGGGGCAGCCCGGGCCATGCTGGAAAACGGCCTGTATAACAGCGGCTACCCGATACGGCTGTACTACAATATTCCCTGCTACCGCTATGAAAAACCCCAAGCCGGCCGTATGCGGGAGTTCCGCACCTTTGGCGCCGAGGTGTTCGGCGCCGCCGAGCCCGTGGCCGACGCACAGCTGATTGCCATGGCCATGTCTGCTTTCAAACGTCTGGGGCTGCACGACGTAGG
The DNA here is from genome assembly GCA_910574935.1 of Oscillospiraceae bacterium. GTDB lineage: Bacteria > Bacillota > Clostridia > Oscillospirales > Acutalibacteraceae > Acutalibacter > Acutalibacter intestini. Next base: position 559,284 of record CAJTCU010000001.1, read on the forward strand.
CCTGCAACTGAACTCTATTGGCTGCGCTACCTGCCGGAAGGAATACCACAAAGCCCTAAAAGAATTCTTCACCGGCCACAAGGACCAGCTGTGCGAGACCTGCCTCTCCCGGCTGGACCGCAGCCCCATGCGCATTCTGGACTGCAAGAGTCCCCAGTGCCAGGAGATTGCCGCTGGCGCGCCAAAAATCACCCAGTACCTCTGCCAGGACTGCAAAAGCCACTTTGCTCGGGTGCAGGAGCTTTTGACCGCCCTGCATATTGACTTTACCCTGGACCCCGGCCTGGTGCGGGGCCTGGATTACTACACCCGGACTGTGTTCGAATTCCCCTCCCAAAGCCTGGGCATTGCCCTGGGCGGCGGCGGACGGTATGACGGCCTGATCCAGGAGATGGGCGGCAAGCCCACCCCGGCCCTGGGCTTTGGCCTGGGACTGGACCGCATTCTCTTGGCCCTAGAGAAGCAGGGCGCAGACTTTGACCAGGGGGCCCGCTGCCAGGTGTACATTGCCTCCATGGGGCCGGCGGCCCAGATGAAAGCTCTGGAACTTTGTGATCTACTGCACAGCTGCGGCGTGGCGGCAGACTGCGACGTGTGCGGCCGGGGGCTGAAAGCCCAGATGAAGTACGCGGATAAAATCGGGGCCCGGTATAGCCTGGTGTTGGGCGAGGAAGAGCTGGCCACTGGACAAGCCCAGATGAAGGAGATGAAAACTGGCCAAGCCGAGCCGGTGGAGATCGGCGAAAAATTTATAGAGAGCTACCTAACGGCCACCACCAAACCGGAAAGCCTAGCCCTCTAGCCCAAAGAGAAAACAGCGTAGCGGCAAAAGAGTGCAGGGGCAAAGCTCCTGCCGAGGGGTGCGGGGACGAGAAGCCCCCGCGACCTTGCCCTTAGCGGCGCGGAAAGTGAACGTAGTCCCTCAATCCCCGCCAAAAGTAGACCGCCCAAAGAGAACCGCCCAGTTCCGCGCCGCTCCCCCAGCGCCTTTCGCCGGTGGAACACCGCCGAAATAGCGGCCCGCTGGTAGATTCCCCAATAAGATCCTCCCCCTATAAGTAAAGGCTCTTCTCCCCCGTTTTCGCAGAAGCCGCTCCCAGCCATGGGCCCTCGGCCCTGTCAATCATAAAAACACTTTCGCTGATTACGGCCTCTCCTCTTGGGGGCCTGTCCGCTTACTTTCCGCTCTTCTAAAAATCTCGCTTCGCTGGTTTTACAATATTTTTGGGGCGGCTGATTACGGCCTCTCCTCTTGGGGGCCTGTCTGCTTACTTTCCGCTCTTCTAAAAATCTCGCTTCGCTGGTTTTACAATATTTTTTGGGCGGCTGATTACGGCCTCTCCTCTTGGGGGCCTGTCCGCTTACTTTCCGCTCTTCTAAAAATCTCGCTTCGCTGGTTTTACAATATTTTTGGGGCGGCTGATAAGGGCCTCTCCTCTTGGGGGCCTGTCCGCTTACTTTCCTCTCTTCTAAAAATCTCGCTTCGCTGGTTTTACAATATTTTTTGGGCGGCTGATAAGGGCCTCTCCTCTTGGGGGCCTGTCTGCTTACTTTCCGCTCTTCTAAAAATCTCGCTTCGCTGGTTTTACAATATTTTTTGGCGGCTGATTACGGCCTCTCCTCTTGGGGGCCTGTCTGCTTACTTTCCGCTCTTCTAAAAATCTCGCTTCGCTGGTTTTACAATATTTTTTGGGCGGCTGATTACGGCCTCTCCTCTTGGGGGCCTGTCTGCTTACTTTCCGCTCTTGTAAAAATCTCGCTTCGCTGATTTTTACAATTTGCTGGCTAGCTGGGCGGCGCGCGTCTATGCTCCCTTTTTATCTTGGGGATCTGGGCCGGGCAGGCGTTTCCCGGTTTTACTTTCGCGCCGCCGCAAGGACAAGGTCGCCTCCGGCGGCCAGGGCTTCTCGCCCTGGACCTCGGCAGGAGCATTGCCCCTGCACCCTTCTATCTGCCGGTCTTTTCTGGCGCTTCCTTTCTTTTACACACTATTCTCTTAGGAGTGATTCATCATGTATCGTACCCACAACTGCGGCGAGCTCCGCCTCTCTCACACCGGGCAAACCGTCACCCTTACCGGCTGGCTGGAAAACCTCCGTGAGGTGGGCGGCGGCGTGGCCTTTTTGGTACTACGGGACTTCTTCGGCACCACCCAGGTGGTCATTGAAACCCCGGACCTGCTGGCCCAGGTAAAACCCCTGAACAAAGAGACCACCATCGCCGTGACCGGCTCTGTCCGGGAACGCACCAACAAAAACCCCAAGATCCCCACCGGCGATATTGAAATAGCTCCCAGCGAAATCCAGGTCCTGGGCCGCTGCCGCTACAACGAGCTGCCCTTTGAGATCAACTTCTCCCGGGACGCCGACGAGGCCCAGCGCCTGCGCTACCGCTACCTGGACCTGCGGAATCCCCAGGTAAAGGGCAATATCGTCCTGCGCAGCCGGGTGGTCAGCGCCCTGCGCCACGCTATGGAGGACCAGGGGTTTTTGGAGATCACCACCCCCATCCTCACCGCCTCCTCCCCAGAGGGGGCCCGGGACTACCTGGTGCCCTCTCGCAAGCACCCGGGCAAGTTCTACGCCCTGCCCCAGGCGCCCCAGCAGTTCAAGCAGCTGCTGATGGCCTCTGGCTTTGACAAGTACTTCCAGATCGCCCCCTGCTTCCGGGACGAGGACGCCCGGGGGGACCGGTCGCCAGGCGAGTTCTACCAGCTGGATATGGAGATGGCTTTCGCCACCCAAGAGGATGTGTTCGCCGTGCTGGAAAAGGTGCTGCCCCCAGTCTTTCAGCAGTTCGGCTGCTACAGCCGGACCAGCAGCGGACCCTTTGTGCGCATCCCCTACCTACAGGCCATGGAGGACTACGGCAGCGACAAGCCCGACCTGCGCATTGACCTAAAGCTGCGGGACGTCACCGGTTTATTGGGCGGCTGCGGCTTTGGCCCCTTTGAAAACGCGGTGGTCAAGGCCGTACCTGTAAGCGGCTGCGCCCTGGCCCGCAAGGCCATTGACAAAATCTGTGCCGAGGTAGAGGTGCAGACCGCCCAGAAAGTCTACTGGTTCAAGGTGGACGAGAAGGGGGAGATTGTCGGGGGCATCGCCAAGTTCATGAACAGCGACCCCGCCCTGGCCGCAAAAGTCATAGACGCGTTAGAGCTAAAGCCCGGGGCCCTGGTCATGCTGGCCGCAGGCCCCAAAGCCGCGGCCCAAAAGACCGCCGGCGTGGCCCGCAGACTGCTGGGGGCCGCCTGCCCGGAGCATATGGACGAGGACCAGTACGCCCTGTGCTGGATTGTGGACTTCCCCATGTATGAGATTGGCGAGGAGAGCGGCCAGCTGGAGTTTGGCCACAACCCCTTCTCCATGCCCAACGGCGGCATGGAGGCCCTCTTAAAGGCCGAGCGGGGCGAGCTGGACCCCCTGGACCTGCGGGCCTGCCAGTACGACCTGGTGTGCAACGGCTACGAGCTGGCCTCTGGCGCGGAGCGGAACTATGACCCGGAGATTATGGTAAAGGCTTTCCAGCTGGTGGGCCTGACCGAGGAGGACGTGCGGGGCAAGTTCCCGGCCATGTACAGTGCTTTTTGCTACGGCGCGCCCCCCCACGCGGGCGCGGCCCCTGGAGTGGACCGGCTGATTATGCTGCTCACCGGCGAGAGCTACATTCGGGAGGTCATCGCCTTCCCCATGAACCAGAGCGCCCAGGACGTGATGATGGGCGCTCCCAGCCAGGTGACCGAGGCACAACTGCGGGAACTGAATATAGCGGTGACAAAAGAGGAGGAGTAAGGGCGGCTTCTCTTAGAAAACACTGGCGGCGCGGGGCCTTGCGGGGCCCCTTTGCCATACCTATATTTTGGGTTATATCTCTGGGATGATTTTTTATTCACACAAGATATAGTGCAAAGCATAGAAAGAAGGTATTGACAGCCCGGCGCTTTTGTCTTATAATAGAAACTGTGCCCTCCCAGGGAAGCTTTCTCCCGGGGGCGTTCTCCAGGGGCTTTTGTCCCGGGCCATTACCGAAACTACCGCTGCATTTAGCTTAAACATATCAGGGAGTTGAATCCATCAAGATGCCAAAGATCATTGTCAAACGCAACGGCCAAGAGGTCAAATTCGACGCCACCAAAATTCGCAACGCCATCTTCAAGGCCAACGTCCGCCTGGCCGCCGAACGCTTTACCGAAGCCGACCTGGACCAGCTGACCGCCCAGGTGGTGGCAGAGCTGGAAAAAATGAAGGAAACCCCCACCGTAGAGCGCACCCAGGATATTGTGGAGGAAAAGCTCATCGCCGCCGGGTACGCCAAAACCGCCAAGGCCTATATTCTCTACCGGGCCCAGCACCAGCGCCTGCGGGAAATGGACGACGAGCTGGTGAAAATCTACTCGGCCCTCACCTTTGTCCCCGCCGAGGACGTGGACCTAAAGCGGGAAAACGCCAATATTAACGCGGACACCGCCATGGGTACCATGCTGAAGTATGGGTCCGAGGGAGCCAAGAGCTTTTATGACAAGTACGTCATCCCCCCCCACCTGACCAAAGCCGACGAGGAGGGGGACATCCACATTCATGACAAGGATTTCTACACCCTTACCGAGACCTGCTGCCAGATTGACCTGATCAAGCTGTTCAAAAACGGGTTCTCCACTGGCCACGGCTACCTGCGGGAGCCAAAGGACATCCGCAGCTACGCGGCCCTGGCCTGCATTGCCATTCAGGCCAACCAAAACGAGATGCACGGGGGCCAGAGCGTGCCCATCTTCGACTACTCCATGGCCCTGGGGGTGGACGCCACCTATCACAAGGAGTATTTTAAGGCCCTCACCCAGTTCTTTCAGCTTATGAAGGTAATGCCCCACGGCCAGGCCGAGGCCATGGTAGAGGCCGCCCGGGTGGCCCTGCACAGCAAGGTCACTATGAAGAACGTGGACCAGTATGCAGAGCGCTTTGCCAAATTCCTGCCCAAGCACCAGAAAGACAGCGGCTTTGAAGAGGTCACCTGGGAGGAGGCCAGCGACGCCGCGGCCTATGCCAAAGAGACCGCCTGGCGGGAGACGGACAAGGCCACCTATCAGGCCATGGAGGCCCTGGTGCACAACCTGAACACCATGAACTCCCGGGCAGGGGCCCAGGTGCCCTTCTCCTCTCTGAACTACGGCACCGACACCAGCGAGCAGGGCCGCATGGTCATCCGCAACCTGCTGCTGGCCACCGAGGCCGGCCTGGGAGACGGGGAGACGCCCATCTTCCCGGTGCAGATCTTCAAGGTAAAGGAAGGGGTCAACTATAGCGAGGGCGACCCCAACTACGACCTGTTCAAACTGGCCATGCGGGTCTCCGCCAAGCGGCTGTTTCCCAACTTCAGCTTTATTGACGCGCCCTTTAACCTGCAATACTACAAGGCCGGGGACTACGACACCGAGGTGGCCTATATGGGCTGCCGCACCCGGGTGATGGGCAATGTCCACGACCCAGACCGCCAGACCACCTGCGGCCGGGGCAACCTAAGCTTTACCTCTGTCAACCTGCCCCGCATCGGCATTGAGGCCAAGGGGGACGTGAAAAAGTTCTACACCATCCTGGATGAGCGCATCGCTATGTGCGTAGAGCAGCTTTTGCACCGCTTCAAAATTCAGTGCAGCAAAAAAGCCTATAACTACCCCTTCCTTATGGGGCAGGGGGTGTGGATTGACTCGGAGAAGCTGGACCGCAACGACTCCGTGGCCGAAGTCTTAAAGCACGGCACCCTCTCGGTGGGCTTCATCGGCCTGGCCGAGACCCTAAAGGCCCTTACTGGCAAGCACCACGGGGAAAGCGAGGAGAGCTACAAGCTGGGGCTGGAGATCATCACCTATATGCGCAAAAAGATGGACGGCCTCTCGAAAGAGACGGGGCTGAACTTCACCCTGCTGGCCACCCCGGGCGAAGGGCTTTCCGGCACCTTTACCCGCATTGACAAAAAGAAGTTTGGGATCATCCCCGGGGTCACGGACCGGGATTACTACACCAACTCCTTCCACATTCCCGTGTACTATCCCATCAGCGCCTTTGAGAAAATCCAGAAAGAGGCCCCTTTCCACGCCCTGACCAACGCGGGGCACATCAGCTATGTGGAGCTGGACGGGGACGTCTGCAAGAATATCGACGCCTTTGAGAGCGTGATCCGCTGCATGAAAGAGGCCGGGGTGGGCTACGGCTCGGTGAACCACCCGGTGGACCGGGACCCGGTTTGCGGGTATAACGGCATCATCGATGAGGTCTGCCCCCGGTGCGGCCGCCACGCGGGAGAGGGCGTGCCCCTGGAGAAGCTGGAGGAACTGCGGAAAAAGTACCACGACGTACCGGACTATTCCAGCCTTATCAGCTAAAAATAGAGGGAATGAGGTCTTTTGGCCCAAAAGCGGTGAATTGCAAGGAGAAAGCCGCGGGCTGTACCGCCAGCGAGGGGGGCTGACCCCGAAAGAGTCCGCTTTCTTGGTAAAAAGGCGGCGCTTGTGATTGTTCCAACAAGTTCTAATACCCCTTTGACAAAATCTTATATTTTTGATATAATTTACTTATAAGGAGGAACCAACTATGTCTAACACTTCTAAGAAAAACGCCATGATTTCCGGCACGGATCAAATCACTGTGGGCGAGGGCCGCGACTTCGAGCGCATTCGCCGCATTACCGGCTACCTGGTGGGCACCACGGACCGCTGGAACAACGCCAAACGCGCCGAGGAGCGGGACCGGGTAAAGCACTCCCTGGCCAGCCGGGGTTAACCCCCGCTATATTTCGGGAAAGGAAGGTCGTACATGAATATCCTGCTTGTAAACGACGACGGTATTAACGCCTCTGGCCTTTGGGCCCTTTCGGGCGCGTTAATGCGCAGTCACATGGTCACTGTGGCAGCCCCCACCCAAAACCGCAGCGCGGTGGGCCATGGCGTCACCCTGCACGAGCCGCTTTTTGCCCACAGCGCGGACTTTCCCCATGGGGTAACGGCCTGGTCTGTTTCCGGCACTCCTGCCGACTGCACCCGCCTGGGCCTGCTGAACTTTGCCCCCGGCCCGGTGGACCTGGTGATTTCCGGCCCCAACAACGGCCAGAACACCGCCCTGGACGTGCCTTATTCCGGCACGGTAGCCGCCGCCCTGGAGGCCGCCATGATGGGCGTAAAAGCCATTGCCCTTTCCGCCCCCCAGGGCACGGACGAGCAGCTGATTGTTGAGACCTTTCTATGCCTGTTTGACCTACTGGACATTGAAAACGACTTTGACCAGGTGCTAAACATTAACATACCGGGCCTGCCCATTCAGCAAATCAAGGGCATCCGCTGGGCCCCTCTGGGCAGCAACCCCTGGAAAGGCACTTATGAATACCGGACCTCGCCCAATGGGCAGAGCTACTACTGGCCGCCCTCCCTGTGCCCCAAGCACACCCCAGGTGAAACCGATGACTGGAACAGCCTGAACGACGGTTACGTAACCCTTACGCCCCTAACCTATCGGCAAGAGCAGTCCATTGAAAACCGCCGCCCCATCCCCTGGCAATAGCAGCCGCCCAGCGCAAGCAACGTGACGTTGCATCCAATGTCGCGGGGGCGTTCGCTTGGGCTCACTTGCCGGTGTTAGCTTCTGGCCCAGCCAGCGCGGACAGGGGCCGAAGGAGTGGGGCCCGTATTGGCTAAAGAGATACATAAAGAAAGGCCCATGCCGGGAGCGTCACGCTGCCCGGGAGTTTCCAGAGGAACGCGCTGGCTATGCTAACGGTTTACACCTGCGAGTGAGCCAGGGCGAACGACTCCGCGACTAAAGGTGCAGCGCTTGCGCTGCCCGGGAGTTTCCAGAGGAACGCGCTGGCTATGCTAACGGTTTACACCTGCGAGTGAGCCAGGGCGAACGACTCCGCGACTAAAGGTGCAGCGCTTGCGCTGCCCGGGAGTTTCCAGAGGAACGCGCTGGCTATGCTAACGGTTTACACTGACGAGGGCGCAGCTTTGCCCGACTCCGCGACATTGGATGCAACGTCACGTTGCCCGCGACATTGGGTGCAGCGCTTGCGCTGCTGCGCTGTGGAAAGGATGTTTATGACTCTTCAAGTGGCAGGTATTGTAAAGGAATCGATTGTGGATGGCCCTGGTATACGTTATGCGGTGTTTGTCCAGGGCTGCCCGCACCATTGCCCTGGATGCCATAACCCCCAGTCTCTGCCCTTTCAAGGGGGGCGCGAGATGGACACCCAGGACATTTTTGCCCAGTTTCAAGGGAATCCCATCCTAAAGGGTATCACCCTTAGCGGGGGCGAACCCTTTTGCCAGCCAGAGCCCCTGGCCCACCTGGCCCGGCTGGTGCACGGCACGGGCAAAGACGTGGTGGTGTACACAGGCTATACCTATGAGGAGCTGCTGGACCTGCCCAGCCCTGGGGTAAAGGCCCTGCTGGACGAAACCGACCTGCTGGTGGACGGCCCCTTTATAGAGGCAAAGCGCAATTTGGAGCTTTCTTTTCGCGGCAGCGAAAACCAACGGCTGATCGACCTAAAAAGGACCCGGACCAGTGGCCAGGTGGCGCTGTGGGAGCCCATACATTGAATTTATTAAGGAGAAAGCCAGATGTTATACGGCATTTACTACGCCTACTGGGAGCAGGAATGGGGCGGAGACTTTATCCCCTATGTGGAAAAAGTGAAAAGGCTGGGGTTCGATATTTTAGAGGTGGCCTGCCAGAAGTTGACCGAGGCCAGCGACCAGTATTTGCTGGAGCTGCGGGAAAAGGCCCAGGAGGCTGGAATTATTTTAACCGGCGGCTACGGCCCCAGCCGCGCCTATCATATCGCGGACTCCGACCCAGCGGTGGTAAAGGCCGCCTTTGCCAAATACCAGGGCATCTTTGAGAAGATGAAGCTGGCAGGCATAGAAAAGCTGGGCGGGGGGCTGTACTCCTATTGGCCAGCGGACTACTCTGTTCCCCCAGACAAGCCTGGAGACCTGCGGCGTAGCGTGGCAAATACCCGCGCCCTGGCAGATATGGCGGCGGACTACGGCATTACCCTGGGTATGGAGGTTTTGAACCGTTTCGAGGGGTATCTGCTAAACACCTGCCAGGAGGCTGTAGACTTTGTGGTTCAGGTGGACCGGCCCAACGTAAAGGTGATGCTGGACACTTTCCACATGAACATTGAAGAGGACTCCTTTGGGGCAGCCATCCGCCTGGCGGGGCCGTATCTTGGGCACCTGCATGTGGGCGAGGCCAACCGCCGCCCGCCCTTCCCCGGCGGACGCATCCCCTGGGAGGAGATTGGGGAGGCCCTGGGTGATATTGGCTATACCGGCACAGTGGTGATGGAGCCCTTTGTGCGCATGGGCGGAACTGTGGGACAGGATATTCGGGTGTGGCACGACCTATCCCAGGGCTGCCCAGAGGAAAAGCTGGACCAGGACGCCGCCGCAGCGGTGCGCTACCTGCGGGGGCTTTGGGGATAATGGCGAAAACCACCGCCCCGGCGCAAAAAGAGCTTGCATTTTGGCCGGGTTTGTGGTATGATACATGTTGTATAGTGATGGGTAAGGAGGTGTTACGCTTTGCCAAACATCAAATCTGCAAAAAAGCGCGTGAAGGTCATTGCTACAAAGACCCTGCAAAATAAGGCTGTTAATTCCCAGCTCAAGACGCAGATCAAGAAGGCTAACGTGGCCATTGAGACCAATGCCAGCGATAAAGCCGCCGTTGTGTGCGCAGCTGTGAAGAAAATAGACCAGGCCGCTGCAAAGGGCATTATCCACAAAAATAACGCCGCCAGAAAGAAAGCCGCTTTAGACAAAAAGCTGCACGCCGGTGCGTAAGCTCCGTTTCCTTTTTGTCTCGTCCTGTTGTGATACAGGCTCTATAAATTCGGCCGCAGGGCTTGGGGTTCGTTTTTTGCAAACGAACGCCCGGGCCTTTTCTGTTTATAGGGCGCCTTTGAAGTTTTAAGGAGATGGAAACAGGGCGGTGGGTTTTCGATTTTTCAAACAATTTTCAGTTGTTCACAAGTTTTATATTGACTTTTCCCACAAAAATGAGTATGATTTACATAGAGTCTATTCTTTGGGCGGAAAACGGCCCTTTAGCCGCAATAAACGCCGCCTTTTGGCAAATACTATTTTTCTGCCAGCCTTGCTTCATTCCTGAAAAGAAAGAGGGTCACCACCATGAAAAAAGGGACAAAAATTTCTCTGTTCATCGGTATCATTACCGCCATTGCGGCCGTCGCGGCCTCTATCACTGCGCTGCTGCTCTACCTGGACCACAAAAAGGACGAGGAAGAGCTGGAACACTATCTGGACTGCTCCATCCAGTAAAGGCCCAAAAATCAGGCCCTGCGGCCCTTGTACGGGTGCTTGTCATTTTCGTTATGGCATCATCCGTCCGGCGGGGGCTGGTAAACAGGATAACGGGTATTCGGTGAAAGCCGGGCACCCGTTATTTTTTGCCCATGGATAAAAGCAAGGTCATTCGCCCACATTTTACCAACGATGGAGCCAGAAATGGGCAAGACAAAATCGTTTCAGCCGTCTCACAGCGCTGCGATGAACAGGGAATGTTTTTGCGGGCGTGTCCAAAGGGAATATTTTGGGGTGATTATTATGCTATGAAGTAGCAAATGGTCTCCGGCAGGGAAGAGTTTGCATCCTCATTGATTTATTTACACATGCATGATATAATGAGGGAGTATATAAGCACAGAGGACGGCTTTACAGGGATACTATATAAAAAGCTTTTGAAGCGCAATCATTACTGATTTCTTGATGCCATTGAGAAGATCTGCGGGACGCTTCATAATGGTGTTGAGGATATTCTCGATTTTTATGATGAACCCAGGGAAGGACAAGACAATGCCTGATATAAACGCATTACTTGATTCTATGGTCAATCGCCTTTTTGAAGAGGATTGCCTTGAATGTATGAAGCGAATTCCAGACGCCGCTATTGACATGATTCTTTGCGATTTGCCCTATGGAATGACTCAAAATCAGTGGGATAGCTATATTCCATTAGATTTGCTTTGGGAACAATATTTACGAATTATCAAACCAAACGGGGCTATTGTGCTTACCTCCCAAGGACTGTTTACCGCAAGATTAATTCTTAGCCAGCCAAAGTATTACAAATATAAATGGATCTGGGAAAAATCAAAACCCACAAATTTTCTCAATGCCAAAAAGCAGCCTTTAAGAAAGCACGAAGATGTCTGTGTGTTTTATAAAAAGCAGCCAACGTATCATCCGCAAATGACAAAAGGAGAGCCGTATGACAAAGGGGTTAGAAAAGATCAATTAAGCGGCAGTTATGGAGATTTTCAGCCTGTCCATGTTACCAGCGAAGGGGAACGCTACCCCACTGACATTATTTATGTTAAAACCGCTGAATGCGAAGGCGAGGTGGTCCACCCTACCCAAAAGCCCATTGAGCTGGGCCGATACTTTATTCGTACCTATTCAGACCCTGGAGATGTAGTTCTGGATAATACATTTGGAAGCGGTTCCTTTTTGGTTGCCGCCCTTATGGAAGGCCGCAACTTTATTGGCATTGAAAAAAATGAAGATGTCGCTTTATTCAAAAAGGATGAAATCAACTACATTGAGGTCGCAAAACGACGCCTGTTTTTGGCCTGGGAACGTTTGGACCAAGAGACGCGGCAGCATATTGCACAAACCAATCTCATAAAAGATTTTACAGAAAAGGCAGGGATTACTGTGGGAGCGACCCTCCGAAAAAACGAACGCAGTTGGGCAATAGAACTGATCTCAAAAATCAATGCTATTACCTCTGCCAATGATTTGATGATCAAGCGGGCTGGGGGTGAAAGCACCATTTCCACCGGGCGGGGAAACGCCATGTTTCCCGATGTTATTCTTTACGGGAACCAGGAGCAGAACATCATTTTACAGGGTTGGGAACTTAAGATGCCTGATGTGCCCATTGAAGATGAGGGATTCATCAAAGATGCGCAGCGAAAAGCCATTGCCCTAAATTTGAATAGTTGTTTAATTTGGAACTTCTCCTACGCGGTTCTTTACATAAGGGACGACCAAAACAATTTTACAAAGTTCAAGCAATGGGACGCAACCAGCCATATTCATTCTAGAGCAGATGTGGAGACATATCGTGGGGATTGGGAAAAGCTTCTGGAACGAATTATCCTTGAGATTAACGGCTATTTTGTATCCGGCCAATTTCGCAATGCCAGTTTTAGGGACGTTATTTCTGAAAGCATGATGGCAACCCTTATTCTTCGGAATAAGGACGCCGTAGCGGATGCTCTAAAAGCGGCTGCTTTCCGCGACTCGGTTATGGCGGCTTATATTGACCGCTGGTGGATGGGAATTAAATCGGAATACGAGCATGACGAAACGGACAAATACAAAGCCTATGCAAAAACCATTATTTTGAATTGGTCAAACCGTATTATCTTTGCTCATGTCATTAAAAACAGACAAAATAGCGCGTTGATGATCCATGATCTTGATTACGCCACCACACCCAATGGAGCAAACGAAATTTTCAAAAAAATTACATCCAGATGCGATTTTTACAATGTGTTTTCCCCAATCAGGTACGATGACGTTTTGCCAGACATGTCTTGGCAGGATTTTGTGGAGTTTTCAAACTTTTTGAAGGATAATGGAATCGAAAAGCTTAACCAAGAGGCCTTACAAAACATCTTGGAGGGAACTGTCGCAACAAGCAAACGGGCTATGAATGGGCAGTATACAACGCCGCCTGAATTGGCAAACCTGCTTGTCCGTTTAGCCGTAAAAGATTGGGCCGATACCGTATTGGATTGCTGCTGTGGAACCGGAACGATTTCAAAGGCTGTTATTCAGATTAAAAAAGAGCGGCTTTCTCCCAAAGACGCCGTTGAAACGGTGTGGGCCTGCGATAAATACCAATATCCTTTGCAAATCGCGAATCTTAGCATGACAGACGCGGATACCATCCATCTTGCTAACCGGCTGTTTCAGCACAACGCGCTTTCTTTATCCATTGGGGACGATGTGGCAATTGTCAACCCAGAAACAGGCAAGGAAATGCATCTTTCCCTTCCCGCTTTTGGATCAGTAGTTTCTAATTTTCCCTTTGTCCCCTTCGAAATCATTCCAGAGGACGACAAGGATGAGATATCAAACATGGAATGGGCCGCCGAACTGAATGTAAGGTCAGATTTGTATTGCTATATTGCCGCAAAGATCGCCGATGTGCTTAAGCCGGGCGGTACGCTGGGCATGATTGTTTCCAATTCATGGCTTGGCACCAACGCGGGCGTTGAGTTTATTGAGGTCTTAAAGCAACGATATCATATTAAACAAGTTCATATCAGCGGAAAGGGCCGCTGGTTTAAGAACGCCGATGTTGTGACAACCATCATTGTATTAGAGAAGAAGTCCAACACCCCAAGCCCTCATACAGATTTCTGGCTTTGGAAACGGTCTTTGGAAGATTTATCAAGGGACCCTGATGGGGAAAAAACTCTGCTAAATTCCGCTTTACTTGGAACAGAAATTGACAAAACCGTTTCCAAACTGTCAAGGTATTCTCAAAAACAGATAGAGGACATTTTAAGCCTCAATGTTTGTTATAACACACTATTTCACAACGTGGAATGGTTACTGGATGTAAAAGACAAGATGGTTCCTCTTAACAAAGTTTTTCGTGTTTTTAGAGGAAGCCGCCGTGGGTGGGACGCCTTATTCTACCCACAAAAAGGGCAGCACAGAATTGAAAACACCTATTTAAAAAAGGTCCTGATCAATGCAAGAAATGTAACCGGGCTTACCGCAACCGCGGACCACGACGCGTTTTGCTGTAACGCGTCTTTAAGCGAATTAAAGGCACTTGGGCACACCGGCGCATTGGAATGGATTTCTAAATTTGCCGACCAAAAAAACGGTGTTGGAAAACCGCTGCCAAGCGTTTTGAAGAGAAAGGGAATGGAATGGTACACGCTGCAAGACCATGAGATCGCGGAGATATTTACCATGATGAACCCCGACCAAAGACTGTTCTTTGCAAAATTTGAAACTCCGTCTTTTGTGAACCAGAGGTTGATTGGTCTAACACATAAAGCGGCCTATCCCGATGAAGAGCTGAACCATGCTTTGCTGAACTCAATATTCACGATGTTTTATATTGAAGCCTCGGGTTTTGGGCGGGGGCTTGGGGTTTTAGATATAAACAAAGACAATATCGCAAATAGTTATATGCTAAACCCGAAGTTGGTAAGCGCTTCGGACCGCCAAAGAATTTTGGAGGCTTTTGAAAAACTGAAAGCAAGAAAAATTAAGAAAGTCTCTGAAGAACTATGTGATAAAACCCGTTCCGCTTTTGAGTATGAGGTTCTGCGCAGTTTTGGAGTGGATGAATACTTTGATAAGATAAAATCTTCGCTTCTTTCTATGCAGGAGGCAAGAGCAACCGCCAGGGAATAGTATAAAAATAGAGGCGATCAACCATATAAGTTGGTCGCCTTCTATTATGCTAAACAGAAACAGCTATCATGGGAGAAATATTCACAGAAAAGGGGGAGCAATACCATCCGCTGGAAGTCCCGGACAAGTTCCGCCGCGGAATATTTGCATTTCTTAATGGCCTTGCGGGCTTCCTCCTCATAAAACAACGGCGAAAACAGAAAACGGCAGGCCAAAGCCATGCCGCTCCTGAAAAAACCATGGTCCTTTCTTAGGCCTCTAACCGCTTGCCGCAAGCCGGTCTTTATGACTTATCCCGAGACTTGGACAGAAGCGCGGCTAAATAGCCGAAAAACACCGCCGCCGTGGTGCCCGCCGCGCCTGCTGTAAGGCCGCCGGTAAAAACTCCTATAAACCCCTGTTCCACCACAGCCTTGCGAACCCCTTCGGACAGCGCCCAGCCAAAGCCGCACAGGGGCACCGTGGCCCCGGCCCCAGCATAGTCTACCAGGGGGCCATACAGCCCCAGGCCCCCCAGCAGCACCCCCAGAGTGACAAACAGCACCATGATACGGGCAGGGGTCAGCTTGGTCAAATCAATAAGCAGCTGGCCCACTACGCAAATAGCGCCCCCCACCCAAAACGCGTTGAGATATTCCAAAAAAATCCCTCCTTTGGCAATAGCCTTTCCAGGCAGCGGAAAGATATGCACCGGGCGGGCCATGTCTGCTCATTTCTTATCTTTCTGTCTCTGGGCCCAGACAAGCCGCCAGCTGGCCCAGGTCGCCAAACACTAGGTCCGGCTTTATCTTACTGCCGGCCAGCATCTCCGGGGTGGTCTCGCCGCTCATCACCAAAATGGAGGTCACCCCGCTGCCCGCCGCCACGGCAATGTCTGTATACAGCCGGTCCCCCACCACAGCCAGCTCCTCCTCCCGGCGGCCAGTTTTTTCCAGCAGATAGTTCAGGGTGTGGGCCGAGGGCTTGCCAAAAAACTGGCACTGCACCCCGGTAGAGGCCCTCACCAGGGCCGCAATGGACCCGCAGTCTGGGATAAAGCCCCCCTCCACCGGGCAGTTCCAGTCCGGGTTTACCCCATACACCGGCGCGCCCCGGCGGATAAAATCGCAGGCCAGCCGCAGCTTTTCATAGGTCAGGGTGGTGTCAAAGCCCAGCACCACGTAGCCGGGGCTCGTGCTCTCCGGCTCAATGCCCGCCGCCCGGAAGTCCTCCCGCAGGGCGGGGGTCCCCACCACATAGGCCTGCTCCCCCGGGTGGTGGGCCAGCAGCCAGCGGAGAATCACCCCGCTAGAAATCAGCATCTTCTCCGGCGGCACGTCAATGCCCATGTCCCCCAGCTTTTGCAGATAGGCCTCTCGGTTTTTGGAGCTGTTATTGGTGAAAAACCAGTAGTCCCGGCCTGTGGCCAGCACCTTATGCAAAAAATCTTTGGTATAGGGAAACAGCCGGTCCCCCAGATAGATGGTGCCGTCCATATCCAGCACAAAGGTTTTAACAGCGTCCAGCCGGGATGCATCCATGGCGCGCCCTCCTCCTTTACTCTACTGTCACAGATTTGGCCAGGTTCCTGGGCTTGTCGATGTCGCAGCCCTTCATAGAGGCCACGTAATAGGCGAACAGCTGCAAGGGCAGAATGGACATGGAGGGCAGCATAAAGTCCGCTGTCTTTGGCACACAGAACTGGTAGTCCGTCTCCTGGGCCAGGCGCTGGCGCAGGTCCTCTGTGGTAATACCCAGCACCACCGCGCCCCGGGCCTTGACCTCCCGGATATTGGCCATCATCTTGTCAAACAGCTGCTCGTAGGTGCAGATGGCAATGACCAAAGTGCCCTCCTCGATCAGGGAGATGGGCCCGTGCTTCAGCTCACCGCCGGTGTAGGCCTCGGAGTGGATGTAGGAGATCTCCTTCAGCTTCAGCGAAGCCTCTAAAGAGGCGGCGTAATCCACATTGCGACCGATAAAGTACATATCCTTGGCGTTAAAGTACTGGGAGGCAAAGTACTGGATGGCCTCCTTGTCCTCCAAGCATACCTGGGCCTTTTGGGGCAGGTCCTCCACCTGGGCAATGAGCTCTGCCAGCTGTTCCCTGGGCAGGGCGCCCAGTTCTTGGGCCATATACAATACGATCAGGTCCATCAGGGCCAGCTGGGTGCTGTAGGCCTTGGTAGAGGCCACGGCTATCTCCGGCCCGGCCCAGGTGTACAGCACGTCGTCCGCCTCGTTGGCAATGGTGCTGCCCACCACGTTTACCAGGGCCAGGGTGCGGGCCCCCTGGCGCTTGGCCTCCCGCAGGGCGGCCAGGGTATCGGCGGTCTCGCCGCTTTGACTGATGATGATTACCAGGGTCCTC
Organism: Oscillospiraceae bacterium; assembly: GCA_910574935.1. Taxonomy (GTDB): domain Bacteria; phylum Bacillota; class Clostridia; order Oscillospirales; family Acutalibacteraceae; genus Acutalibacter; species Acutalibacter intestini. The sequence goes on from CAJTCU010000001.1 coordinate 576,095, forward strand.
TGGTCCAGGATGGGCTCCCGGTAGCGGAACTCGGAGGCCACGTCCGTCTCAATGGGAATGCGCAGCAGCTTTTCAAAGGCGTACTTGGCCACAGCCCCCACATGGTACGAGGTGCCGCAGGCCACGATATACACCCGGTTAAGGTCCCGTATCTGCCGGGCGCTTAGCTCTACGCCGTCCAGCTGGACGCGCCCCTCTCGGACGCGGGGAAAGATGGTCTTTTGCAGGGCCTCGGGCTGCTCGCAAATCTCCTTCATCATAAAGTGTTCGTACCCGCCCTTTTCGGCGGCGGCCACGTCCCACTGGACCAGCTCGGGCTCCTTTTCCAGGGGGTCCAGGTCGCTGTCGAAAAAGCTGGCCCGGTCCCGCTCCAACACGGCGATCTCCCCGTCGTTCAGGCGGCAGATCCGCCGGGTGCGGCCCAAAATGGCGGTGACGTCCGAGGCGATAAAGTTCTCGCCCTCTCCCAGGCCCACAATCAGCGGGCTGTCCTTGCGCACCGCGAACACCTTTTCCGGGCACTGGGCGCAGAGGATGCCCAGGGCGTAGCTGCCCTCTACCCGGGCGGTGACCTGGCGGATGGCCTCCAGCACATCGCCCTTATAGTAATATTCCAGCATCTGGGCCACTACCTCGGTGTCCGTGTCCGAGGCAAAGGCCACCCCCCGGCGGGCCAGGTGATTTTTTAGGTACAGGTAGTTTTCGATAATGCCGTTGTGCACCACGGCAAACAGGCCCCCGTCGCTGACCTGGGGGTGGGAGTTCACGTCGCTGGGGGCCCCGTGGGTGGCCCAGCGGGTGTGGCCAATGCCCACCGTGCCGGGCAGCTTTTGTCCCTGGTCCAGCAGGCCCTTCAAGGCGGCCAGGCGGCCCTTGGACTTCACCACATGCAGGCCGGTGTCGTTGTACACCGCCACTCCGGCCGAGTCATAGCCCCGGTATTCCAGCTTTTCCAGGCCCTCCAACAATACGGGCGAGGCCTGGTCCTCCCCGATATAGCCAACGATTCCGCACATAGGCGTACCTCCAAGTGAATGATTTTGAGTAAAACGGCGGGGTGCCCGCGCTGCTGGTTTGTGTCTTTGGGTGATTTTATCGTAAACGCACTTAAAAACCGATACATGGCGATTTTCAAGCAGAGCGGCGCGGGCATCCCCGTGCCGCCAGGTTCCAAAGAGGTATCCCCTCTTTGGATCTGCGTTAACCATAAGGCACTGCCTCTTTAGGGACCACTCTGCGGCGGGTCTTTCCGCTGCGCCGCCTGGCGCAGTAGCTGGCGGGCCGGGCGGTTTTAGTTTGGGAATTTCGTGGCGCTGGCTCTTTGGGGGCATACTGCTGCGAGCCCGCTGTTTCGGCGGCGTTCCGCCGGCGAAAAGCGCTGCTTTTTTGCGGCGCGGGCGGGTGGGCCCCACTGAAAAACATATTGCTCTTTTGATTACTGCTCCCCGCTGATCTCTCCGCGCCGCTTAGGTCAAGGGATTAGGTCGCCTCCGGCGGCCAGGGCTTCTCGCCCTGGACCTCGGAAGGGGCCTCATGCCCCTTCACCGCGCTCTCGCTTCGCGTTCTGTTCCTCTGGCCCGCGCTTACTTTCTATAAATCATATGCTCCCGGCTGGGGCCGTTTGACACAATTGTTACCGGCACCCCCAGGCCCTTTTCCGCAAACTCCACGTACCGCCGGGCGTTCTCCGGCAGGTCCTCATACCGGGCGACCCCGCTGATATCGCACTTCCATCCAGGCAGCGTCTCCAGCACCGGCTTGCAGCGCTTCAGCTGGGCCGTGGGCGGGAAATAGTCGATGCGCTTGCCGTCCAGCTCATAGGCCACGCAGACCGGAATCTCGTCCAGATACCCCAGGGCGTCCAGCACGGTAAAGGCCACGTCTGTGGCCCCCTGCACCATGCAGCCGTACCGGGCGGCCACCAGGTCCAGCCAGCCCACCTGCCGGGGGCGGCCGGTGGTAGCCCCATACTCGCCCTTATCGCCGCCGTGCTGGCGCAGGGCCTCGGCCTCCTCGCCGAAGATTTCCGAGACGAACTCCCCGGCCCCCACCGCGCTGGAGTATGCCTTTACCACGCAGTAGATTTTCTGGATGGCATAGGGCGGGATGCCCCCCGCCCCCACCGCGCCGTAGCCAGCCAAAGGCGAAGAGGAAGTGGTCATGGGGTAAATGCCCATGTCCGGGTCCCGCAGAGAGCCCAGCTGGCCCTCCAGCAGGATAGTCTTGCCCTGTTTCACCGCATTGTACAGCAGGGCGGTGGTGTCCGCCACATAGGGGGCCAAAATCTCCTTATATCCCATTAAGGTCTGGTAGATTTCCTCCCGGTCCAGGGGCGGGCGGTGGTACAGCTGGGTGTACAGCACGTTTTTCAGGCCCAGCACGTGGTCAATGCGCTCGTAGAGGCTGTCCTTATCGTCAAACAGGTCGCTGACCTGAAAGCCGATTTTGGCATATTTATCTGAGTAAAAGGGCGCAATGCCGGACTTGGTGGAGCCAAAGGCCTTATCTGCCAGGCGGGCCTCTTCCAGGCCGTCCAGCTCTTTGTGATAGGGCATCAGCACCTGGCAGCGGTTGGAAATTAAGAGATTGGGGGTGGGCACGCCGCCCTTCTCCACATATTTTAGCTCGTCGACGAAATTTTCCACCGACAAAGCCACGCCGTTGCCAATGATATTAATGATATTCTGCCTAAAAATGCCCGAGGGCAGCTGGTGCAGGGCGAAGCGGCCGTACTCATTGATAATAGTATGCCCCGCGTTAGAGCCGCCCTGAAAGCGGATGACGATGTCAGAATTTTCCGCCAGCGCATCCGTAATTTTCCCCTTACCCTCATCGCCCCAGCAGGCGCCTACAATTGCTTTTACCATGTTGATCCTTGCCTTTCGATTTTTATAGTATTGCGGAGCGGCCTTTGGCTACCCCTTCTGCCGCCAGTTCTCCCGCTTCAGCGAGAGGTGCAGCAGGCCCTCTTCTTCTCTCTCCACCTGAAACCCCGCCGCCCGGTGAATACGCAGCGCCGCCTTTCGTTCTGGCTGAAAGCAGTTGGTTGCCTCCTGGGCGCCCATCTTGGCAAAGGCCTGGTCCAGCAGAAGAGCCAGACCCGCCTGGGCGCGGCCCCGGCCCCTGTGGGCGCTGTGCAGCACAATGCCTATTTCGTACACCCCGGGGGCGGTGGGGTACAGGCTTACCTCCCCTAAGAAGGCCCCCGCTTCTTCCAGGTAGGCGTAAAAGCGTCCGGGATCCTCCACCCAGCGGGCATACCAGGCGGCCCAGGCCTCCCTGGGGAAGTCTATGCAGCCGGTATCCTCATGATACCCGGCAAAGCCCAGTCCGCAGCCCTTATTATAGCTCATGGTGGCAGGGTCCGCCAGCAGAGCCTGGCGGAAGCCCAGCTCGTCTAATTGGGGGATGTAGAGTTGCATACAGGTTCCTTTCTTTGGGTGATTTGATAAATTTTTTGTCATAATGATACCCGGCAAAGCCCAGTCCACAGCCCTTATTATAGCTCATGGTGGCAGGGTCCGCCAGCAGAGCCTGGCGGAAGCCCAGCTCGTCTAATTGGGGGATGTAGAGCTGCATATGGGTTCCTTTCTTTGGGTAATTTGATAAATTTTTTGTTATACGGAGCGGCCTTCGGCAGGGTCGCGGGGCTTTGCACCACACCCCATTTAGGAATCTTTTTGAAAAAAGCTTCTTAAAAATCCTCAAAAACTTTTACTTTTCCCCCCTCCGAAGTGGGAATTTGGGGCTATACTGTCACTTCCGCGCCGCCGGTATCCACATCTTTATATTTTGCCAATACGGGCTCCACCTGCTCCTCCAGGAACTCCAGGGTCTGCTGGGGGGCGCGGCCCACATACTTTTCTGGCTGAAGAATGCCGCCCAGCTCTTCCAGGGTCACCCCAAAGATGGGGTCCGCAGCAATACGCCGCAAAAGGTCGTTCTCGCCGCCCTCTTCCTTGATCACTTTGCCCGCGGCCATGGAGTGTACTCGGATGGCCTCGTGAAGCTGCTGGCGGTCGCCGCCCCGCTTTACCGCGTCCATCATGATGTTCTCTGTGGCCATAAAGGGCAGCTCTTTTAAGAGATGCTGCTCAATCACCTTGGGGTACACCACCAGGCCTTCGGCCACATTGGCGTACAGGTTCAAAATGCCGTCCACCGCCAAGAAAGCCTCGGGCACACTTAAACGCTTGTTGGCCGAGTCGTCCAGGGTGCGTTCAAACCACTGCCCCGCCATGGTGAAAGCCGGGTTCAGGCTGTCCACCATTACGTACCGGGCCAAAGAGGCGATGCGCTCGGCGCGCATGGGGTTGCGCTTGTAGGCCATGGCGCTGGAGCCGATCTGCCCCTTTTCAAAAGGCTCCTCCACCTCTTTTAGGTGCTGCAAAAGCCGGATGTCGTTAGAGAACTTCGCCGCGCTTTGGGCAATGCCCGAGAGTACAGAGAGCATTTGGCTGTCCAGCTTGCGGGAATAGGTCTGGCCTGAAACCGCAAAGCAGGCGCTGTAGCCCAGTTTTTCCGCAATCTTTTGGTCCAGCTTTTTCACCTTTTCGCCATTGCCCTCAAACAGCTCCATAAAGCTGGCCTGGGTGCCCGTGGTGCCTTTGCTGCCCAGCAGTTTTGCCTTGGAGAGCTGATACTCCACATCCTCCAGGTCCATCAAAAGGTCCTGCATCCACAGGGCCGCGCGTTTGCCCAGGGTGGTGGGCTGGGCGGGCTGGAAGTGGGTAAAGGCCAGGGTGGGCTGGCCGTGGTGCTCTTTTGCAAAGGGGGCCAGGGCCCGCAGCACCCCCACCAGCTTGTTGCGAATCAGGCGCAGGGCCTCTGTCATAATAATAATATCCGTATTATCCCCCACATAGCAGGAGGTGGCTCCCAGGTGGATAATCCCCGCCGCCTTTGGGCACTGCTGGCCATAGGCATACACGTGGCTCATCACGTCGTGGCGCACCTGCTTTTCTCGGGCCTCGGCCACCTCATAGTTGATGTCCGTGGCGTGGGCCTTCAGCTCGTCCACCTGTTCCTGGGTGACGGGCAGGCCCAGCTCCATCTCGGCCTCGGCCAAGGCAATCCATAGCCTGCGCCAGGTGCGAAACTTCATATCCGGGGAGAAAAGGTACTTCATCTCTTTGCCGGCATAGCGGGCGGAAAGAGGCGATTCGTAGACGTCTTTATGATTCATTGGCAAGGAGCTCCTTCCAAAAATTTTACAAATTTGACGGGAAAAGTAGTGGAAATTGCAAAAGAGCCAAAAGGGGAAAGCTCTCTGCCAGAGTGTGGGGACGAGCGTCCGCCATGTGGCAAAGAGTTGATGCGGAGCATCCACGCTAGCTGTGAACCGGCCGAAGGGGCGGCTAAGACTTGGCCCCTCACGACCTTAAAACAGCGGCCTGCCGGCCCCTTGCCCCCACCAGGAGGAACCAGCCCAAGGCATCCCAGCCCACGGGCAGGGCCCGTATCAGCGGGCAAATTCACTTTTTCCCATACCAATTTATTGTAATACATACCACCCGCCCCTGTCAACTGCAAAAGCCCCTTTTTCAACAATTTTGCAACATCAACAGTTCCCTTTTGTAATTTTCTAAAACTTTCTCTCCCTTTTCCCTTGCAATATCCGCTGTTCTGTGGTAAGATAAACATATAATTTTGAAAGATTTATGCCAAAAACTTGCATTTTGGAGGTAATCCCTATGTCTTATGTATCGGTACAGCTGGACCTTTTGAAGGCCAAAAACGCCCATGAGCCCGAGTTCATCCAGGCCGCCACCGAGGTGCTCACCTCTTTAGAGCCTGTCATCGCGGCCAATCCCAAATATGAAGAGGCCGGTATCCTGGAACGTATCACCGAGCCCGAGCGCCAGATCATCTTCCGGGTACCCTGGGTGGACGACCAGGGCAAAGTTCGGGTGAACCGCGCCTTTCGGGTGCAGTTCAACTCCGCTATTGGCCCCTATAAGGGCGGCCTGCGGCTGCATCCCTCGGTAAATCTCAGCGTTATCAAGTTCCTGGGCTTTGAGCAGATTTTTAAAAACAGCCTCACCGGTCTGCCCATTGGCGGCGGCAAGGGCGGCAGCGACTTTGACCCAAAGGGTAAGTCCGACCGGGAGGTTATGGCGTTCTGCCAGAGCTTTATGACCGAGCTGTTCCGCCATATTGGCGCGGACACCGACGTACCCGCCGGAGATATTGGCACCGGCGCCCGGGAGATTGGCTATATGTTTGGCCAGTATAAGCGTCTGAAGAACAGCTTTGAGGGCGTGCTTACCGGCAAGGGCCTGACCTACGGCGGCTCTTTGGCCCGTACCGAGGCCACCGGCTATGGCCTGCTGTACTTTACCAACGCCATGCTGGAAAAGAACGGCCACCAGTTGGCCGGAAAGACCGTGGTAATTTCTGGCGCGGGCAATGTGGCCATTTACGCCGCTGAAAAGGCCTACCAGCTGGGGGCAAAGCCTGTGACCATGTCTGACTCCACCGGCTGGGTGTACGACCCAGAGGGCATTGACCTGAAAGCCATTAAGGAGATCAAAGAGGTCAAACGCCAGCGCCTGACCGAGTACAAGAACTACCGGCCCAACGCGGAATATCACGAGGGCAAGGGAGTTTGGTCCGTGAAGTGCGACGTAGCTCTGCCCTGCGCCACCCAGAACGAGCTGGACGCAGCGGACGCCAAGGCCCTTATTGCCAACGGCTGCATTGCCGTGGCCGAGGGAGCCAACATGCCCACCACCCTGGAGGCTACCCAGCTGCTGCAAGAGGCCGGGGTGCTGTTTGCCCCAGGCAAGGCCTCTAACGCCGGCGGCGTGGCCACCTCCGCTCTGGAGATGAGCCAGAACAGCCAGCGGCTCTCTTGGACCTTTGAAGAGGTGGACCAAAAGCTGAAGGGCATTATGGAGAACATCTTCCAGAGTGCCGACGCGGCCGCCGAACAGTATGGCCACGCCAAAAACTATGTGATGGGCGCCAACATCGCCGGCTTTGTAAAGGTAGCCGACGCCATGATCGCCCAGGGGATTGTGTAAACTTACTGTAACCATATAGCTTCCTCATGAAAAAGACCGCTGCCCAGTATAGGAGCAGCGGTCTTACTTTATGCGCTTTTATAGGCGGCAGCCAGTTACTTCCCCAGCTCCACCACAGGCTTTCCATCTTTATCCAGCAGCGGCGTAAGGCCTCCCGCGTATCCGTCTTTGTGGAATAGGTACAGAACGCCGGTTTCCGTATCCCGCCAAATCTCCGTCACGGTAATCTTTCCTTGGTCATAAACTTTTTCAAAGCGGTTCATTTGTGGTCCTCCTATGTAATCAGAAATTTTCGTATAAATTATATCATCCGATTCCTTAGGTGTCAAGAACTTTTTTGATTTAGATCTTGCTTGAACAAGGCCTTCCTTTGGGCAAAAAGACAGCGTTTTCGTTTTTCCCATTGAGACAAAGGGTCTGTTTTAAATACTTCAAAAAGTCATCTTTTCGCCAAAAGCCAATGGCCTCTGTGTCACAAAAACCGCAAGAAAGACGGTTGCCCTTCTTACGGTTTTCCTTGAACCCTTCTCGTTTTCCCTTAAAAAACCCTGGCTCTTTTCCAGGTTTAAAACTGGCTCTATCCCAAAGCGCCTCTTTTAGTTTGCCTCAAAATAAGCCTTAAAGGCCCGGTATGCCATATACAGGTCCAGCTTTGAGATAACCTCAAAGGGCGCGTGCATGGAGAGCACCGGTACGCCAATGTCAATGACGTCCGCGTTCAGCCGGGCCACGTCATAGGCCACCGTACCGCCGCCGCCCTGGTCTACTTTGCCCAACTCGCCAATCTGCCACAGCACGTCCGCATCTTCCAGAACCCGGCGCACCCAGCCCAAGAACTCGGCCGACGCGTCATTGCTTCCGCCCTTGCCCCGGCTGCCGGTATACTTTGCAATGCCCACGCCGCGGTTAAAGAAGGTGGAATTACCCAGCTCAAAGCAGGAGGCATAGGTGGGGTCATAGGCCGCGGTCACATCAGCGGAAAGGCAGTTGGACATGCTCCACACGTGCTGGGGCTCCAGGCCCTCGGCCCGGGCCAGGTCGCTGACAAAGTAGTTCAGATACTCCGAGCACAGGCCCGTATTGCCCACGCTGCCAATCTCCTCTTTGTCCGCCAGCACCGTGATGGCCGTACGCTCCGGGGCTCCGCAGTCGAACAGGGCCTCCAGGGCAGGGTAGGCGCAGACCCGGTCGTCGTGGCCGTAGGCGCCAATCATGCTGCGGTCCAGGCCAATATCCACCGCCGGAAAAGCGGGCACAAATTCCAGCTCGGCGGAGATCAGGTCGCTCTCAATAATACCATACTGGTCGTGGAGGATCTTCATCACGTTCAGCTTGTACAGCTGTTCGCCCTCCTCGGTCAGGGGCAGGCTGCCCACCAACACATTTAGGTCCTCGCCGCTGAAGGCCTCGCCAATCTTCTTGACAGCCTGGTCCTTGCCCAGGTGGGGCAGGATGTCCGTAATGCAGAACTGGGGGTCGCCGGGGTTCTCGCCAATGCAGACCGTTACCTCGCTGCCATCCTTGCGCACAATCTTGCCGTGCAGGGACAGGGGCATGGCGGTCCACTGGTACTTCTTGATGCCCCCGTAGTAGTGGGTTTTCAGCAGGGCCAGCTCGTTGCTCTCATACAGGGGAATGGGTTTTAGGTCAATGCGGGGGCTGTCAATATGGGCGGCGGCAATGCGCACACCCTCTGCCACGCCCTTTTTGCCAATGACGGCCAGGCACATGGCCTTGCCCCGGTTGTTATAGTAGATCTTCGCCCCCTCGCTATACTTCTTATTGGGGTCAAACTCCACAAAACCGGCAGCCTGGGCAGCTTTCACGGTCCAGTCCACGGTCTCCCGCTCGGTTTTGGCCGCGGTGATAAAGTCCTTGTATCCCTCGCCAAAGTCCATGGCCTTGTCCATCTGCTCCAGGCAGACCTTCACGGCCTTTTTAGAACGATCCATCAAAAGCTGTTCGGCCAGTTGTTTAGCCTGGTCCTTTTTTGCGTTTTCTTCCATGATTAAGAGCCTCCTTTTGGCAATGTCTTACTGCGGTTCATTCTACTCTTTCCCAGAAGAAATGTCAAGGGGCGGGGAGCTCAAATAAGCCGCGGAACGCGGCAGGGGGCCTGGGGGAAACTGGTTTCCCCCAGCAGGGTCCAGGGACAGAGTCCCTGGCCGCCGGAGGCCTTCTCGTGCGTCAAGCACTTTATGGGCATTTTCTATGAAAATGCCCATCTGGGGGAACCCCCGACGAGGGTTCCCCCATGAGAAACGTCCCACCGGGACGTTTCTCTGTCCCCTTCCTGCGTTGTTTTCTCAGGATATTAAGGGCGAGACCGTGGGGGCTTCTCGCCCCCACACCCCATCGGAAGGGGCCTAACGCCCCTTCACCGCGCAATATTTCCTACTGTCAAGTTCCGGGGTAATAAAAAACACTCTACCCCCCGCCATACAGCCTTTCATAAATTTCCCGGCTTTTCAGCACCTTCTTCACATAGGCCGCTGTCTCTGGAAAGGGGATGCTGTGCAGGGTCTCCCCGTCTTTGGAGTGTTCCCCTTCCTCCAGCCAGCGGTCTACATTCCCAATGCCCGCGTTATACGCTGCCAGGGCCACCTCCATACTCCCGTTATAGTGGTCCAGCAGCCGCCGCAAAAGAGCGCACCCGCAGTGAATGTTGTCGTTCACGTCGAACATATCCCCGCCCCCATTCTCCGGCGGATATTCCTCGGCCATCCAGCGGAACGTCTCCTCGGTCAGCTGCATCAGTCCCCTGGCCTGGGCCCGGGAAGTGGCCCTGTGGTCAAAGCCGCTCTCGGTCTTGATCACCGCGTACACCAGCTCTTCTTCCAGGCCGAACTCCCTGGCCTCTTGGGCCACCACCTGGCTATAGTCCCGGGGATAAATCCGTACCATCACCCACCCGGCCAGCCTGGGCCCTGCCGCCACTGCCCCAAGGCACAGAACCAGCAGCACCAAACCGGCTATGCACAGCTTCCTCATGGCCATCACCCGCCTTTCAGTTGGGCCACAATGGCCCTTACGCTTTCCGTTAGGTCCTCTCCTCCGGAATTTTCCACCACCCAGTCTGCCCGCTGGGCGTAGAATTCCGGGGGTTGCTGGGCCGCAAACCGCATCCGGGCCTGCTCTTCGCCTATACCGTCCCGGACCATTACCCGCTCCAGCCGCAGCTCTTCTGGGGCGGTTATTGCAATGATCCGCCTGCACATGCTGTCCAGTCCGGCCTCAAACAGCGTGGGGGCGTCCAGCACCACAGGGCCGACGGCCTCCCCAGCCAGCCGCCGCACCTGGGCCGTGATGCGGGGAAAGGTGATCTCACCCAAACGCCGCTGCCCCTGGGGGCTGGCAAAGGCCCGGTTTGCCAAAAGCCGCCGGTTCAGGCGCCCTTCTGGGGCCACATCCCGGCCAAAAGCCTGACGCAGCTCCTCCAAACAGGCCTCGTCATATACCTGGGGGCTGCGGGTTAGGGCGTCGCAGTCAATGACTGTCAGCCCCCGCTCCTCCAAAAGCTTTGCTACTGTGGACTTCCCCGCGCCGCTTTGCCCCACCAGCCCCGCCACCAGAGGGCCAGGCGCTTTCTGCACCCGGTGGGCCGCTGCCCGTATCAACCGGTTATACACCGCTAGGCCTATCCCCCGCTGCCCGGGGCGCTGGGCAAAGACCTCCTCTGCCCCCAGATAGTCCAACTGGTGCAGGACCCCAAACAGCCGTCGGGCCTGCTCCCCCTGGTCATACCGGGGTCCATAGGATAGGCGGGGGCCAGTAAGCAGGGGCTTTGTCTCGTCAAAGCAAAGGGCAAAGCACCCGGGCCGGGCATTGACAAAATCCGCGAACTCCTGGGAGGAACCATCAAAAATGGTCACCTTTGCGGCCGGGGCGTAGTGCTGGTACTTCATGCCCGGCGACAGGGCCTTCTGCCCCGGCTCCAGCCGGCTGAGCACCGCTGGGTCCACCTCTATTTTCCCCAGCACCGCCTCCAGCTGAGGGAGGGTGATCCCACCCGGACGAAGCAGCCGTGGGGCCTCCCCCGCCAGGGACACCACGGTGGACTCTACCCCCACGGGGCAGTCCCCCCCGTCTAAAATGGCGTCCACCCGGCCGTTCATGTCCTCATACACATGGGCAAAGCTGGTGGGGCTGGGCCGGCCAGAGCGGTTGGCCGAGGGCGCGGCCAGGGGAACCCCCGCCGCCTGTATCACCGCCCGGGCCGTGGGGTGGCTGGGAAAGCGCACCGCCACGGTAGAAAGCCCGCCGCTGGTCTCTGGAGGTATTCTGTCCGATTTTTCTAAAATTATGGTCAGCGGCCCTGGCCAAAAGGCCCTGGCCAGCTTTTTGGCTGTCTCCGGCACCTGCTGTACCAAGGGCGCCAGCTGGTTCCAGGACCCAATATGGGCAATCAGCGGGTTATCGCCCGGGCGGCCCTTAGCGCCAAAAATTTTTTTCACTGCTTCTCCGTCCAGGGCGTTGGCCGCCAGGCCGTACACGGTCTCGGTGGGAATGGCCACCAGCCCCCCGGCCCGGAGGATCTCCCCGGCCCGGGCCACTCCCTGGGGAGAACTGTCCAGTATCTCCGTCACCATCAGGCCTCTGTCTCCTCCCTTAGCTTCTCTGCCCGGTCGGCGGCAATCAGACTGTCCACAATCTCGTCCATGCCCCCAGCCAGCACCTCTTCCAGCTTATACAGGGTCAGGCCAATGCGGTGGTCTGTTACCCGGGATTGGGGGAAGTTGTAGGTGCGGATGCGCTCAGACCGGTCACCGCTGCCCACCTGGCTGCGGCGCTCCTCTGCCACCTGGGCGCTGGCCTTTTCCCGCTCTTGGCCCAGCAGCCGGGCCCGCAGCACTTTCATGGCCTTATCCTTATTCTTATACTGGCTGCGCTCGTCCTGGCACTCCACCACCATGCCTGTGGGCAGGTGGGTAATGCGGATGGCGGAGGAGGTCTTGTTGATATGCTGCCCCCCAGCCCCGCTGGACCGGAAGGTGTCTATTTGCAGGTCTTTGGGGTCAATGTCCACCTCCACCTCTTCGGCCTCGGGCAGCACAGCCACTGTGGCGGCAGAGGTGTGAATGCGCCCCTGGGTCTCGGTCTCGGGCACCCGCTGCACCCGGTGGGCCCCGCTCTCGTACTTCAGCTTGGAGTAGGCCCCCGCCCCGTCGATGAGAAAGCTCACTTCTTTAAAGCCCCCCAGCTCGGTCTCGTTCAGATTGACAATTTCTGTGTGCCAGCCCTGCTTTTCCGCATAGGCCGTGTACATGCGGTACAGGTCATAGGCAAACAGGGCCGCCTCTTCCCCGCCGGTGCCCCCGCGTATCTCCATAATTACATTCTTCTCGTCATTGGGGTCCTTGGGCAGCAGGAGCAGCTTAATTTCTTCCTCCAGCTGGGCCAGGGCCCGCTCGTTCTCTTTGATCTCCTCCTGGGCCATTTCCCGCAGCTCCCGGTCCGAGGACTCCTCCAGCAGCTCCTTTGCCCCAGAAAGGGCCTCTTGGCAGCGCAGATAATTGCCATACGCCGTAACAATGGGCTCCAGCTCCCGGCTCTCTTTCATCAGCTGGGCAAAAAGAGCGGGGTCTGCGGCACTTTGGGGATCATAAAGCTTTTGGGTCAGCTCTTCATAGCGATTCTGAAATACTTGCAAGTTTTCAAACATAGTCGCGTCCTCTATTCTTATTCTATAAAATCATTACGCCTGGCGGCTTAAAGCGGGAAACACTGCCCGGTCGGAACGCGCCCCCTAAAACCACCGGACGCGCAACCATACGTCATAAGGCCTAGAGCCTGTTCTAAGGCTGGAGAAAAGTAAGGATTTTTCGCACAGGGGCCACTGGTTTTCGGCGAAAAAGACATCTTCTTCATGTCTTAAAACAGACTCTAACCCCTTTGGGGGATGCGGCCCAGACCCACAGCCGCCTGTCCGCTTATAAAAGGAATCCCTTAATCCCGGATAAACCCCCGGTCGCTTTGGGGAATGTCCTCCTGGCCCCCAGCATACCGCTCTGCCCGCATATGCAAGTCATACTTTTCCCGCAGGCGGACAATCTCCGCCATCACCGGTCCGGCATGGTGGGCGTCCAGGGCCGCCTGGTCCCGCCAGCTGTCTATAAGCAGTATGGTTTCTGGGTCCTCCAGGGGGAGAAAATACTCATACCGCAGGTTTCCCTCCTCTGCCCGAATCTGGTCCACCAGGCCGGAAGCCCTCATCTCTTGGGCAAACTGCCGGGCGCTGCCCTTTTGCCCCTGGTAATAGATATGAATGGTAATTGCCATGCTAGCTCTCCTCCCGGATGACCTTCTTGATGTTTTTTTCACACTTCAGCCTGGGCAGCATCACTTCTCGCCCACAACCCAGACACCGGATTTTGAAATCCATTCCCACCCGCAGCACAAGAAATTCCCGGCTGCCGCAGGGGTGGGGCTTTTTCATTTGCAGCTGGTCCCCTACCCGCACATCCACGGGCAGCGCCTCCTCTCCTGACTCAAAGCGGCCTTTGCCTCAAAAGGCAAAAGCCGCCCTGGGTTTTTATTAGTCCGCGGGTGAAGCCACGTTCATCCTGGGCCGCTGAGAGTCCGCCTGGGCGTTGGCCTGAACGGACTCTGGGGCCATGGTCACCGTCATGGTATAAGTTCCTATCACCCAGCAATCCTCTCCTGCCGAGCCGGTAAGGGTTACTGTGGCCGGCACGTCTACGCTGCCCGCCTGGGCGTCTACATTGGTCATATCCAGCTGCACCATCAGGGCATCTCCGGTTAGCTTAGAGACCTGCGCCGCTGGCCCCAGCAGATTCACTTCCAGGGTGCGGGTGGTCAGGGTTGCCTCCAGCCCGCCAGCGGTAGGCGCGTTCAAAATTTGCACATTTCCCTCTGGCACGGTAACGGCGGCCTGGCGGTAGCCGTTTAGGTTAATGGTCACCTTGGCGGTGGCCACGGTGTTGGTAGAGGAGTTGCTCACTGTGTTGGTAATGTTCCGGGCCCCGGCTGGAATGGGAATCTCCATATTAAACACCGAGGTACGGTCGCTAAGCTCCAGGCTGGCAAAGTCAATGATCTCTTCCAGCCGTATTTCGGAAATACTGTCCAGGGTCTCTTGAGAGCCAGCTATGTCAATCTCCGCCGGCTCGATAATAATCCGGTTGTCCGGGAACCCGGTCGGCTGGTGGGCTGTAGTTACCCGCAAGGGAACGGTCTTTTTGGGCATAACCGGCATGGTCACCTGCACCGAATCAATATCGGTGGACAGGTACAGTCCGCTGGTATCGGTAATTTCCTGATTCTCCTGGTCAAAAAGCCGCAGCGGGCAGGTGGCCTCCACCGTCTCCCGCAGGGGACTTTCCGCGTTATAGGCCACCTCCACCCGGCTGATTTTGTTCACCGCGGACTCCGGCCCAGAGACAACCACCCGTTCCTCAGAGAGCACGGCGGTACCCGGGTAATAGCCCGTATCCGCCTTATAGTTCAAATTCATCTCAATGGGCAGGGCGGTCTCCCGAAAGCGGTCGTACTCAATATTGATCTCTTCCGGCTTTACAGAAACGATCTCATAGTCCGTCATAGAAGAGCGCTTAATGGCCCGCACCGCGGCGGTCATTTTTTGCATGGTGTTGCCTGTCAGTTTGGTGGAAGCTGGATTCAAAGAGGCTGTTACCTGAAAGTCTTCCGCTGTTAGCTTAGAGGTAATCACACTGCTGCCCGAAACTTCTATATCCACGTTGGCGTAGCTGGTGTTAAACACCCGCAGGCCATCGGCCTGGGCCTCCGCAGACAAATTCACCTCAATGGGCACATCGTAAATGGTATAGTTTACGTCGCTGGCGGAAATCATCACAAACCAGGCCACCAGCGCTGTTATAAAAGAGCACGCCAGCACAAAGCTGTTGTGGTATAGCAGCTGGCCCAGCGAGCGCTTTTTTTTGCCTTTGGCCGTTTCTTTCATAGCCAGGACCTCCTTTCACCTCACCTGTGGTTCAAAATCCGCTTTACCGCTTTTTTGCGCGGCCAATCCCCAGCCGGCCCAGGATGTGGCCAGCGGGGTCGCTTTTTTCCTGTTCGCCAATAAGCAGCTCCTCCAGGGTCTCGGTCAAAGTCAACCGGGTGTAGTTCCGGGTCAGCCGTCCCCCCAGGGCAATAGAAATCTGCCCGGTCTCCTCAGAGACCACCACTACCACCGCGTCCGAGTTCTCGCTCATGCCCAGGGCCGCCCGGTGGCGGGTACCCAGCTCCGCGCTTACCGTAGTACTGCTGGTTAAGGGCAGAATGCACCCCGCAGCACAGATGCGCCCCTCCCGGATAATCATGCCCCCATCGTGCAACGGAGCTTTATTGAAGAAGATATTGGCAATTAACTGCCCCGAGGGCCCCGCGTCTACCAGGGCGCCGGTTTCGATAATCTCTCCCAGGCGGGTACTGCGCTCAAAGATAATCAGCGCCCCCATGCGCAGCTGCTGCAAAATGCCCGTGGCCTCCACCACCCCGGCAATTGCCTGGCGGGTCTCGGCCCGGCCGCTGTCCTTGTCCCGCACCCCCACGGCGGTGCCCAGGGTCTGCAAGGTTTTGCTGCGGCCCACCTGTTCCAGCGCCTTGCGAATTTCCGGCTGGAAAAGAATGACCACAATGACCACCGCAGACTGCAAGAAAGCCTTTAAAATCTCGTTCAATACCAGCAGTTCCCCGTAAAAAGAGAGCAGGTACAGGGCCACCAGCAGAATAATGCCTTTCACCAGCTGGCCGGCCCGGGTGTCCCGTACCAGCTTGATAATGCCATACAGCAATACTGTGACAATGGCCACGTCCAGGGCGTCCTTTAGGGTAAACAGACGGGCCCGGCTGAGCAGGACATTCCCAAACCGGGTGATATAGTCCATAATGGTTTCCACCGGCGTCATCCCTTTCTTATGTATAGGTATTTTTTCAGACCTGGCTTTGGAAAAACAGCCGCGGTCCCCTTGTATCCATTCGCTTATCTATTTTACCACAACCTGTGCGCAAATAAAAGCTTTTTTTGCGTTCTTTGTGAATTTCCCCAAAGGTCCGGCAGCTCTTCTCCGCAAAAAACAGGCGGCGCTTTTCCGCGCCGCCTGTCCTTCGCAATCTTTTCTCTTTGGTCCTTCCTTACATAGGCACAATCAGCGTGATAATACGCAGCACAAACAGCCCAAAGGCCACCCACATTACAGGGTGCACGTCTTTCACCTTACCCGTGCAGACCTTCAAAATAACCCAGGCCAAAACGCCAAACATGATGCCATTGGCAATCGAATAGGTAAAGGGCATCATCACCAGGGCTAAAAAGCCGCCCACTACGTCCGCGATGTCCCCGTCAAACTTCATCTTCAGCACAGACTTCATCATCAGCAAACCCACAAACAGCAGGGCCGGGGTGGTGGCAAAGCTGGGGATGGCCAGGAAGATGGGGGAGAGGAACAGGGCCAGCACAAACATAATGGCACTGGAAATAGCGGTCAGGCCCGTGCGGCCGCCCTCCGCCACACCAGCGGTGGACTCCACATAACTGGTAACCGTCGAGGTGCCCAGCACAGCCCCCGCCACAGTGCCCACAGCATCACTCATCAGAGCCGGGCCCGCGTTGGGCAGCTCGCCTTTTTCGTTCAGCAGGCCGCCCTGGTCCGCCACGCCAATCAGGGTGCCTACCGTGTCAAACAGGTCCACAAACAGGAAAGCAAACACAATGGCCGCGAAGTTGATGAAATGCTGGGCCGCGAAGCCAAAGTCAAACTTAAAGAGAGTGGGGCCCAGAGAGGGGGGCAGAATGCCGCTGCTGAAATCCGGAATCAGGGAGATGCCCTGGTACCAGCCCGCCAGTTCCGCGATGATGCCCAGCACCCAGGTGCCCAGAATGCCCCAAAGGATGGAGCCCTTAATCTTAAAATGCCACATAATGCCAATGAGCACCAGGCCCACAAAGGCCAGCACCACCTGGGCGCTGCCCAGATTGCCCAGGGCCACCAGGGTGGAGGAGCTCACCGTAGCGGCGCCGTCCTCACCTACAATGGCGAAAGCATCTGTGGTAACAATCCCTGCTCCCTTTAGGCCCACAATGGAGATGAATAAGCCAATGCCCGCGGAGATACCGTACTTCAGGTTGGCGGGCACAGAGTTCACCAGGGTCTCCCGGAACTTAAAGATAGACAGGATGATGAAGATAACGCCCTCCACCAAAATGGCGGTAAGGGCCACTTTCCAGGGGTCGGTGACGCCCATGCCGGCCACCATGGGGCAAACCGTGTAGGCAAAGTAGGCGTTTAAGCCCATGCCAGAGGCCAGGGCCACGGGGTAGTTGGCAAACACGCCCATAATAATGGTGGCAATGGCTGCCGAAACAGCGGTGGCTGTGAACACGGCGCCCTGGTCCATTCCAGACTCCGCCAGCATGCTGGGGTTAACCGCCAGAATGTAAGCCATGGAAAGAAATGTGGTAATACCGGCGATGACCTCGGTCTTTACGTCGGTGCCGTGCTCTTTGAGTTTAAAGCGAGCAAGCAGCTTTTCCAAAATTGTCGTCCTCCTACTAATAATTTGCGCGCCTTCGGGGCTTTATTTTAAAAGATTTTTTTGAAAATAAAGGAAGAAAGCACACAATGTAAGTATAAACGTCAATTCAAAAAAAATCAACTGTTTTGTCACAATATATTCATAAATCCCGAGAATTGTATTATAAGAAGGGCTGCCAGGAGAACAAGTTCCCCTGGACCCTGTTAACGCTGGCGGCTTATAAAGCCCCGCTTTCCTCAAAAGTTTTCTGTTACTTCCCCGTGTGATGTTCCCGTCCTTTACAGCTCTATCTGTTCTCCGGCCTCTTCCCCATCCGGCAGGGCTCCCAGAGCCGGCAGTTTTTTCCGGTAGCGGGCCGGGTTTTTTAGGTCCCCTTCCTCATACAGGGCCGCGCTCATCACCCGCTGGCCCTTTTTCAAGTTCATAGCCTGCACCCCTTGGGTGTTCTTGGTGGTTTTGGCCGCTACCAGGCCTGTGTGGAACAAAAGCATCCGCCCCGAGCTGGCGGTAAGCAGTATCTCCCGGTCCTCTGCCAGCTGAATCACTGCCACAACCGGAGATTTATCGCTGTAGGCGTTCATCAGCTTCTTCCGGTTGGTCTTGGTCTGGTAGGCGGAAAGCTCCACCTTGGCCGCCTTGCCGTTCTCAAATATGAACAGCATGGCCCCGGTAAAGTCATTGGTATAGGCCATATAGAGGGCCCGCTCGCCCTCATCCATCTGTACCTTGGCAGGGATGTAGTCCCCCAAAAGGCTGGTTTTCCCGTCGTCAAAGTCCGCGGCCCGCTGCTTATACACCTGGCATTTGTCCGAGAAAAACAGCAGCTCCGTATTGTTGGTGGCCTCCGCGGTCTGGCTTAAGGCGTCGCCCTCCTTCAGCTTATGGTCGCCGCTCATGCGCAGGGACTGGGGGGTAATCTTCTTAAAATATCCCTCTTTGGTAAAGAACAGGTGCACCGGGTAGTCGGGGATCTCCTCTTTTATCTCCACCTCTTCCAGCTCGTCCGCGTACAGCAGAATGGTCCGCCGGGGCTTGCCATACTTTTTGGCCACTGCCTCCAGCTCCCGGATAATGATGTTCAAAATCTTCCCCCGGGACCCCAGCACGCCCTCCAGGTTTTTGATGTCCTGTTCCAGCTGTTCTGTCTCTTGGGTGCGTTTAAGGATGTACTCCCGGTTCAGGTGGCGCAGGCGGATCTCCGCCACGTACTCGGCCTGAATCTGGTCAATGCCAAAACCGATCATCAGGTTGGGCACCACCTCGGCCTCTTCCTCGGTCTCCCGGACAATTTTCACCGCTTTATCAATATCCAGCAGGATTTTTTGCAGGCCCAGCAGCAGGTGAAGCTTCTCCTTTTTCTTGGTCAGCTCAAAGTAGGTGCGCCTGCGCACGCACTCCACCCGAAAAGCCGTCCACTCCTCCAGCAGCTGCCGCACCCCCAGCACCTGGGGGGCGCCTCCTACCAGCACGTTAAAGTTGCAGGCAAAGCTGTCCTCCAGGGTGGTCATTTTGTAGAGCTTGGCCATCAGCTTGTCCGGGTCCGTGCCCCGCTTTAGGTCAATGGTAATCTTCAGGCCCTCCAGGTCCGTCTCGTCCCGGACGTCGGCCACCTCCCGCAGCTTGCCCTGCTTTGCCAGCTCGATGATTTTCTCCACAATCACCTCCAGATTGGTGGAGGGAGGAATCTGGGTCACATCAATACAGTTGGCCGCCTTGTCATAGCTGTACTTGCTGCGCACCCGAAAGCTGCCCCGGCCGGTCTCGTAGATCTTCTCCATCTGGGCCCGGTCGAAAATCAGCTGGCCGCCCCCCGGGAAGTCTGGGGCCTGTAGGGTCTCAAACAGGTCGGCCTGGGGGTCGCGGATCAAGGCAATGGTGGTCCTGCACAGTTCCGCCAGATTAAAGGAGCAGATATTGCAGGCCATGCCCACGGCAATGCCCGTGCTGGTATTGGCCAGAATGCTGGGGAAGGTTACGGGCAGCAGTACCGGCTCTTTTGTGGTACTGTCATAGTTGTCCACAAAGTCTACAGTGTCCTTGTCAATGTCCTCAAACAGCTCCCGGCACACAGCCTCCAGCTTGGCTTCTGTGTAGCGGCTGGCCGCCCAGGCCATATCCCGGGAATAGGCCTTGCCGAAGTTGCCCTTGCTGTCCACATAGGGCAGCAGCATGGCCTCGTACCCCCGTGAGAGCCGCACCATGGTCTCGTAGTTCACCGCGTCGCCGTGGGGGTTCAGGGTCATGGTCCGTCCAGCGATATTGGCGCTTTTGGTACGCGCACCGGTCAGCAGCCCCATGCTGTACATGGTGTACAGCAGCTTGCGCTGGGAGGGCTTGAGCCCGTCAATTTCCGGCAGGGCACGGCTGAAAATCACGCTCATGGCATAGGGCATAAAGTTTTCCCGCAGGGTGTCTGCCACATTTTGTTGAACGACCTCCCCGGCCCCGGCAATATATCCTTTTATGTTGGGCCCTTTGGGGGCCCGCTTCTCTTTTATTGGCATAATCTCACCTGTTTACAACTCATATTCCTCTATTATACAGTTTCCCAGCGAGTAGTGAAAAAACCCCTCGTTGGTCATGTCCTGAAAATAAGTGTTGATCACCCGGCACACCCCGCCGTGGCATACCAGCAGGACGTTTTCTTCCGGATACTTCACCTTGATCTCCTCTATCAGCCCATTGGTTAGTGGCCTGGGCAACAACATCCTGCTAATTAAAAAACCGCTCCATCAAGATATATATCTTCCCCTTGGCGTCCACTTCCTGGGCCCCGGTGGGACAAAAGCCCATCTTTTCGTACAGCCTTTGGGCCACCATATTCCCCTCTATATAGCAGATCTCCACCCGGCGGTATTTCCCGTCCGCTCTCATGCTGTCTAGAATCAGCCCCATGGCCTGGGTACCCAGGCCTTTGCCCTGATACCGCTCATCAATGAAGAACTCGTCCACCACGTAGGAAGCGTATTCCTCGTTGCAGTCGCTGTACATCGCCATGCCTACCGGCGTATCGTCCTCATATATCAGGAACACCTGGGGCCTGTAATCCCGGAACACATAGGCCCGGGCCAAAATTTCCATGGTCTCTGGGCAAAAGTCCTTCTGCCACTCCGCTATGCGAAGCTCTGTCCTCCAATTCTTGGAAGTCACTGTCTCTAAATGTACCATGATTTCCTCCTTGATTCACGGCCAGGCCTCCCCTGGGGGGGCTCCCCGCTGTCTGGCTCTCACTATACCGCTTGCGCCTTTACCAGCAGCATCATTGGGCGGCGCAGTTCATCTCTCATTCCCGGCAGGTCCAGCATCCCCGCCGGGGGCTGGGCCTCCTCCACAACTTCCAGAGAAAAGCCGGCGCGGCGCAGCCCCATGAGAATCTGGGTCAGGGTATGGTGGTATTTTACCACCTGGCACCCCAGGAAGTGGGTCTTTCGCTCTCCGGGCAGAAAGTATCCATCCACAGGCCAGCATTGTATCTCTCCTTCCCCATCATACAGCCAGTCCTGGCCCACCCCAGCGGTAAAGGTAGGATGCTCCATGTTCAAGAGGAACACCCCGCCGTCCTTCAGCGTGCGGCGCACCTTCTGAAAAACAGGGGCCAGCTCTTCGATATAGTGCAGGGCCAGGTTAGAGACCACCAGGTCCCACTGGGCCGCTGGATATTGGTACTCCTCGATGCCGCAGACCTGGTAGGTAATGTTCCGGCCGCTGTTCCGCCGCCTGGCCTCTTCCACCATGCGTTGGCTAAGGTCAATGCCCAGCACCCGGCAGGCCCCCTGCTCCTGGGCAAATTTACAGTGCCAGCCATAGCCGCAGCCCAGGTCCAGCACCGCCTTTCCCGAAAGCTCTGGAAACAGGGGCCTTAGCTGGCTCCACTCGCCGGCGGCGGACAGACCCTCTTTGCTGCGGGACATTTCCGCGTACTGCTGAAAGAACGCCTGGTTGTCATATTCATTGCGCACTCCTCTTGCCTCCTTTTAGCTTACATCCAGTTCTTCTGTGTACTCGGCCCCGTGCTGGGCAATATAGTCTTTCCGGCTCGTCAGGTCATCCCCTAAAAGCACCTCGAACATCCGGGCCGCGTCCTCCATGTCCCCGGGGTTCACCTTAATCAGCCGCCGGGTCTTGGGGTTCATGGTGGTCAGGCTCATCATCTCCGCCTCGTTTTCGCCCAAGCCCTTGCTGCGCTGGATGGTATACTTTTTCCCCTCCAGCTTTTTTAGGAACTCCGCCTTTTCCGTCTCGTCATAGGCAAAATAGGTCTCGTCCTTGCTGGTGATTTCGTACAGAGGGCTCTCGGCAATATACACCTTCCCGGCCTGAATCAGCTCTGGGGCCAGGCGGTAAATCATCGTCAGCAATTGGGTGCGGATATGGAAGCCGTCCACGTCCGCGTCTGTGCACAGGATAATCTTGTTCCACCGCAGGTTGTCCAGGTTAAACTCTCCCAGGTTTTTGTTCGCCCGGCTCTTCACCTGCACCCCGCAGCCCAGCACACGGATTAAGTCCGTAATAATTTCGCTTTTAAAGATGCGGTCATAGCCCACCTTTAGGCAGTTGAGTATCTTGCCGCGTATGGGCATCACGGCCTGAAAGCTGGCATCCCGGGCCTGCTTTACCGAGCCCAGGGCCGAATCGCCCTCCACAATGAACAGCTCCCGCTGGGCCACGTCTTTGCTGCGGCAGTCCACAAACTTCTGCACCCGGTTGGCCATATCCATCTTGCCGGTCAGCTTGGTCTTGATGTTCAGCCGGGTCTTTTCCGCGTCCTCCCGGCTGCGCTTGTTGATCAGCACCTGCCCGGCGATTTTCTCCGCGTCCAGGGGGTTCTCGATAAAATAGACCTCCAGACTGTGGCGCAGCATTTCGGTCATGGCTTCCTGGATGCCCTTATTGGTAATAGCTTTCTTGGTTTGGTTTTCATAGGAGGTCTGGGTAGAGAAAGACGAGATGACGATAACCAGGCAGTCCTCCACGTCCTGAAAGGTAATTTTCGACTCGCCCTTGGTGTATTTGCCGTTCTGTTTCAGGTAGGCGTCAATTTGGTTTACAAAGGCACTGCGCACCGCCTTATCTGGGGCCCCGCCGTGCTCCAGCCAGCTGGAATTGTGGTAATATTCCGTCACGTGCACCCGATTCGAAAAAGCTGCCGCCACATTGATCTTGGTGTTATATTCCGCCATGTCGGCCCGGTCCTTCACCCGCTTCTCGCTCTGCCATAGCTGCACGGGAGTAAGGCTGTCCTCCCCCGCCAGTTCCCGGGCATGGTCCAGAATGCCGTTTTCATAGCAGAAGTCCGTCTGCTCAAAGGCTCCCGGGGCGGTCTCGTTCAGAAAATGGAAGGTAATGCCCGCGTTCACCACTGCCTGGCGCTTTAGCACATCCAGATAGTATTCGGCGCTAATGTCAATGTCTGTAAACACCTGTAGGTCTGGCTTCCACTTAAAGAGGGATCCTGTGTCTTTCTTTTTATAAGGCTCCTTGTGCAGGCCTCCCACATTTTCCCCGTGCTCAAAGTGCAGGGTATACAGGAAGCCGTCTCGGCGCACCTGCACGTCCATATACTCCGAGGCGTACTGGGTGGAGCATAGCCCCAGGCCGTTCAGGCCCAGAGAATACTCGTAGTTCTCGCCAGAGTCGTTATTGTACTTGCCTCCAGCATACAGTTCGCAGAACACCAGCTCCCAGTTATACTTCTGCTCCTTTTGGTTATAGTCCACCGGGCAGCCCCGGCCGTGGTCCTCCACCTGAACAGAGTGGTCCAGAAAGCGGGTAACGGTAATCTCGTCCCCGCAGCCCTGGCGGGCCTCGTCAATGGAGTTGGACAAAATTTCAAACACCGAGTGCTGGCAGCCATCAATCCCGTCAGAGCCGAAGATCACCGCTGGCCGCAGCCGCACCCGGTCGGCGCCCTTTAGGCTTTGGATACTCTCGTTATCATAAACTGGTTTTTTAGGCATAATGTACTCTCCTTTTTTACCCAGGGGGAAGCTGGCCGGTCCTCTTCCCCTCACAACAAAGGCCCTGCCGCGCTGTTCACGGCAGGTCCTTTTTGGTCGCTTATTCCTATTCTTCCCCAGAAGGCTCGGGCTGTTCCGGGTCCTCTTCTGGCAAAACGTCCGCGCCCTCTCCCAGGCCTCCGCCTGCTTCTCGCGCTCCGCCGCTTTCTTGGTTCCCGCCGCCCTCCAGGGCCTGCACGCTTCCGGCGCTGGGCAGCAGCGCGCCGCCCATCACCTGCTGGAACTCCTCCGCGTCCAGCTTTTCTTTCTCATACAGCACCCCGGCCAGCCGGTGCAGCTCGTCGATGTGATCACTAAGGATCTTCTCCGTCTTTGCATAGGCCTCGGAGATAATGCCTTGTATTTCCTCGTCAATCTCGCTGGCCGTGCGCTCGGAGTAGTTGCTGATATGCCCCATCTCCTTGCCCAAGAAGGGGTTGGACCCATCAGACCCATAGCTAATGGGCCCCAGCTTTTCGCTCATGCCATATTTGGTAACCATAGCCCGGGCAATCTTCGTGGCCCGCTCAATATCATTGCTGGCCCCTGTGGAAATATCATCCAGCACCAGGGCCTCGGCTACCCGGCCGCCCAGCAGCACCACCAGGTTCTCCCGCATCTCATTGCGGCTCTGGTAAGACCGGTCCTCGGTGGGCAGGTGCATGGTATAGCCCCCTGCCATGCCCCGGGGGATGATGGAGATCTGATGCACCGGGTCCTGGCTCTCGCAGTAGTAAGTGGCCAGGGCGTGGCCCGCTTCATGGTAAGCGGTCAGCTTCTTCTCCTTTTCGCTCATCACCCGGCTCTTCTTCTCGGTTCCCACCACCACCTTAATGGTGGCCTCCTCAATCTCCGTCATGGTAATGGCTTTCAGGTTCTTCCGGGCCGCCAGCAGGGCCGCCTCGTTCAAAAGGTTCTCCAGGTCCGCGCCGGTAAAGCCAGCCGTGCTCTTGGCAATGGTGGAAAGCACCACGTCTGGGGCCAGGGGCTTGCCCTTGGCATGCACCCGCAAAATCTCCTCCCGGCCCTTAATGTCCGGATGGCCCACCATCACCTGGCGGTCAAAGCGCCCGGGACGCATCAGCGCCGGGTCCAGAATATCCGGGCGGTTGGTGGCCGCGATCATAATGACGCCCTCGTTGGCCCCAAAGCCATCCATCTCTACCAGCAGCTGGTTTAGGGTCTGCTCCCGCTCGTCATGGCCGCCGCCCAGGCCCGCGCCCCGCTGGCGGCCCACGGCGTCGATCTCATCGATGAAGATAATACAGGGGTGGTTCTTCTTGGCCTTTTCAAACAGGTCCCGCACCCGGGACGCGCCCACGCCCACAAACATCTCTACAAAGTCCGAGCCGGAAATGGAGAAAAAGGGCACCCCGGCCTCGCCGGCCACGGCCCGGGCCAGCAGGGTTTTACCCGTGCCGGGAGGGCCCACCAGCAGCACGCCCTTGGGAATACGCGCGCCCAGAGAGTTGAACTTGCCAGGGCTCTTCAAAAACTCCACAATCTCCCGCAGCTCTTCTTTTTCCTCGTCGGCCCCGGCCACATCTGCAAAGGTGGTGCGGCGCTTTTCGTCGCTGATCTGCTTAATCTTGGCCTTTCCAAAGTTCATCTGCTTGTCGCCGCCCCCGGCAGCGCCCAGGTGCCGCATCATAAACACCCAGAAGAAGATGAGCCCGCCAAAGAGAATCAGCGTGGGCAAAAGACTAATCAGCCAGCTGGTCTCTGCCGGTCGGCTAATATCCTGCACCATCTTCTTGTCCGGGTGGGCGGCGTTATAGGCCTCTATGTCGTCTCCAGCATCCCGATAAAACAGGTCCACGCTGGGCATCACAAAGCCCACGGTGGTTTGGTCATCCAGCTTCAGCACCATTTCGCCCGTACCCAGGTTCAGCGAGTACTCGGTGACCCGGCCCGTCTCAAAATAGTTTAGTATATCAGAGTACTTGTAAGTTGCCCCCTGTGGGACCCTGTTGCTGAACAGGAAGATGATGATAAACAGTACCACCACCGGTATCCCGATATACAGCAGCAAGTTTCGCAGTTTCCTGCCATTATTGCCATCCAAAGATTTGCCCTCCTAAATATATAAATTAACTTATCCGCCGTGCCGCCGTTTATTCGTACACCCGGGGCTTTAAAACCCCCACAAACGGCAGGTTGCGGTATTTTTCCGCGTAGTCCAGCCCATAGCCCACAATAAAGGCGTCCGGTATACGGGCCCCCACATAGTCGGGGTTCACGTCCGCTTCCCGGCGCTCGGGCTTGTCGAACAGGGTGCATATTTTTATGCTTCTGGGGTTTCTGGCCCGCAGTACATCCATCAGGTAGTGCAGGGTTTTTCCGCTGTCCAGAATATCCTCCACAACCAGCAGGTCATAGTTTTCCAGGGGGATGTTCAGGTCCAGCACAATCTTCACCACGCCGCTGGTTTTGGCCCCCTTGCCATAACTGGAAACAACCATAAAGTCAATGCCAGCCGGTATGGTGACCGCCCGCATCAGGTCTGCCATAAACACCACCGAGCCCTTTAAGACGCTGACCATCAAAAGGTTCTTTCCCCGGTAGTCCCAGCTAATCTCCCGCCCCATGCGGGAGACAATGGCCGCCAGCTCCTCTTTTGTAAAGAGTTCCCGTTCAATGTCCTCCAGCATACTTTTTTCTTCCATCATTCAATACCCTCTCCTTGTCCCTCAGTCCATTCTACCACCAATACAACCCGGGTCTTTTCCGTAACCTGAAAGCCCTCTGCCACCCCGGCCCCTGGGCACCAGGCCAGCCGGCCCCCGCATTCCAGCAGCGGCAGGCTGGCCCGCCGGGCGGCAGGCGCCCGGTTTTCCTGAAAGATCTGCTTTAGGGGCTTGGAAACGCCCCGTCCCGCCGGGGCAAACCGGTCGCCAGGGCGGCGGGAACGCAACACTAAAGTTCCTGTCATTATATCATAGTCCAGCGCGTTTTTGAATAACAAATTTTTAATTTTTTGCTGATTTTCTGTTTCCGACCGTGTTTTTTTGCTCAAAACCAAAATTTTTCCCCCAGGCAGGGGGTTTTCTCCCAGTTTTGCCGGAAAGCAGAAGCCCCCGGGGTCCTCGTTTTTCCCCACAAAGAGCATCCCCTGGGCGCACCGCAGCCAAAGGCCCCCGGGCAGGTCCATGCCGCCGCCCCGGGCCAGCACTGCCAGGGCCTGGTCCAGGTGCTTTTTTTCCAGTCGTCCGCAGCCCTCCTCTTCCAAAAAGAGCTTTAGGGCCCGGCTGCTTAGAGGCCCTGGGGCCTCCCGCAGAGGGGCGGCCTCCAGTCCGCCGCTGGTTTTCGCCTTTTCCAGCAGCCGCCTGGCCTCTCCCCGCAGATACTCCCTGTCCGCGCTCAAGAGCTCCGCTGTCTGCCCCGCCGCCTGGACAAACCGGGGGTTCAGCGCCTTTAACACAGGCGCCACCTGGTGCCGCAGCCGGTTGCGGGCATAGCTGTCCGTCAGGTTAGAACTGTCTGTCACAAAGTCTAGGCCGTTTTGGGCGCAGTAGGCCTCAATCTCCTCTCGGCTCACCCCCAATAGCGGACGCAGGATTTTCCCCCTTACCTCCGGGATGCCGCACAACCCCTCCAGCGCCGCGCCCCGGCACAGATTCAGCAGCAAGGTCTCCGCGTTGTCCTCCGCGTTGTGGGCCGTTAAAATACGGTCCTCCCGCCCAGGAGCCAGCTGGTGAAAAAACTGGTACCGCACCTGCCGGCCACAGTCCTCCAGTCCCTGGCCCCGCTTTTTGGCCAGGGCGGCCACGTCGGCCTCCAGCACCCGGATGTTCAGCCCCCACCGGGCGGCAAAATTCTGGGCAAAGGCCTGGTCCCGGTAGGCCTCCTCTCCCCGCAAGCCGTGGTTCACATGGGCCAAAAGAATGCGCCCAGGCTCTGCCTGGCCCATCAGCCAGTGGGCCAAAGCCGTGGAATCCGCCCCGCCGGAAAAGCCCACCACCAGCCGCCCGGCGGGGGGCAGCAGCTGGGCGCGGGCGGCAGATAAAAGGCTGGGCATCGTTATCCCTCCTAACGGGTTTGGTGTGGAGCAGAACAGCGCCGGAACGCCCGTGAGAAACGGGTTCAAGAGAGCCTGTTCTCCTGGCGGGGGGATGTGGTAACCGCCCGCTGGTGGCAAAGAGCGGATACAGAGCATTCTCTCTGGCCGCGAACCAGCCCAGGCGGGGCGGCTCTCCGGTTCCTTGGCGAACCTAAAGAACTGGGCTGTTCGAACCCGAGTCCCGCCGGCTTTACGGGCAGACGAGACCAGCCAAGACTTAGGGCAACACCGCACAATTCTAAGCACCGTCTTGCTTGCACATTTTCCGTGATAGCGCACAACTTTCGCTTGTCAATCTGTACACCCTGAAGAAAAATCTGACTGCGCAATACGGTACTTAGAATTCTGCGGTATTGCCTTAGCGCTCTATGGTCTTGGCCTTAAAACGCCTGCTCCAGGAGAGGCAAGCCCCCAGAAGGAGCCCTTCTGGCAAACCAAATATTACTTACCTAAAGGAGCGGACCCCCACTTTTCGCCCGGCGTCCCTTTCCTCCTATATCTCCCGGGTCACATCCCGAGAAGTAAAGCGCATATACTCCGGCTGCCAATGCACCGGAATATCAATCGTGGCCCCGTGGCGATTTTTCGCCACGATGATCTCCGCCGCGCTGGTATCCATGTCCTCGGTCACCTGCCCCCCCTCGCTGGCCGCGTTATAGGCCTCCCGGTGCAGGAAAATCACAATGTCCGCGTCCTGCTCTATAGAGCCCGAGTCCCGCAATTCGGAAAGCCCCGGCCGGTGGTCCTTGGACCGGTCCCCAGGCCTACGCAGCTGGGACATGGCAATGACCGGTACATCCAGCTCCTTGGCCATAATCTTCAGGGTTCGGGTGATCTCGCTGACCTCGTTTACCCGGTTATCCGTGCGTTTGGTGCCGCTCATCAGCTGCAAGTAGTCAATGATCACCAGGTCCACATTCTTCAGCCTGCGCACCTTTGCCCGTATCTCCGGCACCGTGATGCCCGGGGTGTCGTCAAAGTACAAGTCCGCCCGGCTAAGAATGTCCCCCGCCTCAATGAGCCGGGTCCACTCCGCCTTGTCCAGGTCGCCGCTGCGCAGCTTTGTACCCTCTACCGAGGCCTCGGTGGAAAGCAGCCGGGAGGAGAGCTGCTCCTTTGCCATTTCCAAAGAGAAAAAGGCCACCCGCCGGCGTGACTTGATCGAGGCGTGCCGGGCAATATTCAGCCCAAAACTGGTCTTTCCCACGCCAGGCCGGGCCGCCAGGATGATCAGGTCCGAGCGGTTCAGCCCCGTGATGGTGGAGTCTAAAAGGCCAATCCCCGTGGGAATGCCCTTGTACTGGTCGCTGTCCGCCGAGTTCAGCCGGTCCAGCCGGTCAAAGGTATCCAGCAAAATCTCCTTAATAGGCTGTAAGCCCTTCATGGCCTTGCCCCGGCGGATGTCGTAAATGCGCTGCTCCGCCGAGTCCAGCAGCAAAGAGGAATCCTCGGCCCCGGTATTGGCGTCGTCCAGAATCTCCCGGGCGGCCTGCATCAGGGTTCGCATATCGAAGCGGTCCCGGACAATGTTGGCATATACCTCCACATTGCTAATAGAAGGCACCAGCTGGGCCAGCTTGACCAGGTAGCCCCGGCCCGTCTCCCGGTCGAACTCCTTTACTTCCCGCAGTTTTTCCAGCACGGTGACAAAGTCCACCGGCTGGCCCAGGGTGTACATTTCCAGCATGGCGCCATAGATCAGCTGGTTGTTTACCCCGTAGAAGTACTCGGCCCGGGGCAGAATCTCCGCCACGGTAGAAAGGCACTGGGGGTCCAGCAGCACGGCCCCCAGCACAGACTGCTCGGCCTCTTCGCTAAAGGGCATCTGCATTCCAGGCTGGGCCTGGGTGTTTAAGTAGCTGGCCTGGTCGTAGTCCATAAGAGGGCCTCCTTTTTTTATCATCACGAAGTAATTAAGCGGCCTCCGCCTCTGAACCTTTGAAACGCTGGAGGAAACTTTTACCGTTTTACCAGTAGACCGTTTCCCATACCTCCTCGGGGCCTAATCCTCCTTCGGAAGCGCCTTGGTTCGCCTTACCAGCTACACAACACAGGGCGCACAGCTTTTCGCGCCCTCGCGAAGTGGGTAAACGTTTACGCTTGCTCGCATACCGCCACGCTCATATTCGCGATAATGCCGTTATAGAACTTCACATCAAAGGAATAGGTGCCAAAAGCTTTAATATCCCCGTCCAGCACCACCTTGCGCTTGTCCACCTCAACGCCGTACTGGCGGCCGATCTCCTCGGCCAGCTCCTTGGAGGTCACCGAGCCGAAGAGCTTGCCACCCTGGCCCGCCCGGGCGTAGATCTTCACCTGGCGGCCGTCCAGGGCCTTTTTGTTCTCCTGGGCCTGCTCGGTCTCCTTCTTAATCTTGTACTCCTTGGCGGCCTCGGCGTTTTTAAACTCGTTCATAGCCTGGGCGTTGGCCTCCTTGGCCAGTTTTCGGGGCAGCAGAAAGTTTCGGGCATAGCCGTCGGAAACATTGCACAGGTCTCCTTTTTTGCCAATGGACTTTACGTCTTGCAAAAGAATTACTTTCATTTTAATTTCTTCCTTTCAAAACAGCCTATATTATTTTTTATTTTAGCCGATACGTACTCTGCCCGCTCTCTATCGCCGCGAACACAGCCTCCAGCTCCTGTCGGGCCCGGTCCTCGCCGGGGTACTGGGCAATAATGGGTTCTGAAAACAGCGCCCGGTCCGCGCTGCCGGTAGGGCAGTAGCCATACAGGCCCCACTGCTCTTCCTTCTTGCCGCCAAAAATTTTCTTTATGGTGAGCAGCTGGTACTTTCCCACAGTCCGCCCATCCTGAGACATAATATACATAGCGAGTCAGTCCTTTCCCCGCGCGGCTTGCGCGGCCATGTTCTTGCCAGTCTCCACCGCCGCCCGAAAGCAGATTTCTTCCAGGCCCCGGCCTTTTTCCCGTAGGATGCCGTGGTCCCAGCCCTCGCTGTCTACCGTGTCTGTGGCGTAGAAAAACTGAGCGAAGGATACCCCCCGGAACCGCGCCACTGCCGCAAGGCTTGCGCACTCCATCTCAACAGAAATACAGCCCTGTTCCCGGCGGCGGGCGGCCTTTTGCCTAGTCTCCCGGAAAAAAGCGTCTGTGGTCCAGGTCTTTCCCTCCACAAAGGGGACGCCCAGGCCGGCCAGGGCCTGGCGGCAGGCGGTGACGTTCTCTGGGGCCAGCTCCACCTCGTCAGCCGGGGGCAGGTAGTGGTACGAAAGCCCCTCGTCCCGCACCGCGGCGGTGGGCAGCAGCAGCTTGCCGTGAGAGACGCCCTTCTCCAGCACCCCGGCAGCGCCAAAATACACAAAGTACCTGCCGCCCTTAGGGATGCTCTCCTCCAGGGTGCCCGCCGCCCCGGGCCCGCCCACCGGGGGCAAAAACACCGCCGCGCTGGCGCCAAAGGCACGAATCTGGTAGATAGGAATATCCCCCAGGCAGCAGCGGAAACAGCTGATCTGTTCCCCGCCATAGGCATCCAGCAGCCATTCCAGGATGGGGCGGGAGAATATCCCCACGCAGATTTCTGGAAAGCCGGGCTCCGGGGCATAGCAGTCCTCCGGATTGATAATGGCCCGAGGGGCGGGATCAAATTCATTCCATAGCACAATCGACCACCTCTTTTCTTGGGAGTGAATGGAAAAAGGCCGCTGCGCCGTTTTCCTTTTTGCTTCATCAGTCCTGGGCCTTGGTCTGGTCCAGCTTGGAGTCCAGGGCCCGCAGCAGCCGCCTTCTGGCCTCGCCTACACTCACATTCTTCAGCTGGGCCCCCGCCATCGTAAAGTGCCCGCCGCCCCCGAACTCCTCCAGAATCAGCTGCACGTTCACATCTCCCAAGCTTCGGGCAGAGACGCTCACGTCTCCTCCCACCTTATACAGTACAAAGGAGGCCATAACTCCCTGAATGGACAGTAGTTCATCCGCAGCCTGGGCGGCGGAAACCCGCATATCGTCAAACTCCCAGCTGGTCGTGGCTATGGCGCAGCGCTTGTACAGCTCTGCCCCAGAAACCAGCTGGGCCTTGCGCTTATAGCTGTCCAGGGTATCGGAAAAGAGCTTTTTCACTGTCACCGTGTCTGCCCCCCGCCGCCGCAGGTAGGCCGAGGCCTCAAAGGTGCGCACCCCGGTTTTCAGGACAAAGTTTTTCGTGTCCAGCATAATGCCCGCCAGCAGCGCCTGGGCGTCTGTTCCGTCCAGGGCCGAAGATTTGATATACTGCACCAGCTCCGTCACCATTTCAGAAGCCGAGCTGGCATAGGGCTCGTGATAAAAGATCAGCGCGTTTTTAATGTGGCTCACCATCATCCTGTGGTGGTCAATGACCACCACCCGGGGCACCTGGTCCAAAATCTCCCGGTTCTCCACATAATTTACCGAATGGGTGTCCACAACGATTAAAAGGGAGCGCTCTGTAGCCAGCTGTAGAGCCTCGAAGGGGCTGATAAACACCCGGTCCTGGGGATAGGCCTCTTCCACCATGTCCACCAAAGAGGCCGCCAGGGTCTGGCCCCGGTTGATCACAATATTGGCTTGCTTTTCCAGGCCCTTATAGATAGCCGCCCACATCCCCACCGCAGAGCCCACGCTGTCCAGGTCCGAGTTGGCGTGGCCCATAATAAACACCCGGTCGCTGGCCATCACGTGGTCGGTCAGGGTGGCGGCAATCACCCGGGTGCGTACCTTATCCCGCTTTTCCACGCCCTTGGAAAGGCCGCCGAAAAACTCGTATGTATCGCCCCCCTGCATCACTGCCACCTGGTCGCCGCCCCGGCCCAGGGCCATGTCCATGGCCTGGCGGGCCCAGCGCTCACTTTCGGCCACAGTGGCCGCGCCCCGGCCCACACCAATGGATATGGTGGCGCTCATATTGTTTTTGCTGTTTTTTATCTCCCGTACCCGGTCCAAAACCCGAAAGCGCTTCTGCTTGGCCTCTTCAATATGGGCGTCGTCTGTCACCAGCAGATAGCGGCCATTGGAAAGCTTGCGGATAAATCCGCCCAGCTCCTCCAGCACCCAGCCCCGCAGCACAGCCTCCACCTCGGCCGTCATGCGGGACTCTTCGCCCCCCAGGCCGTCCCGGGCCATCTCCTCCTGGTTGTCAAACACCGCCAGGCACACCACCGGCCGGCGCTCCCGGTACTCCCGGCTTATGGACTTAAAATAGGTATCGTCCACAAAATAGAGCACATATCCCCGCTGGGCCTTGGCCCCATACACCGTGTACTCTTTTCCCCCGTGGGACACGGCCGCGCCCTTTTCCTCCATCACTTGGCGGAACGTCTTGGGGTACACATACTTCAGCACATCCTCCCCCAGCACAGGCTTCCCCCGGCCCAAAGACTCCACAAAGGCCTGGTTGGCCCACACCACGTCTCCGGCAGGGGCCACCACGGCCACCGGCAGGGCGAACTCTTGCAGGTCCTCCTCCTCTTCGGCAGAGAGGACCCGGCCCG
Source organism: Oscillospiraceae bacterium (assembly GCA_910574935.1). Lineage (GTDB taxonomy): Bacteria > Bacillota > Clostridia > Oscillospirales > Acutalibacteraceae > Acutalibacter > Acutalibacter intestini. Next base: position 609,161 of record CAJTCU010000001.1, read on the forward strand.
CCGCTTTCACAGTGGTTGCCACGTTCTGCCGGTAAATCAGCCCAGAAGCCGCCACCGCCAGGGCGCACAGGCCGGCCACGGTGCACTCCACAATAAATATAATTCTGTTATAGGGGTAGCTGGCTATGGCCATAGCCAGCAGCGCCACCGCCATGAGATACATTAGGGGCGACGTTACCCACACCTTTTTTCTGCGCACGTCCTCACTTCCTCGCTGCGAACTATCGGGCTGTCCTTACATCTCTAAGACAAAGCCCCCTCTGCCAATACGGGCGTGGGCCCAGGGCCCTTCTGTCTCTATTTTATAGCATGGTTGATCCGCCGGTTTTCAAGACCCTGGTAGCTTTGCCCCCAACCCCTTACAAGTTTTCCCTTGGTCCCTGGCGCGTTCTGCGCCTTTTCCGCTATACCTCCATGATGATGGGCAGTATCATGGGGTTGCGCTGGGTCTTGCGGTACAAAAACTTGGACAGCTCGTCCTTTACGTTCTGCTTTACCCCGCTCCAGTCCCGCACCTTGCGGTTAGCGCATTCCTCCAGGGTGTTATAAACCAGCTTCTTCGCCTCGCCCATCAAGGCCTCCGACTCCCGCACGTACACAAAGCCCCTGGACACAATGTCCGGCCCGGCCACCACGTGCCCAGTGGACGCCTCAATGGAGCACACCGCCACAATGAGCCCGTCCTCGGCCAGGTGCTTGCGGTCCCGCAGCACCACACTGCCCACGTCGCCCACGCCCAGGCCGTCTACCATCACGCTGCCGGCCGGCACGTCCCCCAGCTGGCGCATGTGGTCCTCGTGCAGCTCCAGCACGTTGCCGATATTGCCAATAAAGATGTTCTCCCTAGGCGTCCCCATGGCCATAGAGAGCCCCGCGTGCTTTTGCAGGTGCTTCTGTTCGCCGTGGACAGGCACAAAGAACTTGGGATTGGTCAGTCCCTGTATCAGCTTCAGCTCCTCCTGGCAGGCGTGGCCCGAAACATGCACCTCGTACATAGATTCATAGATCACCGTACATCCCTGCTTCAGCAGCTCGTCCACCACCGCGCCCACAGTCTTTTCGTTGCCGGGAATGGGCCGGGCCGAAAGGATGATAAAGTCCCCCGGGCCAATGGCCACCTGCCGGTGGTCGGAAAAAGCCATGCGGGTTAGGGCGGACATGGGCTCCCCCTGGCTGCCGGTGGTAATCAGCACCAGCTGGCCAGGCTCGTAGCGGTTGATCAGGTTCAGGTCTATGAGCACCCCGTCCGGGATGTTTAGGTAGCCCAGCTCTCCGGCAATGCCCATAACATTTACCATGCTGCGGCCCGAAAGAGCCACCTTTCGGCCATACTTTACCGCACAGTTGATAATCATCTGCACCCGGCTGATGCTGGAAGCAAAGGTGGCCACAATGATGCGCTTGCCCTGGGCTTTCATAAAGAGCGAGTCCAGCGAGTCGTTCACCCGCTGCTCGGTTTGGGTATAGCCCGGGCGCTCAGCGTTCGTAGAGTCCGCCAAAAGGGCCAGCACCCCCTGCCGCCCCAGCTCGGCAAACCGGGCCAGGTCAATCATCTTCCCCTCCGCGGGAGTAAAGTCGATTTTAAAGTCTCCGGTGTGCACAATAACCCCCGCTGGGCTGTGGATGGCCAGAGAGACCGAGTCGGCAATGGAATGGTTCACGTGGATAAGCTCCACCTCCATGCACCCCAGGCGGATACGGGACCCCGGGGGAGTCACGTTCAGCCGGGCCGAAGAGGTGAGGCCGTGCTCCTTGAGCTTGCTCTCAATCAGCCCAATGGTCAGGGCGGTGCCGTACACAGGCACGTTCAGCTTTTTCAGCAGATAAGGCACCGCGCCAATGTGGTCCTCGTGGCCGTGGGTAATCACCACCCCCCGGATACGGTCCCGGTTCTTTTCCACAAAGGTAAAGTCCGGTATCACCAGGTCCACACCCAGCATCTCCTCATCAGGAAAAGCCAAGCCGCAGTCCACGATAATCATGTCCTCCTGGCACTCGTACAAGGTAAAGTTTTTGCCGATTTCATTGAGCCCGCCCAAGAAATATACCTTAATAGACGGCTTCTGGGACTTTTTCGGCCGGCCCCTGCCCCGTTTTTGCTGGGGGGCCGCCTGGGCGGCCTGCTGGGCGGCCCGCTGTGCCGCGGTAATGGGCGCTGTGCCCATTACCTGGCGCTTGCCTCCCTGGGGGGGCTGCTTTTTGGGGGCCGGAGATTTTTGCTTTTGCCCTGGCTTTTGCTTTCTCTGCCGGCGCTGGACTTGCCCCTGCTGGGCCCCTCCTCCCGATTTTTCCACAGGGGTCTTGGGCCCCGCTATTTTCCCAATGCGAGGAGCGTCCGCCGCGCCGCTTAGGGCCTGGTCCTGGGGCCTCTCCCTGCCGGGCTGCCGGCGAAACCTGCTATTCTTTTTTTCATTGCCTGCCACTGATCTTCCTCCTTAATTTTGTAAGCCCGGGAGCGCCCCGGTTCCGGCCTTCTCTTGGCCACGCTAAAACATTAATAATAGAAATTATAAATAAAAGCGGCGTCCGCCGCGTTCAGCCAAAGTTAAACCTTTACGAAAGAGATAAATACACTTTATTTTACTATTTCCTGGCAGGTCTGTCAACCCCAGGGAAAGGTCCTTCCCTTTGGCTACCTCCCCAAAGCCGGCCCCCAGGCGCCGCACCCCTTACAATTTCCTTTCAATGGCCAAAACGCCTTGATCAGGATCTTCGCTTTCTGTATAATATTGTTAAGGCAACACCGCACAATCCACCTGCACCTGGCAAAGCTGGATTACAACCGTATTTATCTAAAATCTATTCTTTAAATAAAAGGAGGCCTCCCGCTATGAAAACCCGCAAAATCCTGCGCAACCTTTTCGCCGCTCTAACCGTTCTGCTCTCCTGTTGGATGTGCGCGGCTGTGGCCTATAACTACTGCGCCTTACAGTGGGGCGGGCAGTACGCCGGCTACAGCGCGCCGCCCTCTGTTGCCTTTTTCCTGGCGGTCCCCTTTGGGGTGGGCATTGGGGCCAGCGGTGGGCTGGCGGTTTTCTTCCACCGCCGGGTAAAAAAGTTATCCTCCCGTTTGTCCAAATAGTTTCGGCTTTCTTCCTCCAGTTTATTCCACCTTTTCCTAAAAAATCCTCACCTTCTTTGTTTCTTCCTCTTGACAAAGTATACTAAATTGGTATATATTTATCTTGCCGGGGGAAAAATACCCCTCAACTGAATCGAAAGGAAGTCTTAATAATATGGACAACGCGGTAAGAAACGTCTATGCGGACAACGCCGCAACCACCGCTGTTTCTGAGGAAGTTTTGGCGGCCATGCTGCCCTTTTACCGAGAAAATTATGGAAATCCCTCCAGCCTATACGCCATTGGACAAAAGGCCAAGGCGCCCCTGGAGCAGGCCCGGGCTACAGTGGCCAAGTGCCTGGGGGCAAACCCCAATGAAATCTACTTTACCAGCTGTGGCACCGAAAGCGACAACTGGGCTATTAAAGGAACCGCCCGGGCCCAGCTGAAAAAACATGGTAAAAACCACATTGTCACCTCTGCCTTTGAGCATCATGCGGTGCTGCACACCTGCCAGGCCCTGGAAAAGCAGGGGTTCACTGTTACCTACCTGCCTGTGCACCGCGAGGGTCTGGTAGACCCCGCCGAGCTGGAGGCCGCCTTGACAGAAAAAACAGCCCTGGTCAGCATTATGTATGCCAACAACGAGATTGGCACCATTCAGCCCATCCCAGAAATTGGCGAAATCTGTAAAAAGCACGGAATCCCCTTCCACACCGACGCGGTACAGGCCATTGGCAATGTGCCCATTGATGTGAAAGCCCAAAATATTGACATGCTCTCTCTTAGCGGCCACAAAATACACGCCCCCAAGGGGATCGGCGCCCTGTACATTCGGGCTGGGCTTGCTGTGGACACCTTTATGGATGGCGGCGCGCAAGAGCGCGCCAGGCGAGGGGGCACGGAGAACGTGGCGGAAATTGTGGGCCTAGCCAAGGCCATGGAGACCGCCGCCGCCACAGTAAATGAGCGCATTGCCAAGCTAACCCCCATGCGGGAAAAGCTCATTGATGGGGTGTTGAAAATTGAGCGCAGCCGCCTAAACGGCAGCCGGGAGCACCGCCTGCCTGGCAATGCCAGTTTCTGCTTTCAGGGGGTGGAGGGGGAGTCCCTTCTGCTTATGCTGGACATGAAGGGCATCAGCGCCTCTTCCGGCTCGGCCTGCACCAGCGGTTCTTTGGATCCCAGCCATGTGCTGCTGTCCATCGGCCTGCCCCACGAGGTAGCCCACGGGTCTCTACGCATTTCTTTTGGAGACTACAACACTATGGAGGACGTGGACTATATTTTAGAGACGCTGCCAAAGATTATTGACCGGCTGCGGAACATGTCCCCCCTGTGGGACGCCATTCAAGCCAAGAAGGTAGATTATGACAAATATATGTAAAAAGCGCCGGATGTTCCCCGCCGCCTGGGCAAGGCTGCGTAAGATCTTTTTGCGGGCTCTGATTTTGAGCTTGCCCACCCTTGCCATTAATCTGATGGTTCAGGGGTGCAGGGAGTTTCGGCCGGAGTTAGAGTCGCATCGAAAATACAGGCAGCTTACTGCTAGAACAATTAGGAAAGGATAGTTTTCTATGGCATACAGTGAAAAAGTAATGGACCATTTCGCCAATCCCCGTAACGTGGGCGAGATGAAGGACTTTAGCGGCGTGGGTGAGGTGGGCAATCCCAAGTGCGGTGATATTATGCGCATGTATATTAAAGTAGAGGGCGAGGTCATCACCGATGTATCCTTTATGACCTTTGGCTGCGGCGCGGCCATTGCAACCAGCAGCATGGCCACCGAGCTAATTAAGGGCAAGCCTATCAGCGAGGCCTTGAAGCTGACCAACAAAGCGGTGATGGAGGCCCTGGACGGCCTGCCCCCAGTGAAGGTGCACTGCTCTGTACTGGCCGAGCAGGCTATTAAAGCCGCTGTCTCAGACTACTACCGCCGCCAGGGCATTGACCCTACCCCCATTGTGGGCGAACTTCCCGAATGTGAGGAGTGCGCGTGCGCACTTTAAGTCTGACACAAGCCACCCATCTATTTTAGGTAATACCGCACAATTCTAAGTACCGTATTGCGCAGTCAGATTTTTCGTCAGAGGGTACAGATTGAGCGCCGTCCATCTCACCATTGACCAGCGAAAGCTGTGCCCTATCACGGAAAATCTGCAAGCAAGACGGTGCTTAAGGCGCCACCCGCGAATGGTGCGGGGTTGCCTTTAGTCTTTATAAAGCATTCTATAGCAAGGCCATCGCCGCGAAGCACTTGAATCTGCTTTCCAGTGGAAAATTTTCCTGGATACCGCCAGGGAACCTTTTCCGTTGGAAAGCTCTCATTTTTTCTATAGTAATCCTGTGACCCAGGCCGGCGGGTCCCGGCCCCTGTATGGATTGGCTCGAACAAATTTCATGCCATCATGTTGCAATATTTTCCAGGCCCATCAGGATAGACCCGCCCGCATACTCTCCCCACGCCGCGCGTATATATGGATTACCGAAAAGTGGGGTGCCCAATGGGACCCCAAAAAGAGGTGTCCAATGATGAATGTAATCGACGACCGAGCTACCAAGTTAGGGGAATACATTGTAGAAAATAATGCTACCGTCCGTTGTGCCGCCAAACAGTTTGGCGTAAGTAAAAGCACGGTACATATGGAAGAAACAAAACAGAACGGTTGCTATGGCTAGTGAAATAGTGGAAAGGCCAGTGTACACAGATGCAAGAGTGTACACTGGCTCTTTCTGTTCCCCTAGTCTTTCAGCGCAGTGACCAGCACCACAAGCACTCCGTCCGGCCACTGGTACGCCGCGTTCGCCAATCCGCACAGCACACACATCGTAGCAGGATGCTGACCCTTGGGGCGTCCTCTCGTTCCGGGCCAGGGAGCGCAGAAGCTTGGATGTGTCCCTCTTGACGCCATCGATGCGGTACATGTCGTCGCCAACCACAGCGTTCAAATATCCCTTGGGCAACAATGCTGTCTGCTGGAATCGCCGAATTCGTAGAGAGACGCGGGCCGCATACGCAGCTTGCCATTGCGCCCCGCACCGTCGTGGCAGGATAAATTCCAGGTTGTGCCGCACCATTTTTGCCCATCCACACAGACGGCTCCGAAGGTGGCTAGATACTCTTGTAGGGTCTTGTCGATCATGCGGGGGCGGTAATGTTGTCTTTTCACAGCACGGCTTCCATACATTCAGCTCAATTATTCAATTCTATTCAGAGAGTTTTGGTTTTTTACCGTTAAGCCGAGTCTCATCAAAAAGCTGCTCCAAAAGCCCAAACGTTACAAACTGTCGCACAGATGCTACCCACTGTAACAGGTTTGCTGGTATAATTCTTTATAATCAGCAAGGTGGTGTAGGCAATGATCTTTGACTTTCCAGAACGGTTCCGTTATCTCCGGCAGTCCAAAAATTTAGCCCAAAGCCAGCTGGCCAACCTAATCGGTGTAGACAGGAGTACCATCTCGTCCTACGAAAGTAACATCCGGCAGCCCTCGTTGGACACGCTTTCGCGGATTGCAGATGTGTTTGGCGTAAGCACAGACTATCTTTTGGGACGCACGGATTCCCTCGGGTTTGACTCCCTTACGTTGAACGGAGAGGAAAAAGCCCTGGCCTATAAGCTTGCTTTCGCACTGTCGAAAAAGAACCTACAGCTTCGCCAGCTACAGGAGGAGGGGATACCCGATGCCTGAACCCATCTGTTCCCCGGATCACGATACCTGGGAGAAACGCTTTATTCCCGCCAAACCGAAAGCCACTCTCAGGAACCGGCTTTTCCGTGTATGCGCGTATTGCCGCGTTTCTACCGACAACGACGCGCAGCTGTCTTCCTTTGAGCTTCAGCAGGCCCACTACCGCCAGCTGGCAGGCCAGCGGCCCAACTGGAGTTTGCGGCATATTTACGCCGATGAGGGGATCTCCGGGGTCTCGCTGAAGAACCGCACGGCGTTTAACGACATGATCGCCGCCTGTGAAAAGGGAGAATATGACCTGATCGTAACAAAAAGCGTCTCCCGCTTTGCCAGGAACCTGGTGGACTGTATCTCTCTGGTCCGTAGGCTCAAGAACCTTGATCCGCCGGTGGGGGTATTTTTTGAAACGGATAATCTGAATACCATCGAAGAAAGTTCCGAATTTATGCTCACCTTTCTTGCCTCCTTCGCCCAGGAGGAATCCGTCAAAAAGCGGGAAGCCATGATCTGGTCCCTGTCCCAACGGTTCAAGGACTGCCAACTGCTGGCCCCTCCTCTGCTTGGTTATGACAGGCAGCGGGACGCCGCCGGCCACTACATCAAGCATGCCCCGCTGGTCGTCAACAAGGCCGAGGCAAATGTGGTCCGCCTTATTTTCGACGCTTACCTGTATGGCTGGTCCCAGGCAGATATCGCCGCTTTTCTCACGGATATTGGATGCGGGACAAAAACCGGAAACACCGGCTGGAGCAACAGTTCGGTGGGCTACATCCTTTCCAACGAACGCTGCTGTGGCGATATCCTGACCTGGAAGACCTTTACCTCCGACCTGTTTAACCACAAGCGCAAAAAGAACCGCCAGGACGTGGATCAGTATTACTACAGGGAGCAACACGAAGCAATCATTACAAGGGAAAAATTCGAGATGGCGCAGGCTCTCCTTGAAAACAGGAAGCACAGTATGCGCGGCGGAATGCCCCCCCTCCATGTGATAGACGACGGCGTCTTTCGCGGTTTCGTTCCCATTAACCACCATTGGATTAATGACGACCCCGGGCTGTATTATGACTTGTCAAACAGCGTAAGCATGCCGCGCAGGGAGATCCGCCTGCTCAAAAGTTCTTTTTCCCTGTTCGACCTCAAAGGCTATCAGGTGGTCAGGAGCCAGTTTACGCAGGCACGATATGAGGGGCCGGCGGTAACGATCGGGATAGACAAGATCATATTCAACCTGTTCTGTGTGAGGACGTTTTCCGACGTGGGCCATATCCAGCTGCTCCTGCATCCTTCCCAGCGGAAGATCGCCATACGGCCCTGTGACAAAGGGGCCGTACACTGCATCAAATGGCGCCCTGATGGGCATATGCCCTTGTATGCAAAAATTTTGCGCTGCCAGCATTTTGGCACGGCTCTCTTTCGCATGATGGAGTGGGACCCGAATTACTTATATAAGGTCCGGGGGACATGGGTGCAGCGGGAGCACAAGCAGATTATTGTTTATAATTTGGAAGACGCGGTGTCTGCCGTGCCGCTGTCTCCAACCAGCGGAGCCCGCTTGCGGCGCGCTGAGCTATACCCGGAAGCCTGGGAATACAGCTTTGGCGATGAGTTCTATGACCACATCCGCGAGAACGGCATCTTTTATATGGGGCAAAGCGCAGCGTGGCAAGCGGACAGGCCCAGCGTGCCTGCCCCGGGGGGCGAGCAATATAGAACACCCACCGGCTGCGAGCTTCAAGCGTTGGCGGACAAACTCAAAAAGAAGGATGGTGTTGGAAATGCCGGCACAGGATAAGCTGGACCAGATATTCTGCCAAACAATGCTTGACGGGGAAGAAGAGATCGTACCGGACCTGGCGGGGTTCCAGGTCACAAAAGCGGAACTGTTCTCCCATACCCGCGAACCAGCGCTCACCATCTGGCCGGCGCGCATCCGTTTCAATATGTCCTGTCTCAGGCGGTTTCCGGGGGTAACGCACATACAGCTGCTGATACATCCGGAGCAAAAGCGGCTGATCATCCGGCCCTGTCCGCCCGAAACGCCGGACGCCCTGCGTTGGGCGAAAGGCGGCGGGGATAAGGAGCTTGTGAACCGGGATATGCTTTGCAGGATATTCGCCGCCAAAATATTCGATCTGATGGGCTGGGACAGTGAGTACAGGTATAAGATCATGGGGAATCCCGCCGTCTATCAAAAGGAAGTGCTGTTTCTATTCAAGCTGACCGACTTTGAACTGTTTGTGGGAGGAAAAAGGGGAAAGTCCTATCTTCCCGGCGAGTGGCGGGAGTATTTCGGCATCCCGGCAGAACGGCATGAAGACAGCTATAAAATCAACCTTGCGGATGGATATATTACCACGGACCGCGTTTAGGAGGGGAGCAAATGAATATGAATCAATTCCAGTCCGAAGTAGAGCCGATTTCAATCGAGGGGTTTCAAGTAGTCAGCGGGGAGCTTTTCTCCCGTGTCAGCAGTTGTGCTTCGCCGTCCTGCACCATTTGGAGTTCGGGGATAACCTTCAACAGGCAGGCGCTGACCGCGCTGAACTGCTGTGAGCGCATCCGCCTGGAGGTACATCCACAGAAGAAAAGCCTTTTGGCCGTCCCGGTGACCGTCAAAGACAAGGACAGCATCATATGGCGCAAAAACATTAAAGAGTACGCACCAAGACGTATGGAATCCGTCCGGTTCTCCTCACAAATCTATGAGATATGGAGCTGGGATACCAGTTGGGTCTACAGAGCCGTGGGACACATTGTGACGGTGGAGAACAAGATCATGCTCCTCTTTGATTTCAGCGCCCCTGAGCAGTGGAAGGCCAAAGAGAAAAAGACGGCAAAATGAATGGCGTATACATCTCTTTTTATTTGAAAGCGAATCGGGTCCATATTTTTGTGGAAGCCCTTCGCTCCATAGGCAGTCCTGAACGGATCCGCTTTCTTATCTCCAAGGATGGGCGGATCCTGCTGATCCAGCCTTATGGCAAAAGGGGGTTTACCTCGCATATGATCCCACGGGAAGTATATGATGGCAAGCGGCCGCTGGAAATATCCAGCTATAAACTGTGTACAATCCTGGCGGAGTTTCACGGCTGGGACCTGGGTTGTTCCTACCGTGTGCCTGAACGGATCGCGGCGGACACCCGTTCTGCGCTCTTCTTTTTGGATAAAGCCGAGGCTATCTGATAGCAAAACAGAACTTCTATTGTGGGTTATGGAGTGAAATGGCCTTCCCATATAGCGTGGCAGGAATTACTAAATAATGTGATATGTTATTTTCACAAGCGGCAAATGCTATGTAAGCACAATACATCCAATTACTATCCGGTACGTGTAAATTAGAAATGAACTGGCGTATTGATATATAATGCCAGTTCATTTTATTTATGCATACCTCTCAAAAGCCTGTGATTCCCAGCGAAAATGCTTTTTTAAAAGCGTTTTGAATTGATCAAAGGTTCTCGTTTTTTCTTGACTCGGTCCCTGCCGCCAAAAAGCTGGAAACAGGGGCATAAACTTATCAATGACGGTGATGACCGGCACGTTCCACACACTGGATTCTTCATTGTCGATCACAATCACCCGATGGGGCTTATCAATTTCAATCCCATCTTACCTTGTTCCGCCGGAGAGCATCAGTCCATTATAGGCGTACAGTTTGCTCAACTGGCAAGAACCAATCTTCATATCCAGCATGATCCTCCGGCGCAGCGGCTCGTAAATGTCCTCTCGCACGAAAGAGAGCTGCGCCTTGCGGCTCATGCTGTTGGAGCGCTCGAAAGCCAGATACCGACAGGGTCCAGTGCCAAAATCCAGCACGATGCCCTCTGGCCGGAACATACTCTCTGCTTTCTTCTGTCGAACGGCATGACGGTTCTGCGCGGCGCTGCGGTCGAAGATATTGCTGGAATCTACGTAGCAAATCACGTCCGACAGGTCACTGATGAGCGTGTCCTCCATCGGTAGCTGGTAGTTGTCTCCACGCAGAACACACATAGTCTGAAAGAGCAGCGCGCAGTCCTGTTGCTCATGGAGCGAGGAAAGTACCTTGCACTTCTCCGTTGCTTTAGCATTTAGAGTAAAGGCATAGCCGCTCTCCGCACCTCCCTGAGCATAGGCCATGAGGGCGCTAGCAGAAAGTGAGTAGATTTTATACCTGACCTGTGGCACGGCAGTCACCTCTTGCCCAAATTATACCAGAGTCCTTTCCGGTTTGCAATATGAATACTGCTCCCACTTTTTCAAGCTGGGAGCGTTTCTATTTTACCGAAAGGACTGATGTGTATGCCAAAACCCATCGAAAAGCTTACCGTCATCGACGGCGAAACCCTACAGGACATGAGGTTTCAGCCGGGAAAGGGTGTCTTCTTCCAAAGCCGCAAAAGTAATGGACAGCGGCTGGTGCAAGTCTTCTTTGTCTCTGCAAAGGACGTAAGTGCCGCAAGTGACGCAACTTTGAGTGGTGCCGGATTTACCGTCCCTTGCGACCCTTACAATGCTGAACTCCCGGTATCCTCTAGGGATAACGCCCATTCAGCGTGAGCCGCTGCTTTCGACCCTTGCGCCCCTGTGAGGCCACAGCAGGCCCGTGTTGGCGTTTTTCGGCGGCAGTCGGGTACGTCTCCACCACCAGGCCCTGAGAAGGGCGTTTTGGGGCAATTCTGGCCCCGTTTCGCGGCAAGATTCAAAGGGGCCGGATTTCCCGGCAGGGGAGGGCCGTAAGGGCCTCCCGCTGGGGCAAGCAGAGCGCGTGGCTGTCCGCCCCGCACAAAAGAACCGGGCAGAAGCCCGTACCCACTTTAGAAAGGTATGAAAGGCAATAGAAAACGAGCAGAAACTCTGACGATTCGTCTGACAAAAACAGAGAAAGAAATGATTCAAAAGAAAGCAAAGAAGGCTCAACTCAGCGTTACAGATTTTTTCGTTGCAACATCGTTGCGCACGGAGATTCACGTTGCCGAGAACATCAAGCCTCTGCTGATTGAGCTGAAAAGAATCGACAACAACATCAACCAAATCACCATGAAAATCAATGCGGGAGCGTTCCACTCCGCTGACTTTTCGGATGTCATACAGGGTCAACGGATGCTCTACGAACAGCTCCTGCGCATTGCGGGAGGGCGGTAATGGCAACCGTAAAATTTACCCAGGAGAGCCGCCAATCAATTTGTGCCATGAAAGGCGTGATTTCCTACTGCTTGCAGGAGAAAAAGGTTGCGGATGATGCCACCGGCCAGCGCATGGTCAGTGGCATTTCCTGCGATGGAGAGAACGCATTTGCTGAATTCTTGACGGCAAAGACCGCCTATTGGAAGCAATCATTGGCCTGACAGCCGGCATAATATCCAACTCCAATTAATTTACCCCAGCGGTTCGGTGCTATCACCGGGCCGCTTTTCATATATATTCACATCGAGAAACTGAATCCAAAGGAGGCCTGGCAAACAATTTGAGTAAAAAAAAGCTGAATTACCGTTTTCATAATCCAAACCCCGACAGCCAAACGGCCAACTACATACTAAAGGTTTTCCTCGAATCGAACCGCCCAAAGGTCGAAAACGCGGTCCAACAGGCGGCGCAAGAAGTTCAGGCCGGGGAAGAAACGGAACATGAAGCCATTACCAGGGCAATGTGATTTTCTCTTGCTATTTTTCCGCCAATGCGGTACAATAGTCTTGAAAGGGGGCGGCCTTATGCAAAAGGTTTATTCCATCCACGAAATCGAAAATATCCTCCAGCCGGTTTTCGCTGGCTATGGCGTGCGGCGAGCGGTGCTGTTCGGCTCCTACGCAAAGGGACAGGCCACTCCCCGCAGTGACGTGGACATTCTGGTTGACAGCGGCCTGCGCGGGCTGGCGTTCTTTGGCCTGTTGGAAGGTGTTTCATCCACACTGAGCGTACCGGTTGACCTTATCGATGTTTCACAAATCGAGGAGGGCTCTCAAATTGATGCAGAGATACGGCAGACAGGGGTGCCGATTTATGGGCAGTAAGGATCTTGCGGTGCTGAGAAAAATCCTTCGGCATATCGAAAGCATTATGCGCTACTGTGCCGATTGCCGTACGCTGGAAGATTTTTCATCCGACGCCATGCGCTTGGAGGCTACCGTCTTCAACCTGATGCAAATCGGCGAGCTTGCAAAGGAATCTCTGAGCGACGAGGCAAAGGCGCAGATTAAAACCATCCCCTGGCAGCAGATTTACGGCATGCGCAACCGGATTGTGCATGGCTATTCCGGGGTCAATATGCAAATCGTGTGGGACACCGTATCGGTAGACATTCCCATGCTTCATAAAGAATTAGAATCGATTATCAAAACAAATTCTTAAATATGGCGGGGCCGAAAAAACGGCTCCGCCAATATTTTTATTGCTTTCCTGAAAGAAGTGTGGTAAACTCAGTAGTAACAAAACGTTTTAAATTGATTAGTGAGGTGCCCCATGAACATCGCTGCCTACTGCCGTGTCTCCACCGACAAGGAGGACCAGCTTAACAGCCTAGAAGCCCAGAAAGAATTCTTCTCAGAATACACCAAGCGCACCGGCGACGCGCTTGTGCGCTTGTACGCCGACGAGGGCATTTCCGGCACAAAGATCAAGAACCGCAAGGAGTTCCTGCGGATGATGGCGGATGCCGAGCACCATCTGTTCGACATGGTTGTGGTTAAGGACATCAGCCGCTTTGCCCGGAACACTGTGGACCTTCTCCAAAGCGTCCGCAGGCTGAAAGCCCTGGGCATCGAGACCCAGTTCCTCACTGCCAACATGACCAGCATGGGCAACAGCGAGTTCGTGCTAACTATCTTCGGCGCGCTGGCCCAAGAGGAGAGCGCCAACACCTCCAAGCGGGTAAAGTTCGGCAAGAAGATGAATGCTGAAAAAGGCCGGGTTCCCAACATCGTCTACGGCTATGATAAGACCGCCGGGGACTATTTTAATCTGGCAATTAACCCAACAGAGGCTGACATTGTCCGCCAAATCTTCCATATGTACACTGAGGAAGGGGCGGGCGCGGCGAAAATCGCCAACACCCTCAACGAGCGCGGCCTGCGCACCAAGCGCAACTGCTCCTGGAGCCAGAACGCCATCTGCCGCATCATCACCAACGAGCTGTACACCGGCAAAATCATCAACGGCAAGCAGGAAGTTTCCGACTTCCTCACCGGCCAGCGAGCGGACAAGCCTGAGGATGACTGGATCGTGGTGGACAGGCCCGAACTGCAAATCATCTCCCCCGAAACCTTCCAGCAGGCCCAAGAAATCTTAGACTCCCGCCACAAGACTTTCCGCACCGACCACCAGCGCCAGAGCAACAAGCACCTGTTCTCCACCCTCATCAAGTGCAAGGAGTGCGGCTGGTCCTTCTACCGCACCGTGCGCACCTACAAAAACACCTATGTGCGCTGGGTCTGCTCCGGCCACACCGGGCGAGGCGCGGATAGCTGCCCCAACGCCGTCACCGTGGACGAGGACGAATTGATAGGCACCTTGCAGGAATACTTCGCCCAGGTGCTGATGGCCAAGAAAAATATCATCCCCTATGTTGTCAAGGAGTTCCAGCGGGTTTACCGCGCTAAGGATGATAACCAGGAGTATGAAAAGGAATTGACCGCCCAACTTGCTAAGCTCCAAAAGACCCGCCAGAAGTACATGGATATGTACACCGACGACCTTATCAGCCGGGAGGAGCTGAACGAGAAGATAGGCGGCTCAAAGAAGGAAATCGAGCGCATCGAAAACGAGTTGAAAATCGTCGGCTACAATATCACCAAAGGCGACCAGTTGGAAAGCATCTTGCAAAACACCTTCAAGACCATCGAGGACATCACCGATGTGCGCTCCATGACCAACGCTCAGCTCAAGCGGCTGATCCAGAAAATCGAGGTGGACAAGGACGGCAACGTGGACATCTACCTGCGGCTTCTAGGCGATTTAGATCTGGAAGAAACCGTAGTGATTGCAGACAACCATACATAAAGATGTGTCTCAACGTCTCAAGTATATCAACCGGGGCCTTTACCGAGATGTGAAGAACGTCCTCGCCGTCAACAAGGCTCAGCGGCATATCCGCGGAGGCATGGCTACCAAGAAAAAATACCAGTCGCTAAAATGAACGCAAAACCCGCTGTCGGAAAACCGGCAGCGGGCTTTTTTTATTGTCCTATCCCTTTATTCGGGACAGCCCTAGTTGATCCCCTCAATGACAGACCGAGGGTCCAGGTAGGCGGCATCCCGGCGGACCTCCAGGTGCAGGTGGGGCTTGTCCGCCGACTCGGCCGGCACAGCCGTCACTGTGCCAATGGCTTGTCCGGCGGACACTACCTCTTCTGGCTCTACCAGGAAGTTCTCACCCAGTCCGCAATAGTAAAAATCATAGTCCCCATGCTCCACCACCACTACGTTGCCCAGCATGCTATCCGTATAGGTCTGTTTCACAATGCCATTGGCACAGGCCAGCACCTGCTCTCCGCTTTCCGCAGTCAGGTCGGTGCCCGCATGCACCCGCCAGTCCCGCATGGTGGTGGAATAGACCGGCGCGCCCGCGCTGTAAGCCTTGCAAATTTCCTCCGATCCCACAGGATAGATCATCTCTTGGCTGATCTCATAAAGAGGCGCGTTGGCAGGCACCGGCGGCTGCTCTTCCTCTGGCTCCTCCTGTGTAGTGGGCGCTGGGGTGGGCGTGGGCTCCGGAGGAGCGGAGGGCTTGGGAGAGGGCGCGTTGGGCCTTGTGGTAGGAGCCGGGGTGGCAGCCCAGTTATTTTGGGTATCGGGCGAAGGGCTGGCCACCGGCGCGGGGCTTCTGGGGGCCTCCGGGTCATCGTTTACCGCAGACTGCACCGGCTCGCTGCTCATGTAGCCCTGCACCGCGTCAAAGGTGCTCCAGGCCGCGATACCCACCGCCACCAGGCAGACCGCCAGCGCCAGGTAAAAGCCGTTTCGCCGGGCTTTACTTTCTGAAAAGCGTTTTCCGTTCATATCATACATCCCTTTCCGAATGAGAGCCCAGCTAATAGGCAGCGGGCTAAACCTCATATTTTCTTCACAACGGTAGTCTAGCCGGGTCGGAAAGAGATTATACAAAAACCGGAAAGCTAAAAACAAAAACGAAAAGAACCGGCTGCACGCCGGCCCTTTCCGTTTGCTTGAGGGGTATTATTGAGGAGGGTAGAACATGTATCTCAAGAAAAGGTGCGGTCCATTTCTTTTGAGTACGGGTTTATTATACTCTGGTTTGGGGGAAGATTTGTTAAACCCCTGTGAATAAACCTTAAAAGATTTTCCGGGTTTTTGCGAAAAAGGTCGCATCGCCCCAGCCTCTTAAAAGCTTGCAATGCCTCTTCTTTCATAGTATAATAGAAGTATTAACCCAAAAAAGGAGAATCGTCATGGGCAATATCGGCGTATTAGGCGCGGGTACCTGGGGCGTGGCCCTGGCCCGGATGCTCGCCAACACTGGCAGCCAGGTCACCCTATGGTCCGCGCTGAAAGAAGAGGTCCGCCAGCTCGCTTTGTTTCACACCCATCCCAACCTGCCCGGCGTGGCCATCCCCCAAAATATAATCTTTACCAGCCAGCTTCAGCAGGTCTGCCAGGGGCAAGACCTTCTTCTGTTTGCAGTGCCCTCTCCCTTTGTACGGGATACCGCTAAAAAAGCCGCTCCCTTTCTTCCAGACCAACAGCTGGTGGTGGACGCGGCCAAGGGCCTGGAAGCCGGCACCCTGCTTACCATGACCCAAGTCATTGCCGACGAATTGTCCAAAATTCATAAATCCGCCCGGCTGGCGGCCCTTTCTGGTCCCACTCATGCCGAGGAGGTGGCCCGGGACATGCCCACCACCATTGTTTCGGCCAGCGGCGATCTACGCGTTGCCGAAATGGTCCAGGATGTGTTCATGAACACCTGCATGCGGGTCTATACTAATACGGACCTGCTGGGTGTAGAGCTCTGCGGCGCCCTGAAAAACATTATGGCCCTGGCGGCGGGCATGTCCCGGGGCCTTGGCTACGGGGACAACACCAAGGCCGCCATTATTACCCGAGGTCTGGCGGAGATCACCCGGCTGGGCTTTGCCATGGGATGCAGCGAACAGACCTTTACAGGCCTGGCGGGCATAGGCGACCTGATTGTTACAGCCACCAGCGTCCACAGCCGAAACAACCGCTGCGGCCAGCTGATTGGCCAGGGCCTTAGCCCCCGGCAGGCGGTGGAGCGGGTGGGCATGGTGGTAGAGGGCATTCACGCAGTGCCCGCCGCCATGGAGCTCTCCCGGCGCTATGATATAGAAATGCCCATTGTAGAGGCCGTGGACGCCATCCTGCACCACGGGGTGTCCCCAGCAGAATCTGTTAAAGAGCTTATGGGCCGGGACAAAAAGCGGGAGCGCTCTACGCCGCTGGCAGCCGGGACGGAAAACCATTAAAAGCTGCATACAGCCTCTCTGGAAACCGCTACTCTCCCTTTGGTTCCACCGCTTTCACCTGCTGGATGTTGACCCCGCACTGCTGCACATAAGGGGAAATAAAGGCAAACGCCTCTGCCTCGCCAGCTTCCTCCCGGGGGAAATAAGTCCACTGGCTAAGAAAACTGTGGGCATAATTGCAATGGATATTCCCAGTATAAATCTCCACAATGGGGTCCGTGATAAATCCGCCCTCTCCCACCGCGCAGTCATCCCGCAGCATTGGGTAGCGTTGTCCATCTTTCACATAAATAATATGAATGTCCAGGTCCGCTTCTGTCAGGTTCAGGCGCTCTTCCCGGCCGGCCATTTCATTGTAGCTGTTCTCCGCTGTGACCTTCTCAAAATAGAACCAATCCCGGTAGTTGTTCATAATTTCCTGTTCCTGTCCCCGCAATTTTTCTGGAACCAAGAGGTTCATTGTCCTGTCATCATAGACAAATTGCTCTGTCAGTTCCTTCCCATCCGCCGTTTCGATGGGGTTCAGGGAAAAATAGTTTTTACTAATTGTAAGCCGGCAGCCGTTGGGCGCGGTTTCCGGGGGGCCCTCCAGCGTGTTGGCAGTGTAAAGGGGGGTACCCTCCTCATCCAGTGCCTGATAGTTGTACGCGTCCAGCACAAAAGCCCCCGCCTTCTCTTCCAACAGGCTAAAGAGCGCTTGGCTGCGCTGGGCAATTTCTAAGTACTTTTCGTCGCTCTCATTCTCTCCGCTGTAGGTAACGACTGTGGTAAAGAGGTGTGTTTTCTGGGTGGACGGCGCGGAACAGCCGGAGAGAAGCAGAAACACCACAAGCAAAGCTGAAAATATCTTTACAAACATAAAAAACGTCTCCTGTTTTTATAATATGGCGCCCCATTCCTGTAAGAGCAGCATACCGAATTCTCTTTACAGATTCCCCACCCTATCCCTTACATTTCTTTTACCTTTAGGAGGAAACCACCTATGTCAAAAAGGAAAAAAGCCAGACTTACTTCCGAAGAGCGCCGCCAGCGCCGGAGCCAGGACCTGCAAAGCGCTAAAAAAGAGATTAAGGCGCACCCAGCCCTCTTCACCGCATATGTGGTGCTGCGGGTTCTGGTGGTGGCGATCATGGTCCTTCAGCTGCTGAACCGAGAGTACTATGACGTGTTTCTTTGCGGCCTTACCCTCATCCTGTTCCTCATCCCCAGCTTTGTGGAGCGCCGCCTGCATATCGACGTGCCCAACACCCTGGAGGTCATGATCCTGCTGTTCATCTTCTCGGCGGAAATTCTGGGTGAGATACAAGAGTACTACCTGACCTACCCCTTCTGGGACACCATGCTGCATACCATCAACGGCTTTCTTATGGCCGCCATCGGCATTGCCATGGTGGATATTCTCAACCGCTCCCGCCGCTTTAAGGTACGGCTGTCTCCAGTGTTTGTGGCAGTGGTGGCTTTCTGCTTTTCCATGACCATAGGTGTGCTGTGGGAGTTCTTTGAGTACAGCATGGACACTTTCTTTAATATGGATATGCAAAAAGACACCTGGGTGCAGGTGGTAAACACCGTCAGTTTAAACCCGGAGGGCAAAAACGCCCCGGTGCACATCCCCATCGAAAGCGTGGTGGTAAACGGGCAGGAGTGGCCCGGCTACCTGGATATTGGCCTAAACGACACCATGAAGGACCTTTTGGTGAACTTTGTGGGCGCGGCAATCTTTTCCCTCATTGGCATGGTCTACATTATGGGCCGGGGCACCGGGAAGTTCGCCCCCCGGTTTATTCCCCGGCTCAAGGAAAACGAGCTGCCTCCCCCACAGGCCAGCGAGAAGAAGGAAGAACGCCCCAGCCTGCTGGAACCCATTCCCCTGGAAGGCCCCGACGCCCCGGAGGCCCCGGAGATGATGGACCTTTTCACAAAAGATGGCAGGCCCACCGGCCAGACCATAGAACGGGGCGGGGACAAGGGCCAGAGCTATACCCTGGGAATGCACGTGTACATCTACGACAGTCAGGGGCGCTTTTTGTTACAAAAACGGGCGGAAAACAAGCGCTTCCTCCCCGGCCAGTGGGAGACCACCATGGGCCACGCCCTTTCAGGAGAGACCAGCTTCGACTGCGTCCTGCGGGAAGTCAAAGAGGAACTGGGGGTAGAGCTGCTTCCAGAGGCTGTTATAAAAATTTACCGCTGGCACGAACACGCGGACCAGATGCTGACGGACGTCTATTTTGTCCAGGCCGATCTGGACGAACACGCCCTGACCCTGCAAAAGGACGAGGTCCTGGGGGCCCAGTGGGTCAGCCGGAAGGAAATGCTGGCCTTTATCGACAAAATGGACTACCGTCCGGAAAATTACAAGCGGGTGGTCCGGGAGTACATCGTGGACTGCGTGGGGGCCGCCACCCCATGAGCATCATCTCTCTTATCAGAGAAAACCGCGCCCCAAGCCGCTGGTTTAGCCGCTGCCTTTCGGGTGGCACTCAAGCCCTCGACCCTGCCGCGGGACATTGCCACCGGGCTATTTGCCTAGACGGAAGATCTGACCAGGCCCTATGGAGAGGGGACGGCCTATAATTATGTCCACCCCACCAAGTCCAAGATGATCGCCTTTCTCTGTCCCCGGGGGGCGCCATGCTGAATCTCATTGAGATACGCCGGCCCTTTGCTGGAAAAACGCCCACAACAAAAGTTCGATATAGGTGGACAGAGCTTTGACTATTAGAGCCTCCTTCATACAGCAGGCTCTAACGTGAGAATATTCCCTTTAGAATAAGGAGGAAACGCCATGATGCAAACTATGATCCAAACCCGGCAGGGGGCCGTAGAGGGGCTTTTGTCACAAGATGGCAAGACCCTCATTTTCCGGGGCCTGCCCTATGCCCAGCCTCCGGTGGGCCCGTTGCGCTTTTGCCGGCCGCAGACTCACGCGCCCTGGCAGGGAGTTCTGCCCTGTAAGGAATTTGGTCCCCGCTGTCCCCAGGCGGACCTGGCGGGTATGGACTTTTACGGAAAGGAATTCTACGACCAGCTGGTGCCCCCCTGCGGCGAGGACTGCCTGACCCTAAACATCTGGACCCCAGCGGACGCCGGACCCGAAAGCCGCCTGCCGGTGCTCTTCTGGATCCACGGCGGGGCCTTTATGCACGGCTGCGGCAGCGAGAAGGAGTTTGACGGAGAGGGCTTTGCCCAAAAGGGAGTGGTGCTGGTCACCATCAACTACCGGGTCAACGCTTTCGGGTTTTTTGCCCACCCGGATCTAGAAGCGGAGAACCCGGAGGGTGTATCCGGCAACTACGGTATTCTGGACCAGCTTTTTGCCCTGGACTGGGTGCGGGCAAACATTGCGGCCTTTGGCGGCGACCCGGAAAAAATCACCCTGGCCGGGCAGTCTGCCGGGTGTATGAGCGTGCAGGCCCTCATCTCCTCTCCCCTGGCCAAGGGCATGGTCCAGGGGGCCATTCTGCAAAGCGGCGGGGGGCTGCGGGCCCTGCACGAGACTCCTACTAAAGAGCATGCCTGGACCGCGGGCCGGCAGCTGATGGAGCATCTGGGGGTTTCCAGCATCCAGGAGCTGCGGCAGGTTCCTGCCCAGGCCTTGATGGAAGGAGCCTATGCCGTCGCTGGGGAACAGCTGCGCTGGACGCCCCATCAAGACGGCTGGCTGCTGCCTGGCTCCACCGACGCCCTGGCCGAGAGCGGGCAGGTTCACGACATTGCCTACATGATCGGCTCCCTGGGGGATGACATCGGCGGCAGCTCCCTTTTGCAGGAGAGCGGGGCCCGCTGGTGCCAAAACCAACTGGAGCTGGGGCGGCGGCCAGCGTACTTATACTTTTTTGACCGGAAGTTGCCCGGAGACCATGCCGGGGCTTTCCATTCGGCGGAGCTATGGTATGTGTTCCAGACCCAAGACCGCTGCTGGCGGCCCTGGGAGGACCGGGACCACCAGCTGGCCGGGGAGGTTTCAGCCTACTGGGCGAACTTCGTAAAAACCGGCGACCCCAACGGCCCCGGCCTGCCCCGCTGGGAGCCCTATACCCAAGAACATCCGGCGGCCTTGGAGCTAAAATAAGTCCGCCGCAAAATCCCTGTTGACACCTCGCCACTTTTCCGCTATAATAATATAGAAGTTTGTTTGGCGAGGTGTAGCTCACCCGGTAGAGCGCTTGGTTTGGGACCAAGAGGCACGGAGTTCGAGTCTCCGCACTTCGACCATCCTAAGAAAACCCAAAAGATATTTGGGCAAAGAACCGCGCGGTTGGCGCGGTTCTTTGGTTTTTTGTGAAGTGAAAAAGTCCCGGAATTCCAAATGTTTACGATTGGAAGGAAGCAATTTCAGATGAGGCGGTACCGTCTTTTTGAGTTCCTAGGCCCCCTGCTGTTTCGGTTGCGGGGCTTAGTTCCTTTCGCTGCCTTCCCTCCGCTAACTTGGTATATTGTTTTTCTCGGTATAACTTCAGTTTGTGCCGAACTCGGTACACTTGCAGCAGGCTGCGCTCGTGTAAAAGGATCATGCTCACGCAACTTCCCATCCCCATAGATAAAAACCGCACGACCATGAAAGACCGTACGGGAAAATAGGTTCTCAATTCTATCCTATCAAAACGACAAAAAAGCCAGCGCTCACCACATAGGTGTGTGCTGGCTTTCTGCGAACCATGAAACGTTACGTCTGGCCTGGCTTACCCGAGGCCTTTATATTTGCCTAGTGGCTTCCAGTCTTTAGTACATCCCGCCCTTCGGAACGGATATACAGAAATACCACAAATTTCACAAAGATATTGTGTTAAATCCGTGAGTTCGAGTTGAAAGCTGTGCTATTTGCACTAAAATTCACGCTTTGAAAAATATCATGTCTATGTAAATCTACGCCTTTCTACAAGCAATTGGCTTAAGTTTTAGCTTAAGCTGGGAGCGTTTCACAAGCTTGCAGCAGCCTAGAAAAAAGCCCTTTCGACTGTTTCATAGTCCACATGAGTATAGACATCGTATGTCACACTTATGTTGGAGTGTCCCATAATTGTTTGTAAGGATTTAGCGTCAATTCCCGCCATTGCCATATTGGTACAAAATGTATGCCGCAAAACATGAGGGGTAACGCTCGGCATAATCTTTCCATGCTGACCGACAAATTTTTTCTGCATTTGGCGCATATAGTTTTGATGGTGCATCCCGACTTTAGGCTTACCACCCTTATCAAGAAACAGGAAACCGCAGTAACCGTCAACAATCTTTTCTACTTTCGGGCGTGGACGATTTTCAAGTACTCTCTGGAAAGCCCAACAAGCCTCATCGGTGAGGGGAATAGTCCTAAAACC
Organism: Oscillospiraceae bacterium; assembly: GCA_910574935.1. Lineage (GTDB taxonomy): Bacteria > Bacillota > Clostridia > Oscillospirales > Acutalibacteraceae > Acutalibacter > Acutalibacter intestini. Next base: position 631,656 of record CAJTCU010000001.1, read on the forward strand.
GTTCTTTGTCTTTGGATCAGTAATAAAATACAGCTTATCTGCTGTCCTGCAAAGTTGCTTGTCAATGCGGATATATCGTTTATTAAGATCAATATCGGCTTTTGTAAGTCCATATAGCTCCGATACCCTTAATCCTGTGTTCAAAAGTATTAGGATATCATCATAGTAATTACCATTCCCATACTCTTGGATAAAGGACAAATACAGCTTTTGATGAGTCTTTGTTAATGAATCTTGGGGCTTTTCATCATCAGGAATATATTCAGACAATGTAAACTTAAAGGGGTTTTTTCGGATTGCGCCATCTTCTACAGCCATTTCAAACGCTGGCCTAAGAAGATTGTGAATAATACCTACTGTGTTTTGTTTAAGCCCTTTGTCATGAAAAGAGATTAGATAGGCTATAGCATCGGATTTCTTAACAGTATTAATTCTGCGTTCTCCAAAAGGAATAGCCTTGATTCTATTGATTCCTGTTTGATAGGCACGAATAGAATTTTGCTTAAGGTCACGCCGCAGATTCATATACTTTTCAACCAACTCAATTACCGTTATATCGCCAGCAGCGCTATCTATCCCATCCAGTTTATCTTTATGAATTTGAATTTCTTTCTGGCGCAATTCATCAAGCGTTTTTGCGTAGAAATCCCGCCGCTTTCCTTTCGCATCGGTATAGCGATAATCATATGTACCGTTTGACCTCTGCCATTCGCCAGTCTTTAAGACTCTGCCCTTGCTATCTTTACGCTTTCCCATGAAAACCTCCTTTCGGGAAAGCGACTTTGAATGTGTACCTATTATATCACTTCAAAGACCGCTTGTCCATATGTCAGATTGAATATGCTTGTTCCAGATATTTCTCAAAAGGCTTGCGCTTGATGAGCCTCTTATTTCCGACAAATAGAACAAACGAACAATTTTCATCATTGCTGATTTCGCGGATTCGATTAATCCCAACATTTGAATAAGCTGCCGCCTCTTCAAGCGTTAAATTGGCTTTCTCCCAGATAGGGACATTTATCATTTATCAACTCCTTTCACTGCCAGCCCCCGACCATATTTATAAACCGCGATCTTGTATAGTATCATATGGTCTTTTCATCTATTGGTTATCTTAATACTGTTATACTAATCTTGTTACTGTTTCGTTATCATGCAATTTATACCCGCCGCTTTTAGGAAGGTGTCACCCAAATAGTGACCCCCTTTAACCTTTGGTAGTGAGGTGGTTTTTCACCCCCTTGTGAAATCCTGTAAGCCAAAGCGGCGGGATATAGATTGTTGTAAAGCAGTTATACTTTACAAGTCTTTTCTATTTACGATACGACATTTTCATACTAACTTTACGGGTTTAAGAGCGTAATCTTTCCCCAAAATGGGATAGTTTGCGATACCATTCCGATGCAACTACCGGTGATAGCAGCAGATATTACATATTAGCACCAATATATCACGCGAAATATTTTTGTAGTACAGTTGCCCTCCCACTCAAAACCCCGACAAAGACAATATTTATGCGGGTTCCGAGACTTTTACCCATGCACCTAAAAGCCATAATTAAATATAAATAAATTATGGCTGTTTGGTGCATAGGTGAAATGCCAGAAACCCCAGTATTCATGCGGGTTTGCGGGCTTTTTGGCTGGAGGGGAAGTGGAGTAATTGATAAAATTGTTATGACTATATTTGCAATATTGCCCTACTCTCGCCGTAAGGCGACTATACACTGAGTCCCTTATATCATATCAACAAGTTTCTTCTTGTTCTCGTATCAGTCTACCACAAATAGAGTACACATACCTCCACTTGCCGTAGTCTATGCTAAACCTTCCTGCCGCTTGCTTTTTTGTGACAGCTTGAGCAATATAGCCTTGCTTGTCCTGCAATACATCTTGCAATTTCAAAAGGTAATCTTCTTTTAGCTGTGACAAGTCTTTTATTATTTTACCTTTGAGTGATCTGCTGCCTTCAAGATATGTATCACATACCGTAATAGACATTTTATTACGAATAGAAAAAGTGTTTGTCAAATTATCATCCTCCATTAATAAAAATAGAATTAACAATGGCTTTAGCCATTCTCTATTGCTGTTGCGCCCTTTGCAAAAGGCAATACTCTCTTCGCTTGCGAGTAGCAAGCGGACTATGTGTGACATACTGCATAGGCGTTAGGTGTGGTCGCTTGCGCGAGAGTGTCCCCTTGCGGGGAGAGGTTACTATTATATGAGAACTCATTGGCGCAAATATGGCTACTTCAATCCCAAATTAGGGGGCTTTTGGCTTGTTTCACTTTGCAAAAAATGACGATTACCCCCTTGCTTTGTGCAGAAAATGACGATTACTCCCATTTTGAGAAGTTTTAGGAAATACCAATAGCCTTGTTTGGGAAGAATTGCAAATATCCTTCTATTTTTGTTGGATCAGTGCCCATGAAAAGAACATTGGGGTTTATAATCATTCTCCATTCATTGCTTTCAGAATCCTTTATAAAGTTGCAAAGCTTCTGTTCTCGGCGCTCATTCTCAAACAAATCATAGCCAATAAAGGTTATCTTTTTCAGAACTCGTGTTAAGCGTCCACTATTCGTAGGATTAAAGTTGAGAAGTGAACAGATTTCTTCTATATTCATCGGCTCTAATTTATGTGGGCTTCTTTCGTTTGGGTTACAGCAGATTACATTCCATTCTTTGTTGATATATGGCACAAGCTGAATTATATACCCAAAATAGCGAATATTCTGTTCGCTCTGGATCATTTTTTGATACAACGATTTGACTGGATCGATATACAGGCGAATTTGCTTTTGAAATTTGCTTCTACCCTTAATAAAGTAATCGCTGAGTATCATTTCCCCATTTTCTTTAAGTGTGAGAAGTGCAGACTCTTGACATTCTTTTAGAAAGTCATATACAGTGCGTTGGGATATTCCTAAAATTCCTTTTAAATCCTCAGATTTCATTATGGTTCTTTCACTTAACATCAAGCGGCCTGTGTCATATTCTGAATAAACCGATAAATAAGCAAGCCTGCCCAGTATTTGCGGACTAATTTTATTATTTAGTCTTGTTCGTTTCATCAACACAAAGCCCCCTTGTTTCCCTGCCTGACTTCTGCGTAATTCTTTATGGTATAGAGCCTCCTTTGCGCGTTTCGCCTTTTCTTTATCCTCGTTAGAATAGAAAGTACCACCATCTGTTTCAAAATATTCTCCCGTGGCCTGATCTATATAGCAATGTTTACCATTAATGTTTTGTGGCATTAAACACCTCCCTTGATTAGTCAATAATAATATATCTGCTGGTGTCATTGTGACAGGGGAGGGCTACGGGCAAGAGTTTTCATTTCTCTACGAATCATATCTTCTTATTCAACTTTGTCTTTGCATATTTTTAAAAACATATATTGCTACAACAGTGCTTAGTGTTAAGCATACAGCCATAATCATCTTCATTCATATTGCTATAAAATTCATCTAAATCAATTTGAATTTCTTTTCCGCATTCTGGACATTTTGTAAATACGTTTTCATAATTAAGTTTTGTACAAATAGCAGTATCTCCAATTTCTTGTTTTACGTACAGCATAAAATTTCTTCTTTCATTTTATTGTTTTAAAATGTGCAGTCTTGAGCGACCAGCAGCAATTGAGACTGTTTACAAAATTATTTTAATATCAATGATACCATCGAAAATCTTTTGAGCAAGCATCTATATTCTCTTATAAAACACGATTTTGTTTATCACCATCGTACTATGATTTAGCCGCAGCCTTTTTTGATAATCTCCACCACCCTTGACCTGTGGTAATAAGCTGATTAATAAATTCTAAAGCTATCGCCTTATATGGATTACCAGAAACAATCTGCGATACTACATTAACTACTTCAATTATTTTGCCTGTAGAATGTTCATCTTGTGCATCTTATGGTTTGAAATTTACACGCAGCACATTATGTGGTGATGCTTTGCCTTGCAATTCTTTCTTTACAAGTTCATTCCACTGTGCGCACGGGAGCTTACCTTTGTTATATTCAAGTATGCGCTGCCAAATAGTTCATTGCTACTGCATATTTTGAGGAATTTATCACAATACGTATATTCAAGCGCCCCGCCAGAATCTATAGAAAGCTTTCCGAAAGCGTTCACATAAATATTGCAGCATACAATCTTTTGATCCTCATAGAACATATGGTATGTATTATACGCATAGCAAACTGGGGCATAGTCTTTACTTAATACTTCAATCCGCTGCATGGGATGGTATTTAAGCACGTCAGATTTATCAAGTGTGTATTCGTTCAAACATTTAGCACGTCCCAATTTGCTTGGGCTACTGCCTCACATGATCTTCAAAACATCTGCATATCCTAATAGCGCGTCCTTATATTTTGAATAGTTCTCCATACATAAGTCATGATATTCATGGTAGTGGTCAAGGCTTATGCCTACAATGCAACGGCTTACTTCTGCTTGCGGTTTATACTTATCACCGCCTGACAAACATTTTGAACATGATATATCAATGATTTCTTTATATCTTTTGATGATATTAATAAACCTTTTGCTAAATATAAGCCCATTCACATACATTTCAAGATTCAAGACTGGAATACCCTTTTTGCACAACTCATTGGCTATATATTCCATAGTATCAAGTGCCAACGTTGGCTCCCCTCCAGTAAAAAACATACCTCCAATTAGTTCTGTCTGATCCAGTAATGAATCAATATACTTTCGGTCGATGTCAACTTCTTGTGCTTCGCCCCGTAGGCAATGCCCGCATTTCATATTGCAACGGCGTGTCAGCTCAATGGTTAAATTTTCGAACGTTATTTTGTCCAAATTATTCCTCCTTTTTGCACTGTGGATAAGGGGCGGTGTTGACCACCGCCCCAACGGTGACGTACTTACTTTTTAACAAGCCCACCAAGAGCTTTCACAGCATCGTCAAGCTTAATAACTTGATCGGTAGTGCTTTTCTTGCAAGCAAACAAAACGTGTTTCATAGTATCGCCTCCCTTCGTATGATGATGTATCAAAACGCCTTAATAGGAAGTTTTGCCAAACTATAGAAAATATCCCTTGCTTTTCTTGTGCTACTTTTTTCGTGTGTCCGCTTTTCGCTTATGTCCCACTTTTCAAAAAATTCTGGACATAATGCTTGACTTTCGTTTCAAGTTGTGGTAGAATACAAGCACAAAGAAAGTATAAGGAAAAGTGTATACATCTGTCGGTTGAGTTCGCCTTGTATTATATCAAAATAAGGTGTGTTTTGTCAACCGTTTTTGCAGAAGTTTTTTCTGACTTCTGCTATTTTTGTTTGCATAGCTATAAATGGTTTTGTAGCGCGTGTAGCGGCTTTTATTGTTACAATAGTATTTGGGTACTAACCAACACAATAAACCGTGATATAAAGTGCTACACGGCGTTTTAAGGTTACCCCTGCCGCTTTACCTGGAATTGTACACAAACAAAAAGGAGAGGTCGTAGCCCCTCCCCTTATTCAAAGCGTAACTCCAAAGTGTATTGCTGCCGCTTGTCTGGCCTCGTCATCCTCCAAACCTTGTACTGCGTATGTATGCCCATCTGTGGACTCTATAACAAAAGTCTTTTCGTCCATGGGCTATATGTCAGTGATGTTATCAATACAGTAACGGTCACCAGTTTGCCCCGTAAATATAGCAAAGTCATATTGCCGCTTGCTTTCGTTGTTTGCCCAAATCTGGTGCTGTAGGTCTACTGGCAAATCTTCATCAATTTCTTTGTCGCTAAAATACCCTCCCGCAGCCTCTGGCGGCTCATCATACCAAAAGCTTGCTTTATCGTTGGCAAGATAGCAGTCAGGCCAGACAAGCAGCTCTTCGCAGTTATTAGCAACGTATATACGTATTCAGAATGTGGAAAGACTCTGTACTCTGAGGATGTGCAACAACACTTGAAAACGATGATTGAATCAGCCAAGAAACTTAAAATTGGAATTGGCATTATTGATTACGCAAAAGCTATAGCAATGATTTAGTGCTATAGGCTGTCATAGTATCAGTAGACAGAAAGCGGCGGGGTTTATAGCCCTGCCGCTTTTACTTTATAGTCCAAGTTCTTTTACTCTGCGATAATATGTGTTAGGTTTTAACCCAACAATCTCCATTGCTTTTCTTGCCGTGATCTTATCCGCTCTCCAGTCCGCAACCGTAGATTTGAACAAGGTTTCATCAAACCCAATAGGCTTGCGGCCTTTGTACTTACCCGCCGCTTTGGCTACGGCTATGCCCTCGCGCTGGCGCTGCAATATGCTTTCCCGCTCTAACTCTGCCATAGCCGCAAAGATAGTCAACATAAACTTGCCTTGCGGCGTGGTGGTGTCAAGGGATTCTTTCAAGCTGACAAACTCAACCCCTTTGTCCTGTAGTTGCTCGACAATAGAAAGCAAGTCTTTTGTGTTTCGGGCAATACGGCTGATAGATTCTGTTACTACGGTATCTCCCCTACGTACATAGTCAAGCAATTCCTTCAGTTTTGGCCTGTTTGTGTCTTTGCCTGACTGCTTGTCTATGTATAGACTCTCGGTTTCAACCCCGCGCTGCTGTAAAGCCTCAATCTGCCTTGCCTCATTCTGCTCTACTGTGGAAACTCGCACATACCCTAGGGCCTATTCACATAAGGGAATCAACGATAAGAGCGAAATGGACAAAGGCCAAAAAGATGACATCAAGTTTATCATAGCGAGTGAAAATACGACGAAATCTTTTGAGACGTCGAAAAAGCCTTTCCACTTGATTGCGCTGTTTGTATAGCAGCTTATCATAGTCCCAAGGATTTTTGCGATTACTTTTCGGAGGGACTACAGGTATATAGCCCAGCTCAGTGGCTAAAGCTCGCGTCTCGTCTCCTTCATAAGCACGGTCCATTAGAAGATAAACGGATCGGTCAACTGGCCCAAGCTGCCGTAAAAGGGCGCGCCCTTCCGGAGCATCGCCGCAGTTTCCTGCGGACAACGCAAACATTACCCCATCCCGGTCAGATGCGGCAACCATATGATGGTGTTCCATCCCCCGCGTGTCCGCCCGATGGACTGTGGTCCGCTTTTTTCAAAGCGCCCATTCCGTCTGGATGTACTTTGATACAAGTGGAATCCAGGCTCACTATGTTTACTTGGATTTGAATGATCCCTAGTTGCTGTAAGTGCAAAAACGCCTTTTGCAGTACACCTTTTTTTGCCCAGCGGTTTACCCGGACATAGATCACATGCCAATCCCCGTATTCTTTGGGCAGCCTCCTCCACTTGCACCCGTTCTCTACGATGTACAGCACTGCGTTCAATACTTCCAGGTTGCTGATTTTCGCTGGTTTCCTTTGCTTGGGAAAACATTCTTGGATTTTTTCATACTGTTCTCTATTCAGTTCCATAGTCCTATTGTATCATACTTTGCCCCTTATGTGAACACTACCTAGCAACATTGCTTGCAACTCCCTTGATTTGATAGGATAAGTATACCATAAAGCCAAGAGCGTCTCAATAGGGTATATGAAAATTTAAACATTTCAAAACGCAATAGGTAATTTGTATGACATAGTTTTTAGCGCCTTATCGATGTGTCATATGGGTATACCCTATTGAAACAATACAGGGCCGTAATAGCTCACTCTGCTCTTGCTTGGAGGGAAAGAGGCGGGGGTACTTTACAAATTTGGGGGATTTCTATTTTTGGATGGGGCTATAGTACACCCGCTCAACATACAGGTGAAATTTTTAAACGGAAATAGCTGACCTGTCAATTTGGCAGATCAGCTATTTCTATTCGTCTACTATCTCCAACTTCTCTAACGCAAACTCCACACAGCGCAAAATCAGCTCATTTCTTGTTCTGCCTGTCTGATTGCCGATTGCGTCAAGCTTTTTTACCAATTCTACCGGCATACGGCACGACACTACCGTATTTTCGCCGTACACCTTTTTAGAGCGTACAATAAATTTATCACTGTTTGCCATACCCTCACCCACGCTATCTCTGTAGTCTATTAGTATTATAGCCCACAAATTTGTATTCAAGATATACTACAAAAGTTTATAAATCGAATTTGGCGTAGTATAATGGGACTACTAGGGCTTGTTTGAAAATAGAGGAAATGACGAATTTTTGGCCAGAAGGGGACAATTTCAAGGAGAAGAACCGCTGTAGTTAGCTGCGCTAACTACGGCAATCTCGCGATTGACGAGGATTTTCGACGTAGAAAGTGGCCTCTTCTGGCAAAAAAGACGACGTTTTCGATTTTTCAAACAAGCCCTAATCTCAAGGAGGCACAAGATAATGAAAAGGGTTGTTTCAATTGTTTTGGTGTTGGCGTTACTGGTACAGTTGTGGGGGTGTGGAACAATATCGTCAGGCAGTAGCACTGATTTACAAGATAGTACGATTTCAGCATTACAAGATGAAGTGAGTCGATTAACGCAAGAGAACAAGAATCCACGAAATCAGCAGCAGGAATGGGAGAAAAATTCACAGGTAATAGAGTTGACTCCCTCTCCTTCATCAGAAAAGGAACCTACTCCAGATATACAGATATATGATGATGAGTTCTTAACTATCTATTATCGCCGATGCCAAAGGGATGAATACGGTGATGAAGATATCGTTTTCTATATTGATAACAAATATGATCAAGGGTTAGCGATAATGGCCTCATCCCTGTCTTTAGATAGAGAAAATGTCAATGTTGGATGGAATGAGTCTATAGCAGCACATTCAAGAGGCGAATTGAAATTGTCTGTCGATGATGATTCTTCGCTACCAACCTTGACTCCTTCTACTATCACAATGAGCGGTCGCGCATTTACGGATAGCGGATGGGACACAGTTACAGAATTCAACATAGTTGATGCCCAACTTGCTGTAAATTCAAATGAGCAGAAAGATTCTACCCCAAACGAAAGCTCTCAAAGCGATGTATCAGAGACATATTCTGCTTTTATGGACGCTTCATCGCTTTCGGTTGATAATTTAAATATAAATTCATCACTCGGATTTGCAATGTACAGCCATAACGGTTTACTGCTGGATACTGAAACTGTTGAGCAATTCAAAAACACGAGTTATTTGCAAGGTGTAAAATTAAATGCGGGTATGATGTATGACTCTCTTGCGAGAAGCCTTGAGGAATACAGTGAAACTTATCCAGATGGGTACAAGGAATCATATGGTATAGATTTTTGGACAGCTTATGGAAATGTCTGTACCGTTTTATGGGGAATAGAAAAGACAAGTGATAATCCAGCTGTAAGAATGCGGTTTCTTAAATCTGGATTATTGTTCATTGATGGGGATCAAGCACTTATTGGAATTATATCGCGTTTGAGTGAATGTACCACAATTCAAGGAAATTTCCCTACCAAATCTGAATTTGAAGAAGGAAATATGTGTTCATTTGAAATACCTGATTTATCCGCAACAGCATGGGAACTTGAAATAACAGAAACAGCATTAGGTTATATACTTGCTAAAATAGCAGACTACACAGAAGATTATGAATTTGCTGACAATTTCTTCAAATGCAATATACCTGTAAGAAATTATTCATTTGCGAATAGTTAAAACATATCCATTGTTCAGGCAATTTCCCATGTGGGCATTGCCTGTTTCTCTATCTGTATCGCGCTACTATCCCATTCAAGCTTCACCAAGTCCCCACGGCTAATCGCCGCATGGGGTTGGAATTCTGCGTTATCCTCAATCCACCCCAACGCTACAGCGGTCTGTATGGCCTGATCAGCCCAACCACTATAGCGGATGTGCTGCAGACTATACTCCTGCGGTTCCACGAAGCGTATAAGCACTGTTATGATCTGCGCCCAGGTCACATTACTGTTGGGGGAATACTTACCGCTGCCTATGCCGCATACAATTCCAGCATGATTAATTGAGGTGACATATTCCGTGTACCAAGCATTAACGAGAACCTCTTTAAAAACAGATACCCCGCCCCTATACTTGGCTATAGATTCATCATCCAGCAGGCGATAAATAATCGTTGCAAGCTGCGCCCTTGTAAGTGGATCGCTTTCATGCAGTTTCCCATCTCCATACCCATGCAAAACAAAGTTATGTGACGTATCTATTTTTGCGTCCCCGCAAATAAGTATAGGCGTTGGTGATTCTGGAGTAGGCGTAGGAGTGGGCGTAACAGGTACTGTACGGCGGCTGGCGCATATCATTTTCCCACGATGATACAGCAGATTTTGTAACGTTGACCAATGCTGCAACTTGATCCTGTCTCAGGTGCTTTTCTTGCCGCAACTGTTTGAGGCGGTCTGATAACCTTACCATGTGCATCTCTCCATGCACATATAATAAAGTATCATTTTTCTGTTTGCATTTGGGCGATTTAGGTTGACATTTTGCGGATTGGGGGTAAAAACAGAAAAACCGCATAGACCGTGAAAGATCGTGCGGGGAAATCAATTCTCAATTATATCCTATCAAAAAAGCAAAAAAGCCAGCGCCCACCTATCAAGTGAGTGCTGGCTTTCAGTTATACATTCAAAGTCGCTGTCAAATTGGCTTAAGTTTGGCTTAAATCAAGCTTCCAGCCTGTCAAAGCCCCAGTGTTTATGCGGGTTTGCGGACTCTATCAGTACATCCCGCCCATGTCCGGGGCCGGAGCCGCAGGAGGCGTGGGCTCCTTAATGTCCGCGACTAAGGACTCGGTGGTAAGGATAGTGGCCGCCACAGAGGAGGCGTTCTGTAGGGCGGAGCGGGTTACCTTGGTGGGGTCCACAATGCCCGCCTGGATCATATCCTGGAACTCCCCGGTCAGAGCATTGTAGCCCTGGCCTACCTTATGGTCGCGCTTCAGCTGCTCTACAATAACAGAGCCCTCAATACCGGCATTGGCGGCAATTTGGCGCACGGGCTCCTCCAGGGCCTTCAGCACAATGGCAGCGCCGGTTTTCTCGTCACCCTCGGTGGTGTTCACGTACTCCTGCACAGCAGGGATAGCGTCGATGAGGGCGGTGCCGCCGCCGGCCACAATGCCCTCTTCCACAGCGGCCTTAGTGGCAGCCAAGGCGTCTTCAATGCGCAGTTTCTTTTCTTTCATCTCAATCTCAGTGGCAGCGCCCACCTTAATAACCGCCACGCCGCCGGCCAGCTTAGCCAGGCGCTCTTGCAGCTTCTCCCGGTCAAAGTCGCTGGTAGTGGTCTCGATTTGAGCGCGAATTTGGTTGACGCGGCCCTTGATAGCCGCACTGTCTCCCGCGCCGTCCACAATGATGGTGTTTTCCTTGTCCACCTTCACCTGGCGGGCATGGCCCAGCTGGTCGAGTGTAGCGTCTTTCAGCTCCAGCCCCACCTCTTCGGAGATCACCTGGCCGCCAGTAAGGGTGGCGATGTCGGTAAGCATCTCCTTGCGGCGGTCGCCAAAGCCCGGAGCCTTTACAGCCACGCAGGTAAAGGTGCCCCGCAGGCGGTTGAGAATCAGGGTGGTCAGAGCTTCGCCCTCTACGTCCTCGGCAATAATCAGCAGCTTTTTGCCGCCCTGGACAATCTGCTCCAGCAGGGGCAAGATCTCCTGAATATTAGAAATCTTCTTATCCGTAATCAAGATATAGGGGTCGTCCAGATCGGCCACCATCTTGTCAGTGTCAGTGGCCATGTAGGGGGTGATGTAGCCGCGGTCAAACATCATGCCCTCTACCACTTCGCTGTAGGTCTCGGCAGTCTTGCTCTCCTCTACGGTAATGACACCGTCGGAGGTGACCTTCTCCATGGCGTCGGCAATCAACTGGCCGATCTCGTCGCTGCTGGAAGAGACAGCGGCTACCCGGGCGATGTCTTTGGTGCCGCTAACCTTCTGGCTGTTCTTCACAATGGCGTCCACAGCGGCCTCGGTGGCCTTCTGCACACCCTTGCGCAGCACCATGGGGTTGGCCCCGGCGGTGACGTTCTTCATGCCCTCGCGTACCAGGGCCTGGGCCAGCAGGGTGGCTGTGGTGGTACCGTCGCCAGCCACGTCGTTGGTCTTGGTGGCCACTTCTTTTACCAGCTGGGCCCCCATATTCTCATAGGCATCCTCCAGCTCGATTTCCTTAGCAATGGTCACACCATCATTGGTGATGAGAGGAGCGCCGAACTTTTTATCCAGCACCACGTTGCGGCCCTTGGGCCCCAGAGTGATCTTCACGGTGTCAGCCAGCTGGTTTACACCATTCAAAAGGGCCTTGCGGGCCTCTTCTCCGTAGACAATTTTTTTAGCCATGACAAATCTTCCTTTCTTGTGTTAAGGTCACGGGGCTCTGCCCCGCACCCCGCAACTTTTGAAAAAGTTGACAAAACTTTTACTCCGGTTTTTGCCGGTTCGTCCCGTTAGACCCGTGGACGAGCCGAAAGCTGGGTGGGACATTGGGGCTTAAAGGCTTTTTTTCAGCGGCAGCCGCTCTATAGGACAAAAATTTACTCCACTACAGCTAGAATGTCGCTCTGCTTTACGATGGTGTACTCCTCGCCGTCCACCTTCACTTCCGTGCCGCTGTACTTGGCAGAGATGACCCGGTCGCCTTCTTTCAGGTACATCTTAATCTCCTTGCCGTCCACCTCGCCGCCGGGGCCCACGGCCACTACCCGGGCAATCTGGGGCTTTTCCTGGCTCTTGGCAGCCAGCACAATACCGCTTTTTGTGGTCTCTTCCGCTTCCTCCGCTTTGATGAGGACCCTGTCCAGAAGGGGCTTTATTTTCATAAAAAACACCTTGGCCCATGAATTTTTACTGGGGCCTTACCTTTCTCCCCGGAGATTTTTCGCCGCCGGGGCCGGCAAACCGGATGGACCGGTAAAAAATAGAGATAACAGGTTTGGTTTGTACGCGTTCCCCCCACAGGGCGCTTAGCGCCCGCGTCTCTTTTGCGCACTGGCACTTTGGTTCCTAAAGGGTGTTAGCACTCTCGTTTCTCAAGTGCTAAACCTATTGTATCCTTATGGTCAGTAAAAGTCAATAGGGATTTTAGAATTTTTTGACATTTAACAATTTTGTCACAATTCTCTGGCATGAGCCCCGAAAAACTGCATAAAGGGAGAACTTGCCATACCAGCCGCCCTTTTACCTAGAATCTTTTTTTAAGCCGGAGAAAAGACGGTTTTTTTGAGGCTTTCAAACAGACCCCATGGCTGTTTTGACCAATCAAAAACGCCGCCTTTTTTGACCACCGGAGGCCATCCTCCGGGGCAAAAATTCTTTCCAATCTTCAAGTTGGCCCGCGGCTTTTTCTTGAACCGCTCCGCTCCTAAAAATCCAGGATCCGTCATTTCCTTTATGTTCAAACAAGCCCCGGCCATAAGAAATGAGGGGATTTTTTGCATAGAGGGCGGGGATTGGTTGGAAAATAAAAAGGGCGGGGTTTGAAGGGGAAAGACCCGGCTTTACAGGAATTTTACAAAAGGCCGGTAACAGATTTGACCTCTGTCTGCTATCCTTTTCATGGAATTAATTTAAGTAAGGGGTGTATGGAGGATGGATATTTTTGATCTATTAACCCTCATAGGGGGGCTTAGCCTGTTCCTGTTCGGCATGAATGTGATGGGGCAGGCCCTAGAGCGCCAGGCGGGAGAGAGGCTGCGGGAGATTTTGGCCAGGCTCACCACTGGCAAACTGGCAGGCCTGCTTACAGGCCTGGGGGTGACCGCGGTGATACAAAGCTCTTCCGCCGCCACGGTGATGGTGGTGGGGTTTGTGAACTCCGGCTTTATGAGTCTGCGGCAGGCCATTCACGTGATTATGGGCGCGAATATTGGCACCACGGTAACAGCCTGGGTCCTCAGCCTGGCGGGCATTGAGAGCAGTAATTTTTTTGTAAAGCTGCTGAAGCCCTCGTCTTTTACGCCGGTGTTGGCCCTGCTCGGCACGATTTTTTATATGTTTTGCAAGTCTCCCAAGAAAAAGGAGACCGGCGCTATTCTGCTGGGATTTGCCACGCTGATGTTTGGCATGGAAACCATGTCCGGGGCAGTGGCCGGCCTGGGCCAGGAGCCTGGGTTCCAGAACCTGTTTTTGCTGTTCCAAAACCCTTTGCTGGGTATGCTGGCCGGGGCGGTGCTCACGGCCGTGATTCAGTCCAGCTCGGCCTCGGTGGGCATCCTACAGGCCCTGGCGGCCACAGGGCAGGTGTCCTATGGGGCGGCGGCCCCCATTATTATGGGGCAGAATATCGGCACCTGTGTTACAGCCATGCTCTCCTCTGTGGGGGCCAATAAAAACGCCAAGCGCGCGGCCCTTGTGCACCTTTCTTTTAATGTTATTGGCGCGGCAGTGTGGCTGGGGGTGTTTTCCCTTATTAAATTTGTTTTTTCGCCGATGATACTGGAAGAGCCCGCCTCTCTGCTGGGCATTGCGGTGTGCCATTCCGTGTTCAACCTTTTGTGTACTCTGCTGATGCTGCCCATGACCGGACTGCTGGAGAAGCTGGTTTGCCGATTAATTCACGACAGCCCGGTGGCTGAGGCCCAGCCAGAGCTGGACCAGCGGCTGTTCGCCACCCCTTCGATTGCCCTGGAACGCTGCCACGCGGTGGCTAGGGACATGGCTGGCGCGGCTGTTTTGGCGCTAAAGGAGGGTTTGGCCGCTTTAGAGGCCTATACGCCGGCCCTGGCGGAGTCTGTGCGGGAAAAGGAGGAGCGCACAGACCGCTATGAGGATATACTGGGTACCTACCTGGTGCGGCTTAGCGCCCACCAGATTGGCCCGGGAGACAGTGCGGAGGCGGCAAAACTTTTGAAAGTGATTGGAGACTTTGAGCGCATTGCGGACCACGGGGTGAACCTGCTGGAATCGGCGGAGGAATTCAGAAGCAAGGGCATGGCCCTAACAGCGGAGGCCAAGAAGGAGTACAAGACCCTTTCGGCAGCGGTGGGAGAGATTTTGGACCTGGCCCTCCAGGCTTTTCTGGAAAACGACCTGGAAGCCGCCGGGTGTGTGGAGCCCCTGGAGCAGGTGATCGACAGCCTAAAAGAGACGCTGCGGACCAACCATATCCGGCGCTTGCAGCAGGGGACCTGTTCCATTGACGCGGGTTTTGTGTGGTCGGACATTCTCACCAATTTGGAGCGCGCGTCAGACCACTGTTCCAATATTGCGGGCTGTGTAATCGATATTGCCCATCACAATATGAACATTCACGCATCGCTGCGGGACGCCAGAAACGATAGCCAACTATTCCGGGATAAATTTATACGCTACAAAGAAAAATACGCCCAGGACTAGGGCTTGTTTGAAAATAGAGGAAATGACGGATTTTTGACCAGAAACGGTCAGTTTCAAGGAGAAAACCGCAAACTGCCATACAGCGAGGCGTTCCGGCGCGGGAAGCGGCCGTTTCTGATCAAAACGACTAGAAAAGAGAGGGCCAGGCCCTGGGCAGAGAAAGCCACTTTTAGGGAGGATGTAAGATGATTTTTTGTGTGGAGGACGACGAGAGCATTCGGGACCTGATGCTCTATACATTGACAGCGGCCGGGTTTACGGCAGAGGGATTTTCCCACAGCAAGCCTTTTTGGGAGGCTATGCGGGGGCGAAGGCCCCAGCTGATTCTGCTGGACATCATGCTGCCTGGGGAGGACGGGGTTTCCATCCTGAAAAAGCTGCGGGCTCACCCGGCCACAGAGGAGATTCCCGTGATTATGGCAACCGCCAAGGGCACAGAGTATGACCGGGTCATTGGCCTGGACCTGGGGGCGGACGATTACATGAGCAAGCCATTTGGCATGATGGAGATGGTGTCTCGGGTGCGGGCTGTGCTGCGCCGTGCTGGCCGGGGGGATTCTGGAGAAGAGGCAAAAGGCGTGCTGCGGCTGGGAGGGCTGGAGCTGGACCCCGGGGCCTGCGTGGTACGGGTAGAGGGACGGCGGGTGGACCTGACCAGAAAAGAGTACCGGCTGCTGCTGGTCTTTATGGAAAATCCGGGCAGGGTCTTTACCCGGGATCAGCTGCTGGAGCTGGTTTGGGGCATGGACTACACTGGGGAGACCCGGACGGTAGATGTGCATATTGGCACCCTGCGCACGAAGCTGGACCCCTGTGGAAATTACATTGCCACCGTGCGGGGGATTGGCTACCGAATGGAGGAGGAGCTATGACCAAACGGATTTTTTCTTCTATCTGTCTTGTGGCCCTGGTCGTGTTTCTTGCCTCCACAGTGCTGATTATGGGGGTGCTGTACGGGTATTTTTCCGATATTCAGCGGGCCCAGCTGGACATGCAGCTGGAACTGGCTGCCCAAGGGGCCCAGCGGGAAGGAAAGGACTTTTTTGGGGGGATTGAGACAAAAAACTACCGGATTACCTGGATAGCCCCCCAGGGAGAGGTTCTATTTGATAGTCACAGTGCCGGAACGGAGAACCACCTGGAGCGGGAGGAGATTAAAGAGGCTCTGGCCACTGGGCATGGAACCAGCCGGCGGTACTCCAGCACCCTGATGGAGCGCTCCTTTTACACAGCCCAGCGGCTCGAGGACGGCAGCGTGCTAAGGCTTTCTATGGCCCAGCACTCTGCCCTTACCCTGCTTTTAGGCATGGCCCAGCCCATCTGCATTGTGTTCCTGGTGGCGGTGGGGCTTTCGGTTTTCTTTGCGGTGCGGCTTTCTAGGCATATTGTCCGGCCCCTAACCCGGCTGGACCTGGACCACCCCCTGGAAGGGGGGCGCTATGAGGAGCTGAAGCCCCTTCTGGGGCGTATTCACAGCCAGCAAAGGCAGCTAAAACGGCAAAAGGAGGCACTGGAGCAGAAACAGGCGGAACTGGACCAGGCGGAGCAGGCCCGCCGGGAGTTTACGGCCAATGTGTCTCACGAGCTAAAAACGCCCTTGCAATCCATCTGTGGCTATGCGGAGCTGCTGCAAAACGGTATGGTGAAGCCAGAGGACACAGTCCCCTTTACTGCCCGAATCTACCGGGAGGCAAAGCGCATGGTGGGACTGGTGGAGGATATTATCAGCCTTTCCCATCTGGATGAGGGCGCTAAGGACATGGACTGGAGGAGGGTAGATTTGTATGAGACAGCGGCCCAGGCCATCCACAGCCTGGCCCCCCAGGCAGACCAGGCTGGTATTGCTCTGAAGCTAGGGGGAGGACCCGCCCCCCTGTACGGCATTCCCCAGCTTTTATATAGTATTGTCTATAATCTTTGTGACAACGCTATTAAGTACAACCACCCAGAGGGCAGTGTACAGATAGCGGTACAAGCTGCGGAAGAAAGGGTGATCCTAACAGTAAGCGATACGGGTATTGGTATTCCGGACGAGGAGCAAGAGCGCATTTTCCAGCGGTTTTACCGGGTGGATAAGAGCCGGTCAAGGGCAGTGGGAGGCACCGGGCTGGGGCTTTCCATTGTAAAACACGCCGTCCTGGTCCACCACGGGGAGATTACCTTGGAAAGCTGCCAGGAGCAGGGAACCACGGTTACAGTCTGGCTTCCTAACAAAGGGATAGAGAACGCGGCAGGCTAATTTTGGCAGGTCTGAAGCCTTTATTTAGAAAGGGCAAAATGTGTTTAGGGAATACTATATAAAATGTAAGATAGTATTCCTTTTTATATGGTTTTTTCCTTTTCGAAAAATTGCACAAAGGTCGGGTAGTTTTAAACAATGAGTATTTTATAAATCATTCAAAATAAGATTATGTGAGGCAAAATGAACTATTAGCTATTTACTTTTAAACAAGGATATGGTAACATATTTCCATAACATTACAGGAGTGTGTTATGCTATGCCACATATCGGAACGACGAAAAAAGTTTCAGCTGAATTACTTTGCTTATCGCTACTTGGCGAAAAGGACATGTATGTCTATGAGATTACCCAAGAGATCAACCGCCGCAGCCAGGGCTATTTGGACTTGGCCGAAGCAGCCATTTATGTAACCATGTATCGCCTGGTCGAAAAAGGGCTGGTTTTAGACAAGCGGGAGGTGGCCGGGGAAGGAAAGCCCCGCCTGCGCGTGTACTATCACATTACGGAAAGAGGTAAAGAGTATTATCGAAGCATTCTCGAAGCCCATCAACGTTCTATGATGGGGTTGGAAAATTTTTTTGCCTTTCAAGGACCTGCCGTTTAAATTTGCGCACACAGCGCAAGGGTGCGGGAGTGATTAAAAAGCCGCATGTAAAGCGGTGGTGTCCACTAAATATAAGTGTAAAAGAGAGCGGCTCTTGAGGGCGTTGCCATAAGAAAACATGGAAAGCCCCAGTAAAATCAACGTTTTTTTAAGGCAGCGGAAAACGGGGCGGCGCAAACAAGTGAACAACATCACAGAAAACGGGCGATGTCGGCAAGACACCGCCCGTTTCTGGGTCCCGGCCAGCGCCGCAGATTTTGAAAAAGTCTGCGGCGCTTTTTTTTGTCCAGACACCAAAAGGAGGGGCGAAGCATGCCAGTATTCCGTGTGGAGAGAAACAAGGGGTACACGGTGATGTCCAACTACCGCCTGCGAGACAAATCCCTGTCCCTGAAATCCAAGGGCCTGCTGTCGCAAATTTTGTCACTCCCGGAAGATTGGGATTATACCCTGTCCAGCCTGTGCTATGTCAATTGGGAGAGCAAGGACGCAATTCGTTCCGCTGCCAACGAATTGGAGCGGGCCGGGTACATCGAGCGCCACCAGACCGCGGACGAAAGCGGCAAGTTCAGCAGCAACGAATACATCATCCACGAGCAGCCTGTTTCTTTGCCGCCTTCGTTGGGTAAACCGATGACGGAAAACCCAACGCAATTAAATAATGTGAAAAGCCGTTTTTTTGGCTTCACAAGCAGGGCAAATATATTCTATTGTAAAACGCATGATAAGCACATCTCTACACGTTCTATTAGGGAATTTATAGAAACGCTTACGCACGATAGAATGTAGTAGAGGTGATTAAAAATGCGTAAAAATATTTTACAGCACATAGGGGCCATAGTCAGCGGCAGACGGAATGAAGAACATCTTACACAACAGCAGCTTGCTCAGCAGGCCGGCAGAAGACTCCGACATATTCAAAATATAGAAAAGGGACGGGTCAATGCGTCTATCGAAGTTCTTGCCGATATAATCTACCGACTTGGCCTTTCGGCAGATGTCTCTTACCCCGAAATGCCGAAGATAGAACAGCAGACAAAGCAATTACTTTGCAAATTTGCGGCCTGTACTGAAGAGGAACGTGCGTTTCTGTTAAAAACTCTCGATTGTATGGTAGGGCAGATGCAAGATCAACATAAAAACGCAAATAAAAATATCAAATAAGAGAAAGACGCTTGAGAGATAACTTTACTTTGTCAAATGGTTGCTGATGAGTATAAAGCAAATTTCTGCAAATATTCAGCAAGAACTTATGATATTTTTCCGTCACTCACTGTAATAATCCGGCTGCTGCTTTTTGCAGCTTCCGGCGAATGAGTAACCATGATAATTGTCTGTCTGCTTTCCTGGTTGATCTCCTGCAACAAATTCATAATGTCTGCCCCGGTACGGCTGTCAAGGTTTCCCGTTGGCTCGTCAGCAAACAAAATTTGGGGCTTGCCGATCAATGCGCGGGCGATTGCAACACGCTGTTGCTGCCCGCCGGACAACTCGCGGGGCGTGTGTTTTCTCCTGTCAGATAAGCCGACAACCTCTAAAATTTCAGCAAGCTCATTTTTATAGTCACGCATTTTCTTTCCGTCCAACAAAAGCGGGAGCATGATATTTTCCTCTACGTTCAAGTTTGGGATAAGATTATAGAACTGGAATACAAAGCCTATATTCTGCCGCCTTATCCGGCTCATTTTTTCATCACCCAGCTTCGATATATCTATGCCATTGAGAAAGACAGCTCCGCTTGTAGGCGTATCAAGACCGCCAAGAATATAAAGCAAGGTACTTTTACCAGAACCGGATTGCCCCATGATAGAAACAAATTCTCCTTGCGAAACTTTCAAAGATATGCTTTTCAATACCCTTGTTCTGGTATCGCCAAGCTGAAAGTCTTTTACAATGCTTTTCCCCTCAATAACGATTTTTTCTGTTAATTCTCTCATGTGACAATGCCTCCTATTCAAATTTAATTTCTTCTATCAGTTTCATATTACGACTTTTCATGAATGGTACGACGGAACCTAACAGCGTAATGAAAATCCCTAATCCCCCTGCGGCAAGAAACGTCCATAAATCCAGTTCCGGCAGCATGGAGATTTTGGGAGCTGCCACAAGGAAAATTGTCTGAATTTCCATGTAGGAAACAAAAATAGCGATTACTGCACCGATAAGCCCGATCGATGCGCCCTCTATCAATGTCATTTTCCTGTTTTGGCGGTTGGATAGACCAATGGATTTATACATGGCAATCGTGCGCCGTTTCTGCATATAGTTAATCAAAAGATTGTTGATCACACCGACGGTTGCAAGCAGCAGGATAAAATAGGTCATGGTGTGCATTGGTTCTAAAAATGCGCCAACGGTTGAAAGTGCGTCTGAATTAAATTCCTCTACGGTGCGGCTCCAATTTGATGTTTCCCCAAATAAAGCCCGTATCTGTACCATGATTGCGTCGGGGTCTGCGGCTGTATAAGCTAAGAAGTCATAGACTGTTGCTCCAAAGTCTGAAACAGCGCAGTAAGCGGGGATAACAGCTTCTACATCCGTTGCCCTTGATTTGAAACTGCCAGCAATGGTATAAGGAATTTCCTCTGTTCCATTTGAGAGAAGTATTTCGTCCCCAACCAAAAAGCCGGTACGTTGCAAACAATCCTCGCTTAAAATGACAGAGCGTTCTTTGTTCCCAAAGGAAGCAGCAGCCTGTTCCAATAAGCCTTTATCTGTAAATTTTAGAGCCAGCATGGAACTATACCACTCCAAATTGTCTGTACCCTCTAAACAAGAAATCAAGATTTACTATAAATTCATCGGCTTTGTCGGTGAATTACATATCACACCCACAAAACGGTGGACAGCGTTGCCCGCCAAACACTGTATGGTATGTGGCGTTGAATACGTCCCCGGCTCTGGCATATCGAAGTATTGTTCTGTCTGCGCCAAGAAGATACAGAGGGAAAAGTCAAACGAGTGCAAACACAGGAGTAGGGAGCAGAAAAGGATGGTATGTATTGAACTGTCCGCAAAAAATGACCGACTGACCTGGAACGGGAAGCTGGCGGAGATCTGGACACTGATCTCCACCACCCCGTAGGAGCTCAAGGGCGGCGTCTGGACGGCGATACAGAATATCAACGGCCCTGCGCCCTGCTGTTGCTGTTCTTCGTCATGGACATCGTCAAGACCTGCGGCAGCTTTACAGAATTAAAGAAGCCTGAGATGGTATTCAAGTGCTTTATCCGTTTTGTGCTTGCCCAGGCGGCGGTGACCCACGGGATGGAACTGATGACGGCGCTGTTCAAGGTGGCCCAGGGCATGATCTCCACCATCATGACGGCCTCCGGGATGTCAGCGCTCACCGATACCACCCTGCCTGACGAGATGGTCACCATCATCGAGGATGTGGGCTTCCTAGAGGGCATCCCCCTGTGGGCCATCACCCTGCTGGGGTCGCTGTTTATTTGGGTGCTGTCCCTTATCATGATTTTAACCGTCTATTCCCGGTTTTTCAAACTCTACCTCGCCACCGCCATCGCGCCCATCCCCATGGCCAGCTTCGCGGGACAGCCCTCCAGCAGCATTGGCGTTGCCTTTCTCAAAAGCTATGCCGCAATCTGTCTGGAGGGCTGTATCATCGTGTTAGCCTGTGTGATCTTCTCGGCCTTCGCCACCACTCCGCCTGCCATCGCGGACGATACCTTGGCGGCGGCCACCATCGTGTGGAATTATGTGGGCGAGGTGATTTTTAATATGCTTGTGCTGGTGGGCTGCATCAAAATGAGCGATAGGCTGATCCGGGAATTGATGGGGTTGGGATAACGGTCACCAGAGGCCCTCGGTGTTGATGGCATACTCGCCAGCGGCCCTGGCCTGCCGGACGCGGTAAGCCAGCAGCTCCGCCATCGCCCGCTCCTCCCGCCAATCCTCCAGCATACCCCAGAGGCGGCGGAGCAGCGTCACCACCCAGGACCGAACGGCGAGGCCGACCAGGGCGAAGAAGATGCCGTCCGCCAGGGCCGCATGGGCCTGATACCAGCCGTGGAACGCGGTGAGCATCAGGAGCGCGTAGAGGATGGGGACACCCAGCCGGAGCTTCAGGGCCAGACGGAACAGGATAGGAAGTAAAAACAGGCCAGCACCTAATACGATAAACATCATTGCCGCAACCTCCTCTGAGTAGTTTGTGGCATCTTACCATAGGCAGGCGGGCCTTGCAACGGTCTGTCTGCCTATTCTGTCATCCATCTTGAATGCGGCCATTTTATCAGGTATAATGATTGCAAACCAATCGCCAGGAGGCGGCTATGAAAAGAATTGTGATGATTCAAGGCGGCGGACGGCCAAAGGGCAACACCGCTCAGTTGGTAGACAGCTTCAAGCGGGGCGCCAAGGAGGCCGGACACAATGTGGAAGTGATTTCACTGTTGCGGCATGAGGTCAAGGGGTGCCTGGGCTGTAACGCCTGCCGCTACGGCAAGCCCTGTGTGCAAAAGGACAGCTTCAACGGCCTTGTCCCAAAATCAGGGAGGCGGATCTGCTGGTCTTCGCGTCCCCGCTGTATTTCTGGACACTGTCCTCCCGGATCAAGGCGTTCATTGAGCGGTTCTACTGTATCGCGGAGGAGGACCCCAACCCACCCCTGGGCCGGTATGAAAAGTATCCGGTAAAGGACTGCGCCCTGCTGATGACGGCGGCGGATGACTTCTTCTGGACTTTTGAGCAGGCGGTATCCTATTACCGTTTCGCCCTCGTCAACTATATCGGCTTCCACGACAAGGGGATGCTGCTGGCAGGCGGCTGCGGAGATACGAACGGAAAACCTCAAATCGACAAGACAGATCACTTGGAAAAAGCGTATCAATTTGGAAATAACATCTATCAGAGGGAGGAACCTGCCGTATGAGCATCCTGGTACTTCTGACCTACACGGGGAAGGACGGCAGCTCCCGTAAGTTTGCCGAGGAAATGGAGAGAAGCGGAACGGCGGCGTTGATTCGCGGAGAGGATGGAAATGAGCGGTATGAATATTTCTTTCCTTTCAGCGAATCTGAGACCGTTCTGCTCATTGACAGATGGAGAGACCAGGCGTCCATAGACCGGCATCATGCGTCTCCGATGATGGGAACCATCGCACAACTGCGGGAAAAATATGACCTGCACATGAGCGCGGAAAGATATGTTCTTGATGAAAGCGGGATTCCCACCCGTGATGAAAAATTTATCAGGCACTGATCACACAAGCATTTTCTAACAATTCTTATTTTGACAGGCCGCACTTGTTGAAAAGTGCGGCCTGCTTTCATTTTGGAGGTGATCACCCATAGAAGTCCGCATCAACAAAGAAGTCCGGGACTACCAGGAGAGTATAGCTGGATTAAAGAGCGTGCTTGCGCTACACAGACTGCGACATCTACTGGCCGCTCCAGACAGGCATTTGACCTGGCATGAAAAAGCGAGACTTTTTTGATACTCTGAGTTTAGGTGGAATCCCTATAATTGGCATAAGATACGCTGCCTGGAAGCCATTACTTGGTCATTGTTATTATAGTTAACGCGGTTCCCCAAAAAAGTAGTCCTCTTGTTTTGAAGCGGCCGCTTTCGCTGCCCTGCGGAATAAGCGGTAAATCCCGATGGTTCCGTGCGGTTACTATCACACACGCGTTTTACAGCTCCGCGAAAAATTAGAACCTGCATCCATAGGGCGTTCCTTTCTGAAAAGGCCTATGCATACAGGTTTTTTATGATTCGATCCGCTCTAATTCTTTAGACTCTGCAAAGGCGCGGGGATCTTCCCTCCCCGATGAATAAATTCTGCCGGCGAGGACATATTGACGGGCATAATGGGCCCCTGGCCCAAAAGCCCCCCAAAGTCCAGCTCTTCCCCGGCCTTGCGGCCAATGGCGGGAATCACCCGCACAGCGGTGGTCTTGCTGTTCACCATGCCGATAGCCGCCTCGTCGGCAATGATGCCAGAAATAATCTCCGCTGTCACGTCCCCGGGAATACAGATCATGTCTAGCCCCACCGAGCACACCGCTGTCATGGCCTCCAGCTTTGAAAGGGTCAGGCAGCCGCTGCGGGCCGCGTCAATCATGCCGGCGTCCTCTGTCACCGGGATGAACGCCCCAGATAGCCCCCCCACGCTGGAGGAGGCCATTACGCCGCCCTTTTTCACCGCGTCGTTCAGCAGGGCCAGGGCCGCCGTGGTACCGTGGGCCCCGCACTGTGCAAGTCCCATACCCTCTAGAATATGGGCTACGCTGTCACCAATGGCCGGGGTGGGGGCCAGGGATAGGTCCACAATGCCAAAGGGCACACTGAGCCGCCGGGAGGCCTCCTGGGCCACCAGCTGGCCCATACGGGTGATTTTGAAAGCCGTGCGCTTGATGAGCTCCGCGATCTCTGTCAGGCTGCGGCCGGCTCCCTCTTTTTCAATAACGGCCCGCACCACCCCGGGACCGGAGACCCCTACGTTGATGACGCAGTCCGGCTCTCCCGGACCGTGGAAAGCCCCGGCCATAAAGGGGTTGTCCTCTGGGGCGTTGCAAAACACCACCAGCTTTGCCGCGCCAATACACTCCCGGTCAGCGGTGTTTTTGGCGGTTTCCAGCACCACGCGGCCCATCTTCTCCACCGCGTCCATGTTAATGCCCGCCTTTGTGCTGCCAATGTTCACCGAGGAACAGACCAGCCGAGTCTCGCTGAGGGCCTGGGGAATGCTCTCAATGAGGGCGTAGTCCCCGGGGCCAAAGCCTTTCTGCACTAGGGCCGAGTAGCCGCCGATAAAGTTCACCCCCACCGTGTGGGCGGCCCGGTCCAGGGCCCGGGCAAAGCGCAGGGGCGAGGCCCCCGGGCAGGCCCCCGCCACCATGGCCACTGGGGTGACGGAGATGCGCTTGTTGATAATGGGGATGCCGTACTGGCGGCTGATGTCCTCGCCGGTTTTTGCCAGCTTTTCCGCGTAGCGGCAAATTTTGTCATAGACTTTCTCAGCAGCCCGGTCCGGGTCTGGGCCCGCGCAGTCTAAAAGGGAAATGCCCATGGTGATGGTGCGCACATCCAGGTTTTCGTTGTCGATCATATTAATGGTCTCTAAAATTTCTTTGGTATTCAAATCGATTCCCCCTCTAGGGCGGCTTTTTCCCCCGCCCAGGTCTTTTCCATCACGTCCCAGCACAACACGTCGCCGTTCTCCTGCTCCTCCGTCCGGTAATCCACAATTCGGTAACCCCGCCGCAGGTACAAGGCCTTGGCAGGCAAAGAGGCCTCTACCGTCATCCGCCCGTAAGCCTCCCCCAGGGTCCGCTCCGCAAAGTCCAGCAAAAACCGGCCATACCCCTTCCCCTGGTATAGGGGCGGCACATACAACCGGGTGATCTCCTCCCCATGCAGGGTCACGGTACCCACGGCCTTGCCTTCCTCCAGCAGAAGAAACACTTCTCCCGCCAGGATGTCCGGCAGAATTTTCTCCTCCCGGTGCCAGTTTAGAAAAAAATCTACGATCCCCTTGGGGTAATAGTGCGGGTAAACCGCCAAAATCGTTTCCCGGGTAATGCGGGCCGCCTCTTTCAGATCAGCGGGCCCAGCTCGTTTCAGCGTCATAGGCTTCCCTTCCTTCCAGAGAGATGAAATATACCAACACATAGCATTGTACTCTAAAGCCATAAAACGTCCCGCCGGCATTAGGGTCTTCCTTATAAATCCGCCTTTGAACAGAGCGAAGCCCCCCACTTTAACAATAGAACACCCTGTCAAAAGTTTCCCACTACCGTAAAACTGGATTCCAAGTACGCCTCACCGAAAAGCGAACCCTCCCCCGCCCGGCGGCAGCGCACTGGCCCAAAAGTTTCGCGCTTCCGCAAAGCGAAATTTCAGTGCCTCTCACCGAAAAGCGAAACTAGGAGATTTGAATGCGCCCCACGCGCATTTAAATCTTGTGCATAGAGCTAAAGATATCCTCATGCATCACATGAATTTTCAACCCCATCTCCGCGCCAACCTGGTCCATGGTCTCAGCCAGACCGGCCACCTCCACGTCGGCTCCGGCCATATCCACCAGCATGACCATGGCAAACAGGTCCTGAAGGATAGACTGGGTTACCTCCAGCACATTGACGCCGTGCTGGGCACAGATATTTGTCACTTTAGCCAAAATCCCCACCATGTCTTTGCCAACCACAGTGATAACGGCCTTTTCCGTTTTTTCCATTGTTCCCCGCCCTTTCAAAATAAAGTATCGCCCTCTATTATGAAGAAGTTTTCCCCACTTGTCAAGTGGGGAGAACAAGAAGGGGAAGAGCCCCGGGCCCTTCCCCATAAAAATTTTTTTCAATAATTCTCCCAAGTGTTTTGCATTTTTCCTGAATCCATGCTATAATGGACCCAGAACATATTTTTTGCCTCTTCAAAAAGCGCCTGCTCTGCCGCGAGAAAGGAACGTGGTCCGCTATGAATGGTCTGACGCCTAGCCAACAGAAAGTTTACGACTATATTATGAAAGCCACGCCCAGCGGTGTGCCCCCCACGGTTCGGGAGATCTGCGCCGCCACCGGCCTGCGCTCTACCTCCACGGTCCATGCCCATCTGAAAACCCTGGAGCGGCTGGGCTACATCACCCGGGACGCTGGCCTGAACCGCTCCATCCGGCTAGAGGGCAGCCAGCCCGCCGCCCAGGTGCCTATTCTGGGCCGGGTCACTGCGGGCATGCCCATTTTGGCCGTGCAGGACATCGAAGGCTACATTCCCTTTCCTCAAAAAGAGGGCAAGGACCTGTTCGCCCTGCATGTGGTGGGGCTTAGCATGCGGGACGCGGGTATTTTGGACGGCGACTACGTGGTTGCGGAGCGAACGCCCACCGCTGACAATGGGGACATCATTGTGGCCATGATCGACGACGAAGCTACCGTGAAGCGCCTGTTCTGGGAAAAAGACCGGGTGCGCCTGCAACCGGAAAACCCGGACTTTGAGCCCATCTACTCGGACCATGCCAGCGTGCTGGGCAGGGTCATCGCGGTGTTGCGCTATTATTAAGGCATCCCAGCCGGTCCAGCAGCACCGCGCACTGTTCGCGGGTCAAAGGGGCTCTGGGAGATGAGCCGTCCAGCAGCCCCGCTGCCACGGCCTTTTCCCAGGCTTCTTTTGCCCATGCCGAAGGTCCCTGGCTCGCCCGCTCCTGTTCCAGGCGCTGGGCGTAGTGTTTAAACTCCTCATAACGCTGCATTTCCTGATCTCCTTTAACATATTTTTCTATTAATTGAAGAAACCGCCCCCATCCCAGGTCCAGCGTCCGGTGGGGGCAATATTTTTTGTCATAATCCTGGTGCTTGGTCACTCGGTCCATGCCCCATCCATAGTCTTTCAGCAGACCGGCAATCAGCCGCGCGGCCTGGTCCTCGGCCTGGAAAAAGGGCTCTCCGCCGGAGCGGGAATAGCATATCTCCACATGGATGCCCTCCATGTTTCCTTTGCCCGTCCCGTCTCCGCTGGCCCAGGCGTTCCGGTCCAGGGGAAGGCCCTGCACCGCGCCCTTCCCGTCCACCGCAAAGTGGAAGGAGATCTCATAGTCATTGCGCAGCATATAGGCCACCTCGTTCTCTGCCGGAGCGTCATTGGCCGTGTTATGCACCACCACCCGGGTGGGGGTGCGCCGGTATGGACACTTGATGGGATACTTTTCCGGCGGACAAAGATTCTGCTTAATGTTCACGCCGTTCATTGGCCCCGCCCCCCTTCGTCGCCCTGCTTGCGCAGGGCCTCCAGCATATCCCGCAGAAAGGCTGGGTAGGGCACGCCCATTAGTCCCAGGTTCTCCAGAATGGAGAGCCCCTCGTTGGCAATAAAGAACAGGCAAACCGCTGTGCGGATAAAGCTGCTGCCCGCGGCCCGGTCCAGCGGCACAGCCAGCAAAACCACCAGCAGGACCGCGCACTTCCTTAGCAGGCCCAAAAAGCCCGCCCGGCTGGAGATCGCTCCGCCGGGGGTTTTTAGAGAGCGCTTGAACACCCCGGCCACTAAGAGCCCGGTCAGATAATCCGCCGCCATAAAGCCGACGAGTACCTGTAGGGCCATGTCCCAGCCGCCCAAGGCCTGGGCCGCCGCGCCGCCTACGGCCGCCAAAACAGCCAGGGCGGTATTTTTGATTTGGATGTAGTTCAAAATAAATTCCCCCTTTAGCAATTATAAAATGATGCATCCGGTCCATACGGCCCCTGCCCCAATCCCTGCTGGGAGAGCAAGCCCCCTGGGCCCTTGTTACGCTGGTGGTCTGCAAAAGGCTCATGCCCTATCCACAGCGCAGCTCCATATCTGGACGCCGCTGTCCATCTTTTTCTCCCCCCGCACGTAGTAGGCAATGGCCAGGGCCATCACGCAGTCGTCGTGGGCCCCTGTCTGGGCCTCTGGCCGGCCCCGGCTGTTGCGCACAAAGGTTAGCAGCTCCCCCAGGGTATCTGGGTCGTACAGCCAGTCTGGGTGCTCCCGTACCACCTCCACCAGCCCAGCCAAAATTACGGGCCGGGTGCTCTGTGTGGTCCGAAAACCATAGCTGGGCCGGAACTGGCCGTCTGTCCTCATGTACTGGCACGGGTACCCCAATCCCTCCAGCTCCCGCAGGGGATAACCAGAAAAGTTCGATTCCACTGCCGTCAGGGCCCAGTTGTACCATCTGCCCAGGCAATACACCTGCCTGGCGTATAGGTCCTCGTCCATGCGCCCCCGCAGGGTGCACGCCTGCCGGCCTGTCTCCCTGCACACCACCTGGGCCACAAAATAGTCCGAGCCCTCTCCCGCGGTGTCGCCGCCAATCACATAGGACGCCCCAGGCTCTGGCTTCTGATATACAGAGATAAAGCCCCCCGGCCCCTCTGCAAACCGGATGCTCTCCTGCCTGAGAACCACCCGGCCCAACTCCTGGGAATAGACTGTCTCAAAAATAAAGTCTCCCCGGGCCAGAGGGGGGGCCGACTGACGCAGCCTTTCAGAAATCTTTCCCGCGTCAAAAAAGCAGCGGCCCATTACGCCCCACTCGCCCAGACAGTACACCTGGTAAAAATAGGGGTCGCTGTCCCGGTAGCTCTCTAGCGTGCGGATATAGTCTGGGTCCAGAAAGCGGTTATCCCGGTAAGTGGTTTTCAGCACCAGAGCCCGGAGGTCCTTTTGGTCAAAAAATCGCCTTTTTAACCAATGGAGGTTGGACACTGGGTTAAAGCTCAAGGTCATTTGCTTGGGTCCCCCCAGTCCCCGCAGGCGCAGGTCCAGGTGATTAAACTGCTCCTGGGTTACCTCCGAAGCCTCTTCCACCCACACGTCCGTCAGCTCTCCCTTGGGGAAGGTCACGGACTTCAGCTTTTCCGGGTCGTCCAGGCCCTTAAAGATGGCTGTGTTGCCGTTTTTGCAGACGATACGCAGGTCTCCGCCTGTGTACTTAAAGAGCCCCTCCACCCCCCAGGCAGACATAAGCTGCCGCAGCAGGGCATAGGTGGAGTCCCGGTTGCTTACCGCGGTGGCCCGCACCACCAGCAGGTTGCACAGCGGGCTTTCCATCAGCCGGACCAAAAGCCGCTGTGCGGCGAAAAAGCTTTTTCCGCTGCCTGCGCCGCCCATCAGCACAATGTACCTGTGCTCCCGGTCCCGCAGCAAAGGCCGGTAGACGGGGTTAAAGGCCCTGGTGGGAATCACCACCCTCATGGGCGGTCCTCCACAATGCTGACAGCAATCTCTTCCGCCTGGGCCGTCCCCGCCTTCTCGCTGTAGCCAAAGCCGTTTTGCAGGATGAACTTCGCCACCCCCGAAAGGTCCTTTTTATATGCAGACTGCACGTTGGCCTCTTCCACCCGGGTCATCGCCCTGCGCAGCACCGCGGCCGTTTTTCCGCTGCCCGCGGAAAGCCGTTCCAGCTCCCGGCGGCTTTCCAGCCCCAGAGCCAGGGCTAGCCCAGGCAGAGAGGGGTGCCGCCCCTTTTCCCGGCAGGTCTCAAAGTACTGCTCCGCCTGCTGCCGGCAGCTTTCCAGCCCCAGGCGTTTCGTGCCTTTTGTCAATACGCTCATCTCCTTTTCCAGTCTCTAAACTGCCTGTCCCCTGGTCCCAGCCCGTCGGGCAAAGGTCTGGTAATTACAGCGCTGTTCCAAATACATGGTGTAGAGCATGCTGTTTTCCTGCCTCCACACCATATCATCCTCTGGCGAGGCAGGGCCTGTCTCCCGGCGCAGCCGCAGCCTTTCCTGTATCCGATCCCGTTCCTTGGCGGCGTCTCGGGCCATTTTCCCATAGTCAAAGGTAGCCCAATACTCCCTGTTCCGCTCCATCCTTTTGCACGCTCCTTTTTCCACAAAAAGCCGCTGCCACAGGTTTTATAGTTAACGCGGTTCAAAAGATCCATTCCATTTGGTCTGAACCGGGCGGCTTCGCTGCCCCGCTTAACAATCGGTAGATACTGATTGTTAGAGCTGGTTTGAAACATCTAAAACGCCGTATTTTTGCCCATAAGCGGCCATCTTCCACGTCAAAAATCCTCGTCAACCGGCCGGTTGACTTGCGGTTTTTTCCTGGGAACGGACCGCTTCTGACCCAAAATTCCTCATTCCCTCTATGTTTCAACAAGCCCTAAGCGCGTTTACTATCATTTTTCTTGTAGAAGCGCGTTTTGCCTTTTTTTATTTGTGGAGTTGTCATTTCGCCAACCCTGTTTTCATTATAACGGCGTATTGACATTTTGTCAAGGCTTTTTGTAAATTTATTGACATTTCGCCTGGAAACGAGGTATAATATAAACTAGAAAAAAGGGCTGGAAAAGCCCTTCGTTTCCTTAACCTTAAAGTATTTTCTATTCCCACCTGGCCCTATGGCTTTGTGGCAGGCTCTGGCCGGTGGGAATCAGAAAAAGCCGGAGTAAATGTTTTTAAACAGCAAGCGTTGGTTTATAACGAGTTCTGTGGGGTTGCTGTATGCCACGAGCACAACCAACCAAGGCGGCCAAGACCGACGCCCCACAGCCAAAAGGAGGTGCTGGCATGAGTTTTCCTGAAAAACTGAAAGAAGCCCGGGTGGCTGCCGGGCTGACCCAAAACCAAATGGCCCGGCAGCTGGGGGTGGACAGCACCACGTACTCTGGCTATGAAACCGGCCGCCGCCAGCCGGATGTGAACAAGCTCCGGCAGCTGGCCAAAACCCTGGGGGTCACCGGGGACCAGCTTTTGGAGCTAAGCGCTGAAAACGCCGCCACGCCTCAGGAGCTGCGGCAAGTGCACAAATACCGCATGCTGGACCTGCACGGCCGGGAGCTGGTGGACCTTGTTTTAGAAAAGGAATATGCCCGTATGACCCAGAGTGCCCCTGGTCCTGCCGTCGAGCGGGAAAGCCGAGGCCGGGTCACGTATATAAATTGTTATGACCTGGCTGTTAGCGCCGGCCCGGGCGAACCTTGGGCCGGGACAGCCTACAAGACCCGGCTGGAGGTTCCCGGCGGGCTGGTGCCAGAACAGGCCCACTTTTGCGTGCGGGTCAACGGCAATAGTATGGAACCGGCTTACCGGGACGGGGACATTGTGTTTGTAGAGCGGGTGGAGGGCAGCGTAAAGCTGGGAGAAATCGGTATCTTTTACCTAAATGGCGACGGTTACATCAAGCGCCTGGGAAAAGGGGAACTCCTTTCTCTGAACCCGGAGTACGAGCCCATCCCTCTTCACGATTTCGACACCCTGCGCTGCCAGGGCCGGGTGCTGGGCAAACTGGCAAACTAAGGTAATTCGGATGAAACCCATTCAGTATAGAAAAATAGGACGGGAAGAGGTCTCTCTGGCCCTTTTCTCCCATTTCCAGCGTTTCCAGCAGGTAAAGCGCTGCTGGCGAAAGGTGGAGGGGCAGTGGGTGCTAAAAGACATTGCTTTTACCGAGGACTGGGAGGAGGCGGACTATCAGCGGCTCTGCGCCCAGTTAAAGCGGACTTTGGAAAAGGGCGGCTGCCTTTGGGGCGCCTTTTCCGGGGCGCGGCTAAAGGGCTTTGCCAGCGTAGAAGGTTCCCTAATCGGCAGCGGCAGCCAGTACGCTGTTTTAGCCGAGCTGTATGTGTCCCAAGACTTCCGGCGGCATGGGCTGGGCCAGCGGCTTTTTTTCCTGGCGGCCCAGTCCGCGCGGGAACTGGGCGCGCAAAAGCTGTACATTTCCGCCATGTCGGCAGAAGAGTCCCAGGCCTTTTACCAGAGCATGGGGTGCCGGGAGGCAGAGGAGTACGACCCCCGCCATGTGGAGCTGGAGCCCTGCGACTGCCAGATGGAGTACCCGCTTTTTCCGGCCTCTGATCATGGGATGGGGATAGAAATTTCTTGATTCGCGCCCCTTCTACTGCGAAAAAGCAATAAGGCCAAAAATCATCACAGTGGAAAAGCCCATTTTCCTTGCACTTCAATCCAAAAAATGTTATGATATATCCATATTTTTGACTATACCTGCCAAATTCCCGTTTCTGGAAAGGAGCTTCGTATATGAAACGCCTGCCGGCCTGTCTTTTGCTGATTCTCGCGCTGCTCTGGCCTTTTCCCGCCGGAGCCCGGGGTTCGGCAGCTTTCACGGTTCAGGCTGTCAGCGGTCTGGACGGCGGCGTGGAGCTTCAAATTCACTATGACGGCAGCCTAGGGAAAATCGGTGCGCTCTCTGTAAACGCCGGTTTCGACCCCGGGCGCTTTTCTTTTTTGGAGGCTGAATCCACCTCTGGGATTTCCTCCAGTGGTGTGGACAATGGCCAGGTAAACTGGGTCTGCACCATGAGCCCGGGCCTGGGTCCCGGACGGGTGGTTACCCTCCGCTTTCAGCTATCAGAGGATGCTGGCGCTGGGACGGCGGCGTTCCGCCTGCGGGTCACCGAGATCCTGTCTTCCGGGGCAGAGGACCTGGGGAATACGGTTCTGGACCAGACGGTCAACGTCCAGGTGGAGGCTCCTCCCGCCCCAGAGCTCTCCGTTTTGGTTCCCTCCACTGGAGACCTGGAGCCCGCTTTCTCTCCTCAAGTCACCCACTACCGCCTGACCGTGCCCTTCAGCGTCAGCAGCCTGTCTTTCGAAACTGCCGCCAGCCCAGAGGCTACGGTACGGGTTAACCGAAAGAATTTAGGCGCGGGCGGCAGTTACACCGACTTTCTGGTAACTGTCAGCGTGGGCAGCCAAAAAACGGTGTATACTGTCACAGCTTACCGCCAACCCAAACCCTCAGCCCCTCCCTCACCCACACCTACGCCAAAGCCTACTAGCACACCCAAGCCTACCGCCACGCCCAAGCCCACCAACACACCCAAGCCCACCAACACACCCAAGCCCACCAACACACCCAAGCCCACCAGCACGCCCAAGCCCACCAACACACCCAAGCCCACCAAAACACCCAAGCCCACTAACACGCCCAAGCCCACTAACACGCCCAAGCCCACCAACACGCCCAAGCCCACTAACACGCCCAAGCCCACCAGCACGCCCAAGCCCACCAACACGCCCAAGCCCACTAACACGCCGAAACCCACCTCCACCCCCAGACCATCTAAGTCCCCAAAACCAACCGCTACTCCAAAGCCCTCTCCGCCGACCGTTCTATCCCTAGCTACCGGGCCAGGAAGTACACCCGGGCCGCGCTCTGGGGTGATTCTCATGGAAAACAGCGCCCAGTCTTGGGAAAGCTCTCTATGGATGCTGGTCATAATGGTAGTTTTTCTGGCCCTCTTTCCGGTGGTTTCTGGCCTTAAGAACCGCTTTCTCCCGGTTCGTAAAGTCCCGGTCCCAGCGCCAGACCAGGACAAAAAGTCGGCTTTCCGCGCCACGGTCCGGCTCCGGCGGCCGCCATCCAAAGTGAGCCGCCCCCAGCGACTTCCCCCTAGGCGTACCAGGCGGCGGGGGAGAAGATCCTAACAAGGTAAAGCGCTCGGTTTAAACCCGCCAGCAGGAGAGTAGGGGGCCCAAAAAATCCTCTTGACATTCTTCCTAGAGAATGCTATGATAAAGTAACCGTCTATTTCAACCAGATGATAGAATCTGCCCGTCCGTGTACGTTGCGCGGAATCCGGCGCAGCAAAACTTTTGGCTCCCACCCCTGCCGTGTCCAGGGGGTGGCAAAGCCAGAGTTTGCTGCGCTTTTTTTGTGAAAGAAAAGCGGGACAGCCCCTCTTTTCTACTGATCATTGACAGAGGAAACTACTATGAAAAAAAGAGAATCTAAAAACAAGAAGAAGTCCAGCATCCTGCGCTTTTACCCCTTTACCCAGGGGCTGCGGGGAAATTTTCTGCTGGCAATGTTTACGGTGGTGGTCTCCTCCGCCGCCAACTACATGACCCCCCAGGTCATCCGCGTTACGGTGGACTCGGTGATTAATAACGAGCCCTTCAGCCTTCCCGGCTTTGTAGTGGGCTGGCTGAACACCCTGGGGGGCCGGGAAATGCTGCGCCAGCACATTGTGGTGTGCGCGGCTGTGGCCCTGGCCTTTGCCCTGGTGGCGGGCCTGGCGGACCACTCCTCTCGGGTGAACCTGGCCAAGGGCTGCGAGGGCACGGTAGACCACCTGCGCAACCGGCTTTTTGACCATATCCAGCGCTTACCCTACGCCTGGCATAATTCCCACCAGACTGGAGATATCATCCAGCGCTGCACCCAGGATGTGGAGTTAATCCGCAACTTTGTCAACGAGCAGCTGGTCACCGTGGTGCGCACGGTGCTGGCTATTGTCATTTCCCTGTGGCTTATGTTTATGATGAACGTCCAGCTCTCTCTGGTGGTTCTGGCCTTTATCCCCCTGGTCATTGGCTTCTCCATGATCTTTTTTGTCGTTGTGGGGAAGAAGTTCCAGCAGGCCGATGAGACCGAGGGCCAGCTGACCGCCCTGATACAGGAGAACCTTACCGGTGTGCGGGTGGTGCGGGCCTTTGGCCGGGAACGGTACGAGATCGACCGCTTTAACAAGAAGAACGAGGAGTTTACCAATTTCTGGATCCATCTGGGCCGGGTGCTGGGCGTAGACTGGGGCGTGTGTGATTTCATCGCCGGGGTGCAGGCCCTGGTGATCACCGTGGCGGGAGTATTCTTTGTAGAGCGGGGCCTGCTGACCGAGGGCGAGTTTTTGGCCTTTACGGCCTACAACTCCATGCTGGCCTGGCCGGTGGCCAACCTGGGCCGGGTGCTAAGCGAGCTAAGCAAGACCTCCATCAGCGCCACCCGCATCTTCGACATTCTGGACGCGCAAGAAGAGGTGGAATGCCCCGCCCCCAAAACCCCGCCCATGGACCGGGACATTGTCTTTGACCATGTAAGCTTTGCCTATGGCGAAAGCGGCGAGGCGCTAAAGGATGTCAGCTTTACCATAAAGGCGGGCAGTACCTTTGGCATTCTGGGGGCCACCGGCAGCGGGAAATCCACCCTGACGTACCTTTTAGACCGGCTGTACGAGCTGCCCCAGGGCAGCGGGTCCATCACCATCGGCGGGGTGGACGTCCGCCAGATCAAGCTTTCCCACCTGCGGGGCAACATTGGCATGGTGCTGCAAGAGCCCTTCCTGTTCTCCAAAACCTTCCGGGAGAGTATCGCCGAAGGCGCGGGCCGCAAGGACCTGGAAGCTGTGCGCCGCTATGCCCGTATGGCGGTAATCGACGAAGCCATCGAGGGTTTCGCCCAGGGGTACGAGACCCCTATTGGCGAACGAGGGGTGACCATCTCCGGCGGACAGAAGCAGCGGGTGGCCATTGCCCGTATGCTCATGCAGGACACGCCGGTCAAGGTGTTTGACGATTCCCTCTCGGCAGTGGACATGGAGACAGACGCAAAGATACGGGCGTCCATCAAGGAGAACATCCACGGCACCACCATTTTGATTGCCCACCGGATCACCACCCTGATGAACGCGGACCAGATCCTGGTGCTGGACAAAGGCCGGGTGGCCCAGCTGGGCTCTCACCAAGAACTTGTAAAACAGGACGGCATTTACCGGAAGATTTACGAGATGCAAGGGCTGGGTAGCCAGGCGGGTTAGGGGAGCTATGGCGGCGGGTCCGTGACCGTGGGCTTATGAGGCCTGCATAAGGGAAAAACCGGCGGGAAACCGGATGGCTTAGAGACAAGGGCGGACGCGGGAGCGTTTGTCCGAGGTCCCCCGGCGAGAGTCTCCCTACGGAAAAATGTCCTGCGCGTTTTCCTTAGAATTGTAGGGAAAGACCTTGGAGCGCTAAGGCTCCTCCGGCTTGCCGGCAGACGCTTTCCCCCAAACCCCGCCAGGCGCCTAACGCGCCGGGAGCGCGCATGTGTTTCGCCCGGGCGGCCGCTTTTGTGTTAGAATGCCGCCGGGGCGGCCTTAAATATAGTTTGGAGTAAAAGTTTTTAGGGGTGTGGGGAGAGCGTCCCCACGGACTTAGAGGAGATGGATATGGAAATCAATTTAGAAACTAAAACTCAAAAGGAGCAGCATTTTAGCTTGAAGATCTGGGCCAAAATAATCCCCTTTTTCCGGCCCTACTGGAAGGGCGTGGTTCTGCTGTTCCTGGCCATGCTTACCAGCGCCGGGGTGGGGGTGGGCTATACCCTAATGGCCGGCTGGGCCGTGGACTGGTTTGTGGCCCCCGGCACCCACCGGGGGATTACTGGCTACGCCCTGCTCTATATGGGCCTGGTACTCATGCGGGCCTTTACCGAGCTGCAAATGGGCTGGGTGGCCCTGAAAATGGAGGTCATGATCACCCGGGACCTGCGGAAAAAGCTCTTTAGCCACCTGCAAGCCCTAAGCTTCTCTTACTATAATCAGAACCCCGTGGGCGCCATCATGTCCCGGATTGTAAGCGACTGCTACCGCATTGGCTCCTTCACCTGGAACATTGTGGACGGCTTCTACTGCGTGCTGTATATTTTGGGCTGCATGGGGGTAATGCTGGCCATCAACTGGAGGCTGGGCCTGCTGGTACTGGCGGTGGTGCCCGCCATTACCCTGGTGACCCTCTACTTTGAGACGCGCATCCTAAAGGCGAACCGCGAGGCCAGGAAAGTAAACGCCGAGATCACCCGCCACTACAACGAGGGCATCTCGGGGGCAAAGACCTCTAAGACCCTGGTGATTGAGGACAAGAACACCGCCGCCTTTAATCAGGTAAGCGGCAGTATGCGCAGGGCCAGCGTAAAGGCCGTGGTGCTGGACGCCATCTACATGCCTATCATCAGCTTTCTAACGGCCCTGGCCGTTTCCCTGGTAATCACAGGCGGGGGCGGCATGGCCATTGCCAGCGCCATTACCATTGGCGAACTGTCCATCTTCGTCAACTTCGCCCTGCGTATCTCGGACCCTGTGCAGACACTGGCCTATGTGGTCACCCAGCTGGTGGCCAAGCAGGCCAGTGTGGAACGGATCACCGAGCTGCTGGAGCTGAAGCCCCAGATTACAGACACCCAGGAGGTGGTGGAAAGGTACGGCACCTCTTTGGAGCCCAAGCGGGAGAACTGGGAGCCCCTAGAAGGCCGGGTCACCTTTGAGGACGTGACGTTCCGCTACCCGGACGGCACTGAGAATGTGCTGGAGCACTTTAGCCTGGATGTGCCCGCAGGCTCTACCGTGGCCATTGTGGGCGAGACTGGCGCGGGAAAATCCACCCTGGTAAACCTGGCCTGCCGGTTCTTTGAGCCCACCGGGGGCCGGGTGCTCATCGACGGCCGGGACTACCGGGAACGCAGTATGCTGTGGCTGCACAGCGGCATCGGCTATGTGCTGCAAACGCCCCACCTGTT
Organism: Oscillospiraceae bacterium; assembly: GCA_910574935.1. Classification (GTDB taxonomy): domain Bacteria; phylum Bacillota; class Clostridia; order Oscillospirales; family Acutalibacteraceae; genus Acutalibacter; species Acutalibacter intestini. The sequence goes on from CAJTCU010000001.1 coordinate 669,469, forward strand.
CTCCGGCTCGGTCAAGGAGAACATTCGCTACGGCCGGCTGGACGCCACCGACGAGGAAATTATTGCCGCAGCCAAGCTGGTAAACGCCCATAACTTTATCACCCACATGGAAAAGGGCTATGACAGCGACGTAGGCGAGGGCGGCGGGCAGCTCTCTACCGGAGAGAAACAGCTGGTCTCCTTTGCCCGGGCGGTGCTGGCGGACCCCCGTATCTTTGTGCTGGACGAGGCCACCGCCTCTATCGACACCAAGACCGAGGCCCTGATCCAGGAAGCCATTTCCACCCTGCTGACAGGGCGCACGTCGTTCCTCATTGCCCACCGGCTCTCTACCATCCGCAAAGCGGATATGATTCTGGTGGTGCGGGACGGGAAGATCATTGAGCGGGGCACCCATGCGGAGCTAATGGAACAGAACGGCTACTATGCGGGGCTGTATAAAAAGCAGTTTGAACAGGAAACCACCGAGGCGGCGCTGAACCTGGAGATAGAATGATTTTTTTATTTCTTTTATTTTTGAGGGTTTATTGACATTTATTTCCGGTTGTAATATAATTCAATTGTGAACCGGCGGCGCAAGCATATTTAGGCCACCTATGATTAGGAGGAATGTTCAATGAAAAAAGTGCTCACATTTTTTGTTATCGCTCTTGCTATGGCCCTGGTTCCTGTTGTGGCGTTTGCCCAGGAACATGAAATGTCCGACGCCGAGCGGGATGTACGTGCCTGGTTGGAGAGCCAGGGCTATACGGAAGTGCCCACTGCGTCTGTTCCCCAGCTACTGAGCGACGCGGACATTGATCCAGAGACCTATGCGCTGGCATATTCGGATATAGATAGCGCCAGCCCAGAACAGCGGGAAAAAATCTTGGCGGCCCGCCGCGAGGTAGCCTATAGCGTGGACGAATGGGTTGTGGACACTGCGGGAGGCTTTGATGCCAGCTTTAACAGCAATACGATGGAATGGCATGTGCCCCCAAAGTTTAGCGAACTTTTCCCCGGCTGGGACCCCATTCAGGACCCGGCGGACGCCCCGGTAGAGGTGACCCAGGTAGTTGAGAGCATCATCGCTCCTTGTTCGGTGAATACTTCCTACCCGCCCGTTGTCTATACGGTATAGTCCCCCAAACAGGTTGATGGAGTAGTGTCCACTCCCTTCCATACGCTGGACAACACTATGGGACAGGGAGTGCGTTATGCCGAGCGTATAGAGAGCCTTACCAATTGTACAGCAATCAATCTAGGCATCTCTAACATGGATGTGACCCCAAATGTGAATATTTATTGGATGAAAAATGCCGGTGTGGGGGATGGACTATCGAGGTCAAAGCCTGTCAATCAGCCAAAAAAGATAGGTTTTCGCACCAGCGTTTATAATGTTTCCAATGCAAATGCGATGATCAGTTTACAAATTAGCCGAGATTAATTAGAAAATCTTGCGCCGCCGCAAACAAGGAGCAGAACTGCTAAACACAGTTCTGCTCTTTGTTTGATCGGCGCTAACATGTTAAGACGATTCAAACATGAAGCCGCGTTTTTGGCCGTGGTCCCATGGACCGGGATAGCACCAAAAAGTAAGAAGCCCTCTTACCAGAATGATGAAAAAATTTAGGGTACTGCTGGGTATGGGTCAACATAAAAACGCGGAGAGATTTAGGCAAACGCAGCCCTTTTGTGTAGGCGATTCCCCATGTTTCATAATGGCAACCCGGAACGCGCTCATGTGCGAACACAGCAAAGCAGCGATATAGACAAGAATGGAGATAACCGCAAACAATGCCGCAGCCTGTGAGATTCCCCGCTTTTGAGAACACCGGGGGGAACTTCCAATATGTCGTGAATGATACGCCATATATACCAAAAAGGCACAAAAGAAAGCCGCGCCGCTTCGGCAATAATGCGTAAAAGTATGGTTTTTTATGTCATCCCAATTCTTTCTGTTTTGCTGGGCGGGGATCAAACTTACCGGATCATTTTGCGGTCCGGCTCCACCCTGCGGCAGGCTTCCTCCACCGGATCCAGAATGTGGTCAAAGCGGGCCTCCCCCGCCTGCACGGCCATTTTCTGGGCAATGAATCTCACCGCGGCATCCCCTGCGCCGCCAATCAGGCCATATATGGTTTTCCGATTCTGGCAGGCGAAAACTGTGCGCAAATCGCACGGTCGTACTATCGCGGAAAAAGCGCAAGCAAATCCAGTGCAAAGGCTTTGTGCGGGGTTGCCTGAAAAAATCCCCCGCGCCGGGATGGGTGGTTCTGGCAACAAAGGGGGAGAAAAAGCCCCGCGTTTTTGCGTTTTTACCAGCCAAATACTGCACAAAACCCGGTGTGAAACCGCGTTTAAACAGGTCACAGTGCTGAAAAATGATTTTTTAAGAAAACGCCTTGCATTTTTTCACCCGTCCGCTATAATATGGGAAGCTTTCCAAAATACTTTACTTTCTATTGGCGAGGGGGAATCTCCTATGTTCCAGCTTCGATGGGTATGGGCCCGCATGAAGGGCTGCCACAAGCGCTACGTGTTCGCACTGTTTTCCACTGCCCTGCTGGCCGTTTTGGCTCTGGGCAACTCGTTCATCACCGCAAGCATTATGGACACTGTGTTCAAGCCTCTGCAAGAAACCGGCCTGGTCACAGAGGAGGCCATCCACCGTCTGGGGGTGCTGGTGGCCGTGCTCATTGGCTTCACGCTGTTCCGTACCGGGTTTGGCTATCTCTCTGTTATGACCTACGAGACCTGTTCCCAAAAGCTGATTTACGGGCTGCGCCGGGACCTGTATAAAAATATGCAGGAGCAGGACCAGGCTTTCTTTGGCAAAAACCGCACCGGCGACCTGATGACACGCCTGACCGGCGACATGGACATGATCCGCCACGCGGTGTGCTGGGTCATCCGCCAGCTCATCAGCTGCACTGTGCTGTTTGTGACCACCTCTGTGGTCTTTCTGCTTACAGACTGGCTCTTTGCCCTTGCCATGCTGGCGGTGTCTCCCCTTATCTTCCTCTTTACCCTGGTGTTCTCTAAAAGGGTGCATCCCCTGTATGTGGAGCTGCGGGAAAAGCTTTCTCTGCTGAACACCCAGGCCCAGGAGAACATTTCCGGCAACCGGGTGGTAAAGGCCTTTGCCCGGGAGGCCTATGAGATAGAGCGCTTTGACCAGAAGAACCAGGAGTATAAGGAGGCCAACAAAACCGCCTCTTTGCTGTGGCTGAAGTTCAGCCCCTATATCGACACCCTGTCCCAGTCTCTTTCTGTGGCCGCGCTGCTGGTGGGGGGCGCGTTCCTAATCAGCGGGCGCATTACCATTGGCACCTTCACCCTGTTTAACTCCCTGACCTGGACGCTCTCCGACCCCATGCGCATGCTGGGCATGCACCTAAACGACCTTCAGCGGTTTTTCGCCAGCTCTAATAAGATTATTGAGCTGTACTATGCCAAGTCCACCATTGTTTCCCGGCAGGACGCCATAAAGCCAAAGGGTCGGGCCCAGGGCAAGGTGGAGTTTAAAAACGTGGGCCTGCGGCTGCACGGCGCCGACGTGCTGAAGGACGTGGACCTGACCGTGGAGCCTGGAGAGACCGTGGCCATTATGGGCCCCACAGGCGCGGGCAAGACCTCGCTGGTGAACCTGATTCCCCGCTTTGCCGACGTGACAGAGGGCGAGGTCTCCCTGGACGGGGTGCCGGTGCGCAGGTATGACCTGCACGCCCTGCGCGCCTCCATTGGCATTGCCACCCAGGACGTATTTTTGTTCTCTGACTCGGTAGACGGCAACATTGCCTATGGGGACAGCGATATGCCCGAGGAGGAGGTGAAGCGCTTTGCCAAAATGGCGGACGTGGACTTTGCCGAAAAGCTCTCCGAGGGCTTTGACACTGTGATTGGCGAGCGGGGCACAGGGCTTTCCGGCGGGCAGAAGCAGCGCATTGCCCTGGCCCGGGCCCTGGCGGTAAAGCCCAGCGTGCTGATTTTGGACGATACCACCAGCGCCGTGGACCTGGAAACCGAGAAGTATATCCAGGACCAGCTGGCCCAGCTGGACTTCCCCTGCACCAAGATCATTGTGGCCCAGCGCATCTCCACCACCAAGCGGGCCGACAAGGTGGTTATTATAGAAAACGGCCGCATCACCCAGGTGGGCAGCCACCAGGAGCTGGCGCGGCAGCCCGGCTACTACCGGGAGGTATTTCTGCTGCAAAACGGCGAAAGCGAAAAGGAGGCGGTATAAATGGCCAGAAACCGGTTTGACATAGACGAAAACCTGGAATCGCCTTTTAATATTAAGCACCTGCTGCGGGCGGGCACATACATTGGCCGGCACAAAAAGAAGATGGCGCTCTCTCTGGTCTACTCCGCCATCTCTGCCGCCGCGGCCCTTTTGGGGCCTTTGATGGTGCAGCGGGGCATTGACGTGGCTGTGCCAAACAAGGACTATAAGCAGCTGGCCTTTTTGGCTGTGGGGATGCTTGCGGCCATTATCACCTCCATCCTCTTTGCCAGGGTGCGGTCCAAGTACATGATTGAGGTGGGCCAGGAGGTCATCTACGACATCCGCAAGGACTTGTTCGCCCACCTGCAAAAGCTGCCCTTCCAGTTTTACGACGACAGGCCCCACGGAAAGATCCTTACCCGGGTCATCAACTATGTAAACAGCGTCTCCGACGCCCTTTCCAACGGCATTGTGAACTTCGTGCTGGAGATCTTCAACCTGATCCTTATCGCCATCTTTATGTTCATCTGCAACGTGCAGCTCTCTTTGGTGGTCATGGCCGGAGTGCCCCTGCTGCTGGTGGTAATCTTCCTGGTAAAGCCCGCCCAGCGCAGGGCCTGGCAGAACGTCTCTAACAAGAGCTCTAACCTGAACGCCTACCTCCACGAGAGCCTGGACGGCATGAAGATTACCCAGGCCTTTACCCGGGAGGAGGAAAACGGGGAAATTTACGACCGGCTAAACAAAAACTGCTACCGCACCTGGATGCGGGCCCAGTATACCTCTAACCTGATCTGGGTTTCGGTAGATAACGTCTCCACCTGGGTGGTGGGGGCCATGTACCTGGTGGGCCTTATGGCCGTGGGCCCGGGCATGGGCATTGGCACCATTATAGCCATTGCCTCCTACGCCTGGCGGTTCTGGCAGCCCATGCTAAACCTTTCCAACCTATACAACACCTTTATTAACGCGGTGGCCTACCTGGAGCGCATCTTTGAGATGATGGATGAGCCCGTTACAGTGGACGACCTGCCCGGCGCCACCCAGCTGCCCGCCATTACGGGTGGGGTGACCTTTGAGGATGTGACCTTTTCTTATGACGGGACCATCAACATACTGGAGCACTTCAACCTGGAGGTGGCCCCCGGCGAGTCTGTGGCCCTGGTGGGCCCCACGGGCGCGGGCAAGACCACGGTGGTGAACCTGATCTCCCGGTTCTATAACCTAAACGGGGGCCGGGTGCTGCTGGACGGCAACGACATTTCCCAGGTAACCCTGCACAGCCTGCGCAGCCAGATGGGCATTATGCTACAGGACAGCTTCATTTTCTCCGGCAGTATTATGGACAACATCCGCTACGGCCGGCTGGACGCCACAGACGAGGAAGTGATCGCCGCCGCCAAGACGGTGTGCGCCCATGGGTTCATCAGCCAAATGGAGAACGGCTATTACACCCAGGTCAACGAGCGGGGCTCCCGGCTCTCCCAGGGGCAGAAACAGCTGGTGGCCTTTGCCCGTACGCTGCTTAGCGACCCGAAAATTTTGGTGCTGGACGAGGCCACCAGCTCTATTGACGCCAAAACCGAAAAGCTGGTGCAGCAGGGCCTACAGGCGCTGCTAAAGGGGCGCACGTCCTTTATTATCGCCCACCGGCTCTCCACCATCAAGAACTGCGACCGCATCCTGTACATTGCGAACAAGGGGATTGGAGAGATGGGCACCCACCAGGAGCTGCTAGACCAAAAGGGCAAGTACTACCACCTGTACACCGCCCAGCTGGAGCAGGCCTAGCCAGCGTACCGTTTCTTAAAATAAAGGCAATACCGCACAATTCTAAGCACCGTATTGCGCGGTGTTGCCTAAAATATTTCCCCAGGCAGCGGGGACGGAAAAGAGAGGGGGGGCAGCAGGGCTCCTCCTCTCCGTTTTTCCTAAGGGTAAAGGAGGCTTCGTTCTATTAATCCTCTCAAAAGACAGGTTCCAGCGAACAAACCGTAAAAGTTTCGTCATCCCGCCCGGTCTGGCCTGCCGTCTCCACGCCCTTCTTGCCAAAGCCCCCCCAGCGTGGTATAATGGGCAGGAAACACTAAAATAATTCCCCTTCTCTTTCGGGCCGGCTCCAGAATAGAATGATGGCAAAGCCGAAGTCTGAATTTCCCTGTGGAAAGGAATGAGTCCCTATGGAAGAAATACTGCGAAGAACCTGGGCCGAGATCGACCTGGACGCCTTAAAACATAATTTTCAGCAGGTCCGCGCCGCCACCAGCCCAAAGGCCCAGGTGTGCTGCGTGGTAAAAGCGGATGCCTACGGGCACGGGGCCCTGCGGGTGGCCCAGGAGCTGGAGGCCCTGGGGGCCGGGTGGTTTGCTGTCTCCAACCTGGAGGAGGCCCTTCAGCTGCGCCAAGAGGGCCTGGAGAAACCCATTCTTGTGCTGGGCTTTACCCCGCCGGAAGAGGCCGCCACCCTGGCCCGGGAAAACATTTCCCAGTGCGTTTATTCTACCCAATACGCCCGGCAGCTCTCCCGCTACGCCGCGGGCCAGGGGGCGCGGGTGAAGATTCACGCTAAAATAGACACGGGCATGAGCCGCCTGGGCTTCTATTTCCAGGACATCAACCGGGATGAGCCCACCATTGCGGAGGTATTCGCCGCCTGCACCCTGCCCGGCCTGGAACCAGAGGGCGTGTTTAGCCATTTCGCTGTTTCCGACGAGGGGGCCGCGGGGGACGCCTTTACTATGCGGCAGTTTGGGTGCTTTAAGGAGATGAGCGAGGCCCTAACCAGCCGGGGGGTCCGGTTTCAGGTGCGGCACTGCGCAAACTCCGCCGCTGTGTTCGACTACCCCCTCTCCCACCTGGACATGGTGCGGGCCGGACTGGTGCTGTATGGCATGGCCCCTTCGGACCAGATGCGGGCCCGGCCAGACCTGCGGCCCGTGCTTTCCCTGCGGTCTGTGGTGTCCCATGTAAAGACCGTGCAGCCCGGAGCAACGGTTAGCTATGGGAGAAAGTTTACAGCTTCTAAGGAGCTGCGGGTGGCCACTGTCCCGGTGGGCTACGCGGACGGCTACGCCCGCGTTCTTTCGGAACGGGGCGCCCAGGTGTTAATTCAGGGCCAGCGCTGCCCCGTGCTGGGGCGCATCTGCATGGACCAGCTTATGGCGGACGTCACCGGGCTGGACCAAGTGGAGATCGGCCAGCGGGTAACGCTGATTGGCCGGGATGGCACAGAGGCGATCACCGCAGAAGAGGTGGCGGCCTGGGAGGGCACGGTCAACTACGAGGTAGTCTGCGCGGTATCGAAACGGGTGCCCAGGGTTTACCTAAAGGGCGGCCGGGTAGAGAGCATCTATAACCAGCTGCTGCCCCGTTAGCCGACCCATATCAGCATAAAAAGAGAGCCTGGTCCCGGGACACGGGAAAAGGCTCCTTTTCTTTGTGATTCTTTATGCCAATTAGGCCTATAGGCTCTAGAGCTTGTTTCAAAACGCCGAAATACAGTCTGTTTTGACCCGAAACGGCGCGCTCTCGATGTCCAAAGTCCTCGAAAGGCGGCAAGCCTTTCCTGGGGCTTTTCCTTGAACCCTGGTTCCTGGCCGAAAAACCAGCCTTTCTCCAGTTTTCAAACAGACTCTAGTTTCTGCCAAACTTTTCGAACTTCAGCTGCCGGGGGATATACTTCTTAATAGCCTCCTGCAAATCCTCGTCCGGGTCGAACACCACCAGGGTTTTGCCGGTCTTGCCGCCGCGCACAATCATGTACCAAGACTCCGGGTTCCCGGTGGTCCCTGTGGCAAACACCCGGGTATCAAAAGACCGGGTACGCAGCCGCGCCTCGGCCTCTGCGTACTTGCCCAGGTCCTCGCAGGAATCGCATTCAAAGGAGGTCATTCGTTTGCGGGTGGAGCGGTTCATAATTTTATCAACTGTCACAAACCCATTGGTCAGGCTGTATTCGTATTCCAGGATTCGCGTGGAGATTAACTTGTACCCGCCGTACACCGAGCCGGCCACCACCAGCATGGCGATCATGGGCAGGCCCAGCACCAAAAACCCCACAAAAAAGCCCGCGAAAGTGAGCACGAAAATGGCCGCCACCACCCCAAAGACCACCAGAATATCTTTTGTCTCAAACTTTTTCTTTACCATCCGTTCTATAAATACGTCACCCATTGTTTCGTCCCTTTCCGAAAAAAATCTGCGTACTTTTCTATTTTATGCTATGTTAACACAGCCGGACGCTGTTTGTCAACCTAAGAAAGACATTTTGCCGAAAAAGACATGGGCTGGCGCGGCCCCGGGTATTTTGTCGGGAATGTGGAAAAAGCCCGCCGGGTATGCTATAATAAAATGCGGGGCTGCTCTTGGGCTCTTGACCAGAAGCTGATTTGAACTTTTATAAAGGAATTTACTATATGAATATATTATTTATTTGTACGGGCAATACCTGCCGCAGCCCCATGGCGGCGGGTTTATTTCAACAAATGCTGGAAAGAGAAGGGGCCGGGAGCCTGGTGGCCTGCGCAAGCGCCGGGATTGCCGCGGTGGAAGGCCAGCCGGCCTCGGAAAACGCCATACTGGCCTGCCGGGAGGCAGGGGTGGACCTTTCCGCCCACCGGGCCCGGCGCCTGGCGGCAGAGGACTTATCTCGCTGGGACCTGTTCTTCACCATGTCCCAGACCCACGGCTACATACTGGAGCAGGCGGGGGCGCCGGCCCAGAGCATCTATGCCCCTGGGCAGATTGCAGATCCTTTTGGCCAAGGGCTGGAGGAATACCGCCGGTGCCGGGACCATCTGAAAGAAGAGCTGGCGCGGTTCTACGCCCAGGTGGTGCGCCCCCGGCTGGCAAAGGAAGGGGGCGCCTGGCCGTGCATATCCGGGAAATGACGGAGCAAGACCTGGACCAGGTGGCCGCCCTGGAACAGGCGTGCTTTTCCCTGCCCTGGAGCCGGGAGGCCTTTGCCCAGGAGCTGGCAGCAGAAAACGCCGTTTACCTGGTTGCCCGAGAGGACGGCCAGGTGGTGGGATATGGGGGGATGCGTTTTGTCCTGGACGAATTTTATGTGGATAACATTGCTGTGGCGGCCCAGCGCCGCCGCCAGGGGGTCGGCCGGGCGCTGGTGGCCGCCCTGGTAGAGCGGGCCCGGGCAGGGGGCGGGGCCTTTATCACCCTGGAGGTACGCGCCTCCAACCAGGGGGCCACGGCCCTGTATGCGGAACAGGGCTTTGCTGTGGCGGGGCGGCGCAGGGGATTTTACACCCATCCCAAAGAGGACGCCCTGCTGATGACCAAGGAGCTTTTGCAACAAGAACCCCGCTAGTCCGCCGCGCCAGGCCAAGAGGCCGGACTGGATTTTTAACAATTTTTTATATAGATTAGGAGATACGCGCATGATCATTCTGGGACTAGAGACCTCCTGTGACGAAACCGCCGCCGCGCTGGTGGAGGACGGACGCAATGTTTTATCCTCCGTGGTGGCAAGCCAAGTAGAGGAACACAAAATATACGGCGGCGTGGTGCCTGAAATAGCCTCTCGCCGCCACAGCGAGGCCATTGTGGCCGTAACCCAGCAGGCCCTTTTGCAGGCCGGCCTGGAGCTAAAGGACCTTTCCGCCCTGGCCGTTACCTATGCCCCGGGGCTCATTGGCGCGCTGCTGGTGGGGGTGAACTTTGCCAAGGGCCTGGCTCTTTCCACCGGTCTGCCCCTGGCCCCTGTGCACCACCTGCGGGGACATATTGCCGCCAACTATCTGTGCCACCCAGACCTGGCCCCGCCCTTTTTGTGCCTGGTGGTTTCGGGGGGGCACACCCACATTGTCCAGGTAGAGGACTATACCCACATGCAGGTGCTGGCCCGCACCCGAGACGACGCGGCGGGAGAGGCCTTTGACAAGGCGGCCCGGGCCATGGGCATTCCCTACCCCGGCGGGGTGGAAATGGACAAGCTGGCGGAAACCGGCGACCCAGAGGCCTATCGCCTGCCCCGGCCCCGGGTAGAGGGCAGTCCCCTGGACTTTAGCTTTTCCGGATTAAAGACCGCTGCCCTGAACCTGCTGCACAACGCCGCCCAGCGGGGAGAGGCGGTGAACGTGCCGGGCCTGTGCGCCTCGTATCGAAAAGCGGTGGTGGGCTGCCTGGTGGAGAACTTCCGCAAAGCGGCCCAGCAGACCCGGGCAAAAAAACTGGCGGCTGCGGGGGGTGTTTCGGCCAACCGGCTGCTGCGCCGGGAACTGGAGGCCCTGGCCAAAGAGCTGGGGCTGCCGCTGTACATGCCGCGGCTGGAGTTTTGTGGGGACAACGGGGCTATGATCGCGGCCCAGGGGTACTATGAGGCCTTAACAGGAAACATCCGCGGCGCGGACCTAAACGCCTACGCCCAAAAGGACATCGCCCAAAGCCCCGCGGCGGTTTAAGGATAGGCGGAGCGGGGCGGGGCTCTCCCGTTTTTCCAGCAATAAACGAGAGCCCTGGCACACCCAGGCCTGAAAAATCCCTTGAAACGCCCCCTTTAACATGATATAATTAGTAGGATACCGACTAGGGCTTGTTTGAAAATAGATGGGATGACGAATTTTTGACGAGGGAAGGTCCATTGCAAGGAGAATCCCGCAGGTTAACCTAGGGGTTGACGAGGATTTTCGACGCGGAAAGCAGCCTCTTCTGGGAAAAAAGACGGCGTTTTCGATGTTTTAAACAAGCCCTATGCATCCGATGTGAAAGGACGTCTGAATATGAAGGAAAAAATCGACGGGCTGCGAAACGCTTTTGAACAGGAGCTGACCGCGGCCTCTACCAGCGAGGCCATTGAAAAGCTTCGGATCGCCTATCTTGGAAAAAAAGGCTCTGTCACAGGCCTTTTAAAGGATCTGAAGGACGTGGGCGCCCAGCAGAAAAAGGAACTGGGGCAGCATATTAACCAGCTGAAAAGGCAGGTGGAAGAGCGGCTGGCCCAGCAGGTAGAGGCCGTAAAAGCTGCCGAGGAGCAACTGCTTATTGACAGCGCCGACTCCTATGACGTGACCCTGCCCACTGGGGGCGGGGAGGGATCTTACCACCCCATTACCATTGTACAGCGGCAGCTGGAAGAAATTTTTGTCTCCATGGGCTTTACGGTGGAGGACTATAAAGAAATTGTCACAGACTACGAGTGCTTTGAGGCCGTGAATATTCCCAAGGACCACCCGGCCCGGGACATGCAGGACACCTTCTACCTTGAAAACGGGCAGCTGCTGAAAACCCATACCTCTGCCGCCCAGAACGCCATTCTGCGCAAGTACGGCGCCCCCTGCCGGGCCATTTTTCCAGGGCGGTGCTTCCGCAACGAGGCCACCGACGCCAGCCACGAAACCACCTTTTTCCAGATGGAAGGCATGATGGTGGACAAGAACATTTCTATCTCCAACCTAATCTACTTTATGAAAACCATGCTCTCCCAGGTGTTCGAGCGGGATGTAAAGGTACGGCTGCGGCCGGGCTTTTTCCCCTTTGTGGAGCCGGGCTTCGAGCTGGACATCAGCTGTCTGATCTGCGGGGGCGAGGGGTGCTCTACCTGCCACCATTCGGGATGGATTGAGCTGTGTCCCTGCGGGATGATTCATCCCAATGTATTAAAAGCCGGGGGCGTGGACCCAGAGCAGTATACAGGGTTTGCCTTTGGATTGGGGCTAACCCGGCTGGTGATGATGAAGTACGGGGTAAAAGACATCCGGGACCTAAATAGCGGAAACCTAAAGGCCCTAAGCCAGTTTAAACACGAATAGCCGCGAAGCGGCGGGGGCGGCAGAGCGCGAGGCAGCGTCTCACGGCCTTGCTCTTGCCCTTAAAAAGGCGGCGCGAAAGAAAAAGCGGAGGAAGAAAGTTCCCCCGCGCCCCGTCTGTCTGCCGAACTTTTTGGCGGACTGCTAAAAACAATCAACCTTTATTCTGAAAGAAGGGAAACCATGTTAATCTCTATGAACTGGATCGGCGATTTCGTCGACCTTTCCGGTCTGGACCTCCCCGCCCTTATCCAGCGCTTCACCCTTTCCACCGCCGAGGTGGAGGACGTGTACCAGATGGGCCGGGGCCTAAAGGACGTGGTGGCCGGTAAAATTCTCTCCGTGGAAAACCACCCCGACTCTAAAAAGCTCCACCTATTGAAGGTGGACGGCGGCGATAAAATTTATGACGTCGTCTGCGGCGCGCCCAACGTGCGGGAGGGCCTGATGGTCCCCTTTGTCAAGGAGGGCGGCCAGGTGGACGGTCAGGACATCCGCTGCGCCAAGATTGCCGGATACGAGTCGCACGGCATGTGCTGCTCGGAAAAGGAGCTGGGCATCTCCGCCGACCACTCCGGCCTGATGGAGCTGCCCCAGGATACCCCCGTAGGCCGGGATATCACCGAAATCTATGACATCATCGACACCGTGTTCGAAGTGGACAACAAGTCCCTGACCAACCGCCCGGACCTGTGGGGCCACTACGGCATTGCCCGGGAGTTCGCCGCCCTGGCCGGCCGGGCGCTACGGCCCCTGGAGACCGTGTCCCTAGCGGCCTATGACCAACTGGAGCCCATTGACATTGACGTCGTGGACAAAGAGCTCTGCTTCCGCTACACAGGCCTGAAGGTGCGGAATATTACCAAAAAGGTGAGCCCTGTCAACATGCGCATCCGTTTGTTCTACTGCGGCAGCCGGGCCATCAACCTCTTGGCCGACCTGACCAACTATCTGATGCTGGAAATGGGCCAGCCCATGCACGCCTTTGACTGCGCCAAGGTGGACAGCATCCAGGTCCGGCGCTTTGACACGCCCTTTGCCTTTACCACCCTGGACGGCGTAGAGCGAAAGGTGGACGAGAACACCCTGATGATCTGCTGCAAGGACCAGCCCGTGGCCGTTGCGGGTATTATGGGCGGCCTGGACTCGGAGATTGAGGACAGTACGGACAGCCTGCTGCTGGAATCCGCCAACTTCGACGCCCCCAGCGTGCGGAAGTCCTCCTCCCGGCTGGGCCTGCGCACAGACGCCTCCATGCGCTATGAAAAAACCCTGGATCCGGAAATGACGGACGCGGCCATTGGCCGGTTTATGAAGCTGCTGACCGAGATCGACCCTGGGGTGCAGGTGATTTCCCGGCTGACCGACGTGTATGTAAAGCGCTACCCCAAGGTGGAGCTCACCTTTGACAAAGCCTATGTGGACCTGTACACAGGCATTGCGATTGATAACCAGCGGATTCTTAGCACCCTGCGCTCCCTGGGCTTTGGGGCGGAGCTTGCTGGCGAAACCTTCACCGTGCAGGTGCCCAGCTGGCGGGCCACCAAGGACGTGACTATTAAGGCGGACATTATTGAGGAGATCACCCGTATTTACGGCTATGATAATTTTAATATCTCCACGACCCTTAGCCCCCTTTACCCCCAAAAGAAGAGCCAAGAAAATAAAACGGATAATTTTGTAAAGGATATTCTTGTACAGAGCTGCCGGCTGCACGAGGTGCACTCGTACATCTGGGAGAACGTGAAGCAGTGCAGGGAGCTGGGCCTGGAGCCAGTGGAGAATGTAAAGCTGGCCAACGCCCAGAACCCGGACCTGACCACCCTGCGGAACAGCATGGGCCCCACCCTGCTGGGCTGTGTGCAGGAAAACAAGGCTTTTTCTACAGAGTTTGGCGTGTTCGAAATCGGCCGGGTCTGTGAGGGCTTGGATGAGAGCGGCCTGTGCAAAGAGGCCAAAAAGCTGGGTATTGCCCTGTACAGCCGGGTAAAGGGCGAGCGGGAGCTGTTCTTTGAGCTTTTGGACATGCTGAAAGCCCTGGGCGCAAGCATTAAAAGGGCCCAGCTGACCTTTGCCCATGGAGAGCCCGCCTACAACTGGCAGCACCCCAAAAACACGGCTTATATCCATTATAACGGAGAAGTGTTGGGCTGGCTTTGCGCCCTGCGGCCCTCGGTGGGGCAGAAGCTGGACCGCAAAGCGGCGGTGGTCTGCGCTCAGCTGGATATGGACCGGTTCGCGGCCATTCCCGCCGCCGATGTGACCTATCAAGGACCCTCCCGGTTCCCGGGCATAGACATCGACCTATCTCTTGTGGTGCCCCAGGGCCTGTGCTATGCGGATATGGAGCCTGCCTGGCGGGGCGCCGCTGCCCTAAGCGGGGTGTCTCTCATCGACTCCTTTACCCAAAACGGTCAGAAGAGCCTGACCCTGCGGTTCGCGTTCTCTTCAGGAGAAAAGACGCTGTCTAAAGAAGAGGTGCAGCCCTGGGTAGACGGCATTGTAGAAAAGCTGGGCGAAAAGGGCGTGGCTTTAAGGGGATAAATCCGGCCAAAAGAAACCCGCGCGAAGCGAAAAAGGGCCGTATCACCCAAAAGAGAGGGCCCGCTGCGCATCTTTTCCCAGGCTTTTGAAAGGGATTGCCCCAAGAGCATGCATATGGTAAAATAAAGGAATAAAAAAAGAAACGAGAAAACGAGCGAAAGAAAAACAGGACATGCCCGAAATGTGGAAAGACGGAAGGGCAGGTAAAAATGGGGTACAACCGCTCTGGAACGCAGAGGTATAAGTACAAGGAATGTGGAGCGGCATCCACTCCAGCCGCCAAACGGCATGAATACGCAAAAGAGACAAGGCAATCAGAATGTATTATGCCGGCGTCCGTGGAAGGGGTGTGGGGAAAATCCTGCATATGAGCAAATCCAATGCTATGAATTGGATAAAAAAAGAGCGCAAAAGCGGAAGCGGAACCGTGCAAAACCTCAAAGTTGAGAACGGTCGAATGGGATGAGCCGTATTAGTTTCTGGAGCGCAAGCCGCACACAGACCCCCGGGAGAATGTCTATATCTATCATGACGAGAGTGAGCAGAACCCTCACAACAGATTGTGGGTCATAGGGAGCGCCGATCCATCTTCCGCGGCGCTCCAGAAGATAGTGGACGCGGCTCCCGAGGCAGAATGGTACTGTACAGATGGATACTATGATTATTGGGCCGTCATTTTTCCCGGAAAGCATAGGTTCAGTATCCATGATAAAAGGGATACGTTCACTGTAGAAAGCGTCCATGCGGATTTGCGCCACTACCCCTTTGAAACTTCCCCTTGCAATTGTCCTAAAAGTCTAGTATGATATAGTAAACACGGTCTATAAAGGGGTCCGTTACCTCTTTATAGACCAGCGGCAAAGCCATTTGCTGCATCATTAAACAATAAAATGGAAATGGAGGTGGCCGCGTTGCCCGACGACCACAATACGATAACCTTCTCTCTGGACGAGGTGCGTGAAGCGGATATGAAGCGTATCCTGCTGGTGGTGTACGACGCCCTAAAGGAGAAAGGCTATAACCCTATCAGCCAGATCGTTGGCTATCTGCTGTCTGAGGACCCCACCTACATCACCACCCATAACAATGCCCGCAGCCTGATTCGCCGCATTGACCGGGACGAACTGCTAAAGGCAATGGTCCGCTCTTACCTAGGGGAATAGCCTTGGCAGGCAGCCTTTATGATTGACCTTATTAATTGAAAAGTGTGGTGACTATATGAGCGAGCAGAAAAAAACAAACCCTAATAAAGAGACGCAGGCTTTCCCTACCTATAAGGGCAAGCCCCTGGTGCGCTGTGGGGATACAATCTACTACGGCAGCATGACGGATAAATACGTGATCAAAATGGATGTAAAATCCAAAAAGGACGTGGGCGGTCTGGAGGTGGCCGACAAGGTGACCGTACACCTGATGTATACCGACCCGGAGATCCGCACCCGCAAGCAGATTGTAAAAACCAGCGAAAAAGAGGGCCTTTATCTGGCCCTGGACATTGCCGAGGCCTGGCTAAACCGGGCCTTGGCCGAGTAAGAAAAAGGAACGCCCCAAGAGGTGGGCGTTCCTTTTTTATGGGATTTTAGGCAACACCGCGCAATACGGCGCTTAGAATTGTGCGGTATTGCCTTTACCCTCTGCCAGGAAGCCCCCAGGGCGGCGTTTCACTCCACCAAAATCCGGCGGGGCCGCGGGGTTCGACCGCCCAAAGCAAAATCTTTCCACCACATTGACAAACGCCCCTTATTCGTGCTACAATTTAAATTAGTTAGGAGGGGATAACTTATGGTACTACTGGATTGCCCCGCAGCCAGCGTCTGGCAGGTGGAGGCCCTGAACCTGCCCTTGGAGCTGGGCCGCAGGCTGGAAGCCCTGGGCATGATACCCGGTAGCCGGGTGGCTGTGCTGCGCAAGAAGCGCCGGGGCGCCATGATTATTACTGTGCGGGGAACCCGCTTCGCTGTGGGCCAAGACATCGCCGCCCATATCACCGTGAAAGAGGAAGGAGGCCCCCGCCATGCCCCGTGAAATTACCATTGGCTTTGCCGGAAATCCCAACTGCGGCAAGACCACTCTGTTTAACGCTTATACTGGCGCAAACCTAAAGGTAGCCAACTGGCCCGGGGTTACAGTGGAGAAAAAGGAGGGCCGGTTTAAGTTTCACAACAGCGACTACCGCCTGGTGGACCTGCCTGGGGCCTATAGCCTGACCTGTTACACCATGGAAGAGCAGGTCACCCGGCAGTACATTCTTAGCAACGAGGTGGACGTGATTATTGACGTAGCCGACGCCTCGGCGTTGCAGCGGAACCTGTATCTTACCCTACAGCTCATTGAGCTGGGCAAGCCGGTCATTCTGGCCCTGAACATGATGGATATTGTGGAAAAGCGGGGCATGGAGATTGACACCCACCGGCTGCCGGAGATGCTGGGCATTCCGGTCATTCCCGTGTCCGCCCGGAGAAAGACCGGCCTAGACATCCTGATGCATGCCGCCGCCCACCATATGGGCCGTCCGGCGGACACGCCGCTGATCCACCACCATGGGAACGGGGCCGCAACAAAGAGCACAAGAGAACCCCCCCGCCCGGGCGGTTCCCGGCACAGGCGCCAGCGCCACGCGGAGTACGCCATGGTGTACAGCGACCGGATCGAAGATAAAATTGACCTGTTGATAGACAGCCTGACCACCCGCTGGCCGAACCTGCCAAATCCCCGCTGGCACGCCATTAAAATGTTGGAGGGCGACCGGGAGATCCTGGAAAAATATCCCCTGAACCTGCCGGAGGTGCTGGACCGCAGCTACGAGCAGGACATCATCAACGAGAAATACGACTTTATCGACGAGATCATTCAGGAGGTCATGGTCAATAAGGAGGAAAAAAGCGCTGTCACAGACCGGGCCGACGATCTGTTAACCCATCGGGTGTGGGGCCTGCCTATTTTCCTGCTCATTATGGCCGCGGTGTTCTTCCTGACCTTCACCGTGGGGGACTGGCTGAAGGAGTACTTCCAGCTGGGGCTGGACTGGTTTTCCGCCGGAGCTTTGGCCTGGCTGGAGGAAACAGGGGTAGCGCCCATGCTGGTCTCTCTGATCGTGGACGGAATCATTACCGGCGTGGGGGGCATCCTCACCTTTCTGCCCAATATTATCATCCTGTTTTTAGCACTGGCCTTTTTGGAGGACAGCGGCTACATGTCTCGGGTGGCCTATGTGATGGACGGCTTAATGGGCAGGCTGGGGCTGTCTGGCAGGGCCTTTATTCCCATGATTCTGGGCTTTGGGTGCAGTGTGCCGGCCATTATGGCCTCCCGGGCCCTAGAGAACCAGCGGGACCGGTACAAGACCATGCTGATCACCCCTTTTATGTCGTGCAGTGCCCGGCTGCCCATCTACGTGCTGTTTTCCCAGATGTTCTTCCCCCAGCACGCCATGCTGGCGGCCT
The DNA here is from genome assembly GCA_910574935.1 of Oscillospiraceae bacterium. Taxonomy (GTDB): domain Bacteria; phylum Bacillota; class Clostridia; order Oscillospirales; family Acutalibacteraceae; genus Acutalibacter; species Acutalibacter intestini. Next base: position 687,426 of record CAJTCU010000001.1, read on the forward strand.
ACTCCATGTACATACTGGGGATGCTGGTGGCTGTGGCCGCGGCGTTTATTATGCGGCTGATGGAACGGGGCGGGAAGAGCGCAAATGCTAAGAGCATAAATGCCAAGAGCATAAATGCCAAGAGCATAAATGCTCTTCTCATTGAACTGCCAGAGTACAAGGCGCCCAGCGCCCACACCGTCTTTATCTACGTATGGGAAAAGGTGAAGGACTACTTAACCAGGGCGGGCACCATCATCTTTGTGGCCTCTATTATTATGTGGGTCCTGCTGAATTTCGGCCCCCAGGGTTATTCCACGGATATGAGCAACACCTTTGGCTCTCTGCTGGGGCGGTGGCTGGTGCCTTTCTTTGGGCCAGTGGGGCTTGGCTACTGGCAGATTGTGGTGGCCCTCATTGCGGGCATTTCCGCCAAAGAGGTGGTGGTGTCCAGCTGCGCCGTGCTGTTCAGCGTGAATAACGTGAACTCGGCGGCAGGCATGGCCAGCCTCTCGGCCATTTTGAGCAGCATGGGCTTTGGCCCGGCCAATGCCTTGGCGCTGATGACCTTCTCTCTGCTGTACACCCCCTGTGCGGCCACCCTGGCCACTATCAAAAAGGAGACCGGCAGCTGGCGCTGGACGGTCTTTGCCGGAGCATTTCAAATCGCCACGGCCTGGGTGGTCAGCTTTCTTGTGTACCGCTTAGCGGCGCTCTTCTTGTAAAGCAAAAAACGCCGTTTTTTTAGGAAGGCTGCCCAAGCGGAGAGGATTTCTACAAGAGGGCGTAGCCCCTTTAGCAAAAAAGAGACACAAAGGGGAAAGGCTCTGCCTTTCCCCTTTGCTTTCTCTAGAGTCTGTTTGAAAACTTCGAAACACGGTCTGTTTTGCTCAGAAATGGTGGCTTCGGCGTCAAAAATCCTGGAAAGGCGCCAGCATTTCTCCGGTTTTAAAACAGACTCTAGGGCTTGTTTGAAACATCGAAAACGCCGTCTTTTTGCCCCGAAGAGGCCCTGCGTTGAAAATCTCCGTCAACCGGCTAGGCTGACTTGCGGGATTCTCCTTGCCATGGACCTCCCCGGGTCGGTCAAAAATCCGTCTTTCTCTACTGGGGCTTGTTTGAAAAATCGAAAACGTCGTCTTTTTTGCCATAAGAGGCCACTTTCTACGTCGAAAATCCTCGTCAATCGCCAGATTGCCGTAGTTAGCGCAGCTAACTACAGCGGTTCTTCTCCTTGAAATTGTCCCCTTCTGGCCCAAAATTCGTCTTTTCCTCTATTTTCAAACAAGCCCTAGGTTCAAACAAGCCCTAAGCGATGAAGAATATGCCGTTCATTATAGATAGAGGGGCGCAGTTCTTGATGCATAAAGCCAGTAAGGCTAAATCAGCGGCCCCGCCAGGTCCCGCAGGTCCCCCCGCTGCTCCTGCCACCAGGCAGTCAGCTGGTCAAAATTCTCGTCCGGCTCTGCCAGCAGCCGGGCCAGCTGGTCCAGCTCTTCCAGCCGGCGGGCGGGCAGCTCCTCTTGGCCGCCCAGGAATCCCCCCAGGTACCGGGGGTAAAACACATAGGAGATCTCATGGTTCATCAGGGCGTAGAAGTCGTACACCAGGTACCGGGCCAGGGCCCGCAGGCCCCGGGTGCCCCGGCAGTCGGCATAGAGGAAGCGTTCACCATCTTCCTCTCCGGCCCGAACTTTCAGCCAGGCCTCTGCCGCCCAGTCGAACTGGCCGTGGTCCATGTCATAGGGGGTAAAGGGCAGGTCCAGGCCGTCGTACAGGCCGTCCGCGTCAAAGGTGACCCAGCGGTCCTCTTCCTCGTTCCAGATCTGGTTGATCCAGTGGTCCATGCTGGCCCCAGGCTGAATGTACGGGGCATACCCCGCCCGGCAGCGGCAGGGCACGCCCTTGGCCTTGTAGATAGAGGCCACCAGCACAGCCACAAAGCGGCAGGTAAGCACCAGCTTGTCCTCCACCCGGCGGTCCGGCACAAAGCCCCGGGGGTCCAGGCGGAACAGCCCGGCGGCCATGGCCGGGGCGGTCAGGTAGATGTCGTCCTCGCAGGGCAGGCGGCCCTGGGGCCAGCGTGTCATGTCCCCATAGCGCAGGTCCGCGTTGGCAAAGGCGTTGCCCTGGGCCAGGGTGACCCGGTGGATGATCTGATGGGAAATCAGCTCCGAAAGCTCCCGGGGGCTATTGGGCAGGGTGCGGAAATAGTCCGCGTATAGGCCGGGGTAGGTAAAGGGCCCGGTCTGTAGGTAATGTTGGCGAAGTTCGGCTGGCAGCATAACGTAACCTCCTTAAAATGTTGGAAAAAAGGCGCAACGCGCCGTGGGATTCTTAAGGGACGGGTTGTTCCTTAAGCGGGGTGTGGGGCGGCGCCCCACGACCTTGCCCTTAAACCTGAGAAGCGCATTGCGGGGAGGGGGGCCCGCGAAGCGGGGGAGGGGTGCTTGCAAGAAAAAGCACCCCTCCGGCCAGCCACCGCGCCAGCCACTGTAGGCAAGGGTTTCCTCATAGCGGCTCCCGGTCCTGCCCGGTTTCCCCCGCGAAGCGGGCGCAGCCCGTCCGCCGCTGAACCAGCTTCCTCCGCGCCGCAAGGCCCCCGGATGGGCATTTTCTTTGAAAATGCCCATAATTTGTCTGACGACGGGAAGGCCTCCGGCGCAAAGCGGCGCGCCTCCGGCAAGGTCGCCTCCGGCGGCCAGGGCTACTCGAGTCTCGGCTGCCGCCTCGGTCGGTTCGCGGCTTGTCTGCCACTGGCAGACGCTCACCCCTGGACCTCGCCAGCGCCCCGCGCGCGCTGGACCTCGCTCTCACTGGCGTCCCCCCGCCCCTCTGCCCTTATTATACGCCAGCGCCCCGCCTTTTTTCCTGTCTTTTCGGGAACATTTTTGTCCACTGCCCGGGTTTGTGAAAAATTATTCTGGCATTGCGGCCCAGTTTGTGATAGAATGTGCTTGACAAAGCTTCCCTTTGCAAAGGCGCGGGGAAGGACCAACCATTACAATAACAATGGACGGAGAAAGGAATGGCCAGTCTTATGGAAAACAAGGCAAAGTTTTTTTTCAGCCCAGAAAACCGCGTGGCGCCCCTGGGAATTATTACCCTAGAGGGCGCGGAAGAGCTTTCCGCGAAGATCGACGCCCACCTGGTGCGCTGGGCCCGAGAGGCCGGTATGGAGGTAGACACCTTTTGCCTGCGCAGCAGCTGCCCCCGGTTTACCTCTGGCGACGCCAAGGGCATCATTGAGCAGACCGTTCGGGGCTACGACCTGTTTTTTGTGGTGGATGTGGGCAACTACAGCCCCACCTACCCCTTCTTCGGCATGGAAAACCACATGTCCCCGGACGACCATTTCCAAAACCTGAAGCGGCTGATTCAGGCCACCAGCGGCAAGGCCCACCGCATTAACGTGATTATGCCCGTGCTATACGGCGGCCGCCAGCACCGCCGCAGCTACCGGGAGTCTTTGGACTGCGCCTTTGCCCTGCAAGAGCTGCAAAGCATGGGGGTGGAAAACGTGGTTACCTTTGACGCCCACGACCCCCGGGTGCAGAACGCCGTGCCCCTGATGGGCTTTGACAACCTAAAGGCCTCTTATCAAGTGCTGAAAAGGATGCTGCGCAGCTTTCCAGACCTGGCCATTGACCGGGACAGCTTTATGGTGGTCAGCCCCGACGAGGGAGCCCTGGACCGGAACATGTTCTTTGCCTCTGTAATGGAGGTGGAGATGGGCATGTTCTACAAGCGCCGGGACTACTCCACCTTTGTAGACGGCCGCAACCCCATTGTGGCCCACGAGTACCTGGGCTCGGACGTAGAGGGCAAGGACATCTTTGTGGCGGACGACATTATCGCCACGGGCGATTCCATGCTGGACCTGGCCGCCCGGCTAAAGGCCCGCAGGGCCCGGCGCATCTTTGTGTTCGCCACTTTCGCCATTTTTACCAAGGGCCTGGAGGCCTTTGACAAGGCCTACCGGGAGGGGCTGATTGACGGGGTGTTTGGCACAAACCTGACCTACCGCACCGAAGAGCTGAAAAACCGCCCCTGGTTTTACGAGGTGGACGTTTCTAAATATATTTCATACTATGTATCAGCCCTAAACCATGATATGGCGGTAAGCAGGCTCATCGACCCCCACGAGAAGATGAGCGTGCTGCTGGACAAGTGCCGGGAAGAGCGGGAAAAGGAACAGAACCAGCAGCTAAGCTTTTAGGGCTTGTTTAAAAAAATGGGGAACGCCGTCTTTTGGGGAGATGGGGCGGAACGCCCCGTATTTTTGGCGTAAAGCAGAATCCCTGGCTGGACGCGAGGACTTTTTTACCGGGGATTATGAAAAAATTTGTCAGGAGTTGGTTGGATTCATTCATTGGTGAGGTGATCGCACATTGTTTGACAGATTGCGGGAGGACATTGACGCAGTAATGCGGCGGGATCCGGCGGCCCGGTCCCGGCTGGAGGTATATTTTCTTTATTCCGGGTTCAAGGCAGTGCGGGCCTACCGCCGGGCCCACTGGTTCCAGCGGCATGGCATGAAGTTTCTGGCCCGGGCCATCTCCCAAAGCGCCCGGCGGCGGACCGGCATTGAGATACACCCAGGGGCCAAGATTGGCCGGGGGCTGTTTATTGATCATGGCATGGGGGTGGTGATTGGCGAGACCACGGAGATTGGCGACAACTGCACCCTGTACCAAAATGTGACCCTGGGCGGCACAGGCAAGGACCAGGGGAAGCGCCACCCCACCCTGGGCAACAACGTGCTGGTGGGGGCCGGGGCCAAGGTGCTGGGGCCCTTTACTGTGGGGGATAACGCCCGGGTGGCCGCTGGCGCGGTGGTGCTGGACGCGGTTCCGGCCAATGCCACGGCAGTAGGCGTGCCGGCCCGGGTGGTGCGCATTGCGGGACAAAAGGTGGCCAATGAGCAGCTGGACCAGATCCACGTGGCGGACCCGGTTTCCATGGAGCTGTGCCGCCTGCGCAGCGAACTGGTGCGGCTGGAAGCCAAGGTGGCCGAGCTGGCCAAAGCCACCGCAAGCCCAAACGAGGGAACCGCGTAGCGAAAATGGGTGCAGGGACAGTTCCCTGCCGGGGGTGCGGGGCAAGAAGCCCCGCGACCTTGCTCTAGCGGCGCGGAAAGGAATAGGCGGGAGCAGCAGCCTCTCCGGCAAAGGAAGGAAGCGGGGGTGGGCGAGTTCCGCGCCGGTAAACATAGCGCCTTCCGGCGGGAGACCGCCGGAACAGCGGACGGTTTGCGGCCAGCCGCCGGAAGAGCGGAGAGTTCGCCGCTAGGGGCCAGTGAAGCCCGCCGGTGGGGCAGAGGCCCTAATCGGCAAAGAAAGACGCCTGGATAAGGGGCGGGGCTGTAATAAAGATACTTCCCAATGAATAAAACCTAGGGCTTGTTTGAAAAATCGCAAACACCGTCTTTTTGCCCTGCCCGGGCGGATTTGTGTGTCGAAAATCCTCGTAATACGAAAGTATTCCTTGCGGTTTTCTTCGTCAAACCGCGCCCGCCAGGGCAAAAATCCGGCACTTTCTCTATTTTCAAACAAGCCCTAGTAAAAAATAAAATAAATTATCATGACGGCAAAAAGCCACGGCACAAGGAGGAATGCTGCCATGCAGCTGACAAATACCCTGACCATGAAAAAGGAGGAGTTTATCCCCCACATCCCTAAAAAGGTGAAAATGTATACCTGCGGCCCCACGGTCTACGGGTTTGCCCATATTGGCAACCTGCGCACCTATATTATGGAAGATACCCTGGAAAAGGCCCTGGGCTACGCGGGCTTTCAAGTGGACCGGGTGATGAATATTACCGATGTGGGGCACCTAAGCTCGGACGCGGACACCGGGGAGGACAAGATGCTGAAGGGCGCCAAGCGGGAGCACAAGACCGTGATGGAGATTGCGGCCTTTTACACCCAGGCTTTCTTTAAAGACTGCGACAAGTTGAATATTCGTAAACCCGATACCGTGGTGCCTGCCACAGGCTGCATTGACGACTTTATCCACATGGTGTCCGTGCTGCTGGAAAAGGGCTACGCCTATTTGGCAGGGGGCAACGTGTATTTTGACACCTCTAAACTGAAGAATTACTATGTGTTCGGCAACCAGACCGGCGAGGACCTGGCGGTAGCGGTGCGGGACAGCGTGGAGGCGGACGAGAACAAGCGGAACAAAACAGACTTTGTGCTGTGGTTCACCAAATCCAAGTTTGAGGACCAGGAACTGAAATGGCAGAGCCCCTGGGGCCTGGGGTACCCGGGCTGGCACATTGAATGCTCGTCCATCAGCATTAAAAACCTGGGGGAGTACCTGGACATCCACTGCGGGGGCATTGATAACGCCTTTCCCCACCACACCAACGAGATTGCCCAAAGCGAGGCCTACCTGGGCCACCCCTGGTGCAAATACTGGTTCCATGTGCTGCACCTGAATGACGCCAGCGGGAAAATCAGCAAGTCCAAGGGAGCAAAGCTGACGGTGTCTTTGCTGGAGGAGAAGGGCTACAACCCCCTGTGCTACCGGCTGTTTACCTTGCAGTCTCATTACCGCAAGCCCCTGGTGTTCTCCTTTGAGAGCCTGGACAACGCCGCCCGGGCCTATGAAAAGCTGACCGCCCGCGTCGCGGGGCTTTCCAAAGAGGGCCAGCCAAACCTGGAAGAAGCGAAGCCCTATCAGGAGAAATTTAAAGAGGCCCTGGAAAACGACCTAAACACCTCTTTGGCCCTTACGGCCCTGTACGACATGCTGAAAGCGGATTTGAGCGACGCCACCAAGCGGTATTTGGTGGCGGACTTTGACCAGGTGCTGTCTTTGGACCTGCTGGCCGCGGGGGAAAAGGCCCAGGCCCCGGCGGTGTCCCCAGAAGAGGCGGCGGAAATTGAGAATTTGATTGAGCGCCGGGCCCAGGCCAGAAAAGCCAAGGACTGGGCCGCCGCAGACGCCATTCGGGATGAGCTGGCAGCCCGTCATGTGGTGCTGAAAGATACCCCGAATGGGGTGGAGTGGCACAAAGAGTAACCAGAAAGCGCATACTGTATGGAAAAAAGGTTTGAGTTTGACGGGGTCCTGCACGAAATACCGGAAAAGGGCGGGGCCTATGTAGTATTTCCTTGGAACGTTCCAGAGGTTTTTGGAAAAGGACGGGCAAAGGTACACGTGGAGTTTGACGGCATTCCCTACAGCGGCAGCGTGGTAAACATGGGGCTTAAGACCCCGGAGGGCCAGGTCTGCTATATCATTGGCGTACGAAAGGCCATTCGGGAAAAACTGGGGAAAAAAGAGGGAGACACGCTTCATGTGGTGGTGGAGGAGCGGCCATAAAAAAGCCCGTCGGCGAAAGGGCTGACGCTCCACTGGATAGGATGTTAACCAAAGAAAAGAGGCAGGTTTCCCCGCCTCTTTCCCGCGTCACACAGACGCTAACAGATACCGTATTTCTTGGCGTATTCCATCACCACTTCCGACCAGTGGGGGCTTTTAAAGCTGGACTGGATGTCTTCGGGGGCGATGTAGGCTCCGTTCTGAATGGCCTGTACCGCCGCCTCGGCGAACATGGCCTCGCGGGTGTAGGGCTCGGCCATGTGCTTCTCGAACTCCATGTTCATCTTCAGGTCCACGCCGCCGACCGCTCCCATATAAAAAAAGCTGTCTTTGCCCAGCAGCTGCCCCATGCGCTCCAAGCACTCTACGCCCTGGCGCATTTGGGCAATGGTGGCCATGCGGGTAAACTCTTCGGGCCGTTTTTTCTCCATTTGTCTCTCACCTCCCATGAGAATATTGTCAATGGTGGTTTCCAACGCCTCCGCCAGGCTGGGCAGCAGGCTGATGTCGGGCAGGGTCTCGCCGCGCTCCCACTTGCTGACCGCCTGAAAGGAGATGTGCAGGCGCTCCCCCAGCTGGGCCTGGGTCAGCTGCCGGCGTTTGCGAAGCTGGTGGATGTGGGTCCCCACCTTGATGCAATCTGGTTCCATTGTCGGTCCCTCCTTATAGTTAACACAGTTCCAAAGAGGTAGAATACTTCTTTGGAACCATGCGGCGCAGCCGCCCAGCTTAAAAATCGGTAAGTACCGATTTTCAAGTGTGTTTACTATATATGCTCTGCGCGCTTTGCATGGTTCGATTGTATCACGGCCTGGGACAATGCGCAATAACCCGATCCGTTAACTTAGAAGTAGAAAACTAAACCGTAGGTTGAGCCCAGCGGGCCTTTGCCCGGGACGGCAGTAAACCAAAACAAAGGAGTTTATGATCATGGACATTTCAGGCAGCCGCGCCATGGAGCTTTTGCAAAAAATCGGTTTTACCCGGGTGGCAGGTTCCCCAGAAGAGCTGCGGGCGGCGGAGATTTTAAAGGCGGAGTGCGAGGCCATTGGTGTGCCCGCCCAGCTGGAAAAATTTGAGATAGAGGACGCGGAGATGGAGACCGCCACCCTGGAAATTTTGGAGCCCTATTACCAGGCCTATCCGGTGACTGGCTATAAATGCGCCAAAAACACCTACCAGGGGGGCCTGACGGCGGACTTTCTCAATGTGGAGACCCCGGTGGACCTGGCCGGGGCGGAGGGGAAGATTGTACTGGTCCAGGATTTTTTGCGGGTGCCCCTGTTCCGGGACCTGATGAAAGCCGGGGTGGCTGGAATTGTCACCCTGGAGGGGGACCTGCGGGACAAGCGGGAGGAAACAGACCTTTCCACCCGCAAGCTGCGCCGCACCCTGCGGGCTTTTGGCAATGTGCCCATGGTGCACACCCGGGTGGCGGATGCTTTTGACATGGTGCGGCGGGGGGCTGCCAGGGCCCGTATTGTGCTGAAAAACGATGTGGTAGAGCGGGTTTCTCACAATGTGGTGGCCAGCATTCCCGGCACGGACAAGCCAGAGGAGATCATCTCCTTTGGGGCCCACTATGACTCGGTGGATTTTTCTAAGGGCGTGTACGACAACGGCGCGGGGTCTGTGATCAACATGGAGATACTCCGCTGGTTTAAGGAGCACCCGCCCCGCCGTACGGTAAAGTTTATGTGGTACGGCAGCGAGGAGATTGGCCTGGAGGGCAGCTGGGCCTATGTAAAGGCCCACAAGGACGAGCTGAAGGACCACCTGCTGATGATTAACGTGGACGTGGGCGGGCCGGTGCTGGGCAGGGACACCATTGGGGTGACGGCCTGCCAGGAGCTGGTGAGCTACCTGGAGTACAGCGCCCAGGTGCGGGGCATCTCCACCCTGGTGAAGCAGCAAATCTACTCCAGCGATTCCATTCCCTTTGCGGACAGCGGCGTGCCCGCGGTGAACTTCTGCCGGGGCGGCGCAAAGGGGGCCGCCTATATTCACGACCGGTTTGACACCCTGGATTTTCTTTCCGCCGGGGCGCTGGAAAAAACAGCCCGGTCGGTTCTGGCCTTTGGCCAGGACATGGTGAACGCCGTGGCTTTCCCGGTAAAGCGGGAGATTCCGGAGAACATGGTAAAAGAAGTGGAGAAGTACCTGTATAAAAAGGAACTGGCAGAGGCCCAGGCGGAAAAATGACCTTTGAACTTGTACCGGTAGGAGACTGTGCGTAAGACATGGCGCGGGCCCTATGGGTACAAGTTTTTTTGCCAGGAGAGCGCAAGGGCCGGCTTTGGCCGCCCCCCTTTCTGTACAAAGCCTTGCAAGCCTGGCCAAAATGTGGTAAAATCATTTTAATGTAAAATTCATTCACCTTTTGGAGGGATTTCTTATGAAATTAGGCGCGCAACTTTACACCCTTCGGGAGTACACCCAAAACGAAAAGGACCTGGACTATTCCCTGGGCCGTGTGTCCGAAATGGGATACCAGACGGTGCAGCTCTCCGCCATTGGGCCCATTGCCCCCCAGCGGGTGCGGCAGCTCTGCGACAAGCACGGGCTGGAGATTGTGCTGACCCACACAGACCCTGGCCGCATTTTAAACGACACCCAGGCGGTGATTGAAGAGCATGAGGTCTTTGGCTGCCGGTACATTGGCATTGGCATGATGCCCAAAAAGTATCTTTCTCCAGAATGGCTCTGGCATTTTGCCGACGACTATCAAGAGCCGGCAAAGAAGATTGCGGCAGCCGGGAAGCTGCTGATGTACCACAACCATAATGTGGAGTTCCAGCGCTTTGGCGGCAAGCTGGTAATGGACGTTCTGCTGGAGAGCTTTGCCCCCGACGAGCTGGGCTTTACCCTGGATACTTATTGGGTGCAGATGGGCGGCGCGGACTTGTACGCCTGGCTAGAGAAGCTTTCCGGGCGCATTCCCTGCGTACACCTGAAGGACATGGCCGTAAACGGCTGGGAGCCAGTGATGGCCCCTGTGGGTGAGGGGAACATTGACTTTGGCAAGGTGCTGAAAACCCTGGCCCACTGCGGAACAGAGCATATTCTGGTAGAACAGGATGTGTGCCAGGGCAGCCCCTTTGACTGTCTGAAGCAGAGCCTGCGGAACATCCAAAAGCTGGAGACAGCCTAAAGCCGAAAAAAGCGGGACGCGGGGAAAACAGGAAGGAGAATATCTGTTTCCCCGCATTTACCAGAGAAAGGAGCAGCCATGAAAATCGGCAATGTAGAAATAAACGGCCTGGGGGCGCTGGCGCCTATGGCCGGGGCCAGCGACGCCGCCTTCCGGCAGCTCTGCCGGGAGTTTGGCGCGGCCTATACGGTTACAGAAATGGTCAGCTCTCGGGCTATGGACTACAACGACAGGAAAACCATGGAGCTGGCGGACATCTCCCACGACCAGGGGCCGGTGTTTATCCAGATCTTTGGCAGCGAGCCGGACTGTATGGCCCGGGCCGCTGAAAAAATGGCCGCCCTGGGCCCAGCGGGAATTGACATTAACATGGGCTGTCCCGCCCCAAAAATTGTGTCATCTGGCGCGGGCTGCGCCCTGATGCGGGACCCCGCCCTGTGCGGAAAGATTGTCTCTGCTGTGAAAAAGGCCGTAAACCTGCCGGTTACTGTAAAAATGCGGGCTGGGTGGAGCTGGGGCAACGCCAACGCCCCAGAGGTGGCCAAGATATGCCAGGAGGCCGGGGCCGACGGGGTGTGCATCCACGGGCGCAGCCGGGACCAGTTTTACTCTGGCAAGGCAGACCCCGGCATTATGCGCCTGGTGAAGGAGGCGGTGGACATCCCTGTGATTGCCAACGGAGACGTGGGCGGGCCGGACGCGGCGGAGGCTCTTTTAAAAGAGACGGGCTGCGACATGGTGATGGTGGGCCGGGGCGCCCTGGGCAACCCCTGGATTTTTAGGGCCCTAAACCTGTACTTTAGCCCCCGGCGCCAGCACCTGCCCCCCCCGGATATGGAGGAAAAGCTGCGGGTGATGCGGCTGCACGCCCAGCGGATGTGTGAATATAAAGGGGAGGCCCGGGCCATGCTGGAAATGAGAAAGCACGCGGGGTGGTACCTTTCTGGGCTGCGGTGGGCTTCCCGGTACAAAAGGCAGACCGTGGGCCTGCACAAGCTGGAGGACCTGGACCTGATTATTCAGGGAATGCGTAAAATGACCAAGCTGGAACAGGCCGGCCAGCTACAGCCAAACGGCAAACGGGTGAACAGCACCCGCACAGTGCCAAGAATTGCCAAGCGGAAAGCGGCGGAGACAGGCCAAGATGCCCCGCAAAAGGAGGAATATCAATGAAGCTGTTGGTTCTTGATGGCAACAGCATACTAAACCGGGCCTTTTATGGCATTAAGCTACTCTCTACCAAGGCCGGGGACTTTACCAACGGCATCTATGGATTTCTCACCATGTTTAAAAAGCTGGCGGAGGAGACCAGCCCGGACGCGGTGGCCATTGCCTTTGACATGCGGGCCCCTACCTTCCGGCATAAGCAGTATGCTGGGTACAAGTCTAATCGCAAGGGAATGCCAGAGGAGCTGGCCCAGCAGCTGCCAGTGCTCCAGGAGCTTTTGGGAGATATGGGATACAAAATCGTCACCTGCGAGGGCTGGGAGGCAGACGACATCCTGGGCACCTTTGCCGCTGCCTGCGGGCAGACGGGAAACCGCTGCGTGATTGCCACCGGGGACCGGGACAGCTTACAGCTGGTTTCGCCCAGCACCACGGTGCGCCTGGCTACCACCAAGTTCGGCCAGCCCCAGGCCACGGTGTATGACGAGGCAAAGATTATGGAGGAGTACGGCGTTACCCCCCGGCAGATGATTGACCTAAAGGCCATACAGGGGGACAGCTCAGACTGCATCCCCGGGGTGGCAGGCATCGGCCCCAAAGGGGCCGGAGAGCTGGTACAACATTTCGGCTCGTTAGAGAATATCTACGCCAACTTGGAGGACCCGGCCATAAAGCCCAGCGCCCGAAAAAAGCTGGAGGCCAGCCGGGACAACGCCTTTTTGAGCTATGACCTGGGCACCATCCGCCAGAACGCGCCCATTGACACGGACATTGCCCACTATGTAAAGGGCCCGGGGGACCCCCAGAAAGCGGCCGGAACCATGGTGCGGCTGGAGCTGTTCTCGCTTTTGGACAAGTTCGGGCTCTCGGCCCCCGTTGCCCCAGAGGAGGCTGCGGCTCCTGCCACAGGCCGGCCCTGGGTGAATAAATTGCCCGACGGCGCCCCCCTGCTGCCCAGGCTGGAGGACGCAGGGGAGGCCTATTTCTACTGCCAATGGGACAAGGGCGGCGGGCTGGAGAGTCTGGTGTTCGCCCACAAAAACCAGCTGTGGCGGGTGGAACCGGACACGGCCTTTTTACAGGCGTTTCTGCCGGACCCGCTGATTAAAAAGTATACCCACGATATAAAGCCCCTGCACCGGCTGGCCCTCTCGCTGGGCCGCAAGGTAGAAAACGTGGGGATGGACACCGCCCTGGCGGCGTACCTGCTGAACCCCTCGGCCACAGGCTATGACGTGCCCCGGCTGGCGGCAGAGTACCGGGTGGCCCTGCCGGACTTTGAGGACCTGTCCCTGGGCTGTGCTGGGGCCATGCCCGGGCTGTGCGGGGCCCTCTCCAAGGAGATTGACAAAAACAACCAGCGGGAGCTGCTGGAAAATATTGAGATCCCCTTAAGCTATGTGCTGGCCCAGATGGAGCACGTGGGCTTTTATGTGGACAGGCAGAGCATAGAGGACTATGGCAGGCAGATGGAGGGGGAGGTCCAGCGCCTGCACGACGCCATTATCCAGCAGGTGGGGTATGCCTTTAACATCAACTCCCCTAAGCAGCTGGGCGAGGCCTTGTTCGACAAGCTGGGTCTGCCCCACGGCAAAAAGACCAAAAGCGGCTGGTCCACCAACGCCGACGTGCTGGAAGAGCTGCGGTATATGCACCCTGTGGTGGACGACGTGCTGAAGTACCGGGCGGTGGCCAAGCTGAAGTCTACCTACTGCGACGGCCTCTTAAAGGTGGTGGGCCCTGACGGGCGCATCCATTCCAGCTTTAACCAAACCGAGACCCGCACGGGGCGTATCTCCAGCACAGAGCCCAACCTGCAAAATATCCCTGTGCGCACCCCCATGGGCCGGGAGCTGCGAAAATTCTTTGCCGCCGGGCAGCCGGGCTGGGTTCTGGTGGACGCGGACTACAGCCAGATTGAGCTGCGGGTGCTGGCCCATGTGGCAGGAGACGAGGCTATGCGGGAGGACTTTTTGCAGGGGCACGATATCCACGCCTCCACAGCGGCCAGGGTGTTCGGTATGCCCCAGGAGCTGGTTACTAGCGAGCTGCGCAGCCGGGCCAAAGCGGTGAACTTTGGCATTGTGTATGGCATAGGGGCGTTTTCCCTGTCCAAGGACATTGGAGTCAGCCGCAAGGAGGCGGACGCCTATATTAAAGAGTACCTGCGCAACTACGCCGGGGTGGACCAGTATATGAAGAATGTGGCCCAAGAGGCCAAGGAGCGGGGCTATGTAGAGACCTTTTTCGGCCGGCGGCGGTACCTGCCGGAGCTGAAAAGCAGCAGCTTTGTCACCCGGTCTTTTGGAGAGCGGGTGGCCAGGAACATGCCCATTCAGGGGGCGGCGGCGGATATTATCAAGATCGCCATGATCCGGGTGAGCAGGCGGCTGGAGCAGGAGGGCCTGCGGGCCCGGATGATTTTGCAGGTGCATGACGAGCTGATTGTAGAGTGCCCTGAGGAGGAGCAGGAGCGGGTGAAGAAGCTGTTGGAGGAGGAGATGGAGCAGGCGGTGAACCTCTCGGTCCCCATGCAGGCAGAGGCGGGCGCGGGCCGCACCTGGTACGAAGCGAAGGGATAAAAAGAAAGGGAAAGCCAGGGCCTGAAATCGAAAAAGGCGCGAAGCGCCGTGGGGACAAGGGGACCAGTCCCCTTGCGGGGGTGGAGGGGGCAGCGCCCCTCCCCGCCGGAGGCGGCCTTGGTCCCTTGCCCTTGCGGCGCGAGGACAAGAAAGCGTGGGTCCCCCCAAGCCCCCGGCGCATAAACAGAAAAAGGGGTCACCCCTCTCGCGCCGCCAATAGACAGCGCCTTTCGCCGCTGCCAAGCAGCGCCGAAACAGCGGCCCACTAGCAGAACATTCCCCAGAAGCTCCCACCCCCCCCCCATCCCAAGAGCATTCCCCAGGGGAACGCCCTTATTGGCAAAAAAGCCGTTTTGGGGTGACAGGGCTCCTCTGGCCCGGGCGGCTTCTGAATTTCCGCTGTTTCGGCTTTGCCGAAAAGCGCTGCTTTTTAGCGCGGCGCGAGCCGGGCCCTCCCTTTTTAACTTGGGGGCCGGGCCGCGCTTTTGTGGTCCCGCCGGTTCTTGATGCGCGCCGCTTTTAAGGTCAAGGCCGCGAGACGCTGTCTCGCGCTCTGCTGGGGGAAACCAGTTTCCCCCCGTCCCCCTCCGCATTCTGCGGTTTGCTTCGCGCTGCTCTCTGGGAGCGCCTATCTTATCTTTGAAAGGAACCTTCTTCATGAAACGTGTCATTACCTACGGGACCTTTGACCTAATCCACTATGGCCACATTAACCTGCTGAAACGCGCCCGGGAGCTAGGGGACTATCTTATTGTGGCCCTTTCCACCGACGAGTTCAACTGGAACAGCAAGCAGAAAAAATGCTACTTCTCCTACCAAAAGCGCCAGCAGCTGCTGGAATCCATCCGCTATGTGGACCTGGTGATCCCCGAGGAGTGCTGGGAACAAAAGGTTAGGGATGTGCAGCTGTATAAGGTGGATACTTTTGTGATGGGGGACGACTGGGCCGGGAAGTTCGACTTTTTGAAGGATTACTGCCAGGTGGTCTACCTGCCCCGCACCCCGGAGATCTCTACCACCCAGATCAAGAACGACCTGCACAATTAAGGCAACCCCGCACCATTCGCGGCTGGAGCCTTAAGCACCGTCTTGCTTGCAGATTTTCCGTGATAGCGCACAGCTTTCGCTGGTCAATGGTGAGATGGACGGCGCTCAATCTGTACCCTCTGAAGAAAAAACTGACTGCGCAATACGGTACTTAGAATTGTGCGGGATTGCCTTAAGACAGAGATAGAAAGGAGCCGCCCCACGGGGCAGCTCCTTTTTTATACCGCTTGCGAGCACGCTTTTTGAGTAATAGAGGGGCCCGGCCGCCGCCTCGGTCAGGTCTGAACGCTTTCCACCAAAAACATTCCCCCTACAGGCGCACAGGCCGCGTCCTGCGGCAAGATTGCGGGGGGTTAACCCCACACTCGGGCCGCGCTTTCTGGTTGGCCTAATCTTCTATGTGGCCGCTAAAGCTTCCCGCTCCCCCTGCCCTTTAAAAAGGCGCTAAGCTTCTCTAGGGGCGGCAGGGTGGCTTTTAGCACCGCGCCGGTTAAAAACCCTGTGGCCACCCCAAAGAGGATCATAAGGGGCAGATAGGCCATTACACCTGCCTGGGCAATGATCCAGGCTGCTGCCAGCTGGGCCCCGTTGTGGGCCAGGGCGCCGCATACTCCCACCACCGCCAGCCCGACCCGGGTTTTGCGCAGCAGAGCCCAGGCGCAGACCGTGCTGACTACCCCGCCGGAAAGGCTCATCACTCCGGCCAGCCCCCCCCGGGTGGCCAGGGCGAAGCCGCCTTTTACCAGGGCCAGAAACAGGGCGCTGGGCAGGCCAAGGCTTCCGGCGGCGTACATGGTTACAATATTGGAGAGCCCAAGCTTGGCCCCAGGGGGCATTCCGGGCACAGGGGGCAGCATACCCTCCAGCATGGAAAAAACCAGCGCCAGGGCGGCCAGCAGTCCACAAAGGGCCACGGTTTCCGCTTTTTGCCTCATTCCCGGGCCTCCTTTTACAAAGCTTTTTGTCAATAGGTCTCCGCGTCCATTCCAGAGCTGCCCTCCAGCCGCAGCACCACCCGCCCCGGCAGGCAGACGGCGGTTTCTCCGGCATGGGTGATCCGGCCGGTGCGCACGCAGGTCTGGTCAGGGCAGCCAGAGGCCAACACGCGGGCGCCCTGGGGGGAAAACTCCACAGTTACTTCAATGCCCTCCTGCCCGGTAACGGTCAGCGTTTCCGGGCCCGAGAGTTGGGAGAGCTGCCGGGCGGCTATGGGCTTGCCATCCACCAGCAGCGCGGCGGTTTGGCCGGGAGCCGCCAGAACCGGGGGAAGCAGGGCCAGCAGCAGAAGCACCGCAGCCCCGGCGAAAAAGGGAAGGTCGCGCTTAGAGAGAAATTTGCGGGTGTGTAAATTCATAAAAGGCCTCCGGAATAAAATGAGAGAACACAGGGCGTTTTTTTCAGTCCTCTTTTGTATCCTCCGAAGGCTTTTTTCGGAAGCTCCTTCTGGCCCCGTGGCGTCTGCGGACGCTCTCTGTCAGCAGATATTCGATCTGCCCGTTAATGGACCGGAAGTCATCCTCGGCCCAGGCCGCCAGCTCTTTCCACAGGCTGGGGGATATTCGCAGCAGAATCTGCTTTTTACCCTTCTCGTTTTTCTCGTCCATATTGCTAATAAATAGAGCCGCTGTTCACCACCGGCTGGGCGTCCTTACTGCCGCAAAGCACCACCAGCAGGTTGCTGACCATAGCAGCTTTCCGCTCGTCGTCCAGTTCTACCACCTGGTCCGCGTTCAGCTGGTCCAGGGCCATTTCCACCATGCCCACGGCGCCCTCCACAATCTTCTTCCGGGCGGCCACCACAGCCTCGGCCTGCTGCCTTTGCAGCATAGCGGCGGCGATCTCTGGGGCATAGCTTAGGTGGGTAATGCGCACTTCCAAAATCTCCAGCCCGGCAATGGACACCCGCTTTTGCAGGTCCTGGCGCATCATTTCCGCAATCTCCTGGCTGCTGCCCCGCAGGGTTTTTTCGTTTACGTCGCCCTCGTCCATCAGGTCATAGGGGTACATGCGGGTAATGTTCCGGGTGGCGGAGTCGCATTGGGTAGAGAGGAAGGTCCGGTAGTTCTGCACGTTGAACACAGCTTTTGTGGTGTCCACAATACGCCAAATCACAATGGTCCCAATAATAATGGGGTTGCCCCGCTCGTCGTTGACGGTCTGTTTTTCATTATTAAGGGTCATGGTTTTCAGGCTGATTTTCTTGTTGCCGCCGCCCACATAGTTCATACTGCCGTTGGCACCCATAGAAAAGCTGCTTCGTTCCGATCCGGGGTTGATGCCCGAGCAGAAGATGTTGGTCCAGTAGAATCCATCCTTTTTCAGGGTGCCGTAGTACTTGCCAAACAGGGTGAGCACCAGGGCCTCGTTGGGGTTCAGCACGTGAAAGCCCGCGCACAAAAACCCTGCGGCCACGATGATGAGCACACCGCCGAACAGCTCCAGCATTCCCAGAGCGCTTACAGCGTCCTCGTTGCCCATTTCCACAGTGTACTGCACCAGGGTGACAATACCCATTACCAGGGCCAGAACGCCCAGGGCAAAGACCAGCAGGATCATAAGCAGCATGGCAAAGCCGCTGGCAGCCTTTGCGGGCTTTTCGGTGTAACGGTTGACAGTCATTTCGTTGTTTTCCATAATTGAGAGACCCTTTCTCCGCCCAGGGGGCAGTCTATGTATTTCGGAGCCACCGTAGAGCTGGCTCCGGCGTTTGATATTATTATAATATCAAAACAAGATGATGTCAATAGCTGTACTGAAATTATTTGGGGAGTTTTGGCAGGCGGCTTGCAGGGGCGGCACATATGCCGGACCGTTTGTCGCGAATTGCGCTAGCTTTTGTCAGTGGGGGTGCGGTACTATTTGGCGGGAAGCCGCTGTTGGTCCACTGTTTCGGCGGTGTTCCACCCGCGAAAAGCGCTGGCTGGGGACGCCGCCCGATTGCCCCCGGCTGAATCTGCGCTGAACGGCGGCCACTGGCGGCCAGCGCCCCCCTGACCGGGTTCTCCCTTTGTGTGCTTTCTCTTGAGACTTGGCGGTAAAACCGCTTGCACCCGGCCCCTATCTTTGCTATAATGAGAAAAATACCGAAAGGGGCGTCTTAACATGCTTTATACCATTACGGATGGAAGCTTTACCGCGAAAATTGATTCTCTGGGGGCCCAGCTGGTCTCCCTTACCGGGCCTGACGGCTTCGAGTATATCTGGGTGGGGGACAAGGCCTACTGGGGCGGCCACGCGCCTGTGCTGTTTCCTATTGTGGGGGCTCTGCGGGAGGGTAAAACCCAAATCGGCGGCAAATGGTACCATATGGGCCGCCACGGCTTTGCCCGCACTTCTGAATTTACTGCGGAAGAGGAGCCTGCTGGAAATAGCGTTGCCCTGACCCTTCGGGCCTCTGACGAGACCAAAGAGGCCTATCCCTTTGATTTCGCCTTTACAGTGACCTATACCCTGGAAAACGGCGGGCTGACCACAACCTTTACGGTGGAGAACACGGGCGGCGTACCTCTGCCCTTCTCGGTGGGGGGGCATCCGGGCTTTAACCTGCCGGTGGGAGAGGAGGCCGCTTTTGAGGACTACACCCTTCAGTTCTCTCAGGCCGAGACCCAGCGGTGCCCGGTCATTGACCTTACCACCGGCCTCATCGACTGGGACCGCCATGCCTTTACGATGGAGAACCAGACCGAGGTCCCCCTGCGGCACAGTCTCTTTTACCAGGACGCCCTGGTGTTTGAGGGGCTGAACTCTCATATCATCCGTATTGTGAACAAGGCCACCGGCAAGGGCATTGAGATGGACTTTAGCGGCTTCCCCCTGCTAGGGGTGTGGTCCGCTGTGAACGACGGGCCCTACGTCTGCCTGGAACCCTGGACCGGCTGTGCCACCCTGCAAAGTGAGGGGGACGTGTTTGAGAAGAAGAAGGGCATGGCCGCCCTGGCCCCAGGAGAGAAAAGCGTCCATCGCTTTTTGGTAAAGGTGCTGCGGCCATGACGGATTGGAAACAGCTGCAAAAAGATGTGTATAAAAATAAGGTGGACCGCGGCTTCAACATCACCGATGTGAACATGGAGTTCTGCCACCTGTATGGCGAGGTGGGCGAGGCCTACGCCGCCTATCGCAAGAAGCTTCCGGATCTGGGAGAGGAGCTGGCCGATGTGGCCATCTACCTGCTGGGGCTGGCGGAAATTTTAGGCGTGGACCTGGAGGATGAGGTGCTGCGCAAGGTGCAGATCAACCAAAACCGGCGCTATGTGGCAGAAAACGGCGTACTGCGCCGGGTGGAGGAGCAGACATGATCAAGCTGTTGGCCTTTGACTTGGACGGCACCACCATTGTGAACCATTGGGAGCTTCCAGAGCCCAACCGTTTAGCCCTATTGGCCGCGGCAGAAAGGGGCGTAGAACTGGTGCCCGCCACGGGGCGGATGCTGAACTTTTTGCCCAAAAGTGTTCGGGCGCTGCCTGTGCGGTACGTAATCACCTCCAACGGCGGCATGGTCTACGACCTGCAAGAGGACCGCCCTTTGGCGGAAAACCTTATTCCCAACCCTCAGGCCCAGGAGATCCAGGAGATCCTGGAGGACTACGACCTCTATATTGAGTACTATACCCACGGCAGCCCTGTTACCAGCCGGAACCTGCGGCGGCGGGCCCTGGCTGAGATGCTGCCCAAAAAGAAGCACTGGCTGGTGGAGGACAAGGACTATCATCTGGTAGAGGACCTGGGGCATATGTTGCGGGAAACTGGAATGTGCCCGGAAAAGCTGAACCTGCCCTATCTGCCCCCAGAGATCCGGGAAGAGCTGTGGCGGCGGCTAAGGGCTCTGGGCGGGCTGCGGATCACCTCCAGCATTGCGGACAATATGGAGATTAACAGCGAGACAGCCCATAAGGGCGCGGCCCTAAAGGCACTGGCCGAGGCCCTGGGGCTGAAACGGGAAGAGCTGATGGCCATAGGGGATAACGGCAATGACCTGACCATGCTGCAAGCGGCGGGGTGCTCGGTGGCAGTGGCAGACGCTGCGCCAGCGGCCCTGGCGGCCGCAGCGCATGTCACCGCCGCCCATGACCAGTGGGGGCTGGCCGAGGCAGTGAGCAGATATATTTTGTAGGCAAGGGGTAATTATTGGGATTGCGTTACGGGGGTATGGGTTAGGAGGCAGAGGGGTTCAACAGGATTACCCCTTTCCCGCAAAAGCCGCCATTCCAACCGCCCTGCCTTGCTTTTTCCCTGCGTCCGTTCATGGTCTGCTCAGTGATATTTTCCCGCGCAACCTCTGCAACCGCTGACAGGACAAATATGAGCAGTTTTCCGCTTGTCTGGGATGAATCAATCCCCTCCTCAATGCAGATAAGGTTCATCCCATAAGACGGAACAAACTTCAATGAATTTAGAATATCCGCCACATTTCTCCCAAAACGTGAAAGTTTATAGACCAGGATACACTCTATTTTCAACCCGTTTTTTATGTCGGACAGCATTTTCTTAAATACGGGTCGCCCTCGATGGACTTCCCCAATTTTCCTGCTCTTCATAGATACTGACAACTTCCATTTCCTCACGGTCTGCAAACCGTTTCAAGCTATTCTTCTGACCCTCAAGGCTATATCCGTCAACCGGTATCTCGGTACTTACTCTTGGATACAGAACACATTTCCTCCCTTCTCTGTTCATTCTGACAGCTCCTATAATTTGGAAAAATGCGATATGTAAGGTTGCGTAAGCCTACGCAACCCAGTCCAGTTCCTGCAAAACAAATCTTCCGTATTTTTCAGCCGCCTGCACCATAGCATTTATAAAGAAATCAAAGTTTTCTGCTTCGTCAGTTTCATTCTTTTGGTGTTCCCCATTATGAATTTTTTTGACATTTTTCATCTATATACCTTCGCAAAGCTTAGAGTCTGTTTGAAAACTCCGAAACACGGTCAGTTTTGTCCAGAAATGGTGGCTTCGGCGTCAAAAATCCTAGAAAGGCGCCAGCATTTCTCCGATTTTAAAACAGACTCTAGCCCTTGTTTGAAAAATAGAAGTTGCCCAAAGCGAGAAAAAGTTTGATAATAGAAGGATGAAACGATACGAATAGACAAAGGAAAATGAGAACAAATCAAACCGGCTGCTGCCACCAGCAGCAAGCAGGGAAGCGAGGACGTCCTCGAAAAGATAACCGAACGATGCTGAATGGAATGCTGTGGATTTGTCCGAAGCGGTGCACAATGGCGGGAATTGCCGGAGGCTTACGGACCCTGGCAATCGGTATATGCCCGCTTTGCTAAGTGGCGTGGCAACAGCAGTCTGGAGAGGGTATTTCATGCGCTGTCTGCGGATGCAGATATGGAAAACCTGAGCATAGATTCCACTGGTATCAAGGTACATGAAAGTGCCAACGGGGGGAACATCGGAAAACTGAACCACTGGCATTTGCGGTATTTTCACATAAAGGCGGTTCGGTGCGTAGAAGCCCCGGCGTTCCCTCACCAGAAGCCCGGCCAGCGTCCAGCTCGTTCAGTGCGGCTTTTATGGCGGTGCTGCCTTTATCCAGCATTTCCGCTATCTTCGAAACAGGGTAGACAATATATGTCTTGCCCTCATTGTCCTGCCAGCCGTTCTTCTGTGAGAGTTCGGAACGGCCAAGGAGCGGCGAATAAAGCAGCTTTGCGGTCTGTGACAAGTCCATTTTCAGCAGGAAACGGGGATAGCGGAAAAACGGCGGCATGATTGTTTCAATTGTGATGTATTCAGCTATGGTTTTCACCTCCTGTCTGTGGCTTCTGTTACGCATTTAAAACGGCTTTTCCGGGGGTAAAGGATAAATATACCGCATCCCCGTTGAGCAGTAGCCGGGAAGCCTTGATTTACGGGGGTTCTGTATTTTCTAAAGCATGACATTTCCCTCTCTGTTTCCGCTTGCGCTGTGCGGCTCTGGTTCTTTTCATGCGTCCGGCACAATCGGGGCAGTATTTCCCCCGGTTGGACTTTGGGAGAAACTGACCGCCGCACTCGGTACAGCGTTTCAGTTCTGCCCGGTGCAAAAGGGCGGCTTCCAGCTTCCCGTCCAGCGGCAGCACGGCGGCAATGAACCAGCTCTTTGATTGCTTCAAAAGGATTGTTTTCAAAAAAAGCTGGTTTCCCAATGTGTGCATAACTTCTTCTTTACTTTAAAAACAACGATCAAACATTCCTTTTTCCCCACCTACCATGTTCATAATATCGGAAATGGAAGTTTCCTCATATCCTATTGAAATAAATAACTGTTGTGCTGCATTGAGAATTCCCTTTTTCCATTGTTCCGTATTTTTTACAGATCGTGCCAATTTTACATTTGGATCCTTTTAGGTTTCCAGGCCCGTACCGTTGCAGGTAGGAGCGCAGGTCGATTTGCCGTGCCTGCTTAATCACGGCGGGGTCAAACTGCACATAGCGGTTACTTGCCATTCAAATAAAATCGCCTCCAGAAATAGATTTAGCCGAGGGGCTTTCTGTTAAGAAAACCTCTCGACTATGTAAAAGTAACATTGAATTTTTGTAATTCCTCATCAACAAATTCCGGTTTGACAATGCAAATCAAGTGTTTGGTTTAATATTCCGCTTGTACAATTTTATGTAATATATTTGAAAACTCTTCCGATTTTGATTCAAGCAATCCATGTGTAGTGTTTTTCATAATAAACATCTGCTTGTACGGAGCGTCTATTTCGTCAAAATATTTCTGTGCAAGGTTAAAGTTCGTCTGATAATCCCTATCTCCGTTTATATTATAAAATGGCACTTTATAGTCAGTTTTGCTAAGTAATGAAAATTTTTCAAATTCCTTTGAGCCTAAAAACTCCAAATACACGCTGTAATCTGAAGAGAAGTTATTGTAAATATCTCCAAGTGAGTAATACGGATTAAACGCAACTGCTGCGATTACATTATAATCTGTTCCGTCAACCATCATATTGTACCCATATCTTTCCATCAGGGCATTTTTCACAGTAAAATATTCATTTGTAAAATTGCCAGTGGTTAATTTTTCAATAAGCTGTTTGCTTTCTTCATCGTTCCCTATCCATTTAAGCGCTTCCTCCTTAAAGGCAATTTCATTCTGATAAAAGTCCACAAGCTGTCCTGTCCCGATATAGCATTCATAATATTCTGGATATTCAAGAACAAGGTTGCATCCGAAATATGTTCCCCAAGAATGACCAAGCAAGGTTATCTTATCCTTACCAAGATAGCCTAATAGATATTTTGTCATTTCTATGCCATCGCTCATCATCAGTTCGTAAGTCAGTGCGGTATCGTTTTGCTCAGAAGAATAGCTTTTTCCGCAATTTCTCTGGTCCCATGTAACAACAGTATACACATCAGACCATTTTCTCGTGAATGCATAGTCATAAAGACTTGTTGACGAACCCGGTCCGCCATGCAGATATAATAAAACGGGATTGTCCTTATCCTGTCCGTAAATACTTATCCACTGTTTTGTGCCATTTATATCTACATACATTTCTTCATTTATACCACCTTCAGGTGTACTGCTATAAATCCTCTGCCCGATACATCGAACAATCAGGAAAAGTGCAATGATGCAAACAAGTATGATAAATATCCATTTAAGTATCTTAAATAGAACTTTCCACCATTTCTTCATTGTATTACTCCTTATAAATGCCGATTTGCAGATTTCATTATACCTCTAAATTATGAATTTTTCAAGTTACTCAAGGTATTGCATCTCTGCCACATAGAAATTCTATTTCCATGCAGTTATGTAAAAGACGGCATCAGCTTCACGCCAACGCCGTCCTTTTTCTCGGTCAGTCCGTCATAAAATCCCTGCTTTTTTCAGATACCCCACGCTGTCATAGCAGCCACGGAAGTACATCGCCTGCATCTCCATGTCCGTGAGCTGGTTCTTCAGCTCCATCATTTCGATGAAATCCGCACATTCTTTCTCGGCCAGCTCGCGTTCTGTCTTGCTGTCAAATCCGGCTAAACCCTTGGGATACTTCTCATAGGATGCCCTCAATCTTGGCTTGAAGGGCTTTGTATTCCTCATCCTCTTGGGATTTAATGCTCCCTGTCCTGTGGTTTCCTTTCAGGCTGTTCCTCGGTCTGTTCTGGCTCGGTATCCATAACAGAGGTGTCTTTCTCGTCCAAATTCAGCTCAATATTGAGGACGTTCAGCCTGTCGTTCTCTTCTTTCAGCTCATCTTCAAAGGCAAAGGGCTTTAATACCTCGGTCTTTGCGTTGGCAAGCTACTCCAAAGTTTCCGCCTTTCGGGTCTTGGCAGCTTTCAGTCTGGCAGGGATTTTTCCAAACTCGTTTTCAATACGGGTCAGATTTCCCAGAGCGTCAGAGCCTAAATCCACCTTGTGCTTTGCCTTTCCGCAGAGATTAAGGCAGTAGTGGGTGTTGAAGCTGTCGCAATAAGCCTCCATCTTAAAACCTCGGTAGCTGCCGATTTCCACGGAATTTGACAGCGGGTTTTCCTTGCAGACCGCAAGAAGCATCTCGCCTGCGTCTGCTTTCTCGGTATAGGTCACGCCCTTTAAGGTCATGGGGCATAACTTTTCCTCGCCCTGTGGCTTGTGCTGTTCGGCAAGGGCGGCGTCGCTTTCGTAGCTGGCGATGCGTTCCTCATATGCCATCCTTATTTCCTTCCATCTGAATTTTAAAAATCGCTAAAATCCAGATTGAAAGGTGGGGAACGGCATCCCACGGCAGAAGGGAGCCTTTCGGCGTATTTCAGCAAAAAACCACAAAAGAAAAACCGCAAAGGTTCTGTGACCTTTAGGATTATGAGTGATACTAATTCTGCTAAGTGGAGATTCTACTTCTGGTTTCATGGTGAGAAGTAGCGTTGCATGGACAGGGATTTTTTAACTGGCTTCCTACCAATCCCCAATGTGCTATGTTATGCTATGTATGGATAAACTCTGCATTGCGTGAGCAGATGGATAACTGCCCGAAAAAGGAATATAAAAAAACCTCCAAACTCTAAAACAGGTCTAGAGAGTGTCTGTTAAGTCCTTTCGGGCATAGCAATACCGCCCACCATAACACCGTTTTTTATATGGTGGACGAATGCCTTAAAACCTTATGAAATAAAATAGAGCCAACGAATGATAACTCTCACTTGTTCATCGGCTCTGCGTCTATGCGTCGGGCTCTGTGATAGTTTATTCATTTTCCCCTACAAACTGGAATTTGAATACCACGATTTTATGAGCGTCTATTGCTCACCGTGGGTTTTCAATAAAATCCTCCAAAAGCCTTGAAAACAAAGGATTTTTCACAGTGTGTTCGCCTTATCCCTTTATTCGCTTCCACACAAGTTTACCCTTACCCTGACTATTCATAAGGGCAAAAGCAAGGGCAAGAAAACCTCGCAACAGGATATAACAGTGTGTGGCAATCGGAGAACTGTGACGTATGTGCGAATATATTATAGCGGAGGATTTCACTATGGACAAGTACATTTTTAACGAGAATAACAGCCTATGGTATGAACTCGTTGGCGACTACTATTTCCCCTGTCTGGCTGTACCCGCTGAAGAAAAACAGTCGGTCGGCGTGTGGGGTCAGCGGCACAAGCAGTATCTCAAAGAACACCGTCCAGCCCTGTATAACGCCTTGCTGTTGAGCGGCAAGTTGGACGGCTACCTTGCAGACATTGACCAGCAGGCACAGGGAATGATGAACCTAATCGTCCAGCAGATGGCCCAGGCCCAGGGTATCACCGAGGCGCTGAAATCTACCGACCAAATGGCCTGGGTCGGTATGATGAACAACATCCGAGCAAGTGCGACGGAAATTGTAAACACGGAAATCATATACTCATAAAGCAAAGTGGCGGCGGGGCAATTCCTCGCCGTCATTTTTGCCAATTTGATATTCTCATTTGCCACGGCGCTTTTTTGCAAAATGGTCTTGACAGAAAGGACAACACTGTGTTATATTTTTGCTGTCAACGGTTTGTTATACATCATGGGAGGGTGAATGTATGGTGCAGCAATTATCCGATGCCGAACTGGAAATTATGAAAATCGTATGGGGGAACCCGGAGGAGGTGACGCTGTTCCCCTATATCATGGATGGGCTGGCGGCCAGGGGCAAGCCGTGTCAGAAGAATACCCTGATTGTACTTTTGTCGAGGCTGATGAATAAGGGCTTTTTGAGCGCTAAGAAAATTGGCCGCCGCAACGAATATACCACGCTCGTTTCGGAAACAGAATACCAGACAACGCAGACGAAACATTTTCTGGATAAGATTTATGAGGGAAGCGCAAAGGGGTTGGTTTCCAACTTGATTATGGGCGATCTGCTGGCAGACGAGGAATATGAGGAATTGAAACGGCTACTGGAGAAAGGAAGATGGCAACAATGAACGCAGCTTTGAAAATCTTTCTGTCTATGTCCTTTTCCGGCAGCTTGCTTATCTTGGCTCTGCTTTTGGGAAAACGGTTTTTGAAAGATAAAATCAGCCGACAATGGCAATATTACATTTGGCTGATTGTTCTTTTACGGCTGTTGCTCCCGTTCGGGCCGGAAGTAAGCCTGATGGGAAAAGCATATCAGGCTGTCGATCAGGCAATATCCCAGACCGTTCCTTTACCGCCGCAGCAAAATGCTCCGGGAGACAATCCTGCCCCCGCTGTTGGGGCGGAGCAACACAATGAACCTGTGAATAGTCCTGCTGATGATATAACGACTGCCCACCAATTTCAAGATATTGGAGTGTTGTTAATCAATCATATCTGGCTGGTGTGGCTGGTGGCCGCGCTGGGTTTTCTGATACGAAAAATAACAATCTATCAGGGCTTTGTACGATATATCAAGGCTGGATTAACCCCGGTTTCTGACATTCAGCGGTTAAACGAACTTTCTATTGTCGCGGAGCAATTAGGTATCAAAAAGCCCATTGAATTATGTGTCAATCCGCTGGTTTCATCCCCGCTGCTGATTGGATTTTTCCATCCATGTGTTGTACTGCCCAGCGCAGACATTCCCGAAAAGGATTTTCGCTATATCGTCCTGCATGAGTTGACGCACTACAAACGGCGGGATATGTTCTATAAATGGCTGGTTCAAATTACCGTCTGCCTACATTGGTTTAATCCGTTGGTTCATCTTATGAGCCGGGAAATTACAAAGGCGTGTGAATTTTCCTGTGATGAAGCCGTCCTCACTAAACTGGGGAGCGGCAGCGCCCAGGAGTATGGGAAAACCCTGCTTGACGCGATGGCGGCGGTTGGGAGATACAAAGAAAATCTCGGAGCCGTCACGTTAAGCGAAAATAAACAGCTATTGAAAGAGAGGTTAGGCGCTATCATGAAGTTTAAGGAGCCGTCAAAGGCGGTTAAGATTTTGACTATTATGCTGACTTTGTTCTTGGCCGTGGGTGCATCCTTTGTTGGGGTTTATACAGCGGGAACCGCTCAAGCCGCCCCTCTCCCCAATACACCATTGGACACCACCGGCAGGCCCTCGCTGTTGCTGGATGTCAGCAGCGCCGCTGTAAATGTGCTGGCGGCAACGGATAATAAAATTTCGGCTGAATACAATAGCGATGTTTATACAGTCGAAATTAACGAGCAGGGTAACGACTGGAGGGTTTCTGTCTCTTGCAAGACCAAAACGAACACCAATGATGAAACAATCAAACTGTATATTCCTGATGTTGATTATGGCGATGTGAATTTGAGTGCTGACAGCGGACATTTGACTTGCGACCTTATCAGGTCTGGCAATATTGTAGGCAACTTCAATATGGCATCCGTCTTTTTGACCTTGCCAGAGGGTTTCGCTGGCAAGGTGGACGCTACAGCCAACAGCGGATATTTTCAGCTAATTTCCCAAGACGATTTCAAGAATACCACTACTACGATTACAGATAATGGCAGTTGGGGTGAAATATACTGGCCGAAGAATTTCAAGGAAAGTGGAAATCTGGCTACTTTTACAGAGGGCACTGGAGCTAATGTAATTCAGGTAACACGGAAAGGCTCTGGCGCAATGGGGATTTATACCTCGGATGCATTTGACACATCGAATTTCCCGGATGGCTGGAAAGACCTGTGGCAGGACGAGTGGCAGGGCAAGCCTTGGGAAGATGATTGGTGGCAAAATACCTGGCAGGAAGATGATACCCCCAATAATCCCGCCGTGTCTGGCAAGCAGCCTGAAAATGCGGACACCGTTTCCACAGACATAGAACGGTACTATGAGGCTGACAGCTTGCCGCTGTTTGAAATCACTTTTCCCCGGTTGGATGAAAATACGCAAAAGAAATGGCTGGAAAAGTTCTATGCTGATGGAGACTTTGCGTTTTTCTCTGTTGCTGTACGTCGGCTTGACACAAATTCCGCTTTGTTTGCTGACTTCGCTGAAAAAGCATATGCTGATGAAGAAACGGCGCTTTTCTCTACCTTGACGGATTGCATGGATGAAGCCGAGTTGGAGCTTTGGCTGGACAGGGCTTTGGAAGATGGAAACTGGGCGTTTCAATCCATGCTCTATAATAAGCTAAACCGAGGCGAGGAATTTGACGAGTTGAAAGAGAAACAGGAGAAAGAATGGGCCGAAGCGCAGGCGGCGGAATATCGGGCTGTGGGCGTTACAATGGATGGAAAAGATTATTACTATGCGGGGCAGCTTGTCAATATCTTTCTGGATATTCGGCCCAACAAGTCCGTTTACACGTTGAATATGAACCCAAAAGGGACAGTTAATATCAGAATTGTCCGCGATATAAACAACAAAATCACGGGCGTCGCTTATATGACCGAAGCGGAGGTGACGGAACTGCTGGGGGATATGGACGATGACGATGATGACTGGCAGGAAACAGCCGGGGGCAGAATTTGGCATCCCCAGGTTCTTCCTGTCAACCTGGAAACAATGGCCAATGGGGAGATTGTATGGCTGGGAGAATACACACTGTCCGATGGGGACAGGATTTGGTATGACGTTTCAGCGGAAACAGGGAATGGCTTGCAGGTTGGCTTTGTCAAACCCGGGGATACCCATTTGAACACGACCTATTATTCTGTGAAGAATTTGCGTCAGGAAGATGAAACACTGGAATGTACTGCAAGTTTCACTGTTAAGCCGCCGGTAAAACCTGGAACATATAAATTGTTCCTCCGAGCCACAGACGGCGTTTTAGGAAATGTAACAGGCAGTATTTCTATCGGATTTGCGGCAAAAGCATCTTAACTACCTATGTATGCACCGCATGGCCTAATGGCTGTGCGGTGCTTCTTGCCGTCAGTCTTTCGTGTAGGCATCCACGATACGTACTTCCAATTCCCGGTTCCGCTCCATCGCCTTGCGGAGTTCCGGCACTTCCAGCAGACCCTTGGCGTTGGCAATAATGAGGATTCGGTTGAGACTGGCCCCCACCCTGCGGACTTCATAAATCAGCTTCGGCACATCGACGGAAGGGGCCTCCCGGATGGCAGCGCCGCTGATACACTGGCGGATAAACCGCTCACGGGAACCCCGTACCCTGCTGACCTTTTCGTTGAGGTCAGCCAGTTCCTCATCGGACAGCCAGACGTTGATTCGGTTTGTTCTGCTTCGCATTGGATTCTCCTTTCTCCGGGGTCATAGGGGTGGAACCCCTGTCAAGCGGTATTGTGGCCCCACAATACGTTGCTTGCTAAGACTGTACCACTTCTGCCACGACGTATTTTGCGGGTGCGTCCCCACCGCCCCGGTTGCTCTTTTCAGCCGGTGAATTTTTGAGGGAAGGTCACTCGACCCGGCGGACGTCACCCTCCCGGAGCAGGTTTCGCCCCTGGTTGGCGGCCATAAACCGTTCCAGCGTGTCCCGCCGGATGATGGCTTTCCGGCCCACCTTCAGCACCGGCAGCTTGCCCCAGTCCACCAGCTTCCGCATGGTGTTGCGCCCAATGCCCGTACATTCGGCGGCTTCCTCGATGGTCAGCCCCATTTTAACTGCGCTCATTCTGCACGCCCCTTTCTGTTGCACTCGTTTCGCAACTTCAACACCGTTATTATACTTAAGCCGTCGTTGTTTGTCAACTCGTTTTAAGGCGTTTCAAAAAACATTTTTGAAAATATATGAAAAATAGAGTTGCAATTCAAATCCGACTGTGTTATACTCACACTCGATAGGAGGTGAACTTCTTGGATAACGCAGAAATGCTCACTCCAAAAGAGGTCGGCAAACGTATCAAAGAGCGCAGGAATGAAATCGGTATCTCTATGCCGGAGCTTGGACGGCGGGTGGGGGTCAACAAGTCCACCATCCAGCGGTATGAAACGGATGGGGTCAATCCCAACCGCAGCATGATTATCAACGGCTTGGCGGACGCCCTGCAAACCACCCCGGAATGGCTCACGGGTCTTTCCGAGGAAAAGGAAGTCAAAGACGAGGATGGCCGAACCATCTGCGAGGGCGAGGTTTTAGACCATCTGAACAGCTTCTTGGACGCTGTAAGCAGGACAGTACAGCCGGAAGTCCAGCGGCGGTTCCTCACGTCCACGCTTTGCCTGCTGATCGACCTGTTCTCTATCACCGCCCAGCACTACGGCAGGACGCTGAGCGAAATCGACCGGCTGGCCGGGGATGAAGCCCTCAAAAAATCCATCCAGCAGTACACCATCCACGTTGACGACATCATTGTGCCGGTCTATCGCCGGGAGATGGAAACTCCTATCGAGGATATGAAGCGGTTCCTGGACGGGCTGTTACATATCTTCGACAAAGGGCGTACCAGAGTCGATACAGTCCATCTGTATAATATCCTGCATGACGCCCAGGTGCGGCTGAACGCCGCCAATGATTCCGTGGCACCTTGACAACATAATATGCCGGGAAAACCCGGCAGAAATGATGGAACGCACATCATACGTCACAGGCCCGATTGCCACGGATAGAAAGGAGCATTTCATCTATGGCAAAAGGTTCTGTACGCAAAAAGGGCAAAAAGTGGTACTACCGCTTCTATGTGGAGGACGAGAGCGGGCGGCAGGTACAGCGGGAGTTCGCCGGGACAGAGAGCAAATCTGAAACGGAGGCCCTGCTCCGCAAGGCGATGGAGGACTACGAGGCGAAAAAATTCGTGGCAAAGTCCGAGAACACCACCGTGGGGCAGCTATTGGATATGTGGGTGGAAGAAGAACTGAAGCCCGGAAATCTCAGCAACGGCACCGTGATGGCCTACCAGGGGACGGTCAACCGCATCAAGCAGCACCCCATCGGAAATCGCAAGCTGAAAAGCGTCACCCCCGACCATCTGCAAGCCTACATCGACCTGCTCAGCTTCGGCGGGACAAACCCGAACGGGACAGCGGCAAAGGCGCTCAGTAAAGGGTACTTACGGCAGTATTCGGCAGTCCTGCAAGGGGCGTTCCGCTTTGCGGTGTTCCCCAAGCGGCTCATCAGCTTCAACCCCATGCAGTATGTGGTCTGGCGAGGGAAGAAAGAGGAATACGAGCTGTTTTCCCAGGAGGACGGGGACGCCCCTGCTGTGCCCACCCTCACCCATGAACAGTTCCGGGCGTTGGAGGACTTTCTGAAAAAGAAAGACAACCCGGCCCTGCTGCCCATCCAGATCGCCTACTACACCGGGCTTCGCATTGGGGAGGTCTGCGCCCTCACCTGGCAGGATGTCAACCTGGACGAGCAGTATCTCACCGTGCGGCGCAGCATCCGCTACAACGGGGCAAGGCACAAGACGGAGATCGGGGCCACCAAGCGGAAGAAAGTCCGTACTGTGGACTTCTGCGACACGCTGGCGGCGATCCTGCGGAGGGCCAAAAAGGAGCAGATCGGGAACCGCCTGCGCTATGGGGAGCTTTACAGCCTGAACTACTGCACCGAGGTCAGGGAGAAAGACCGGGCCTATTATGAGGTCTACACCCTGCCCAGGACGGCAGGCGTGCCGGAGGGGTATAGGGAGCTGTCCTTTGTCTGTCTCCGTCCTGACGGGGCCATTGAAACGCCGGGGACGGTGGGTATCATGTGCCGTCAGGCGAAGAAGAAAGTGCCGGGGCTGGAGGATTTTCATTTCCATATGCTCAGACACACGTTCACGAGTAACCTCCTGTCCAACGGGGCCGCTCCCAAGGACGTGCAGGAGCTGCTGGGCCATGCCGATTTCAGTACCACGATGAACATTTACGCCCACGCCACAAGGGAGGCCAAGCGTACCTCCGCACGACTGCTGGATAAGGTGGTCTGCGGGGAGTAAAAAAATTTCCCTTGTTTCAGCCCATAAGGGCAAAAACAAGGGAAATTACATAAGGTTTGAACATCTAATCAGCGGAAAGCCTTGATATATCAGGGTTCTAAGGGGATTTGACGGATAAACTGGAATTTAACTACCCCTTAATTAGTCGTTTAATTTTGGGAAGTATGAAAGTCCCTAACAAATATAAATTACACAGATATACAAATAGATTTCCAATATACGAATAAAGAGTAAAGCGTCCTTTCATAGCAACCTGTGCTGATAATGTCTTTGTATCAGACTGAAAGTAATCGGTCTGTGCCAACACACAGCCCTTAACATTTGAAACAATCGACATTCCGTTATTTGTATGTCTGATTATATTACTTCCATTTTCAACCCCACGCACAATCGCTGTCTTTGCAGCTAATAATGTCATTTCTTTCCAATCCGAAGCCGGAACAATTAGTATATCTACATTATTTCTTCCTGCCTGCTGTATTTTAGACAAAAATGCCATATCGGAACATATAAACGGTGCAATTCTACCATATTCTGTATCAAAGATTTTTATCATTCCATCTCCTTTTTGGCACAGTTCTCCGATTGAGCGTCCGTGCTTAAAATATTCTGATATTAGTTCTCCTTGTGGATTGAATGCTACTGTTTTATTTTCCTTTAAGTCCTCGTAAGGGGTTTTCACCAGTAATGAAACAATCAAATAAATTTCTTCCTGTTTTGCCATATCCGACGCTCGTTGCAAAAGCATATCTTCATCTTGTTTTAAAACCGCTCCATTCAGTTCCGACCAAAAAACAATCTTTGCACCAGCTTGTGCTTCCAATTCTGTTTTTAGGAAAAGTTCATCAGCTACTGATGATAGTTTATTCCTTGTATTGGTAATGTTTTCATCAGTAAATGTATTGGTATAAAATGTAGAATATATATCTTTATCGTCATTTAGCAGATGTGAAATCGGAACGGTTACTCCAGCGATCCTGACACTTTTATCTGAATTTCCTACAAAATGAAACATAACAACTCCATAGACAAATACCAATCCAATTACAGAACCATATACGATAATCTGTTTTCTAATATATTCTTTTTTGCTTTTATTGTTCCAAATCCATATAACCATTGCCGCCGTCCAATACATTAAAAAGATGATTCCGTAAATTCCTGTTACCGTTACTATTTGTAGCAGATATATATTTTGGTATTGTGTATAAGCGTCAGACAACCCTCCCAATGCAGGGTATATCAGATAAATGATATACTCTATTGATACCATTATACTTGCAAAAATAATAGTATCTTGAAATCTCATTTTTGATTTCGACCAGTAGATATATGGTAAAACTTTCAGAAAAGACAGCAGGATTGCTACTATTATACATATCTTTATATCCATTCCAATGGCTCTCCAAAACTGGACAATAAAACCAATGGCATATATTGAACTAATTATAAGGTAGATTTTTCGAGTACGATTAAGATAAATCATACATAGAAACAAAATTGGATAAATCCACGCAAAAATAGGAACACACCATTCTCCGTTGGACATTACATAAATTAGAAAACTTAATATTATGAAAACTGCAAAGTATTTATTTTTAAGTAAATTTTTCATATTTAATTCTGCCCCCAACAAACAAGAAGTTTGCACCAATATCAATTATCCATATCCAGATTAAATCCTATGATATTATTTGTTTTCCGATTAGCAAAAATCTCTCCGTAACCAGTTGTAAGATTATACAGAACACTCCATTGTAGTTTGTCTATATTTCCATCAAAAATACCGACATCAGCCAATAATTGGACTGCCTGACCTGCCTCAAGTATATCGTTATTTGCTTCTATCGCATTTTGCACTTTATCATAGCGTTCAAATTCAGTAAATCCTTCTCCAATATTCAATCCGTCATAGGCAATAAAATTAGAAGCAATTTGATATTCGTCCTCCGCTTCAACGACACAAAGTTCTTGATTTACATATTCCACAATGACAGAATGCCCACTTGCATCAGCAATTAAATAATGGCACTCGATACCTCCAGAAAAATATATATTATATTGTTCTAACAATTCAATGGCTTCTTCCGTTGTAGCCGCTTTATCAAGTACAAGCCGGATTGCTGTGGTTGTATTTAATGTTATTTTGTCGGGATTATATGGGACTTCCGCTTCTGGCACTGCAAGCACAGTAATCGCAAGCCCTTTCTCATTCATTCCGTCAAAGGGAAGAAATGGTGCAGCTAACGTCAGGAAATCATCAAAAAGTAAACCACTTGGTAAATTGTCCTCGGAATATCCTGCAAAAGAAAGATTGACGGTGGAAACCGAAGCATATCCATTATTAGGTGCAGTGTAAAGTTGTAAAGACGGGGCATATAAATAATCAAAATTTCTTCCAAACAAAATATCGCCATTCTCATTTTTTACGACAAAAGCTGTGCAACCGTCTCCTGTAACACCCAAATTTATTGGCAGTCCTTTCAACAACCTTTTTGTTACAAATGCTTCAATGTCCGCATCATTTTCAGCACCAATTTCCAGAAAATCATCAAATCCATAATCGCCATAATAGGTCATTTGATACATTCCGTAATCATCAACCTTTTTCAATGACATAAGAGAGCGCAATTCATTTCTAAACAATACAAATGCTACGATTATAATAATCAACAAAGCTATTCCTATACCTACTATAACCCGAAGGACAATTTTCTTCTTTTTTTGTTTCATATTTGCCTCACTCCATAATTCCAATTTGTTTAATTATCCAACGCTGTTATTATATCAGTTTACTTCTTCTGTAACTTTCAAAAAAACGCTATTCTTCACAGAAATACTCGCAGGCATTCCTATCATCTTTTTTGTAACTGTTGCAAAATGTGATGGTGAATCAAAACCAGCTATCATTGCCGATTCCGTAATGCTTTTACCATTCAATAATGCTAAAAAGGCTCTTTGCATTTGATGAAACTGGATATAGCTTTTTAAAGGCATTCCGACCTGTTCCTTAAATAAGTGTGACACTCTACTTGGTGACAACGCCACTTTATCAGCAAAAGAAGCAATCGAATGTGTATCGCAATTGCACCGTTCTATTTCGTATAACAAATCCTTAATCCTATCATCATATATTTTGGCTTGCTCCTTTACCCCTAAGAACTTATATAGTTGTATCATAAACTCTCTATATTCTCTCAGTCCATCGCTATCAATAAGGCAAAATAATAAATTTAAGATAGATTCAATACCTTGATTATTAAAAATGTAATACTTCATTCCTCCCATTCGTTCCTCCAAAGAAATGGCTAAACTTGAAGTCGGATCAATTATCATGGTAAAACACATGTTGTTGCCTGTTAAAAAATTATGTAATATGTCGCGGCTTATAACAATACATCTACATGAAATTTTATTATCTTCTACACCTATCTCCAAATTGTTTTCTATGCCTAAAAATAACTGCATTGTCCAATGCTTATGTGGGACAGATTCAATTTGGTCTGTTATGATTGAGATTTTATCTCTGTCCCAATATATTTTATTCATAGATGGTTACCCCCCTCTATGCTTAGCTTTTTCTTTTCTTGCCGCATAACGTATTGTTGTTCTTCTTCGGCTTCTTTTTGTTCTCTACTTTGAACTTTCCTTTCTATGTTTACCTTATTCATGCTGATACTTTAATCTCACCTAGGATTTCTTCTTTCTTCTATCAATAGGCTTCTCGGCAGTTATCGGTATAAGCCAAACACGGTTGATGTTCATTGCTCCTTTAATACGATTTTCTTTGCATAACCGCTACACCCATCTAAGCGATACGTTCCATTTTTCTGCGGCTTCCTGCGCTGTCATATATTCAAACATTTTTAACCTCCTATTGCGTACTGTATATAGTATAGCCGCTTGAACGAACTGTATCAAGTAGATAAATGCGAACATTCATTATAACAGAGCTTTTACCCTCTGCCGCCATGTTGCCGTGCCTATGCGTATATAATTTCTTCGTTCACAATCTCCCTTGCGCACACCCTTCCGCCGGGTTACTCCGGCCACAAACGCGAAAATAAATGCATAAAGAACTATGTCACTTCATGCGCCCGCACAGTACAACGCTGTGTGGGCGCTGTCGTTTCCTGTCGCTTCTGGTTATCCTGGCCAGAGGCTTTGGGGAGCAGCTCTCCCGGATGCCGCTCCCCGCCGTCCTCTCCATTTCGATCTGCCGCCCCGTCAACCGCCCAACATCGAAATGGAGGCAATATGAAAACCATCATTCTGAATCACTATTACCCCACCTGACCGAGTGCGTCATGCTGGAAGTTTCTGACGAGATCGCCGTGACTCTCTCCATTGGGTGCCGCCTGTGCGATAGCTACAAGCGCCGCAAACGGGAACATGACGAGTGTTCCCTGGACAACACCCTAGGCTTTGAGGCGGATGTGACTTTTCCGCCGCTGACTCCGGAGCAGATGCTGGAGGACATGGAGAACCGGGCCGCCCTCTATGCGGCCATTAACCAGCTCCCGCATGTCCAGGCCCGGCGCGTCTACGCTTACTACGTACTCGACATCAGCAGGGCCGACCTTGCGCGGGCCGAGGGCGTGGGGATCAGCCGGATCAGCAGCTCCATTGACCGGGGCTTGCTGAACCTGAAAAACATTTTGGAAAATTCCATTTAGGGCTTGTTTGAAAATAGAGGAAATGACGAATTTTTGGCCAGAAGGGGACAATTTCAAGGAGAAGAACCGCTGTAGTTAGCTGCGCTAACTACGTCACTCTGGCGATTGACGAGGATTTTCGACGTAGAAAGTGGCCTCTTATGGCAAAAAAGACGACGTTTTCGATTTTTCAAACAAGCCCTAGGAGAGAGGACTTTCCCCCTTCTTTTCCGCCTGATAGGTGAGAGGAGGGCTTTCCTCTCCGCTGACAACGGAATACAAAACCCGCGTGATAGCGGCAAAAGGCGCGCCGCCAGGATGGACAGCTTATTTCCTCATGGAGTGGAAAAAGCAATAACATTTTCAGATGCAGGGCCCCGTCCGATTGGATGGGGCCCTGCGCTGTAATCAGAAAGGGGCGACCGAGTGAGCGAAGTGTTTTCCATACCGTTAAGCAACCACGCCACCCTCCACGCCATGGACAAGGACGTCACGCCGGAGGAATTGGCCCACCGCCCCCACCGCCGTACCCGCGAGGTGCCGGCCGAAAGCGTGGCCTATACCGTCTGCCAGCACTACGGGCTGGACACCTCCGACTACTCGTTCGGCTATGTGGCCGGTCGGAATTCCAGCAAGGAGCTTTCCCAGCTGAAAGCTCCCCTTGAAACCATCCGGGCCACGGCCAATGACCTGATAACCAAGATCGACGGCCACCTGGCCCAGCTTCAGCAGGAGCGGGAGGACCCGACAGGTGGAGGCCTCTACTATCTGGAACGGGCTGGACAGCCTTATCCATGACAATTATTTTCAGGCAAAGGCAGGTTGACAAATGCCAGATGATATAGTAAGATATGGAGGGTTAGTGTTAGCTAACCCATGATAAACGGATAATGACAGTATTTTAAACCGATAACAGCACATAATGTACACAGTGCCCAAACGTAAAACAGGAGGCATACGCTGAAAAATGGTACGAAATGTTCTGGCAGAACTGCTGCTCCCATTTCTGGGAACTTCCCTGGGGGCAGGCTGTGTGTTCTTCATAAAAAGTGAGATAAACCGGACCGTACAGCGCGCCCTAACCGGCTTTGCCGCTGGGGTCATGGTGGCGGCGTCTGTATGGAGCCTGCTGGTGCCCGCCATGGAGCAGTCTGAGGATATGGGCAGGCTGGCGTTCCTCCCGGCGGTGTTTGGGTTCTGGCTGGGCATTCTGTTCCTGCTGGCGCTGGACAGGGCCGTTCCCCATCTGCACCAGGGGACAAGTCAGCCGGAGGGCCCTCATGCCCGGTTGAAACGGACGACCATGCTGGTGCTGGCGGTCACTTTACACAATATCCCGGAGGGGATGGCGGTAGGCGTGGTGCTGGCGGGATGGATCGCCGGGCACAGCGGCATCACAGCG
Source organism: Oscillospiraceae bacterium (assembly GCA_910574935.1). GTDB lineage: Bacteria > Bacillota > Clostridia > Oscillospirales > Acutalibacteraceae > Acutalibacter > Acutalibacter intestini. Next base: position 725,949 of record CAJTCU010000001.1, read on the forward strand.
GCCGGTACGCTGGCCCTGTCCCTGGGCATTGCCCTGCAGAACTTCCCAGAGGGGGCCATTATCTCCATGCCGCTTCGGGCAGAGGGAGCGGGCAAGGGGCGCGCTTTTTTGTACGGCGTCCTCTCCGGCGTGGTGGAGCCCCTGGCGGCTATGCTGACTATTTTGGCGGCAGGATTCATTCTGCCTGCGCTGCCTTATCTGCTCAGCTTCGCGGCGGGGGCTATGGTCTATGTGGTTGTTGAGGAACTGATTCCGGAGTCGGCTGTTGGGGAGCACTCAAACCTGGGGACGCTATTCTTTGCGGCGGGGTTCGCTGTCATGCTGGCGCTGGATGTGGCGCTGGGGTAAGCGGAGAAGGTGTGACAGATATGCCATAAAATTTTATGCGCCCTGTCATTTTCACTTGACAGGGTCACGGATCCGCACTACTATAATACCGTCATATAACAACGTTATAGGGAGCGAAATGGACGATAACTCTACGCTTGAAAAAATCCATGAAGCCGCCCAGGCCGAGTTCCTGGAAAAGGGCTTTCTGGGGGCTCCCCTGCGGAACATCGTCAAAACAGTTGAAGTGACCACTGGGGCTTTCTACGGCTACTACTCCAGCAAGGAGGCCCTGATCGCCGCCCTGGTGGAGCCTTACGCAGCGGTCGTGATGGGCCGGTTCATGACCGCCCAGACGGGCTTCGCGGGCTGCCAAAGGAAGATCCGCCCGCTCATATGGGGCAGGAGTCCGGAGCCTGCGTGGACTGGATGATCGGCTATACGTATGAGCAGCTGCTGATTTGCTGCGGCCCCGGCACGCCCTACGAGTATTTCGTTTACAACATGGTGGAGGTCGAGGTGGAGTATGCCGACAGGTACTGCGATGTGCTGCGGAGCCTGGGGCATACGGTTCCCGAGCTGGACCGGGAGCTGTGCCACATGATCGCCAGCGGGATGTGCGAGGCCCATGTGAACGATGCCGTCCGCAAGGCGTTCCCGGTAAAAAAGGTCACCTCCTCCCACAGCAACGGAAAGACGGTGATCCTCACAGAACACGACATTGACGAGGCCGCTTTGCGCTCCGCCATCGGTGCGACGGGCTATGAGGTTAAAACGGTGTCCAAGGAACTTTACAAAAAGGAAGGACTGTTTCACAGATGAGCCGCCGCGGCAAGACTTATATGCGGATGCGCCAGTGTTCTGCCACCTTCACGCTCTGAGTTCCTTCATAGTCATCAGAGAGGAAGTACAAGGGGTTATACATATTCATGCGGGTCCGCTAGAAATCAACCGCCGCGAAGTCTGGTCAAGCTGCCGGGAAAGTGGACCGAGGACCTATGGCGGTGACCTGTAAAGCGGCAGGTTTGTTCACGCATAGCCGTTATTGTCCCTGCCATTCCGCGTTTGCACCTATATAAAGTGCAATTTTACGATGTTTCTGCCCTACAATCAGCTGTGAACAGGCCAGTACTTTGGTATGAAGGGGCGGTTAATGGTTAATTGCGGACGCAGGGCTGCGACGTGGCCCGCGGCATATCTACCCGGATGAGCTTAAGGCAACCCCGCACCATTCTAAGCACCGTCTTGCTTGCAGATTTTCCGTGATAGCGCACAGCTTTCGCTTGTCAATGGTAAGATTGGCGGCGCTCAATCTGTACCCTCTCACGAAAAATCTGACTGCCCAATACGGTGCTTTGAATTGTGCGGTATTGCCTTAAGCTGCTTTGGGAAATCATGGGGGTTCCTATGAAGAGCTGTTCGCATAGATGGGAGTGCGCTAAGGCGTGGGGCGGCCAGGCAGCAAAGAACCCCGGGGCCTTTTTGCCCCAAAACGAAAAAAAAGCAAATTTTTTTTGATTTTCTTTGCATTTCCTATGGAAATTTTCGGATATTCTTGCTATAATTGGATTGTAATCGGAGATGAAAATAAAACGATTCCGGTTGAACATTCATTAGGAGGTTGTTACCAATGAGCCACAAGTATGTTTACCTGTTCAGCGAAGGCGACGGTTCTATGCGTGAGCTGCTGGGCGGTAAGGGCGCGAACCTGGCCGAAATGACAAAGCTTGGGCTGCCTGTGCCCCAGGGCTTTACCATTAGCACCGAGGCCTGCACCCAGTATTACGAGGACGGCCGGAAAATTAACGACGACATCCAGGCGGAGATTATGGAGTACGTCGGCAAAATGGAAGAGATCACCGGCAAAAAGTTCGGCGATAAGACAAACCCCCTGCTGGTCTCCGTGCGCTCTGGCGCCCGGGCCTCGATGCCCGGCATGATGGATACCATCTTGAACCTGGGCCTAAACGAGGAAGTGGTGGAGGTGATGGCCGAGCAGTCTAAGAACCCCCGCTGGGCCTATGACTGCTACCGCCGCTTTATTCAAATGTACTCCGACGTGGTTATGGAAGTGGGCAAAAAGTACTTTGAAGAGCTCATTGATCAGATGAAGGAGAAGAAGGGTGTAACCCAGGACACCGAACTGACCGCCGAGGACCTAAAGGAGCTGGCCGAGCAGTTTAAGGCCGAGTACAAAGCAAAGATCGGTGCGGACTTCCCCACTGACCCCAAAGAGCAGCTGATGGGCGCTATTAAGGCTGTGTTCCGCTCTTGGGACAACCCCCGTGCCAACGTATACCGCCGCATGAACGAGATCCCCTACAGCTGGGGCACTGCCGTAAACGTGCAGATGATGGCCTTTGGCAACATGGGCGACGACTGCGGCACCGGCGTGGCCTTTACCCGTGACCCCGCCACTGGCGAGAAGAAGCTGATGGGCGAATTCCTGACCAACGCCCAGGGCGAGGACGTGGTGGCCGGCGTGCGCACCCCCATGCCTATTGCCCAGATGGCCGAAAAATTCCCCAAAGCCTTTGAGCAGTTCCAGGGCATTTGCAAGACCCTGGAGGACCATTATAAGGATATGCAGGACATGGAGTTCACCGTAGAGCACGAGAAGCTCTATATGCTGCAAACCCGTAACGGCAAGCGTACCGCTGCGGCGGCTATTAAGATCGCCTGCGACCTCATCGACGAGGGCATGAAGACCGAGGAAGAGGCCCTGCTGATGATTGACCCCAAGCAGCTGGACGCTCTGCTGCATCCCCAGTTCGACAGCAAGGCCCTAAAGGCCGCCACCCCTGTGGCCAGCGCTTTGGCCGCCTCTCCCGGAGCTGCCTGCGGCAAGATCGTCTTTACCGCCGAGGACGCTGTGGAGCAGGGCGAAAAGGGCGAAAAGGTGGTTTTGGTGCGCCTGGAGACCTCTCCCGAGGACATTGAGGGCATGCATTACTCGCAGGGCATTCTCACCGTGCGCGGCGGCATGACCAGCCACGCCGCCGTAGTGGCCCGGGGCATGGGCACCTGCTGTGTCTCCGGCTGCGGCGCCATTAAGATGGACGAGGCCAACAAGCGGTTTGAACTCAATGGCCGCACCTATCACGAGGGCGAATATATCTCCCTGGACGGAACCACCGGCAATATCTACGGCGAGGCCATTCCCACCGTGCCCGCCTCCACCGAGGGCGGCTACTTTGGCCGCATTATGGAGCTGTCAGACAAGTACCGCACCCTTTCTGTGCGTACCAACGCGGATACCCCCAAGGACGCCGCCCAGGCCGTGGCCTTTGGCGCCGAGGGCATTGGTCTGTGCCGCACCGAGCACATGTTCTTTGACCCGGACCGCATTGCCGCGATCCGCGAGATGATCTGCTCTGACACCGTAGAGCAGCGCAAGGCGGCCCTTGCCAAGCTGGAGCCCATGCAGCAGGGCGACTTTGAGAAGCTGTACGAGGCGCTGGAGGGCAAGCACGTAAATATCCGCTTCCTGGATCCCCCGCTGCACGAGTTCGTTCCCACCGAGGAGAAGGACATCGAGCTGCTGGCCCAGACCCAGGGCAAGAGCGTAGAGGATATTAAGGCCATCATCTCTGGCCTGCATGAGTTCAACCCCATGATGGGCCACCGCGGCTGCCGTTTGGCCGTGACCTATCCTGAGATTGCCGAGATGCAGACCGAGGCTGTCATCAAGGCCGCCATCAACGTGAACAAGGCCCATCCCGACTGGAATGTGGTGCCTGAGATCATGATTCCGCTGGTAGGGGAGATCAAGGAGCTGAAGTTCGTCAAAAAGACCGTGGTGGAGACCGCCGACCGGATTATTGCCGAGGCCGGCGTGAACTTGAAGTACAAGGTGGGCACCATGATCGAGATTCCGCGCGCTGCTTTGACCGCGGACAAGATTGCCGAGGAGGCCGAGTTCTTTAGCTTTGGCACCAACGACTTGACCCAGATGACCTTTGGCTTCAGCCGTGACGACGCGGGCAAGTTCCTCTCCAGCTACTACGAGAACAAGATTTATGAGAATGACCCGTTTGCCCGTCTGGACCAGGAGGGCGTAGGCCAGCTGGTGAAGATGGCCGCCGAAAAGGGCAAGGCCGTGCGCCCAGACATTGTGCTGGGGATCTGCGGCGAACATGGCGGCGACCCCACCACCATTGAGTTCTGCCACAATGTGGGCCTGACCTATGTTTCCTGTTCGCCCTTCCGGGTGCCCATTGCCCGGCTGGCGGCGGCACAGGCGGCTATCAAAAGTAAGTAGGAGTTCTCTTTCCTTTGAATTACCACTATCTTTCGAGCAGGCGGCTTACCGAAAGGCTAATGGACCGTATGTAAGGGAAAATCAATGGAGAGAAACTACCGTAACGGGGTATGTCGATCTTGATTAAGAACTGAATTCAGATAAGCGTATCATTAGAAATAGTGGTACGCTTATTTTTTTGCTCTTTTGCACCTTTGAATTTCAAGCTGTCTTTAAGATATAATAAAGTTAAGACAGGACGGTGGACGGTATGAGAGAAAAGAAAACTCACATATATGTGGATAGCCAAGAAAGGGCATTACTTTTACATAGCCTTGTGGAGCTGAAGAAGCAGCTCATACAGCAGGACATCATAGACGATAAATCCGTTGATGCCGCTCAAGGCATCCTGCACCAAAGCTGATTAACGCCATAAGCCGAGAAAGTGTATTGAAAAAACCTGCGTGAACGAGGTCAAGAAAAACTATGACTGTTGTTTAATTTCATTTTTCAAATATCTCTCTATTATTTTCGAATAATAGGCTATTCTCTTGTGGGATTGATTCGCATATATTTGCATATCCTTTGCAGGGCTTTTTCAATTTTCAATCATTTACGCTCTTGCGAAAACTGTGGTGACAGTGATAATGCCATCGTTGATCTCCGCAAAAATCTCGCCATTCATCTTGCGCATGAGCTGTCTGCAAATATAAAGCCCCAGCCCGTTGCCACCAATGTTTCCTGCATTTGCTCCGCGCCAAAAGCTCTCGAAAATATGCGGCAAATCTTCCTTCTCAAGCGTACAACCGCTGTTTGTGATTGCAATTTGGACGCATTCGTCGTCTTCGGGGAAAAGCAATTCCACCCGTCTGCCATCGCCGTATTTGAGGGCATTTTCCAGGATGTTTTGCATCACTTCCACGCTCCTGTTCAAATCCCCCGATAGCAGACAGTTTTTATATTTTCTAATAATAAAATCTGTTTTGATCAGCGCCACTTTTTCCCCGTAATATCCCGCGATTTTTTCAACAAGTTCCGAAAGATAAAACTCGCCTATCTCCACTTCCAAGCTAAGGAAATCTTCTCTTGAAGCCGTTATGATCTGTGAAACATAGCCCTCGATCTCGTCCGTTTTTTCGTTGATGTTTTCAGCGATTTTGTGCTGCTTTTCCGCATCTGAATATAAATTTTTCGACAGCGCTGCCGAGTACAGTTTTATCGCGGAAAGCGGCGTTTTAATATCGTGCGAGAGCGACAAAATCAATGTTTTCTTTTCTTTCTGCATTTCCAGTTCGTGCTGCTTTTGCTGTTCTATATTTTCGCGGAGAATATCGATCCCCCAAAGAAATTTTCCGAAAAAACGGTTTTTCGTTTCCTTTATCGGCACGGCGAGATTGCCCTTTGAAAGCTCATAAGGGATGCTGCTCATACGTTCAAAGGGCATAAGAATTTCGAATTTTATATAAAGTAAAACCATTATGATTAAGATCGCCATAACAACAAGAACGGCATTTACAATTCCTGTAAGCTGCGTTTTTTGGGAATAGCCATTTGTATTGTAATCAAAACGATACAGTTCTCCGTTTATTTCACAGATAATATAGTCGCTGTCCGCACTGTAAAAATCTTCTCCGTATCGTTCAATATTTGTTACATATTCACATTCGGAAATGTCGGCAGAACCATTCGCTTCTATTTCTCGAACAAGGCGGCTTATCTCTACGCGGTATAGTCTGCCGTCGTTGGTCTTGTCGGCAGCAAGAATTAGATTCACGACAGCAAACAATAGGATCACGGCAACCGCAACTACCGATAAAACTCTGTTAAACGCTTTCATATTTATAACCCACCCCCCATACAGTAACTATTTTGTTAGGGTTTTTGGGGGAGTCCTCTATTTTTTGCCGCAGCCATTTTATGTGTACCGTCAGTGTCTGTTGTTCTGAAAAGCTGTCGCTGCCCCAGACCTGTTCAAAAATGTATTCCTTGCTTAAAGCCCTGCCCTTATTCTCCATTAAAAGCAGAAGCAGCTCAAATTCCTTCGTGGTCATTTCAAGTTCCTTTTCATTTTTGTAAACGACACGGCTCGCCTTATTTATGCGTATATCGCCGTCGTTCATTTCATCAAGCGCGTATCGCCGCTTAAAAATCCCACTTATTTTTGCGAGCATAATATCAATATCATATGGCTTTTCTATATAGTCATCTGCGCCGAGATTCAGTCCGTTCAGCTTGTCTTCTTTTTCCGTTTTCGCACTTACAATCAGTATGGGCGTGTTGCTTGACCGGCGGATTTTCTCCAGAACATAAAATCCGTCTCTATCAGGCAGCATGATATCAAGCACGACAAGCCTTGCGCCGTATCGTTCGTACAGCAGCAAGGCTTTTTCGGCTGTTTGAACCGCCGATACCGTATAATTTTCCGCACGGAGAAAATCACACAGCAGTTCGGCAAGTTCCTTGTTGTCCTCAACAATGAGAATATCCATATTACCACCCTAATTCCAGAAGCCAGTTATTCAATGCGCGTTCCCGTTCTCTTATCTGTGTGGAGCAATCGCTCAAGTCAAACTCTCCCTTTATGCTTCCGTCAACAATGTACATGACTCGTGTGCATTTTGCCGCAACCTTAACGTCGTGAGTAACGAGCATGATTGTGGTTCCCGCAGAATTTAATTTTGAAAGTTCCGTCATTACCTCGTCAGAGGAAGTGCGGTTCAACGCCCCTGTTGGCTCGTCAGCAAAAATCATTTTCGGGCCGTTTATCATACTGCGGCAGATGCACGCCCGCTGAAGCTGGCCGCCCGAAACCTCGTTGATATCGTTGTCGGCAATATCGATAATGCCGAGCCTACGCATGAAATCCTGACCGCGCCGCACCGTTTCCCTGCGGGGTTCACGCTGCTTTTTGGATTGCGTTGCAGGAAGTATGATATTATCCAATATGGTGAGGTTTTTCAGCATGTACATTTGCTGAAAGATAAAACCCATTTTGTCAAGGCGCAGGTCTGCAAGTTCTCTTTCGCCCATCCCTGCGATATTTTTTCCACAGAAGTTCACCTCCCCTGCGGTAAGATCATCCATGCCCGAAACTGCGTACAGCAGCGTGGATTTTCCGGAACCTGACGGACCCATAACGGCGACCATTTCTCCCTCGCCAATCGTGAAATTTACATTTTTCAATACGTTGTTCTGCCGCTTGTTTACGATATACGTTTTGCAGAGGTCTTTTACTTCGAGAATATTCATAATTGATTCTTCCTTTCATTATTCAATGCTTGCTGTATCGGAGGATTTGATTTTTCTTGTGTACAGAGCGGTCAAAAACGCGCTTACGGCTGTGGCGGTAAGGACGATAACGGGGAATACTGCGTATATCTCCACAGGGTTTTGCATATATTCTACGCCCATTTCAAGACCCATTGATCTGAAAATAGGGTCAAAGCAAAGCTTTGTAAGGGGCATACCCAAAAACTCCGCAAGAATTACAGCCGCCGCCACCGCAATGAAAAATCTTAACGTGTACTGTCCGTATATTTTGGCGTTCCTGATGCCGATGGCTTTCAAAAGGGCGATCTCCGCCTGCTCCTTCGCGATAAAGGAACGCGCCATAAGCACGGTGATAAGCGCGGCTAATATTACCGTAAGGACGGCGGACATTTTTTTAAACGCGTCTATGGCGTCGCCGACTCCGGTGGTGTCCTTTACGGTTTCGCCCGCTGTTTTAACGCTTGAAAATTCAGGGTAAAGCTCCTTGATCTTTTCCATTCTGCGTAATACTTCCTCATCGCCGGGGTTGTCGGTAAATTTTATCTGTGTACCAGGGGAACCGCTTGCTGCGAGATAGTTTATATCGCAGCCAGTATAAACCCTCATGGAAATACCCTGATTAACCATTGACTGATACAGAGCGGTTATGATGAACTCCGCCGTTTCGCCCGTTGGGTAGGACACAATAGCGGTATCGCCTATTTCCACACCCAGCTTTTTTGCCAAAAGGGTCGTCATCGCAATTTCGTCGCTGTTTTGGGGAGGAGTGCCCTCTAAATATTCGTACATATCCATTGTTGTTCCCGTTCCCTGAAGTATAGCTGTCTTGCTTTCATATTCGCCGTGTCCTATCATCGAATAAATATAATATTCTGTCATACATTCTGCGGGCATACCGTTTTCTGCAAGGGTCTGCTCCATGTCCGCAAGATATTTTTCAACCTTTTCATGTCCGTCCGCGGCCATAAACTTCATAGCCTCATCGCCGATGTCCGTAACGGCGTGGCAGTCCGCCTGCCCAAAATATTTCAGCAGCTTTCCGCTTTTAAGAGACGCCGTGACATTGGAAAGCATTATCAGCAGCGACATACACAGAAAAAACGTAAGGATAATGGTAGCGTAGCGTTTGGGACTGCTTACAATATCGTTTGCGGCAAGGAAAGCCGTCGTACCAAGTCTTGATTTTCCAAGGCGCATAACACTCTTTTTGTGGAAGCGTTCCCCCGTCTGCCCGTTTCTTATAGCATCGATTGGGGACATTTTGCTTACCCTGCCCGTGCAGCCGAGACAGAACAGGAGAATCACAGCCGCTGTCAGAACCGCGCAGATAACGTTGACAAAAATGGTATTTCCTTCACTGATAATAATCGAATTTGTTGACAAGCTCATAAGCATTTTCCCAAACGGGTAGCTGAGTATCAGGCCGAGTGCTGCGCCGACAATGGAAATAGCGAAGTATTTTGTGAGGTACAGCCCTCGGATTTTTATGTTCCGCATACCTATTGCTTTCATAACGCCTATCTCGCGAAATTCCTCGGAGAGAGTAAAAGATATGGTGAATCGCAGCACCGCAAAGGATATGATTATAAGAATAAGGCTCACCACAAGGACAAAACCCGTGATTATCATATCAAAAATATAGGATTGATTCAGTGTATCTGCGTCACATTCAAATGTAAAACTGTCCGATATATCCGCTATCTGAGACAGGGTCTTGTCAAGGTCGCCGGTGTGTATATATAAGAACTTTCCGCCATACACATTTTTTATCGTCTCGTCGGACATATATTCGTCAAATTCCTCGCCGTTCATGATAAACCTTTTAATGCCTATCAATTCCGTGCCGCAGACAGCGTCCCTGAAACTGCCCGCAAAGGTAAACTCACGACTTACGCCCTCTATTTCGACAGTAATTTTGTCGCCTACCTTAAGTCCCATGTTTTCCTCTATGTAACGGGCAACGTAAATTTCTCCTTTTGGTACGCTTTTAAGAATACTTTCATCGTCCAGAAAATAATTCATCCCCATATCGCTGTCGCTCTGTAATACCAATATCTGATTGGCGTTGGAATCGTTAAGCGGTTCGCCGGCCCGCGTAATATTGGACTGGGACATACGGACGTACTCCTCGATACGGAACTCGTCTATCGCGGAGGCGTTTTCAAGTGTCCCGCAAATGTCCTTGTCCGAGGATTTGTTTTCGCTCATCGCCCAGTAATCGGGTACGTCCGCCATTTCAAAATAGCTGTCCAGCGCAGTCGTCACGGTGATGATGTTGCTCACGCCTGAGGACATGAACATCGATGCGAGTATAATAAATACCAGCAATATCACGTTCATCGCCCGTTTGCGCTTAAGGTCTTTTTTCAGTATGTGTAAATACATTTTCGCTGCTCCTTTCGCTTTGCGATTCGATGGTAGCATAGAAGTTATTAAATAATCCTTAAAACGGACAAACCCTTTCTTTTCAAGAGGGAAAGATGATTTTTTATATTCTGTCTGGAACAGCCCATAAGGTTTCCGATATTTGGTAATGTTCGTGGTTTTGGACAGCAAGCTGTCATTGTAAGTAATAACCATGGCTTTAGTCTGAAAAAAACACTATTAAGGCAACACCGCACAATTCAAATGCTTCCCGAAAGAAAAGCGACAGAGCTTTTCCCCTCTGTCGCCTTGCTGTTTAAGCGTAAATGATTTCATCATATACAATCTCCCTTACACAAGTCCTCCTGTTGTTGAGCTGTTCTGTGATGCCCTGGCCTGGTTTCATGCCCTTTATGAGCCGCTCAAAGCGTTCCTGCGCCTGCCTGTCAATGTCGGCAAGATAAGCGTTGAGCCTGCCGCTTGTAAGAAGATTGGTATATGTAACCCTTCGGTACTGCTTCAGATAATTCAAATGCCGCTGTCTCGCCTGCCGGCTCGGTCGGTTCGCTGCTTGAGTGCCACGGGCGCTCGCTCACCCCCATATGCCTATGGGCTGTTCTTCTTCGGCGGGTACAGTCAAACACGGTATTAAGGCAATACCGCACAATTCTAAGTACCGTATTGGGCAGTCAGATTTTTCTTCAGAGGGTACAGATTGAGCGCCGTCCATCTCACCATTGACCAGCGAAAGCTGTGCGCTATCACGGAAAATCTGCAAGCAAGACGGTGCTTAAGGCTCCAGCCGCGAATGGTGCGGGGTTGCCTTAAATAATCCCCTTCCTTTCGTATCTGCCGCACAGTTCCTCAAATAATCATTTTGCCATTTCCTATTTCCTCCCAATAAGATATTCACTCCACATTATGGGGTCTGTTGTCTTAAACACAATTTTCCGTTTTCTCCTTATCTGGACTCCTGACAGAATAAATCAAAAAAATGCTCCACCTCTCTTATACAACACACATCAGCACATCCATTATCGCACATATAAGCAAGCTGATTATACTTACTTTATTTGTTCTATAGTTTCCATTTGCAGGATTCCACTTTTTTATTTTGCTATTTTCAAATAAGAATCCAGTGGTCGCACTCATTATACCCAAAAGTAGCAATCCACATATTTTCATCGCAGGCAGTGTATTATTCTCAATTCCCTTTATTTCAAATACAATAACCGCCATTCCTATCCCTACACATAATATCAAAGCAAATATTGCAGTTACTGGAATACTGCGTTTGGCACGTTTCCTGTCATCTTCTCTGCGATAGATTTTATCGATCATTTTGTAGTTGCTCATTTCTATGCTTGTGATAAAATTCAGTATATATGCAACGATCAGAACGCCATTAAACCATTGCATTTTCAAATTTACCCCATTTATCACACAAAGCAGAAAAATATATACAGTAGACATGATTCCAATATGCAAATCAATCTGTGCAAGTAGTTTCTTCCCTTCAGAAATATTATACTCTATCTTGTCGTCAAATCCTGCAATTCCATTAAAAGAATCATTTTTTATCGCCTTGGAAAAATAGATATGCAGGAACAGTTGTATTGGAACACATAGAATAAACATACAAATAAATACCCCAACACTAAAAATACCCGTTAATGTACTGTGCATAATATATGCCAATATACCCAAGACAGATATTCCTATAAAGATCCATGACATTTTTCCTATTGACACTTCCCCTTGTGTTGATGACTTTTCCCCACTCTCATTCCCTAACAATGTATCAACATCAACTTCAAATAATTGTGCTAATTTAATTAAATTTTCAGAGTTTGGTTTTGAAGTATTAGTTTCCCATTTAGTTACGGCTTGACGGCTGACCTCCAAATATTCCGCTATTTTTTCCTGTGACAGTCCTTTCTTTTTGCGATAGTACATAAGATTTTCCGCTAGTTGATTTTCATTCATATTACGCACCTCCGTATAATTCTGATAGCAATAATATACCGATTTATCCAGTTGCACTCTACCAACTATATAGAAAATATGGGCAACTATATGGCAACTATTAGTTGCCACTGCTGTTTTTTCTGCTAGCAGTCCAGTTTTATAGAATTGTTCAATGGTTCTATTCTACCATAAATACAAACATACGTCCATTTAAGTTTGCTCAAGACTCCTTCGCAACACTTGACAAAGGGAAACAGGATAAACAACAAAATGGACGGCCAACCTTACCGAAAACGCCGCCCAGCTGTAAAAAGGGCGGCGTTTTTGCGTGACAGGGAAGGGAGGAAAAACGTATCTGGGAACGGGGCCAAAATAAGGTTTTGCTCCCGTTTGTATTTGAAAAGTTAGGAGGTCAAGCGAATGGTAGAAGAAAAGAAAACATCCCCAATCCCGGAAGAGCAGCAGCCGGAGGCCGCCGCCCCAAGAAGAAGAAGGCCCCGCCACCTTCCGCGCCCGCACCGGAGGAGCCGCCCCAGCCCCGTGACGCGACCCGCGCGGAAAAGGGAGAGACTGTCTATCTCAAACTTTCGGAGCTGTTCCCGTTCAAAGACCATCCTTTTGGGGTGCGGGACGATGCGAAAATGAAAGGGCTTGTGGAGTCCGTCAAGGACAACGGCGTACACCAGCCCGCGCTGGTGCGTCCCCGGGAGGGCGGGGGCTATGAGATCATAGCGGGCAAGCGAGCTGGCAGACTACAAAAATATGCCCTGTATCGTCCGCAACATGACGGATGATGAAGCCGTCCTCGCTATGACGGACGACAACCTGCGCCACCGGGAAGCGATTTTGCCCAGCGAAAAGGCGACGGCCTTGAAGCAGCAGTATGAGGCCATCAAGCACCAGGGGACGCGGGGGCGACGGCGCGGACCTGGGCAAGCTGTCTCTGGACAAGTGGGTGAGCGCAACGGCATGAGAGGAAAGACGGTGCAGCGGTATATTTATCTGAATGACCTGTGCCGGAGCTGAAACAGTTCATGGCCGGCGGCAAACTCTCGTTCACCCCTGCCGTGGAGATTTCCCGTATCAGGCCGGAGCATCAGAAGTATATCGCCGTGTCCATTGAGGGGCAGCAGTCGTTCCCCTCCAAGGCCCAGGCGAAAAAGCTGCGGGAAATGGACGAGAAGCAAGAGATAGACCGCCAGCACCACACTATTCCGAATCAAAAACGCTAAAGACCAAACGACAAGCATTGTGGAAATGTGCATAACAGGCTATGGAATCATGGATAACTCTATTCACAGCACATGGAAAAACGAAAGTGCAGCTTCCCCACCTCCTGCAAACAGAGTTACCCACAATTCCATAAGACAGCCAGTTATGCACATTCCCACAATGCCGACTGCGACGAAATCTTTCTCATTCCTTATAATAGATTTTATGCCGCCAAAAAAGCATAATTAGTTAAATAAATCATACTTATCGCACAAGGAGAGACAATTATGAAGAAACCAAAAGGGAAATATGCATGGACAGTTACAGTTGGTGAAAAGGGGCAGATAGTTATACCCAAGCAGGCAAGAGATATTTTTGATATCAAACCGGGCGATAGTTTAGTGATTTTGGGAGATGAAAAAAAGGGGCTGGCAATCCCGCCTAAAAGTATGTTCGCTCAATTTGCCGGTGCTGTTTTTGAAACAGCTTCCGACAGCAAGGGAGAAGAATAGAATGAGAAAAATCTATCTTGATAATATACGCTGTTCTACGGTTCTATTGGTGTTGATTTACCATGTGTTTTATATTTTTAATGGCGTGGGTGTTCCGGGCAGTATTCCAAATGCAAAAAACATTCCCATGTTTGATATAGCGGCAGCCGGTATATATCCGTGGTTTATGGTGCTTTTATTTGTCGTTTCGGGTATGAGTGCAAGGTATTCTTTAGAGAAACGAACTGGCAGACAATTTGTCAAAGAACGGGCGGTAAAGCTATTGATACCTTCAACACTTGGGTTATTTATCATTCATTGGATAACAGGTCATCGCAGCACGATTTTTAGCAGTTTTTTCGGGAAATTAGCAGGAAAGGCATTTTGATTCGCAAAACTCGGCAAAAATCCTGCTAATCATTAGCAAGCCGAAGCAGGCTAAGCGATGAATGAAAAAATCAAAGTTCAACTTTCCTCTGGTGCGTTTGATTAGCAAGATGGGCTTCTGCTAATCGCACTTTGCTATCTGTCCGATTTCTCTCGGAAAATAAGAAACGCCGAAAACCTTAGTTTTACGTTGATAAGGAAGCATTTACAACAACTTATTATTAACGCTGACAAACAGGGTGCAAGCAAGAGCAGAGAACACATCACTTTCATTAGTGGTCGGTTCTCTGCTTTTCTGTTACGCAATAGAACGCTGTTTTTGAGGGTAGGAGTATAAAACCCTTACCCTTGTCCTTATCGCCGCTGTAATGCGCTTAAATCAAGCGAGAAACGCCCTCTATCGTGTAACAAACATTCCATACTGGATTGAGGGCGAAAGCAGTCTGCTGATTTCGCCCTCTTGACTACCCACAAGCAAAGGCGGGAAAAGCTGTCAAGGGCGCGTAGCGCGAAGTTTACCCTTGACAGCTTTTCCCGTCTTTGCTACTCCTTATCGGTCGAAGCGGAATTTCAATATGGCTTCAACCAGTTTAGCCTTTAGCCTGTCCTGTGTATCGTCATTGATATGCCCCTTATACATAGACAGATATTTGATGTGTGCGGTGTAATACCGCAATACTGCGTCTACCGCTTCCGGCTCTCCGGCAACAGCTTTTTGAATTACCTCAAAAGGTATCAGCTTTTTATTCCTCATGTTTCAATCTCTCCCATTCTTTCCGTAACGGTTTCAGTGCAACATTTCTCCTGCGGTTTATCGTACTTCTGCAACGCCCGTACAGCCTGCCGATTGCTTCATCACGATAGCCAACGAAGTAATAAAGCAACAGAACTTCCCGTCTTAATTCCGGTATTCTTGATAATGCCGTTGCTAACCGTTCATCATCAATGATAACTTCCTTTCCCAACACAAGAAATACAGTCGGCTTGTCCTGCTTTTCAAAATAACTGTCCATAGCAGACGGTTCAAAATATCGTTCTGACATCAGATAGTCGAGGGATATTTCCCGTTCTTCTTTCCGCTTCAAATCCCGCCATGCGTTCATGGCTTCATAGCGCAGGACAATCTTACAGAACGCATGAAACGCATATTCGATATGCTCCATGAACTGTCCAGAATATCTCATTTTCTCTCACCCCCTTTCTTCCCAGTAGGGGGCTATTACAACAAAAACCCATACAGCAGAAAGCGCATGAGTTTTTGAGTAATGCGAGTTATTAAGACATACTAAATGATATGTGTGTTCATATTCATAGGCAGAATATCCCGTTCCACAAGACAGGATTTTTTTGATAATTCACCACAGCCAAAACTACCCATGAAACAAAAAACAGACATAGCAGTACCTCACAATACCGCCATATCTATGAAAACTTTCCTGCCACATAAGAACGGCGGCTTTGATTGTTATTTCAAAACCGCCGTTCAGCCGCTCATATTCTGTTTTGGCGCATGATGATTTTGCCGCCACACAACGGTTTTTTTATTAACCGCCGGACGGCATGAACATCTTCTTTTATGCGTAATGATACTTCTCTCTGTTCTGATGAAGAAAAACCAATGCTACAACCATAGTGATTAACTCTGCTATCGGTACTGCAAGCCATACCCCTGTTACGCCCAAAAGATTAGGCAATGTAAGCAACAGCACTGTAATCAGTCCGAAAGTCCGCAGGAACGACAAAATTGCTGACAGCTTCCCGTTTGATAATGCTGTAAATGTGGCAGAGGTAAAAATATTCAGCCCGCAAAACAAAAAGCTAAAGGGAAAAATCAAAAATCCGTTTCGTGCAATTTCATAAACAGGCGTTCCCTTTTCTGCAAAAATACCAACCAATGGCGAACCAAAAATAAAAGCTACTGCAAAAACAGTGACCGAAACAAAGACAATAAATTGCATACAAATTGCAAATACATTTTTTAGCTGTTTTTCGTCCTGCTTCCCATAGTTATAGCTGATAACAGGGGCTACGCCCATAGAAAAACCTATGTAAAAGGCACTCAATAAAAACTGTGTATAGATAATGATTGTGATTGCCGCAACCCCGTTTTCTCCAAGCAGTTTCATCATAATGCAGTTAAAAAGGAATGTTGTAACCGCTGTTGCCGCCTGACTTACCATTTCCGAAAAACCATTGGAACAGCTTTCAACCAATACGGAAAAGTCTATGACTGGCTTCCTAAAATGCAGACTGTTTTTCTTTGTGGAAAAGAACCACAATCCAATCACCGCCGGTATCATATAGCCAATGCCCGTACCAAATGCCGCCCCCTTAATGCCCATGTGAAGCGGCACCATAAAAATATAGTCCAGTAAAATATTTGCGATTCCTGCGCTTACGCCAAGCACCATACCCATTCCGGGGCGTCCCGCCGTTACAATCAGATTTTGAAAAAGCACTTGCAGGATACTTGCGGGCGTGAATAACAGCAGAATGAAAAGGTACTCTTTACAGTATGGAAATAGAATACTGCTCGCTCCAAGCCCCCATACAATCCTGTCAATAAAAACCGTTCCCAACACTGCAATCAATCCACCTAACAAAATGCCCGCTGAAATAATCAGCGCAAAATCCTGTGCCGCCCTTGCATGTTCTCCTGCTCCCATTTTGCGCGCTACAATCGCGCTACCTCCTGTTGCAAGCATGGTTCCAAGACCGACAATCAGATTGATAACAGGGCAGACGATATTCAATGCCGAAAGCGCATTTGTATCTACAAACCGTGCTACAAAAATTGTGTCAACGACTGTATACAGCCCCATAAATATCATCATCAAAATTGTCGGAAATGCAAATTTCAGCAATGATTTTAGTGTAAAGTTCTGTGATAGTGGATTTAGTTCACTCATTGTCCTTGCCCTCCGATTTTTCTCTGTGAAGTATAAACCGCTGTGTCGGATAGCCAAATTCAATAAGCAGTTCCGCTTCAGTGAAACCAAGACTTCCCCATACCTCCCGATAGCCTGTGTCTGCCTTGTCACCCTCCCGAAAAGTCGTCACGCTGATCTGTGCGGAACGCGCAAGTTCACATAATGCTTTTTCACAAAATGCTTTCGCTATCCCTCTTTTCCGATACTGCGGGTGTACCCCAAAGAAATCAATGCTCCCCGTTACCTCGTTAAATGCCATAATCCCGATTGCCGTATCAGCGTCTTTCAAAATCAATGCGCGCTTATTTTTGATATACTCCTGCAACTGTGCAAGGTATTGTTTTTCGTCCAAGTGCGGGAAACCGTCAATGACAAGGTGAACCAGTTCTATCCATTTGGGTATGTCCTCCTGTGTTGCAAAGACGATTTTATCCTGCCATTCTTTTTCCTCTAAATTTGTAGGATTTTCATTCAAGACATATCTTAGCTGCAATGGATAAAATTCCTCTTCCTCCCTGTACCTGTTAGGGGATTTTTTATACATGGCTTTGAAAATATCCGTAAAGGACTGCTGGCTCTCATATCCGGCAGAAAGCGCAATTTCAAGGATTGGTCTGTCGGAAAGAACAAGCAGTTTTGCAGCTTCGGTCAACTGGCGGCGTTGTACATAATCGTGAATTGTCAACCCTACCGTACCTGTAAACATTCGGTGCAGATGATATTTTGAATAATGTACAGCCCCCGCAACTGTTTCCAAGTCCAGTTTTTCGTGCAGGTGGCTTTCGATATAGTCGATTGCCATTATTACATTTTTGATATTCCCCGGCATTGCAGCTTCCTCCTTTCTCTCTGCATTATATTACTCCTCCGCCGAAAGATAGGAAAGAAGCGGATGGAGGAAAAAACGAATAACCCGAGAGGGATTATGCTGGAGCCGACGCATAAATGAATGAATGTTATGAGAGATATCCTGCGCCGTATA
>CAJTCU010000002.1:0-340826 GCA_910574935.1 Oscillospiraceae bacterium
GAAACATTTGCAAACTCAATCAAGGATCTTTCTGGTGCGGAGGTTGAGGTCGTTAAGCGCAACGAGCTCCATACTTTTGCTGTCCTGCCAAAGCGCTGGATTGTGGAGCGCTCTTTTGCCTGGCTCGACAAATGTCGGAGACTCTGGAAAAACTGCGAACGTAAATTACAGAACTCTTTTCAAATGTTTTCTCTTGCCTTTATTCGTCTGCTCTTAAATAGATGCTAAACAGATTCTAAAGCCAGTATGCTTGTAGGCGTTTCCGGCTATGTACTCATCTCCCAGCCGCAGTATACGCTCATCGGCCCGGAGCGCCTGCAGGCCCTTACTGACCTCCCGGCGCACGTCTGAGGCGCTGCCGCCAATCTCAGCGGCAATCTGTTGGTACTGCTGGGACTTGTAAAAGCGTCCCCTTATTACGGCCTCCTGCAATGGTGGTAAGGCCTCAAGCCCCACCTCAAGTTCAGTGTGGTAATACTCCCTTTCGGCAGTGGTGTCGATGTTCTCAAGCTCTCCCGCCGCTTGCGGATCTGGTATCAGATCTCCGGTTTCTACCGGGCTTTCTCCATCTTCCAGGACGGGCGCGTTCATGCTGTCGGCTATGTCCAGGGGATTAACCTTCCGCAGCCCCGTAGCGGCCTTGAAACGGTTCTCTGAGGCGCGTGTAAGGTAGGTGGTAAACTGATACCCTGCTGTGGGCTTAAAGCTCCTTACAGCGTCCAGGAGCGCTAGAAAACACTCTTGCTCAAGGTCTGCCATAGTAACCCCGCGCCGGGTACAGCAGTCTACCCCATAGCGCTTATAAAAGCGGCGGGCAAGCTGGTACAGCAGCCGCTTGACCTGTTCCCACAAGGCCGATATGGCCTCCCGGTTGCCCTGCTGGGCCAATACTGCCAATTCCTCATTGCTCATTGACTAGCACCCTCCATTCTGGTATCATGATAGAGGGCTGCCCTGCTTTCATTCCACTTTTGCTACACCGTTCTCTAACAGATGACAGCGCCATTTTGCGCCGTCCGCATAGGCCCTGCACCCCAGTTGGTATATGAGCCTTACCCCAGGTGTGTCCAGCACCTGCTCCAAAGGCCCACCGGCTTTCGCGCTCAGTTCCCTAACCTCTGCGTCAAAATCTACCGCAAATGGGCTTGGCTCCCCAGCGGTTCCCATTCGGTAGCACTCGCAAAGGAATTGGCCCACTTCTCTTGCAAAATCCTGTTCACTGGGCAAATTGTATTGGCGTAGTTTTCCCCGCCGCTTGCGCACTACTCGTGCATAGTGGGCCAAAATCCTCCGCATAGCGGCGTGGTACTGCCGGGGCGGCAATGCCAGCTTTAGGACAGCCTGCCACAACTTGGCCCGGTCTGCCCACCCCCCCCGCTTTCTGGGACAAAGGTCAAGGCGTGCTGTACTACCTCTGGAAAGGTCACAAACACCGCGCTTACCGCTTTTGCCAGTTCGCCCTCCAGCAGCCAGGTCTCCATTGTGAATGTCCAGCAACCGATGTGCATTACCGGGACAGGGTATAGTTCTCGAACCTGTGTTTCGTCTAGCTCTATGATTCTCTGGTTTTCCATACGTTCCCCCTTCAACTCCTTTCGCTCCGGGTAAGCCCGGAGTTGTATGCGTCCATGTAATAATCCTGCATCAGCTTTGCTATCTCCCCGGCGTCCTGCCGCCCGAACTGCTTGACCGACCAGGCCAGAAAACACTCCCAGTCTGCCGCTGGACGTCCGGCCTTGCGGTCCTCTCTGCCTTTTCTGTCAAAGGCAGAGGCCATGTCATCAAACAGCGCCGCCCATCTGTGGGCTTCAGGGGACAGCTTTTCCCCGGTCGCTTCCGTATACTCGCTAAGGATTTCCGAGGGGTACACGAACATAATAGGGCCGTTGTCTAATCTTTCCATTGCGTTTTCCTCCATTTTTCTGTTGACTTCCCCCTCTCTGGGCTGGTATACTCTACTTACCAGCCCATTTAAGGGGGACTGCGGGCCTTTATGCAGCGCTTTTGACCGGGCGGCGGCATAAAGGCTTTTTCTTATGCCCAAACTTAGGCAAATTACGGATAGAAGACCATGTGGTTTTCCTACTCGCCTATGTTAGAGGTATAATTTCCCTCTGGCGATGGTGCGTGTTCTATTCCCCCGATAGTTATCGAGGATTTTTTACTTAAAATAGCTTTCCGCATAGATTGACTGCGCCACTCTCTTTCCGCCTTGCTAAGTATGCGGTTGGGGGTAATCTTCACCCATCGTTTTGGGATGGTGCAGACCAACGCCCCGCTATAGTCGCGGGTTTCATCTAAGACGCACTCTCGGGGACGTTCCTGGGCCAGTTGGCTAAGTTTCCGCCGTAAGGCCGGGTTGTACGTGTAAACACTGGCGGTGGCATCTTCCTCGTTAAAGTTTATGATGGTTTCTTGCTCGTACCTTGTAAGACGTGCCATAATTTTAACGCTCCTCTCTTCGAGTTTGATGGCGTATTGCCTGGATTCATGCCCACACTGGGGGCTATCGCCTCCTTTTCAAGTCCAGCCTCCAGAAAAGCGGCAGGGTTTTGGTAGAATCCCCATCCCGCCCATATTCCCGCCGCTTCCCCCGGGCTGTGAGTATAGTATAGCATATCGAATGCGATATATCGACACGGTATATTTGCTAAATATCGAATGCAATATATATGCAACCTGTATATTGCATTCAATATAGAACTGTGGTATAATTAGGGACAAAGAAAGGAGGGCGGCAATCATGACGGCAAAAGAAGTTCTGAATTTAATTGACTGGCTGCGCAAACAGGGGTTTGACAATGACAAGATTGTAGAGTGCCTGGAGAGTGTGGAGGGAAGAACACGGATCACCTTCGCAGAAGAAAGCAAAGAGCAGGAGTAAGGCATAAGGGGGCGGGGTGTTCCCGGCCCCTTTTTGCGGCATAATGGGGACAATAGAAGGGAGGCTAAATAAATGCCAGCGTCAAAAGCGCAGCAGAGAGCCGTAAGCAAGTACATGAAAGAAAATTATGACGTTTTTCAGATACGAATGCCCAAAGGCCGCAAGGCCGTGATACAAGCCCACGCCCAGGCTCAGGGCGAAAGCGTCAACGGCTTTGTGAACCGGGCCATAGATGAGACGATGGAGCGCGACAAAGGAGGTACAGAGCATGAGTAACAAAGAACAGTGTGTAGCCCTGCTGGATGATTTCACAGAGGCCCAGCTTGTCAATGTGGCAGCTATGCTAAAGACCATGAGGCAGGCCATAGCAGACGCGCTGGACG
This sequence comes from Oscillospiraceae bacterium, assembly GCA_910574935.1. Lineage (GTDB taxonomy): Bacteria > Bacillota > Clostridia > Oscillospirales > Acutalibacteraceae > Acutalibacter > Acutalibacter intestini. Next base: position 3,268 of record CAJTCU010000002.1, read on the forward strand.
GTGAGACCCCCAACGCCACAACCATAGCCGCCCTGATGGAGGGGGACGAGATGCTCAAGAAAGGCACCGGCCAGCATTTCCAGGGGAGCGCCGAGGAGTTCTTTGCCATGCTGGACGGGGAGTCGGACGATGCTGACGATTAACGCCACCGCCCAGTTCAAGCGCGACCGCCGCCGGTGTATCAAGCGCGGGTACAACATGGGGCTGCTGGCAGCGGCGGTAAATACGCTTATCATTCCTGCCGCTTTGCCTCCCCAGAATCGCGACCACACACTTTCTGGCAACTGGGCAGGCCATCAAGAGTGCCACCTGGCCCCGGACTGGCTGCTTATCTACCGGGTGGAGGGTAACGAGCTCATGCTATACCGTACCGGCACACACTCCGATCTGTTTGGCTGATAGTCTGAGAGGGATGTCTACTGAAATGGACACCTCCTCTCTTTTTGCCTGTAATGGCCCTCTAAGGCGTTTTAGCCTTTTAATGGTAACTTTCCTTGCCTATGACTTGCAAACGCCTTGTAGGCCCTGCTAGAGGCCTCTACAGCGATTCCTGCAAGATTGTAGGATTTGTGTGGGTTGAGCGCATACAGCCCAAAGGAGGGGCGCACCTGAAATGCGAACAGTGATAACCATTTTACCAGTATCGATTTGAAATCGAAGTATTAGCCCCAGCTTGTGGGGACGGGCCCGGAATTCAGTTCCCACCACCTCCACAAGGGGGCCTTTCCCAACTTCTCGGGAAAGCGGCGGGGGCTCAGTCCAAATCTGGGCCCAGCGGTTCAACATTTCTCAACCGTTATTTTCCGTTATCTCCGACCTTACCTTTTGCTAACAACCTCAAGTTTTCCCAAGTAGTTCCCCAGCGAAGCGAAGTGGCTTTTTTCCAAAATTTTCTCATGCAAAAGAAACATGGGCCTCTTTTGCCCCGCAGTGGGTACCGGGGCCGGGTAGTACCTACGACCGGGGGCCTCTATCTCCTGCCGCTTGCGCTACCTGTCCAGCTGGGCCTCAAACCACTGCTTATCCATCCACAGCTGCCTTAGCTCTCCACCTGGCGCGGTCTCCGGCATCTCCCACAGCGCTGTTAGCTTATAGCCGCGCTGGGAGAGTTTCTGCTGAATGTCTGCCAGCAGCACATCATCCCCGGCCTCGGGGTTGTGCCAAACAGTCACTTCCTCGTTAAAATCCTCCCCGGCGGCATCGTGATAATCTGTCCACAACCGCCTCTTTACATGGTCTATAGGGGCCATCATTTTGTCTATCACTTTCTCCCTCTTTTTGTATGCGCAATTCATGAAGAGCCTCCATTTTTTGAGTTTTCCCCCACAGTGGGGGGAGGCTGAAAAGCCAGTGTTTTCTAGGTGTGGTCCGACGTGGTCCGGGTTTTACCGTTACCCTCTACGCGAAGAACGATTTTTTTTACCATTGGTACAAGTCGGACCACGCCGGACCACACCCGGTCAATCACTCTAATTCTTCAAATTCTTTTACGATAAGTCTATAGCCGCAAATCATTGCCAGCTTAGAGGAATCCCTGCCCGAACCTTGTGGACGTTTCTTCCTGATTGTAGCGAAACCCTCAAGCCCCCGCTTGAAGTTCGTCATACTCTCATACTGCTGGCCGTTGTCCCGGCACCAGTCCTGGTATGCGCTGTATACCGCCGTTGTGGTCGCCTCTGCGCGCGGGTCTGCCTCCAGGCAGTCCTCCACAAATCGGGTCAGCTTGTCGCTGTCGTGGCGGTACTCTGCCGTAGCCGCAAGCACGGCCTCCGGCGGGTCAAAACCTGTTTCCTGCATGAGCCAAAGGCCCTCTAAACACCAGTTCAGAACCCCGGAAAGCTCCTTTAACAGGCGCTTTTTGAGGGTTTTGTCCTGTTCCTCAGGCTTAAAACGCCGGTTAAAGGGAATAACTTTCACCCGTCCGGAGTTAAAAATGGTAACATCGTTTGCCCGGGGCAGGTAGTTGGTGTTGATGAATAGCTTGAACTGGGGCTTATACTCAAAGCTGTTCTCATGGAGATACCGGGCCGTAATGGTATCGTTCCCGGTGAGGGTCTTCACCCGGGCGGCGTTCAATACCATGCCCTTGTCCGGCTCCGACACATTTACCGCTCTGGCTCCCGCCAGTTTTGCCAAATCCTCACTGGGGGCCCCGCTGTCCCATCTCTGCTTTAGGGCGAAGGTATCGGCCCCTGCCGCTTTGCCATAGCCGCCCATCAGGGCCATGAAGGTCTCTATCACCGTAGACTTGCCGTTTCTGGTGGTGGGGCCGTATAAGAGGAAAAGGCATTCCTCGGACGTGTCGCCGGTCAGGGCGTAGCCCAGGGCCTTTTGCAGGTAGGCGATAAGGTCCTTATCTCCCTGCATGACCTCTGCCACAGTCCGCTCCCACAACTCTGCTCGGGCCTCAGGGTCGTACTCTACCCCGGCAATGGTCGAGAGCATATCAGCAGGAGTGTGGGCATGGAAAGACCGGGTAAGCAAGTCCAGTGTGCCGTTTTTGCAGTTGAACAGGTAGGGGTCGCTGTCGAAGTCAGAAAGCTGTACCGGGTACACGCTCTGGGCGTCTTTCAGCACCGTTTCCCGATAGTGCCGAGACTGCCATTTATAGGCGAATTTATGGTACTCGTCCCGCTTGGTCCCCTCGGGCAGGCTCAGGGAGTAGTCAAGCAGTCCGTCTGCCAGCCGCTTGCAGTACTCCATCACCTTGACATTGCCGGTGTCCGGCTCCCAGAGCTTGCCGGTATAGACGTACCAGAGCTTCCGCTCAGGCGAGTACCGGGCCACGGCCTTATACCAGTCCGCAAACAGATTGCCGTTGCCCAGGTCCGTCCAGGCATAGCGGTCGTTGTCCTCGGGGTGAAGGTCTGCCAAAGAAAAACCTTGTGGGCTTTCCTCTGGCACGTCCGCGAAGTCAATGGCCGCCGGTTGCCTAAACCCTGCCGCTTTTTCCGCGATTTCGCGGGAGCGAATATCGAAGTATGCCCGGGGGTTATAGCTGTCCCGGCAACCCCTTATGGCCTGCTCTATGGTAAGCCTCCCGTAGGTGCTTCCGGCGGTGGGCCTGTCCCACTTCTCCCGCATAAGCCCGGACTGCCTAAAAAGGCTGTCCATGCGCTGGGGGTCTTTGCCCGTCCAGAACGCCAACATATTGCAAAGTGCTAGGTCGGCCTCCGAGCGGGACTGGTAGGCGCGGATGTCCCCCGCCCATAGGGCGGAGAATAACCTGCCGCTTTTGCTCTGCTGGATTTTGGCTATCAGCTCTGCGTCCTCGATGTCCACAAGGGTGGGGCTTGAAAGCGGCAGGGGGCCGTTAGGGTCTTTAGCCCGCTCCCTTACCATGTACTTTTCCAGCACCCGGGTAAGCTGTTCGCTCCTGTCCTCCAGGCCCTTGCCGGGGGTCAGGGTATCGCCGGTGACGGTGACATACTTGTTGGTTGCCCCGGCTATGTAGCACTCAAGGCCCAGCTTTTGGTTGTTTATGTAATACCGGGCCTTGTCGTACTGAAAGCCGGGGGCATAGAACAGAATCCGCAGCCCCCGCCCGCTGGGAGAGCGTTCGGTATAGCTGTCCACCATGCCCACAATGTCCTCTGCCATTGGAGAGAGCGCCCCGGCCTCGTCTATGCAATGGTCGATGTCTAGAGCGCCCAGGTCCCCGAAAACGCCCACGCCCAGGCCCCGGTACTTGGGCAGGGCCGCAAGGGCAGTGTGGAAGTCGGAGAAGGTGCCCGGGTCGGTAGACTTGACCCCCCGGCCTGTTTTGGGGTCGTATGGTATCTTTGCACCCTTGCCCTCTCCTTTGGGGCCAATGAGCCCCCGGCAGCAGAACAGGCAACTTTCCCGCAGCGCAAGCGGCAGGTTTTCAGCTATTATCTTGTCTTCCATGATACTCCCCCTCTATTATTCCTGCCTCTCTCTCGATCTCCTTCTTGCCCACATGGAGAAAGGCAGAAATTGTAACTTGTACCCCAGCCGCTTTTGTGGTACAATCTTTGGTAGAAATAGCTGACCCCTGAAAGCTTGCTGTTTCTTTTGCCTGTCCAGGTGTTCCAGCACCCGGATGGGCTTTCTTTTTGTCACTCATCTTCTTTCCCTCCCTGTTCCAGCGCGTCCAGCTTTTCCAGCAGCCGGGGGATGTTCACAAGGTATACTGTCCCCGACTTCACGTGCGGGACGCTCCCATCTTTGCAGCCGTTGCGCAGGTAGTACATGGAGAGGCCGGTCACTTTCGCGGCGTCCTTGATTTTCATGAACGGGGTATGTTCCATTACTCCGCCTCCTTTCTCAAACGCTCAATGATTGCCAGCGCCTGCCGCCGGGTTTCCTCTGGCAGCTCGTGGTGCAATTTACGGGAAAATGAGCAGTCGTTTATCCCCAAACCTTCGGCTACCTGCCACAATTTGACCCCTGCCGCTTTTGCAGCCTGTCTTACCTCTTGATTTGCCATAGCTGGTTACCTCCTTGAAAATTGTTGTTGACCTATGTCTAAATTCGTGGTATACTTCTATTGTAAACAACAAATGCAATAATGTCAATGTTTATGGGCACATAATTTTTATATTCAACAAATATATGCACAGGAGGGCTGATATGGGAACTCTGTCAACATTCGCGGGTCGTTTCCGGGAATTACGAGAGGAATATGGGTTCAAGCAGGCGGAAATGGGAGAAGAACTGGGGGTGAGCCGGGGCACGATAAGTTTCTATGAGAATACCGACCGGACCCCTGATATTGAATTTGCGGCCCGGGCAGCAAAATTCTTTGGCGTATCTGCCGATTATCTTTTAGGCTTAACTGATATTCGTAGTGTAGATTCTGATATTCGGGCGGCAGGCGACTACACTGGGCTCAATGATAAAAACCTGGAGTGGCTCCATATCTGGGCGGGATATGACAACCTCACGGCCAACTGCTTATTTGGCAGCGCCAATTTTCAATCAGCATTGGCCGAATGGAGGGAGTGGCGAAATCTAACCTTCTTGAGCCACAATGCAAAGGACAGCTCAGCAGCGGCCAAGCTGGAAAGAGACGCCGATGTAGCATGGGCAAGGGCACGGCGCTTTTTTGACAAAGTAATGACGGATGAAGAATCTATCATTATGCGGGTAACTGCTGAAAATATGGATGAACTGGAAAAGGCAGCTATAGAAATTCTCGGTTTAATGAAAAAGGAGGATTCATAATGCCCAACATTAAGGAAATGCTGACAAAAGACGGCAGACGGTTCTACAAAATCCGGGTGAGCCGTGGCCGGGAAAAGGGCTATCTCTCCACCCGCTGGTACCCGCCTGAGGGATGGAGCCGGAAAGCCATAGAGCGGGAGCTTGCCAAGCAAGCCGCAGAGTTTGAGCGCAAAGCCCAGGCCGGTGAGGTAATCAGCCGGGAAGAACAGGCCAGAATAGACCGCCAGCAGGCCATAGAGGCGGCGAAGATAAAGACCTTCAGGCAGTACGGCGAGGGGGTATTTATGCCCACAAAGGCCGTTACCATGAGCGAGAATGGCCGCAGCACCTACCAGGGCATACTTGACCGCTGGATATACCCGGCCCTGGGAGAGCTGAAACTGCCTGAGATTACCCCGGCAGAGATAAGCGCCCTGCTGCTCTCTATGCAAGCGGCAGGCAAGGCCCAGGCCACTTGTGTTAAGGCGTACACAGTGCTCAAGTCTCTTTTCAAAATGGCCCATCTCGCAGACCTCATAGACCGCAACCCGATGGACAAGGTAGAGCGGCCCAAGCCCCGCAAGGATGAGATGAAAAAGCCCGCCGAGGCAGAGAGCTACACGGCGGGGGAGTTAAAGTATATTCTTGACTGTTTGGAGCACGAGCCGCTCAAGTGGCGGGCCTATATGTCGCTGCTGATAGATACCGGGCTACGCCGGGGGGAGGCGTGTGGGCTTAAATGGGAGTGTGTAGACCTAGACGCTGGGAAGCTTACCATAGCTGGAAACCTCTGTTACACGCCCGCTAAAGGGGTTTACATGGACACTCCCAAAAGCGGCAAGAGCCGCGCAGTGGACATAGCGCCGGGGATTGTGGCGCTCCTGCGCCAGCTCAGGCAGGAGCAAGCGGCGGGAGGGCTGTCACCTTTTGTTTTCAATCAAGAGGGTACTCCCCAGCCCATGCACCCACAAAGCCCCACCTAGGTATATGAAAGACTTTTCTAAACGGTACAACGTGCCAGGGTTACACCCGCACAAGCTCAGGCACAGCTTTGCAAGCGTAGCCATTACCAAGGCGCGGACGTGGCCTCTGTGAGTGAAAAGCTAGGCCATGCGGACAAGTCCACAACCTTGAGAATGTACACCCACGCTGACGAGGAAAGCATCAAGCGGGCGGGAGATATCTTCCGAAGCGCTTTGGAGGCAGCAGAAAATGGAAAATAGGCAATCGGTATCTGGAGAGCGTATGGGTTTTGGTATGGGTTTCTTGGTCTGCATCAAAAGCAGTGATAAAAAAGAAAACCCCCAGAAACCTTACGGTTTCTAGGGAAAATCTTGGAGCTGCTATCCAGATTCGAACTGGAGACCTCATCCTTACCAACACACTGAGATGTGTCCAAGCGGTGCTATCCGGCACTGTTTGGGCGTTTTTTGTACCAATATGGGTGGTCTATAACGGTATTCCACCCACTGTTTCCACACAGTTTTTCCGCGTGTGGGTCAGGGTGTGGGTCAAGCGGCAAAACTCAAAGCAAAAACCACGGGCAAAAGGGCTAAAAGTCGTTCTCAAAATTTGCGTTGCTAAACAAAGAAGACAACTCTCCTTTGTGTCCGTTAAACGCACTGCGGCAGATGCATCATATGGTGCCCAGTTATCGGCGTCAGAATCATCCCTCCCCCTGTCAGCCGCCCTCAAAATACCAGCAGCCACACCGACCGAAAATCCGTCGTCACACCACCCACCTCAAGAATTCGCATGACCCGCTCCTCCGGCACCATCAACCGTACTTGTTCCAGAGTCAGGTTGCGAAGTATCTCCCGGGTGTTTCTGCCCACCGCCAGCATATACTCCCGCAAGGCATAGACGTCTATCCCCTTTCCCCATGCCACAGCTTCGTCAAACTCCAGTGCGTTGCCGGTGTCACTGGTAGTCGAGCCAATCTTTCTCTGCCACCCATCGGTAAAGACCTGATTCTGGTTTGCCATCAAAATATTGCTTACCAGGTCTTCAATACGATATGTGTGCCATAACTGCCAGCACAATGGAACCTGCTTTGTGCCAGCGTAATGCAAGTCTCCCTAGGCACTATCTTGTTTTGCCCGCCCGAAAGCATGGATTCAAGAGTATAATCCGCAATGGTTTTATCGGCTCTCCCAGAAACTTCAGCCGGATGAACCATAGCATGGACATCCAGCGAAATCTCTCTTATCCTGTCAATATCAGCGCTTTTCAACGCAGACTTCAGTTCTTCATAGCGCTTATAAAAATCTGCAATCATTGCATCTTTTGTCATAACGCTCCCTCCAATTTTCCAAACTGCCGAGCCAAAACACCTGTTGACCACTCATACATATCCATCGTCTCATATTGCCGGTACTCACATTCCAGCGACACCAACAGCATCAGGTACACGTCATACCACAGCGCCCGCCGCTGTTGATCTGCCGTTATCAATCCCATTCCATACCCAGCCAGGAAGTCCGCGTTTTGCGCGTAGGTACGGAACCCAACCTCCATCAGCGGGTCGGCCCAGAGGCTCCGCTCCCAGTCGATAATGCCGGTGACCCTTCCGTTCTCCACAAAGATGTTGCCGTCCCAGCAGTCCCAATGCACAAGCCGGGGCTCGGTAACTTCTTCGAATATTGGACGATCATGCTCAAGAACCTGCCAAAGCTTGTCTATGTTTATCTTCACGTCCACATGGCCATTCTCAGCGTCCCGAACCCCGGCTTTCAGCATTTTGCGAAACACTGGGAACCACTCATTTCCCTGGAACTCCGGCTGGCCCGGATAGCCGAAGCAGGGACAGTTTATGGCATTTATTTTGCGGTTTATGTAGCCCACTTGACGGTTGATCTCTGCAATCTCCATTTCCGTCAGGCTGCTCTTTATGACGTTAAAGCTCTGTCCGGGCAGTTTCTCCATGAAGAAATAGTTTGACCCACATATAGCGCGGCTGTCATCATATGCAAGCACCGTCGGCGCCGGTAAGCCCGCGGCCTTCGCGGCTTTCATAGCCTCCACCTCACTGTGCATGATGTTCTTCTCGTAGGTCATAATTCTGACACCCGAGGCAGGCGCGACCTTTAGGATGGTCTTCTTTCCATCGTCCAGCTCTATCTCGTAGGCCACGTTAAAATACCCCTCGGTAAGCTCCGTATAAGCAACCATCTTTCTGCCGGAAAAGCAGTATTCTGCCATACGTTGAATCGTCTCCCGGCTCTGCTCATTTTTTGTCAGGCTTTTCATCTATAGCACCTCTTTGATTTATGTAATTTTTCGCGGCCCACAAAGCTATGAGCCAATCGCTTGCCGCCAGCGCCCACCATACTCCTTCCACCGTCTGAAACACTCCGGCTATCAGCAGGGCGGGCAGGCGGATAAGAAACACGCTCCCCAGGGAGAGAAACAGTACCTGTCTCCCCTTCCCCAATGCCTGCAAGTATGCCTGGACTATTGGCATGAACCCGGCAGTTACCAGCGCCCAGCAGAGCACCTGTAAAGCGCCGCCTTGAGTGAGCAGTTCTTTGTCAAACAGAGCAATGATTTGTTCTGAGGGAAAGAATAGCATAACTGCCGCAAAAACGCCATAAGCCAGCACAAATATGAGCGCATACCTCATTGTGCGCTTTATCCGGGCATAGTTTTTTCGCCCGAAGTCAAACCCCAGTATTGGCTGGATGCCCTGCATGACCCCGAAGAAGGGTGTGGACACAAAGCTCTGCACTCGGCTGACGATGGTAAAGGCGCTGATCGCCGCCGTACCGCCTACGGTCCCCAGCACCTGATTGCCAAGCGTCCCCACCAGCGAGCCGCCCAGGCTCCCCAGAAAAGCAGGCAGGCCCACCGAGACTATCTCCCTACAGGCGGGCGCGTTCCAACGGATATCACGGATTGTCACCCGGCATGGCGTTTTCTTGCGGAAGAAAAAGTAGTATACACTGTTTGCCGCCGAGAAAAGCTGGGCGATAAGCGTAGCCAGCGCCGCGCCGGAGATGCCCCAGCGAAAGCCGTAGATGAGCACCGGGTCAAGAACAAGGTTTATGAGCACAGGCCCGCTCCACTGCAATGTTGAATAGCCGATGTCCCCTTGAGCACGCATAATGCCGGAGAAGCCGGTGCTGACAACTGTACTCAGCAACATGATTCTGCCATAGTCCAGGGCATATGGGCGTATTTCAGAAGTACAGCCCAAAATATCCAGCAACGGCTCCAAAAGCGCCAGCCCGGCAACGGTTATAACAGTTGCGCTCAACAGCCATACGAACATCATGCACCCCACCACCGCCCGGCCTTTGGAACCGTCCCCGGCCCCCAGGCTCCGGGATATCACCGACCCGCCGCCAGTGCCCAGGGTGGAGCTGATACCGTTCACCAGCATTAGCACCGGGGCAAATATGCCCACCGCGCCGCTGGCTGTGCCGCCCACGCCGTTTGCAACGAAGAAAGTGTCCGTCAGGCTGTATGCATGGTACAAAAGGAGCGAAAAGGTGGTCTGAGTGCAGAGCGAGAGCATGAGCCGTCCCACCGGGCCCTCCAGCTTGTTACGCACGAAAATCCCCCCTTGCCAAGCTCATTTTATCAGCAAGGGGGAGCTTTGTCTATCTATTCATTTGTGGTATGCTCTCTATTGATTTGACTATATTTGTCTCTGTACTCCGTGGGCGACATACCAAACTTCTCCCGCACGCTCTGGTAGACTGATGCGGCACTGCTATAACCCACGAGCTCCGCTATTTTCCCAATAGGATAATCCGTAGCTGACAGCAGGGCGGCAGCTTTTTCAAGCCGGCACTCCCGCAACAGGTCAAGGAAATTCATGCCGCACCCCTCCTTGATCAAGCGGCTGAGATAGCTTGAGCTGAATGAAAAGACTCGTGCAAGCTCCTCTAAAGTCACAGTCTCGCTATGCTCATAGACATATTCAGTGATGCGCCCCATATCCACCGAACTGTGCCCCAGCTTATACCGGCGCTCGTCCCCTACCCGGCTGGAAAGGGAAATGAGCATGAGCTGTAACCAGCTGGTTTCGGCCACTTCTTTATATGGGTTTTGGCTATAGTATTCAGCCATCATGCGTTCCACGAACAATTTCTCATCGGCTGTATAGCCGGTATAGTGCAAATAGTGATAATACTCCCCGATGCCTGTCCAGAATCCGGCCTGCTGCCTGCCAAGCTGTAGAAGGATATTCTGGGAGAGCGTACCTGTTGGGATGATTATTTTGATAAGCACCGCACTCTCGTCCTCCTGCAGGAGGGCATGGATGACGTTCTGATTCAGCAGGAATACGTCGCCCTCATGGAGCGTGATGCAAGTGCCCAGGTTCTCGATAAATTGGAGGCACCGGCCCCGGTACATATAGAGCATCTCCACAAACTCGTGTCGGTGGAAGTAGAGAGGTGTGCGCCGCACGTGCACCTTTGCAGAGAAATAGTCCTGCTTGCGAGTGAGGACGCGCTTGTCGGTGCGCACCTCGCTGACATCTGGGAATTGGTAGGTGCCGTTGGCAAGGGAACTCTCTATGTCTGGAGTAAGGCGATACTCGTCAGGCATGAGAGTTGGCAGGATTCGGTCTAAACGAGATGTCTCCTGCTTGTAGGACTCCTCTAGTATACGGATGAAGTCATCGGTCATGGGGTACACCTCCCATCAAAATCTGCACCGCAAACCAAAGAAAAGCGGTTCACGATTCTGCCAGCCACTTCTTGAACTCATCAAAAGACATTTTGCCGGCGGCGCACTCATCGCGCTTGCCCTTCGCAGTGGCGCTCCAAGCGTAGAATGTGCCGGGGCTGATTTTCCCCGCCTTAATCCAGTTAAAGCGTTTCTTGTACTCCCGGCGGTACTCCTTGAACAGTTCGTCCGAGTTTTTCTTTTCTGCCCAGCGTTTCCTCGCGCCGACTTCCCGGCAGGTGTAACCGTTTTCATCTACAGTGAGGTTGCAGAACTCCGCCGTGTTGCGCCGGGGGATGGCAAAATATTTGCCACAGTACGAGCAGATACGCATACGCTGTTCTCGCTTGACACACTCCCGGAGGGAGAACTCTACCAGGTCGGAGATAGAAGTTGGGTGTAACACTTCGGCAAAAGTACCGTTGCCGGTTCGCTCATAGATGGTAGAGATTGGCCTAAACTGATAGGCATAGAGCGGTTCTCTTTTCTCTTTGTCCAGATACGCTTGCAACTTTTCATGAACAGGTCTCTTCTTGCCGTCATCGATGTCAAGTACATCTTGGAACAGGCGCATGATTTGTTTTTGGAGCGTATCGAGGTCGCTGGGGATGTGCCGCAGCTGCTTGTGGGGGAGAATCTCTTGAACATCATCAGGATGTTGCTCTGCATTGCGGAACCGTGACTGCCAGTCAAGACGCAGGAACTCAAAATAGATGTGTTTCTTCGCAAGCTCCTCCAAAGTGCTCATCACAGCAGCCTGCGAATCAAAGTCCCGTTCCCGATAGAAATTCAGCAGGGCCTTGTCCATTTCCTTAAATAAATCTTCCATTGGCCAGATGTCCAAGTAGGTGAACCGCAAAAGGCTTTCCAGAAATGGGAAGTCTTTTTCTTTTTTGTGCGAGCGCTCGAACGTCAAATCTTTGTAAACGAAATACTCGCGACCCTCTTCAAAGTAGGTGTAGAACAGGTAGTCAGCCATTTTAATTGCGCTCCTCTCGTAAAATTAAAAATATTTTTGAAATTGTCCTTGACAAATGAATTGCATTGTGTTACCATAAGGCAGTCAGCAAATCAAACTCTGTTTAAGAATTAGTCTACAACAGGTAAACGGAAAAGTCAAGAGATTTTTTAGGAGGTGCGGAGTGGTTCAATCAAAGTTTAAAAGCTATGAAGAACTGCCACTGTTTCTCAATGCGAAAACAGTGGCAGAGGTTTTGGGAATCTCTATGGCTGGAGCCTATGAGTTGCTGCATCAGGATGACTTTCCTGTGCTGAGAATCGGTTCGCGCCTGGTGGTTCCCAAGGAGAAATTCCTCTCGTGGATTGAGAGTCAGACAGGAGGTAATGAGATATGAGTAATTTCTTGAGAGCATCATGCAGCGGAGCAAAGAATTTCTTTCCTCTGCCAAACGCAATTTTCAGTTTATGTTTGTCGGCTGGCGAGCTGGCTGTCTACGCTTATCTCATGTATTGCGAGGACAGGAAGTCGCATCAGTGCTGGCCAAGCTACAAAACTATTGGCAAGGCGGTGGGCATGAGCGAGAACACGGTGCGGAAATATGTGCGGGAGTTGGAGTACAAAACGCTTATCCTGACGGAGCCGACAAAGTATGAATCTGAGAATGGGCAGGTTCGTAATGGCAACTTGATTTTCACAATTCTCCCCATTTATGGAGCAGTCAAATACCACAACGAGTTCCAGACAGCGAGGTAGGCGCTTGTGGCCCCTGGGATGGCCGTGTCAGGCGGTTTGTGCCGGAGGTCGGGAAAGTTAGCGGCAACCGGCTCAAAACAGCCTGTGAGGGCATTTGTGGCGGTTTGTGAGGGCGGTATCTGCGGGGGATGAAACCGTCCCGAATATGCAAAGGGTTGCAAGTTTATCCGGCAGGACAAGGCGCAGAAAACGGTCAAAAAGACAAGCAGGTTAAAGCGCGGGGTCTACCGCACGGTTCACACCGCCCGGCAGAGCCGGTCGGTAGGGAAAAATCAGGGATTACCGGCCCCCGAAATCAGGGGTCGGTCAGAAAGGAGAGCTTTTGAGCGAAAAAATGCAAAAATATGCTTACTGGATGACACCATCCATGGTAGCAGAAATTACGAAAATGATGCCAGAAGCTAACGCCACATCCAAAACGGACTTTGTTCGCAAGGCGGTTGAGTTCTATATTGGCTATCTCCGGCAGCAGAAAAACATCAATTACTTGGCTCCGATGTTGGCAGGGGCAATCAAGAGCGAGGTTCGTTCCCTCGGCAGAGATGTTTGCGAAATGCTGTTCAAGCTGGCGGTGGAAATTGGAATCAACAGCAATATCACGGCGGCGGTCAATGATATTTCTGATGAATCTCTGGACATGGTACGGCTCAATGTTGCCCAGGAAGTAGCGAGGGTGAATGGCATTTTAACGTTCGAGGACGCTAACGAGTGGCAGAACGGAGGTGACTGACGATGGCGAAAATAATTATTACCAGCAGATATATGCGGAACTCGCCAAAGAGGTCGGCGACAAAGCTGGTGAAGTACATGGGTACTCGTGAAGGTGTGGAGAGGGTGGCCGAGGGCATCGACAACTCTCCGGCCACTGTCCGCCAGCAGAGGTTGGTGCAGGACATCATCAAGTTTGACTCGTCTGTCAAGGACTATGGCGAGTATCATGACTACGAAAGTTCTCCCACAAAAAGCAACGCCAGCGAGTTCATAGACGCTTTCATCGAGCGCAACGCTGACCGCATTGGGGAGTTGGATAAGCTGGTAAGCTACATGGCGGAGCGCCCGGGAGTGGAGAAACTGGGTCCGCATGGGCTGTTCAGCCAGGGCGATGACAAGATAGATTTGGATTCGGTTGCCGAGGAAGTAGGCCAGCACAAGGGGATCATATGGACGCACGTTATCAGTTTGCACCGCGAGGATGCGGAGCGATTGGGCTATAACAAGGCCAAGGCATGGCGAGAATTGGTGCGGCGAAACGTCACTGAGTTGGCCGAAGCTCAGAAAATCGACATCAGTAATCTGGAGTGGTACGGTGCATTTCACAGCACCGCACACCACCCTCATATGCACTTGCTGGTCTATTCCAAGGACGCAAAGCAGGGCTGGCTGACGAAAAAAGGGATCGATGAACTGCGAAGTGCGCTGGGTAACGACATCTTTCGGATGGAGCAGTACAAGCTGTTCACGATGGAAACAGATCTTCGTGACCGGCTGAAGAAGGAGAGCCGAGAAGAAATTGAAAAGCTGATTGCTAAAATCCGTGATTCTTATACCCCTACTTCCAAAATAGAAATGCTGTTTTTGAAACTGGTTTCACAGCTTAAGACCTGCAAAAGGCGCAAGCAGTATGGTTATCTGCCGAAAGATGTTAAGGATACCGTCAACAAAATTGTGGTGGAGCTGGCAAAAGACGAGAGCGTAGCAAGGCTGAACTCAGAGTGGAATAAGGTCAACCGAGAGAAATTATCACTCTATCATGAAAAGAAAAAGCCCGATATTCCTCTGGAAGATAACCCTGAGTTCCGCAGCATTAAGAACGTAATTGTTAGAAGTGCGGCGCTGGCTATGAGGATTATGGATGCTGAGCCTACGCAAAATTATGATGTAGGGTCAGCGATGAAGTCGGTGGTCGGCGCGCTGTGCAAGATAATCTCCAAGAGTTATGATAAGAAAATTGCTCGGCTCAACACTCAGATAGACAGTAGGCTCAGAAGTAAAATTGAGCAGAAAAAGATTGCCCATGGGCTAAAAGTAGAACGTAGTGTTCAGCAGGATATGGAGGATGACGAGAGCTATGGAATGAGGATGTAGGCTCTCAAAATTTGCGGCGCTAAACAAAGAAGACGCTTTTGGGCGGAACTGCAAAAAGTAAGAAAAATGTCAGTGGACATAGGTAGGTACTATGTGGTAGTGTTGGTAGTCAGAAAGGGGGCCAAGATATGGCAAAAAAGAGAGCAAACGGTGAGGGAAACATACGCAAGCGCAAGGATGGTCGCTGGGAAGGACGTTACACGGCAGGCTACGACCCCGCCACCGGTAAGCGCATCATCAAAAACGTGCTTGGAAAAACCCAGGCTGAGGTCAAGGAAAAGCTGGCCCGGGCGATAGACAGCACTAAAGATTTGGACGTGGCCCGCATGGATGACTACACGGTTGCGACGTGGCTTGCAGAGTGGTATGAAATCTACGCCCAGCCCAACATCCGCCTGGCCACGGCAGAGCGGTATAAAATGATGATGGACATCTACACGGTGCCTCGAATCGGCGGCATAAAACTTGCAAAGCTGACCGCCCATGACCTACAAAAGCTCTACAAGGACTTGCAGGAGAACGGTCGGGTACGGCCCACCAAAAAGGGCGGCAATGGGTTGAGCAGCACCACAGTCCGCAGCCTGCACCTGATGCTCCACAGCGCCTTTGACCGGGCAGTGAAGGAGCGCCTAATCGTGCGGAACCCCACCGAGGACTGCATCGCGCCGAAAGCCCGTAAGGTCGAGATGAATATTTTGCAACCGGAGGATATTAGCGCCTACCTCAAGGCGGCGGATGAATGCGGTCTCCTGCCGATGTTCTTCCTGGAACTGGTCAGCGGTTTGCGAAAGGGCGAACTGACTGCTCTCCTCTGGCCAGACCTGGATACAGAGAACAAGACTATCTCGGTGAGCAAGCAGTATGTGCGGAACCCCAACGGAGAGTTGGCGTTATCAAGGCCCAAGACGGAAAATTCTGTGCGGCTGGTGTCCATACCACAGGGAGCGGTTGACCTACTGTGTGCGGAGCACAGTAAACATCCTACCAACCCTTATATGTTCCCCTCTCCGAAAACAGGAGAGATGTACCATCCAGACTCCATAGTAAACCTCCATAAGAAGATATTAAAAAGAGCAGGATTGGGTCATCTGAAATTTCACGAGTTGCGTCACACATTCGCCACGACAGCACTCCAAAATGGTGTAGATGTAAAGACTGTCAGCAGTATGCTTGGACACTACGATGCCGGGTTCACCCTTAGAACCTACACCCACGCCACCCGCCAAAAACAAGAACAGGCCGCAGAGAAGATGGGGAGCTTCATGCAGCAGGTCAGGTGAATGTGGGTCAAAAAAGGGCAGAACGGCTGAAACTTCCTACCCAGAAGTCTCCAGCCGTTTCCGCTTATTTCGGCGTGTGGGTCACGGTGTGGGTCAGACACGATTTTAGAGGCTTTTTCAGACAAAGCAAAACCCCCGCAGACCGCAGTCTTACGGGGGTTTTGTGGAGCTGCTATCCAGATTCGAACTGGAGACCTCATCCTTACCAAGGATGTGCTCTACCACCTGAGCCATAGCAGCATGAAAGTTCGCCACAGACCTCAACGGCCTAGAACGAACTATTTGGCGACCCGGAACGGGCTCGAACCGTCGACCTCTAGCGTGACAGGCTAGCGTTCTAACCAACTGAACTACCGGGCCTTCCCGCGCCTAAATCACTTCAAGCGACGATCATAATTATACGACATTTTCCCCTATTTGTCAAGGGGTTTTTCAAGAAATTTTCGAAAACCCAGCACAGGCGCTGGACCATTTATCGCGAGGTCTCCGCTGCCGACTCGGTCGGGGCAGAACAATCGCCACTGGCAACCTTCCCCGGCAAAGCTACGCCCCCGCCAGTGCAAACCCTTCACCCAGCCAACACATTCTTCCGCCTGCTTCCGCCCAACGCCAACGATGCACTTTTTAGCCGCGGAGTCATTTTCCCCCAGCTCACTCGCCAGTGTAAACCATTCGCTTAGCCAATACGGGCAGGGCAACGCCAGCATCACCCAGAGAGACGCGCTGGCTCGGCTAAACGCTGCCACCGGCAAGTGAGCCCAACCCCCCGCAACGAATCCTGCATAGCGCTAAAGTTAAATAATGGCGTTTTCGCCCTCTTTTTTCAGGTACTTCTGAATCGAGATCACGCCCCCCATAATGCCGAACAAGGCCCCTGCCAGAATATATACCCCATACAGGGCAAGGGTATAGGGGTATATATCAATGATGTCCAAGAACGCGACAATACCATATACAGCCTCCACGGCCTTATCATATCCCAAATACAGCACTGTGGCCGAAATCGCCCCAGAAAACACACCGATCAGGACGCCCTCTACAATAAAGGGAATGCGCACAAAGCCGTTGGTGGCCCCGACAGATTTCATAATATTAATCTCCATCCGACGGGAAAATATCGTTACCTTTAAGGTGTTTGAAATGATAAACAGAGACACTACCCCCAGCACCACCAGAATGCCCAGGCTACAGTACCGTACCAGCCGGTCCAGGTTGCTAAGCATGCCAGCCACCTTCCGCAGGTCGTCGGTTTTGGCCACGCCCTCTACGTTGTGCAGGGCAGCAATGGTCTCGTCATAACGGCTAAGGTCCTGCATGGAAATTTTGTACACATCCGGCAGGGGGTTGTCCTGGCCCTGCAAGGCCTGAAACAGGTTGCCGTCTCCGCCCATGTCCGAAATGGTCTCCCGCAGGCCCTCTTCTTTGGGCACAAAGGTGCACTCTGTAATATTGTCCAGGCGGCGCAGCTCCTCCCCCACCTTCACAGCGGTCAGGGCAGGCAGGCTCTCGTCCAGGTACACGTTAATCACGTTGTTTCCCTCTATTGAGCGCATGGTGGAGGTAAGGTTTAGGGAGAGCAGACCCGCGATGCCGGTCATCAGCAGGCAAGAAATTAGCACGCACACCGAGGCAAAGCTCATGGTGCGGTTCTTCCACAGGCCCTTCACGCCCTCTTTAAACAGGTATCCCATACTGTGCAGGCCCATCTCATTTTCCCTCCTTTTCATCCCGGCTGCGACCCTCTAAAAGCTCCTGGGGCAGGTCCTCCGCCGCGTCAATATCCATCAGCTCCTCTTCGTCCTCGTCGTAATAGGGCTCGGGGGTAAGGGCCTCCAGCAGGGTGGGCTCGTCGTCCTCTTGGTATTCTTGTCGATACGGGCCCTCTGGCCCAGGCTCCTGCTCCTGGGGAGGCGCTTCCTCAGGGAAAGCCTCTTGGAACTCCTCCAGCACCTCCTGCTCCTGGGGGGCCTCCTCGTAGCCGGGCTCTTGGCCATCGTATTCAGCATAATCGTCATCCGCTTCCGCTGCCTGGCGGGCGGCGTATTCTTCCGGCGGGGCGTAGCTATCGGCCATATCGTTGGTGTCCGCCACAATTTGACCGCTGTGGATTTGGATAATCCGCTTGTGAAAATGCTTTACCAACGAGTGCTCGTGGGTCACCATCAGCACCGTGGTGCCCCGGCGGTTGATTTCGTTAAGCAGGTCCACAATCTCAAAGGACAGGGCAGGGTCTATGTTCCCTGTGGGCTCGTCCGCAATGATCATCTCTGGGTTGTTTACCAGAGCCCGGGCCAGTCCCACCCGCTGGCGCTCGCCGCCAGAGAGCTCGGTGGGGTAGTGCTTCGCCTTGTGTTGCAGCCCCACCAGGCTTAGGATATAGGGCACCCGCTTTTTGATGGACCGGGGCGAAGCCCCCACCACACGCATAGCAAAGGCCACGTTGTCATATACCGTCATGTGGTCAATCAGGCGGAAGTCCTGGAACACCATGCCCATTTTCCGGCGCACATAGGGAATCTTACCCTTGCGGATGCGGGAAATATCCATACCGTCCAGGATAATCTGCCCAGAGCTGGGGCGCTCTTCGCAGGTAATGAGCTTTAAAAAGGTACTTTTGCCCGCACCGGAGGACCCAACGATGAACACGAACTCGCCCTTCTCTACCTTTAGGTCAATGCTGTGAAGAGCCTCGGTCCCGTTGTTGTAAACTTTGGAAACATTCTGGAACTGTATCAAAAAATCACCTCTTGTGGGCCATGGGACCCTATCCCACCCCCTGCTTAGGGGACTTTTTGAACCCCTAAGCACCTTCAAAAACTTTTCCTCCGATTTTTTTCGGAGTCCAACTACAAAGCCCCTGCCCTGAAACCGTCAGCGGAACAGGCGCTTTTAGAGCCCAGAGCTAGGCCGCCCCGGGTCCTTATTTCATGGCACTGTTGGTGAGGTAGCGCTTTACCATCAGAGCTACCTTAAACACAATGGCGTCCTCAAACTCTCGCAGGTCCAGGCCAGTGATCTTCTTGATCTTCTCCAGCCGGTAAACCAAGGTGTTCCGGTGCACAAACAGCTTGCGGGAGGTTTCGGATACATTTAGGCTATTCTCAAAAAACCTCTGGATGGTAAATAGGGTCTCATGATCCAGAGAATCAATGCTGCCCCGCTTGAACACCTCTTTTAGGAACATCTCACACAGGGTGGTGGGCAACTGGTAGATCAGCCGGGCAATGCCCAGGTTGTTGTAGCTGACAATGTCCGTGGCCGTGTCAAACACCTTGCCCACTTCCAGGGCCGTTTGGGCCTCTTTAAAAGACCGGGCCAGGTCCTTAATGTTGTACACCACAGTGCCAATGCCCACCGAGCAGTGGGCGTAGAACTCGCCGGTAAGGGTATCTACAATGGACCGGGCCAGCTTGTCAATATCCCGCTCCTCAATATTCCCTCGAATCTCCTTGACCAGGGCAATATCGCTCTCGTTGATATTGATGACAAAATCCTTGTTTTTGTCCGGGAATAGGTTTTGCAGCACCTCAAAGGCAGAGACATCGTTTTTATCGCTGACCTTAATGAGCATGCAAACCCGGCTAACGTCCGCGTCAAAATGGAGCTCGTGGCTCTTTAAATAAATATCTCCAGGCAGAATATTATCCAGAATTACATTTTTAATAAAGTTTCCCCGGTCATATTTTTCGTCGTAGTACTGTTTAATATTACTAAGAGCCACTGCTAAAATGCGCACATAGCGGCGGGCGTCGGGGTCTCCGCCCGAGACAAAGGCCGCATAGCCTGGCCGCAGGCGGCTGCCGAAAGCCTTGAAGGTATAGTTATTCACCACACAAATTTCGTCTGTGGTCATAGCCTCCATAGCGGCCTCGTCATAAACGTCCCCCACAGTGGACAGATCACTGGAGGCAATGATGATTGAGGACTCGTCTATTACGCCAATAGTGCGGTCGATGGCGTCGCTCATCTGATGAATGACGCCCTGAAACAGTCTGTTAGACATACTCTTCCCCCTTTAAGTTTATGGGTGCTCATCCTATTTTACATAATTCTAAGCAATATTTCAACCTTTTTGACGGATTTTTTTCAAAAAAACCTGAATTCATCCGCGGCCCTATCAAGGCCTTATGGGAGGAATTAATGCGCTTTTAGACATATCCAGGCAGATTTTCCCTCCCCATAGCGCTTTTCTCGGATGCGCCCCCTAGCAGGGCCTCTTCGGCCGGGGGCAAATGCACCCCTATATACCAGGCCAAAAGCCCAGGCTTTTCCCACCCCACGGAGTCAGGAGACGGGCCTAAAACTTCGCCCATCATCCTTTAAAGGCCAAACTAAAAAAACCGGGGACTCCCAGCCGCTAATATGCAGCTGACAGCCCCCAAAATATGGCAAGTTAGTTTTTAGTTCAGAACAGTGACTTCGGTCTCTTTGTCGAAAATGTGCATCTTGTTCAAGTCGAAAGCAACCTTGCACTTATCGCCAGGCTTGGCGGTGGAGGTGGGCTCCACGCGGGCGGTTACGGCACTGCCCTCACAGTTCAAGTACAGGTAGGTCTCCGCACCCATTAGCTCGGTCACTTCCACGTCACAGGTAACATGGGCACCGCCCACCTTCTGGATGAAGTCCGGCTCGTCATGTACGTCCTCGGGACGGATGCCAAACACAATATCCTTGCCCACATAGTTGGCCAGGGTGGTGCCCTCGGCCTTCTTGGCGGGAACCGTAATGGTGCAATTGCCAAAGGTAACGGTAAAGTCGTTGCCGTTCTTGCCCAGCTTGGCGTCGATAAAGTTCATCTGGGGAGAGCCCATGAACCCGGCTACGAACTCGTTAACAGGATACTCGTACAGGTTCTGAGGCGTGTCCACCTGCTGGATGAAGCCGTCTTTCATAACCACAATGCGGTCGCCCATGGTCATAGCCTCGGTCTGGTCATGGGTAACATAGATAAAGGTGGTGCCCAGCTTGGTGTGCAGCTTGGCAATCTCGGTACGCATCTGGGCGCGCAGCTTGGCGTCCAAGTTGGACAGGGGCTCGTCAAGCAGGAACACCTTGGGGTCACGGACAATGGCGCGGCCCAGAGCCACGCGCTGACGCTGGCCGCCGGACAGAGCCTTGGGCTTGCGGTCCAGCAAATGGGCAATGTCCAAAATGCGGGCGGCTTCTTCCACGCGGCGCTTAATCTCATCCTTGGGGGTCTTGCGCAGCTTTAGACCGAAAGCCATGTTATCAAAAACAGTCATGTGGGGGTACAAAGCGTAGTTCTGGAACACCATGGCGATGTCGCGGTCCTTGGGGGCGATGTCGTTGGAAAGGGTGTCGCCAATGTACAGCTCGCCCTTGCTGATCTCCTCCAGACCGGCGATCATGCGCAGGGTGGTGGACTTGCCGCAGCCAGAGGGGCCAACCAGAATGATAAACTCTTTGTCGGCGATCTCCAGGTTGAAGTCCGTAACAGCCGTAACTCCTCCCGCGTAGATCTTATAAATATTTCTTAAACTCAAGCTTGCCATATAGCTTTCCTCCTGTTTCAGACTCCACCCCCCCCAGAAGCCCGCTTTCGCCTGTGTGCCGTCGTCCTTTCATCCACGCCGCCCTCCATAAGAGAACTTGAGCGGCCAGGGAAACAGCTGATATGTAGCGCTAAGCATTGGGAGTGGGTCTAAATTGATTTACCAATATTATAACAGAAAATAGTGCTGGAGGATAGTCTTGAATTACCCAAATATTTTCCCCCATATTTATTAGCATTTACCAAAAGTAAAAATCTGATTGGTGATTCTGTGCAGTTTTTTGGATAATCTCTCATGGCGCATAGGTAGTAGCGGCGTCCCTTTCCACCCCCCTATCTTGTATTTTCCGCCTCAGGGCCCTCTGCCGCCTGGCCCAAAAAAATCTTTGGCCTTTTAGGCGGCAGAGCTGCGGCGTAAAAGTTTCTGTCAACTTGGTTTACCCATAATTTCTTATGCTGTTTTTCACATTATCCCCAGAGTTTTCCACATCAATCGGTGGGGAATTGGTCCAAAACCTCCCCGGCGGTACTTTCCGCCCCGGTTTCTGGGGCGGAACTCTCCACAGTTTCCACCGGATTTTCCACATTGCTAACCTCCGCGCCTGTCTCGG
Source organism: Oscillospiraceae bacterium (assembly GCA_910574935.1). Taxonomy (GTDB): domain Bacteria; phylum Bacillota; class Clostridia; order Oscillospirales; family Acutalibacteraceae; genus Acutalibacter; species Acutalibacter intestini. The sequence goes on from CAJTCU010000002.1 coordinate 25,312, forward strand.
CCTGGCTGCTTTGGGGCGCGCCACTGTTTACATAATCACTTTCTTCTCCGCTTTTGGGTTCGCTGGCGGCGGGCTGGGTGGCCTCTGGCTGGGGGGTAGCCTCTCCATACCGGGCGCTGTCCCGGGCAAAGCCGTGCATAAAGCCGTCCACCTCGGCGCAGGCCAAGTCGCCGCCAATGACCAGCCGCCCATATACCAGCAGAGTGGCGTATACCTCGGTCTCCCCAGGATAGTTGGTAATATGGTACTTATACTGGGTGCAGACCTCCCCGGCATAGGGGGCCAGGTCAAAGCCCTGGGCCTGCTGCATGGCGTTATAGTTCTGGTACACGTCGTTAAACTGGGCGGGGATCATCACTTCCCGGGTCTCGGCAGGCTGGGGGTCTGCCTGCCAGCCAAAGGATTGCAGGTAGGCCAGGCGCTCTTCGTTGGTCTCGCCAAAAACCTGGGCCGGGGCGGGCTCTTCTCCCCCGTCTTTGCCCCAGCGCAAAAAGACACAGGCGCCCACCACAGCGGCGGCTAGTACTAAGAAAGCCAGCATTCGTTTTTTGTTTGCTTTTAATGATACGAACATAGTCATCGTTCCTCCCCTGTAGGTTCCTGGGACATATATATGAAAGAAACGGGATGGCTATGTTTTTTTCTCAAAAAGGCGCCGGGGCCCTTGGTCTTTCTGCTTTTTTAGCCCTCTATAAACTCTGTTTCCAGGACAAAATCCTCCTCACAACATTCTGTTAACCAGAAGTCTTGCCCTCCATGCTCTAGTTTTTGGCTATGAAAAAAGCAGGGCCCCGGGGCCTTTGCCAGCCGCGGCTCTGGCCAAAGAGCGCAAAAGGCCGTTTGGGTAATGCCCTGGGCCATGCCCATGCCGGTCAGCTTCATATGGCTCTCCTTGGCAGTCCACAGCCGGGTTAGGGCGCTGTCCCGGTCTGTCCGCTCCGCAATCAGGGCCGTCTCCTCTGCCGTGCAGATACGCTGGGTCAGGGCGGCCGAAAACACCCGGCAACGCTCCACGTCCACCCCCACGGGGCTGTCCTCTACCGCGCAAACCGCCAGGCCCCGGGAGTGGGAGATATTAAAGCAGAACGCGCCGCTCTTTAAAAACGGCTTGCCGTGGGGGCCAAGGGCTAGGGCCTCTTTTATGTCCAGGGGAAGCGCTATCCCCCGCCGCCGGGCCGCCAGGCGCAAAAGCTCCCAGCCGGCCCTTCGTTCCGCAGCGGGGCGGGCCTTTCGGTCCAGGTCCTCGGGCAGGCGCTGGATGTACACCAAGCAGACCACTCCTTTCCTTGGTATGGATGCTATTTTAACACATCTTCCGCCTCCGCGCAAGGCCAGAAACCAGAGGACAAGGAACCCACACCGCAGAATCAACATAATTTCCCTTTATATCACTTACGTTTTTCATATAAGCATTCGTCATATCCGCTATTTTATTCCCATTAATTTCGTCACCCGCTCTTCTTGACTTTAAGCTCACTCTAAATAGTATAATCAGCCTTAAAGAAACCATCAGGAGGGAATGGGTTTGACCATTAAAGAAGTAAGTGAGAAATACCACATTAGCCAGGACACCCTGAGGTACTACGAGCGAGTGGGCATGATTCCCCGGGTTACCCGGTCCTCGTCCGGCCACAGGGACTATCAGAGCGGAGACCTAGGCTGGGTGGAGCTGGCCAAGTGCCTGCGCAACGCCGGGCTGACTGTGGAGGCTATTGTGGACTATGTGCATCTCTCTCAACAGGGGGAGGACACCATTCCGGCCCGGCTGGAGCTTTTGAAGCACCAGCGTCAGGCCCTGCTGGACCAGCGGGGGCAGATTGAAACCGCCCTAGAGCGGCTGGACCGGAAGATTGACATTTATGAGAAGAAGATTTGAGCGCTCCCTGGCTTTGCCGTCCCATTGCTTTTTTCTTCGGGATTCGCTATAATGAGAAAAAAGTCTTTTGGGGAGGAACCATGAAGAAACTTGTCATATTTATTTACGCCGTCCTGGCCGGGGTGGCCATCTCCATTGGCGGGGCGGTCTTTCTCTCGGTAGAGGACCGGGCCGTGGGCGCGGCGCTGTTCTCTGTGGGCCTGTTCGCGGTGTGCACCCTGGGCCTGAACCTCTTTACCGGCAAGGTCTGCTATGTATTTCAGAACCCGCCCGGCTATGCCCTGGACTGCGGGCTCATCTGGCTGGGCAATCTGGCGGGCACGGTACTGGCGGGGGGCGCCCTGCGCCTGACCCGGCTGGCCGCCCTAGTAGACCGGGCCCAGGCCCTAAGCCAAGCCAAGCTGGCGGACGGACCCCTAAGCGTGTTTATCTTGGCGGTATTCTGTAACATCCTCATCTACCTAGCGGTCGAGAGCTACAAAAGCAGCCCCCACCCTTTGGGCAAGTTTTTAGGCCTGTTCCTAGGGGTGGCCGTGTTTGTGGCAGCGGGGTTTGAGCACTGCGTGGCCAACATGTTCTACTTCACCGCCGGGGGCGCGTGGAGCCCCCACGCCCTTTTATGGGTGCTAATTATGACCGCCGGCAACACGGCGGGCGGGGTGCTGTTTCCCCTGTGCGGCAAGCTGAAGGAAAAACTGGAAAAGCGGCATCCTTAGGAACAGCCCCCATTGGCGGCTCAACACAAAAAGCGAGGCAGGGAACCCACCCTTGTCTCGCTTTTTATAAGCCGAGAGGTCTATACACCCCAAAGTTTTTACAGCTCGCGCCCCATATTTCGCCAAATTGTCAATTGGTTTTACTCCTGTAAATTGTTACAATGAGGTTCCTCGAGGGAAATCCCACAGGAAAGGAACTTGCCTTATGACAGAACAGGAACGCCTATTGCGCGACCTGCAAGCCCTGGGAGTATGCCCCGGCGACGCGGTACTGGTTCATTCTTCTATGAAAGCTTTGGGAACGGATTTGACCCCTTGGGAGGTCCTTGACTGCCTACAGGAGGCCCTGGGCCCAGAGGGAACCCTGCTGCTGCCCGCCCTGACCTTTGACAACGTAACCCCCGAGTCCCCGGTTTTCGACTCCTCATCCACCGAACCCTGTGTAGGGCTTCTCCCCCGGACCTTCTGGCAAATGCCCGGGGTGCTGCGCAGCCGAAACCCCACCCACTCGGTTTGCGCCCGGGGGCGGCTGGCCCATATCCTCACCCATCCGCACGCTATGGATAACCGGGCCATAGGGCCCCACTCGCCCTTTATGCTGCTGCCTGTGCACAGGGGCAAGCTGCTATTTATTGGCCCGGTGCTGCACGCCTGTACCTTTATGCACGGGGTAGAGGACATTGTGCGCCCACCCTATCTGCAAGAGAAACAGCAGGCCTTTTGGGTAGACGGCCAAGAGCGCGGCTACTGGGTGGCAGACAACTTTGGCTGGGGCTCGGAGTTCCAGCGGATTGAGCATATTTTGCAGGAGCCAGACCTGAGCCGGGGAAAGCTTTTGGCAGCGGACAGCTACCTGCTGGACAGCCGGGCCCTGCTGGCGTCGGCTCTGGCAGAGATGCGAAGCAACCCCTATGCCTTTGTAACGGATATTTCCAAGTGGATTTAGCCGGGGCCGTTCCGGCTCCCCTTTGCTGGCAGCAGGCATGAAGGATTTTTAGCCGGAAGAGATCCCTTACGCAAGGAAAAAGCCGTGAGCGTGGCTGATTTTTGATCGGGAAAGGGCCGCCCATGTCCAAGCAGACGGCGTTTCCCATTTTTTAAGCAAGCCGTAGGCTTCATTCTATGTTTGAGGAAAAACAAGGCGGAGACCTCGTCTCCGCCTCACTTTTTTGGGGAGTTCTCACTCCGCCCTCACCCAGCAGCCTGGGTTCGCCGCCGCCTTGATGGCCGCCTCCCGGGCCGAGATCACCGCAATGGTGTCCTGGTGGCCGACCACCTCTGGCCCGCCGTCAAAGAACGCCAGCATGGCCTTCATGAACCCTCCAAAGTAGTCGGAGTTGACTTCGTGGCGCAGGCAGCCGCCCCCCGCCAAGTCTACGGTCATGGCAAAGGGACAGTCCCAGCCGTGGTGGGAAAAGTGGGCCCGCCGCCCGTCCTTAAACTCCAGCACCGCCCCGGGCAGGGCCTGGGTGCCTGTAAACTGCACCCGGGCCACCTCTGGGCCCATCAGGTAGATAATGGGCTCGATCTGGTGGATGGAATAGTTGCTCAGCAGCCCCGGCCCCACGCTCACCAGACCCGTGACCTGGCTCTTATCCACCGCGTCCAGTTCGCTGGCAAAGCGCAGGGCAGACGCGGAGAAGCAGGGGGTACCGTGGCTCTCGGCAATCTGAAAAATTTTCTCCGCCGAGGCGCGGGTTTCGGCAAAGGTCTTGTCCACATATACGGGCTTGCCGCTTTTCAGGGGCAGCTCACACAGCTCCTCGTGCATCTCCGGGTTATCTGGAGACAGCACGTTGATGCAGTCGCACTTTTCAATGAGTTCCTCGATGGAGCCCACCTGCTGGATTCCCTCCTCTTGGCACCACTGCTGGGTGGTACGGCCCCCAGGCAGAGGAGAATCTATCTTGCCGTAGGCGTACTTTACCTGCATCTCCCCGCCAGATGCCTCGCAAATCCGCTTGGGGTAGTTGTTGGCATGCCACTCGTCCAGATAGTAGTCAATGAACCCGATGATTTTCATAAAAAACACCTCTTTCTTATTCTATGATGATTTCCTGCCGCCGGCCTTCATAGGGCAGCGCCTGTACATTCTCCAGCATCAGCCCCCCCGCGTCTTTGACGTATACCGCGCAGTCTGGGGGCACCTCCACTGTCTCGGGCGAGGGAGCAATATCAAAGGTGGAGCCCTTAAGGGCCAGGTTCTCCGAAGGCTTCTTCTCCACCGTAATATTCCGCAGGACCACGGCTTCAAAGTTGTTCCCAGTGCCCACCGCGCCAATGGCGTTTTCCGTTTTGCAGCCAACGCCCTCGATCTCGATGTTCCGGAAGTTCACCGGGGTGTCCCGGTGGGGGTCCTGCTCCGGCGGAATCGTCCTATCATGGCGCAGGGCCATAAAGAAGATGGCCTCGCCGTTGCCCCACCAGTTCCCGGCCCGCACCCGGGTCTCGATCAGCATATTTTTCACCCGGACGTTTTCCACCAGGCCCCCGTTGTCACTGGACATAAAGGTAAGCCCCCGGTTGCTCCCGTAAATGATGACGTTGTCAATGAGTACGTTGCGCACGTGGCTATAGACGTACCCCAGCACAATGGCCTTGGAGCAGGACCGCAGCACGCAGTTGGTGATCACAATGTTCTCGCAGGGCTTGGCCCAGTTGGTGATGCCGGAGATAGCGATGCAGTCATCCCCACTGGAAATATTGCAGTCGGATATGGTCACGCCGTCGCAGCCGCACAGGTGGACCCCGTCATCATTGGGCACCCGCAGGTGGGTGTCAATGGTCAGGCCGTGCAGCTTTACGTCCGTACACTCGCTAAAGGTCAGGGTCCAGCAGGGGGCGTCCAGCACCCGCACACCCCGGACCGTGACCCCCTTCACCTGGTTAAAAAACACCGATAAGGTCGGCCGCCAGTCCCGCTCCACGGTGCACTCCGCCACTTGCTGGGGGGTGAAGGGCGTCCGGCTTTTGGGCACAATAGGGCGGTCAAAGTCAAAGAAAGAGGCGCCGTTTAGGTCAATGGTCCCCGCGCCTTCAATAGACACGTCCTCCCCGCCCAGACAGACGATAAGGGCTTGCAGGTCCCCCAGCTCGTTATGGTGAAAGGGCATAACCGGGTAATCCGCCCGGTTGGGGGAGCCCTTGATGACCGCGCCCTTTTCCAAATAGAGGGACACGCCTTGCAGGTCAATCGTACCGGTTAAGAACACCCCGGGGGGCACCAGCACCGCCCCGCCCTGGGCCTTAGCCCTGGCAATAGCCTGGCGGAAACACTGTGTGTTAAGAAAAACTCCGTCCCCCACCGCGTCAAAATCTAGAATATTAACCATCCATAAACTCCTTGTTACACTATTTTATTAAAGATTTTATCGAAAGTGGCGCAGCGTCCCAAAACCCGCCCCTGCCCCATGCCGGCAGCTGCTTTGGGAAGAACGCAGGCGGGAGCGCCAAATCCCCCCAGAGAAAAAGCCTCGTGAGCCTTTTCAGCAAGCGCGGGGGCACTCGTCTCGCCGGTGGGCCCGGCCGGTTCCCAGCTTGCTGGCAGAGGCTTATCCCAAGCCTGCCAATAGCGAACAGGCCCCATGGTTTTCCTGACATGGAGGAAATAAAGAAAGGGCGCGGACCCTCTGGCCCGCGTCCTCTTGGGTAGGCTTAACGCCTAAAATCTGCTTTACAAAAACTTAGCCCGCAGTGGTGCCCTTGGCCATCTCCAGCACATTGGGGTTGGCGTCCAGGTAAGCCTTAAACTGGGTGCGGTACTCTTCCAGGTAAGTGTCCAAACCAGCGGCCTTCAGCTTCTCGATGGCAGGCCCAATGTTCTCTTCATAGGACACCATGCCAATCTTGATGGGATAGATGGAGGCGATAATCTCGGTTTGCAGGTTGGTCAGCTCGCTGGTTACATTGCTGGAATCAAACAGGAAGCCGGCAACGGGAGAAATCACATAGTTTTCGGAGCGGTAGTTCTGGTAGCTCAGATACTCGTCGGTAACAATGGCGGAATCGTAGCGCATGAAGGGCATGTAGCCAGTCATCCAAGTGTCCATGTAATACAGGGCGTCGCCGTTCTCATTCTTCATGGAGTCTTCCCGGGACAGCATGCCCTCGCCTTCGTCCGTGAAGTACTTGCCGGGGGTGCCATAGTGGAACAGGTCGTGGTTCTCCTGGCTGGCATACAGCCACTGGAGGAACTTCAGGCCAGACTCGGGGTCCTCAGAGGTAGAGGAGATAGCGTTTAGATTCTGCACAAAGGTGTAGATCATGTCCGGTTTATCGGGGCACATCTTAAACCAGTCGGCGGTTACGTCCTTCAGTTCGGTCTTTTCCATGATGGTCTTAGACACGCTGGGGTCAAAGGTCTGGGAGGGCAGGAACGCGCCCAGGTTGGCCTGGTCGTATTTTACCTGAGAGTCCATATTTAGGATATCGGGGTTAATTAGGCCCTGCTGGAACATCTTCTGGTACACTTCGCAGTCCTGCTTAAACTCGTCGGACTCATAGAAGCTGTCAATGGTGCCGTCCTGGCGGGCGATGATCAGGCCCAGGCTGTTCTCAACATAGAAGGGGTAGGTATCATAGGTCCTGTGCAGCCAGTGGGCGGTATCCTGGTTCTGGTGGAACCAGTTGTAGGCCTTCACGTTGGTTTCCTCCAGCATGTCATCCTGGCTCTTCTTCATCAGGTCCAGCACGTCATCCACGCTCTCGGCGGGGAACTCCTCGTAGCCCACTTTCTTCATGGTGTCGGTACGCACGGTCATATAGGCCATGGTATTGTCAAAACTATGCCAAGAGCAAGGCACCGCATAGTGGTCGCCGTTGTACACAGCGCCCAGCCACTCGTTTTCGGTGAAGTTGGCCACCAGGTCCGGGTACTTCTCCAGCAGAGAATCCAGGGGCATAAGGGCATCCATGCCGGCAATGGCGGAAAGGTTTTTCACGTCCTGCATTACATGCAGCAGCTCAAATTCTTCGCCCGTAACCAACATTACGTTCAACTTTTCAGCATAAGAGTCCCAGGGAATACGCTGTACGCTGACCTCAATATTCACGCCATCGGCGGCCAGCTTAGCGTTTACGTCGGCAATGCCCTGCTCATACTCGTCGGACAAAATGCCGGGCTGGACAATACGCATGGGATGCACCGTACCGTCATCCTGGGCGTTGCTGCCGGTCTCGCTGCTTTCGGTCTCGCTGCTGCTCTCTTGGGCAGAGCTGCCGCTGCTCTCTTCCTGCGTACTGCTCTCAGGGGTACTGCTTCCACTGTCGCTGCCACAGGCCGCAAACAGGGACAGAACCAAAGCCAGAGCCAGCAGCAAAGCCGCGATCTTCTTGACTTTCTTCATAATGTTTCGTCTCCTTCACATATAGAGATTTGTATTTGTTTCTCGGGAGGGGAATTAGGCTCCCGGGGAAACCGAAGTAAATATAGGTTGTGGGAAGCGCTTGGCCTGCGGCGGCTGGGGCTTATTCGCTCTGGCCAGCCTCTGCCTCGAAGCCGTGGCGCTTTTATCCCTTTACGGCGCCAATGACCATGCCCTTGATAAAGTACTTTTGCAGGAAGGGATACAAGAGGATAATGGGGCCCATGGTGACCACCGAGGTGGCCATTTTAAAGCTCTCCTTGGGGGGGTTGATCTTCTGGGCCGCGCCGCTGGCCACCTTCTGCATGGCGGTGATTTCAGACTGTATCTTAAATAGAAGCATCTGTAAAGAATACATCTTCTGGTCATTAACTAGCATCACGGAGTTAAAGTAGTTGTTCCAATAGCCGATGGCGTAGAACAGGGCAATGGTGGCCAGCACCGGGGTGCACAGGGGCAGATAGATGGTAAAGGCAATGCGCACCTCCCCCGCGCCGTCGATACGGGCCGATTCATTTAAGGCGTCAGGTATCTCCCGCACAAAATTGCGCACCAAAAACATATTAAAAGGGGAAAACATTAGGGAGGGAACAATGAGAGCCCAAATATTGTCAAAGCAGCCGATCATCTTGGAAATCATGTACCAGGGCACCAGACCGGCCGAGAACACCATGGTAATGTAAAAGTACAAAGACAAGCCGTTGCGGTAACGGCACTGTTTGTTCGCCAGGGTGTAGCCCGCGCCAAAGGTAATCAGCGTGGCAACCAACGTACCCACCACTGTGGCGATTACCGTAACTTTATAGGCTTGGGGCACGTTAGAAGAAGAGGAAAACAGCAGCCGGTAGGCCGAAGCGGACCACTCTGCCGGAAGGAAAGAGTAACCGTTGATGGTAATAGACTTTTCCTCTGTAAAAGACACGATAATAACCAGTACAAAGGGAATGAGGCAGGCCAGGGCAAAAATAGTTACAACGGCATATACTAAGCCGGTAAAAAATTTTTCGGCCGGGGTTGTTTTTATTTTATTTTTCCCAGTAGGGAGTTTCGCGGTATTTTCCAAAGCTTAGCAGCTCCTTTCTTTACAGTCTTTAAAACAGCGCGCCCTCTGGGAAATTGCGGCGGACAATCCAGTTGGAGGTAAACACCAGAATAAAGCCCACAATGGACTGGTACAGGCCAATGGCCATGGAAAGGCTGGGATCGCCGGTGTTTTTAAAGGTGCGGTACACATAGGTGTCAATGACTTCCGCAATGGGCATTAGGGAGCTGTTGTCCCGGACAATGGCGTAAAGCATACCAAAATCACCGTAGAAAATGCGGCCAATGGACATAAGCGTAAGAATGCAGATGGTGGGCATAAGCAGGGGCAGGGTAATGTAGCGGATGCGTTTGCTCCGAGAGGCTCCGTCAATATAGGCCGCCTCGTAAAGGCCCTCGTCAATGCCCGTAATGGCCGCCAGATAGACAATGGCATTATACCCCGTGGTTTTCCAGATGTTCAAAATCAGCAAGATTGGGTACCAGTACTTAGCCTCGGCATAAAAATTAATGCGGTTTCCCCCGCTTGAAGTAATAATGTTGTTAATCAAGCCATTGTCTGTGCCCAAAATACCCTGGAGCATATAGCTGACAATCACCCAGGAAATAAAGTATGGGAACAGCATGGCGGACTGGGAGACCTTTAAAAACCTTTTGGCGTGTACCTCGTTTAGCACAATAGCCAGCGCCACGGCGCACACCGTGCCCACCACCAGGAAGAGAATATTTATCACCAGGGTGTTGCGGGTTACGGTCCAGGCCCAGCTGGACTTAAAGAAATACTCAAAGTTCTTTAGGCCCACAAAATCGCTGAACAGGCCTTTTTTGTAGTTGAACTTCTCAAACGCAATGGCTATGTAGGGCAGGGACATGTAGCAGTAGACGAACGTATAAATTACCGCGGGCAAGGCCAGCAGGTAAAGAAATTTGTTCCTCCACAGCTCCACAAAGGGATTGACCCGGCGGTGGGGTTCCGCCGCTGTGCGTTTACTCATCCGACTCATCATCCTTTCATACAGGGGCAAAATGATAAAACAAGCTGCCGCCGTCCTCTTTACCCATTTAAAATAACTCTTCAAACTCTATTTGTAAACTATGAATTTTTGCAATTCTCTAATTTTTTGCATTGAGGGCCATATTTTTGCACTATTTAGCAGCTACAACAACTTAAACAAACTCTGAAAATTTGCTTTGTGCAGGTTTTACTGTAAATAAAAGTCACTTTTTTGAAATACTCTTGATTTTTGGGTTCACACAGTATAAAATCTATCTATATAAGCGCAATTTTTGGAGTTTCGGCCCATGTGGACCCAGATAAAGGGAGGTTAAGGGGATGTCCAGGCAGCCTCTGCAATTGAAACAAAGATATAAATGGTCACTATTTATCGTAGTACTGGCCGTAGACCTGCTGCTTACTCTGACCCTGTTTGTAGTGTATACCAGCTCACGCATCCGTATGACCAGTAATTATTCCACCGCCCAGCTGGAACAAGCGTGCGCCTCCTTGGACATTCTATATGAATCTCTGCGCAGCAAAGTGGACCAGATTATGGTGGACCGGGATACGATTGCCTTTCTCTACGCTTCCGGCACAGATCGCCTGCAAGAGGCCAGCGTGGGCATTAAGCTGCGTACCCTGCGTACCTCGGACCCTTATTTAAGGCATATTACCCTGTATAATTCCACCAGCCTGCGCTTTGTCTCCACCTCCTGCGCTGGAGACATTCTGGAGCCAGACCTGGCGGAGTTTTTCCAGCTGGTAGACAACGCCCCTGGCTCTTATAGCTGCCTGCTGCGCCGGGTGGGGGCCGCCTATACTACCCAGCCCGCTAAAGACGCCCTAACCTATACCTTTATATTTCCGGTTCAGCTGCAAGGCAGCCGGGCCACCAACCTGGTGGTTATTGATGTAAACGATAGCTATTTTAATAGTATCCTGGCCCCGGTGCGTACCAACAGCGGAGAACAGCAGATCCTTTTTACCCACCAGGGTAACCGGGTGGTTTCTTCCCTAACAGCCCAGCCCGGACAGCAGCGCTTTAGCATCTCGTCAGAAACCACCCTCTTGAACCATCTGCCCGACAAGAAAACGGACGGCGCAGGGTATTTTACTTACCAGGACCAAGACATGCGGCGGTTTGTCACCTACGCGTGGGCCCCTAAAGCCGGCTGGACAATTTACAACATAATGCCCTACAGCACTTTGCTGGAGGGCATTGCCAGTGCCATGGCACTGACTTTGATCTTAACTCTGGGTACCCTGGCCTTTGGCTATGTGCTTTCTCGCCGGGTAAGTTCTTCCCTATACGAACCCATCAAAGCCCTGTATGAAAGCTATGTTTCCCGGGCTCCTGGCCAGCACACTGGCACCGAGCTGGAGCAGCTGGGCCAGGCTTTTTCTGATCTATATCAGAAAGCCGACAACCTGGAGAAAGGTCTGCTGGCCTCTTACCACGAGTCGAAAAGTATGTACTTGCGCTACCTGTTTCATGGGGATGAGCGCAGGGTTCAGTCGTCCCTGGCCACATACCAGCGTCTGGGTATTGACCTGGCCGCCCCCGCTTACCAGGTAATCCTAATGGAGTGCGTTCCTCAGCGGCCTGACGTTGAAGCCAGCCTTTTTATCTGTTACTATGCCCTGGAAAATATTACCCGAGAGCTGCTGGCCACACCCCGGGGCATGGAGTTTATGCGCATGGACGACAACCGCTTTGCTGTACTGCTGTATCTGGATGACCCCCAGCTGACCCCGGACCTTCAGCAGGGGCTGGCTACCATTGCCGAGACCATGGGCCGGGAATTTGCCCTGGACACCACCATCTGTGTGGGAGACGTGGCCAATGCTTGGGAAAATATCAACCTGGACTATGAGCAGACCCGTATTGCCCTAGACTCCTATTCCGCCAGCCACTACGGCAAGGTGTTCCGCTCCTGCGACTCACCAGGCAGGATGAACAGCGAGCTCTACTTTAACAGCATTCACTCCAAGCTGGCAGAACAGGTGCGGGCGGGAAACCTGGAGGACTGTGCCAAAGAGTTCGACGCGGCTCTGGGAGCCATGCGGGGCATTTCCTTTAAAACAGCCAAGACCTACGCCCGCCATGTGCTCATGTCTGTTTTGGACGATTTCCCTGGGTTCTTTGACGGAAACGAGAGAGACTTTGCTGGGCTAATGGAGCAGCTGGGGCAGATTGACCACTGCCAAAACGTACAGTCCATGAAAGCGGTGTTTTTGGAATTTTTAAACAGCGTCAGCTTGCGCCTGACCGCCAATCGGAAAAGCAGTAACGAAGAGGCAGCCCTACGGGCCAAAGAGTATATTGACCGGAACTATGCCAACCCAGACCTTTCTATGCGGCTGCTGGCAGAGAACACCGGGCTTTCTCCCTCCTATCTGGGGCGGGTGTTCACAGCAGTGACCGCCTATACCTTTAACGACTATTTGACCAACACCCGGCTGGCCCAAGCGGCACAGCTGCTGTGCACCACAGACCTGGCGGTGAGCAAAATTAGCGAACAGGTAGGCATTCTTAACACAAACTATTTTTATTCCCTATTTAAGAAGCGGTATGGGAGAACCCCCACCGCCTACCGTAAAGAAAACAAACCGGAAAAATAGCAAAAGGGAGGCAGCCAAGGCCTCCCTCTTACTTTTTTTAATGGGACTGGATGTCCGGGACCCACGAGGCCACCACCACCCACCGGGTGGAATATCCCCAGCCCGTGCAGGTGGAAAGAGTGATCAGCCTGCCATCTGCTTGGGGGTCCACACCCAGGTCAATCACCGAGTGCTCTTTGCAGAAGTCAATGAGTTTCTGCTGCATATTCTCTTCCTCGATGTCCAGCCGGTAGATCAGGTCCCGCACCCCTACCTCAAAGGCGGCGAAAATCTGGTATTTCTCTACCACACCGTCGTCCCGGGCTATGTAGACATAGGGCCGCTCCTGGGCATAGGCCTGGTCCGAAAATTTTTGCAGCCCACCGAACATGGAGCCATCCATCATCTGGTGGCCATAGATAATGGTGTTGAAATCGCTGAAATCGGGCTGGCAAGAGGTTTCCAAAAAAATGGCCCCTACCCCACTATTCTCATTTTTCCAGGTGTAGTGCAGGTAATGCGTATTATTATCTGTATACATCACGGGATAAAACACATTTGTGCCGGGTATGGCAATCCAGCCGGTTACCTGGGGGTTCACCTGGCGCAGGGCGTTCAGGTCCACCTGGGCCAGCTCTTGGGCGTAGGGGTCTGGGGTAGGCGCGGCTTTAGGGGGTGCTTCCGGGCCTAATGGTTCCGAATCCTCTTCTAAAAGCTGAGAGGCCTGGGAGCCGCTGGTGGGTTGTGGCTGGACACTGGGTTTAGAAATACCCGCCAGCTGGGCTGCCTCGGTATAGTCCATGGCGCCCTTGTGATAGTCCATCAGCTTCCAGGTAATAGCCGAACCACCCACCACTACCATTAGAAGCGCCAGGAGCTTTATAATAATTCTTATGTTTTTTTTCATAGAGACTTTCCTCCCACCAGCGGCCCAAAAACTGCTACTTTTTTCCATTTCCATTATAGACTACCCGGTCCGGTTCGTCAATAACTAGAAGAGCCGGGACCCTTTTACGAGTCCCGGCCCTTGTTGCGTTCGGTTTCAGAAGGCCGCCAGGCGCTAGTGCTTAGCGAACACTCTTCTTTTTTCTTTTTCCTGTCAGCTTTAAGGCCAGCAGGCTGCCACCAGAAACCACCAGCATGGCATACCAGAAGGTAGGCTCATCGCTAGTCCTAGGAACATCGGCCAGCGGAGGTGTGTCCTCCGGCAGATCCTCCTCGGGCTCATCGGGGCTTAAAGGAGGCGTGGGGTCGGGCAGATCCTCCTCAGGCTCATCGGGGCTTAAAGGAGGCGTGGGGTCGGGCAGATCCTCCTCGGGCTCATCGGGGCTTAGAGGAGGCGTGGGGTCGGGCAGTTCTTCCTCTTCAGGCGGAGTGGGTTCGGGCGTTTCCACTGGGGCCAGAGGAGGCGTGGGGTCGGGCAGCTCTTCCTCTTCTGGAGGAGTGGGCTGCGGGGTGGGAATTTCCGGTGTGGGAGTAGGCTCCTCGCGCTCCTCGGTGTAGGTGTTCGTCACACCCACGGTGGTATTCCCATTCTGTACCACTGTGGCGGTGCCGCCTCCGGTAACCGACAGGCTATAGAAGGGAATGGAGGCATCCGCAAAGGACTCGGCTACCGTGTAGTCACCGGTAAGCAGATTCTCCAGGGTCACGCTTCCGGCACCCGTAATGCTTACATCTTGGCGATAACCCTCGGGACCGGTTACGGTGAAGCGGAACACCTTGCTAACACTGGCGTCCGCCGGGCCGCCCACCACGGTTTTGTCTATGGTTAGGCTGCCGCGGTCGCGGGCATAGGTATTTGTAACAGCAACAGACGCTGTCTCACCCTTGGTCACTGCCTGGGTGCCTACGCCGGTCACGCTGACAAAGTGATAATTCTCAATCTCCGGACGGCCGTCTACCACTTCTGTAATGGTATAGTCGCCGGTGGGAATGTTGGTCAGCTGCGCGGTGCCGCCAGCCGTTACAGAAACCGTTTGAGAGGTAAAATCATCAGGGCCAGTGACTTGGAAATTAAATACCAGGCCGTTGGCGCCTTCCGGAATCGAGTCGGTTCCGAAAGACAGATTCTTGCTGATCTCCAGGTTGCCCAGCTTCCGGGTGTAGGTGTTGGTAACCGTCACGGCCGCGGTCTGGTCCTTCCCCACAGTAGCAGTGCCTAGGCCGGTAACATTCACATCGTAATGCTCCGTTCCGCCTGGGTACACTTCGGCCACTTTGTAGTCGCCAAGGGGCAGGTCACTCATAGTATGGCTCTCCCCAGCCGCTAAGGTAAACTGCTGGGAATAGCCATTCGGGCCAGTGACGATAAAGGTATATGGGCCTTTAATCTCGTCCCGGTAGCCCTCACCATTAATAACCACCTTCTTGGTAACCGTCAGGCTGCCGGTGGGTTTGTACTCGTTCTCAAACTCCACTTTGTCTTTCTGGTCAGCACCCTGCACCACAGTGTAGATGCCAGCCGCGACCAGAGAGAGCTCTGTGCGGGTGACGCTGTCCACTTTGTAATTGGTTATATGAACCTTACGCTCACCGTACTTGTACGTGTAGCCTGTTATATTGCCATTAGCATCTTTAATAGGCGTATGAGACCCAAAACTCTCTGTAGTCTCTGTCTTAGAAATGGTGATTACTACCCGGTACATTTTGGTATCGTACTGGATAGTAGGATCATCCCCAGGCTGCTCCCTAACATAGAACACATGAGTCTTTTGGTCGGGATTATCGCCGAAAGCATCCATAGGGATATTGATGTTTGCGGTACCTTTGTTTTCATTGACAGTATCGATGACAGCAGTACTTACCTTATTTAGAGAGCTATCCAGCAGTTCAAAGGTGAATTCGCCCTTCTGAATGCCCTCCTCGCGGTTACCGGTCAGTTCCTTATTGACAGGAACCTCTACAGTGGCAAGACCTTTTATCTCTTCTTCTTTGGAACCAATGATGAGTATACCATTGTTGCCGATACCGCCGCCGTGCATGTTGGAGTGGTTTCCGCTGATAAATACTTTACCCTGCTCTTTCGCTTTTTTCTTGTCCGCGTCAGAGACGTTAGCGGTTAGGCCAATCTGCTCCTTACTGCTAACAACACCGTTGTTGGTCGCGTTAACTTTGTTGCCATCCGAAACGCCGGTCCAGTTGGCCTGGCCGCCGCCCAGCATGGTATTGCCTACAACAGTCATTGCGTCATCCTTGCCGTACTGGTCATGGCCATTGCTGAAAATGTCCTTCGCACCATTTATCATGTCCTCGGTCCACTTTTCGTTGCCGTCAACAACATTGACATTATTCTTATCCAACGGCAAGCGGTTGGGACCTTCAGGCCCATCGACAGGATTGCCGTCCTGATCCTTCCAAACGCCTGTCTCGTTATCAAAGACAGCCGCGCCGTTCTCCGCGCCCAAAATGGACGTAGCGCCGTGGACGCACCCGGCAATACCACCGCCGATACCGGCAGCGGTGTTTTCGGTAATAATGGCATTTTCCAGCTCCAGCCGGCCGCTGTTCTCAATATAGATACCGCCGCCGCCCAAGTCGGACCCTGTCATGGTAATATTATTTGTAATATTACCCGCAGTGATCTTGCCTGTGCCCTGAATATAGATACCGCCGCCTTCGCCTACTAGCGCCAGGTTTCCGTCAACAGTACCACCATTCATGATAAACTGGCTGCCTTCTTGAGAGGTAAAGGTATTGCTATTATACTGATTAGCGATAAAGATACCTCCACCTTCATCTGCGGTGTTGTTGGAAATTTCACCGCCACTCAAAGTGAACTTACCATCATTCTCTGTTTTCCAGCCGTCCTTTTTGGTGTATTTATATTGATCATCAACATAAACACCACCGCCTTGGCCTTGGCCATGATACCCGTCTTTTTGATTGGTAGAACCCCATTCAGCGTATTTATTATTCGTCGGATCTTTATCCGTGCCCGTACTTGCGGTGTTATTGGAGATGGTGCCGCCGCTCATGGTGAACTCGCCGCCCGAAACGTAAACACCGCCGCCATTGTAGTGGGTGTCAGAACCAGCTTTGTTGCCAGAGATCTCGCCGCCGGTCATCTCGAACTTACCCTTCTCGTCAACCTTCACGCCGCTGCCGGTTGTATCTGCCTTGCCGTCTCCATTTTGGTCATGGGTCAGCTTGGTTTCACCTTCCAGCTTCAGCGTGCCGTTGCCTTGGACTTCTACAACAGCTTGGTCATTCGTAGTACCCACCAGGGTACCGCCGACGATTTCGCCGTCCAGAATGACCAGGGTCTTACCGCCTACCACGATGATACCGGTAGAAAGCTCCAGCGTGTAGCCGTTGAGGACCAGCTTGATGGTTTTCTCGTCGTTGTCCGACTTATCTATCAAGTCCTCATCTGTTTTCCCATCAACCTTATTGCCAAGAGCTTGGTTAATGGTATTGGTCAGCTCCTCGTCTTTGGCTTTCTTTTCATCGTCCGTAAGCGCTTTGGGCTTATAGCATTCCGCAGTGTGCGTGTGCTCCTCAGAACCACAGTGGGTGTTCGTAGGGTCCTTATAGCACTCATTCGTATGCTCATGCTGCCCAGGGGCGCCGTCACAGGAAGTATAGACCGTTTCTGTCCCTATCACCTTATAGCAACCCTCGGTGTGGGGTTCAGCTTCGATCTCACAGGGAACCTCAACCTGCTTGGTTATGGTCTCTTCCTTAACAGTCTGAGTCATAACCGGGTTGCCCTCTTCATCAAGCACCGGGTTCCCTTCCTCGTCCAGCACAGGCACATCTACAGGCACCTGAATGGTTTCATGGACCTCCGTGTATTGCGGCACATCGGTCGTGTGGTCGTGGTGAGTAGACTCAGTACAAACCAATTCCTTGATTTCCTTCCTCTCCTCGCCACATGCCGCGGTGTGAACATGAGGAATTTCCGCGCCCGCTTCTAAACCACAGAAGGTTTGCGGGGTTTCAACGCCTTCTTTATTGGTGAAGTAACACGTTTCATTATGAGTATGCTCCGTTTTAGTACACACCAGCTCCATCTCGTCTTTCTGCGCGGCCGTGATGGTCCACGCAGAAGCGTTGAGCTGTAGCACACTGACACACATCATTACGGACATGAAAATCGCAAGGGCCCGTCTTGTCAGATTTCTCGTGCGTTTTTTCATTCAAATCCATCCTTTCTTTGCATAGTGCATTTACGGATGCAAAGTATCCGGCGGCCGGGCTGGCATCGCCGTTGCGTTTGCGGCCTTTGGGCCGCGCCTGCCTACCCAGTCTGTTCCTTACCTTCTCCGGGATCCGGCATTAGCCCCCATAGCTTTGCGTCCCGCCGTTTCCAACGGTTTGCTGATAGAATCAGCAACCGGCTAACATGACGGAGCGTTTCCTTCTCCTCCGCTTTAGTCCCTATGGCTTTGCGTCCCACCGTTTCCGGCGGTTTGCCAAAAATGTTCGTCATCGTTGCACGGGCCCAAACACTGCCCTAATCTCTCCCCGCTGTCATCGATGTACATGACAGCGGGGCGCTACCACGGTGGCATCGCTTGATTCTTTATCATACGCGCACCTCCTTTCCATAGGTACCTAAGTTTACTGCACGGCTTCACTGAACACGGGAAAGGATTGTTTGGCCAGTTTTGGCCAAACAACAGAAAGCTAGCTTTCTGTATGTTGAATTCGCACGATCGGTCTGTATTTTATTTCCATATTTAATTTTCAGTGTTACGCTATATGTTGTGTTCATCCCGCCTCCCTTCTAAGGCATATTCTACTTCAATATAATATGTCGACGGAAATTTCTGGAAAATAAGAGAAAGAGAAAAATTATTTTCGATTAACAAATAATTTTTTCTCTCCCCCATTTTGCTATTTTATTTACCCCAGCCGCCGGCGCAGCTGATCTGGATTATCTGAATAATTCAGGGCTATTTCCTTGGTAATCATCCCCTGCTGGTACAGCTTCAAAATAGACTGGTCCATGGTCACCATACCCTCGGCGCTGCCTGCCGCTATGGCGCTGTCGATCTGGTGGGTCTTGCTGTCCCGTATCAGGCTGCGGATCGCGCTATTCATATGCATCACCTCAAAAGCCGGCACCAGCCCGCCCTGGGTGTCTGGCAGCAGCTGCTGGCTAACCACCGCGCTAAGCACCATAGAAAGCTGCACCCGAACCTGGCCCTGCTGCCCGCTGGGGAAGCTGTCTACAATACGGTCAATGGTATTCACCGTGCCCTTGGTGTGCAGGGTAGCAATGAGCAGGTGGCCGGTCTCCGCGGCGGTCATGGCCGTGCGGATGGTCTCGTGGTCCCGCATCTCCCCCACCAGCATCACGTCTGGGGCCTGGCGCAGGCAGGCCCGCAGGGCAGAAAGGTAGTCCTGGGTGTCAATGGCCACTTCCCGCTGGCTAACAATGCTCTTCTGGTTTCGGTGCAGATACTCAATGGGATCCTCCAGCGTGATAATATGGGCCTCTCGGGTCTGATTGATCCGGTCGATAATACATGCCTGGGTGGTAGACTTGCCGCTGCCTGCTGTGCCGGTGACCAGCACCATGCCATGCTGAAGCTCCGCCAGGTCCATCACCTGCGGGGGAATTTGCAGGGCTTGCCAGTTTGGAATGTCAAAGGCCACCACCCGCACCACTGCGGCCATAGAACCCCGCTGCTTGTAGGTGTTAATGCGAAACCGGGCCAGCCCCCGCACCGCACAGGAGAAATCATCGTCCCCCTGGGCCTCAAATCGGTCCATAGGGCGTTTGGCCAGCTCGTATAATTGGCTGATCAGGGCATAGGTGTCATCGGGAAAAAGCTGGTTTTCGTCAATACGCACCAGGCGCTTTTCCAGCTTTTCACAGACCGGACTCCCGCCGATGATAAAAAGATCCGAAGCGCCATCATCCACAGCGCGCTTTAAATATTCTGTAACAGATGTTGACATAGGGTGTCTCCTTTTCTGATAGATTATTTTTCCTCTAAATAAAAAACACGCAGTCCAAGTACATTCGGCACCTGGACTGCGCAGCGGGCCACTTATCCAAGCCCTGATCCATCCCCCTCATACAGTTCTACATGGTCTCGAGGCGTCCACTCTTCCGTGGAAACCGCCTGCCACTTCAACACCTGCCAGCGGGTTTCGGTCAGCGTAACCTCCACTTCCAGCCGCTGGCCCTCTGAAATGGGGCAGCTATAGCGGTATATCCCGCCGCTTTCCTCCACGCCTTCAGGTACCTGGCCCGCCCGCAGCTGGGCAAGAATCTCTTCCGCTTGGCTATCGGCAGCATAGTATCCTGCCACTGCCTGGGCTGCGGTATCCCCCAGGCGGCTGTCTGCCCGGACGGTGCTAAGGCTTAGCAGGGCGAACACCGTCAAGCACAGAACCGCAAATACCACCAGCAGGGAACTGCCCCCCAGCGCCGGCGGCGAAAAACGGACTTTCTCTTTCTTTGCCATCGCCTAGCCCCCTTTAGTAGTAGTCCTTTGTCTGTTTCTGCCAGGAGAATTCCAGGCTGTACAGCTCCTTGCCCTCCGGGTTGGTCACCGTTACCCGGCTCTCCCCCAGATAGGGCAGGCGCTCTGGCAGGCGGGTCAGCACCACGGTATAAAAGCTGGGCTCAAAACTGGGCTTACCCTCATCGTCAAAATAATAGGTACCCTCGCCTGTAGGATACTTTTTATCCACCAGAGGACCATCGGTCTTTGCCGCAAATTTCTCCGACTCCACCGTGTTCTGGCACAGCACCACCGCCATATCCCGCTGGCGGGCCTCCTCCGAAAGCCGGTCCGACAGCACAAAGGCCTGTAGGCACAGGGCCGCCGCCAGGGCGAACACCAGAATCATCACTATCTGTTCCATCATCACCAGGGGCGCTTTGCTCTTCATGACAGACCGCCCTCCATTTCGCCGCGCAGGGTGAGGTAGAGGTCCGGGCAGCCCTCTATCTTGACCCGCACCCCGCCGTTATCAATGGACAGCTCCATGCCCTCCGCCTCCATAACGCGCTCGCCGTCCTCAGGCTCCAGCATTAAGTCTTCGGCACAATACAGCTCCATCAGCCAGCCATCATAACAGTACACCCGGGTAATATAGCCCTCTTCATCCCGCAGTTCCAGGGCGTCCATGCCGTTAAACCGGCCGGCCCCTACGCCCCCCTGGCCATCCGCCTGACGTACCCGCTGGGCTATGTACTGTAGACAGGTACGCTGTTGATAGGCCCCCTGATCCCGCTGGGTCAACCGCTGGTAAACCCCCGCGCCGGTAAGCAGCACCGTTAGAATGCATACCGCGAACACCGCGAACAGCAGCAGAGCCACCAGACCGTCCATATGATGCTTTACCGTTAATTTCTTCATGGTCTCTCCAGCACTGTGATATCAGGCATCAGGTTTTCCGCGCAGGGCACGAAGTGGACCATATACCGGTCCTCATCCACCTGAATCCCATAGTGCTCCTCCAAATATTCCAAACTAGGGGGATAGCTTCCCTCGCTGGCAAAGCAGGCCACGCAGCCCCGCCGCAGGGCCTGCTCCAGCTGGTCTACGCCCTTCTCCGCCTGGCCCCGGTCCAGGTTGTCCAGGGCCGCGGCAAAAAACACCACCCCTGCCGCCAGCCCCAGGGGCAGCAGCAGGCCCCGAAGGACCCGAATCCACCTATGTTCTATTTTCCCCATGGCGTCACCCAATGGCCGCCATAATGTTCATCAGCGGCAACATAACAGACAACAGAATCAGTCCCACCAGCATCGAGCAAACCAGCACCAGGGCTGGTTCAGCCCTGCTAACCTTCTCTTCCAGGGCGGCCTCGCTCTCCTCGGCCAGGTCCTGGGCAATCTTCTCCATAGCCGCATCCCCCGCGCCGCTGCGCTGGCCCAGCTCTAATAAGCGGCACTGGGCCGCCGGCAGCAAGCCGCTCTCCCGCATCGCGGAGGAAAGGGCCTCGCCCTCATCCAGCCTGGCGCGGCAATCCTGGCAGCGCTGCTGGGCTGTGGGGGTACCAGCCATTACATCCCTGGCCAAGTCCAGGGCATCCTCCATAGGCAGGCCGCTGGCCATGCCCATAGCCAGGGCTTGGGCCACCCGGGCGGTATTCATCCGGCGGGAAACGCCCTTATCCCCCCGGGTTTTTTTCCACCAGCCGGTCACTCTTTCCCGAAAGCTCCCCACAGCGGCAAACAAAATAAAGAAGATCACCACCAGGGCTAAAACGGCCAGCAGCACCGGCATGGCGCCATCCAGCCAGCGGCCAATGGACAAAAGCCCTCCGGCCACTCCGCTGAGCCGCCCGCCCAAAGAGGCATACACTTCGTCAAAAATGGGAAGTACCTTCACCAGCAGCACTGTGATGACCACCAGCATCAGGGCCAACATCACCGCTGGGTACAAAAGGGCGCTGCGCACCCGCCGGTCCAGCCGGGCCCGGTCCTCATAAAAGGTAGAAAGGGCCCGCAGGGCCTCTTCCAGCTTGCCGGACTGTTCGCCCACCTGCACCAGCCCGCACACATAGGCCGGAAAACCCCCGGCCTCCTTCATCGCGTCCGAGAGGGTCCCGCCCTCATCCAGGCGCAGCGCCATGCCGTTTAGCATTTTCTCGTTGGCCTGGTCCTCCTGGGCCATCAGGGCCAGCCCGTCTCCTGTACCCACACCGGCATGCATCAGCATGGCCAGCTCCAGGCACAGGGCAGCAATGCTTTGATTTGTCAAATCTTTTTTCACGTCAAGACCTCCGTTACAGCGGCCGAAAAGACCCCGGCCGGTGAATCAATGGCAAGAATGTCCTCCCCTACCATTTTACCCTAATTGGCCGGTTTTGTAAAGTCCGATTCTCTTTCGGCCAACACCCGCACCTTTCCCTCAGCGTCGGCCACAGCCCGCAGCACTTCCCGGCGGCGTTGAAGGGACAGCGCCAGGGTAAGGGCTAGGTTCACGGTGGTGACCAGTGCCAGGAAGATCCTCCCTTTCATGCCAGGCTTTCTGCGAGCAGTACTTTTCTTTTTGCTCATGATGATAGGCCTCCTATTTTAAAATAATTTGCACAAGCAGCGGGCGGTTCCGCTCTTTTTATGCTTCTTTCTACCGGCGGGAGCTCTCTTCTAACGTATCCGGCGGCTTTGCTTTTCTGCCGCTTCACGGCTCCTTTTGCGCCATCTCCCGCGCGATTCGTTCCATCGCCTCTTTGGTCCCGGTCCGTTCCTGTTCTATATCCTGTTGGCCATATTCCCCGCCGCACACCGCCCCGTAGGGGCAGTACTGGCAGGTATTTTGATTTTTAAGGTTGGGCTTTGCCTCTGCCGCGCCCCGGGCCAGCTCCCGGCCCATAGAAGCTACCAGCCGCTGGGCGTATCCCAGCACCTGTTCCAGCTCTTCCTGGCTAAGCACCTGACTTCTGCTGTCCGGGGTTCCGTCCTTTTTCAGGCTCACAGGGATAAATTCTCCCCGGGCCCCAGCCTCCATTGCCTCTATAATCTCCCCGTCATTAAGCACCAGCCCGCTCATGCGCAGCTGCCGGTCCGCCGCTTTTTTGACCTCCTCCGGGCTGTCTCCCCGTTGAGCCGCCACGCTAGGCTCTGCCGCCGGCATATAGAGAATACCCGCTGGATGCAGCCGGCCATCCTGGGCCAGGGCGGCCAGGTAAATCAGCATTTGCATATTTAGCCCATAGAGCACGTCCCCCAGCCGGAAGGACTTTCCCCCTGTCTTATAGTCAATAACCCGCACAAAGTCTTTTCCGTCCGGCCGGTGATAGACGTCTACCCGGTCAATGGTGCCCCCCACCGTAACCATCAGGCCATTTGGGTCCTGGATCTTCAACGCGGGCATATCCCCGCCCAGCTTTACCTCCAGACCGCTGGGCTCAAACCTGCTTTGCGCCAGCTCTGCTTCCACATGGACAATAAGCTTGCAGGCAGAGCGGACCATACGCTCCAGCCGGTAGCGCTCCCGGCCAGAAAGAGCCTCTGCCCCGCCCATATTCTCTTCCGCATATTTCTGAATATGCCCCCGAACCACCGCTTCCAGCTCTTCCTGGGTCCAGGCGGTGCGCTCCTCCTTGGCCACCCGAAAGATCTTCTCAAAAAGATAATGCATCATGGTGCCATATTGCAGCACATCCACCTCGGCGGGCCGGCGCTCCCGGGCATTCAGGCCATACCGGCAGAAATATTTAAAGGGGCAGCTGTGGAAGGTCTCTATCTGAGAGGGCGATAGAAACAGCCGCTCCCCATACACCTGCCGGGCCAGTTCCGGGTCCTCCACCCGCTGGGGCCTCTGCCCCGCCGCCCGTTCCAGGGCCTGCACCCGGCCCGCAAATTCCTGGTCCTCCATAACAAAACGCCGCAGTGCCGCTGCCTGGGGGCTGTTCTCCTGCCAGCGGGCCGCCATGCGGGAAAAAGCCGCCTGGCGGGAATTGGCAAAATATTCGTCTGGCAGGTCCCGCCGGGGCCGCAGGTTTGGAAACGCCCCCAGCACCCCCTCCACCAGCTCACTGGGTTCCTTGTCCTCTCCCCCTACGGCGGAAGGCCAGGATATGTATAGCCGCTCCGCCGCTAGGCTAGCCACCGAGTAGGCCAGGTAGCGCTCCTCAACAGCTTTCTTTTCCAATGGGTCCCCCAGGGGCAGGTCCAGCTGAATCAGCTCCCTGCGCTCCGCGTCGGAGAACACCCCCGAGGACCGGGGAGTCAGGGGAAAGTCCCCCTGGGTGACGCCGATCAAAAACACTGCCCTGGGCGTGCTCTGCCGCACCTGCTCCGCTGTGCCAAAGATCACCTGGTCCAGGGTCTGAGGAATCTCAGAGACGTCCTCCGCGGCCAGCACCTCTTTTAGCAGCCGGTAGAACTTATCTCTAGCCACCCTTTGCTCTCCCAAAAGCACGTACATCTGGTCCAATAGTTCCATCAGCAGATCCCATACCCGCAGCTGTCTGGCGGAAATAACGTCCTCCCCATCCATTTCCAGCCTCCGGCAATATTCCGGCAGGCTCTCCTCCAAACCGAAATCCATCAATAGATCATAGGCCGCCTGGGCAATCTCTTTTCCCGAGGCGTCCGCCGTGCGCTTCTCAAATCGCTCTAAAGAGGGAATTACCTTCTCCCGCAGCTCATTGAGCCGGCCAAGCAGAGCCGCGTCTTCTTCTGTCAGTTCCCGGCCAAAGCCCTGGGGATGCCGGGTAAAGGGGATGCGCCAGTCCTTGCCACGAATGCGCCAGAGGAAGGCGTAATTTTCCAAATCAGAAATTTCTTCTATGCTAAGGCCCGTTACCCCGGTCTTTAGCATCTCTAGCAGGGCACCGGTGTCCAGTCCCTCCTGCACCACCTCAAAGGCCCCCAGCAGAAACCTACACACAGGCTCCCCGTCCACCCGTATGGGCTGGGACATAAAGCAGGGCGCCCCCCGTTTCTCCAGGGCCACGTCCAGGCTTCCGTAGTACTGGCTCGGGTTCCGACAGATCACGGTGATGTCCCGGTAGCGCATTCCCCCTGCTGCCAGCCGCCGGATGGTGGCTGCCACATACTCTGCCTCTTCAAATACGTCCCGGGCCTGGAACATCTCTATCCCACTGTGGTCCTGGCTGGTCATGGCCTGGTCCGGGCAAAAAAGCTGGGTCTCCAATAACTTTAGGTTCTCATTCTTATACCGGGGAGCACCCGTGAGCACCACTGGGGGCAGCACCTTTATCCCCAGGTCTCCGGCCAGCCGCTCCAGCCGGTAGCGGGTCCTGTCCACCAGGGCAAACAAGCCGCAGTCGTCCAGCCCCAGGCCGTCCGTGCACAGGGACACTAACATGGTATCCGCCTGGCGCAGCAGCTGCCCCAGCACCCGCATTTCTTGGACCGTAAATCCCTCAAAAGAATCCACTGCCACTGTATACCCCTTGAAGATGTCGCTTCCCTCCAGGGTCTGGGCCAAGCGGGTCAGGTCGTCTCGGCTGTCCAGGTAGCTGGCCCCCACCAGTGCCTCATAGGCGGCATAGACCAAGCCCAGCTCCCGCAGCTTTTGGCTAAGCCCCGCGGGCACCGGCAGGCCGGCGGCCTCCGTTACCTGGGCTGGGGCCAGGCCGCACATTTTCAGCTCGTCCACAGCGGTAAGCATCAGGTCGGTGACTCTCCCGGTGCGGGCGGCGTTTTTGTACACCTCCAGGTGGTCCTGGCAAGTTTCAATGGCGGCGGACATCAAAATGCGCCGCCCCCCATCACGAAGCCTGCGGCCCGCCGCGCCCCCTTCCTTGCGAAACACGGTCTCCGCCAGCCGGGTAAAGCTGTATATGCCAATGGTGTTGGCCCGCTGGGGCCCAGCCAGGCGCAGCACAGCTTTTTCCGTCTCAAAGCTGAACTGCTCAGGCACAATCATCATGCACCGGCTGTCCCCGCAGCGGTCATGATCATTTAAGCTTCGGTCCGACAGGACCCTGCGCATGTACTCGGTCTTGCCGCTTCCCGCGCGGCCCAAGACAAATTGCAGCATAGCTGCCTCCTCTCTACTTTGCCCCGCTCACCCACTCCCGCAGGGCCTCGTACCACTCCACCAGTTTCAGCTCCACCCGGTAGCCCTCTGGGTTTTCGGCCACCTCCCGCTGGTCCTGGGGCAGCTGTGCCAGGGGGTCGCCGCTGGCGGCAGGCAGACACAGGGCCGGGAACACCACGCACCACCAGTTTTGCCCCTCGCCCTCCCCCAGAGTGACCCGCAGGGCCCGGTACCGCCCGGCGGGCAGGGTAAAGCCCTGGTAGTCCTTTTCAGGAAAAGCCAGCTCTGTCACCTGGGCGTTCACCCGCTGAGAAGAGCCCTCTGCTTCCACCCTGCGACGGGCAGCGGCGGTAATGGCCTCCAGGTGGGTGCACACCTGGAAGTTGGCCTCTTCCAGGGTCTCGGCTCCCGCGCACCAGCGGTCCGCCTCGGCCAGCACCGCGTCCCGCACCTTCAGTTTTAGGGCCTGATCCTGGGGAGAGTCGGAATTGGCCACCACATGCAGCCGCAGAACGCTTTCCGGCAGCTGCTGAGAGGATGCCGCCACCCGGAACCAGCCAGCCAAAACCGTCAATAAAAACCCGGCGGCCAAAACCCGCAGGGCTGTTTTCTTAGTGAAAATGCTCATATAGCCACGCCTCTTTCCATATTTTGGGAAAAGTATGGGTAAAAAAGGACGCGGCTATACAGCGGGTAATAAAATTGTAGATGGATTCCAAGGAAACAAGCGCCTATTGGCAAAAAATTTCCCCCATACCTGACGCAACATATCCGCACTTTTCAGCTTCCTCCAACAATGAGTTGAATCTCACCGATGAATGTGCTATAATACAGTCTCAAATCTTTCCAAATAGAAAGGTCCTTTGTATGAAAGAAATTCTCTTGGACGCCCTATTAGACGCCCTAAAAACCCTGCCTTTTCTCTTTGGCGCATACCTGTTCATTGAATTTCTAGAGCACCGCGCCAGCCATAAGCTGACCCATGCTCTCTCAAAAATGGGTCCTCTGGGGCCTGTGGGCGGGGCGGTACTGGGCTGTGTACCCCAATGCGGCTTTTCGGTAGCCGCCGCCAATTTCTACGCTGGGCGGCTGATCAGCCCCGGCACGCTGCTGGCTGTATTCTTGGCCACCTCCGACGAAGCGCTTCCCATCCTTCTCAGCCGGCCTGGGTCCATGGGCAGCCTGGGCCGGCTTTTGGCCGTCAAGCTTGTTGCCGCCGGATGCTTTGGCCTACTAACCGACTTTCTTCTGAACCGCCGCGACCCAGAGGGAGCGGGCTTACACGATTTGTGCCAAAACTGCGGCTGCAAGGAAAAGGGGCTGCTGCGGCCCGCTTTGATTCACACAGGAAAGATCTTTCTATTCCTGTTCCTGGTGAACCTAGCTCTGAACAGCGCTATTTCCCTGGTGGGTGAGGAGAATATTTCCCGGCTTCTGCTCACCGGCAGCGTATTCCAGCCCTTGCTGGCAGCCCTCATCGGCTTTATTCCAAACTGCGCCGCCTCCATCATCTTAACCGAGCTGTACCTGGGGGGCTCCCTCAGCTTTGGCGCGGCGGTGGCTGGGCTGTGCACCGGGGCCGGACTGGGACTGGCGGTTCTGTTCCGGGTCAACCAAAACACCAAAGAAAATTTTGTACTGGCCGGTCTCCTTTATGTGGCCGCTGTGGTCACTGGCTGCCTGTGCCAAGTACTTTTCTAAAAAGTACCGCACTTTTCTAAAAAGTACCGCACTTTTCTAAAAAGCACCGCACTTTTCTAAAGCACTACCCCCTGGTTGGTAGGCCGCACCAGGAACACCCTGCCCTGGCCCTCCAGCTGCTTCATAGCCCAGCGGGCCTGCTGCTCCCCCTCAAAAATACCGTACACCCCCGACCCGCTGCCAGTCATCATGGCCCCCAGGGCCCCGGCCTCGGTCATGGCCCGCTTCAGCGCCCGCACTGGAGCCAGCCGGATCGTCTCGTCAAATCGGTTTCCCACACACCGGGCAATGCGCCGCAGGTTGCCCACCGCTAGGGCCTCCAGCATTTTCGGGGTGGCCTGGGTGCTGGAAAGAGGATACTGGTCCAGCAACGAATAGGCCCGGGGGGTGCTCATACCCGTGGGGGGCTTGCACACCACCAGCCAGCACTGGGGCATTTGGGGCACAGCCTCCACCTGGGTGCCAATGCCTGTGCACCGGGCCGCGCCCCCCACCACGCAAAAGGGCACGTCCGAACCCACCCGGGCGCCCAGCTCCATGAGCTTTTCCACCTTCAGGTTGGCGGAGAACATGTAATTCAGTCCCCACAGCACCGCCGCCGCATCGGCGCTACCGCCCCCCATGCCCGACCGGGCGGGGATATGCTTGCGGATAAAGATATAGACCCCCTGGTCTCCCAGGCCCTGATCCTCTAAGAAAAATTTCGCGGCCCGAAAGGCCGTATTTTTAGTGTCTACCGGCAGGCTCTCCCGGCTGCACTGCAAGTGCACCCCTGGCTCATGGCTGCGCTGAATTTCCAGCTCATCCCACACCGTTACACTCTGCATTACGGTATCCAGCAGGTGGAAGCCATCCTCCCGGCGGCCAGTCACATCTAAAGTTAGGTTGATTTTACCAAACGCTTTTACTTTCATCTTCTATCACATTCCTTGCGCCCCGGGGCTAAGGCCAGGGCGGGCAGATTTTTTCTTTTAAAACTAAGCAACGAGCCAAAGTGGACCATATTGCGCAGTCCAGGGGCGGGGAGGACCATTGCTCCGACTCCGCAGTACAGGCCTTTGGCAGAATATGGGATGGAGGTCTCGCCTGCCGATGAAACCGACCGGACCCACCCCCTGCTGGGGGGCACCGCTGGGACCGCCCCCCTGCCGTCCTATCGAAATGGGCGACCTTTGCATAGGGAGGCCATCATACGCATAACCACCCGCAGGGCAATGGACCGATCCAAGAAACCCTCCATATTTGGGGCCAGAAAGCTCACTCATGGGTTGGTGCTCTTGGGCATTCCACTACACAAAGCGCCCCATTTCCATGTTTACCCTCACAGCTTTAGTATTGCCAGACGGCGCAGCTTCACCACATGCTTTGGGCACATCTCATGGCAGCAGAAACAGCGAATACAATTTTTATAGTCAATACGGGCCCTGCCCCCTGTCAGGGCAATGGTATGCTGGGGGCAGCTCTCGGCACATTTCCCGCAGCCCACACAGCGTTTTTGGTCGATCTTTGGATACGGGGTCGCGAACTTTTTCGCCGCTGGCCGCAAAAATCCTGGCAACCGGTCGATAAAGTCCGTGCTGCTGGCCTGGGCGGGCTTAAAATCTGCCGCGATATGCCCTTCTATAGCCTCCCCCAAAGCTTCCACTTCATCCAGGCGGCAGGGTCCCAGCCCTCGCTGGGCCGCCAAGCGCAACACATCCAGGTCCTCTGGGTTCATACCGGCCACAGCTGCCCCCACTACGTCGGCGGCATAGGGACTGTTTGAGGCAATGAACACCCCCAGGTCCCGGCGCTGGCCCCCAGTGGGGCCGTTGCCCTCCATTGCCCATATACCGTCCATCAGGCAGAGATCCGGTTTCAAAAAGGCGCACAGGTCTACCAGCATCTCACAAAAATTCTCTTTTTCCGGGAACCTGGCGTGAAGCTCTGGCTTTTGCAGCCCCGGCACCGCGCCAAACAGGTTCTTTACCCCGCCAGAGTATTTTACCATGCCGTGGGTCTTGAGCTTGGGCAGGTCAATGAGAAAGTCCCGATCCAAAAGCGGCTCTATAATATTGGCCTGGCGGCATCTCTTGCCCTCTGGCAAGTGCACCGGCCGGTATTTGCACTGGGTATACAGTTCCACGCCCGTCTCCTCGGCCATCCGCTGATAGCCGCAGGCCCTATACACCGCTTTCATCACGGCGGGTGTGTAGGGCCCCCCTGGGCTTTCCGCCACTAGAGCCCGGGCCCCGGTTTGCAGCACACAGCGGCCCACTGCCGCTGTAAACGCCGGGTGGGTAATAATGGCTTCCTCCGGCTTAGACGCCAGAATCAGGTTTGGCTTCAGCACCACAGTCATGCCGGGGCGCAGCCTATCATACACTGAAAACTCCTGGAATGCCCGGTCCACCAGGGCTTTCAGCTCCTGGGGGTCATAGGCTTTACAGCCCAGCAGCAACGCCCGCTCTCTCATAATTCAACCAGGAAAGCCCGGATGCGCTCTAGCGCCTCGGTAATGTGTTTGATGGAATATGAGTAGGAGATGCGCACAAATCCCTCGCCGCTGGCTCCAAAAGCATCTCCGGGCACCACGGCCACCTTTTTGCCATAGATCAGCTTCTCACTAAACTCCATAGACGTCAGCCCCGTGCTGCGCACCGAAGGAAATACATAGAACGCGCCCTCGGGCTCAAAACAATGCAGACCCATGTCGTTCAGGGCGTCCACCATCAGCCGCCGGCGCATATCGTACTGGCCCCGCATATACTGAATGTCCTCGTCGCCGTTTTTCAAAGCCTCAATGGCCGCAAACTGGCTGGTGGTAGGGGCGCTCATTATGGCGAACTGGTGCAGCTTGGTCATCACAGAAATCAGTTCCGTGGGCCCTGCCGCATAGCCCAGCCGCCAGCCGGTCATGGAATGCGCCTTGGAAAATCCGTTCACCACCACTGTGCGCTCCCACATACCGGGCAGGCTGGCAAAGGACACGTGTCCCTCTTCTGTATAGGTAAGGGCAGCGTAAATCTCGTCAGACATAACCATCAGGTTATGCCGTTCCACCACCCGGGCAATGGCTTCCAGGTCCTCCCGGCCCATCACCGCTCCGGTGGGGTTGTTGGGGTAGGGTAGAATCAGCAGTTTGGTTCTTTCAGTAATCTTTTCTTCCAGCTGCTCCGCTGTCAGCTTAAAGCCGTTCTCGGCCCGGGTCTCAATAATCACTGGCTCGCCCCCGGCCATTTGGGTAATGGGCACATAGCACACAAAGCTGGGCTCGGGAATCAGCACCTGGTCGCCGGGGTTAATCAGGCTGCGCACACACAGGTCAATGGCCTCGGAGCCCCCCACTGTAATAAGCACCTGCTTTTCCGGCTGATACTCCAGCCCGTAGTGACGCAGGAGAAACTTGGCCACCTCTTCCCGCAGAGACATAAAGCCCCGGTTAGGGGTATAGCGGGTGCGGCCCTTTTCCAGGCTGGCAATGCCCGCCTCTCGAATGTGCCAGGGGGTGTGAAAGTCCGGCTCACCCACAGACAAAGAGATCACATTGTCCATCTCGCTGGCAATATCGAAAAAGCGGCGGATCCCAGAGGGCTTGATCTGCTTGGCCATTGTATTCAACAATTTATCATAATCAATCACAAAGGTTGCTCCCTCTCTCGTCAATTTCCTCATAATCGCTGTTAAAGACCACGCCGCCGTCCTTATATTTGGTCAGTAGGAAGTGGGTGGCGGTGGACAGTACGCCATCAATGGTAGAGAGCCTTTTTGCAACGAACATAGCCACATCCTGCATGGTACGCCCGGTCACCGTTACAGCCAGATCATAGCCGCCGGACATGAGATAGACGCTTTTCACCTCGGGAAAGTTCATGACTCGGCCGGCAATCTCGTCAAAGCCCGTGTCCTTTTGGGGAGAGACCCGAAGCTCTATAAGGGCCGTGGCCTTTTGGGTTTCGGCACGTTCCCAGTTAATCAAGGCGTGGTAGCCCTTAATCACCCCGTCCCGCTCATAGGCGGCAATGGCCTTTGCCACATCCTCTTCCTTTTCATTCAGCATCACCGCCAGCTGTTTTGCGGTTAGCTTTGCCTCGTCCTGCAAAAGCTCTAATAATTGCTCCATTGCCATCTTTCCAGCGCTCCTCTCAGTATGCAAGATTTTTTAGGACTATTCCCAAATCACTCTAGCTCATTATATACAAAATGCACGAGTTCCTTTTTCTCTAAATTCCCCAGAAGCTGGGGTGGATAAATTTTCACTGTCCCCTGCCGGATCGCTTCCACCGGTACCCAATAAAAGCCCAGGTCCGTCCGCTGTCCACCCACTTCATCCCAGCCAAAACGCGGGCCCTCCCAGGGCTCTATCCCTGGCAGCTCCGCCCGGTAGTAGAGTCCGATCTGCTGGCAAGGCTTGCCCCACAGAAAACGGATCTCCCCCACCGCAGCCAACGAGCCCACTTGTAACTTTAGCCCCAGTTCCTCCTGGAACTCCCTGGTCAGGGCCTGGGCCCCGGTCTCACCAAACGCCACATGGCCCCCTATAAAGGCAAAACCGTCGTCATCCTCCGGCTTTTGCAATAAGAGCTTACCATCTTTTATTACAATAGCCGCTACCCGGTAGGAAAATTTCCACTCTGCCGTATCAAACAAAATATCCAAATTTCCCACCTTCTTTTTGTGCAATATTTTGTTACGCTAAGGGCAGCTGGACAGGCTTTCTCTGTTCATATACCGTGAATTCTGTAAACCCAGCCTCTTTCAACAGCTCCATGCACGGGTCGATGCCTTTCCCCAGGTCTGCGGTCTGGTGGGCGTCTGAGCCCAGCGTCACCAGCCGCCCACCCAGCGCATGGTAACGGCGCAGCAGGGCCAGGCTGGGCATGGTCTCCCCTAGTTTTTGCCGCAAACCGGAAGTGTTAAGCTCTAAGGCTATCTCTTTTTCCACCAGGGCAGCCAAAATTTCGTCAATCTTTCCCTGATGCTGGGCCAAGTCCACAGAAACGCCCTGCTCCCCTTGGATGTACCGCAAGGGATAGGTCAGGTGGCCAAGAGCGTCAAAACTCCCCCAGTCTATCATTTCCAGCAGTTCTTCCCAATACGCATTTAGTTTTTGGGCAATCTGCCCATCACTCATTTTAGTGTAATCTATATAATAAAAGTCTTTTTCATCAGCAAGATTGTGCAAAGATCCAATCACAAAGTCATAAGGAAAACGATTCACCACTTCTTCCGCAGCGGTTAAGTCCTGCAAAGGCTGGCCCAGCTCGACTCCCCGCAGCAGCCGTATCTCCCCTGTTTCCAGCTTTTCCATGGCCTGCCAGGCCTGTTCGGTCCGCTGCCGGTACGTCTCCCAATATTCGTGGCATTCGCAGTGGTCTGTCAGCGTATAGGCATACAAACCCAAATGAACCGCTTGCGCGGCCATCTCCCCAGGGGTATTCTTCCCGTCTGGAGAACAGATAGAGTGGGTGTGGCAGTCGCTGGCATATTTGTGCTCCATATCTGTAGCCCCTTCTATGTTGATTTCAAATGACTCGCAAGTAGATTGCCTGGAACGTTTACTCTCTACATTCTTTGCCGTATCTCTTATTATACCACAATTTGCCGGAAAATGGAAGCCAAATATTACAAAGACATTACAAAATCCTACGCTATTTCTTGGCCTCTATCTTTTTACCTCTTTGCCGTTGGCCGTTATCGCCATACGGAAAGGCGGCAGATTCCTCCGCCGCCTTTCTATTATTTATGAAATTACCCTCATAGTTTTGAAAAAACTTAGTTCTCTAAAATCTGCTTATAAAGCCGAATGTACTCATTCGCTGACTTTGTCCAGCTGTTGTCGCAGCTCATTGCTCTGTCAACCAAAATGCCCCAGCCTTCTTTATCAGAGTTATAGGCATAAATAGCCCTGTGCAGACTGTGCAGCATATCGCCCGCATTATAGGTCATAAAGGTAAAGCCGTTGCCCTCGCCATCTCCACTATCAGTGATAGAGTCTTTCAAGCCGCCCGTCTCCCGTACCACGGGAATGGTACCATAACGAAGAGCGATCATCTGGGAAAGCCCGCAAGGCTCCGACTTACTGGGCATTAAGAAAATGTCCGCGCCCGCGTAAATCTTCCGGGAAAGTTCAGGCACAAAGCCCAGGCACAGCACAAACCGGCCAGGGTACTTTTCTTGCATCCACTTGAAGTAGTTTTCATACTCCAGGTCTCCGCTGCCCAAAATCACGATCTGGGCGTTGGAGTACTGCATCACATTGTCCACCGCATCCTTCACCAGGTCCAGGCCCTTGTGTGAAACCAGCCGGGTGACCATGCCGATAACCGGCACGTCTGGGTCTACCTCGATGCACAGCCGCTCCTGCAACTTCTGCTTATTGACCGCTTTCCCAGACTTATCCGCCTGGGTATAATTGGCATAAAGGTTCGGGTCCGTCTCTGGGTCATAGTTTACGGTATCAATCCCGTTGAGAATCCCCGAAAGCTTCCAAGAACGCTCCCGCAGAATGGGGTCCAGCTTATGAGAGAACCAGGAGTCCAGAATCTCCTGGGCATAGGTGGGGCTAACAGTAGAGACCCAGTTGGCACATTCAATCGCGCCCTTCATCAGG
This sequence comes from Oscillospiraceae bacterium, assembly GCA_910574935.1. Taxonomy (GTDB): domain Bacteria; phylum Bacillota; class Clostridia; order Oscillospirales; family Acutalibacteraceae; genus Acutalibacter; species Acutalibacter intestini. The sequence continues at coordinate 59,626 of CAJTCU010000002.1, forward strand.
TTCACATCCCGATTAAACTCCAGCAGCTGGCTCTCATGCACAGGGATACCAAACACATCCTCCAGAATATCCTTACCATACTGGCCCTGATACTGGATATTGTGGATGGTAAACAATGTTTTAATACCAGCGTACCACTCATTGTTGGCATAAAATAGCCGGTAATATACTGGCACTAGGGCAGTCTGCCAATCGTTGGCATGGATAATGTCCGGTTTGTAGTCTATGTAGGGCAGCATCTCCAAAATAGCCCGAGAGAAGAAAGCAAAGCGCTCCGCGTCATCAAAATGGCCATACAGGCCGCCGCGCTTGAAGTAGTACTGGTTGTCAATCAGATAGTAGGTCACATTGCCCACCTTAGCCTCGAAAATGCCACAGTACTGCCTCCGCCAGGCCACCGGTACGCTAATGCTCGTGATAAACTTCATCTTATCCCGCAGTTCCTGGGGCACATTGTCATACAGGGGAATTACAATGCGGCATCCCACCATGCGAGCCCGCAAAGCCTGGGGCAAAGATCCCGCCACGTCCGCCAAACCGCCTGTAGCGGAAAAGGGTAGGGCTTCACTGGCACAATATAAAATTTTCATAGGATGATTTTCCTTTCCGGTCTTCTGTGTTTTTAAATATAATACAGAATGGTCTTTCCAGCCGGTTTGGCCGGGTCAAAAAACACACATTCTATGCACCCATTTTCCCTTACAGCGAGACATGGAAACAGTCCTCCAAGCCCCGCCCGGGACGAAAGGTCCCCCAGGCCCACGCAAGCTTTCGCGGCCTTTGTTACACCTTGCTGCCCTTTGCCACGTACACCGGATAGCTCTGGTAGCCGGACATGGTGCGGTTTGCCTCGAACTCCACATTCTTGTCCGTGACCACATAGTCCAGTTTGGTATGTTCGCCAATCACGCAGTCCTGCATAATTACGCAGTTCTTCAGCTTGGCGCCCTTTTTCACCTTTACGCCGCGGAACAGGACGCAGTTTTCTACCTCGCCGTCAATAACACAGCCGTCGGCCACAATAGAGTTGGTTACCGAAGAGCCCAAGCCATACTTGGCAGGCATATCGTCCCGCACCTTGGTGTAAATAGGCCGGTCCGCTGGAAACAGCTGGCCGCGCACCTTGGGATCCATCAGGGCCATGTTGGCGTCGAAAAAGCTGCTAAGAGATGAAATAGTATAGGCCGCGCCGGTGGCCTCATAGCCATACACCCGCAAATCCTTAATGTTCCGCTGCAAGAGGTCCCGGTCAAAGTCGTACAGGTTGCGGCTCATGCAGTCATCCACCAGCTCTATCAGCTTCTTACGGCGGATGATGCACTTACCAAAGCCATAGTTTACGTTAGCCTCTCCCCCCCGCTTGATCAGCACATCCCGCACCGCGCCCTCGGGGTCCACCGTGTAGATTACGTTACGGTCCGTATCCGGAGAGGTGCCATGACGGTAAATAATGGTCATGTCCGCGTCCTTCTCCGCGTGGAAACGGAACACATCATTGTAGTCAATGTTGGAGACTGTGTCACAGTTGGAAAACAGTACGTACTCTTCCTTAGAATTTCTCAAAAATCTATGGATGGAGGCCAGGCTGGTCACCAGGCCATCCGTGCGGGAAATGTCCGCGCCAAAGGGAGGTAACAGGAACAGGCCCTCACGCTTGCGGGAGAGGTTCCAGGTCTTGCCAGAGCCCAGGTGGTCCATTAAGGACTGATAATTCTGCTCTGTAATAACGCCCACCTTCTTTACCCCGGAATTCACCAGGTTTGAGAGGGCAAAATCTACCAGCCGGTAGCGGCCGCCATAGGGTATGGAGGCCATCACCCGGTTTTCTGTCAGTTCTCTTACACGCTCCTCATGCACATAGGCAAAGAGAATGCCCATAACATCGTTGCCGCGCATCATATCGACCATCTACCTTTCGTTTCTGTTAATTTTTCGGGCATGCTCTTATTTCTCTCCATCTTCCGCGTCCAGCATTTCTTTAGGAGCAACATAGCCGCCAGCAGGGACCTTGCAGCCGGGGCCCACCACGGCCACGCCCCACTCGTCCTTATTTTCCACATCCTCGGGCCGCTGGCCTACCACCGCGCCCGCTCCTACTACAGCGTCCTCAGCCACAATCGCGTACTGGACCTTTGCACCCTCTTCAATGCGCGCACCAGGCATGATGATAGAAGAGGACACTTCCGCGCCTGGGGCTACATATACCCCGGCAAAGAGAATGGAAAATTCTAACTCTCCATAGACATTGCAGCCTTCGGCAATAGTGGAGTTCTGCACGTGAGCGCCCTTGGCAATATAGTGGGGAGGCATTACCGGGTTGCGGGAATAAATGCGCCAGTCCGGGTCCCCCAAATCCAGAGGAATGTTGGGGTCCAGAATGTCCATATTGCTCTCCCACAAGCTGTCGATGGTGCCTACGTCCTTCCAGTAGCCCTCAAAACGATAAGCAAACATTTTCTCGCCAGAATTCAGCATAGCGGGCAGCACGTTTTTACCAAAGTCGTTGGAACTCTTAGGATCCTCCTCGTCGGCCAGAAGGAACTTCTTCAGCTTTTCCCAGGTGAACACGTAAATACCCATATTGGCCAGATCGTTCTTGGGCTTTTTGGGCTTCTCGTCAAACTCGTAGATGGAATTATCCTCATTGGTATTCAGGATACCGAAGCGGCTGGCCTCGGCCATGGGCACCTGCTGCACGGCAATCGTGCAGGCGGCGTCCTTTTCCTTATGGTACGCAATCATCTTCGAATAGTCCATCTTATAAATATGGTCGCCGGAAAGCACCAGAACATAGTCGGGATTATAACGCTCAATAAAGGGAATATTCTGGGTAATGGCATTGGCCGTGCCTTTATACCAGTCGGTCTTTTTCCGCTTCTCATATGGAGAAAGCACATGTACGCCGGCATTCATACTGTCCAGGTCCCAGGGCTGGCCGGAACCAATATATTCGTTCAGCTCCAGGGGCTGGTACTGGGTGAGCACACCCACCGTCTCAACACCGGAATTTACGCAGTTGGAAAGGGGAAAGTCAATAATTCGGTACTTCCCCCCGAAGGGTACGGCGGGCTTGGCGATGTTTTTGGTCAGCACGCCCAGCCGGCTGCCCTGGCCGCCCGCAAGCAGCATAGCCACGACCTCTTGTTTGGGTAACATTGTTTGTCCTCCTATGTGATTACTTTGGTATTGATATATTACTTTTAAAGCAACCGCCGGTAGAAAAACGGCGCTTTTTTGACAACAGAAAATCTTTCCCCCGCAAGCTCACGGCTTTTTAGCTGGCCCGCTGGGCCTGTTTTGCCATTTTCGCCTCTGGCTTTGGCACAGGCATGGCCTTCACCTTGGGCTTAGGCTTTTCTCCGCGCTTTACACATTCCAGGAAAAACACCGTGTTCCCCGGCAGGGTCAGGCTAATGCTCTGTTCACAGCCATGCATAGGCTCGTCCTCAGCCAAAATGCGCTTACCATTGGTAACGCCTTGTCCACCGAAGCTTTTGTCGTCCGAGGTGAACACCTCGGCCCAGGTGCCCCAATAGGGTACACCGATCCGGTAGTTCTCCCGCTGCACAGGTACGAAGTTACACACAGCCACCAGCTCTTTGCCCTCCTTGGACTTACGCCGAAAGGCAATTACGCTCTGAGTGTAGTCATCGTTAGAGATCCACTCAAAGCCCTCCCAGGAGAAGTCGATTTCCCACAGTTCCGGCCGGTCGAGGTAGAAGTGGTTTACTGCTTTAAAGAAATTCTGCGCATCCTTATGCTCCTTATATTGCAGCAGGCCCCATTCCAGCTCCTTCTCAAAGTTCCACTCGTCCTTCTGGGCAAACTCGGTGCCCATAAATTGCAGCTTCTTCCCCGGATGTCCCATCATGTAGGTAACAAAGGCCCGCATTTGGGCTGCTTTCATCTGGTCGTCTCCAGGCATTTTATTGATTAACGAGCCCTTGCCATATACCACCTCGTCGTGAGAGATGGGCAGGATAAAGTTCTCTGAGAAAGCATAGAAAAACGAGAAAGTTAGGCTATTGTGGTTGCCGCTGCGGAACAGGGGGTCCATAGACATATAGCGAAGCATGTCGTTCATCCAGCCCATATTCCACTTATAATTGAAGCCCAGCCCGCCGATAAAGGTAGGCTTGCTGACCATAGGCCAGGCCGTGGACTCCTCCGCGATCATCAAAGGCTCTTTCACTTCGGCAAAGATCGCCTCGTTCAACGCCTGCAAAAAGGCCACCGCCTCCAGGTTCTCCTTGCCGCCATCCTTGTTGGGCACCCACTCGCCATCCCGTCGGTTGTAGTCCAGGTACAGCATAGAGGCCACCGCGTCTACCCGCAGGCCATCCACATGGTACTCTTTTAGCCAGAACACCGCGCTAGACATCAGAAAACTCATGACCTCGGGTTTGGCATAGTCGAATACTAGGGTGCCCCACTCTTTATGTTCACCCTTGCGGGGATCCGCATACTCGTAACAAGGCGTGCCGTCAAATTTAGCCAGGCCCGCCGCGTCTTTGGGAAAATGAGAGGGCACCCAGTCCATAATTACACCAATGCCCGCTTGGTGGCAGCGATCCACAAAGCGCATAAAGTCGCTGGGCTGGCCATAACGGGAGGTGGGGGCAAAATAACCCATCACCTGGTATCCCCAGGAGCCATCATATGGATACTCGGTGAGCGGCATGAACTCAATATGGGTAAAACCCATATCCTTTACATAAGGAATCAACTCATCCCCCAGCTTATCATAAGAAAACACGCTGCCATCGGCATACTTCCGCCAAGAACCGGCGTGGACCTCATAAATATTAATCGGTTGACTGTAGGAAGGGTTTTCCTCCTTCTTTTTCTGCCAAGCCGCGTCCTGCCAGGCATAATTATCCAGCTCATACCAACGGGAAGCGGTGCCCGGACGGGTTTCGGTATGGCGGGCAAAAGGGTCTGCCTTGTAAGAGTTCTCGCCAGAGGCATCCTTAATATAAAACTTGTACATCTCGAAGGGCTCAAACTCGAAATCAGTGTAACCCTCCCAAACACTGTCATCGATCTTCTTTAAAGGGTATTTGGCGTTGTCCCAATTGCAAAAATTCCCCACCAGAGACACTGCCTTTGCATGGGGGGCCCAAAGCCGGGCCACCATACATTTTTTTCCCTGATAAATGGCTTTATGCACGCCTAAATACTCATACGCACGGCGGTTTTTGCCCCTGTGGAACAGGTCTAGAGGAACCTGGCCGGGATCGCCGACCGGCTTCGAACCAGCCTGCACTGCTTTTTCCATATCTGACGTACCGGTGTTCATGGTTATCGATCTCCTTGTCCTGTTTAGATTGAAACCCATGCTATTATAATACCATACTTCTGGAAAATTTCAAGTGGTTTTTAGCTATTTATTTTAAAGATTAGGTTTAAAATGTCCAAACTTTGTGTGTTATAACAAAATCCAACGGCATTCTCTGTGTATTTCCACCCATAGAGGCTTTTTGGCCCGACTGTCGGGAATAAATTCCACACTAGAAAAAAGCCGTACCACAAGGCAACGGCTTTCAACTTTATTTCGTAATAAACGCAGTCCCTTTCAAGCGCACCCAGCACATATTCGCCAGGTATACCGTCTACTTTTAAAAAGTACGTACCTGCTGGAATCTATCACTTCCAAAAAGGTTCACGCCATTCCCCCCGACTCTTCCAGAACCGGCCGACAGGGTGCGGAAAACGCCCCCCTTATGCCGGTGTCCCCCATACGGGCGATGGATATAGGCCCTGCTCTGTCATACCAGCTATGGCGTCTACCACCGCTTGACGGTCCACCTTATAGGTAATACCATGCCATTTATCACCCGTGGAAAGCACGGTCACCTGGGCGCGTCCCTGTTGCAACAAAGAATTCACCGCAAAAGGCAAGAAGAATTCCCCCTTCAAAGGATTTTTATCCAAATCCTCCTTAAAAAACCTTAAAAATTCCTCCTCCAGTCCTGCGGTAAAGCCCGGTGTAAAGCCCCAAAGGGACATAGAGACCGGTGTATCCGGCGGCAGCGTAACCCAGCTGGCCCCATTGTCCTCGGTATAGGCAATCTCGCCGCTTTCCAGCTTCTCGATACGGGTACGCTCCACCACTTTTACCAGCATGCCATTCTCCACCTGGCACACACCCCGGGCTACAGAGCCGTGCTGGGAAATGGTGTTTTTCACCTGATAGCCCACCATCGCCAAATCCAGTTTTGGATGGTCCTGGGCATTTTTCAGAAAATCGTAGATTTTCTGAAAAGCCTCTCTCCCATAGAAGTCATCGGCATTGATCACCGCATACGGAGCCTCCCCTACCAACCGCGCCCCGGCCAGAGCCGCATGCCCTGTGCCCCAGGGCTTTTCTCTATCCTTTGGAACACAAAAGCCGGCAGGAATGTCCTCCTGCTTCTGAAAAGCAAATTCCACCTGCATATAGGGCGCGATAGCGTTCGTAATCTCCTGTTGGAACTCCTCCAGCATAGTCTCCTTGACGACGCACACCACCTTGCGGAAGCCCGCTTTCCAGGCGTCGTATATGGAATAGTCAATAATGCATTCGCCGCAAGGACCCACATGCTCCACCTGCTTTAGCCCGCCTCCGCCATAACGGCTTCCCAGACCCGCCGCCATAATGACCAATACCGGTTCGCTCATAATTCTGTCCCCTTTGAAAAATTTTATTATTTATCTCTTGCGAATGATTCCGTTACACCATGAAGAGGCACATACCCTGCCGCGCCTAATTTTGCGTTTCGTCTCCATATCCGTGCTTGACTTATTCTCCATACAGGAAATCTCGCAGATGCTCCCCCATTAACTGGCCGTCATAGCGCAGCACCCACGAATCGTATTCGTTCCAGGCGCCGTAGGCGCCCTCCTCCTCTCCGGGCAGGGTAATACTCTCTGTTTGGATCTTCCCCAGGGCAAAGGGCGCCAGCTGGGCTATATCCCCCAGGCTAAGAGAGGTCTCACAGTTGGGCATCATCCCATGCGCAATCCCCGGATAACTAAACAGTGTCTTTTTTCTCGCCCCGTCCACCAGGCCGGCCAGTACCCGGTGCTGCCGGCCTGTGCGGCTCTCGTCGCCATCCAGCTCTCGAATACGGGAATAGGCCACTGCCTGATTGCCGTTTAAGGTTACCCGGCCGCCTATATACTCTCCATCAATCATATTATGGGTGCCATCTGTGGCAGTGAAATAATCCTTGTCTCGAATTCCCGAGTCTCCTCCTTCCCGCAGAACCTCCTGGCTCAGGTTCCACAGGTTGCGGTTCACCTCCCGCATCTCGTCGCCGCTCAGTTCCAGCTCCACCCCGCCAAAAGCATCCACAATGCGGGCCATATTATAAAAGTTTACGGTCATATAGTCCTCAATGTCCAGACCAAAGTTCTCATTTAGGGTCCGTATAGCCAGTTCCGGCCCACCATAGGCATAGGCGTGGGTCAGCTTATCATAGCCATATTCCGGGATATACACCTCTGAATCCCGCATCAGCGAGGCCATTTTCAAGGTGTGGCTGCGGCTATCCACCGCCATAACCATCAGCGCGTCCGAGCGCCCCTGGTTTTCGCCCTCCCGGCTATCTACGCCAAACAGGGCAATGGTTTTTACCCCTAGGGTTCTGGCGGACGTGTCCACACTTAGGCTTCCCTCCAAAGGGCGCACCTTCAGCCCGCCGAACATATACACCCCCAGCCCCGCCAAGGCGCACACCAGCAGAATTAGCACAAGAAAAATTTTTGTCCCAAGTTTCATGCGCCGTTTGGGCTGTTTGGGCTGCTTTTTTCCGGCCATCTCCCGGCGGCCAGCCCTGCGAGCCTGTTCGGAAGAGTAGCTAGAAATATCTTCGAACTCTCCCGGCCCCTGGTAGTCGTCATAATAGTAATTGTCCCTCAGGGGCTCCCGGCGGGTGCGGGGGGCCTGGGCGCTGGGTCTTTGGGGCCTTCCGCCTTTGGGGGCGCTGTGCCGGCCCGCAGGCTTTTTTTCATATCTCGGCATGGTTTCTTTTTACTCTCCCTCTTCCGATTCCCCATCTTCCCCGGCAGCGCTGCTCCCATTATATTCATTCCAATAGGGAGACTGTTCCTCATAGATAAAAGCGCTCATGCGCTTGGCCGCGCTCTCAATATCATAGACAATGTCGCTGCGCATGTCTTCGATCAAATCATAATCAACATCCGGCACCGAAATAGATTCTATTTCAATGTCTTTGGTCAAAATTGGCAATATGCCCAAAATGTCGTCCAGCTCCAGATTGGTCAGACAATAGGGCATCAGCTTTTTCACCAGCTGGGGATAGTCGGTAACACTTAGCAGCTTTACCCGCTGAATAAGCCCGACCAGCACCTTCTGCTGGCGCTCTACCCGTCCAAAATCGTCGCCAATATAACGGATGCGCCCATAGGCCACCGCCTGATTGCCGTTAAGCAGATAGGTGGCCATCTCGGCGGTGGCAGACATATAGTCACCGTCGGAGATTTCTGGATACTTGCGGTCGTCATACACGCCCTCGGCCATATCGATATTCTTTTGACTTTCCACCTCCCGGCTCAAGTTGGAGAGGTTGGTGTTGATCTCTTCGATCTCGCCGGCGCTCACATCCATCTCCACTCCGCCGAAAGCATCCACAATGGCCGCCATGTTTACAAAGTTGATCGTCACATAGTCCTCAATACGCAGACCGAAATTTCGGTTCAGGGTGCGTACCGCCAGTTCGGGGCCGCCCCAGGCATACGCCGCGTTGATTTTTGTATATTCGTCATAATGCGCACCAAAGCCCTCGCCCTCGATGTGCACCTGACTATCCCGCAGAATTGAACTCATCTTAATGGAGCCGTGGCGGTTATCCACCGTTACCACCATTAGCAGGTCTGAACGGCCTACAAACTGGTCATTTCGGGCGTCCAGGCCAAAAACGGCGATATTTTTTATACTGCTGTCCGAGACCGCCACTCCCGGCAGCTTGTTGTCATTAATCCCCAGCTTTTCCGGGTCCTTGGTAATGGCCCCAGTGGTCAGCTCTCCAATCAAGTCGGTGGATATGTAGACGAGCACAGAGCCGAAAAGAATCAGCACTACGCACACTACCGCCGCGATAGATTGCAACACAACACGGCCCCGCTGGCCCTTGCGGCGCTTCTTTTTTTCCTGAACCGAGTAGCTGGAAACGTCCTCAAAGCCTTGTCCCTTTGCTTTTCTTGCCATAAAACATCCTCCCTGCAATGGAAACATTTTGTCTTTTTACAAGCGGCCGTCCTTGTGTTCCGCTGGCTTTCCACGGAACACAAACAGCTTGCTGAAAATATAATTGGCTATCACAATTAAAACACTGGCAAACACTTTCATAACTTTATCGTTCATATGCAAAAGATCCACGCCCACAAACATGCACCCCATGTCCAGCAGCAGCGAGACACCCCGGGCCCCAAAAAATTTGGCCATTTCCAGGGCAATGCCCCGGGCCCCATGGACCTTGCTCTCAAACACCCACGTTCGGTTCGTCACATAGGCAAAAAGAATCGCCAGCAGCTGGGAGACCACCGTGGAGGCCATATAGTGCACGTGGAGAAGATCCGTTAGCAACCAGTAAGCAGCCCAGTTCACCAAAGTGGTAAGGACTCCAAAAAACAGATACAGGATCATCTCCCGGTATTTTACAAAAAGTGTTTTCAGCATAAAAAAGATGCTCCTTCCTCCGACTGCTCCTAAGACCCACATATATATTTTACGAATCCTCCACACTACACTAAAGAAAACAATCTTTATGTATTTTCAAAGACTCAATGGGTATATTTTGCTGTCCAACTATTTCCTGATGTTATAGTATACCTCAAAATCTCCATAAATGCAAGGCAAAAGAAAAAGCCGCCGGAAATTTGGCGGCAAAGTGCGGTTTTTCAAACCGCCTCAGCTTTTGGTAAGCACTTTCCTGAAAGCCTGGGGTAAGGGCTTTTTCTCTTAAAAAATTCGTATACCGAGCAGCCCTTATCTACCAGGGTGACCACTGCCCCTTCTCGATACCGGGGCGGACGCAAGGTCAGCGGGAACATATGGGTTCGAATGATGTCTGCCTCTATGCCAGTAAGCTCCAGCTCTTTGGCCGCATTTTGCCAAGCAATTTCCGGGTGGCGGGCCCAGTGGCCCTTACGGGTAGGGTCGCCGTCTTGGGCGTCATAAAAAAAGTAATCGTGAAGCAGCGCCCCAATGGCCATATCCCTCATATGAAAGCGCACCCCTAAAAAGGAGGCCAGCCGGCAGCTGTAATAGGCCACGGCCACACTATGCAGCAGCCGGCAGGTATTGCCGTGCTGCGGATATTCAGCCATACTAACCAGGTTAGATGCTTCAATTAATTCGTTATAACAATTCCAAAACGCCTCGGCGTCCCAATATCTTGACATGCATTTTACTCCCTTTCTTAAATAAAAAACAGACTCTAGGCTTTGGTTAAAAGATCCCCAAAGCACTAAAAAACTATGTAATACATAAAAACAGCCCTATTCTCAATTAGAAGCGATACCATGATCTCGATCTTAACGAATCCAGGCAAATCACATTTTTATTATAATCTAAAAACACCACTTATGCAAGGTCTATTATCTGGCAATTTATATGATAAACCAAGACAGAAAATGACAGATAAACTTTAAGAAAAAACGCGAAAAGGCCTCCAAGTATTGCCCTGGAGGCCTTTATTATGCAAAAAATCCAGCTTCTTCAGCTTACTGCGAAAATATTCTACAGCCCATGGGCGCAAAACTCCTTTAACTTGGCACATCAGTACTCTTTCGCTGCCCCGCTGTAATCATTTCATTTCGGTAAGCTTTTAGAAGCTTCTAAACTAGCGGCGCCAAAACAGGTCCGTGCCAAATTGACTTGCTGTCACTCTATACTTTTGCAGCATAGTGACCGCCTTTCGTAATTTAGGATCATTCGCATTTATATCTATTTTGCGGACCATGAGTCCGCAAGCTCGTGCTGTGTTTCACTTAAGTCCATTGGACTCACCCGCCTTTCCGTCTTTGTTTTTTAGTTCCGCCTCTCTTGTAAGCGCTGGTCTTGGGCCTCCCTTTCACGCAATCCTGCGTACCGTATCTTTACGGCTGTCTTCTCAAGACTACCCAATTTTTACAACTTCCACTGGGTGTATACGCAAAAGCGCTTACTTCCACTTAAATTACCACTCCGCCGTTTTCGCTCCGGCCTTTAGGAAACAATTCTTTTTAAGCTTCCCAATTCTACCGTCTACTTCCGGCTTTAGCGGAACAATCTATTAATTACTTAGACTCTCACAAGCTCGTTCTCTCTTGTGATGGTTGTATTATAAACCATCGCGCGGCGTTTGTCAATAGGTTTTTTAAAAAAATCTGAAAAACTTTCAGCAATTTCCTATAGTTCCAGGTTTTACTCCCCTACCGTCTGTTTTTCCGCGATTTTTCGGGCAAAAATAGAAAATGACTGAACACCCCCTTGACTTTCCCGCCGGTTTTAGGTAAAATAAGACCATGTGAGCGGGCCGGTTGCCCGCAGCCGAAAGGAGCGAGCAATTTGGACAATGGTTATGAAGCTGACCTGATCACCCTGATCGATGACGAGGGGCAGGAGCATGAATTTGAAATTATTGATGAGCTGGAAAACGACGAGGGGCATTTTATGGCTCTGGTTCCCACTCGTCCCGATCCAGATGACCTTGCCTCCGATGCGGAGACCTATTATATTTTTGAGGTAATTGAGGAGGACGGCGAGGAACAGCTGCAAGAAGTGGAGGATGACGCTCTGCTGGACCGGCTGGCAGAACTTTTTGAAACCCGGTTTAATGAAGCCTTTTACGAAGGCGGCGAGGAATAAGTATACGCACTGAAATACATTCTCTGTCTGCCCGATACGCGGACTGTGCACATATAACCCTACACTCAAATTATTGGGAGCCCGTCTCCGCCTGCGGATTGCAGACCTCCCGGCCCAGCACGACTGTGGTTGGACGAAGGGAGCGTGAACCATGTGGGAGGGCACCCACCTGTTCCTCTTGTAGGCAGGTTATTGAGATGCACATTACGGTCGGGCGGGCTACCATGAACATCATGCCGCTGGGAAAGTTTCCCAGCGGCTTTTGGTTTTGGTGGGCTTGTTTTGACATTTTGGGCAGCACCACCATTTTGGGGTTCCTTCCACCCAGGCATAGAATTATGTGAAAAGAATGTACCTAAAAAACGAAAGGCCGCCATCCATCTTTGGACAGCGGCCTTTCATTATGCGTTTCGCAGTTTCTCGAACAGGTCCGTGAACAGCGCGTCCCGGTGGATGTGGTACACATACCGCATCAGCGGCCCCTGGGGGTCTGCTGGCTGGTACTGATGGTCATATCCTGGCAGGGTCACTGGCCGCACCTGAGAATTCATAAACCGCTCCCCTTCATTCAGCAGCCAAGCCACCGCCGTTACATCCCATACCACTCGGGTCCAGGCTTTGCCAGCAGCATAGCTTTCGGCAGCAGTAATGGTGTTCTCCGCCAAATAGTCCGCCAAGGGATTCTGCCCCTTCAGCCAGTGTTCCAGCTCTGGCCGGCTGGTGGTAAAGGAACTGACCACCCCCATGCAGGGCAGCTGCACAAAGGGCACCCCACTGCCCATTACCACCCGGGCAGCCGCCACATCCTGAGCCATATTAAACTCTTTGGTGTCATGGTAATGCAGCGCGTTGCCTCCCAGCCACACCACCACGGTGTTTTCTGCCACCTGGGGATTTAACAGAATGGCCGAGGCCACGTTGGTAATGGCTCCAATGGCCACCACATACAGAGGCTTCTCTGGGGTATACTCCCCTGCCCGCCGGGCCAGATCTTCCGCCGCCGGAGAGGGCACAGGCGTATGCTCGTCCCGCAGATACTGGGGTGAGCCCTTATAGACCGGCACGCTCTCCCCCAGCAGGCCCAAGAGCTTGTGGATTTCGTCATAGCTTTTCAGCATCCCGTCCTCAGGGCCCGACGAATTTTCGTTGTGAAAAGGCGCTGCGTATAGGGCTGTGGTGGTCAGCCGGTCCTTATTCAGCAGCAGATAAGACAGGGCAAACTGGTCGTCTATTTCATTATAGGTATCGGTATCCAGTGCCACATCTACGGGGCCAGCAGGAACCGACAGGTTCTTCCGTCGCTGTTCAGGGGTCATAGAAATGCACCTCAGTTAAAATTTCACCACAGTGTTCTTCTCGGCGGACTCAAAAATAGCCTCCATCAACCGCATCAGTTCCCGCTGCTGGTCGTGGGTGACAATCTGCTTCTCCTCGCCGTTCACCACCTTGGCAATGTTCCGGTAGTAGTCGCAAATATCCTGGGGGACCCGGGGCAGAGGCAGCTCCTTGATGGTATCGTCTGTGCGGGGGGCCATGGTCTTGGTCAAGCCGGCCGCCGTAATGATGGGCACCGCGTCATGCTTCTCGTCGCTGGTGGCCACCACAATTTTTCCGTTTACCGCGAAATCATCAATAACGGCGGTACCGTTCAGGCCCTCGATATACCACCGGGGCAGGTTGATAAAGTTGCTGGTCCCCACCTCTACGGTGAACACAATGCCCCCCTGGTCGTCATCAAAGGTAAAGGTAGCGGTAAAGCCATCGTCCACCTCTTCGTTGGTCACGTTGGAGAGAGTCGCATAGACCGAGTTGGGCATACGGCCCATCATCATGTTCATCTGGTCCAGCAGATGAACCCCCCAGTCCAGCACCATGCCGCCGCCGTGCTCCTTGGTGTTGCGCCAGTCCCCAGGAATTCCCCGGCTGCCGTGGACCCGGCTTTGAATGGCGAACACCCGGCCCAGGTCGCCGGACTTAACGATCTTTTCTGCCACCCGGAAGTCCTCGTCCCAACGGCGGTTCTGGTGTACGGTGAATACGGAACCCGTACGATTGCTGGCAGCGATCATCTCCTCCAAAACCTCTGTGGACATTGTAACGGGCTTTTCACACACCACAGCCTTGCCGGCCTCCATAGCCTTCACACACACCTCTTTGTGGGCGTCGTTGGGAATTGCCACGGTGACCACGTCAATGGCGGGGTCTGCCAGCAGCTCTTCCAGGCTGGCGTAGGCCTTAATCCCCTTCTCTTCCGCGGCCTTGTTGCGCTCTGGCAGAATGTCGTACACGCCCTGAAGATGTACCTCCGGAATTTCCTGGAGCTTGCGGGTGTGCCAGCCGCCCATTCCGCCGTAGCCCACCACAGCCACATTTACAATTTTTCCCATCTGTTAAAGTACCTCCATATATACTGATAAGTTCCGGCAGACCTTTTGTCTGCTTTAGGGCTAGTATAGCATGTAATCTAGCCCCATGCAATTGTTTTTTTCTCGAAATTTATCACAATTTTTTACCCCGTGAACTCTTATATGAAGAGCGTTCCGTACATCCCCAGATGATGGTTTGAACCTGTGGAGTCCAGGCGCCAGGCGCCGCTTTGTCAGGATCTTCGCTATATCCCCAGCACCAGTTTGGCAATATTAAAATAAATCATCAGCGCCACCGCGTCCACGATGGTAGTGATCAGCGGGCTGGCCGTTACCGTAGGGTCCAGGCCCAGGCGCTTGGCCAGCACCGGCAGGCTGCTGCCCACCAGATTGGCCACCATCACCGCCGCTACCAGGGTAAAGCAGACCACCAGTGCCACCGGCAGGCCCACCCGGTCCCAAAACATCAGCTTGATAAAGTTCGCCGCTGCCAGGGTGCCTCCACACAGCAGCGCCACGCTGCACTCCTTTACCAGTACCCGGGGCACATCCCGGTACTGGATCTCCCCTAAAGACAGCCCCCGGATAATGGTGGCTGAGGTCTGGCCTCCAGAGTTGCCGCCCGTGTCCATCAGCATGGGGATAAAACTGGTGAGCACCACGCTGGCCGCCAGGGCATCCTCAAAAGAAGAGATAATCCCACTGGTAAAGGTAGCGGAAATCATTAGAAACAGCAGCCAGGGCACCCGCTTGCGCCAGGTCTGCCACACGTTGGTTTTCAGATAGGGTTTATCCGAGGGGGCCATAGCCGCCATGCGCTCAATGTCCTCGGTGGCCTCCTCTTGAATAACGTCAATGGCGTCATCCACTGTAACAATGCCCACCAGGCGCTCTTCGGCATCCACCACCGGCAGAGCCAAAAAGTCATAAAGGCTCAGCTCCCGGGCAGCCTCTTCCTGGTCTGCGTGGGTGCTCACAAATTTCACGTTGGTCTCCATAATATTACGGATTACCTGGTCCTTGGGGGCCAGCAGCAGGTCTTTTACTGTGACAATGCCCTCCAGCTTCCGGCGGCTGTCTGTAACATAGCAGGTGTAAACGGTCTCCTTCTCCACCCCGGTGCGGCGGATGCGCTCAAAGGCCTGCTCCACAGTCATGCTGCGCTTTAGGTCCACATACTCCATGGTCATGATACTGCCCGCGCTGTCCTTCGGGTAGTTGAGCACCTGGTTGATCATCTTCCGGGTCTCGGGGTCCACGTGGCGTAAGACGCGCTTTACCACATTGGCGGGCATTTCTTCGATCATGTCTACTGTGTCGTCCAAAAACTGCTGGCCCATTACCTCGTCCAGTTCCCGGTCACTAAAGCCCTGCACCAGCAGCTCTTGGCTTTCCGGTGACATATAGGCAAACACATCCGCCGCCAGCTCCTTGGGCAGCAGGCGGAACAGCAGGGGCATTTTCTGCTGAGGAAGCTCCTCCAGCACCAGGGCCGCGTCGGCGGGGTTCATGTCCTTTACCAGGGCCCCCGCCTGGGAATACTGCCGCTCCTCAAACAAGAGCAGGAGACGCCCTACCATTTCTTCTATCCAATTCTTGTCCATATCGTGTACCTCCTTTTGAATCTTCATCAAAATATTGAGAAGTACACAACACGAAACCCCAGGAGCCTGCCGTGACAAAAGGAGGCTCCCCCACTCCGGATTACCAAAAAGACAACCGCGCCGGCCCGAGGCCAAAAACAGGATTGCCCCCACAGCCAAAAAGAGCGCGCCAGTCATCTATACTATAGTAAACACCGTTGAGAATCTCTGGAATTTTCAAGCAGCCGGCTGCGCCGCTGGTTCAGAAGAGATTTCTTATTTTCTAAAGCTTTATCTCTTTGAAACTGCGTTGACTATCCAATCCCCTTCAACAGAGCGGGCCAAAAACCGCCTGGCCCGCCAAAAAGGCAAGCCAAAAGCGCCGTTCTCGGGGTTCCGTGCTGTCGTTACTTCGAGGGACGCTCACTCTGCTCACCTCTCCTTTACACTTCATTTGGGAATTCTCCCATACTATATAGAGTAGCCTTTTTTGTCCAGTTTGTCAAGAAAAAACGGAGGCCTGCCAAAATATGGAAGCCTCCGCAAATGTCTATATTTACTTGATCCGCTTTGCCAATTAGGCCTTGTCGCATCTCTCAGTGCCAACGCCCAGCCATGGCCACACAGCGCTCCAGGGCTTTCCGCAAAGGCCAATAGAGCACGATCATCAGTAAAAAATTCCCTATACAGTGGCTGATGTCAAAAGGGAACCCACTGGCGATCCACCCCAATACCATGGGAACCCCCCCTGCCGGCAGGTACACCAGCGAGCACAAGGCCCCAAAACTTAGCCCAAACAAACCGGACAAAACCGCCCATTGCCAAGCGTGCCTCATCCATCGAAAGAGCCAGGCAAGCAAAAATAATAAGGGCCATACATAGAGATACATCACCCACCAAATGCCAAAGCCATACAGCAGCCCCTCCAGAGCTAAAAACACCGCCACCGCCCCCAGGGCCAGTATGCCAAAGGACTGAGTGAACAGCACGATAAACAGAGAGACCACTTCAAAATTAGGCAAAAAGGCCAAGGCCTCCTTAGAAACCACCAGCAGTACGCCCATTAAAGCCATCAGGCATAGAGAAACCAGCCGCCGCATTTAGTATCCAGTCGTCAAAACCAGCTCATAGGTGGCGCCATCCTCTACCGGCGTGCTGTCTATGCCAGTATTCACCTGCTCGCCGCCTTTGGTCAGGCACCACCACTCCTGGGCGCCATCGTCGGCCTTTTCCCCATCCACGGTGGTAATAAACAAGCCGTACTGGCCATCCTCTCCCTCAATAAGCTTCTCGTCCTGTAGGGCCGCGCCCAGCATCTCTTGGGTTGTCTCAATGCTGAACTCCTTGGTGGAGCCGTCCCGGTGGGTTACTGAAAGGGTAACGCTTTTCTTCTCTCCATTCCCCTGGTCCGAACTCTGGCCCTGGCTCTGGCAGCCGGCGGCTACCACAAGGGTCATCATCACGGCCAAAAGTACGCACGCCACCCGACTGCAATTCTTTGTGTGTTCTACCAATTTTTGCACTGCTAAAAATCCTCCTAATAGGTTTGGAGGGGTTGGCCATCTCATTTGCTATAAAAACCCGTACACAAATAAGATAAAGAAAGCCTAAATATTTGCTTCCCAGCACAAATCGCCAAGAACCCGTGGCTATTGCACGGCCCTCCGGGCAAGTCTTTCGGCTTAGACGTTCAGGGCTGGCAATGAGAGGCCGCCCTAAACGCGGTCTCTTGCCCAGCGCTTCCTCCTGTCTTCCCAGCCGGCATTGCCAACCAGTGACGTTTGCGGGGCTTTCGTTAACACGGTGTTCCTAGCGTGGCTGCACTCTCTCTTGAAGCGGCGGCACTTCCTGAAACATTGGACCATACCGATTTTCCTGTGTGTTAACTATATGCCCTGTGGAGGTCGCTTCGTCATCACGGCGACGGGTTCGCCCGGGATTTTCACCCGGTTCCTGTCGGAAAACCGGTCAAGACCGGTCCCCGGCGGCCGTTTTCAGGCGGCCGCAGCCTCGGAGTCCCAACAGGGAAAAATTTTAACACAAAAGAGTGGGCCTGTCAATGGGTTCTTCTATCTGCGGGCCTCAAAGAAGGACCTTAGCAGCGCTCTGCTCTCTGCTTCCATAAAACCTCTGTATACCTTTGGGCGCCCTCCAGACATAGCAACAAGACCGCCCCAGTTCCAGGCGGTCTCGCTGTCCGCGCCATATATAATCCGCTCCACCCGGGCGTTTACCGCAGCCCCCATGCACATGGGACATGGCTCTAGCGTTACATAGAGCTGGCACCCGGTCAGCCGCCAGTCTCCCAGCCTCTGGCAGGCCTGGTGCAGGGCCTCCACCTCTGCATGGGCCAGGGCGCTGTGGGCGGCCTCCCGGCGGTTGCGCCCCTGGCCAAGGATTTCTTCCCCCCGCACCACCAGGGCCCCCACCGGTACCTCACCCTGGGTCCCTGCCTCCCGGGCCAACGCCAGAGCCTGAAGCATCCATTTTTTTTGAGGCAAAAATTCTAATTCCATGGATTACAGGAACATGCTGACCAACATGATGCCCACTGCGGCCACCATACACCAAAAGGACGGCGCATGGGCTAGGCAGCCTAAGGACTCACCAGCGCCCAAAGGAGATAGCGGGGCCTCTTCCTGCGTCTTTGCTGGGCACCACTCCTCCTGGCGCCACAAGGGCGGCGTTTCCTGCCCCATCGCATATTCACCTTGCTGGCTTGCTCCCTGCTGGGCCGCCAAAGCCTTGCGCCTTTCACGGCTCCCCTTTGTCAGACGTAAAATTAGCAGAAGCACCAGTGCCACAAGGCCCAGCCCCAGGGGGATGAACATCAACAGGTTCCGCAGCAGAAGCATCTGGTCTGGGCCCACCAGCAGCTCCGCGTACTCGTCCACCACTGCCAGCCCGTTGTTTAAAGCGTGTATAGACACTGTTACCCACAGATTCCGGGTCTTGGCATAGGCCAGGCCCATTACCAGCCCCGCCACAGTGGCAAAAACCACTGAGCTGATGTTTAGGTGTGCCATACCAAAAATCAGCGCAGAACCAAAAACAGCAAATCCGGTACCAAACCGCTCCAGCGAGGAAAAAACAACCCCGCGGAACACGAACTCCTCTACCACAGGCACCATAACCGCAATGCCTACCAGCTCTACCCAGAAAGCGGGGAAGCTTTGGGGCATATTCAGCAAATTTTCGGTGGGGTCCGCGGCTCCCAGGTTCTTTAGCAGCTGCATTAAGGCATTGGCGGGAAAATTCGCGGCCAAACTTATCCCCAAACCCGCCAGAACCATCAGCAGGCTGGTGAACCCCCCTTTATTCTCAAAACGAAAATACTGGTTCCAGTCCTTCTTCCCAGCCAACATATAGCACAAGAATGGTGGCAAAAGCCCTGCCGGAGACATTGCCACCGTGTAAAGCGCCATCCCCAGCTCGTCGGTTTGAATGTTGAATCCCAAAGCTAGGGTGGCGGCCACCAGCACGGTGCCCACCAAAAAGCTAATTACAATTTGGATCAACACCAGCAGGCACATCCAGTTTACCACCCGGGCCCCGCCGGTTTTGCGGGGATCCTTAGGAGGCGTTATGGCAAAGCCGGGCACCGCCTGTCCCTGGGCATAGGCCGGGTAGTAGGCGGCAGGCTGATAATAGTTGGGCTGAGGGTAGGGCGGGTATCCCGCCGGCTGCACATGCGCAGTTTGCACATGCGCAGTTTGCACATGCGCAATTTGCACAGGCGCAGTTTGCACAGGCACGGTCTGTACTGGCATGGCCTGCGCAGGCTGCCCTGGGTAAGGCTGGGGATACCCCACCGGCTGGGGCTGGCCCTGCACAAGGGGCTGGCCGGGCTGGGGGGGCTGACCGTAGACGGCAGGATAATAAAACGCGGGATTATTGATTGGTTGATTCATTCCCTAACTCTCCCAATGGTTTGATTCAATAATTTTTAGACTGGCTCCATGGGCCAAGCACCGGTCTTTCCGGGCTAGAGTACCAAACATACCTTTCGGGCAAAGTCCGCGGGATCTTCTAGGGCCACCCCCTCAATGAGCAGCGCCTGGCCGTAGAGGATCTCCGCGTACAGCGCCAGTTTTTCCTGGTCTCCGGCCAAAGAACACAGCTTTTCAAACACCGGATGGTCCGGGTTCAGCTCCAGCACCCGCTGGGCCTGAACCTTCTCTCCCGCGGGCATGGCATTCAGCACCTTCTCCATCTCGGTGGAGATCATCCCCTCAGTCGAGATACAGGCCGCGTGGCTCTTTAGTCCCCCAGAAAGCTTTACCGCCTTCACCTTGCCCTCTAAAGCCTTGCCCATGGCCTCCAGCAGATCCTTGCGGCTTTCGCTTAGCTCCTTGGTGCGCTCCTTCTCCTCGTCGGTCTCCAGGTCCAGGCCCTCGGCGGAGATGTTCTTAAACTCCTTTTCTCCATACTTACCCAGTACCCGCAGGGCGAACTCATCCACATTGTCCGTCAGGCACAGGATCTCCCAGCCCTTTTCAGCCACGGCCTCGGCCTGGGGCAGGGCCAAAATGCGCTCGGGGGTCTGGCCACAGCCATAGTAAATGGCCTGCTGGTCCTCCTTCATCCGGTCCACGTATTCCTTTAAGGTGGTCAACTTCTTATCCATGGAGCTGGTAAACAGTACCAGGTCTTGCAGCTCTTCCTTCTTGGCCCCGTAGTTGTCGTACATACCGTACTTTATTTGCAGGCCAAAGCTCTTCCAGAATTCCTCATACTTCTCCCGGTGGTTTTCCAACATGGACTTTAGCTCGCTGGCAATTTTCTTTTCCAGCCGGCCGGCGATAAGCTTCAGCTGGCGGTCATGCTGCAACATTTCCCGGGAAATGTTCAGAGACAGGTCCTGGCTGTCCACCAGGCCCCGCACAAAACTAAAGCAATCTGGCAGCAGATCTGCGCATTTGTCCATAATCAGTACCCCGCTGGCAAAAAGCTGAAGGCCTTTTTCAAACTCACGGGTATAGTAGTCGTAGGGGGCGGTCTTGGGGATAAACAGCAGGGCGGTATAGGTGGCCGCGCCCTCGGTAGAGGTGCGGATGACGCCCAAGGGGTCCTGCCAGTCGAAAAACTTTTCCTTATAGAAGCTATTCAGCTCCTCGTCCTTTACCTCACTCTTGGCCTTTTTCCAGATGGGCACCATACTGTTTAGGGTCTCTATCTCGGTAAAGGTGTCATACTCCGGGTCCTTGCCGTCCACGCCAGTGCCCTCTTTCAGGCGGCTCTTCTTCATCTCCATACGGATGGGGTAGCGGATGTAGTCGGAATATTTTTTAATAAGCTGGCTAATTCTATACTGCTCCAAAAAGTCGCTGTAATTCTCATCCTCAGTGTCCTCTTTGATGGTCAGGGTAATTTTGGTACCCCGCTCCGCTTTTTCGCAGGGAGAGACCTCATACCCCTCCAGCCCGGCGGACTCCCAGGCCCAGGCCTCGTTGCCGCCAAAGGCACGGCTTTCCACCACCACCCGGCTGCTAACCATAAACGCGGAGTAAAATCCCACGCCAAACTGGCCAATAATATCTACATCGTCTTTTTTCTCGTTTTCATTTTTAAATTGCAGCGAGCCGCTCTTGGCAATAACGCCCAGGTTATTTTCCAGCTCTTCTTTGGTCATGCCAATCCCGTTATCGGTAATCACGATGGTGCGGGCGTCCTTATCCAGGTCCACCCGGATGAAGAAATCTTCCCGGGAAAGGCCGGTCTGGCCCTCTTCAAAGCTGCGGTAGTAGAGCTTATCAATCGCATCGCTGGCATTGGAGATCAGTTCACGAAGAAAGATCTCTTTGTGGGTATAAATAGAGTTGATCATCAAATCCATCAAGCGTTTGGACTCCGCCTGAAATTCTTTTAATGCCATAGCTGGGCAATACTTCCTTTCTTTACCGGCTGCACGCCGGTTAAACTATTTACCTTATAGTATAGCAAATGTGCAGAGAGATGTCAACTAGTGCACACTTCCCGGGAGCGCCGAAATCTTCATTATGTCCTTGCATTTCTAAATGAAAGGTAGTATAATTATATTGACGAAATAACAGCCCATTTTAAGGAGGGTGGACGTATGATCTATTTATGGCTGGGTATCACGGTGGCGGCCGCTATTATTGAGGCCGCTGTGCCTGCGCTGGTCTCTATCTGGTTCGTGCCGGGGGGCCTGGCCGCGCTGCTTGCCAGCCTGCTGGGCGGGGCCCCTTGGCTACAAATTATTCTGTTCGTGGTGTTCACCACGCTGGCCGCTGTGTTTACCCGTCCCCTGGCCCGGCGTCTGCAAAAGGACGGTCCTACCTCTACCAACGCGGACCGGGTTCTGGGCGCCGAGGCTGTGGTGACCCAGGAGGTTAACAACCTGCTGGGCGCGGGCCGGGTTTCAGTGATGGGGAACAGCTGGGCCGCGCGTTCTGTGGTTCCCGAACAGACCATCCCCGCCGGTCAGGTGGTTACTGTTTCACGCATTGAGGGCGTTAAACTAATGGTTTCACCCTCTCAGAAGAAAGGAGAAACTCTATGAATCTCGCGCTGATTCCCGCCTTTATCTTCGGCAGTGCCGAGGTGGCGATTATTCTTGCAATCGCTGTAATTATTCTATTGCTGGCTGCCATCGTTTCCAATTTCAAAATCGTCCCCCAGGCTCATGCCTACGTCATCGAGCGCTTGGGCACCTTCCATGCCACCTGGGGCACCGGCCTGCATTTTAAAATTCCCTTCATAGACCGTGTTGCCAAAAAAGTGAGCATGAAGGAGCAGGTCATTGACTTCCCGCCCCAGCCAGTGATTACAAAAGACAACGTGACCATGCAGATAGACACCGTGGTTTATTTCCAGATCACGGACCCCAAGCTGTACGCTTATGGAGTGGAAAACCCCATCTCCGCTATTGAGAACCTCTCGGCCACCACCCTGCGGAACATCATCGGCGAGATGGAGCTGGACCACACTCTCACCTCCCGGGATGTGATCAACTCAAAAATTCGGGTGATTCTGGACGAGGCCACCGACCCCTGGGGTATTAAAGTAAACCGGGTGGAGCTGAAAAATATTATCCCGCCCCGAGAAATTCAAGATTCCATGGAGAAACAGATGAAGGCCGAGCGGGAGCGCCGGGCCAAGATTTTGGATGCCGAAGGCGAAAAGCGCAGCGCCATCCTTATTGCCGAGGGTGAAAAAGAGTCCGCTGTGCTTCGGGCCGAGGCTGTGAAGGAGACAAAAATTCGCGAGGCCCAGGGCGAGGCCGAGGCCATTCTCTCAGTGCAGCGGGCTATGGCCGACGCTATTAAGCTGATGAACGAGGCAAACCCCAGCGAACAGGTTATCGCCCTGAAGAGCCTGGAGGCTTTCCAGACAGCTGCGGACGGGCGGGCCACCAAGATCATTGTGCCCTCTAACCTGCAGGGCCTGGCGGGACTGGCCACCTCGGTGAAGGAGATCTTCGACGTCTCCACGCCGGAAAAGTAGAGAAAACCCCTTCCTATTCCCCAGGAAAAATTGGGGAAACATCGCGTGACCTGGGTGCGGGAAAACCACCCGTGGCGATTTTCCCCGCCAAAGGAGAAAAGCACTTAAACAATCCGTTGGTTCCTGGGTGACACAGTTCCACTTAGTTTTATCCCACATAGGTACCATATTACGAACGAATAAACACAGCGGGACTTTGTTAAGTTTCGCTGTGTTTTTATTCCCGGGTCTCAAAAGAGAGCAGAAATAGGAAAAGCCTTGAATGCCCTTGCCTCTGTAATATACCTTAATTGGCAGCCAATAAGGTACGGCCACTTAAAACCCGCTTTAATGCTATGTGCTATTGCGCATCGACCCGGCCGCGAGAACCCGGCTTATAAAATTAGAAGAAATCGCTAACCGTTTTGGCCTGCCCTTAAAAGCCCTGCATGGACCTTTTACGCTTGCCACACATACCGGCAACGAGGAGAAGCGGTTCATTTCATCCCGCAAGGAAATTTTGTCCGGCCATAAACAATCCCCCTGTGTTATCGCGAAATCCAGGCATGGACCGCCGCTCTGGCACCCGATCCAGGCATTGTGGCCGTGCCGCGCCAGGAAAGCGTCCCCACCACAAATAACAGTTGAATAATCTTCCCAAATATGGTAAACTCATAAGAATAATGAGGTTTTTTCCAGTTTGGCCCCATTGGGACGTTTGGTCTGATGACTGCTGTAATGTCTTTGGGCGCAAAATGTCTGGCGCTACGATTCGTTTCTAGGGTTTCATCTGGACAAAAGGAAATTTATAACAACTTTTTTGGGGGCAAGACATGATCACCTACGACCAGATCCGCCACGATGGCGCTATAAAAACTTATATTGCCCAGGCTGACGCCTCTATGGCCGCCCTGGGCTTCACTGAACACAGCTTCGCCCATGTGAGCCGGGTGGCGGAAACTGCCGGGTACATTCTGCGAGAGCTGGGTTATCCGCAGCGCCAGGTGGAACTGACCAAGATCGCGGGCTACCTCCACGACATCGGCAACCTGGTGAACCGGGTGGACCACAGCCAAAGCGGCGCGGTAATGGCTTTCCGGCTTTTGGACAATATGGGCTTTCCCCCAGAAGAGATTGCCCTAATCTCCACAGCGATTGGCAATCACGACGAGGGCACCGGTGTGCCGGTAAACGCCGAGTCCGCCGCCCTAATCCTCGCGGACAAGTCCGACGTGCGCCGTACCCGGGTACGAGAAAAGGACCCCCATCGCTTCGACATTCATGACCGGGTCAATTATTCGGTAACCCGGTCCCAGATGGAGGTGGACCGTCCCCATGCCGCCGTATGGCTGCGGCTGGAGGTAGACCCCAGCTTTAGTTCTGTTATGGAATAATTCGAGATCTTCATGGAGCGCATGAAACTTTGCCGTAAAGCCGCCCAGCGGTTAGACCTGGAATTTAAACTGACCATTAACGGTATTCAGCTGTGTTAGGAGAGGACGCAAATGCTTTACTGCACCAAATGTCAAGCTGTCACCGAGGACGCTGCCAAGCGTTGTCCTGGCTGTCACAGCGCTAAGCTTCGCCCCGCCGGAGAGAGGGATATGGTTTTGCTGCAAGGGGCAGATATGTATACCGCCCAACAGGTAGCCCAGCGATTGATGGAACAGGACATACCCTGTGAAACAAAGTCCGCCGGCCATGCCTACTTTTCCTTCGACAATCAATCCCTGCCTACGGACCAAAACCTGTATGTGCCTTTTGCTCATCTATCAGCCGCCCAAGAGCTGGCCGCCCAGGTAGGCCAAGAGCTGGAGCAGGAGCGGAACCAGCCCCAGGAGGACCCTGGACCAGCCAGCGCAAAACATATTTTTATAGAGGTGCTTTCAGTGGCCGCTTTTTTGGCGCTAATTGCCCTGGCTTCTCTGGGAACCGACGCGCTGACCAGTTGGCTGAAAACTTTACTTTAAAAAAGACCTCTCCCAGTGCAACTACGCCGCCGCTGGGGGACTTCTTATAGGTGAAAAAGGTAGTTATCTCTTTTGCTTAGCTAATGCCTTTGGGCGGACGGTATTCTGTATGAGGCAAGAAAAATGTCCACGCCGACACAGGTTACAAGACGCTACCCTGCGCTGGGTTTCCTGGCGGGGCAAAAGAAATAACCATATTGAAAATATGAAAGGCGGTGCCACTGTGAAATTTACCAAAAAATTACTGACCTCCGCCCTATGTGCCGGGCTAACCCTGGCGCTGGCCCTGACCGGCTGTGGGGGCCAAACTCTGAACGCCACCGGCGACCTGATGGCCGGTGTGCGCAAAAGTTCCCAAACGGCAGAGGCTGATCTAGCCGGCCCCGGGGCCCAGGCTTTTACCGGCTTCGGGCTGGAGCTCTTCCGGCGCTCGATGAAGGCTACCCCGGAAGAGAACGTGCTGGTCTCGCCCCTGTCCGTGCTCAGCGCTATGGCCATGACCGCCAACGGCGCTGGGGGGCAAACCCTATCCCAAATGGAGGGGGTGCTGGGCCTGCCCATTGACCAGCTGCGGGCGTATTTGGCCGCCTACACGGATTCTCTTCCCTCTGGAGAAAAGGCACAGTTCCACACTGCCAATTCCCTATGGGTCCGGGACGGCGTGATGCGGGTAGAAAAGGACTTCCTTCAACTAAACGCCGACTATTTTGGGGCCGGGGTGTATCAGGAGCCCTTTAACACTTCCACCCTGGAAAAGATTAACAGCTGGGTCAATCAGCATACCCATGAGATGATCCCCACTATCCTCGACGAGATTGACTCCCAGGCGGTGCTCTATCTGATCAACGCTCTGGCCTTTGAGGCCCAGTGGGAGGAAGTCTATGAGGATCTTGATGTGCGGGAGCAGGTCTTTACCTGTCAGGACGGCCAAGAGCTGAACGTGGACATGATGCACTCTTGGGAGCGCACCTATTTGGAGGACAGCGAGGCTACGGGCTTTTTGAAATATTATTCCGGCAACCAGTACGCTTTTGCCGCCCTGCTGCCCAATCAGGGAATCACCCTGGCGGAGTATGTGGAAGGCCTTACCGCTGAAAAGCTGCGGCAGGTGCTAACCAACAGCTCTCAACAGGATGTAACAGCTGGTATTCCCAAGTTTCAACAGGACTATAGCGCCTCATTAAAGGACTTGTTCGCCCAGTGGGGCATGACGGACGCCTTTGAACCCGGTTTGGCAGACTTTTCCCCCATGGGCAATACTGGCTCCAACGGCGAGGCGCTGTATATTGGCGATGTGCTGCACAAAACCTATATTTCCGTATTTGAGCAAGGCACCCGGGCCGGAGCCGTTACCGCAGTGGTCATGGAGAGCGGAGGCGCTATGATGAATGAGCCCAAGCAGGTGGTGCTAGACAGGCCCTTCCTCTATATGATTGTGGACACCGAGACCTTCCTGCCCATCTTTATGGGCGCGGCCTATACCCCCCTGGGGGAAGCCGGCTAATCCCTTTAGCAAAATAAAAAGCGCCTTTGGACCGGTTTTCCGGCCTAAAGGCGCTTTCTATTCCTAGTGCAAATTTAAAAAAGAACAACGTTTCCACCAAAAGTCTGGCCCAGCCAAATTGTTAATCCGTTTATTTATATGAATCGTCTACGTTCAGCTGGCTAAGCTTTTTCAGAATGTCCCTTTCCAGTTCCTGCTCGTGCCGCAGCGCCGCTTGCCTTGCTTCTTCCTGCTGCACCGCCTCTTCGATCACTCCGGCGGGCACAGCGGCCAGCACCATCCGCCGCACCGGCGGAATCCAGGCACAAGCCGCGGACATTAGCCCCAAGCCCAGGAACAGGCTTATATTACAGCGGATTATTCCCAGCCCAAAACCCAGGACATAGGTGCACAGCACCCCACAGGCCGCTAGGGCCATCTTCTCCCCACGGGTCAGTTCATCCAAAAGCCCCCGGTTAAACAGACAGATTGCCCAGGCCGCACCTAACAGTCCCATAGCCCCACTGGAAGCCCCCGCTGTGAACGCCATAGGGCTATCGAACATATAGGGCGGATGCAGAAAGGTGTAAAGCGGAACGGAGACCCAGCTCTCCAGAAAGCCAGACAGCAGAAAAACCCCCACCACTGCCGCCGAACCCCCGTGGCTCTCCACAAAGCTCCCCGCCAGGTATAGCAAAGCCAGGGCAGCCAGCAGGTGGAAGAGGTTCTCTTGGGGAAACAAAAATGTAAAATGCCGGTAAAAGGCCCACCCTCCTGGGGTTAGTGCGTCGCCGCACAGAGCCAATAGATTGGTCAACTGTCCGCCGCAATACCCCAGAGGGACCGCCACCCAGCCAGGCAGGCCCTCCCATCCGTTGGACGCTCCTGCATAGCCTTCCGGCAGGGGGATCAGGCGGTCCAGTATGTAGATAAACACAATCAAGGCCATCAGGATATAGGTGGCAATACAGTCTCTCTTTCGCATATACCTTGTTCACTCCGTCATTATTATGATGAAAAACTTACCGGCCCAGGAACAGCCTATGCTTTACGGCTGAAAAACATCCCTTCTATCCATAGGTTCCCATAACCAGTTCCATCAAATGAACTGGCCGTCCTCCGCCCAGCCGGATACCTGCCGTACAGCGGTTACAATAGCAAAGGACCCGCCGCCCCTGGTGCTTTTCAGCCTGTTCCCTCATGAGCGCCTGTTGTTCTGGCTCCGGCAGTTCATAAAGCGGCTGGTTCCGATAAGCGGCCAGCCGCGCGGTATTTTCCGGTGATTGCGGCTCAAAATGCAGATTACCGCAAAAGGTGGATCTCTCCCGATTCTCTTGAATTTCCCAGACCTCCACCCCCATTTTAGCCAAAAGCCTCCGTACCGCCCCCCAGATCTCCGGGTGCTCCCGGTCCCGCCAGCAGTCTTGTATACTCACCTGTAGACCACGGTAGTCCGGCCAAGGAAAATCTGTCCGGCCCGCCAGCCAGACAAACAGATTTTCTGGCCTCAACTGGGGAAGCCTCTCCTCCATGGTTTCTCTGCACGCCTGACAGAAATATAGGGCTGTGTCTCCAATTGGATACTGTTTTTTATCTATGCGGCAGCAGCCTGCCACGGGCATTTGTTCCAAAAGATAGCTTCTTAGCTTGTTTGCCGCCTCTGGGCTGGCTTTCGTAAAATTGCAGCTGGGGAAAAAGATGGTTCCCATTTCATTCACATCCTTTTTAAAGGGAAAAGTAAAGTTTTTGAACCCCCCTGGCCAACTGCCGGTCTCTTCTCCACTTGTCTCCAAACAGCCGCCTTAGCCCTTGCTTCTAATGGACTCCATCAACCCGCCGCTGGCAATGATATTCTGCAAAAATTCGGGATAGGGCTGGGCCTGGTAGGTCTTGCCAGTGGTCTCGTCGGTGATCAGGCCCGTGTCAAAATCCACCGCTACCACGTCCCCAGGGGCAATCTCTTCCGCGGCCTCCGGGCACTCCAAAATCGGGAAGCCGATATTGATGGAGTTTCGGTAGAAAATGCGGGCGAAGGTTTTGGCAATCACACAGGATACTTCAGAGGCTTTCAAGGCAATGGGCGCATGTTCCCGGGAGGAACCGCAGCCAAAGTTTTTGCCAGCCACCACCACGTCGCCGGGCTTTACATTTTTCACAAAGTCCTTGTCAATATCCTCCATACAGTGGCTGGCCAGCTCCGCATGAGAGGCGGTGTTCAGATACCGGGCGGGGATGATCACGTCTGTGTTCACATCGTCCCCGTACTTGTGTACCCTTCCTTTTGCGTTCATCGCTTTATCGCTCCTTTTTCTTAAAATTATAGTTTATTGGGTTTGGCCCCAGCAGGGAAGTGCTGGCTTTACCAATCTTGGGCTTTGCATCCGCTCCGCCGACAGTCCTTTTATTCCCCAGCGTAATAGTCCACCGCGTCCTCTTCCAAGAAAACCCGGTTGATTCCCCGGCCCCACACGCCAATTTTGTGGGAGTCCGGGTAAACCGCAACGTCCAGGGCGTTTTGGGTGTCAAAGTCAAGATACATCAGAGACTCTTCACCGGAATTGGTGAGTTTATGGGCTCCGCCAGGTTCAGCTGGAAAAAACAGCAGGTCCCCGGCCCCTACTTCCCGCTCTCCATCCGGGGTCCGCAGAAGTCCCCGGCCGCTGACAATGAAGAATACTTCCTCATTTTTTACGTGAAAATGGTAGGGGTATGCGGCCTTTCCCGGCGGTCTTTCATATACGCTCACCACACACTGGTTGGCTCCGCCCAATGGCACAAACTTCCGGCGGTTGTATTCGTATTGGTCCGGGCCGGTTTTGTGCTGGCCTCCAGCTGGGTCAAGTTTTTGTGTATAACGCTCTCCGCTGGCTTCATAGCTCTTTTCTCCTATTTTCCCCGGCCATATACTCTGCTTTGATCTCTCCAATATCCCTGCCGCCGATGCCGAAGTTCTCGTCCGGCAGCTCCTTAATAGTGACGGTGAAGAACCCGGCGGGAATATGGGTGACCTCCGCCGCCGTGGCGGTGAGACGCTCAATCAGCTCCGCCTTTTGCTCTTTGGCCAGCGCGCCGCACTCAATGGAAATATAAGGCATCGTTCTCCCTCACATCCTTATCTCTATATGGTAATATTGCTCTACAAACCAGACGGCGGATTTAATCTCTTCCTTAGTAAAACACATCCCCTCTGGAGCCAGCACCCACTTTTCCTCCACGTCATCCAAGCGGTGGATGACAGCAATCAGCCGGCCTGTGAAGGTCTCCAGGGGCACGTCCACCCCCAACACGTAGGCGTCTTGCTCCGCGCCGTCGGGAGCTATAACCCCAGGCACGTATCCATAGTTGACGGAGTAAACAATATCTGGGTGCCGGGGGTGCGCCGTGCCCAGAGGGCGGTCTATTTTGATGGCGACCCGGTCCCCCAGCTTGGGAAAGCTCTCAGGGCGGCGCAGCGCCCACTCTTCTCGAAGCAGGGAGAACAGGGCGTCGTCGAAGCATTTGTCCTCATAGGTACGCACCCCCCGGCGCAGGGTCCCCTCCCGGGTAAAGCCCAGCTTTTCCAAGATTCCCAGGGAGGCGGCGTTTTCCGTAAACGCCCGGGCGGAAACAAGCTCCGCGCCCCGCTGGGCAAATAAGTAGTCCAGCACCCGTTCCAGGGCCTCGGTCATATAGCCCTGCCGGGCCCAGGCCTCCCCCAAGTAGTAGTCCAGGGAAAAGGACTTGACACGAAAGCGCAGGCGGTCGCTCTCTATGCCCACGCGCCCAACCACCACGCCGCCGTCTTTCTGGACCAGAGCCAACTGGCCGCCCGGGTTCTGGGTCAGAATATCCTCCGCCTCTTCCAGGCTGGGCAGCTTGCCAAAGACGTTGTACCTGCGCACAAATTCCTGCCGCCACAGGGCCAAAAAGGCAGGAGCGTCCGCTTTTTCCGGCGCCCGCAGAATCAGCCGCCGGGTCTCCAGCAGCGGAAGGCGCTTCTCTTCTTTACTCATGGGGGATTCTCCTTACAGCTTAGCGGGGTCGGTGAGATAACCGGTGAGGGCGCTGGCCGCGGCCACGGCGGGGCTAGCGAGCACCACCTCGGACTCTACATGGCCCATGCGGCCCACAAAGTTCCGGTTGGTGGTGGAAACCGCCCGTTCGCCCTGGGCCAAAATGCCCATATATCCTCCCAGGCAGGGCCCGCAGGTGGGGGTGCTGAATACAGCCCCGGCCTCGATGAAGATTTCGGCCAGGCCCTCGCGGACGCACTGTAGGTACACCTCCTGGGTGGCGGGAATTACAATGCAGCGCACGCCCTTGGCCACCTTTTTACCCTTCATAATCTGGGCGGCTACGCGCATATCGCTGATACGACCGTTGGTGCAGGAGCCAATGACGCTCTGGTCAATCTTTACGTCGCTGACCTCCTCAATCAGTCGGGTGTTCTCCGGCAGGTGGGGCATGGAGACCGTGGGCCGCAGGGTACTAAGGTCAATGGTCACGGTGCGCTCATACACTGCGTCGGCATCCGCTTCATACGCCTTGCTCTCCCCTTGGTAGCGGTTCTTGCAGTACTCTAAGGTCTTCTCGTCCACTGGGAAAATGCCGTTTTTGGCCCCGGCCTCAATGGCCATATTGGCAATGGTAAACCGGTCGTCCATGCTCAAAGAGGCTACCCCCTCGCCAGTAAACTCCAGGGACTGGTATAGGGCGCCGTCCACACCGATCTCCCCGATGAGGTGCAAAATCACATCCTTGCCGCTAACAGGCCCATGCAGCTGGCCCTTAAGCTCCACCTGAATGGCAGAGGGAATCTTAAACCATAGCTTGCCCGTAATCATGGCCGCAGCCATATCCGTGGAGCCCACGCCTGTGGAGAAAGCCCCCAAGGCCCCATAAGTACAGGTGTGGGAGTCAGCTCCCACACAGGCACAGCCCGGGCCCACCAGGCCCTTTTCAGGCAGCAGGGCATGCTCAATGCCCATTTGGCCCACGTCGAAGAAATTGGTGATGTTATATTTGTCCGCGAACTGCCGGGTCTGCTTGCACTGCTGGGCGGCCTTAATGTCCTTATTGGGCACAAAATGGTCCAGCACCAGGGCAATCTTGTCCTTGTGGAACACCCCGGTGGCCCCGCACTTTTCAAACTCGTTGATAGCCACTGGCGAGGTGATGTCATTGCCCAGCACCATGTCCAGGCTGGCCTCTACCAGCTGGCCGGGCTGTACAGAGTCCAGTCCGGCGTGGGCTGCTAAAATTTTTTGCGTCATTGTCATTCCCATGTTTTTGGTCACATTCCTTTCAAAATTTTTAAGTCAGGCTTCATAAAGACCGCCGACGCGAAAAGGGGCAAAGGCGGAAATTGCCAGGTACTTGGGCACTTCCCTGGACCGCGCAATATATCCCTCTTTTATTGGTCCTCTGGGGTCTCCTGGTTCTGCGGTTCGTCCCTTATCAGCCGGTCTAAAAGGGCCACCGAATCCTCATAGTAGGCCACTTTCTTCTCGTCCTTGGCAAAGCCGCTGCCCTCCATGGCCCGCACCGAAATTCGCAGCCGGCCACACAGCTCTTCCAGTACCTCGGGGGTCCAGCCGCCTACAGTTTCCATCTCGGCCGCCTGAAAGTTCTGAAAAGCCGACACCTCGTTCCAGGCGTACATGGCCTTGTCATAGTCCGTGGCGTCCTCCGGCATGGGGGTTCCGTCATTATATTGAAAAAAGCTTTGGAACTGGGGCTGCATCTGGCCAAAGGCCTCGGCGTCATGAAGGTAAAGCATGCACTCGTTCAGCGAAGCATCCCCCGCAAAGCGGGTCATAGACGCCTGAATCATCTGCACATCTGTCTCACCACTGTTCATCACGTAGTTATTCAGCTGTACCACCACCTTACCGTCGCCATTACGGTCCTCGGCATATCGCTCAATATAGCCGCTAATCTGCTCCTGAGCCTCTGAGGGCATAGAATAGGAGGTGAGCAGACCAATGGAATAGTCTGGCTCCACCTGGGACACGATGGAGTAGATGAGGCTTGCCACCCCTACCACCGCTAGAATTCCCACCATCAAGTGAACCTTATGATAAAACCACCAGTTCTGCCGCTTGTCCTTTGCCGTCCTTAATTCTATGACGTTGGAGTGGATGGTATCCTCTCCCGCGTGTACCAAATATCTTTCTCTGGCCAATGAACCGTGCACCTCCGCAAAATGTAGATATTGCAATTATAGACCATTTTTTTTGTTTTATCAAGGCTTCCCCAGGGTTATTAACAGAAAGTTTGCAGGGGTTTCAAAGACACGGGGTCCAGGAGGACCTGCCTCCTGGACTCCTTGGTATGGCGCTTATTCTTTTTACGGCGCGTGGAGGGATGATTTATTCCACCACCGGCAGCTTAGAGAGCGCCTGGGCAATCTCTTCATCACTGGGCACATAGTCTTTCATCTGCCCATTATGGAACTTCTCGTAGGCCACCAGGTCAAAGTAGCCCGTACCCGTCAGGCCGAAGAGGATGGTCTTTTCCTCGCCGGTCTCCTTGCACTTCATGGCCTCGTTTACCGCAGCCAAAATGGCATGGCTGCTCTCGGGCGCAGGCAGGATGCCCTCGATACGGGCAAAATCCTCCGCCGCCTGGAACACGTCGGTCTGCTTCACGGACACCGCTTCCATCAGGCCATCGGCGTACAGCTGGCTAAGCACCGAGCTCATACCGTGGAAGCGCAGGCCCCCCGCGTGATCCGCCGAGGGAATAAATCCGCTGCCCAGGGTATACATTTTGGATAAAGGACAGACCTTGCCCGTATCACAGAAGTCATAGCGGTACTGGCCCCGGGTAAAGGAAGGGCAGCTGGCGGGCTCTACGGCGATAAAACGGTAATCCGCCTCTCCCCGCAGCTTCTGGCCCATAAAGGGGGCGATCAGACCGCCCAAATTACTGCCGCCGCCCGCGCATCCAATGATAATGTCCGGTTTCACGCCATACTTGTCCAGGGCGGTCTTTGCCTCCAGACCAATCACGGACTGGTGCAGCAACACCTGGTTCAGCACGCTGCCCAGCACGTAGCGGTATCCTGGGGTGGAGGTAGCCACCTCCACCGCCTCGCTGATGGCGCAGCCCAGGGAACCGGTGGTGCCGGGAAACTCCTGCAAAATCTTTCGGCCTACCTGGGTATTCTCCGAGGGAGAGGGGGTTACATCGGCCCCGTATACCTTCATCACCTCCCGGCGGAAGGGCTTCTGCTCGTAAGAACACTTTACCATATACACCTTGCAGTCCAGGCCCAAGTAAGAGCACGCCATGGAGAGGGCCGTGCCCCACTGGCCCGCGCCGGTCTCGGTGGTCACGCCCTTTAGGCCCTGCTCTTTTGCATAGTAGGCCTGGGCAATGGCGGAGTTCAGTTTGTGGGAGCCAGAGGTGTTGTTCCCCTCAAACTTATAGTAAATTTTCGCGGGCGTTCCCAGTTTTTTCTCCAGGCAGTAGGCCCGCACCAGGGGAGAAGGCCGGTACATCTTATAGAAGTCCCGAATCTCCTGGGGAATTTCAAAGTAGGGGGTGTCGTTATCCAGCTCTTGGCGCACTAGCTCGTCGCAGAACACGCCGCCCAGCTCTTGGGCGGTCATGGGCTGGTGTGTGCCAGGGTTCAGCAGGGGCGCGGGCTTGTTTTTCATATCGGCCCGCAGATTATACCAAGTGGCAGGCATCTCAGTTTCGGAAAGATAGATTTTGTACGGGATGGTTTTTTCACTCATTTTAGTCACAATCCTTTCACAGTTAATAATATAGAATGTCCCGCCAGGGACGCAAAAACCCCCTGTCCCCGGCATATACTTATGCTGGGACAGGGGGAAAACTTCACGGTTTTACTCCTGCGGTGCCACCCGGCTTGACGTATCAAACGTCCTCTCAACGCGTACTACCATACGCTGGCTTTGGTAACGGAGCGCCGCTCCGGCTCCCCTACTCGACAGCCGCTGGTATAAAACTGCACTATATTTCTCCACAATTTCCCAGCTGTCCTTTCGGATCGCCCTCAAAAGCCCATTCAGCTAAACATTCCCCGCCCCGGTCCCACCAAATCCGCAGCTCTCTGACGACACCATATCTGGTCTCTCTGAGTACCTGTATAGCCTACTTACACTTTCTCAAAGGTTTATGAGAGTAATTATACAGGCTAGGCGGAGAATTGTCAAGAGGAACTTGAATTTTTTTGAGGAAGCCACTGTGTCTATCCCTTTTTCTATTGATTTTTCCAAAAAACTGGTTATAATATAGTTACTAGTATGCAATACAGAGGTGTTTTTGATGATTAGTCCCATTTCCTTCTCCTCTAGAGTAAACCCCATCTACAACAATGGATATAATCTAAATGTCCAGGCTGCTGGCCGCACTTTGGGA
Organism: Oscillospiraceae bacterium; assembly: GCA_910574935.1. Lineage (GTDB taxonomy): Bacteria > Bacillota > Clostridia > Oscillospirales > Acutalibacteraceae > Acutalibacter > Acutalibacter intestini. The sequence goes on from CAJTCU010000002.1 coordinate 94,698, forward strand.
GTGGCCCAGGGGCGTGCCGCTATGCCCGAAACACCTGTTACCCCTGTACACCCCACCCCGGTGGTCAGCATTAACACCGCTCAGCCGCGCACAGACCTCTCTTCTCCCATGTGGGTGGATTCCTACCCCCGGGAACAGGCCAACCGCTCTCGGGTGCAGTACCTTTTGCCCCAGGCCTACCAAGAAACCAGTGCGCAGCCTAACACGCCGGGGCAGGATCTTTCTCCTTTCCAGTGGCCCACTTTGCCCAGCGCGGCTCCTGCGGAACTGGCCGCACGAATGCGCGTCCAGTTTCCAGAGGAATCGGCTAATACTCCAGAAGTATCCCCGCAGGCCGGAGACTCTTTGTCTATAGGAGCCGAAGGCGCCCAGCGGGCTGCTGAAGAAGGCCGCTGCCAGACCTGCGAAGAGCGCAAGTACCAAGACGGTTCGGATGACAGCAGTGTTTCCTATCAGACGCCCACCCACATTGATCCAGATGCCGCCCCAGCCGCTGTGCGGGGACATGAGATGGAGCATGTTTCTCACGAGCAGGCCAAGGCCCAGCAGGAGGGCCGCAAGGTGGTAAGCCAAACCGTGACCATGCATACGGATATCTGTCCCGAGTGCGGCCGGGTGTATGTATCCGGCGGCACCACACAAACCGTAACAAAGGCTGATAGCCAGCAGCGTGCTCAGGAAGAGGAGCAGGAGGCCGAGATAAATTCGGGTACTGTGCAGGCACTGATGTGAAGGTTGAAGGGGAACCCGCCAGCATTTCTATAAAATCGTTGACATGCCGATGCCCTCGGACTCGCCGCGTAAAAATATTTTATAGTTTTTCCGCGTAAATTACTTGACATTTGCCAAAACGGGGCGCATGGCCCCAGTGTTTCTATACCTAATGAAAAAACCGAGGCCCTTCCGGGCCCCGGTTTTTTTCATGCGCTGGCCTTTAACGGCCATTATATTCAGAATATTGCAGTAGGTTGCGGCACAGGAACATTACCAGCAACGCCACAGGTATGTTGCCCAGCGTAATGCCTGCCAGCACCCCCACCACGCCAGGCAGCAGCTCTATGGCCATTACTGCAATCCCCAGGCCTACGCCGGGCAGCGCCAGAATGATCATGGCCAAAAAGTAGAAGAGCAGCATCAGCCCCTTAGACCGTACCGAGCCGAACACGCGCTCTACCAGCATATTGCCGGAAATAAACAGCAGGGCAAAAGACACCCGCGCCACTATACACATTAGCATATCCACTGGACCGAGGCCAATGATCAGCGCCACCGGCACATAAATAACCACTGCCTCGCACACGTCCGCCACCAGGTTCTCCCCAATGGCCCACAGCAGCTTCTTCAGGGGCGGCTCGGGAATCAGATAAATATAGGGCTTTGTTAGTTCCCAGTTAAAGCGGCCCGCACTTTCTGAAAAGATTTGCATATAAGTACTCATGGCGAACACGGCTACCAGTACCGCCGAAGGTTCCTCTGCCTCAAACAGGGTGTTATAAAGCATGGAACAGCCAATGATAACCAGCATAAAGATGATGGAGGTTTTGGAGAACATAAGCACCCCTGAGCGGCGGTTTTCCATCTGATGCTTGAAGAAAATCGCGCTGGCTCCCCGGCCTCTTTCCAGTCCGGTCTTTCCCAGGCGCACCTTCTTTGGGGTCATCTCGGCGGGCAGCCCCTCTTTTTTCGCGGTGATGGCGGACTGGGCCACCTCGGCGGTTTGCAGCACGTCCTCATAATAGTTATTTTTATTTTTTACCACCAAGAGCAGAGCCACCAGAAAAGCGGCGGCAATCAGCAGTGCGCAAAGCCCGGCGGTCAGCCATTCTTGGGCAAATACGCCCCCGATCAGGCCTGCCGCCCAGCCGGACACCGGGAAGAATATCCCTATGGTGGCCAAAAAGTTCGTGCCCTCTTCCAGCAAACCAGTAAACTCTGTTGTTAGCAAAAAGCCCCCTTCTTCCGACAGAGAGCCCGAAGCGCTTACCGCCAGCACCCCCGGCAGGCAGCGGGCCAACATCCAGACTACAAAACCCAAGGTGACGCCATACACGCAGTATTTCACCACGCGTCGTGCATTGTCGTTTCCGCTGCTGCGCACATAGGCCGCCATGGCACAGACTTGCCCTAAAAACAGGCTAAGCCCATAGCCCAAAACAATGAATATCAGGTGCCCATATTCCAACCCATAGAGCCCATGCATCCAGTTGTACTGGAACAGCAGGAAGAACCCCAGCAGCAGCGAGAGCCCCAGCTGCCGGAACAGCCCATAGAACAGCACTTTATTGGGCCGCAGGGGGGACGGAAACAATACGCTTACATCCGAAAGGGTAAACATGGGGTAGTTCCCCGCGCCACCGTTGACGCCGTTTATAAAAGTTATCAAAAACATCAAGCTATAGAACAACACCATAATAGCCGTCAGCTCCTGAAGCGGCCGCAGCTCTAAGTGTTCCGCATTGGTCTGTCCCCCAATGGTAGAGAGAACCAGCGCGGCGGCGATAAATATTATGTAAATCAGTTTGGCCGGATGCTTTACCGCCTCTTTTAGCTGGTTCTTCAGCTTCACAGCCGTTAGGTACATCAGCGGGCTCTTCATGCCCCCACCCCGCCTTCTGTAATCTGGAAGAACAGCTCTTCCAAAGACTGCCCTTCGCTGCCGTCGTTGATCTTGGTCGCCGCAAAACGGCCGTTCATCATGATATTGGCCACATCCCAATAGTCCTCTACGCTATCAATCATATGGGTACTGATCAAAACAGACGCCCCGTCATCCTTCAGCTCCCGAAAAATATTCTTTAACTCCTTAATGGCGTGGGGGTCCAGGCCCACCAAGGGTTCATCAAACACAGCCACCCGGGGCCTGTGGCACAGAGCACAGCAGATGGACAGCTTCTGCTGCATGCCTTTGGACAGTTCTTTGCCCAGCTTATCCTTTTTATCCCACAGCTCCAGGCGTTCTAAAAGCTGTTGGGAATAGGCCTCATCGTACATCTTATAGGCACGGCGGATGAACTCCAGGTGTTCTGAGACCGTCAGCAGGTCATACACCGCTGGCATCTCCGGAATATACCCCAACTGGCGCTTGGCCTCTTGGCTGGTGTTTTCCGCGCCATTGATCTCAATACGCCCGGTAAAGCGCAGCAGACCGGTGATACATTTGATAATGGTGGATTTTCCCGCGCCGTTGGGACCTAAAAGGATACCGATCTGTCCGTCTCCCACCGCAAAGCTGATATTATCGTTGGCCAAATTCTTGCCATACTTTTTCGTCACGCCGCTAATTGAAAGCATCGCATCATTCTCCCTTTTCTCAAAAAATAATCCACGTATGATATTATTATAATATCATACAACTATCCTGTCAAGCGCAATCTGCATTCCATTTCCCATTTTACGAGAAAAGCAGCCTGTGTACAAGGCCTCCACAAAAATTGTAAGAGAATCGACAGGAATGGAAACTCTTCTGCGCCACAGTGCCGCTTAGACATAATAACACATAAAACGACTTGTGTCAATCGCGTAACGTGATTGACACAAGGTTTATTCTTTTCTCCATCTCCCTACAATAGATGAGAGGGAGTGATACATTCTATGAAAGCGGAATACAAAGAACTCTATGAAAAATTTGGCCTCAATGTGGTCTACTACCGCAAACGCAAAAAGTTGACCCAATTACAGCTGGCGGAGCTGACAGACATTGACCGCAGCCATGTAAGCGCTATAGAATTGGGCAAGGTAGGGGTCTCTTTTGACGTCATTTTTAAGCTATGCCAGGTACTGGACGTCAAACCCCGGGATTTATTTGATTTCCGAGAATAGGCATAAAGAAAAAAGCCCTGCTTAAGCAAGGCTTTTTAAAACAACAAACCAATATGCAAAAATGTAGGTGTAGAGGCTATGGATGATTGGACCGATTTCGCCCGTTGGCCCAAGGCCTTTAAACCGCGCTACTCTTCTTCCTGCGCCTGCTTTTCCTTTACAATTAGCAGCCGTGCCAGCCGCTGGTCGTCAATTTCCAGCACCGTGATATTCAGGCCTTCCACCAGCACCTGGGGATGCTCCCCTTCTTTTGGAATACGCCCCAGCCGGTCGGTTACCAGACCCGCTATGGTGTCATAGCCGCCTTCGGGCAGCTCCACGCCAGTTAAATTAGAAATTTCGTCAATAGAGGCGGTGCCCTCCACCGTAAACTCCGTCTCGCTTACCCTGTGGATCTCCTCCTCTTCATGGTCGTACTCGTCCTGAATATTACCCACGATGGACTCCACTAAATCTTCCAGGGTGATCAGCCCCGCGGTACCGCCATACTCGTCCACCACAATGGCGATCTGCACCTTGCGCTCGGTCATCTCTGTAAAAAGCTGGCTGCATTTTTTCGTCTCGGGAATAAAATAAGCCGGGCGCATCAGCTGGGTCATCAGGGTGCCTTGGGGCACTGGGCGGCCCACAAAGGGCAGCAGGTCCTTAACATAGCAGATTCCCACCACAGAGTCAATGTCCTCGTGATATACCGGCACCCGGGAGCAGCCGTGCTCTACCGAAAGCTCTACCACCTGCTGGGGCCCCGCGTCATCCGGTACCGCCAGAATATCCGTACGATGGGTCATGGTCTCACCGGCTGTGGTATCATTAAAGTCCAGAATATTGGCAATCATGTCCTTTTCCGTCTCCTCAATGACGCCTTTTTCCTCACCCTCGCCCACCATCTGCAAAATTTCCTCCTCAGTAACAGCATCCTCCAAGGAATGAGGATCAATGCGGAACAGGCGCAGAATGCAGTTGGCTGTAAAGTTGGCAAAGCCCAAAAAGGGCAAAACCATTCGGGTCATGGCAAAGATCAGCCGCGCGTTGCGGTAAGCAAAACGCTCAGGAGCATGACGCACCCCTTTTTTAGGCAGTAAGTCCGCAAACAGAAAAAAAACCACCAGATATGCCACCGCCGCCAAAAAACAGGCAAACGCCCCCCGCAGGCTGGAACTTTTCAGCCCGGGAAACGCGGCGTACAGCGGCCCATAAAAGGCGGCCACACAAAAGGCCAAACCAAAAATACCGCAAAACAGCAGACCGTACTGCATGGGCGATACCGCGCCAACACGGGCTTTCATGGCCTTATGCAGCCGGCGGGCGCTTTTGCTGCCAGAATCCGCGTCCTTTTTCACCTGGGAAAGGGACAGGCTGTCCACAGCGGACTCTCCCGCAGCATACAACGCGGAAATTCCAAGGAATAAGATCGTCAAAAGAATCGGAACAACGGTTAAACCGTCCGGGTCGTCAGGCATAGATTTGCCTCTCCTTTCAAAATTATTGCATACTATTGTACTAGAAAACCCTGTGCTTGTCAATCATCATATCCCCAAGCCAAAGTTACCGGCCTTAAAGATGAAATGATTTTTCAGCAAACTTTTATCAAAATTGAATAGACGGCGGCCGTGCCACAGAAACCCGCGATTTTTCTATATATGCCCGTGATATGCCCGTGGAAATTTCGCAAAAGAGTCATTTTTGCCTTTACACCGCCTAAAAAAAATGGTAGAATGATATGGTAAGGGCGCAGGCGACCTCTGCGTTCATCCGTTGTGTATTTAATTTTCCCATGCATGTACACGGAGCCCCGCCGCCCGGCCCGATCACCCCAAAAGGAGGAATATCGTTAAAATGCCAAGAAAAATGAAGACCATGGATGGCAACACCGCCGCCGCGCACGTTTCCTATGCGTTCACCGACGTTGCGGCCATCTACCCCATCACCCCCTCTTCCGTGATGGCCGACGAGACCGATAAGTACGCCGCCGCCGGCCGCAAGAACCTGTTTGGCCGCGAGGTGCGCGTCACCGAGATGCAGTCTGAGGCCGGCGCTGCCGGCGCTGTGCACGGCTCTTTGGCGGCTGGCGCTCTTACCACTACCTACACCGCCTCTCAGGGCCTGTTGCTGATGATCCCTAACATGTACAAGATCGCCGGCGAACTGCTGCCCAGCGTCATCCACGTTTCCGCCCGTACCCTGGCCACCCACGCCTTGAACATCTTCGGCGACCACTCCGACGTGTACGCCTGCCGCCAGACCGGCTACGCCATGCTGTGCTCCAACTCCCCTCAGGAGGTTATGGACCTGGGCGCTGTAGCCCATCTGGCCGCTATTAAGGGCAAGGTGCCTTTCCTGCACTTCTTCGACGGTTTCCGCACTTCTCATGAGATCCAGAAGATTGAAACCTGGGACTATGAGGACCTGGGCGAAATGCTGGACTGGGACGCTGTGAACGCGTTCCGCCGCCATGCCCTGAACCCCGAGCACCCCGTGCTGCGCGGCCAGGCCCAGAACGGCGACATCTTCTTCCAAGCCCGCGAGGCCTGCAACAAGTACTACGACGCTGTGCCCGAGGTGGCCGTTGAGTACATGAACAAGGTAAACGCCAAGCTGGGCACTGACTACAAGCCCTTCAACTACTACGGTGCGCCTGACGCAGATAAGGTCATCATTGCTATGGGCTCCGCTTGCGAGACCATTGAAGAAGTCATTGACTACCTGATGGCCGCTGGCGAGAAGGTGGGCCTGGTGAAAGTGCACCTGTACCGTCCCTTTGTGGCCAAGTACCTCTTGGATGTGCTGCCGGAGACTGTAAAGACCATCTCCGTGCTGGACCGCACCAAGGAGCCCGGCTCCATCGGCGAGCCCCTGTACCTGGACGTATTGGCCGCTATCAATGGCACCAGCTTTGGCGCCTGCCCTGTGTACACCGGCCGCTACGGGCTGGGCAGCAAGGACACCAAGCCCAGCGACATTATTGCCGTATACCGCAACATGGAGAGCGCCGAACCCAAAAAGCGCTTCACCATTGGCATTGTGGACGATGTGACCCACCTGTCTTTGGAAGTCAAGGAAGATCCCGATACCGCTCCCGCTGGCACCACTTCCTGTAAGTTCTGGGGCCTGGGCTCCGACGGTACTGTGGGCGCTAACAAGAACTCCATCAAGATCATTGGCGACCATACCGACATGTATGCTCAGGGCTACTTTGACTATGATTCCAAGAAGTCCGGCGGCCTGACCATCTCTCACCTGCGCTTTGGCCACACACCCATTAAGTCCACCTACTATATCTCTAAGGCGGACTTCGTGGCCTGCTCCAACCCCGCGTACCTGGACACCTACGATATGGTTCAGGACTTGAAAAAGGGCGGCAGCTTCCTGCTGAACTGCGCCTGGGACGACGCCGAGCTGAACGAGCGCCTGCCCGGCAAGGTGAAGAAGTTCATTGCCGAGAACGACATCAATCTCTACACCATCGACGGCTTCAAGATTGGCAAAGAGATTGGCCTGGGTACCCGCATCAATACCGTGCTTCAGTCCGCTTTCTTCTCCATTGCCAAGATTATCCCCGAAGAGGACGCTATCCAATATATGAAGGACGCCGCCACCAAATCCTATAGCAGGAAGGGCGACGCCATTGTTAAGATGAACCACGACGCCATTGACCGGGGCGCTACCGGCTATGTAAAGGTCAACGTGCCCGAAGCCTGGAAGAGCGCCGAGGACAACTCTGTGAAGAAGGTGGCCACCGGCAGCCGTCAGGATCTGGTGGATTACGTGAACAACGTGGTATTCCCTGTGAACACCTTCCACGGCAAGGACCTGCCCGTTTCCACCTTTGAGCAGTACGCCGACGGCACCTCTCCCCAGGGTACCGCCGCCTACGAGAAGCGCGGCGTTGCTGTGGACGTTCCCGAGTGGATTCCCGAGAACTGCATCCAGTGCAACCAGTGTTCCTATGTGTGCCCCCACGCGGTAATCCGTCCCATCGCTATGACCGACGAAGAGCTGGCCGCCGCCCCAGAGGGCACCAAGAGCAAGCCCATGACCGGCGTGCCCGGCATGCACTTTGCCATGGTCATCTCTACTTTGGACTGCACCGGATGCGGCAGCTGCGTAAGTACCTGCCCTGCCAAGACCAAGGCTTTGCAGATGGCCCCCATCGACTCTCAGCGTCCCCAGCAGGCTGTATTTAATTATGGCATCGACCTGCCCGCCAAGGAGGCTGTGGCCGAGAAGTTTAAGGAGACCTCCGTCAAGGGCAGCCAGTTCAAGCAGCCCCTGCTTGAGTTCTCCGGCGCCTGCGGCGGCTGCGGCGAGACTCCCTACGCCAAGCTGGCCACCCAGCTCTTCGGCGACAAGATGTTCATCGCCAACGCCACCGGCTGCTCCTCCATCTGGGGCGGCTCCGCGCCCGCCACTCCCTACACCGTCAACAAGAAGGGCCACGGTCCTGCCTGGGAGAACTCCCTGTTTGAGGACAACGCCGAGTTTGGCCTGGGCATGTGCCTAGCCCAGAACGCGGTGCGCGGCCGTCTGGCTGAGCTCACCGAGAAGCTCATTGCCGTAGACTATGTGGAGCAGGAAGTGAAGGACACCGGTAAAGCTTGGCTGGAAACCATGCAGGACAGCAAGGCCAATGGGCCTGCCGCCCAGGCGTTTATCGCCGCCCTGGAGTACAGCCGCGCCTCTATTGACTGGACCATCAACTTCTGCAAGTCTGAGGACGCCGTCAAAGCGTTCGGCAGCAAGGAAGCCGCTGACAAGATGTTGGCCCATCATGAGGCCCGCAAGGCTGCCGGCGACCAGTACTGCGACTGCGAGGCCTGCCACCTGTGCAACGAGATCCTGAAAGACAAGGATTATCTGGCCAAGAAGTCCGTGTGGATTCTGGGCGGCGACGGCTGGGCCTATGACATCGGCTTCGGCGGTCTGGACCACGCTCTGGCCTCTGGCGAGAACATCAATGTACTGGTGTTTGACACCGAGGTGTACTCCAACACCGGCGGGCAGGCCAGCAAGTCCACCCCCTGCGGCTCTGTTGCTCAGTTTGCCGCCACTGGCAAGGCCCAGAAGAAGAAGGACCTGGCCGCTATTGCCATGAGCTACGGCTATGTATATGTAGCTCAGGTGGCCATGGGCGCAGACATGAACCAGTGCATCAAGGCTTTCCACGAGGCCGAGAGCTACAACGGCCCCTCTATCATCCTGGCTTATGCTCCCTGCATCAACCATGGTATCAAGGGCGGCATGGGAATTTCTCAGCTTGAGGAGAAGAAAGCTGTGGCCGCTGGTTACTGGCACAACTTCCGCTTTGACCCCCGTCGGGCCGACGCGGGCGAGAATCCCTTCCAGCTGGACAGCAAGGAGCCTTCCGCCTCTTACCGCGACTTCATTATGGGCGAAGTGCGCTATAACAGCCTGACCCGTGCTTTCCCAGAGCGCGCCGAGAAGCTGTTTGCCAACGCCGAGAAGTATGCCGAGGAGAAATACGCCAAGCTGAAGAAGATGGCTGAGTAATTCGGCTTAGAACGATTTGTAATATTTGCAAGGTCCGGCGCGGCATCTGGCTACGCCGGACCTTGTTTTTAGAAAGCGGAAGCGCCCTACAGGAGGCGGCCTAGGCCGATGGTTCGCTGAAAAGTGCGTAAGTAAAAGTTTTGTCAACCTTTTCAAAGGTTGTGGGGGGGGCAAAGTCCCCAAGGTCTTGCTAAAGACCTAAACTTAGTTTAAATGCCCGAAGGGCCTAGGGCTTGTTTGAAAATAGAGGAAATGACGAATTTGGGGCCAGAAGGGGACAATTTCAAGGAGAAGAACCGCTGTAGTTAGCTGCGCTAACTACGGCAATCTCGCGATTGACGAGGATTTTCGACGTAGAAAGTGGCCTCTTCTGGCAAAAAAGACGACGTTTTCGATTTTTCAAACAAGCCCTAAGAGCATTTTCTTTAAAAATGCTCTTAAAGGCTATATGCACGTTTTGGCCTCCGGCGCTGAGGGCGCTGCCCCCCGTCCCCTGCCACCTTTGAAAAGGTGGACGAAACTTCTGCTTACGTACCGGAAAGCTTATCGGGCGTTTTCAGCATTTGGAGGGGCTTATGGTTTTCGCTTTCTCCTGTTCTGCCTATTTTTTTGAAAGGTCGTACTTCAATGAAACTCTTCTCAAAATCCGAAATGCAGGCCCTGGAGTCCGCCGCCGAAGCCGCTGGGGTCTCCCTCTTTCAAATGATGGAGTCCGCCGGTTCCGCTTTGGCGGACTTGGCTCAAGAAGTCTTTCCCCTCCTCCCCCAGCCTGTGGTACTGCTGTGCGGCAAAGGCAACAACGGCGGAGATGGCTTTGTGTGTGCCCGCCGCTTATGCCAAGACGGGATTGCCTGCATGGTCGTGCTGGTCCAAGGCCCACCCGCCACGGACCTGGCCCGAGCCGCCTTTTCAGCCCTGCCCAATAAGATTCCTGTCTTAACCCAGCCGAACCAGGCAGAAGCCGCTCTCTCTACCGCTGGTTTGGTGATAGACTGCGTCTACGGCTTTGGCTTTCGGGGTGAGCTGGACCCTGCTGCTGCCCGGCTTCTCTCCTACGCCAACGGCGTTCCCTGTCCCCGCCTTTCCGCCGACCTGCCCAGCGGCGTGGAATGCGACACCGGCCGGGCCTCTCCTCACAGCTTCCGCGCGGACATAACTCTGGCCTTTACAGCCCAAAAAATTGCCCATCAAAGCTATCCCGCTAAAGAATTCTGCGGCCAGGTAAAAGTTTGCCAGGTGGGTGTACCAGGGGCTCTGCTGTGTTCTGCCAAAACCCGCGCTTGCCTGACCAACGCCCTGTTGGCCAAGAACACCTTAAAACCTCCGGGGATCCAGGCTAATAAGGGCAGCCAGGGCCGGCTGCTGCTGGTGGCTGGCAGCTATGGCATGGCCGGGGCCTGTATGATGGCGGCACGGGCCGCGCTGCGCTGTGGGGTGGGCCTCTTAGACATTGCCGTGGAGCAAAGCTTATATCCCGTCCTAGCCGCCGCCATACCAGAGGCCGTGTTCACCGTATACACCCGGGAAAACGCCAGGGAGCAGCTCATTGCCGCCCTGGGCCGCTGCACCGCCTGTGTCGTGGGCTGTGGTCTGGGGGAACTGGCGGCCCTGGTGTGCCCCATTATTTTCGGCGCCTGTACCAAGCCCCTTCTCATCGACGCCGATGGACTGAACTACTGCGCCCAGGCTGGCCTGCCCAGGCTCTCGTCCCCCATTGTGCTCACGCCCCACCCCGGAGAGATGGCCAGGCTGTGCAAAAGTACGGTTCCAGAGGTTCAGGCACAGCGTATTCCCATTGCTCAATCCCTATCTAAAGAGAGCGGGGCCGTTGTGCTGCTAAAGGGCGCGGCCACAGTAATAGCCGGACCAGATAGCCAACTGGCCCTGAATTCCACCGGAAATCCCGGAATGGCCAAAGGCGGCAGCGGCGACGTACTATCGGGCATCATTGGTTCGCTGCTGGCCCAGGGGGTCCACAGTTTTCAGGCCGCGGCAGTGGGCGCGTGGCTTCACGGCAAAGCGGGAGATCTATGCCAAAAGAGCCTTTCCCCCCGAGCCATGCTGCCCACCGATCTAATTGAAATGCTGCCAGAAATATTTAAGAAAACTGAAAGGCTATAGAACTTTACTTTACTGCCCCCTTCTGATAAAATAGCATTCATAAAGAAAGTTACCACCTGATTTAAGGAGTTGTATCATTTAGCATGGCTTACACATATTTATGGTGCTTTTTTATCTACGCCTTTTTGGGCTGGTGCGGCGAGGTTCTCTACGCGGCGGCCATTGAACGGCGCTTTGTCAACCGCGGCTTCCTCAGCGGCCCGGTCTGCCCCATCTACGGGCTGGGCGTAGTACTCATTTCTTATGTGATGAGGCCCTTTGGCGGTAACCTGGCGGCCCTGATGCTGGGCTCCATTGTGTTGGGTTCCGCGCTTGAATGGCTGGCCGGATACCTACTGGAAAAAATTTTCCGTCAAAAATGGTGGGACTACTCTGACGAGCCCCATAACCTTAACGGCTATATTTGTCTTAAATTCTCCATGTTATGGGGAGTGGCCGGAGCCATTGTGGTACGGTTTGTCACCCCGGCCACTGGGCGGATGGTCAGCCATATCCCGCTTACGGTGGGATGGGTCATTCTGGCTGTGCTTTTGGCTCTGCTCACCGCCGACTTAGCTGTGACTGTGGTATCCATTATCGGCTTAAATTGTAAGCTGCGTATGCTGGAGTATGTCTCCGCCCGGCTGAAAGAGGGCTCTGATAAGCTGGGCGAGTCCCTGTTCCAGCATGCCTCCGCCACCCAGGGAGCTACCGCCGCCATCTCAAAAAGGACTGCCAAATGGCAGCTTGATCCCGAGCATTTGCGGGAGAAATATGAGCAGTATCTGCGGTCTAACATCCTGCACCGCCGGCTCTTAAAGGCCTTTCCAAATCTGCGCTCTCTTCGTCATAACGAACAGTTGACCGCCCTACAGGAGAGTATCGACGTGTTCCGCCGCAAATCGAAAGATGCCCAGCGCCGCCGGAACGAGGCCGCCATTGCCGCCTATGAGGACCACCTGCCGGAAGGAGCGGAAAAGCCTTTTGCTTATAAAATCTGTTATGAAAAGCTTTTCTGGATCTTCATGGCGGGCAATGTGGTCGGCTGCGTACTGGAGACTATCTATGCCCTGATCGTTCCGCCCCACCAGTTCGAGCTGCGAGTGAGTGTGGTGATTGGTCCCTTTATTCTGGTATACGGCTTTGGGGCGGTGGCTATCACCCTATTCCTGCGGCGGATGTATAACCAGCGTGATGTGCTGATCTTTTTTGCCAGCATGGTCATTGGGGCCAGTTTTGAATATTTTTGCAGCTTTGTGCAGCAAGCGGCCTTTGGCACGGTATCTTGGGAGTACAGCGACTCCTTCTTAAACCTGGGTGGCCGCACCAACCTGATGTACTCTTTTTTCTGGGGAATTCTCGGCATGGTTTGGGTAAAAGACCTGTACCCAGTGGTCTCGCGCAGCTTAGAGAAGATCCCCAAAAAGCTGGGCCGCGGCCTTACCATTTTCTTCACGATTTTTATGGTTGCTGATATGGCCCTGTCTGCGGCAGCTGTGCTTCGCCAGCAGGCCCGAGCCCAAGGCAGACCCGCCGGAAACCCGGTGGAAATCATGTTGGACCGGATCTTTTCAGACGATGTAATGGAGTTGATCTACCCTCACATGCAGTATGTAGGCAAGCCCAAACCCCCGGAAGAGGTTTTCAAGGAGAAAAATCTTCTATTTGAAGTTCCAGGAAATCACCCCGCGCTGGCAGCGCAAAAAAGCCAAGAGTTTTTTGGCAGTTTGGAGCTGGAATTTCTTCCATAATCCAGCTGTCCTCGCCAGAATTATAGAAAATAGGAAAGAAGGTGTTCGTATGATTTCATGCCCTGTCTGCAAAACTGTAAATCCAGACCAGTCTGCCACCTGCCAGCAGTGTGGCGCTCCCCTGACCGCCCCGCCGCCCCAAGGCGCCCCTTTGCCCTACCCGTATAGTCCCCAGCCCCAGCCCCAGTATTTTCAAAGCGGACCCCCAGCTTTTATCCCCTCTGCCCAGCCGCCCCAGCCGCCTCTTTACTTTCGTCAGAAACGTCCTTTCACCTGGACAGACGTGGCCACTGTGTTGGGCTTTGTATCCTCCATTATGGGATTCTTCTGGGCCAGCGTAGTATTGCTGCCTTTGGGGCTGGTGGCCTCCATGTTCGGATTTCGCGGAGACAAGACCCGGGGGCTGGCTGTAGCCGGTATCGTTATTTCTGCCATTGGCCTGCTAATTAAACTCATGATCATTCTTCGTCAAGCGGCGCTTCTGCCGGACTGGTTTACAAGCGGCATCTGGTAATACCGTTTGGTATCTGACAATTTGAGCTTTTCTCTTCTCCTACATAGCTCTCTCTGTAAGTGGAAAAATCAAAAATATTTTTTAAAAAAAATCATTTTTTATGAAGTTTTACTTACATTCTCCTCTTAAATGTGGTATAATAGCAGTTAGATGAAGTGTGCAGGCCGCTGGCTATGCTGGCGGCAGCCATAAGAGGAACTATGGAGGACCTTTTTTCGGTCAGAGAGGAAAATCATGTATCAAATTGGCGAACTCGTGCAATACGGCAGTACAGGAGTATGCAGGATTAGCGAGATCAAACCGCAAACACTGCCCAATTCAGAAGAAGAGCGGCTTTACTATGTGTTGGTGCCTCTTTATAAGGCCTGTGTTATCTCAGTGCCCGTTGACTCAGATAAGGTCTTTATGCGGCCCATCATCACCCGGGAGGAGGCTGAGCGGTTGATCCGCCTTATCCCCACCCTACAGTTTCCAGCTTATCACAACCGTGCCGCCAAAGAGCTGGCGGGACATTATGATACCCTTCTGAAAAGCCATAGCTGTGAGGACTGGATTCAGCTGACCATGTCCATTTACTCCAAAAAGCAGGATCAGCTTAGCAAAAAGCGCCGGTTTGGCAGTGTAGACGAACGTTTTTTAAAGCAGGCGGAGGACCTGCTTTTCGGCGAGTTCGCCGCTGCGCTGGAGATTCCAAGAGAAGAGGTGCAGGGCTACATTGCCTCTAAAGTAGAGAGTCTAAAACAGGCTGGTTAGAGGCAGCGTCTTGGCCCTGAAAAATTGGCCGGCAGTTTGACGTACGCTTTGTAAGACCGAGCTTGTGAAACCATGAATTATTTCTTAAATTTTTACCAGCCTGCTACTTTTAGCGGGCTGGCTTTGTATCATAAAATTTATAGGAGGCATTTTTATGCTGCAACAAGTGATGACCGCTCCCGGCGCCATTACGTTTCAGGAAGTTCCTATCCCGCAGCCCCAGGAAGGACAGGTTCTTATCAAAATCATGGAAATCGGCGTATGTGGTTCCGACATCCACGTGTACCATGGCGAACATCCATTTACCAGTTATCCGGTCACCCAAGGCCACGAGGTCTCTGGTCTGGTAGAAAAACTGGGCCCTGGTGTTACCGGTCTTTCCCTGGGCCAAAAGGTCACCATCCAGCCTCAGGTGGTCTGCGGCCAGTGCTGGCCCTGCCGTAACGGCAAATACAATCTCTGCGAAAACCTAAAGGTCATGGGTTTCCAAACTACCGGTATGGCCTCTCATTACTTCGCGGTGGATGCGGAAAAGATCACCCCGCTGCCCGACAGCATGAGTCTGGAAGAGGGCGCTATGATCGAACCCCTGGCCGTGGCCGTTCACGCGGTGCGCCGGGCCGGGGACATTGCCGGCAAGGACGTCTGTGTGCTGGGCGCGGGGCCTATTGGTATCTTGGTGGCCCAGGCCGCCAAAGGCATGGGCGCGGGCCGGGTGATGATTACAGACATAAGCGCCCTGCGGCTAGAAAAGGCCAAAGAATGCGGCATAGACTTTCCTGTTAACACGAAAGAAACCGGTTTTGGCGAAGCCTTAGTCCAGTATTTTGGCCCGGACAAGTGTGACGTGATCTACGACTGCGCCGGAAACAATATCACTATGGGCCAGGCCATCGCCCACGCCCGCAAGGGCAGTACTCTCATTTTGGTGGCCGTGTTTGCCGGCATGGCCACGGTGGACCTAGCTGTGCTTAACGACCATGAGCTGGACCTGAACACCAGCATGATGTATCGCACCGAGGACTATGAAACCGCCATCCAACTGGCCAGCCAGGGCAAGGTCCGGCTGCTGCCCCTGCTCAGCAGGCGCTTCCCCTTTGCCCAGTACTTAGATGCTTACCAGTACATCGACTCTCACCGGGAGTCTACTATGAAGGTGCTCATTGATGTACAAGAATAATCGAGTGCATGATATTTTTAGCCAGGACGCGGATTTTCAGAAATTTCAAGTCCTCAAGACCAATCGTAACAAGCGCCACCGATACGGCGAATTCTTTGTGGAAGGGGTACGGAACCTGAACCAGGCGGTAGAAAATGGCTGGCAAGTTGCCTCCTTTCTCTACGCTTGGGACCGGCAGCTCTCTGGGTGGGCAAAAGACATGCTGGCCCGTGTGCCCACCCAGCAGAATTTCCGGCTAAGTGGGCCCCTGCTGGACCAGCTTAGCAGTAAGGAGGACAGCTCGGAGCTGATGGCGGTGGTGAAGATGCGTCCCGCCGACTTGAGCCTGTTCAAGCCCACCCGGCCCAATCCCCTGTGGGTGCTGTTTGACCGCCCCTCCAACCGGGGAAACCTTGGCACTCTGCTGCGCTCCATGGACGGCTTTGGGGCAGACGGGCTCATCCTCACCGGCCACGGCGTGGACCTGTACGACCCGGATGTAGTCTCGGCTACCATGGGCTCCTTTTTCCGGGTCCCGGCGGTGCAGGCAGAGAACGCCGATGTAATGGCTTTTATCGCCCAAATGCGGGAGTCCTGCCCGGGGTTCGCTACCATCGGTACCACGGCCCACAGGGAACATCCCTTCTATCAGGCCAACCTAACAGGCCCACTGCTGTTGATGCTGGGCAACGAGACCGACGGCCTGAGCTACGCCTATAAGCAGAGCTGCGACCATCTGTGCACCATCCCCATGGCGGAGAAGAGCTCGGCCAGTTCCTTCAATGTAGCTTGCGCGGGGACGGTACTGCTGTATGAGGCGGCACGGCAGCGTCTGATATAGTTTAGTTGAATTTCAGCTTTGTCAAGCACCAACTGTGTTTACTGCACAGCGCATGTAATTAAGGAAGAGCCCCCTCACCGGTGAGGGGGCTCTTTTCACAGGACCTACAGCAGCATGATGCCTGCTGTTGTCCACACTTAATATCCACCAACTCCACAGGTGCTTTGTGATAGAGATGATGATTTATGTTCCAGGATAAAAATACTTAAAGTCCTTTTATTTGGAACCGCCTAGATAAAACTAGAAGCTTTTATTAATTATATTTCCTTTTTAGAATTGATTTTTCTCCCTATTTGTTATATAATCAACTTAAGATCATAGGCATAGTGGAAAGGAGAAATTTTCATGAAGAAATTGGTTTCAATGATGCTTGCCCTAACCTTTGCTGCGTCATGTGCCGCGCCGGCTTTTGCAGCGCCAGCGCCCTTGCTTTCCGAAACAGAAACTGTACCGGAATACGCGACTCAGGCCGCTGTGGGCATGACAGAGGCCGAAATTCAGGAATATGCCCACATGGACATAGACACCGCTGTGAATGAGCTGAAAGCAAAGATTCTCTCTGCCAGAAACAGCTTTATTTGGAGCACGGATTGGTATGATGAGAGATATTGCGGCGGGGCCTCTTATGGCTCTATCGACGACCCAGAGGGCACAGCAGTGGCTCTTCCAGCTTTTCATGACCTTTTCCCTGCTGATTGGGTTAACCCTGGACCAGAAGAACGTGCTATTCTAGAATCAGCTAAGGAGGCCATTCTTCCTAAAACCCAAGCTGAAAAACGGTACTATGCTTATCTCAATCAAGATAAGGCTGTGCAAAGTTTAAAAGACAAAATTATCACTGCTCGAAATGAATTGATTTACCGCCAGGACTGGGCCGCAGACGGCTATACCGTTTACTGTGTTGACCCTACCACAGGTGAATCTGAACTACTTCCAGCATTTAGCGATTTGTTCCCTGGCTGGGATTTGCCAGTAGAACCCATTTCTAACGAAATTCCTGTAGATAATGAGGGGATTTCTCCGCAATCCATTACAAGAATTCTATACGGGAGATTAAATATTCCTCCTGCTAGAAACGGCGTTACAGTTTCCCCTATCGGACAGGCCATTCCTACCTATGGGTACAGATGGATAAGAATATATGGCACGAATTATGAAAACACCGATCTGATTAATCTCGGTTTTTCACATCCAAATGGCACTTCACTTTGTCATAGAAGAAATGCCACTGAGCGCCAGTATTTAGACTATCAAGTCCCTCCTGTTTCCACGACCACCCCTTCCTCTATCCGTACACGCTTTAGCCATTATCAAATGAGTAACAATGTGTACGCTAGAATCTATCTTGAAACAGAACCTGTGTAAATAAATCCACATTATGCCTGTGATCCCAAAGAGCCCCCTCACCGGCGAGAGGGCTCTTTAAAAAGCACCTAGAAAAGTACACCTGTTTTAAGGGGAATATAGATGAAAAAGAAAATTTCTCTGCTAATCATTGTTCTTTGCCTGGCGTTAGCCGCCTCCGCCCTCTACCTCTTCACCCCCTCCACCCGAAAGTACGACTGCGTCCTGGCCGTCAACGGCCGGGACTACAAGGCCAGCGTCCGGCTGAAGGTCCCCCGGTACAAGCTTATCATGGGTAACCCAGAGGGAACTTTAGAGGTAAAGCCCGCCGAGGCCATAGAGGGCTGGGCCGCCGCTTCTTCCGGTACGAAGGGCAGCTTTTTCAACAAACTGTTCGGTGATAATAATTTTTATCAGTTTGACATTTCTATGGCTTTCTATGACGGCCAGGATGAGCTATACAAACTCTCCACTGTGGGAGCGATCTTTCTCAATCACGAGGCCGGCTTCGCCCCTTGTTACGGCGTAACGGTGCTGCCCCGCGGCTTAGACCGCCTGGCCCTGGCCTTGGAGTTGACCCTGGACCAGGATGATCCGCCGGTCATCATGGAAATATGCTCGGCAGAAGGCGGCAAAGAGCTGCTTCCCTACTCTCAAAACGCCATAACGCACGGCTAGAAAAAAGAGCCCCCTCACCGCCGAGGGGGCTCTTTTTATGATTTACAGCAGCACAATGCCCGCAGCCTTGCAGGCGGCCCTGGTCTCCTGGTCCCACAGGGAGGCCTGGACCTCGCCGATGTGGGCCTTGCCCAGCAGCAGCATGCACAGGCGGCTTTGGCCAATGCCCCCGCCGATGGTAAGGGGCAGCTCTCCATGAAGCAACATCTTGTGGAAGGGCAGCGTCCGCCGGGCATCGCAGCCGGTCTCCCTAAGCTGCCGGTCCAGGGACTCAGGGTCCACGCGAATCCCCATACTGCTGATCTCCAGCGCAAGCCCCAGCGGTTCATGCCAAAATAGCAGGTCGCCATTCAAGGACCAATCGTCATAGTCCGGAGCGCGGCCGTCGTGAGGCTTACCGCTCTTCAGCTTTCCGCCAATTTGCTGAATAAATACAGTTTTATGTTCTTTTGTAAAGGCATTTTCTCTTTCTTTCGGCGACAAACCGGGCCATAAATCTTCCAGTTCCTGCGCAGTGATAAAGGTCACATCCCGACAGAGGGAAATTGCAAGATCAGAGAACTGCCATTGCAGCTCGTCTAAAGTACCGCAGATAGCACTTACAATTTTTCGGACTGTCTCTTGCAAAAACCGCAAAGTACGTTCCTCTTTGCAAATAACCTTTTCCCAGTCCCACTGGTCCACATAAATTGAATGGAGATTATCCAGTTCTTCATCCCGACGGATGGCGTTCATATCGGCCACTAAGCCATTTCCCACAAAAAAGTCATAGTCATGCAGGGCCAGACGCTTCCACTTAGCCAAAGAATGCACCACCTGGCCGTTTCCATTCACAGCGGGAATATCAAAGCCTACTGGGCGCTCCACTCCATTTAGGTCGTCGTTCAGGCCGGTAGCGGGGTCCACAAACAGCGGCGCTGTTACACGTTTCAGATGAAGGGCCGCACACAGCTTTACCTGAAAAATATTTTTGATAAGTCCTATCGCCTTTTGGGTGTCATAAAGGCCTAACGCGGGAGAATAATCTTGAGGAAGAATGGTCATACCCGGTCACTTTCCTTTCGTTATATGAAAGACATTATGATAGAAGCCTGCAAATTCTCTTTGTTTAATCATTTGCGGTTTCTTTATTATAGCACAAAAAGGACGGATTGTCTACAATAAGCTGCAAAATAAGCGGCAGTCTCCTTCTTCCCTCACTCTGCTTTTTCTGATTTCAAGCTGCTTGTGCTCTTTTCTTTCCCTACAAAGCCAGAGGTAATTGCCTTTGTAGGACAAATTTCTTTACACTTTCCGCAGCGGATACACTCTGGGCTATTGATATTTTTTGTAACCTCTACCGCCATAGGGCAAGCACGCTGGCACTTTTGACAACCCACACATTTATTTTTATCAAGCTGCATCTGATAGAAGCCGAAGCGGTTAAAGAGGGAATAGAAAGCGCCCAGTGGGCAGAGATAACGGCAAAAAGGGCGCTGAATAAACATGCATGCCGCTAGGATGAATACAAGAACCAGTACTTTCCAGCTAAAAAGCACACCTACGACCGCCCGTAAGGAGGGATTAGCCAGCAGCAGCGGAATACCGCCCTCAAGAGTCCCAGCGGGACATAGATATTTGCAAAAATAAGGTGAGGTGACCCCTATATCCGTAATAGCAAAAGCTGGAAGCAGAATTACCATTACCAGCAGAATGATGTACTTAAGCCAACGAGCTGGCCGGTCTACTTTTTTCGGCACCTTCCACTTGGGCACTGGTATTTTGTACAGCAGATCCTGCACCAGCCCAAAAGGGCACAGGAGCCCGCATACTAGGCGTCCCAGCACCACGCCGAATAACATCAGCAAACCTAATACGTAAAATGGAAAGTGGTGATTGCCACCGCCCAAAGCCGCCTGTAATGCCCCAATGGGACAAGCTCCCAGCGCACCGGGACAGGAATAGCAGTTCAGCACTGGCACACAAAGCGCCTTTGTACTGCCAGTAAAAATTTTTCCCTTTGCAAAGCCCAGCAGGTAGCCGTTTACTAACACAGCGGCAGCTAGCTGGACCTTTCGCTGAAAGCCCATCTTCCCCTTTTTCAACCGATTCCAATGCACTCTAGGCATATCATCACCGCCTTTTGCAGCACTTCTACTTGCTCTCTACCCAGCAAGCCAATGGCGATAAATATTAGCGCTATAGCTAAAAGACCATATCGCGCGGCCAAAATCCGCTTACTTTTCAAGGCTAATTTCCGCCTTTCCACTGGCTTTTAGCGCTTTATTCACAGCCTTAAGAAAAACGCCTTCAAAGTCCTGGAATCCGCCTCCAACGATCGGGTCGCATACCTGACCTCCCGTTGAATCCAGAAAAATAGTGGTGGGTACGCCCTGGACTTCTTTTAATAGCGCTTTAAAACTATCATTCCCGCTAACTAAGGTGATCCCCTCATACTCGGCCCATTGCAATAATTCCCTTGCATTATCTTCATTCTTTTCTCCATCAACACAGATGGTAATAAGCTGCACGTTCTCTGGCAGGGCTTTTTCGAACGCGGCGAGGTCCGGCATTTCCGCAATGCATGGGGCGCAGTAAGTTCCCCAAAAGTTAATAAGCGTCAAATCCTTTGCTTCAATGTCTTTTTGGCTAAACGTACCACCATCTAGTGTGTCGGCAGTAAAGGAACCACTCTCTCTGGCAGAGCAGCCAGAAATCAGCAAACTGATAAGCAAGAAAACAAGCAAGACAGGTGCCGCAACTCTTTTACATTTCATATAAATAACCTCTTTTCTAAATTTTTCATAGCTACTTCAATCCAGCAGCCCGGATAATAAGCAACACCCAAATTTTTCAGATAGAATAAAACGCATTTTTAAATATTCAGGAGCAGTTCACCACTCTCACTCAACAAATGAAGATTTTACTCCAGTGGGAATATAGGAGGCCCTATACTTGCTAAACTTTATTTTACCAGATTACGGTTGGATATGCAATCCGTTTTTAAGCTAAGTTCGTACGATTTTTGTTCCCGACATAAATATTGTTTATAATTTTCACATTTGCATATACAATTATAATTTGTATATATGTATAAAAATCAAATAAAATAGAAAAAATTGAAATTGGGACTTTACAAGCTGTTCTTTTTGTGGTAAAATAATACCGTTCTGAAATGAGCAGGTTCATTCTTCTATTTCCTTAAATTGAGATTCTTAGTTTTAAGCTTTGGAGCACAGGTCATGATGGTTTTATGACCTGTTTTTAGAAGGTAGATCTTGAAGTGATTAGTTTGTTATCTTAGATAGCTGGCAATGCAGTTCATTATTAAGGAATCACTTTTATTATACTTTACTATTTGGGCCCGTAGCTCAACTGGGAGCCCACCCGGTACGGTTATATGACCCATTTTTAGAGATGTATCTCATGTGGTCGCCACTCGGTTCGCAACCTCAATTTTTGATTGATGTTGAAATAGGTAAAGTACGAAGTCGTAAATTTTCGCCGCCTCCATCGCACTCCGTGCAATGTCGGCGGTTTGGCTGACAAAGTCAGCCCCCGAATCGCACCATTTCTTTTTCTTAAACATTTCTTTCATCTTTTCTCTCCCCCTTTATTTAATAAAAAATAAAAGAGAGAAAGACTACACCAAACAATCACCTCGCTTATAATAGTTTAATATTTTTGAGGGCTCGTGGCTCAGCTGGGAGAGCGCCGCGTTCGCAACGCGGAGGTCGAGGGTTCGATCCCCTTCGGGTCCACCACTAAACAGACTTGCTAAAGCATACTTGCTTTTAAGCAGGTCTGTTTTCTTTTGTGACGGGGGTGACATAGATATCCGGCTCGGTCTGGCGGAGGCCATCGCACTCGGCCACAAGGTTCTGGAAATCTTCAAAGGCGACATTAAATTCAACCTCCAACGTGTAGTCCTTGTAAACGTACACGGACTTCACAAACTGCGAAACAATCATTTTCCTGGCCTCGAAAGTACACCGGGCGTAAATGTCGGCCCAGGTTTCCAGTTGGGCGTACTCTTGTTTTTGGGCCTCTGCCCCGGCCAGACACTTTTCAAGTTCTTCCTGTGCGTCTGCAAGAGAAGCCGTCAGACTGACTATTTCTTCTTTGGCTTTCGCAACAAGGTCATTGAGCAGCTCTATACTCAGCTTACTTTGGCCCCGGATAACCTTGATGGTTTCGGCTTCATAGTCGGCCAGTTCTCGCTGTTTCTCGTCGATTTGTTTGCTGGCAATGTTGCACCGCGCCCGGGCAAGTTCGATTGCCTTTTCGTGGCCCTCGGCTATGATTTTGTCTGCTGACGCGGCCTTTACCTTGCCTAACTGGTAGCGGATGATTCTATCCATAATACCGTCCAGTTTTGTCAGGCCATAGCCGGACTGTCCCCCGCACTCGCCGGGATGCCGGGAGTTGTAGGTGCAGGTATAACGGAACCTCATCTCTCGCGTGACTTCTCCAAAACGGTTGACATATTTGTGTCCGTTTGTGGTAAGGGTCAGCGGGTGCTTGCAATGTCCGCAAAACACATTCCCCACCAAAAGCGAGTGCCCGCTCATATTCAGCGGTACGTCGCTGTGCTTGGTAGCCCGGCCTTTCATCAGCTCTTGGGCTCGTTGAAAGGTCTTGGGGTCGATGATTTGTAATTCTGGGATAGGCTCCGAGCGGGCCTCGCCGTTGTGTATCACTCCCATGTACATGGGGTTTTTGATGATACGATTGATAGAGGTTGTAGGGATATTTTTGCCGTTCGGCTTGCGTATGCCGATTTCTGACAAGTACCGACACAGCCGCTGGGAACCGTAACCATCGCATACATACTTGTGAAAAATCAGGCGGATAATTTGTGCGGCGTCCTCGTCTATCACCACATCGCAAACCTCCCGGTTTTTCTTGTTGATACGGCCACGCTTTTCCAGCTTATATCCATATGGCACACTGCCGCCGGTAAAGCAGCCTTCCTGTGTAAGCTGTTCCAAGCGGGTCTTGGTACGCACAGAGGTCTTGACGCTTTCGCCGGACGCCTGCCAGTAGCGGATATAGTTTAAGAGCTTGTCCACATGGTTGTCAAACCGCTGCTGGCCCTCCACGGCACTCCAAACCTCTATGCCGTTCTGGACGAACCATTCCACCACAAATGGCGTTTCATCGTCCTTGCGGCCCAGGCGGTCAAACATATAGACCAGCAGAATTTCAAACTTGCCTTGCACTGCATCCCGCTGCATTTCCTGGATAGCGTCACGCTCTTTCGCGGAGACCTTGAAGCCGGAAATACCTTTTTCGTAAAGCTCATTTGCCAAAACCCACTCCGGGTTTTGTTCGATGAACTCCCGGCAATACTGCCTCTGCATGGGGATATCATCTTGTTCCACCTGCCCGACGGTTGATACTCGGTATAAACAATATACTCGTTTCTGATTCATTCAGCACACACCTTTCGCAATTTTTTTAGGAATGGTGTATGCCCCAGTATTCTGTTTTCAAGGTACATCCTTACACCATTATTGTATCATATATCACAAAATATTGCAAATTTCTTGTGTGTTTTGCTGTTCGTATTCACTATGGAAAAGGGTGTCCTTTACCCTATCCATCACTTTCGGTTTGGGAGTCTGCGTAAACTTCATGATAACTTTGCAGCCGTCAATCACGACGACTTCACAGATCCTATCTTTGGATTTATCCATTTAATATCAACTCCTGGATAAAAATAGGCTTATACAGACGGCGGTCAGCAGCCGCTCCATAGTTTTTTCATCCTCCCCCCATGCTTGTGGCGGGGCGCCCTGTCCCGTGACGGACAGCCGGCGCAAGTATCATTATCCCCCTGGTGCGGATTATGGCCTGTCACTTTGCTGAATGTGGCCTGCCGTCTGGCTTTATCGCTCCACAAAGGTATCATCGCGCGCCAAGCTGCATGGCTCCCCGCACAGGGAATGTATCTGTTTTGCCTTATTCAATTTTCAATGTTCGTGGGGACAAAAAGTAATGCGTCCCAAGTTGGGACGCATTACCCCTGCAAACAGCAGGCTTGGAGATATGTCCCTCACCTACCGTCAAAAAAACGGCAAACTTTACGGTCTTTTTGAAAAATTTTTTCAAATTTTCTTTGGCACGCCATATGCTTTCCGCAATTTTAGATTGGGAAACCTTTTCTGCCGCCGCAATTTCTACCTCACTCTGTCCCTCAAAGTAATACTTCAAAAGCCTCCTTCGCTGAGGTTCAGACAGGCAGGTGTTTATCCCCTCCAAAAGCAGGCGGCAAAACTGTTCTCTGTCCAGTTAGTCATACTGCTCGATTAAAAGCTGCTCCGGGGATAAATCTCCTTTCTGCTCGGAGACTCCCTCGAGGCTTACAGTTTGCTTTTTATAGGTGTTGTTTTGGATATCCACAACCCTATAATCCTCGTCAGACCAGCCTTTCCATCGGTCAAATTCTTCCTCGGAGGAAAAATCTTCCCTATGCAGGCGTATGTAGGCCCCGGTTGCCGTCTTGAACACGATGGCGTCGGAGTCGGTCTTGTTTAGGGCGTAATCGCTTTTACGGTCAAACATTTTGATCTCTCCATTTCATTCTTTTCTTCTGATGAAAAGCAGAAAATGAAATGGAGGACCTCTGGGCCAGTAGCTGGCGCAGAGGGAAAGTTTCTTGAGTTTATGAAAAAAACAGGGTGCCTCTATAGGAAACCCTGCCTTTTTACTGTGTATACGCTTATTAGTGCATGAATTATGGAACGATAATACTATAATTGAAACAATTGTGTTCCGAGAAATTTTACATGTTTATTTGTGAAACGATACCCTGTTAGTCTTAGCCAGTTAGAAGAAAAAGACATAATTGCCTCCTCAAATGGCAGTTATGTCTTTTGAACACGGGTGAGCAATCCAAAAAGCTGTCGTTTTTTTGACAAGTTTTGGACTCTCTGAGTTATATAGAATTATAATTCCAGTTATCTGGCACGATTAGGTTCTGTATAATACGCGGCCTGACCGATAGAATATGGTTGAGGTGAACATAGTGCCAGAGGACATTTTGGTCAAGTTAGGCCGCCATATAAAGATATCGCGGGAAAACCGCGACATGATCCAACAAGCTCTTTCAGATATCTCTGGGATTGCCGTAAGAACGATATCTAAAATTGAAAGAGGAAAGATGAATCCGTCTTATGAAATTCTTTCTATATTGGTGCGGTTTTTAGGAATATCCTTTGACTCTTTGTTTTCCTGCACGAACCGAACGGTGGAATCGAACATTCAAGAAATTGCAGTGCTTTATCGAAATTCATCTGAAGAAAGCTAGCGAGCTATCCTGGCTTCAGCGAGGGCTATCGCGCTTGAATTTAGGGATATCAGAAAAGAAAAGCCCCAAAGCATACTCTTTGATACGCTTTGGGGCTCCTTGATTAGAATGGTTGCTTTTGTGGATTAGCCACTTTCACGAAATCTTTTTGTATAAAGGTACCCAATCGCATAAAAGTTATTCTTTGTACAAGAGTTTACTTATACCGCTTTGAGGAAAACCCCTAAACGTCCGCCGCCTATAACCTGATCTGTACCCAAAACCATCCTCGCTCCACCCCAGCATCAAGCCCGGCCCCCAGCCTTTCCGTCAATGCCTTAACAATCGCCAACCCCAGTCCACTGCCGCCTTTGCTCCTGGCAGAATCATACTGATAAAAGCGCTGGAAAAGCAGGGGCACTTCCTCCGGCTTCAGCCCCTCTGCTTGATTAGCAACTACAAGGTGTACGGATTCTCCCGGAGGGTCCAGCTTGATATATACCTGCCCCGTGGTGTGGCGGTGGGCGTTGGTCAACAGATTTTCCAATATTCTCCGACAGGCTCCTTTATCAGAATATATATATACTGGCTGCTCCGGCAGTTCCACCTCCGGCTCCACCCCAGCGTTACAGAACAGGTGTGCTTGCTCCATCAAGCAGACAGCCAGCAGCTCGGCCAAATCAAGTCTCTCTATATGGAGAGGAGTCTCCGGGTTTTCAGCCTTGTGCCATTGGGTAAACTGGTCGATGGTTTCGGTTAACTGGGCGCACTTTTGCCGCATGGCGAAAAGATATTCCTGTTGGTGTTCCGGATTGCTCTCCAGCAGTTCGCTATAGCCTTGGAGGACAGTCAGGGGAGTGCGCAGGTCATGGCCCAAGCTACCTATGGACTCCCGCAATCGTTTTTCCTGGCAGGCGGCATCCTCCCGCAGTTTTTCACTCGCTCTAAGTCCCTGGTTGATTTCTCCTGCCAGCTTTCCCATACCAGGGAACAGCCCGCGGTTGGACAGCTTGGCACGGCGCTGGCCCTGATTATACGCATGAAGCTGGCGGCACAGGCTGTTTATCTCCCAGCAGTAGGACAAAAAGACAAGGCACACTGCCAGCAAGGAAATGCACAAAAAGAGTATCATTCCGCCCTCCTATTTCAGCTTAGCATGGAACAGCGCCACACAAGATGCTGCTCCTGTCACCAGTAAGGTCAGTCCGGAGATAACCAGCAAAAACTGCATATCCGCCGAGGTGATAAGCACTTGCCGGATGCCCGCAAGCAGTTGGTACACGGGTGTCCACTTGAAAAAGTTGCGAAAGACGGCCAGGTTTTCCCCGTCCAAGGCTTTTTGGGAAAGCATTACCAGCAAAACCACATATCCTGTGGAGATACCCAATGATTTTACCAAGTCCCGGCATAAGGCCGTAATGAGAAAACACACTGTCCCTGCTGCCAGCAAACCCGCGCCATAGGCCAGCAGACAGGTGTGGAAGCGATTGTCTGCCAGCAGATAACCTAAGTTTTGACCATGTTTAGTCTGCCACCCGCTGTAAATCCGGGTGAACAGGACGGCGCTGACAGGGAAAACCAGCGCTCCGCCTGCAGCACCCAACAAGGAAACAGAAAAGGTAGCCAGCACCAAAGGGACACGCCTGCCGCCCTGGGCGATTTTTTGCTGGAAAGTCCTCTGAGTAAAATCTCTGCCTAAGGGGACTACCATCATTGCCATGACAAGGAACAGGCCGTATATAATCCCCGGAGTGCCAAAAAGCTGTTCTATCGTGCGGTCTGGGTTTCGTAGGTTTGTGCAAGGGAAAAGCGCGCCAAGGGCCGCCCCTCCCAAAATGCACAGGAGTGTAAAACGCTGAGAAAGTACCCGGCGCAATTCTGTAAGAAGTATCCGCATAGCGTCACCTCAAAGCCGTCCGGCGGAAGTATAGTGCCAGCAGGCCGAAGGTTAGGGCCAGTATGCCCAGGGACAAAATGGCTACGGCAATATCTGCCCACAGTGGGAAAGATGCCGGACCGTAGAAGCTGTATGGAAAGGTATGCCGGTCGCTTTGGGTCAGCACGGATACCAGCAGGGTGTACACAAGTGATATCATCAGGGTCTTGACCGAGTCCCGGAACAGGAAAGGGAATATCAGCAGCCCCACGCCCCTGGCTGTTGTAAGCAGGGTAGCGGGCAGGCACAGGCGCAGCAAATATTCCATTGGATACGCACCGCCCATACCGCCCCGCCGGATAGCCCAAAGCAGGGCAGGCAGCCCGGCGTTAAGATAGGCCAGGAACAGGAACACCAGTGTTAACAGCAGAAAGTGATTTCTCAGCAGCTTTATCCGGGACGCTCCATGGGCAATTTGGCTTTGGAAAGTGCGACGGCTAAATGCCGCCCCCATGTATACCGCTGAAAATACGGACAGCCCCAAACCGGGCGGGCCCATATCCCCCAAATTCTGGACAAACAGCTCCCCCGGAGAGGAAAAGCCGCTGATGAGGGAAAGGCAGCTTACCACCCCATAAAGCAGAAAGAACACGCCCACCCCAGGGCTATGGAAAAACCGGTAGCATATTGCTTTCACTCTGCTCCACCTCCTATCAACCGCTGGAAATAGGTTTCCAGGTCATCGCCTTTGGTGGTCAATTCCTGGACGGGGATTTGATGATGGGCCAAGCAGGCGCTGATCTCCACGGTGCGCCCCATAAGGTCGTAAATGTGCAAGGAACGGTCAGGATACACAGCAAATTTCGCCGTATGCAGTTCCGATTCCAGCATGGCCGCCGCCCGCTCCGGGTCAGGTACGCGAAGAAGGATGTACTGACGGCAGCGTTCTCCCAGTTCCCCGGCGGAGATGTCCTGAACCAGCCGCCCATGATGCAGGAACCCATACCGGGTGGCCAAGCTCTCCAGTTCCGGCAGGATGTGGCTGGAAATCAGAATAGTGGTGCCCTTTTGCTGGTTCAACTCCTGCAGCAGCCTGCGTATCTCCAAAATACCTGTGGGATCCAGGCCGTTGATGGGCTCGTCCAGTACCAGGAATTCCGGCTCACTTAACAGCGCCACAGCAATGCCCAACCGCTGGCGCATCCCCAAAGAGAAGTTTTTTACTCGCTGGCGGCCCGTGTCCTGCAGGGACAGACGCTCTAACAGTTCATCCACCTGGTTCTTTTCTGGTATGCCCCTTTGGATACGCACCAGCTCCAGGTTTTGCCGGGCGGTCATATCCGGGTATAAGGCCGGGCTTTCGATGAGAAAGCCCATACGCTGGCGTTGTTCCACTTGATTTTCCGCTTTCTCGAAAAGGGAGAAGCCACCGGAGGTGGGGAAATCCAGCCCGGCCATCAAGCGGATAAGGGTGGTTTTCCCCGCACCATTTTCCCCTACCAGGCCATAGACGCTCCCCTGGGGGATGGAAAGATGCAGGTTATCCAGCACCGTACGCCGCCGGTAACATTTGGTGAGGGCCTGGGCCTCAAATACCGTTGCCATGGTGTTCCTCCTCCCGCAGCTTGTAGCCGATACCGAATATCGTCTCGATGCAGTCAGCCCCTTTGGCTTTCAGCTTTTTTCTCAGGTTGCTAATGTGCGTATTGAGTGCGTCCCCATTTAAGTACGGCTCGTGCCAAGCGGCTTCAAAAAGCTGGCGCTTGGAAAAAGTCATATGGGGATTTAGCGCCAAGATTTCCAACAGCTTATACTCTTTGGCAGTGAGGGGGACGGTATGGCCCTCCACGCTGGCCGCTTTAGCACAGGTGTCTAAAGTCAGGCCATGGGTATGCAGAACGGCAGGCGGGGCATTATCCCTAAGCGCCCGGCGCAGACAGGCCTGGATACGGGCCAGTACCTCTCCTGTGTGAAAGGGCTTGGTGATGTAGTCATCCGCACCCTGCCGGAGCAGTTCCACCTTACCCTCCATGTTGGTCTTGGCGGAAACGATGATGACAGGCACGGTGCTCGCTCTGCGCATTTCTGCCAGAAGCTGCTCACCATGGAGGCCGGGGAGCATCAAGTCCAATAGTATCAGGTCAACAGTCTCTTGCTCTAAGGTTTGAAGCGCCTCCAAACCGTTGAGGGCTGGGATAGGGCAATAATTGTTTTGTTCCAGTAAGCGGCATAGCAGACGATTGATTTCCTGGTCATCCTCTACCACGAGGATATGGTACATAAGTCATTCCTCCTTTGTGACTATTATAACAAGGAAATGTTTCGGCATTTTTACGGGGTGGGAGGGGATTTCTAAAGAGTTTCTAAAGAAGTGGGAAAGGCAGCCGGCTTGTTTATATTTATGAGCCATTTGTGCTATAGTAAAAATCAATTATGATTACGGTGCTGTGGATGCAGAACGGATTATGTTTGCTAGGCTAAACTTAATGGTATTGCCCAGCTCAGGCCACATTCCCTACCCCCCTATACTGCGGCCAAGCCATTTCTGCATAGTTCATGCCATTCTCGCCAGGGCTTCCATGATAGTACAACGCCAAGTGCAGGTGCGGCCCGGTAGAATTGCCGGTGCTGCCAATGTACCCCACAAGCTGTCCCTGCCGTATAGGCGTACCAGGAGCTACCGCCAGCCTGGAGAGATGGGCATACACAGACTGCCACCCGTCCGCATGGTCTACCACCACGCAGTTGCCAAAAGACCACATATTGCTTACCCCATGGGCAGGCGTCCACCCATCTTGGATATAGCGGACAGTGCCGGGAGCACAGGCATAGACCGGCTCACCATAACAATTTGCAAAGGAAATATCAATCCCATTATGGCCCGGATAGGTGTCCCAGGTATGCCCCGGGAACGGAAAAGCAAACCGGCCCTCGGCTATGGCGCTGGCCCCGCCCAGAGGGTTCGCCGCCAGAGGATAGTAACGCAGGACGTGGTCTACATAGTCGATATCACCGTACCCACTCCACCCATGGATTCCCGCCTGCCAGACAGAAAATTCCTTGGCGTTTTCTTTTGAGTACCCGCCCCGTGCCAGCGCCCAGGATATGTAACCGTTGCCGAAGTTGTAACCCTGCAAGGCAAGGCTTATATGGGGGATATCTCCGGGGCCGGTGGCGCCCGCAAGCTGTAGGTTGTTGGCGATAATGCTTGTCCCGAAATCAATGGAGCGCTCCGGGTCAACCGGCGTACCCACGGGCAGGCCCATGCCCTCGGCGCATTGCATAACGTCACCGCCTACCAGTTCCACATTGCCGCCGGATTCCTGCATCATCACGGCCTTTATCAAGTCCACATATTCCGGGATCCCGTGCTGGGTAGCGTAAATGCGGATAATGGGGTCGAAGGCTTCAACCTCCGCGCTGACCGGCGTGTAAACGCCTGTGCCGGGGGAACTGCCGAACGCGGACAGCGCACCGCCCAGCAGCACCACGGCCAGGAGGACGAAAACGCCTGTCCCGCCCACAAGCCCGGCGAGAGCACTTATAAGAGCGCGTGCAGCCCGAACAGTAACGACAACGGCTTTTTTCGTGGCAGCTCCTGTGGCTTTAGCCGTTTTACCTGCTTTTTGGGCAAGCTGCTTTTGGCTGTGGAGCTTCATCTTCCGGGTGGCACGCTCCATCAGGGCCTTGCCCGCTGAACGGAGCGGTACTGTGCCTTTTCCGGGTTTCATAGAATTGCCTGATTTCGGGAAAGCCATTGCTTTACCAGTGCTAATTTTATCTGCTTTTATAGGATCAGTCAAATTTTTCACGGTTTCCTCGGCGCGGCGGGATTTGATAGCGGAGAGGCCGCGAACCGGCTTTTCTTTAGGGGCAAAAGCGCCGGGATGGTGCTCCTTGATAGAGGAACGTCCAGCCTCCCCGGTGGGCGGCTGGACGGATCGATGGATTGATTGATTTTTGTGTGGATCACTGTTTGTGGCTATAGGGCGATGGGTGAATGGTTTTGATTTTCGCACAGGGGAAGTAACCTGCAAAAAATCGGGTTCGGATGTTGACCGTTGTACCGGGTCAAGGGCGGCATACTTCGGCAGAGCGGTGGTTGGGGCAGGGTCTATACCTGTGCGCACATGAGGTTCACCACGATAAATTCCTGCCCTATTTTCAGCGGGGAAAGATTGTGCACCATGGGACGATCCAACCCCGCTAATATCCTGCTTCTTATGAACAGCCTCCACCACCTGGGCCTTTTTCTCCGCAGCCTGGGCCTTGCGCTCCTTGATGAAATTCTGCCGCTGCTGAATGGAGATTTTCGCTTTCTGCATACCGCCATTCACGGCTTTTTCGCTTACAAACTGAGCAACCTGCTGGGTGCTGTCAACGGCAAAATTACCGGCAGACCTGTCCTGGTTTCCCACATCGTTTGGCTGGGCAGATTCACGGATTTTCTTTGTAAACTGGTCTTTGGCAAGTTTCAGCGCCCGCTGCTTTGGCAGGACGCTTTCGCCCTGCTTTTTCTTAACAGGGGCACTTGCCTTGATTGCCATAGACGGGTCTTTTTCTCGTATGATTCGGATAAAATGCACCTCCTGGATAAAGCAAAAATGCGTCCCAACTTGGGACGCATTTCCACGCTAATTTACTGAATTTTTGATACCCTCCATAATGTAAAATGCACATGGCAGGGCAATAGAATTTCCCAGCGCCATATACCGTTGGGCCGGGCTAATCATCTCGCCTGCTGCGCCGAACTCCGTCCAGCCGTCAGGCAGGCCCATAGCTCGCTCGGTTTCCCGCTCTGTCAGATAGCGGACACAGCCGCCCACTGGGTCATCCTCGTACCAAAAAGCAAAGGGCGCGTTCCGGCTGGCAAGGATGGTGGGGAACGGGTCATCCTTCTTACCAAAGCTGCCTATAAACTGTGCATGGTTCTGGTTCGCGGCTGCGGCCCTCATTCTGTACATTTGAAAGGGGTAGACGATGGGTATGTGCCCCCCTGTTTCAAGAAAAGGGCCTCTATCTCCGGGGGCGGCGGGACTCCCACACGGGCCGCCAGCTCCAGAAAATGTGAGCACGCCCGGGGGCCTAAAGAGTATGGGGGCAGCACGCCGCCCTCTAAAATCTGCCAGGAGAAAGACGCGCTTTCTTCGGGCCAGAGGGGGCCTTGCCCAATATTGGGCGTCCATAAGCCGCCAGGCCAAATCAGGCTGTTCCCCTCTAACCATGCCGGCGTTTGCCCACTTCCCGGAAGCAGGCATTGGAACCGGGCGCCCCGCGAAAGCTGTGAGCACGGCTCCAAAATCCAGCCGGTTTCCTGATGAAAGGCTTCCCATAACGTTCTCCCAAACAGCGAAAGTTGGAAATATATTTCCAGTGGCATCCCTCATTTCGTTTATGATCCTGATAGCTTGAAAAAACAGGTTCGATTTCTTACCGGCAAGCCCTGCCCGGTCGCCTATCTGTGAGAGATTTTGGCAGGGTGAGCCGAAAGTAATAATGTCAACGGGAGGTATCTTCCCGCCGTCTAACAGTGTGATATCTCCCAAGTGCGCCATGTTGGGGAAGTGGCGCTTGGTGATGGAAACCGGCGCTTTCATAATTTCGCTGGCCCAAACAGGCTCTATGCCGTTGAGCCTTGCCGCCAGAGGGAACACGCCGATGCCATCAAAGAGACTTCCTAATGTCAGCACTAGGATTCACCGGGGGTGGTTGTCATAAGTTTATAGAGGGCTGTGTCGCGGGGTATGGTGTTGGTGAAAGGCACCAACGCCCCGCCCATACGGAGCAGGCCATGTCCGGCCTCGGCGTTCTCTATGTAACCCATCTGCGTGTCGGACAAGTGGAGAAGCTGGGCCAGCTCTGCCCGGTCGGTGGCGGCCTGGTTAAAGAGCAGCAGAAATTCAGAGTTGGCGAACATAAGCCGGGCGGTTTCCGAACGCAAACATTCCTCGACGTTCTGCGTGGCTGCTGTCAGGGGTGCGCCATATTTGCGCCAGCGCTTCCAGGCGCGGTAGAGGACTTCGGCAGAGTAGTGATACTTAAAATACAAATACACTTCGTCTATAAAGACCCAGGTATACTTGCCTTTTCTGCGGTTGGCGGCAACCCGGTTCTGGATAGCCTCAAGGGTAACGACCAAGGCCGTGGGCCGAAGGCTTTCGCCCATTTCGTAAAGGTCGATGGCAACCAGGCGGTTGTCCATGTTCACGTTGGTTTCATGGGCAAAAACATTCAAGCTGCCCTCAGTGATAAGCTCGGCGGCAAGGGCAATTTCCCGGGCTTCGGGTTCTGTCTGCTTTAATACTTCGGCGCGCCAGTCTGTCAAAAGCGGGGCGGGCAGCTTCCCCTTGCTCTTGAGGAAAGGCCGGTAGACATTTGCGGTGCAGCGGTCTATAATAGACTTGTGGCTGCCGGTGATGCGTCCCGCGCCCATCTGCTGTTCCAGAATACTGGTGATAACCTCGGATTTCAAGGCCACCGGGTTTTCGTCCTCGCCGTACCCCTCTGCCATGTCCAGGGGTGAAATGTGGTGCGGGCTGTGTGGGGATATCTCCACCACCTCGCCGCCCAGGGCGCGGACAAGGGGGCCATATTCGCGCTCGGCATCTATGATAATAATATCATCGTTTGTACCGAGTGCAACATTGGTTATTGTGGATTTCATTGCCATGGATTTACCAGAACCAGACACGCCCAAATAAAAGCCGTGGGGAGAGATCAGGCGCTTGCGGTCGCAAATTAACAGGTTCTTGCTGACAGCATTTACGCCATAATACATCCCGCCGGGGTCTTGTATCTCCTGGGCGCGGAACGGCATAAGGACGGCGGTGCTCTCCGTTGTCAGGGTACGCAGGGCCTTCACCCGGCGCAGGCCATAGGGCAAAACGGTATTCAAGCCGTCCTCCTGCTGGTAGCGCAGGATGGAGAACTGGCAAAGGTGCTCCCGGCCGATGGCAAGGAGGGTTTCGGTGTCGGCGTCAAGCTGTTCCAGGGTGTCGGCAACGTGGGCCAGGGTGACGACGGCGAACATCATGCGCTGGTCGCGGACGGTGAGATCGTCCAGAAATTCTTTCGTTTCGGCCCGAAGCTGCTCCAGCTCATAAGGAACGCTGGCCGTAAAATTGTTTTTGGAGTTCTGGCGCTGCTGCCAGCGGGTGATGTCCGATTCCACGCCCAAAATGCGCTGTTGGATTTCCTTGACAGCTTCGTCCGTGGGGACGGGCAGGATGTCAATAGCAATCACCAGATTCCGGGCGAAATCGGAGAGGTCGGCAATCATTTCATCTTTGATGTAGCTGGCGTACTCCTTGAGAAAAAGCACTCTGCCAAACTTGCCGCCCATCTCGAAGTGCCCGGCCTTGAATTGCAGACCGTCCGGGCAGATCAGGTCTTTGTAGTCCACGCCGTGGCGGATGGCGGCAGCTTGGTCGAAGGTGAAATACTGCTCCTCGCCGGGACGGAAAAAGTCGTGGAGAAGGCGCAGGCGTTCATAGTTGGAGATGGCTCGTGCGCCGGAGTCCAGCCGCCCAAAATTCTTCCTCAAATTTCCATCCACCCGACGGAAATAAGCGCGGCTGTCCTCGATTTTCCGCTGAGCGATAGACAGAGTGATGTATTTCTCCTGCACTAAGTCGTTGCTCTCGGCGGCCTTGCCTATCAGGATATCGTTGTATTCTCCGCGGTACTTGTCCAGCTCGTTCCCCTGCTCTTTCATTAGGACGGAACGGCGGAAGTCCACCGGGTTCAGCCGCCGGTTGATGATGTTGATTTTCGCGGTGGCGTCCGTGGGCAGGGAGTTCAGCACGGCACTGTAGGACAGAAAAATACTGCGCCTGTCCTCGTTTGACGCAGCGGCATAATTTACATCGGCAAAACGCCATGTGCGGCTATGCTTGCCGCCCACCTGCCAAATGCCGTCGCTGTAGATTTTCTTGATGGGGATAGACTGCTGGACGCTGCGGGGGATTGCGAACGTGTCTTTTTCGCTCTTATTGGCGGCTATGAGGGATTTAATCAAAATCGTCACACTCCTTTCGGCCCATGAGGGTGTAGTGGAGGTTGTGGGATTCAAACCGCCTGCCCCCGGCGCAGAGTATCTCCGACTTGATAACGGCCCAGGCGAATTGCTCTAAGGTCATGCCGTTGTAGGTAAAAAAGCCTGCCACACCTGCCGGGGCCGCGCAGAGTATGCAAAGCCAGCTTGCGGTCTCCTTGCCGAGAACAGGGCTCAGCCCCAGGTAGATACCCACGGCAATCAGCACGGCCAGGGCCGCGCACAAAAACTGGCGGACGGACAGGCCGAAAAAGATGGTCTCCTTGTGGCGGCGGACTTCTTTGGGGATTTTAACTTCTATAAATTACCACTCCTTTTTTGTGTCCCAAGTTGGGACGCATTAAATTCAATCGAGCTTTCAACCTCGTTGCCCCACGCGTCCCAGCCAGGCGTAACCTGCCGGGCAAAAAGTTCAATACGGGGGATATCTCCCATAAGGGCAACAATTTTTTCCCGGACAATATCCGGCTTTTTGCTGTGTTGTTCTATGGGCGAGATGATAAACTGGTGGACATTCGCAGCTTGCCTTTTGGGATGGCCTCTGGTGGCTAAAAGGCAGATCTCCGCGTTTCCTCTCGTCCAGAACCCCAGGCCATAGAACCAACTGTCAGCCTTGCGGTTTTTCTTCAGCCAGACAAAGGCCACTGTTTTATAGTGGAAGCCCCACGCCTTTATAAGACGCAATGCCTCCGGCAGTTGGGGGAAAGTTGACCAGAGGAACAGGGCACAGTCCGGGGCGGCAATGTCTGGAATAGGCAGGGCGCTAAGCTGGTCTATGCTCATAGTGGGGTAATGCTTTTCAGCGGCGCCCTGGAAAGTCTTTTGCTCATACTTCCAGGGCGGGTCAGCATAAATCACAGTATATTTCATAGCCCGAACATCTCTTTAGCCAGCCGGTCAGCGCCTTTCACCAGCCCCACCAGCACCAGCATATTGAACACAAGCTGCCCCAGGTACTCCCAAGCCATAGTGACGGCGGGCAATGTGCTGTCAACCGCCGGGGTGCTGCTGGATAAAAACGCAGAATATATCAGGCAGGCCAGCACAATGATGATGCCCTCGGAGCACACACCGATGTAGGATTTGATGAAGGCTTTGCCGGTTGCGGACGTGCCCTCCCCTGCGAAAGACGCCAGGGGCAGCGGCGCTAAAGCCGTGTACATATAGAGCCGGAAAAACCGGCTGTACACGGTCAAAATCAGGATGAAGGACAGCACCGTTATAATCAGGCTGGCGAGCAGGGACACAAGCCATAGGGGGATGGATTCAAAGAACCCTATCCCCTCTATGGCGTCCACAATTTCCGTGGGCAGGTCGGCCCCGGCGCTGACCATGCCGCCCATGCTGCTCATGACGTTATTTACCACGCCGCCGCAAATCTTGAAGATGGCGGACATGATATCCATAGAGTAGCCCACGGCAACCTTGGCCCCGGCGAATCGGATGAAGTGGCGCAGGGCAAATTCCGGCCTCTGCATCTCCTTGAAGCCTGCCGCAGATTGGAATACTCCCATAGCAAAGAAAAGCACCAGCAGGCCGTACCCTATGCCCTGCATTGCCCCGGCCAAAGTGGTGATGATGTTCCAGATATCCCCGCCTTTGAAAGTTTCCGGGGATTGGGTCAAAAGCGCCCAGAGCTCGGCCAGCTTGCCGTTCCAGGTGCCCAAAGCGCTCTGTATGTTCTGCACGACCCAGTTATCGCTGATAGGCCCTCGCCTCCAATCTGTCCTAAGTTGGGACGCATTTCTTCTTCACCTTACACCACCCCTATCAAGGTCAAAATCTCCTTGGCAAAGGCAATGAGCAGCCCGCCGAACAGACAGAGAAAGCCCTGGGTGCGCTGGCTGGCGTCGTGGGACTGGACAGACATACCCACCTGCACAATGCCCCAGCCTAAGATGATAATGCCGATGGCGCGGATGCAGGAAAAGATGAAGTTAGACAGGTTGTTTACGATGGTCAGCGGGTCGCCGCCTGTGGCAAAAGCCGAGACTGCCAGGACAGTAAGGGCTAAGGTCAGGGCCGCCCAAAGGGACATAAACCAGCGGGCGGGCTTCGGTGTGTGATTATGTTTTTTCATTGTCATTCCTCCGTATCTTCTATAATTTCAAGTTCATCTAAGCTGGTAAAAGTGAAACTCAAATCTTCCACCGCATAGGGCGAAGCGGGATAGTGGATATAGGGCGCGGCCCCGCCGTCCTCAGTCAGTGAAAGGTTGGGGTGTTTCATAAGGTCGTATTTATCATCCAGCACGGGCAGTTCGCTCCGGAGCAGTACCAGGGCTTTGGCGTTATCCAACATACGCACCTCGTCCGGGGTCATAAGCTCCCGGCCGGACTGCTGAAAATTCTTGCTGAAAGAGCCGTTTTTGCCCTTGCTCTGGCTGTGGGTGGACGTGCTGATGGTCTCCTTGCCCAGCAGTTCGGAAATGTATTTGTGAGTGCTTTTTTCGTTGCCGCCGAGGTAGCAAAAAGCGTCGGCGTTGCCGATTATGCCCTCCCAATCGTCCTTGAAAAGCCCCTTTAGCTGGGAGATATTTTGCAGGATAATGGTAGCCATAATGTTGCGGCTGCGCATGGTGGCCTGCAAGCGGGCATAGCCGTCCGGGAGGGCGACGTTCGCAAACTCGTCGAACATCAATCGAACAGGAATAGGCAAAGAACCGCCATAATTCCGGTCAGCCTGATAGTACAACTCCTGGAAAGCCTGGGTATAGAGCATACCCACCAGGAAGTTGAGGGAGGCATCGTTGCTGTCCGGAATAACGCAGAAAACCGCCTGCTTGCGGCTGCCCAGCTTGTCCAGCTCCATATCGTCGCGGCTGGTGATCCGCTGTATCTCCGGGAGGGTAAAGGCGGAGAGGCGGACAGCCGCGCTTACCAAAATTGACTTGGCGGTCTTGCCGGCGGCTTGCTTGAAAATTTTGTACTGCCGCACGGCGATATGCTCCGGCTGTTCTTCCTCCAGGGCTTCAAAAAGCAGGTCAAGGGGGGATTGAAAATCATCGTCATCCTCCTTGGCGCTGCCATACTCTATCATGGTCAAAATCATCTCCATGTTCTGCTCCTCGGGCGGGGCCTCATGGAGCAGATAGAGCATGAGGGCGCTGTCCAGGGCGGTTTCGGATTTCTCCCAAAAGGGGTCAGAGTTGGCGGCCTTTTTTGGGGTGGTGTTCTTGATGAAATTGTCGATAAGACGGAACACGTCGGAGTCCTTACGGATATACCGAAAAGGATTATAACAATCTGAGTGCTCCGGGTCTATCAGGTCAAGTACACGCAGGGTATAGCCTTTTTGGAGCAGCAGAGCACCCACAGAACGCAGCACCTCAGATTTAGGGTCGGTAACAATGTAGCTGGTGTTGGCAAGGTAAAGGTTGGGCTTCACCACAAAGCGGGTCTTGCCTGAGCCGGAACCGCCGACGATTATCTGTAACAGGTTGCGGCGGTGCTTGCGGCTGTCCAGGCCCATTTGCAGGCGCTGGGTCAAAATGACGTTTTTCTCCGGGTCTTTGTCCCGGTATTTGCGGTTCAGCTCCCGGACGCTGCCCCAGCGGGCGCTGCCGTGTTCCTCGCCGGGGCGCTTGTTCTCCCGGGTGGAGTAGTACATAAAAATGGCGCAGGCGTAAACTGCCAACGCACCCAAGATGAAAGGGATGGTTTGGGCCGTCCACCTCAAGGAAAAGGGGTGCTCCATAGCTTTTGAGAAAGCGCCCATAAAGTCAATGAGATTCATCCCGGCGTTATAGGCCCCGGCGGCGAGCGCGCCCAGCCATACCACCACAAGGGAGAACGTCGCCCAGACAGGCGCGGCGTCACGAAAGGATTTTTTGATTCCTGCCACCTCCAATGCGTCCCAAGTTGGGACAGATTAAGCTGAAAATGAAAGCCGGGTGCTCCCGCACACGGTTCTGGATTTTCCCCATGACTACAGAGATCCCGGCGGGTAGTCCCGGTCAAGGCCCGGCGAAGGCCGGCTCGCGGATTTTTGTGGGCAGCCGCAGGCGGCGCGCAAAAATCCGGCCTTGACGGGGGCTGACCGGTGGGATACCCTACCCATGGGGGAAAATTCAGAAGAAACTATTGATTACCGGGTGGGCCGCCGGTTGGGCTGGCGGTTGCCCCTTGTGTGCTGTTGGGGTGTAATTCCCCGCTGGATAGAGCCGCCGATCTGCTTGCTCATGTCCTGCACGCAATCCAGGGCTTGGCGGATATCCTCTGTGCCCCAGCCGTTATAAAGCTCTCTTAGGCCGGACAGTTCAGGCATATCCCGCTCTACCCCAAACCGGCGGCAGAGGATGCAGGACACGCTTTCCGCGTCCAGGTGGCACTCCTCCCGGCTGTAATACTGGTTGCGCCCCTTGTTGTGGAACCGGGAATGAGCTACCTCCGTGGCAATGGCCGCAAAGGATTCCGTATCGGAAAACTCTGTCCCAACGTACAGCTTCATTTCCTGGCTGTCATAGTAGGCGGGGATTTCCAATCCCTGGTCAACTTCAACCGGGACAGCCGAATAGTTCAGCAGTGTGCCCAGGGCGCTTTCCATCTCCTTGCCGCCATCGGCAAGCCGCACCTGTTTCGGCTCCCGGCCCTGGGTCTGGCGGATATCGTAAGCCTCGGCAATGGTGTACCCCTTGCCAAAGCTGGATCGGGCGAATATCTGCACCCCGCGCCCCTTTTCGCTGTCCAGGACGGTGCGGCCCATAGTCTGCCAGCGCTCCTTGGTGCCAAACTGGGTCACTTCCGCATCCTGGGCCATAGCCAGGGCCACATTGCCCACACTGTACATGGGGTTGTCCCCCTGGGTCTGAAGGTAGCGGGCATAGGCGTCGGGATTGCTGGAAATTTCCATAATACCGGCGTCCTGCATAGCCACCAGATTCTCCCGCTCGGACTCCCTCTGTGCCTTCCATTCCTGGTCATTCTGTGTTTTCCTTGCAACAATGTCTGCTAAATTTGCCAAAATGTAACCTCCTAACGAATATGTTCTTTTGCTTTTACCGGGCCGGACTTCATACCTTCGCTGGCGGCGCGCAGGGCTTCCAGCCTGTTTTTTACGGACGGCTTATCCGTCGATCTCTCCATCGTCTGTTTCGAGCCATTCCCGCGCCCGGGCAAGGATCGCTCTTGTGGAGCGCGGGGGATGGCTTTTTTTGCGGGTTCCTCCTGCTTTTCCCTGGCGGGGAGGGGGTAGCCCATGGCCTGGAAAACGGCGTTGAGCTTGGCGGCGTTGGCCTCATTGGACACCACATTGAGCGTGGGGCTGATATCCCCTTTCTTGCGGGGGATAAAGTAGAGCAGGCCAAAGGAACGGGCCAGCTTTTGAAATTTCCCCTTATCCTCGATTTTCAAGGGGGCCACCACCGCCGGGGAGGGGTCTTTTGCCAGGGTCTTGGCATTTGTCTTGCCCACCAGCTTATAGTGCTCGTGCTTGATAGCCAGCAGCAGGGCGGCTACATTTTTTAAGCCAGCGCCAGCCAGCTTTAGGGCCTCGCCGGTCAGCTCCACACCCTCTTTTACCACGACATCGGCGGCTGCACCGCCTACATCCATAGTTCATGACCTCGCTTTCTCTGTTTGATTTTTTTCTGTTTCCTCTCCGGGTGCTTGTCCACTAATAGCGGAGATTGCTCCCGAATTACTGGTATGTCCTCTTGGATCTGCCTGCATAAGCGCAGGTCGCGCCGCAGGGGGCGCAGCTCCCGGTTAATATTCTGGATATCCAGTTCCACGTCACCGCCACGGCGCTTTTGCCGGTATAACTCCTTGCGGCGGGCAACAAGCACAGTGATTTGACTGTCCAGCGAACCGGTATGCCCTGCAAGCTGCTCCGCCGTGTCAATGTGATTCTCCCGCAAAAGCTGGAATTGCCTTACATAGCGGTTTAGTTTCGTCACCTCCTTTTTCACGCTGTAGGGCCGGGGCTTTCTGCTGGGGCGCATACCCCGGAGAAGATAGATATAGCGGAAGTACAGCGCCCGGAATCCATGCAGGCGGGGGCGGGGCCTGCCCAGCCGTTTCACCCGGTACTTTAGGCGGGTTTTTGGCAAAGGTAAAGTTTGCGGGCTGTTCCCCTCCGTGCGCCCCTGGGTAAGCCGTTTTTGTAGGGATTCATCTGTGTACTCCGCGCCCAAACCCTCCAGGCGGATGAACCGCTTGCCGCCAGGGGGCTTGATGGCGGTATGTTTCACGTTGGGGCCGCGTTTGACCTCATAGCCTATCCGAGCCAGCTCAGCCCAAAAGGATTTGAATGTAAAGGCATGGGCCAGAGCAAAGTCAATATCCTGCCGAACCTGCCCCCGGATGGTGGGCTTACCGGATTCCCCGGCCTCCCACTCGGCGTACTGCCTGCCACGGCCCTTGGGTTCGATAGTGGAAAGGCCGTTTTCCTGGCTTACCGCATTGGACGCACCCCGGATATCTCCAAAGTAGTCCTTAAAGGTATTCTGGTATTTGCGGCCGTCCACAAAAGACACGGAGTTAAAAAGGATGTGGCAATGCAGGTGCGCATGGTCTAAGTGGGTGGAAATCACTGCCTCGTATTTATCCCCCAGCACCCGCCGGGCAAATTCCACACCCAGTTCATGGGCCTGCCGGGGCGTTACCTCGCCGGGGGCGAAGCTGTGGATAAGGTGGTAGCCCAAAACGCCGCCCGGTTTGCCCCAGCGCTGTTTTGTTGCCATCATGTCCTGATAGGCGGTTTTTAGGGAGCAGTTCAGCGCGGTTTCCAGCATGGTGTCCTCTGAAACGTTCTTGTCCTCATTGCCTATGTAGCCCAGCACGGCGGCAAGGTCGGTTTTCTCCCGGTTCAGCACATAGTCAACACAGTGGTCGAGCCTGCTCCGCACAGCAATGATTTTATCGTATGCTAATCTATAGCGCCTCCTTTACCAACCGCCACGCCTGTTTCACTAGGGTAGCGGCCTCCTGGATATCCCTCTCTGAAATGCACCGGCAGGAGTTGGCCCAGTACGCGATTTGGTTCACATTATTTCCGATTGCGGATAACTCCCGCAGGAGTGCCGCATATTCGTCCGGGGGCCGAGGGCGCAGCTCCACGCCCAAAATGAGCTGCCGGATAAGCGGCTCCATCTTCATACCGGACACCTGGGCCAGACGCTGTAGGTGGGAATACTCCGGGGCGGTCAGGCGCAGGGTCAGTCGTTTTACGTTTTCTCGCATGAGACCTCCTTCCTTTTTAGGGTGAAATGTGCTATAATGTGTCCCAAGTTACAGTAAATGCTAAAATGGGAAGGGAACATGGATATGATAGAACGAGTCGCTTTCTCAAGTAAATTAGACATCCAGCTTTATCACCACGTTCGATTTGTGATGAATGCCCTCCGAAAAAAGCACAAGGACATCGAAATATCCATAGAATATGGTCCTGCAAAAGATGAAAGAAAAAGCGTTTCTGCCAACGTATGGGCCGGATTTGACGGCGCCCATGCCAGGTATTTTCTCTATACGGCATATATGGATTGCGATTTAGATGATTATGTTGCCGTTGCTCGAGCCATACATGAGAGTGAAGAATTTAGGCTTGCTTTGAAAAATTTTTTGGGCGAACATCTGATGGACTGATTCCCGGCCCTCTCTTTGCCTGTCATGCAACCGCGCCTCTCCGGGCGCGGTTGGAACCGGGGTCTTAGGGGCTTGTGCCCCTAACAAGTGGGATTTTGCTGTCAAAATCCCGTACTTGCTGGGACGCCAACACTAAAGTGTTGGCAGGGGAAAACTCCCGGGGACAGTATCAGGGTATGTTTTCCCTATCTGTCCGGGCCGTCCTTCTTTTTCTGTACTTTCTTCTGATGGGCGGCTTTCTTCCGCTCCACAATCTGGGCGCGCTCGGAAAGCTGCTCGGGAGTGACAAACTCCTTCAGCACATAGCAGCCAAAATCATTATAATACCATGTCAACCGTTTGGATTCTGGTATGCGTTTTGCCTTTTCCCACTTTCCTACGGCCTGGGTCTGCAGTTCCATCCGTTCCCGTATATCCGCATTTTGCCGGGAGGGTTTAAGCTCATACTGCCACATTTCTTCCTCGGTCAGCGGATGGGAATAAATAATCTCTCCCCAGGCCCGAAAAGCCTCACCCTCTACTGGATTCCGCGCCGTGTAGATTTCCATATGTGTTGGCCTGTTAAAGTAGCTCAATGGATATGTACCGACGCTGATAGGACGATGTATAGCGTAATATTTATAGGTTTCCGGGGGTGCGGGCTCCACTTCGTCCACATGGTACATTTCTTGATATTTTTTGCCCCGTTCAAGAAAATCTATCTCTGCGGCTTTTGGGTCACTGTGGTAATGCCCCCAATAGTAGTCGCGCTTACCGTCCTTCTGGCCGAACTCCCAAGTTGCGAAAGGAGCGGGCGCCTTAGGGTTTTCGCCAATGGCAAAACCGTGTCCGTCCTTAAAAATTACACTGCGGCGGATAATATAACCTCCAACAGTTTCATTCTTCATACAGCGCCTTTCCAAACCTTTCCAACGAACCGAAGTCCGGGGCCATATATTTCTGCTCAAAGAGGGCCGGGGTATAGTAGCTTGCCAGCGGGTCGGAAACGAAATCGCCCGGCCTGACCGGTTTTCTGCCCTCCTCCATCTCAATAGGGACAGGCGTCAAGACCGTGCCGAAAAAGGTTTCCTCCGGGGCGCGCTCCACCAGGGCAAAGGGCCGGCCCCCGGCGGCAACCTGCATCTCATAGCAGAACAGCATATGTACCGTGTCCCGGCTCACCCGGTTGGGCGTGAACAGGGCTGGGTATCCGAAAATCTCCACTTCTTGCATAGGAGTCAGGGCGGCGTTTATCATGGTCATTTTGTACTCTCCTTATCTTGTATAGATTTTTTGTGCTTTCTTTTCGGGCGTGGTAATTTCCTTTTGTGGGGATATGGCGTCAATCATCCCGGCGGCGGTGGAGCGTATCACTTCCAGGGACGCTTTCAACTCAGGTAACGCCTTGTTTTTGCTCCACCCGGCCACATAGCCGAAAGAATAATCCGACGTATCAATGCCCAAGTGATTACACACCACATAGGCCACGCTTTCGGCCTCCAC
The DNA here is from genome assembly GCA_910574935.1 of Oscillospiraceae bacterium. Taxonomy (GTDB): domain Bacteria; phylum Bacillota; class Clostridia; order Oscillospirales; family Acutalibacteraceae; genus Acutalibacter; species Acutalibacter intestini. Next base: position 139,429 of record CAJTCU010000002.1, read on the forward strand.
CTCTTTCTGGCTGCGGTTGCGTTTTTCGCCGTCATTGTGCAGTTTTGAGTGGGCAATTTCATGCACCAGGGTCTTGATAGTCTGGCTCTGGCTCATGCCAAGGGCCAAGGCAATGCGCTGTTCTCCCCGGTAAAAGCTGCCCTTGTAACCTTCCGGTAAGGGTTCAAAGGTGACAGGCAGGCCGGAGTATTCCACCAGACGATTGAAAAGATTGTCATAATCTTCCACGCCCCCGTCCAGTTCCGTAATGATCTGTGCGGGCAGTTCTTTTCCCTCTGTCTGGCTTATGTCGAACACGGTCACGGCCTTGAAATAGGGGATAACTGTATCTTCCTTTTCCTCCCCAGAATCCAGCTTGCGCCGAACAGGGCAGGGGGCCAAAACGCGGATGCCCCGCTCCCCTTTTTTCACATTTCGGCCAAATTCCTTTTTCCAGGTCTGGAACCCCGCCACCATGGACGCATGGGGGCATTGCATCATGATAAGCATGACATTTCCATAACTGTACTTGTGAAATTTTGACAGCATGGAAAGGTACTCCCCATAGCGCCCGCTGGCGTAAAGGTCTTGTATGCCGGTTTCAAGCTGGCGGGTCAGTTCTTTTACGCGGTCGTGGGTGGCGTCTGGCATGGCTAACGCTCCGGGGGTTTAGGAGTCCGCTTGGGCGTGTCAACGGACTTTTTCTTAGGCTCCACGCGCATGGTAATGCGTTCATCTCCATCGACGCCCAGCAGTATTTCAGCTTGGTGAAACTTCTCCTTATACCGTTCCACCTGTTCCGGGGTCAGGGATATAAAATCTTCTTCACCCAAGCCCAACATGAAAAATGTGCCGAATACCCCGCCGTATCCCCCCTCCATACTGCGGTTAAAGGGCAGGTGCAGGGTGATCGCGTCGTCATTGCACACAACCGCGACGGGTTCCTCAAAGGGATAGATGGCCTGCATTTCTCTTAAATCGGTCAGCTCCTTTTCATAGGGGGCGAAGCCCGGTTCTACAACTAATGTTTTCAATCATTTTACCTACCTTTCCATCTTCTGCTTTGTGATTTTCTTTTGCTCTGCATTATCTTTCCGGGGACGGGGCGGCAGTTCCCCGTCCAGTGAAAATCCAGTGCGCTCCTGCTTTGGCGCAAAAACGCCGCCCAGCTCTTTCAGCACTTCACTGGCACTCTTTTCCACGGCGGGCAGCTCTTGCCCCTCCACCGTGTACCCCGGCAGGAACAGACCGTTCACCATAAAATATCTGGCGTATTCTTGAGGAATGGGCGGGGAGATTTTGTAAAAAAGGTGCTCGTAAAAAGCCTTTCTCCCATCCAAATATTTCTCTGATGCGGCCTTGTCGGTAAAGCGCTTTTTGTCCTGGTGGGCGATGGTTTTCCCATTCTGCCCCGGCAGCACATTCAAGGAAACCCGCCAGCTCACATACCACGCCACGGGCACAGATTTTTTCAGCGCACGGTCGTATTTCGTGTCCTCGTACACATGGATATACATTCTATATACCATGTTGCTGATTTCATCCGCGTGCCCATCAGAGGATTTCTGCCATACATTGCCGGTGTGCTTTACCTGGGGCATTTTCAGATACTCCACTGCCTTTTGCAAAAGGAGCGTGACAGCGGCCTGCTCCTGCCATTTCCCCACCATTGACTGTAATTCAGCATATAGGGATTTTTCAGCAGAAACACTTTTCTCCATCCAGGCCGTAAGCGTTTCCGTGGATTCCTCCGCAAAAGGCCGCAAAAAACCGTCAGTATCGTTGAAATAGATGGTGGAGCTATATTTGAGTTCACTCCCCGGCTGAACATTACCGTGGCTGTAGGCAGTATAGAATTTCTCTTTATCCGCCAAAGGCCATCACCTTTCCTTTGCGGCGTCTTTCACTGCCTGCTTGGCCTTCTGCCTTTCCTCGGCCTTTTTCTGTAAATCAAGGGCATTGAAAACCTTGCGCTTGACCTCACTGACCGTGGGGGCCTTGTCATTGGGGAAATACTCCTTGAGCTCACCGCTGGTAAAGGTGTACTTGATTTCGGGTTCAGCCTTAGGCTTGACGATAGAAGATATCTTCTTTTCGTCCAGCGGAGCGGGGGCCTTAGCGGGCTTGGTGGGTGCAGGGGGAGCAGCTTTCTCCGTTGGCTGAGTGGCATTACCAGTAAGTGACGGTTTGGGGGTAGAGGCGGCTTTCTCCGGCGCAGGGGCAGCTTTCGCGGCATCTTGGCTGGTCTTTTTCATCGCCGTGGCCTGGGCCATAGTGGGGACAATGCCCTCTTTCTTGATAAAATCCACCACCTTTTCCTGCTCCTCGGGCTTGAGGTAAGACAGCTCCACCGCCGTATTGAACGGCATTTCCTTTTTGTCCACCTGCTGTTTCAGGTCTGGCACAAGGGATTCTATGCGCACCAAACGCTGAACCTGGTTGCGGCTCATGCCTAAGTCCTCGGCCACCTGCTGGTCGGAACGCTTTTGGGGCCCGGAAAGCTGCTCCATCTTGGAGCGCCGCCCGGCCTTGCGGGTCAGGGCATCCAGCTTCATCTTGGCGGCACGGGCCAGCTCAGATGTGGGGATATCCTGGCGGTGCAGGTTGCCGTCCACCACCTCGATGCGGGCGGTATCATCATCCTCCCGGACGATCACCACGGGCACGGGATAGTTTAACTGCTTGGCAATATCGTGCCGCCGATGGCCAGAAAGCAGTTCCAGGCCGCCGCCCTCACGGGGCCGGGCCTTGACCGGCTCGTTGATGCCGTTTTCTTTGATGGACTCATACAAATCCTTATAGTCCTGGACTTCCCGGTTAATGGAAAATGGGTGGTCTAAGAACTCAAAGAAATAACCGGGGTGCAGGCGCATGGAATAACCCTCGCCCTCCTGGGGCACAGGCAGGCTTTTCAGCGCGGATTCATCGGGCTTGTCCAGCTTATCTGCGAAAATCTGTGTCACTTTGATACCTTTGGGCGGCTCCACAGCGGTATCTTTCGCGGGGCCAGATGCGGGGGCAGCTTTGGTACCACTGGCCTTTACCGGGGCCTCGGGCTTTTTCTCGTCAGTGGCAGGAGCAGCCTTGGTGTCGGTAGGCTTAACCGGGGTATCAGGTTTCTTGTCACCAGCGGCAGGGGTGGGCTTGACATCGGCGGTCTTTGCCGGGGTTCCTGGCTTCTTATCACCATCAGCAGGGGCGGGCTTGGTGTCGGTGGGTTTAGCCGGGGTATCGGTTTTTTTATCGCCAGCAGCAGGGGTGGGCTTGACATCGGCGGTCTTTGCCGGGGTTCCTGGCTTCTTATCACCATCAGCAGGAGCGGTCTTGGTGTCGGTAGGTTTAGCCGGGGTATCAGGCTTTTTGTCGCCAGCGGCAGGTGCGGGCTTACTGTCACCAGCCTTTGCTGGGGGCTCGGGCTTTTTATCACCAGTGACAGGTGCAGCCTTGATATCAGCGGGTTTAGTCGTGGTATCAGGCTTCTTGTCGCCAGCAGCAGGAGCAGCCTTGGCGTCAGCAGCTTTCAGCGCCCCATCGTCCAGCTTTGTCTGTTCGGGCCTTTTTTCGACCGGGGATATGTCTTTTTTCTTGGTATCGGGCATTAAATTCCTCCTTCTTTTTGTGTCCCAACTTGGGACATATTTTTTACGGATAAAGCCAGAAATGTGTCCCAAGCTGGGCAATGCCATTAAGTTAACCATACATCAAAGCAGCCATCAAGGTGCTATTCATCGAGAGGAGAGATAAAAGCAAGAAATACGATTGCCAGATGAGGAACGTCTGGGGAAAACTCTGCCAGGGCGAACCGGAAGGCGTTTTCTGCGAAGGAGAGCCTCCAAATTCTTCACAGAACGGCGCAGGAAACGGCAGCAGGCAAAGACAGCGTCGGAGAAGTTGAGGCGCTGTCTTCTTTTCTGCGAATCCTGCGATATTTTCACACCCCAGGAAACGGCTTGCGCAAAGTTGAAAATCAGGAAAGCGGCGAAAACCTCTTGCAAAACCAGCATCGGGATTTTCGAGTGGAGGTGGATCAGGCCCACCGTGTATTTCAGGCTGCGGAAGGAGGTTTCAATACCCCAGCGCCTGGCGTAAAGCGCCTTCAATTTTTCAGAAGGGAACTCCTCCGAATCCAGATTTGTGATCAGAGTTTCTGTGTCCCCGTCACTGGTCTCTATACGGACAGCCCGAAAGTGAAGTGCATAAAACTCTGTTCTCCCAACAGGCAGAAAATCGAATGTTCTTTGGGCAGTGAGATGATAGTAATTTTCTGGAATGGACGCATTTGTCTTCTCTAATTGACCCTTGGAAAACCGGCCCAGAGCCAGGGTTACGGGTTCGTCAAACATCGGGGAATCCGGCAGCCGCACGCCAAAAATGGAGTCCCGTTCTTTCAGGCGGATCACATAGTTCCAGCCCCGGTTTTCCAGGTGGGCCAGGTTATTCAGAGAGCCGTAATTCCGGTCGGCCAGGACAATTACAGGCTCTGAAACGGAGGAACGGTCTGCCATTTCGCACAGGGCCTTGTTTTCGTTTTTTTCGTGCTCTTTTTGCACGATCAGATCCGTGTAGATCCCATTTTCCAGGTCAAAAAGCGCGTTTATGTGATGCTTGTTCCACCCATGCTGGCGGTCTGTTCCGGGGAGGTAGGAAAGCGGGTCTTGGGGATACCCAGCTGATTTCAAGGACGAGCCGTCCGCGGCGAACAGGCGGTATCCATGGTATTTCTTTTCCGGATGGAGCTGATTTGTAAACCCGTGGAATAAGGCTTCCAGCGCTTCGGGCAGCAGCTTTTTCCGCTGCTGCACAAACGCGGGGGTGGAGGGTGCTTTTTCCTGGAAATGGAAGGATTTCATCAGATTCTTACCCACGCTTTCGCTGCCCATAGTGAGCAGAAGAAGTATGATTTTTTCAAAATCCAACGCCCTGTGGCGGGTAAAATCTTTTCCGGGCCGGTTGGCGTATGCTTCCGGGGTTTTTCCCAGCTTTTTGACCAACGAGAGCAGCTTTTTGCGCAATCCTTTTGCAGTGTGTTCCATCCTTTTTGCCCCCTGAAAATCTTTTTTCAAGGGGCTTCGCCGCATATTTTTTCTCTTTTGTCAAGGGTTTTTGTCTTTTCTTTATGGTTTTTTAGAGATTCCTTATCTTAATGGCATTGCCCAAGCTGGGACACATTTCCAAACTCTATGCCATATTCCTGTTGCAATTTTTAGGAAATTTGCATTTTGATTCCAGGCGCGGTACAATTATATTGCAAGAAATAAACAAGTTTCTGAAAGGGGCTCTAACATGAAAAAGCGTTTTTCTTTTGTACTCGCCCTGGTACTTCTTATCACCTCCCTTTGGGCGCCCTCTGCCCAGGCAAAGAGCATTTCTGATTTTACGGACGTAAAACCCGGCGCATGGTACTTCGGTGCCGTGCAGTACGCCGTGTCAAATGAGCTGTTCTGTGGCACGTCGGCTACCACATTTAGCCCCAACACACCCATGACGAGGGGAATGTTCATCACGGTCTTAGGCCGCCTGCATGGGGTAGAAACAAATTATGGACGGTTCGATTATGACAACTTCAACGACGTTTACCAGGGGGATTATTTCTATCCCTATGCGGTGTGGGCCAGGGATAACGGTATCGCAACCGGTAGCTTCTTCTATCCCGATATCCCCATCTTACGGGAAGATATGGCGGATTTTTTCTACCGCTATTTCCAGAAATTCGGCTATCCTCTGGTAGAACGACAGTCGGACTACCTCACCTTTACAGACTGTGACAGGGTTTCTCCCCATGCAGAAATGGGTATGCAATGGGCCGTCCGCTATGGTATCTTGAATGGCACCGGGCAGAAAAAGCTGGAGCCCCAGGGCCAAGCCACCCGGGCACAGGTAGCACAGATTTTTCTAAATTTCAGTAAGCTAAAGAGTTATACGGCCTCTGCTCCCGTGGTAACGCCCACGCCTGCACCAACTCCCGAACCCTCCCCTTCCACCCCACCTTGGCACAATTACCATCCGGTCTACGAACTACTCACCGGGAAGTCAGAAAAGGACGCCCACGGCGGCTATTTTGATTATGATTTGGCAAACGAAGTCACCCGGCAAATCAACGAGCTTCGGAAAACGAAAGGATTATATGAGCTGCAATTTCACCCCCTTGTAAGAGATTGGGCGGACATCCGCGCCAAAGAAAGCGAAGTCCGTTTTGAGCATATCCGGCCCGATGGCAGCATTTGCCTGACAGTAGGCGAAGGTTTGAACGTGGAGAATGTCTATAAGAGCATTGGATATCCCGCCTATTACCGCAATAATACGGAGAAGATGGCAGAAAGGATCGTGGACTCCTGGTACAACTCCATCGGCCACCGCCGGAATATGCTGCACAACGAAATGGACGTGGCGGCAGTATCATGTTACATTGTGGGGAATAACGTGTATGCCGCCCATTTGTTCAGTAAACACCCCCTTTACTTCTTTGATTATGACGTGTACGAAATTTACGGCTGGCCCCGGTCGTAATTGAGAAAGCCCCTTTGGGAGCTTTCTTTTTTTACCATTCATCGTCCAGCAGCTTTATCCAGGTTTCCCGGCCCTTGCTGTCCTTGGTGTATTCGTGGCTATTGCTGACCTCGGCCACCAGCGGGGCAAAGGAACCCACATCTGTAAAGGTGCGCCCTATCAGCCCGCTGCGGTCGGGGTTGGTGTCACGCTCGGTAAAGGCACAGAAATCACTGGCTATCTTGATACGGCTCACATGGGCTTTCGGGTCTGCGATATAAGCAGTAAAATCTCTCTTGAACGCTTCTCCCAGTATACGGTACGCCTGTTCCTGGGTAGCGGGGCCGCTCCCTATGGATTCAGAAGGATATTCCGTCGGGGAAACCATCCCTAAAGACATCAGGAAACGGGCCTCCACGGTTTTGACAGCATCGGGCACAGTTTTTGTCCCCGCACCCAAAGATTTGCGGTAACCGTCCGTCATGATGCGGTACGCGAGCTGGCATACCTGCCGGAGGGTAATGGGGTCGTCAGGCCCCCATTTGTGGGTGGGGTTCCCATCGCTGTCACCATAGCCAACGAACATGGCATAGTGGATATCCGTAAAGGGGATCGTCACATCATCCATAATGGATACCTCCGGGGCGGTGACGTTCACGTCCCTATGGCTGGTGCTCTTTAGGGAGGCATGGTTGGTGAAAGCCTTGCCCGATGCGTCCGTCTTGAACTCCACGCTGAACACGGCCTCTACAGACTGCCCAGGCTGAATATCACCCAGGTCTATCACAAGGTCGCGCCCGTCAAAATCCCACACGGCCTTGGACGCTTTCACGCCGTCGATGGTGATGGAATCGTTGAGCAGGGTCATAAGAGAGTTGTCCAGAGTATCGACGGCCTGGACGCCGCTCCACACCTTGTCACTGGTATTGCTTGCGGTGATGGTGTAGGTAATGGTTTCATGGGGCTGCACGATGGTCTTGTCCACGGTCTTTGTACCGCTGGGTTGCTGGACAGGCTTGTCCGGCTGGCCGGGCGTGGGGGTAGGCGTAGGCGTGGGTTCGGGAACCGTCACCCCAGGGTCAGTGCCGGTCTTATCTCCGTTGTCCCCCTTGCCAATAGCCGTATTGGTGATGGTCGTACCCTCCGCGCTGTCCAGGACGCGCACGTCAAATTCGATAACGGCCTCCTGGTTGGGCTTCAAGTCCCCGGCGGCAACCTCAATAGCCCGGCCCGAAATTCCATAGGAGACCGTCTTGCCGTCCACCCGCACAGAACCGGACAAAAATTCCAGCCCAGCGGGTATCACGTCGGAAACCGTGACGTTCTTCCAGTCGGCGGTAGCGTTCGCACCGTTCTTCACCTTGATAGTGTAGGTGAAAATGTCACCGGGCTTGGCCTCGCTCTTGCTGGCGCTCTTGGAAAGAGACGGCTCGGTCTTGCCGCCGTCAATGTCCACACCAGTATCGGGGAGTTGAATGTCCTCCCGGTCAGGGCTTTTCACGATGGCGGTGTTGGTGATGTACATTCCCTGTGCCCCCTCGTCCACGGTGACGCGGAACGAGAAAGTTTTGGTCTGTCCCGGCTCCACGGTATCAGCCAGGAGTTTTAGTGTGCGGCTGCTGGCGTTGTAGGAAAAATCATTGGTTGACCTGCCGTTTATCTCCACGCTCCCGGAAACAAAACTCAGGTGCTCGGGAATAACGTCAATGACTTCGACATTCTTCCAGGGGCCAGAGGCGGTAGAAGCGTTGCGCACGGCAAGGGAGTAAGTAAGCGTATCGCCCACTTTGGCCTTGGACTTGTCCACGGTTTTAGCGCTGACGCTGCCCTCGGCCTTGCCGTCTGTCACGGTCACATCACTGGGCGTGGTGACGGTAACGGGCCCACCGTTTTTTGCGGTGATAACGGCTGTATTCCCGAACTTTTTCCCATAGGCGTTTGAGTTGACCGCCGCTGTAAAAGTGACGGTTTTCGTCTGGCCCGGAGCGATATCCCCCAGCTCCACCCGGAGCTGCCGGGCCGTACCGTCAAAAAAATGACGGGCAGGAAGGCCGTCCACCTGGACGCTGTTGGGGTTCAGGGTCAGGTATTCGGAGAGGGTATCGGTTACAACTACATCTTTCAAATTGGACGTAACCTTGTCGGAATTGTGGGCGGTAATGGTGTAGGTCAGGATATCGCCCACTTTGGCAGTGGTCTGGCTGACGGTCTTTGTGCCGCTCAACTCGCATTTCCCCAGCCCAATTTCCACGCCGTTGTCGCTGGCGGTGCGCTTGCCGTTATCCCCCTGGGCAGTGGCAACATTACGGATGATATCCTCGGCGGCACGCTCCAAAACCTTCACCTGGAACGTCACCCGGACACTCTCGTTGGGCTTCAGATCGCCAAGCTGTACTTCCAGCACCTGCCCGGCGAGGGTATATTTTGTAGTGGTATCGTCAACGGCAACGGTGCCGCCCACCAGCTCCACGCCAACCGGGAGCACGTCGGCGAGCACCACGTTTTTCCAGTCAGCGGTGGCCTTGGCTCCATTCTTGACTTCCACGGTGTAGGTGAAAGTATCTCCGGGCTTGGCCTTTTTCACGCTGGAGGTTTTCGTCATGATGGGCTCGGTCTGGCCCCCGCCGATCTCCACACCAGTGTCCGGGAGCTGCATATCCTCCCGGTCGGGGCTGGTGACTTTGGCGGTGTTCACGATGTACTGCCCCTGGGTCCCGTCCTCTACCGTAACGCGGAACGTATAGGTCAGGGTCTTGCCGATTTCAATTTTGTCGGCAATCAGGGTCAGTGTGCGGGTGTCGGCATTATAGGAATAATCGTTGCTGGAACGGCCGTCCACTTCCACACTGCCGGGGACAAAAGCCAGGTGTTCGGGAATCGTATCCGTCACCTTGACATTTTTCCAATCAGCAGTAGCGGTGCTGGCGTTGCGCAGGGCGATGGAGTAGGTAAGGGTATCGCCCACATTAGCCTTGGACTTGCTGACCGTCTTGGCCCCGGAACTGCCCTCGGGCACGCCTGCCGCCACGGTCACGCCGGTATCAGTAGCGGAAATATCATCGAAATTGTCCGCGCTCAAAACGGCGGTATTACTGAACTTCTTGCCATAGGCGGCATTGTTCACCAGGGCGGAAAAAGTCAGCACCTTGCTCTTGCCGGGGGCAATATCGCCCAACTCGGCGGTAAGCTGGCGGGTCTTGCTGTTGAAGGTGGTGCGTACCGGGCTGCCGTCCACGGCCACGCTGCCCTGGTTGAAAGTGACGTATTTAGGTAGTGTATCAGACATGACAACATTCCGCAGGGGAACAGTAGCAGTGTCGGCATTGCTGGCGGTAATGGTATAAGTCAGGGTATCGCCCACCTCGGCCTTAGACTTGTCCACGGTCTTTGCAGCGGACATTTTCGCGGTGCCGTCCTCAACGGTCACGCCCTCGTCAGAGGGGACAACTGGGTCACTGTTCTCTGCACCCAGAACGGCGGTGTTCTGGAAAGCCTGCCCATACGCGGTGCTGTTGACTTTCACCTGGAAAGTGACTGCCTTTTCAGCGCCCGGGGCTATCTCCCCCAGCTCAACGGTCAGGGCGCCCTTTTCAAAACGGTAGCGCCCGCTGGCCCCGTCCACCATGACGCTGCCCTGCACAAAGTCCACGAAAGCGGGGAGGGTGTCTGTCAGGGTAGTATCTTCCAGCGGAGCGGTGGCATCCTCCGCGTTCTTGGCGGTGACGGTATAGGTCAGGGTATCGCCCACCTTGGCCTTACCCTTATCCACGGATTTTTTTGAGGTAAGCCCCGGCTTGCCGTCCTCTACCTTGGTACTGCTGTCCGTAACGGGCACATCCTCGCTGTTATCAGCTCCCAGAATGGCAGTATTGGAAAGGGTTTCGCCGTAAGCGGTATCTTTGACGATAGCCGCGAAAGAAACCTTTTTGCTCTTGCCGGGGGCAATATCCCCCACGTTCACGGAAAGCAGGCCGGTTTTCACGTCAAAGCTGTATCTGGTGTTTTCTCCGTCTACCAGCACGCTGCCATAGACAAAGCCTAAATGCTGGGAAAGGGTATCGCTCACGACGGCATTTCTCAAAGTGCCGGCAGCGCTCTTGTCGTTGCCGACGGTGACAGTGTAGTGGAGGGTATCGCCCACTTTCGCCTCAGCCTTATCCACTTCCTTAGAGCCGGTCATAATTGCCTGCCCCTGGCGGTAGACGTAGGTGATCTCTGTGGTGTAGCCCAGGTAGTTGCGGTTCTTAAAATCCCTGGGAGCGCGGGCGGTCTGGCCCTTTGTGGTGATGGGTTCTGCTATCTCGTTGCCCTCGCCGTCTACGAAACGCTCCACAACGGTATTAAGATTTTCCTCATTGTAATTCAGCTTGTGCCAATCGGCGGCGTTGTGCTTGACCGTGGCCTCGATGAGCTCCCCATAGGCCCAGTAGCTTTCCGAAAGGTCTTTGTAAGGGTTCTTGACCCCCAGCGCCCGGAGTTCCTCTGCCGTGATTTTTCGGTTGCGCAGGCGGTTTATCAGGGTGACAGTCTCGGCCCGGCTGATCTCGCTTTCGGGCCGGAAAGTGCCGTCCGGGTAGCCCACGATCCAGCCAGCCTCGGCGGCGGAATTGATATCATCGTAAGCCCAGTGGGTCTTGTTAATATCACTGAAGGGCGCGTTCTCCGCCTGGGGCAGCTCGGCAAAGGCAGCGGCCATGGCCGCGAACTCCGCCCGGGTGATAGCCGCATAGGGCTGGAACTTCCCGTCCCCGCACCAACTGAGGATGCCCGCGTTGTAGCAGACAGACAGCTTGTCATAATACCACACGCCGGCGGGCACGTCGAAAAAAGTCTTTTCCGTCAGGTGCTGCTTGGCCTCCGGGTATACGCCGTTGTACAGCCGGGAAAAAATCGTCACGGCCTCGCAGCGGGAAAGGCTGCGGTCCCCCCGCACGGTCTTGTCCGGGTAGCCAACGATGAAGTTGATTTCTTCCTGGGAGTAGATATGGTCGGTAGTCTGGGAAAAGCTCTCAAACTCATACCCTGCGATGGCGGGCGCGTCCTTGACCCAGCTTGATTTACTGGTGGTGGGTGGGGCCAGCTCACGGCTGGTGCTTTCGTCGATATAGCGTTCGGTCAGGGCGCCGGGGCCGCCGGGGACCAAATCCTCCGCGGCAAAGGCCGGGGTGGTCATTGTCCCCATGACGGTCAGCAGGGACAGGAGCAGGGCCATAAACTTGCTGGTGATTTTCTTCAAATAATTGCCTCCTTTAGTTTTTTAGTTTGATGGGTTTCGGGTGAAATGCTGGCAAGGGGGGAGCGCGGGGTTGAGGGGAGAAACGCTTATTCATCATTCGGCTGTCCCTGCCCTTTCACAGCTAAAATGCCGTCCAGCGTTGTGGCGGCGATATGCAGGCGTTGGGCCACGGCGATATCGTTCTTCACCGTTTCGTCCACCTGTTCCCCGCACATGACAAGCAGGCGGGAACGGCGCAGGTACTCTCTCGCCATGTCCAGGCCGTCCTTATGCTCCTGGGGGATGGATTCATGGAGGAACGTGGGCAGGAACAGGCTGGGGCAGATGGGGGAATAGCCTGCCTCGTACACCTGCCTGCAATACAGGGCGGCGCGTTCCCGATCGGCGGTACGGTTGCCGCTCCATGCGGCGGAAATGTAAGCAATAGGGCGTTTTGCAGTCATAAATCATTTTCCTTTCTCCCGGTTCCGGGTAAAAAAATAACGGCTGAAAGCCGTGTGTGAACTGCGTCCCAACTTGGGACAGATTTCCGTCTATTATACTGGATTGAAGCGAAAGTCGCACTTCTGCACAATAAAAGCAGAGCTTCAAGGCATTTTTCCTTGTACTAAGCCTTCTCATGTGTTATAATATAGTCATTTCGGGTAAACTACCTTGCAGGATGGTGAGGAGCATGGCAATTCAAACTTTTGAAGCAGTTAGTTTTCTAGTCTTTAAACGGCGCAGTGTAAAAAAGCAGTTGTATGCTGCTAATGCTTCTGGTAACGCTAGAAGCAATTTCCATGTGGATTTTTGTGATGGAATCAACATTGTTATCGGAGAAAACGGTGTTGGAAAAACTTCTATGCTGCGCATGATGTACGCTGCTTGCGAATGGAGTAATGAAAAAACAGACCCTCGTAAAACAAAAAATATTCATAGCTATTTTGGTATGTCCAGCGCTGATGACCAAAGCCTAAAGAATTATGATAATACAGAGGGATATGCCGCTTATACTGTAAAAACTGATTGCGCACATTTCGAGTGGAGTTTATCACATCACGGCTTTTTTGATTATGATAAATGGATTGAACAGGAAATCCAGTCTGTATTTATCCCTACGACTGAAATGCTTTCTCATGCTAACGGTTTTCTTGCTCTGAATGAAAAATTCAATATGCCTTTTGATGGTACGCAAGTGGATATTATCGTGAATGCAGAACTTCCCCCTGCCAGAAAAGTTTCTGGATTATGCCATCGGCTATTAGAAAAAATCAGCAACGTGATTGATGGCGAAGTGGTATATGAGAATGACACTTTCTATGTGAAAAAGACAAATGGAAATTTAATCGAGTTTTCGTTAGAAGCTGAAGGTTTCCGTAAGTTTGCTTTGCTTTGGAAACTCTTGCGGAATGGCCTACTTACACCAGGGAGTATACTTTTTTGGGACGAACCGGAAGCAAATATCAATCCCGAACTCATCCCCACCCTTGTAGACATCCTGTTGGAGTTACAGCGAAATGGCGTCCAGATTTTTCTTGCTACACACAGCTATAATTTAGCTCGATATTTCGATGTGTCCCATATAAGTTCAGACAAAATACGATACATTTCCCTCTACAAAGAAGATTCTGAGATTGTCCCCTACGAAGCAGAAAAATATATTGATATTAAATACAATTCTATAGAATTTGCAGGAGACAAACTATTTGATGCCATAGTTGCAAAGGCAAGCGAGGATATAGATGATGGAGAATAAGCAGTTTGAAGAAAGTGGATATTGCTTTTCTTTTCCGACTGCACAAAACGCAGTCAAAGCGGACGAGAAAAACTATGCCCAGCTTTCTTCTGTTGATTTCATTGTGGAAACAGATTCATTTTTCTATTTCATCGAAGTGAAAAACGGCGATACTTCACAGTCAAGAGCAGAATCCAGAATTCAATTTCTAGACAAACTGAGAAATCAAAATTTCCCTTTCGATATGGTCAAAAAATTCTCTGATACTTTGATGGCGCGGCTGGCAATGGGAGAAACATTTTCAAAACCTATTCGATACATTTACATATTGGAGTTTTCTGCATTCGGCAGCTACGAGAGAATGAAGTTATTTGAAAAAGTGAATGATCGGATACCTAAAGGGCTAAAAAATGAAGTCTTTACTAAAGTCAATAGCATTGACGGCTTCGACTTGCTCACGGTTGAGAAGTTCAAAAATGAATATCCAGACTTTTGTGTCGAACCGTGTTGTTAGAGATTTTCTCTATACTATTAGTTAATGCGTCCCAACTTGGGCCACATTAGCCAGAACCGTACAAGTCATGCTGTACCTCCGCTTGATAAAATTGCCCAATGGTAGCGGGCGCGTTGTAAAGGCTCGTCAGCAGATAAGCCCGGATATTGCGGACTTTGGTGGTATTCCGCCGCAAAGAGTCAAAAACGTACTGGATATGTGTTTCGTCCAGCCTGCGGAAACGTGACTGTACAACGCTCAAAGGAAATTCCTCCTTGCCAATGCGGACGGTGGGCTGGGTGGAAGTCAGGATATCGGTGATCAGGTCAGTGACACCCTCCACATCCTCACTGCCATATTCTTTCACAAGCTGGTCGTAACTGATATTTTCCATCACCTCCTTTCGACAAGCCTGCCAATCCATCCCATCGGCCAAAGGCTGGATAGATGGATTGGTCTGGTTCCTCTCAGTCTGATTCTTGTAAGTATAATTACACTCCGATTTCCCGAAGTCTGCACTTCGGTTTTCCAGAAGTCTAGACTTCTGATTTTCCGAACTCTTGACTTCGGTTTTTCCGAAGTCTGGATTTCGGGGCGGGGGAGATGGGGGGTTGCCAGTCTGTGGCGGCACTTCTCTGGTGGTGAAACGCTTGACATATATCCTTGCAGGTCTGCCCTGGCCCTGCTTGACCCTCTGTATCAGGCCGATGCCCTTGCCGCTGTCCAGCTCTGCCAGCAGTTTGACCGCCTTATCGTTGCCACAATTAAGGGCCTCCTTTATCTCGTCCAGAGGGTAATAGATGAACACACGGTTTTCCTCGTCATACCAGCTGTTGCGGGCGGAAAGGCCCATACGGTCGAGCATAAGGCCATAGAGCAGCTTAGCGTCGGTGGAGACGTGCTTGAACTCCGGGCCCACAATGAGCTGCCGGGGGATACGGTAGAAGCTGAATTGTTCCGACTCCCCGCCGTAAAAATATTCAAAAGTAATGGGTTTCATATTGGTTCCTCTCAAAAGCAAAAAAAGGGAGTAACTCAAGTGCTCCCCACTTGAGTTACTCCCTAAAAATGCCATTTATGCTTTTGCCCAAAAAGAAAGTATCCTGCTGATTGGGTATTATCGGCAAGATACTTTCTTCTCATTTTGGGGCAAACACGCTATTCCTGGCCCAAAAGCAACATTTTCTTGTGAAAATGCTCCTTTTTTGGGTGCTATAACCGCACCGGCCGGGAGAGCGCCAGGTTCGCAATCTGGAGGTCGAGGGTTCGATCCCCTTCGGGTCCACCAAAAGAGAGCCAGGCGAACCCAAGACCGACCATCACAATAGTCGGCGGGGTATTCGCTCTGGCTTGTCCATTGGATCTGCTGATGGACAGATAGAATAAAGCCACTTGGAAAAACCAAGCGGCTTTATTTTTGGAAAATACATATCGAAAATCGATATTATCTAACAAATCACTGAAATCTATTCCGATATATGCTAGACTCTACCATAAAGGAGACTGGCTATGATACGGATTCTACTGTCCACCCGGCTTGGTGAACTGAGGTGGACGCAAGCGGACCTTGCGCGTAAAACGGGCATACGGCCCAACACGATCAGCGAGTTGTACCACGAAGTAGCAACCCGCGTGAGCCTGGAGCAGCTGGACAAAATCTGCGAGGTGCTGGGCTGTGATTTGACGGAGCTGATTGTCCGTGTGCCAAATGAGCCGGGAGCGAAAACATTTTCCGGCCATAGAAAATGAATGTACAGGGGTCCCTCTCCTGAGAGCCTGAGTGTGTCGCTCGGGCTCTTTCTTTATCTCCAAAACGAAAAGGCGCTGTCTCCCTAAAGAGGGACAGCGCCTTTTTCACACTTCGTCGCCGTTGGGGAATTTGAACGAGCACACAAACTCCGCGCCCAGTGCTTCCGCGATCCTATTCAGCTCAGCCGAGGAGAACTTCCCGGTTTTCATCCGTTGGCCAAATGCTTGGGACGAAGAACCCAGCCGCCGGGCCAGCTCCGCCTCACTGATGCCGGCGTAGGTGGTAGCCAGTTTGATTTTCTTTGGAATGTCCATCTTAATCCCTCCTGCTTGCTATTATAAAGGTTTACATTTCTCATGTCAAGCTTAAGATTTGATAGCAAAAGGAAAATGTTTCAACAAACCCTTGACAACTGAAAGGCTATCGTTTATAATAGACTTGCAACGAAACAGCAATGGAGTAATTAAAAATGACAATCCGCGAATTGAGGCAGGCGCTCACCGAAATCGACAATCAAAATCTAACCGTGCGGGAACTGAGGGCAATCCTTTTTGAACAGGAGGAACAAGACCGGGAACTTCACGAAAACGACCTTTTCAAACTTGCTTATGGCAAATAAAGTGCCGAAACGCCCCGCCAGGGGCGTCCACCGAGGAACGGCCTCCCGGTGCTGAAGATGGCAGGCCAGAAAGGATAAATACCATGACAATATATGAGAAAATCACGAAAATTTGTGAGCACAAAGAGGCTTCCGAGACGGCGACTAAAATGCTCCAAAACGCGATTGAGCGTGGCCAGAGGAATTGCTATAATGAAATAGCCGAGGCCGTGTACAGCACCTACTTTGAGAAATAGCCCCGGAAAACAAAAAGCCCCCAGCCCTCCCAGCCGAAACATCGGCCCGGGAAAGCCGGGGGCTTTCGTATGCGTTTACGCGCTCAACGTCAAGGTACCCACACCCATTTTCTGGTTGCGCACCTCTGCCTCGATGCGGCTCTTGAGGTACTCATTCAGGTCACCATAGGCAGTTTGCAGATACGTGATGGCCTCGGCGGTGAGCAGATTCTTGGCCTGGGCCACGGCGATCCCCAGGGCCTCCTGCTGGTTCTCTTTGGTGAACTGCCCGTTCTCCTTCAGCTTGTCCACATACACCTGGCTGGTGTACGTTACGGCGGTGGAGATAGCGTCGGCAGCGGCCTCCAGGTATTTCCGGGCCGCATCGCTCTCGGACTTCTGGCCCAGATAAGCGGCCAGAGCCTTGAGCCCCTTTCCGATGAACGCCGCGCACACGGGCACGGCGGCCACCAGAACGGCCTGCAGTAAAGTTGTCAGAAATTCATTCATGTCTTTTTCCTTCCTAGCCCATCGGGCCGTCAGTGTTGTTTTCGTTAGTCGTGAAACTATTTGCCTTTGCGCTCTCAAAGGTAATGCCGCCCTCCCGGTGGTCGGACTTTGCCATGTTCAGGTAGAACGAACACACCACCCCATGCGCTGTCCAGGGCAGGCCCACCATCGCCGAGAGCCAGGGCAGCGACCCCGCATAGCCCTTGTAGATGCAGTACGCCGCCAGCAGCAGGCCCCCGAGGGTCACGGCCCAAAGGAGCCAGCGAATGTCAGAGATGAGCTGCTTGGAAAAGTCCGGGCGGGTTTTCACCTTGATGGTCTGCTCCTTCATGTGGGCGGGCATTACAGCTTCTCCTTGATACGCTTGGCAAGCACAGCGGCTTTGCAGTCGCTATGGGTCAGGCCCAGCTTGCCGCCGCCCACGCCGCTGATGATCCCCTTGTCCACCAGCTCCTTGATGTCTTTGCGCCAGTAGCTGGGCACCTCGTCAATGGTGTTGTAGGTGGGATTGATTTCATCGTACATCTTCTTGAAGGTCTTGCCGTCCATGATAGAATCCTCCTTTGCCGCCGGGTCTTTTGCCGACGCGATTTTGTTGATGTAATCAAGGCATACCCAGCCCTGACCGCAGTAGCCCCAGTTTCCGTCCTCTTTGGTGATGGTGAGCACCGTGCCGTCTGGGAAGGTCTTGAGCACCTGGCCGCTGACAGGCTCTTTGCGGCAGTTGAGGCCGTCGTCTGCATTGACCTGCCCCTGGTAAGGCTTAAAGGGCTCGACGGGTACGTTCAGTTTCTGGTTGACCTCTTTGGCAATCTGGCCCAGGCGGCCATAGATGTAATTGCCGGGGCAGGACTTGTTTTCGTAGTCCCGGTGCACCGTCAAATTGCAGCCATTCAGATGGTTCATGCGGGTGCTTTTGTCTGTAGACCACACCAGTTTTTGAATACCATTGCGCCTGCAAATGTCCGCGCACAGCGCAATTAAAGACTTCCAGACGTTGGCGTTAATGGCGTATGGGTAGAAAGCGTCGCTGGCGCATTCGATGGTGATGGCCCGGTGGTCATTCTCCCAGCTGGACGTACACCAGGAACGGTCCCCCTCGTCCACCACAGTGCAGATGCGGCCGTCGTAGCCGATGCCGTAGTTGCAGCTAGCCCCTTTGGATTCCCTGCTGAACTCGCTGCACAGAGCGTCAATGCCCATCTGCCCCACTACACAGTGTATGGTGATGGTGTCGATTTTGTGATTGCGCGGGCTGTTGCGGTTGGGGCTTATCAACCGCTTGCGGCTTAAGGCGCTGTTACTCATATTTGCCGCTCCTTTCACTCCTTGATTGCGAAGTTCTCCCACTTCTTGTACACGTCCACATACATCTCGCGCTTATCTCCGTTGTAGGTAACCTCTTAGTACATCCCGTCGGGAACCGTGGTACTCAGCAGGGCCTTGTTGTTCTGCAAAGCTTTACACAGCCAGACCACATACACATCGTCCATGCTGATTAAGACGTTATCGGTCTTCTCGGCATGGCTGTTGAAGTAATCTTGAACTGCTGCCTTACATTTTGCTACGAACTGGTCATTCATGATGAACCTCTCCTTCCTGTAAAAAATCATGCTTCTTTAGACGTTCTTTGTAGTTCTCCCGGATGTTCTCAATGGCCAATACGGCCCGGTTGTTGGGGTAATCCGGGTGATCGTTACAGAACCGCTCATAGGCGTCTATCTCAGCTAACGCCTCAATAAATTCCTCTTTTGTGTGGTCAATGGAGCGCAAAAGTTCGTTGTTGAAGCGCAGAATTTCCATTCTATGCTTATCCGCTTCCCGCTTATCATCCGCGTCGATGTGCTCATCCAGACGTACTTCCAGTGTATCCAGCTTTTTCTGGGCTTCCTGCTGGGCCAGTGTCACTTCGTCCAGCTTCTCAAGCACGTCACTGTTTGCGGCCCGGCCCAAGTGCCCCAGCAGCCGCTTGAAGAATTTCCCCAGCGCCGACCAGGGGCTTATCTTTATGGGGGAAATCTGCACCAGAAGCATGGCAACGGCCAAAACACTGCCCCCGGCGAAAAGGTTTCCGAGTGTCAAATTATATCACCTGCCTTACTTCCAAATGGAACTTGACGCCACGCCCATTTGGACATATAATGACGCTATTACGGCCAATTGGCCGCAAAAAAAGAGGTGCAATATGTACAACGACACACTGCTGGTTGACGAAAATCCACCAGTTGGGGAGACAGGTTACGTGTATGTTATTCCCGAGCACCGCTACCTGTTCTACCAGCGCGAGGCTCTTGGGCTTACCCAACAGGCCGTAGCGAACGCCGCCGGAATCAACATCAGGCAGTACCAACGGCTGGAAAGCGGTGAACGCTCCATGTCCTCCACCAGTTTGCGGATTGGGCTGGCTGTTTGTGATGTCCTACAGCTTGACCCGCATCGTTTTGTCCTTCCACCAAAGACATAAAGCAAAGGGCCGCCCAATCGGACGGCCCTTTGCTTTTCGAAGCGTTTACACCTCCACTTCCAGATCGGCGAGGATTTCTTTCACCTGCTCCCAGATGAGAGCGGGTACCTGTTCCAAGGTTTTGCGGCCCTTAATGATCAAAGTCGCGTACACAACCGCCATGATTTCCACCTCCTTCCGCAGCAAAAATCTTAAAATTCTCTTCCGGAGTCTACTCATTATTTTGCCTCCAACAGAACCTCAACCTCCGCCCGAAGATGGGCCGGAACATCCTCTAAAGTTTTCCGGCCACGGCGAATCAAGTTAGCGTAGATTGCCGCCATTACACATCACCCCCTAACATAGCTTCATAGACATCACAAAGGGCTAACTGCGTATCCTCCAGCTGATTCTCCAGGGCTGTCACTTTAGCCTGTAACGCCTGATTTTCAGCGGCTAGCTGCTCGTTGGTCTTGCGCTTTTGCAGCTCTCTAATTGAGTCCTTTCTATGCACAATCACGCCCATTATTTGGAATCTTGATGTGTACGTCCTCCACAGTCTCCCAAACCGGCCCGCTGGGGCTGGTAACACGGGTGTCCTTTGCCACCAAAATGGCGCTGAGTTGGGGCTCAGAAATATGGAAGCGCTGGGTGCACACCGCCGCCTGGGCCTGGGGCCGCTTAGGCAGATACATGAGCTGGGCCAGGGCGTCCAGGTTTTCCCCCTCCGCCCGGCTGGGGATGTTCTGGTTGCCGGTATAGTTGTTCAGTACCCGCTCGTGGGTGAGGATGCTGGCCACCCACTGAATAAGCACCCTCTCCGGGCTGCTGGGGTAGACCGTTTCGCCGGTGATTTGCTGGTAGACCTGCACGAGCAAAGACACCAGCGCGGCTGCGTTGGTATCGATGAATTGGTATTGGGGATTGCGCATACGGCTTCCCCTTTCAAAATGAAAAAGCTCCGGCCCTGTCACTTGACATTGCCGGCGCTTGTGGTATAATGAAAGTAGAGAAAGGCACCGCCGATAGACGGTTGGCCCGATTAATAGTTACTCTTTAAAAAGTAACCGCAAACCTTAGCCTGGAGCGGTTACTTTTTTGCACTGTTGATGAGTGCTACCAACAGTGGAACGATGATGGCAAGAACCATCATCACTATCGATAACGTCTCGTAAGTGCTCATTAGCTAGCCCTCCTTTCCAGTCGATTCCCTTTCGGGTTTCTATGTAATCAGAGGGTCCAGACCCTCTGGAGAGGGCCAACCGTCCACCGTTATGGCAGTACCTTTCGCCTCCCTTTTCGGGGGGCATTTCTATTATACCAGCTTGTCAGAACTTGTCAAATCTTATTCCCCCACCGGGATCTCCACCTCCACCGTAGGCGTCAGCCTTCCCGGCTCCAGAGGATTCTCCGCGAAGCGGATATTTACCATCGCCGCCCGAGGCTCCCAGCTCTCGATGGCCTCCCGCACCTCGCCGATCATCATGACTTTGGCCACCGGCATGGGCTTGTCCAAAAACTCCTGGGACAGGCCGAAGTCCCGGTAAAAGGGCACCGAGCCCTTTGGCGTGGCCAGAATCAGCGCAATGTTTTGCAGCACGGCGTTCACTGTTTCCGATTCGTTCAGCCGGATGTTTCCCAGGTCCGTGGCGCTCACTGGATAGCTCATAGACTCACCTTACGATTTCAAATATTCTTGCAGATCTAAAAATACTTCGGCGGCAATTGGGCTGCCCTTGCGGTCGTGAGCGGTGATTTTGGCGCTGTGCTTTTCCACATTCCAGCGATACTTGCCGTAGGCCTTGTCTCCAATCACCAGCCGCACAGCCTCTCCGCCGCGTTCCAGCTTGAAAAATTTCGCGATCTCCGCCACCATGTCCACCCCCGGCTCCCGAACCAGGGTAACGGTGAATTTCATAGTGTCCGGGTCAACGCCGGTAAACTCCGTCAGGGCGTTCATGTTGTGCCGCTGGTGGACCGCGTACCGGGCCGAGCCGGACCACTCCATATCACGAATGGTCTCGACAGTCTCCTCCGACACCTGAAAGATGATGTCGCCCAGGCATCCGATCACCATATAAATCCCCTCAAATCAGGTTGGTATCTTCCTCAATCCGCCCCAGAATGTACCCGTCGCTGTCGTGGCAGGGCAGGAACAGGGCGAGGACCATGTCGTTCACCCGGGCGAGGCCCTCAATCTTTTTGCCGGTCAGCGGGTTGGAATAGCTCACCCGACAGGACGCATATTGGGCGCCCTGCGGTGCTGGTACGCAGGCTGTAGCTCAGGTAGTCCCGGCCCTTCTGGATGGTACGTACCGGGGCTTTTTTCTCGAACTTGCTCTGGCCGAAAATCATCAACAGCTTGTCTGTGGATTTCAGAGATAGCTCAGCGTCCCGACACAGCCGTTCCAATAGCTTGATGTCGCTCTGCTTGTGCTGCTCGATACGGTCGTAGCTGGGGTTGTGGCTGGACTCATACATACACTTCATGCCGTTGGCTCCGGCGGTCTCATGGGCCATGCCGGAGAGGGTATCGCTTTCCCAGGCCTTTGTTTTCTTGGTCTGCCGGATGGAGCTGGAAAAGGGCAGTGCCGTTGCCTTGACCACCACCACCGAGGGCGGGCCGGAGGCCTCCACGCTGTCCGGCTCGAACTCCCCGCAGGGCAGGCGAATGTCCCTTCCGCCGCCAAGAACAGCAGAGCTGCTCTTCCAGTTTTCCATGACGATATCTGCCTTGACTTTGAACTTCCCGCTGGCAGCGGCGTTCATCTTCTCTCGCCAGAGCCCCGCCCGGTCCTGGAGGCAGATTTGCAGGTCGTCCCCTTCGCCGTCCTCGTTGTCGGTGTAGCAGAGATTGAGAAAATAGGGCCGGAGGCTTTTTGTGATGTTTACGCCTTGAAAAGTGATGTCCCCAAAGGTTCGGCGGGAAAGGCTTTCAGCACTCATAAATCTGCCTCCTTTTGGAAAAAGCTTGACCTCCCGCGAGATTTACGTTAAAATATAGATAGATTCAAAGAAAGGGGGCCCATTTATGCCGCCCAGTGAAAAAGAATTGATCATGTACCAGAAATCCACCGCATATGACCTGATTGGCCTGATCAAAAGCTCCGGGGGAGCGGATAAAACCTACACGCCAGATGAGCTGGAGGAATTGATCAGGGCCTACATCAAGGGCCTGGAAGAAAAGTAGATAACCCGCTGGGGCCAGGTGAACGCCTGGCTCTTTTTTATTGCTTCCTCGGCGGCAAGCCTTCCATGCCGCTCTCATTCCCCACCTCCGGCAGTGTCAGCACAATGCCCGCCGGGCTGGGAGGTGGTGTGGGTGTTCATCCGTACCGCCTCCTTGCTGAATCCATGGCATACTCCTCCCTCACCTGGCGCACCCGGGCCTCGAATTCCGCGCTGTACTCCCAGAGCTTTGCCACGGCCTTGGGGGTGGCGTTACCCTCAAACTGGAAGTAAATCTGCACCACAACCGATTCCTCGCCAGAGGGGCCGGCCGGAGCCGCGCTCAATGCCGACTGCCTCTGCATGGCTGCGGTCTGCGTGGCGTTTACCACCTGCTCCCCGCCCTGGAAGAACACCAGCTGGGGGCCGTTCTCGCCCACCATCGCGAAGCAAGGCTCGGCGTCTGTGGTCCCCGTGGCATAGCCGCGGCGGCTTTCTTCGCCGCGCTGAAAGCCACCACCCCGGCGGGGACCGCGCCCACAGCCCCGGCGGTCCCCATGAGGACCTTTTCCAAAACAGGATGCTCCTGGATTATCGTATCAATGAAAGATATGACCCCTGTTCCAGCCTGGGTCAAAAGGCGTATTGGGGGCATGAACTCTTCGCCAATGGTCAGGCTCAGGCCGTCCGTGGCGGACTCTAGCAGGGTCAGGTCACCGGCCTGGTTGTCCAGCTTGATGTTTGCCATACGCGGGGCGGCCCCGGCAGAGTTATAAATGCTCTGGGTCAAGCTCTGGGTCAAGCTCTGGTAGTCGGCCTCGCTGGCGCTGATGATGGCCAGCATCCCCAACATGGTCTCTTTACCGAAGATGGTACTTGCCGCCGCGGACTGTTCCGCCTCACTCATGCCGTAGAATGCACCCCGAAGATTGCCCACCATGTCCAGCATGGGCAGCATTTTACCGTTGGAATCGGTCAGGCTGATAGGCAGCCGCTCCATCTCGGCTGCCCGTTTTTCCGTAGGCGCGGCCAGATTGGCAATCGCCGTTTTCAGCGTGGTGCCCGCCTGGCTGCCCTTGATGCCCGCGTTGGCCATGAGACCCAGAGATACGGCGGCGTCCTCGGCAGAGTAGCCCAAAGTGCCGTACAGCGGCGCCACATACTTAAAGCTCTCCCCCAGCAGGAATACATTGGTGTTGGATTTGGAGGAGGCCGAGCCAGCACGTCCACAAACTGGCCCGTGTCGGCGACGGTGAGGCCTTGTCGGTGGCGATGTCCGCCACTCCTGCCAGGTCCAGCACGCCGGGCATACCCGCCAGCATCTGCTGGGCGTTCCACCCGGCCATGCCCATGTAGCACATAGCCTGGCCGGACTCGTCCGCCGTAAACTTGGTGGAGGCTTCCAGCTCCCCACATACCGTTGGCGTCCCGGGTGGCACAGGCCCGTACGGCCATCATCGTCATGAACTCCCAGGAATGGTGGGGGTGCATGAGGTTCTTCAGCCGGTGGTTCAGCTCTGCCTCAATGGCGATGGTGTCCTCACCACTGAGAGATCTGAAATCAAAGTGCAGCGCCCCAACAATGGTGTTCTCATAGGTGAAGGGCTTGTTCAACCTGCGGGTAAATACAGAAGGATCGGGGTCCTCCTGGGCTTCCTGCTCCAAAGCCTCTACCTGTTCCATCTCGTCCTTTATCAAGGTTTCTTTTGCCATGATGAATCTCTCCTTTACAAAAACAAGTCAGGTCAGCCGCACGACTGCCCCAACCCAAGTGCTTTTATTCTCCCAACGCCTTGCGTACATCGGCCCAGCAGGCATGTCCATCGCCCCTCTCTGATGCGCTTCATACTCTGGCCTTACCTTCCCCTGCGCCTCCTCTATCAGTTCCTGGGACAGCTTGTGGTAGTTGGCATAGTGGGCCGTGCCCGGCTCCTTGACCTTGAGCCTGGCCACCGCCAGGGACTCCCCAGGGACCAGCAAATTTTTCACCAGCGGGTGTGCCTCCACCAGCTGGGCATACTCTTTGAGAAGGTTCTCACGCTCCCCCCGAAACACCTGACTGGTGTGCAGATACCCTTTGATGTTGGGGCCCATGTAGCAGTAGATTTTGTTACTCTTTCGGGCCGTAGTTCTGGCTCCCGCAGACGTGCCCGTCCGGGCCAACTTTGCAGATGTTGCTGTAGTCTTGTTTGCCATATGTTACCTTTCTTTCTACCGGGGAAGTTTCCATATCGAGACTCACCTCCTTCTCTTCCATAAATTGACTCAGCCTCTTTGCAAAAATAATACTTCGTTCCATGGCTGATTGGGCATCCCCGTTTTCCTTTTGGAAATGGGTCCCTTTCACGGTCAGCTCTCGTACAGATAAGTTGGACACATCGGTTACAACCATATTGCAGTACCTCCTGCTATATGGTTGTCGGCATATCTCAATATGTGCCGGGGATTTATAGTATATAGGAAAGAATTAGAAAATCCAATCCGCAAGTTTAGCGGTAGCTCTTGATTCTTTTTCATGTAAAGCCTATCGTAAAAAAATCCACACTTACCAAAGTTCCCCCAAATATGCTATAATACGACTACAATATCTTCATGTGTAAGCAGTCAGACAGATGCAGGGAGAAGAGACTCTATGCCAAATACATTGAGATCAACATTGGACAAAAGAACCTATGATATTATAAAAGGCTGTATACACTGCACAACCATAACCGCTCTTTGCTCTATATTGGAGGACAGAAAAATTGACTGCAGCAATACCGTCCGCGATGAGCAGAACGATAACTCCATTTCGCGCACCATATTTTCACGGGATCTAAACAAGCCCGGAGCAGACGGCGTGTATGCGCGTTTTCTGCTCAACCAACAAATCGTCCCTTATGCCAAGTATGGCGCGTCCGGCGCCCGTCCAGTACGTATTTATATGGCTAAAGAGAGTTGTTTTGACTTGCAGACCATTAGTATATCCATGAGCGACCTTAGTTGGCGCGCTGGCAGATACAGAACTGCCGGGCTGGGTTTCGCTGCAAGCTGTCAAAAGTACCGCCAAAACCAGCGCGAGAGGGAATACTCTTTTCATGTGCCCCTCCTTAACCCAGGCTGTTGACCCATTCGGCCACTTCCTCCTCCGAGGCCGAGGACTGGAACCGCTGGCCCTCCTGCCAGTCGCCGGTACCGGCCATCTCTGCCAGAAGCTGGCCGCTCTCGCCCAGGCCGGAGCTGCTGACGTGCAGAAGGGAATTACCTGTACCGCTCATCAGGCCGTGGCTCTGGACATAGCTGACAGCGTTTGCGTACCAGGCATTGTCCGCCACGCCGGTAAAGCCTCCGGCGGCAAAGGCCGGGACGGCCAGACTCCGCAAAAGCACAAATGCTAACAAAAGGGGAATTGCTTTTTTCATGTTTTCCTTTCCTTGGGTTTGTGGGTCTATTATAAACCTTGGCTTTGGCGTTGAGAAGTTCCGATCGGTTATATAGTGTATACCTTTGGGTTATAACTGGATTAAGGAAATGTTGTGTTTTTTGAGAGGCTGTGCTATACTGGCCGTGGGTAACACTTGGCAAATCGGGATTTCTGCAAGATTTTCGCACTGCAAGGAGAAATTGTGATGGTGAGATACACAAATAAATTGAAACTCACGTTATGGGTTTCCGTCGTATATGTTTTATCGTTTATATGCTATGTACCTACATTGCTAAAACAGAACGGAATTATCATGCCCAATGGACTATTGTACTTAAAATACTTATATGTGTGTATTCCCGCTATGGCTACTATTTTTCTGCTGATTTGTGAGCAGAATGTCAAGGGATACTTTACGCGAATGTTTTCAGGAAAAATAAGGATCAAATATATTTTAATAGAGGTTATCTGTATGGTTGCAGGTATATTTGATTCTTATTTCTATTCGTTCATAGTGAAAACTGACGTATTTAAAAATACATATTTGACAGGGATATCACTATTAACAAACTGTATATACCTGCTAATAACAGCGTTTATTGAAGAAATAGCATGGAGAGGATTTTTGCTAGAACGACTTCCTTTTAAGAAAAGCAAAAGTGTTCTTTTTGTCGGTGCCGTTTGGGCCGTGTGGCATATACCAATGTGGATAATCAGAAATTCATTGGGCATGGAACAAATTGTTTATCTTTGTATATGGACATTACTTGTTTCCGTTGTTTTGGGAATAACCTATTATCAATGCAGAAATATATTGCTTATTGCCATTATGCACGCAACTTTTAATATCTGTTATTTAGCGCCAACACAATATAACATTGCTGTATTAGCGATCATAATTCTTGTTGGTATTCTATTGTATAAAAGATCAGACAAAAAATTTTTAGCTTAATAAATTCCGGTTTACTTAGTCATAGTTCTCCTGAACAGCCCACCACAAAAAACGAGACTTCACAGGAAGTCTCGTTTGGTTAGAACCGTATAAACCCTTAGATTATAACTGGGCATGGAGAAATTTTGTGTTTTTGGGGGGCTATACTTGCCGTGGGTAGAATTTGGTATATCGGGATTTAGAGGTGTGAGATCATGCGTTTTACTGTCTCCGTAGGAATTGGAATTTTACTTGTTTTAACGATAATTGGATCGCTTATTTTGTTAAGACGCAATTCCTTTAAATCTGAAAATAGTAAAAGAATATATATTGTGACAGGGGCGCTACAAGCGGTTCATATCATATTGTATTTGACGGGATTATTGGATAAAATCGCTCAAGTTAATGGATACATTGCATTTGGAATTTGTGCTGTTGTTTCCATCATATGTATTTTGATGTCTGGTTGGATGCTGCTGTCTTTTTCAAAGTTTAAGCATGGAATAAAGTATCTGCTTATGTTTATTGCGATGCTTCAAGTGATTAGTACGATTATTATATTTTTGTTTCCCGAAGGATGAATGACAATTTCCCATTTACTTGGTCGTGGTTCTTCCGAACAGCCCACCATAAAAACAAGTCTCGTTTTTATATTGGCATGAATTTTGAAATTATAGCTGCTTTCCCGCAATCGCCGTCCGCACGGCCTTCAAAAACTTTTTTACCGTCCGGGATGGCTCCGGCGAGTGTAACAGGCCATAGGGAATGGAGTGGTCCCACTCCACCGGGATCACCTTCAGCAGCGGGTGGACGTTTGCCCAAGGCGGCACCACCAGCAGCAGGTCGCTGCCGTTTTCGCAGCGGTTGAACACGTCCATGCGGTACAGATCGAAATCCACGATGTTCACCTGCGGGTGCTCCTGCCACAGCTCGTCCCGCAGTTCGTCCACATAATTGCTCCAGTTGCGGTGCATCATCAGCAGGTTTTCCCCATACAAGTCCTGCACAGCGAGTTTGGTTTTTGCCGCCAGTGGATGGTAAATGGACACCGCCACCCACAGCGGCTCCCGCGACATTTCAAACCCCGCACAGCGCCGAAGGTTCAGCATGGTTTCATCGAACACTCCGGCTACCACGTCGATGTCCCGGCCCAGGTTGGCCAGGATCTCCCTGGCGTTTTCCGGGGAGTTTTCAAAGGGCACCATCTGGAACTTGATCTCCGGGCACTGCTCATGGATGGCGGGCCACAACTCCATCAGGGCCTGGGCCGGGGTCATGGGCGATGTGCCGATGCGCACGATATCCGTGTCCCCCTGCATGGCGTTTTTGGCCCGGCTGACGGAGTCCTTGCAATACTGGATAATGTATTTCGTGTCTTTATACAGCGACACCCCGGCCTTTGTGAGCGTGAGGCCCCGATGGGTGCGTTCAAACAGCTTTACACCCAGGGCATCTTCCAGCAGGTTGATCTGCTTGATGACCGCCGTGGGCGTGATGAACATCCGCTCCGCCGCCTTGCTGAAGCTGCCCGCGTCCGCCGTCAGGAAGGTTTCCAGTTGGGGATTATACATATTTTAATAGACCAAAGCGGTGAAGGAGAACTGCACCAGCTTCCATTCATTCTCCCGCTAGACATACACTTCGGTAACGGCAAAGTGGTGGGTGGTGGGCTTGCCGCCCAGCAGCAGGCCGTAGGAGCCAAGATATGCTGCCATCCGCGCCCCCGCCGAGCCGCCCCAAAGGGAGTAGCCCTCCACGTCAACCTCCAGCTCGTCCGCATGGTCATGGATATAGGCAATAGCCCTGGCTAAATCCTCGCAG
The DNA here is from genome assembly GCA_910574935.1 of Oscillospiraceae bacterium. Lineage (GTDB taxonomy): Bacteria > Bacillota > Clostridia > Oscillospirales > Acutalibacteraceae > Acutalibacter > Acutalibacter intestini. The sequence continues at coordinate 168,200 of CAJTCU010000002.1, forward strand.
GCGGTCTGAGTGCCAGGACGGTAAATAAGCGCGAAGGCATTGTACCCCTTTTTGCTCAATTCCAGCGCATGGGGGAAGCTGTCGTGCATGGCCCCCACATAGGCGAACCCGCCGCCCGCGTTGCAAACAGCGAATTTGGCCGCAGGCTGATATGCAGCTGTTCGGCTGACCCAACCTGTGTCAGCCCCCTGTTCTTTCGGAGCATCTGAATCCTTTTTCCAGTTTCGACAGCATTGTAGTACATACTTTTTCCTTTCCCAAGCACAGCGGAATAGGACTTTTAACACCGTACAAGGCAAAAAAGGCAAGCAAAAAGCGCCGTACAAATTGGAACAGTCATGGCATAGTAACCTCGATTACTATTGCAATAACCGCTCCAACCTTGTACGGCGCTTGGCAGTCTCCACCGGCTTACACCGGTTTCCCTCCGCTTGCTCGATTAAAAGTTGTAGAGTTTATTCATTATCCTTTCTGGCGATGGCAGTGAAAACCATCGTGCTTTCTTTGACGGTTGGCCCGCCGGAAATACCCAAGATTGACCGGGTATTCCTCTTTGCATTTTCTGCAATGGACCATCTTGTGTCCGGTAACGTCCGAAAACACCCGCTCCACAAGAAAGCCACAATAGGGGCAGCGGATGTCCCGCAGGGAAAGCCCCTCAGTTTCCGAACGGGAAAGCCGGAGCTTATATAGGTTATCCCTGCTCACGGGGGTCTGGCAGTGCGCTTTTACGGTATTCAAAGCGCCATCACCCCATTTCCAAGTCCGATTCGCTGGCAATGTACTCCGAGATGTCGTGCCGCGCCAGCAGATGCAGCTCCTTTAGGCGAATCAGAAAAGCGGTATAGGAGACACCCATTGCACCAGCCATCTTCTGTACCAGCAGTTTATCCTCCAAGCGCAGGAGATTGCTCCCGAAAATGGGGATCAGCCCGGTGACCTCAAACCTTTCCAGCACTTCCCGCACCATGAATCCCGGCATGAGAAGCGCCGCAGCCAGCCGGTCCACTCTGGCTTCCCGAAAGCTCAGAAGTTCTCTCAAATCTTGGGGGCTGTAGGCTCGTTCCCGGTCAAATTCCCTATGGAAGAAGGCCATCGTTACGGTCCTGTCCAGGATGTAATGACCGGCCTCATGGGCAATGGTGAATCTCCTCCTGCTGCCCTCATCCCGGCGCTGTAGGCACTTTTCCAATACGACGGTCCCCTTCGGAAAGACCTCCTGTACTGGTTGGCGTCCCTCCATGACCCGAAGCGGCGTAATCCCATCGGAGATAAAGCCAATTTTGCTGAAATCTTCCTCTGCAAAGCTGCGGAACTTTAGCGGAAGTCCCAGGTGGCCGGTAAGAAATCCCTCAATGTCTACCCGAAGCGGTACTTCTAAATCTTGTCCCAGGAATTGGCGAATCAGACCCTCTGCCAGTTCCTCCATCTCCACGTCAGAAAAAAATGAAGTCAAAAGACACACCTCCTGGGGGACTGGCTCTGCTTACAGGCAAAACCAGTTCCCTTGTATGATAATAACCGCACGAGCTGAACATAAAGCTCTGCGAAATTCCTTCTACCATATGCTGCCCCCATTACAACGCCTTGACAATATGCCTGGCCACGCCCTGGACGCTCAGGCTGCTTACGTAGATATCTTCATAATTTGCATTCTCTGGGTGCAGGTAATAACAGTGCTTACGCTCGTCAAAACATAGGCGTTTCAAGGTGTTTAGCCGGTCATCCGTCAGGGCCACAACAATATCTCCCACATCGGCAACATCGGTTTTTTCAATCACAACCAAGTCGCCGGAGTTGATCTCTGCATTTACCATAGAATCCCCAGAGGCCCGCAGGACATAGAAATCACCATTTCCAAAAACCGAAACAGGCAGGGGGATGTATTCCTCCACCATAGCCTCCCGCTCGTCCGGCTCGCCGCAGGGGATAGAACCGACCAGCGCCGCGTGGTTGACCTCCGGGGTCAGCTTGCGGATATTCTCCGAGGAAATCTTGCCGTTTTCATAGGAGATCATCCGGCGCTTCGCCATTTCCACCAGGTAATAATATGCTGTTGACCTTCCAATGCCCATTGCTTCGGCGATGACCTGATTGGCTGGCGTTTCGCCATGCTCCCGATAGTCGTTTTCTACAAACGTTTTGATTCTCCCCATTAGCTCAGGATTCTTACTGCGCATTCGGATTCTCCTTCTATCGCGAGTATCCGTTCATGATAGAGGCATTATAAGCACATACCTGCGAGGACATCAATAGGGCAAAATGATAGTGCGGCGAACCCGCCGCACTATCTGAAAAAATTTTGAAGAACTCCTGCTTTTCATTTGGTAGCCCTGTCCGCCTCCGATGTAAGTGCGGCTTTCAGCATCTCTTGATACTGCTCTCTGACTGAGACCGGGCCAAGGATCTGAATCTTCCTGGCAAACTGGAATACCCATGCAAAGAAAGTTTGGCTGACAGGAACCTGTGCCCTTACTGTGAAATGCTCACTATCTGTTATCTCTGTCTCTACTTCTTCCCCGAAACGGTCCACCACAGAGTCCATCACGCTGTTTTCACAAAGCAGCTCTACGGTTTCCAAATCCCCCTCATACATGCTGAACATTGACCGCGTAATCAACAGGGGCAAATCCTTCCGGCTTCTGCTGGGCGGGCTCATCCAGGATGTCAGGAATGCCCATCCGGTCTACGCGGAATGTAGTGATTTTATCAAAATATTCATAGTACCCCAAGACATAGTATTATCCTCGTTATAGAGCATGGCGTAGGGGGAGAGGGTGAATGGTTCCCCTCCGTGCCGGGGGACACGCTCCCGGTAAGCGTCGTATCGGAAATATTGGAATGCGATTTTCCGTTCCATATTGATAGCCCGGAAGATGGCGTCGATCACATAATAGATGTTTTCATTTTCCGGCTTGATTCTGCCGCCTGTGTACAGGTGACGGTTCAATTCCGACCCATGTTCTGCGCTGGCCATAGAAATAATTTTGTCCACAAGCTCGCCGCTCTTTCTTGCGGTGATAAACTTGGAAGCCTCTACCGCATCGACCAGGAGATTCAACTCAGGAAGCTGGAACTTGCGGTCAGCAAAATAGTAGCGGTTAGGACGGCCCTCCAGAATGATGATTTCTATTCCGCAGGCGTTCAGTGTATCTACTCGCCACGGATCGTATTTCGGTCTATGATTGCCCCTTGATTTTTGAAATAATCAATGATTTCAATGGTGGAAAGGGGATGGTCCTCGTCGGTTTGCGTTTGGAAAAGCCGTACCAGCTGAACAATTTGTTCCTTGTGGGTCATATTGCGCTTCTTCCAGGCCGAAACAAACTTTTCTCTGTTTGGATAACAAATAATATTGGTTATAATAAAACTTTAGTAGTCTATTTCCTCTGCCGCAAAAGAGCACTCGCTGCATGATTTTTTTAGGTAGAAGGGTCCACAAAGATCGTTTTATAGTTTACATAAATTACCATCCCCGGCCGTGCGCCCTGGGGCTTACTGACGTTTCGTACCTGGGTATAGTCCACCGGCACCTGGGCCGAGCCTTTGGCCCTGCTATGCCCTGCCGCCAGGGCTGCCGCCTCTTCCATGGCTCTGGGGGTGGGCTGGCGGTTCTCTGTTACCAGCACGGTGTGAGAGCCGGGTATGTTTTTTGTGTGGAACCAAATATCATGATTGTTGGCCAATTTCATGGTCAGCTGGTCATTCTGCCGGTTATTACGCCCCACCAGCACCGTGAATCCATCTGAAGTCGTAAAACGCAGAGGCGCGCTGATGACCGGCGCCTTCTCCTTTTTTCCGCTCTTAGCCCGGATATAGCCCTGCTCCTTCAGCTCCGCCTTAATCTCCCCCAGGTCCCGCTCGTTCTCTGCCCTGGCCAGGGCGTCCAAAACCGAGTCCAGATACTCCAGCTCTCTTCCAGCCAGCTCAATCTGCTGGGTCAGCTTTTCCTCCGCTATTTTGGCTTTTCGGTATTCTTTATAGTATTTTTGCGCATTCTGATTGGGCGTCAGCGCTGGGTCTAGCTTAATGCCCACCACCGGCTGGTCCTCCTCATAAAAATTCACCAGCTCCGCGCGGTCCGCGCCCTTTTCCAGGCTGTGCAGGTTGGCGCTTAGCAGGTCCCCCGCCACCCGCAGGGCCTCCCGCTGGGCACACTGGTCCAGCTCCCCCTTTTGGGCATTGATCTTTCGGGCCAGCCGCTGGGAATGGTTGGAGAGCAGCCGCAGTAAGTCCTGCTCCCGCACCCGCATCCGCTCCAGCTGGTCCCGTTCCCTGTAAAAGTCGTCCAGCATTTGAGAAAAGGTATCTCCCTGGCGCACCACTGCCGAGGTGCCGTACTGCTGAATATCCGTAAAAGAAAAGTCCATAGGCTTCTTCTGTAGATTCACCGCCATGTAGGGCGTACCAGAAACCTCTTTCACCATCTCCCGCCATTTCTGGTAAAAGTAGCCCAAACGGAAACGCTGCTCTTCGTCCATGGTAAAGGCGGTCAGGTCCCTGCCCCTTCCCACCCGGTGGGCCAGCTCCCGGCATACCACTGGCGAGACCCCCTGCAATACGGCCAGCAAAGCCTTAGAGAGTTCCATGTCTCTGGGCAGGGCTGCCAGGGCGGCCGCCAGGTCTTGGCTGGTGGCGTTTAGCATACACAGCTTATCCTGGGGAGGCGGCAGGTGGTAGGTGAGCCCAGGCAGCACCAGCCGCTGGGAGCTCATCTCCGCGTCCACCCGCTTGAGGGAGTCTATAATTTTTCCGTCAGGCCCAGTAAGGATTATGTTGCTGTAGCGGCCCATAATCTCCATGGTCAGGGTAAGAACCACATGGTCTCCCAGCTCATCTATGGAATCAAAGTCAAAGTGCAATAGCCGCTCCAGCTCCGGCTGGCGGATCCCCACCAGCTTGGCCCCTTGGAGCTTTTTGCGTAGCAGCATGCACAGCATGGGGGGCTGCTTGGGGTTTTCCAGGGGAATGGCGGTAAAATGGACCCGGGCGCTATTGGCCCGGGCAGAGAACAGCACCTTTTCCCCTCCCTCCCGGCTGCGGAAGGCCACCACCAGCTCCTCCCGGTTGGGCTGGTGAATCTTATCCACCCGGGCCCCAATAAGCCTTTCTTCCAGTTCTTTTTTTAAGTGGCGCAAAAACGCCCCGTCCAGTGCCATAGTTTCTTCCTTTCTATATTAAATCCAATTTCATCACTTTTCGGGTCTCTTGAAATCCCCGGCTCTCATATAGGCCAATGGCCCTGGCGTTCTCTGCCAAGACCCCCAGCTCCACAAATTCCGCGCCACGGCCCCGGGCCCAGTCCTCTACCCCTTGCAGCAGGGCTTTTCCCAGGCCCTGCCCCTGGTGGTTCGGGTCCACGGCCAGATCCATCAGATAGACGTATTTCCGGGGCAAAAAGGCCGGATAAGGCGGCGTCTCCTTTTGCTGTACAAGAGCAAAGCCCAGCACTTCCTCCCCCTCCCGGGCCACCAGGACATCCTCTTCTCCACTTGCCAGCACGGAACGCACAAACTTTTCATCCGCTGCCCCAGGCCGAAACATGTCCGGCTGTAGCTGGGCCATTTCTCTGTTCAACACTGTATAAAGCTGAAAAACGCGGGGCAGGTCCTCTGCCCTGGCTGGTTCAATGGTCATATTGTCTCCTCCTAAATTGGGGTATGTTTAAAAATCGGAGAAATGCTGGCGCCTTTCCAGGATTTTTGACGCCGAAGCCACCATTTCCGGGCAAAACAGACCCTGTTTCGGGTGTTTTCTAACAGACTCTAGTACCGGATGATATAATAGATGACATAAACCCAGCTAAGCAGGCCGTGGAAGATGGCCCAGCCCACTGAATGCCAGTTGCAGTAACTAATCACCATAGCCAGGGCACTGCCAAAGGTAATGCCCGTTTTTACCGTCTTTTTGATACCTTCTCTTTTACTCTCCGGATATTCCATTTCCGCTCTCCTCCGCCGCTTTGGCTATATGGTTTCAAAAGGCGCATGTTCCGCCTTGCTCAACAAAAAGGCTGTGTCCGGCAGCCGCCTTTTCAGGTAGGCTGCCAGAAACTGGGCAAACACCTTCTCAGTCTCATAATGTCCCGCCACCACACAGGTCAAGCCAGTGCGGGCGGCCTCCAGGGCCTCATGATGGTCCATCTCGCCAGTCACATAGGCGTCGGCTCCCCGGCAGGCAGCGTAGTAGACCTGGTTTCCCCCTGCCCCGCCGCAGAGGAACACCTTGCGCACCATGCCGCCCCCATCGATGAGCTTTACCGCTCCAGCCCCCAGCCGCTCCTTCACCAGCCGGGCAAATTCCACAGGCTCCATAGGGCTTTCCAGCTCACCGGAAAACAGTACGGCCTCTTCTCCAAACACGTCCTCGGCTCGGATATTCCGCAGGCCCAGCCGCCCGGCCAGGGCCACGTTTACCCCACACACTGGAGACAGGTCCAGGTTGGTGTGGCAGCACAGGGCGGCTATGCCTTTTTTGGCCAGCCGATAGGGAATGTCCCGGCTCTTCAGGGCTTTCAGGGCCTGGAAAATCACCGGGTGGTGGCTGATAATCAGGTTGGCGTTCATGGCGGAGGCTTCCTCCACTACCGCCTCGGTAATGTCCAGACACAACAGGGCCCGGGTTACCACAGCGCTGGCGTCCCCCACCAAAAGACCGGAGTTATCAAACCCCAATTGAGAGGAAAAGGGCGCCACCGCGTTGATCACATCATATATATCGCAAATTCGAGCCATAAGCTTCACTCCTCTTGAAAATTCACAGCAAGCAGAAAGGATGTCTCCTAATTCCCCGGCCCTTTTCCATCATTCAGCATATTTTTCCCGAATCTCCCCAATGATTTCCCGAAGCTTTCGGGCCTCCTCTGTTTCTCCCCTGTGCTCAGATCCCGCTAAACGGTCTGTTAGCACGCGCACCATTTTGGCCGCATACCGGTTTGCGGCCGGGCCCGGAGGCAGCGCGCCCATATAGGGAAAGATTTCCTCTGTCTCTGGGCAGCGGCCTATGTACCGGGCGGAAAAAGCAGAGTAAACCCTGTCCGCGTCCTCCACGGCCAGCTCCCGCTCTACCTGGAATCCCCTGCGGCACAGGCCCAGCCTCAGCCGGTCCGCCGCGCTCATGGGCTGAAGAATCAGCCGCTTTTCTGGGCTGCGCAGCCACTCTGCCTCTACTATGCGCAAAATCATCTGGCCGCCCATGCCCGCCACCACAATGTCCTGGGCGTCCTCTGGCGTCAGGCCCTCCAGGCCGTCGCCCAGCACCAGCCGCAGCCGGTCCTGCACGCCATATAGATGGGCGTGGGCCCTGGCGGACTCCAGCGGGCCTGGGTTTATGTCGCAGGCCACGGCCCAGGGCACCTTTCCGGTACGCAGCAGCCAAATGGGCAGGTAGGCATGGTCCGTACCCACATCGGCCACCGGCGAGCCCTGGCGCACCAGCTCCGCACAGGCGGCAAGCCGGGGCCCCAACTGAAACAGAGGTCTTGCCATTCATTCCGCCTCCCCCAAAAATCCCTGAATAAACCATATGCCGCCTGAACACAAGGGCTACCGAAACAGCCCCCGGCCCAGCGGCAACCGGCGTAAACAGCCTGTTTTAAAACATGGCTAAGCAATTTATTTGTGGTGAGTAATTTACTTACGGTGAGTAATTTACTTACGGTGAGTAATTTACTTACGGTGAGTAATTTACTTACGGTGAGTAATTTACTTACGGTGAGTAATTTACTTACTCATGTGTTCATTGATCTTCTTAACCAGCTCCTCGGGATCCACCCCATGAACCGCGCAGGCCTGCTCCAGGGTCTCGCCCCGAGCGGAAGGACAACCCAGACAATGCATGCCCATCTCCAGGAAATAGGGGGCGGTAGACTGGTCCATATCCAGAATATCGCCTATGATGGTATCTTTTGTAATAGAAGTAGCCATTTTAGCACATTCCTCTCTTTATAAGCTAAAGTTTCGGCGCCTTTCGCACCTGTTTACTTCTATTATAATACCCTTTTCGCTGGGATGCAATACTTAAAAAAATTTGGTTTCCATTTTTTAGGCTTAAAGTCTGTTTCAAAATAAAGGAAATGACGGATATTTGATTTAGAAGCGGACGGATGCAAGGAAAAGCCCTAAACCAGCCCAGTGATTATCGCGGCTTCTTGCCCCGGAACATGGCCGCTCTTTTCCTTAAAAGACGGCGTTTCCAATTTTACAAACAAGCCCTCCATGTTCTAGAAACCACCTTTATCCAAACTGTTCCCGCATATAGCCCAGCAGCTTTTTCTCCCGGCGGCTTACCTGCACCTGGGTCATGCCCAGCAGCTGGGCGGTCTGGGTTTGGGTCATGTTCTGGTAATACCGGCAGTAAATCAGCCTGCGGTCCCGCTCTTCCATACCGTCTATAATGGTTTGCAGGGTTAGCCGCTCGGTCAGTTGCTCCTCCGGGGCCTCCACCGGTATCTCCAGCTGGGTACCCTCTTCCCCACCGGTCAGGGACAAGGGCTTGTTTAGGGCGCCAAGAGCCAGCGCCGCCTTTTCTGGCGTAATCTCCAAAGTTTTTGCAATCTGCTCCACTGTGGCGGCCTGTCCGGTGTTTTGACTAATGTCCTCCGCCACCTTTCGCACCTGCCGCGCCAGCTCATGCAGTCCCCGAGAAACCCGCACCGCGCCGCCGTCCCGGAAAAGTCTGCGTACCTCTCCCAAAATCACCGGCACTGCGTAAGTGGAAAACCGTACGCCCCGGCTGGGGTCAAAATTTTCCGCCGCTTTTACCAGTCCCACGCACCCGGCCTGGAACAGGTCCTCATACTCTATCCCCCGGCCCATAAACCGCCGGGCGCACAGGTGGGCCAGGCCCAGGTTGTCCTCTATCTGCCGGGATAGGTCCACTTCTCCCTGCTTTGCCACTGCGCCCCCACTTTTTTGTGTGAAAAGAGCTTCCTCTGGCCGTGCGCCTGCCTCCTCTCCCACTGGCCCCCCCTCAAAGGGCAAGCGGGCCTCTTCCGCCGCCAAGGCGGGGCTACTCTTTGGGTTCAAACTGCTTGGTCAGCGTTACGCTGGTGCCCTTGCCCACGGCCGAAGTCACCCGCACGCTGTCGCAGAAGCTCTGCATCACGGCAAATCCCAGCCCGGCCCGCTCTTGGCCGCCAGTGGTAAACAGTGGCTCCATGGCCTGGGGAATATCTGGAATGCCACAGCCCTTATCCCGCACACGGACCACAGCCTTGCCGCCCTCAAAAATTTTCACCGTTATGTATACAGTCCCCATCTTCTCCCGGTAGCCATGGACAATGGCGTTGGTTACCGCCTCGGAAACCGCTGTACGAATGTCCGAAAGGTCCGCCACCGTGGGGTCCAGCTGGGCCAAAAAAGCCCCCACCGCCGCCCGGGCAAAGCTTTCGTTCACCGAATGGGAGGAAAAGCTAAGCTGCATCTGATTCACTGGCCTCATCAGCCCGCCCTCCTTTCAATGGCCGCCACTGTGGAAATACCGGCCAGCTCTACCATTTTATTTAGATTGGGCGAAAGCCCGCACAGCACCACCCGGCCTTTCCAAAAGCCGCACAGGCGCACCCGGCCCAGGATGAGCCCCACGCCGGAGCTGTCCATAAAGGGCACGTCGGAAAAGTCCAGGCGAAGGCAATAGGGCTTTAGTTTTTGGGCGGTGTCGTCAATGGACTCCCGCATTTCCCGGGCCGTGTGGTGGTCTATCTCGCCGCCCAGCTTGGCGGTGAGCACGCCTTCTTTGTAACTGAGCTGAATACTCATTTTATACTTCCTTTCTTTTGTATAAATGTTGGGTCAGCGAGATTCGATAAAGGCCAAGAGAGTGTCCAAGCAACCGAATCCATAATATATTAATAATACCAATGTATCCTACGTCGTTCTCTTAGGAAAACTTTTCTATCGGCGCCGCGCAGTCTGTCCCATTTCTCGTCCCCAGACCAGCTACCACCATTTTACACAGATTTTCCCGCGTTTTTTGCAAAACCCTGTCAGCAATCCCTTATTTTTTTCCACAGCAGTTCCCGCGCTTCCCCCGCCAGATAAAACGATCCGCAAACCACCAGGGCGTCCTCCTCCCCCAGGTCCTTCAGGGCCATTTCCAAAGCCTGCTCTACACTTTCCGCCGCTATGGTCCGCAAGCAGAAGGGAGCCGCCACCGCCGCCAGATCATGGGCGCTAAGGGCCCGGGGATTATTCGGGGCCACTGTTACAATCTGGTCAAACAGCGGCCCCAGAATTTCTAAAGCCGAAGCGCTGTCTTTGTCTGACATCATGCCCATCACAGCCACCCGCCGCCCTGGCACAAACCGCAGCAAGGCGTCCTTCAGCGCCAGAGCGCAGCCCGGGTTGTGGCCGCCGTCCAAAAGACACAAGGGCTTTTTGCTAATAATCTCCATGCGCGCGGGGATAAAGGCCTTTGCAAACCCTGCCGCCAGGTCCTCGTCTGAAATATGAAAGCCCCGGGTACGCAATATTTTGATGATTTCCAGCACGGTTGCGGCATTTTTCACCTGGTGTTCTCCCAAAAAGGGCGTACGCAGCCGCAGGCCCTCTGCCTGGAACACCGTACCCTCCATGCTCTCGCTTAGCACCTGAATCCGGCTTAGATCCGGCACAGCCAGAGACGCGTGTTTTTCCGTGCAGGCCTGTTCTATCACAGCCCGCACCTCTGGCGGCTGCTGGGGATACAGCGCCACCCGTCCGCCTTCTTTAATAACCCCGGACTTTTCCCGGGCAATCTGTTCTACCGTATCCCCCAGCCAGGCCGTGTGGTCCAGAGAGATGGATACCATGGCTGCCACCTCTGGGGTGGGAATCACATTCGTAGCATCATACAGGCCGCCCATGCCCACCTCCAGCACCACCACGTCGCAGGCCTTTTTCGCGAACCAGTGGAACCCAATGGCGGTGACCAGCTCGAACTCGGAGATGCGGCAGTCCTCCGCGTCCAGGCGCTCTACTACAGGCCAGATCTCCTCCATCTCCTGGGCAAACTCCTCCTTTGTAATCATCTCCCCGTTGATTTGAAACCGCTCGCGAAAATCCACCACATATGGCGACGGGTTTATGCCGGTGCGGTAGCCGCTCTGCCGCAGCACACTTGCAGTAAGGGCACAGGTGGTTCCCTTGCCGTTGGTTCCGCAAACATGGACGTACCGCAGGCTTTCCTGGGGATTGCCCAGTTCTTTCAGCAGACGCTGAATCCGCTCCAGCCCGGGCTGCATCCCGAAAAGCAGCCGGGAATTCACCTTTGCCATAGCCTGGTCATAAGTCATATCAGTCTCCCCCTATTCTAAATTTTCAAGATGATTTTAAGTATAGCATGCTGAAATAGCTTTGTCAAAAATGGGTGTAATATAGAAAATCCATTCATTTTTTTCATCTTTTCCAGACTCTGTCAGAAATTTTTATTCAATTTCAAAGTTCCCCTTGTAAAAAACTCTCCAACCAGCTATAATGTATGCAGAGTATCTTGTGATAGGTTTTGAAAGAAGTAAGGAGCCATGATCACACCATTGAAAGAAAGTGAGGTGCCCCCCTATGGCCAACAAACCTTCCTTTATTACCAAGTTTCTAACATCTCGGTTTTTTACCCATACGTTTCGGTTTTCCCGGAAAAAAACCGCAAAGAAAAGCGTTCAAGACGTTCAGGAGCGGCCTGCAAAAGCGCCGGTTCACAGCAAACCACTAAAGCTTTCTGAACACCAGCGCCCCGCCGGGACCTCCCAGACAGAGGACCCCTATACGGTTACGCTTCCCATCGACCACCCCCTGCATCAGCTTTGGCGCAAGCGCCGGGATGAGCAGGGCTGGCTGCCCATGCCCCAATTGAGTTTTCAAAACGAGGGCGGTCCCGCCATTTTTACCTCAGAACAGGCAGCGGGTGAAAACGCCAAATTTCAGCTAAGCCTCACCGCCCTGGCCAACAGCCGTTTAAGTGCCGCCACTCCCAAACAGGAGGATGTTCCTGTAAACCTGGACGCCCAGGCAGTGACTTATCTGGCCAAAGACCTTCTCTCCGCCTGGGTGCTAGTGTTCCCGCCGGTGGGAGAGGGAAAGGAACTCTCGGCAAAGACCCTGTCCAGCGCTTTGGAAACCAGCAAGGTCTCCTTTGGGGTGGACAAGAAATTTTTGGATAAGCTGCCCCAGCGGGAGGACCGGTACTTTAAGCTATTCTTGGCGGCGCGGGGCCAGGCCGCTGTGGCTGGTGTGAATGGGGGAATTACCGACCATTTTCCCCGGGAAGTGGACCGCACCCTGCCTGTGGATGAATATAACCGGGTGGACTATACCGCTGTGTCCTCTCATCAAAACATTGAAAAAGACGCGGTCATCTGCGATATTGCCCCGCCCAGTCCCGGTGTGCCCGGAAAAAACGTGCTGGGCAAGGTGATCCCTACTATGGACGGCAAGCCCGCCCCTGTGCCCATGGGCCGCAATACCGCGATTAATGAGGAGGGTACCGCGCTAATTGCCACTAAAACCGGCAATCTGGAATTTTCCGGCAAGGTGTTCCAGGTGCACCCCGAGCTGATTATTAACGGTAATGTAGACTATTCTTCCGGCAGCATTAATTTTCTGGGGGACGTCCATATTACTGGCGATGTTTGCAGCGGCTTTTCTGTGCGGGCCATGGGAAATATCAAGGTAGACGGCGTGGTGGAATCTAGCAATATTGAGGCAGGCGGCGACCTGGTGCTAGCCAAGGGCGTGCAGGGCAACAACCAGGCGATTATTCGGGCCCACAAAGACATCTTTGCCAAATACTTGGAAAACTGCACGGTCTACGCCCGGGAAAACCTGCACAGCGAGTGTATCATTGGCTGCAATGTATACAGCGACGCCGCTGTGTTTGTACAAACCGGCCGGGGTACCATCATCGGCGGCAATATATGGGCCGCCCGGGAAGTGAGCGCCAATACGCTGGGCTCTAAGACCGAGGTGCGTACCACCATTACCCTGGGAGGGCTCCCCTGGGAGGACTATGAAAAGGATATTATCAGCAAAGAGATCGAACGCCTGGAGCAGGAACTGGCGGAAACCGAACGTCAGCCCCACAGCACTGTAAAGGTGACCCGAATGTCAAAGCTGCGGATGCAGCTCTCGGTGAACAAGATGAAGTTAAGTCAGTATATGAAGAGCTTAGAGGATGCGGAAAAGGCTGCCGCACAGCAGCCCGGCGCCCGGGCCGCCTTTGACGTGGCGCACCGGGGGACCCGCATTAAAATTGGGGAGGCGCTCTTGCGCATTCGGGAGGAAACACGCCACAGCATTGCCTTGCTCATTGACGGACAGGTTCGGTTAATGACTTAGGCTTTTTGCTCTAGTTTTTTATAGGTTCGTAAGTCTGATTTCCAAACATTGTTATAGCCAATACTGCAAAAAAGGAACGGACCAAAAATTGGTCCGTTCCTTTTTTCACTCCGTGCCTGCCGGAGGGTCCTGCTTTTGCATGTTCCGCTCCAGCCACTGGGTATAGCTCATCAGCACCTGCCGGGGCTTTGAGCCCTCGTGGGGGCCCACAATGCCCAGCTGCTCCATTTCGTCAATCAACCGCCCAGCCCGGGCATAGCCCAGCCGCAGCCGCCGCTGCAAAAGGGAGGTACTGGCCTGTCCAGCCTCCACCACCACTTTGATGGCTTCATCCATCATGGGGTCCACATCGCCGCCGGCTCCGTCGTCCGCGGATTTACTCGCCTCCGCATTAGCCGCGTTTCGCTCTATTTCCTCAATCACTTCCTGGTCGTAATCAATCGCCTTTGTCTTTTTCACAAACTCCACAATGGAAGAGATTTCATCGTCGCTCACATAGCAGCCCTGCACGCGCACTGGCTTGTTGGTGCCCACTGGGGCAAAAAGCATATCGCCGTTTCCCAAAAGCTTCTCCGCCCCCACGGTATCAATGATGGTTCGAGAGTCGGTAGAGGTAGACACCGTTAGGGCAATGCGGCTGGGAATATTGGCCTTAATCAGGCCTGTCACTACATCCACCGTAGGACGCTGGGTGGCCACCACCAGGTGCATCCCGGCAGCCCGGGCCAGCTGGGCCAGACGGCAGATGGAATCTTCCACCTCTTTGCCAGAGGCCATCATCAGGTCAGCCAGCTCGTCTATAATGATCAGAATTTGCGGCATAGCCTGCATAGGCTGGCCATTTTCGTCCTCATAGTTCTGGGCCTCGGCCAGGTTGTTATAGCCCTCCAGGTTGCGCACATTGCAGTCGGCAAACACGCTATAGCGCTTCATCATCTCGTTCACTGCCCAGCCCAAAGCGCCCGCCGCCTTATGGGGATCGGTGACCACGGGCACCAGCATGTGGGGCAGCCCGTTATACTCGGTAAGCTCCACGGCTTTGGGGTCAATCATCAAAAAGCGCACCTGATCTGGGCTTGCCTTATACAGCACGCTTAAAATCAATGAGTTGATGCACACCGACTTGCCCGAGCCCGTGGTGCCCGCAATCAGCAGGTGGGGCATGCGGGCAATGTCCGCCACCACCGGCTGGCCGGCAATATCCCGGCCCAGGGCCACCGAAAGCTTGCCCTTGGAGGTCTGGAATGCATTGGACTGGATCAAGTCCCGCATACGCACCGTGCTGCGGGCGCGGTTGGGCACCTCAATGCCCACCGCCGCCTTGCCGGGTATGGGCGCCTCAATGCGTACGCCAGTGGCCGCCAGGCTAAGGGCCAGGTCGTCGGAGAGGCTGGTGATCTTGCTGATCTTCACCCCTGCCGCTGGCTGTATCTCATACCGGGTTACAGAAGGCCCCCGGCAAATATCCAATATTTTGGTAGACACCCCAAAGCTGTTTAGGGTGTCTACCAGCACCCGGCCGTTGGTTTGCAGTTCTTCGGTCTCCTTGGCGTGGTCCACCTGGGGGCTCACCGCCAGCATACTCACTGGAGGAAAGCAGTAGGCCCCCTGGGCCAAATAGTCCGCCATCTCGCTGGGGGTGGCGGTCCGCGGTTTTTCGGGCATGGGAATCTGGGGCTCTGGTTCCTCCTGGGCCTGTTCAAAGAGCTTGACCACCGGGGGTGGGGGCTCCTCTGGCGCGGAAGGTTCCGGCTGAAGGACCGTCTCGGGGTCCGGCATAGGCGGGTTAGCAGAAACCACCGGCGAGACAGGCAGCTGGGGTTCCTGGGGCTCTTCAGAAACCGGCGGGGGCGCGGGCTCCTCCTTCTTTTCCGGCTCTTGGGCAATCCCAAACACCTCTTGCAGGCGGTCCAGCTTCTCGTTGTGTTGAGACTTTTTCTTCCTGGGCTCCACGGGTGGGAACAAAGCCGAAAGCTCGCTGGAAACTGGATGCGCGGGCATTACCGGCTCCAAGGGCACATCAATATTAGGCCGGTCCTGTTCCAATATCAGCCGCTCCTCTTCCCGGCGCTGGCGGGCGGTCTGAATACTCTCGTTCACCACGTCCACCGGCTTTTTAATGGTTCGGAACAGGCCCAACAGCGTAGTGCCGGTTAAAATCATGATCCCCACAAACAGTAACAAAAGGATAATAATTTGCGCGCCGGTTTTTCCCCCAGCACTGATGAGCAGTTGACCTAACACGCCCCCCAGCACACCGCCGCCTACCCCAGCGTTCTGCCGGTAAAGGAGGGTTATGTATTCAAAGAAGCCCAGCCCCTCGGCAGGACGGATTCCGCCAAAGATATAGCCAGTGGCGCAGAACAGCAGGATAATAATAGCAGTGAGCCACACCTTGCCGCCAATGGAACCCATGGGCTTGTCCAGGGTGGTGATAACGGCCACATAGACCATTAACACCGGCCACAGCACCGCCCAGCCCCCAAACAGGCCCAAAAGGGCATTGTGGGCCCATTTCCACAGGCTATCGCCCTCTACAATGGAAAGGCAGCCCACAAATACGGCACAGGCAAACAGTACCACAGCCCGCACCTGGTTTTTTTGACGGATTTCCTCAGCGGTGGGCTTGGCTACCCGCCTGCCCTGAGAAGCGGCAGGGGCCCTGCCCGCCGGTCTTGTGGTTTTTTTGCCAGCGCCGCGGGTCCCGCGCTGGGCAGGCTTTTTCTCTTGTGCCAAGTTCTTTTTCCTCCTATCCCTCTTCCATACCTATAGCGGTTTGCCGGTAAACAGGTTTGTGCCTGTACTCTGCTCAATAAAGCCAATTACCGTAACCGCCGCTCCGGCTAAAAATGTATAGATCGCAAAAATGTACAGCTTATTTGTGGTTACAATCCATTTGAGCAGCTTGATGGCCAAAAATCCCACCACCGCCGCAGTGACTACCCCAACCAACAGCGGCACCGCGCCAATATGCTCTCCTGCCGCACCCACATCTTTCAGAGACACAAGCGCCGCGGCCGCAATGGCCGGAATGCCCAGCACAAAGGAGTAATCCAGGGCTGTCTGCTGGTTAACGCCCCGCAGCAGGCCCACCGACATAGTAGACCCTGACCGGGACAACCCCGGAAACACCGCCGCCAGGCATTGGGTAAGTCCCACAATAATGGCGTCTGGTACCGAGAGGCTTTTCCGGCCTCCCGCTCCTTTGCCACGAGCCCGCCCTGCCGCATGGCGGCCCGCGCCATTCTGCTTATTGGCAAAAATACCCAAAAGCAACAGCACACTGGTGGCCAAAAGCGCCAATCCCTCGGCGATAATGCTGGAATCCGAGGCCAACAGCTCGGAAAAGTCCTTTACCTTCAGGTCCGTGCCCGGAATTGGCGCAAACAACAGGAACAAGGGCAAAAGCCCAATGATCAGCGTAAAAATCAGCCGCCGGTCCTCATTCATCTCGCTCCACTGAAAGCGTCCCCGCACCAAGTCGGCCACCAGCAGGCAGAACTCCTTAATCAGCCGCCAAATCAGCCGGCGGTACACAAAGACCACCGCGATCAGCGTACCCAGGTGAAGCATTACGTCGAAAAGGATGCCCGGCAATTCAATGCCGAACATGTGCTGGGAAATGGACAGGTGCCCAGAACTGGACACTGGCAGAAACTCGGTAGCGCCCTGGATCACGCCCTGAAAGATCGCGTCAAAAATCGTCATAATATGTTCCTTTCGAAAAAATATGTGCTGACTTTATGTAGCGGCCGGGAAGCTCTTCCCTTAGCCGCAAAGCTTAGCCGCTCTTTTTTCTGGACGGAGCTGGCTTGCTCCGCTTTTTCTTCTCCTTGTCAATCATACGGGATAAACACTCCATGGCGTCGGACAAGGAGCCCAAAGAGTCGATAAGCCCCTCTTCCACCGCGTCGGGGCCATCCAGCACACTGCCCACATCCATCACCAGCTCCTGGGTGTTCATGGCAAGGGTGGTGAAGCGCTCTTTGCTAATATTAGAGTTTTGCGTCACAAAGTTGGTAATCCGGTCCTGCATCCGCTGAAAGTACTCTAACGTTTGGGGAATGCCCAGCACCAGGCCATTCATGCGCACCGGGTGGATTGTCATGGAAGCCGACTCCGCGATAAACGAGCGCTTGGCCGCCACAGCCAAGGGCACACCAATGGAATGACCGCCCCCCAGCACCAAAGAAACCGTGGGCTTCTTCATACCCGCAACCAGCTCTGCCAGGGCCAGGCCGGCCTCCACATCGCCGCCCACGGTGTTCAGCAGCATAAGAAGGCCATCCACCTGGGGGTCCTCTTCCACTGCCACGATCTGGGGAATTACATGCTCATACTTGGTGGTCTTGTTTTGGGAGGGCAGAATATAGTGGCCCTCAATCTGCCCGATAATGGTCAGGCAGTGCACGGTGTGGCCGTGGCCGTGGGTTACCACCGAGCCGCTTTCGGTAATCTGCTTCTGCTGCTCGGTCAGCTCCTGGTTTTCCTGATTCTCCGGATCCTCTCCATTACAGTTCACACCAACGCTTTTTATGCTGGCCGCGCCCTTAATTTGCGCTTTTTTTGAGGTCTTTTTCATATTTGCAGCACATCCCTTCTGGCAGAAAGTATGCCCGCAAAAATCCCAAAGATACCCGTGTTTATCTCAAAACCAGCTCCGCCCTCTGAGACCCGTTTGAAAAATCGGAGACATTGCTTTTTTGACCCTAAGCGGCCGCTTTTGGCATAGAAAATCCTTATGGATCCGAAGATTTCCTTGGCGCTTGCTCCCTAAAATGGAGCGCTTCCGGTCAAAAATCCCTCCTGTCCTCTATTTTCAAACATGCTCTATTCCGGCGTAAAGAATATTATAGCACTTATTTCCATTTTGGGCAAGGGCAAGGCGGCAAGTAAAAAAATTCGTAAGAATTTTCACCTGCCGCCCAATGGGTTCTATCGACGATCCCTTTTAAACGCGTTTGAGCCCCTGAAAATAATGGGTTTCAAGCGCCCGACTCCGCCGCAAATTGTTAGACGCGGCCTTTTCGCTTTCTTTGGCTCGTTTAAAAAGTCGGAAACGCCGTCCTTTTCTTCAGAAGAGGCCACTTTCCGCATGGAAAATCCTTGCTGTACAAGTAGCCTGCGATTTTCTCCTTGAAATTCACCGTTCTGGACAAAAAATTTGTCATCCCCCCTATTTTCAAACAATCCCTAATCTTCATTCATGATTCGACTGGCTCTCTTCCTTTGGCGCTGGCACAATCTTGATTTTCTCTGCCGAAAGCCCTGTCTGCTCCATAACCACCTCCTGCACTACCAGCATGTCGCTGTCTCCCATATCGCCAGAGACCACCACGCTGCACTGGCCGTCCACTATGTAGGCCACGCATTCCTCATAGCCCTTGGCTTTCAGTAGGTTTTCCACATTGGTCTCCTTCAGTATATTCTGGGCCATGGCCGAGGCCTGCTCTACCGCCACTTTTTTTGCGTCGCTGTCCGCGTCCACATCTTCCAGCACGCCGTCCAGCAGTTCCATGGCCTCGTCTCGAGAGTTCTGCCGGTTCATTCTGGCTTCCGCCAAAGAGCTGCCAGTGGCCGGGGCATTGGCTTGGGTAGAGCCCTGTAGGTCATCCGAAACCGTCTCCACATAAGCATTGTTCACCAGCTGCGCGGCCCCCAGCTGGCTGCTGGTGGTCCCCTCTCCTACAGGAAGCTTATTTGTCCCTGTGAACTGCCAGTTTAAATACACCGCGGCCCCCAGCGCCAGTACCAACGAGGCCAGTACCAGCTGTTTTCTACCAAGTTTTTTCATCATGATTAACCCACCTTTATGATTGTTTTTTGTTGTGCTTATCCGCCGCTACTCACCACGCAGACACGGGAAGCCGAAACCCCCAGAGCTGTGCGGGCCGCGTTGATGAGCCTTTCCTGCACCATTGGGTCGGCGGCACTTCTGCTCACGATCACCACCCCTTTAATCTCTGGCTGTATATCCGCCAGCCGCAGCCCGCTTTGCGCCCCCTGGGCGTCTTCCAGAATCACGTGGGTGCTCTCGGTTTCCTCGCCGTTCTGCCGGCTGTCTGCCGCATAGACCCAGCGTCCGCTATTTTTCAGAGTTATCATCACCTCCGGTGCTTCCTCTCCTGTTATGGCCCTTACCACCCGGGTCAGGTCCTCTTCCAGGCGCTTTTGGCAGTCCTCCACAGCCTGTTCCTCTGTGGAGCGCTCTGGCCCGCTATCCGTCTCCTTGGAGAAACCCAGGGTGGATAAATAGATCAGCAGTATCCCCCCCATCCCCAGCAGCACGGCCAGACTGACCAATTTTTTTCCCGCAACAGCGTCTTTTAGACGGTCTATCCATTTTCTAAGCTCCATCCGTTGTTACCTCTATCAAGACATCGGGCCCCAGGGCGTTTTGCAGCAGTGCCCTGGCCCGCTGGGCCTCGCTCTCGAACTGGAACCAAGCCTGCGTCTTTGTTAATACTATGCGGGAATCCCTGTCAATATCTACCTCCACCAGGATTTTTTTCGCCTGCATCCCCGCCGCCCCCAGCAGCCCCTGTAAATATCTTTCGGCCTCTTCCTGCGTGGCGGCTGTGTACTGGCCGTTTACATAGTCCTGAAGCTCCTGGTTTTCCCAATTCCCTTGCAGCTCTCCAAAAGAAGCCTCCCAGCGCAAAGAAAATACCTGAGCCAGTGCGCTGACCAACAGAACCAGTACCACCAGCGCCTGGGTAAAGCCCAGCATCTTATTTTTGGGGCAGAGCTGGGCAATGAGTTCCACCCCTAAAATCACCGCGCAGACAATTCCAGTATGTTCCAGCAGTTCTTCCATGGACACTCCTCCTTCTATCCTCCCGCGAATACCACCGCCGCCGCACTGACTGCGCACACGGCCCACAGGCTGGCTAATATCCCCAGGACCATTTTCACTGTTCCTGCAAAGGCGTTCATCAGTCCACCGGCCTTTCCAACGTCAAAAAGCTCTCCCGCTGCCTGACCCGCCGCACATACCCCTGACCAGAGGACGCACTCTAGAATGGCTGGCAGAAAAATGCACACCGCAGCCAGCACCCCAAAGGCCCCCACCCCTGATTTCACCATGTGCACACTGTTTTGGATGGCCCCCAAAGCGTCCCCTAGAGCTCCACCCACAATGGGCACCCCAGTAGACAGCGCCAGTTTAGCGGCCTTGGCCGTAGCGGCGTCCGCTTGGCTGTTCACTGCCGTTTGCACTGACAGGATTCCTGTAAACAGCGTCACCGCCATGGCCAGCACCCATTTTCCTAGGCTGTATACCCACCCCGCCAGCTTGTTCAGTTTTGCCCCAGACACCGCCGTGGCCACCGACACCCCTAAGTACACCTGCACCAGGGGGAGCAAAAACCCGCAAATAACCACCGGGATGGCTCCCCCGGCGCCCATGGCCAGCAGACTATATCCGCTCCCTGTAATGGGGTTTCCCGAGGCAGCCAATAGGCCCGCATATACCGGTACCGCTGCCGTTAAAAAGCCAGCGGCCGCCTTTGCCACTGCTTGGCACCCGGAAATAATCCCCAGCACCGGCCCTGCCATGACAACCCCGCAGGCCGCTGCCCCAATTAGCTGCACAATGCCCGCCGCCCCCTCCTCATCAAAACATCCGGCCAGCCGGCTAAGCACACAGATCCCCAGCAGCGCGGCCAAAGCCTTTAGGGGGGCGCTAAGCTTGTCCCGCAGCATCCGGGATACCGCTTGGAACGCCTCTGGTAAGTCCAACCCGCCGCCAGCTATTCCCTCTCCGGCTCCAGCCCTTTCCAGCAGGTCTTTTGCCTCTTGATCCAGTTGGCGGTAAACTTCCCCCGCTCCGCTGGCCCGAAGAAGCTCCTCCTGAGAGCATCCCTCATAAGCCAGGGCTCTGAGGGGCAGTGAAAACACGGTGAGCAGGATAAAAACCCCTACCCCCAGGTGCATAATTCTTCGTTTTATTTTCATAGGCTAATAATTTCCCCCAGATACTGGAACAGCTGGGCCAGCACCGGCATGCTGGCTGCCAGCACAGCCACCTTTGTAGCCAGCTCCACCCCATAGGCCAGAGCGGACTCTCCCGCGTCCTTGCACATTCTGGCCGCCAGTTGCCCTGTCACTGTAAGGCCCACCGCCTTTAGCATTACCCCTAAACACTCCCCTTGCAGCTGGCCCGATCCGGTGAGGGACGCAATTTGCTCTGCCAAAGGTCCCGCTTTTTCTAGTACATTGAGAATCATCAGCACCGCCGCGGCGGCAGTCAGCAGCAGGGCATACTCCCGGTTGCTCCGCTTCACCAGGGCTCCAAACACCGAGGCGCACAGCGCGCACACGGCAATGCCCACCAACGCCCCGGCACTCATAGCTGAAAAATAGACTTCACGGCCTGAAACAGGGCGTTGATCTCTTGAATCAGCATCATTAATACTACAATGAGTCCGGCTAAAGTAGTCATCATAGCCTGTTCCTCCCGGCCCGAACGAATAAGCAGCTGATTCAGCACAGCCACTATGATACCAATGGCGGCGATTTTAAAAATCAGATCTACATCCACTGTTTTGTCAACTTCCTTTCCTGCCGGAGCAATCGTCACACAGAACCGCTTCTATATTACCACAATACACACCGCCACTCCCGCAAACAGCCCCAGCGCGGTGTATAGCCGGTATTTTTCCCGGTACTCCCCCTGGGCTTGGGCCAGCTGTTCTTCTAGCAGAGCTCCATACAGCTGAAAGTGCTCCTGTTGCCCTTGGACCCCGCTAGCCCCCAACCCCTCCGCAAACTGGTTAAACAAATTCCTGTCCTTTTCGCTGGCTAAAATATCTTGTCCCGCTTGTTTTAAAGCCTCTAGAGGATCTCGGTCAAAGACCGCCTGCCGCCGGGCCTCTTGGCCAAACCGGCTCTCGTCCAGGGCCAACACCTGCCCCAAAGGCCGGGCAGCGTACAAAACCTCGGTCCGGGTTTGCTGTATAAACCGCTTTAGCTCCGCCAGGGCAGATACCCGGCTTTTCAGTTCCCAGGCACGGCCCAGTCCACAGGCCAAACCGCTGGCCATCAGCAATAAAGCGCCTAAAAGCTTCATGATCCCTCTCCGCCTTTCTTAAAAGGCCGCACTCGTTCAATGGAACACAGCTTTCCCGGGTCCCCCCTTCCGCTTAGAGTGACCAATGTGCCAAAGGCGCCGGTCTCCAGCAGCTGGCGGCAAAGAGGGCGACTGTGGGCCCTTTCCCGGTTTCCATGCACTGTGGCAACAAGCCCCACCCCGGCAAACACCGCTCCATGCACTGCGTCTAGGTCCTCTGGGGCTAGCTCGTCGCAGACAATAATCTCTGGGGACAGGGTGCGAATGGCCATATGGAAGGCTTGCGTTTTTGGGCAGCCTAGCAGCACGTCCGCGCAAGGCCCCAAATCAAATCCTGCCGAGTCCATCCCGGTCTCTCCAAAGCTCAGCTCCCCACGGTTGTCCAGCACCGCCACCCGCCGGCTGGGGCCAAAGCGCCCCAGGGACATAGACCGTGCCAGATCTCGAAGCAGGGTGGTCTTTCCGCTGGCAGGCTCGCCCACAATCAGCACGCCTTCCAGAGGGTCCACGCCCTCCAAAAAGAGCCTGTCCCCACAGCCTGGGGCGTCCCGAGGAATGCGGAACACCAGGGAGGTTACATCCCGCATTCCCCGCACCTGCCCGTTTTCCACCACCGTCGTACCGCACACCCCTGCCCGGCAGCCGCCGCCCATATCCACATAGCCCTGGCGAATCTCCTCCTCGTGGCTAAACACCGAGTGGCCGCAGATGCCAATAAACAGCTGGCGCATCTCTTCCGGGCTGATCCGCACCAGCCCTGGGACCAGTCCCCGGGCCGTTCCGCCAGACTCTTTGAGAAAAAACACGCCTTCCCGGCCACAAACCGCCACCGGTTGTCCACTTTTAAAGCGAATATCGCTGGCCTGGGCCTTAAGCGACTGGTTTAGGGCCAGCAGCCTTTCCCCATGCAGTGGCAGCCGCGCCGCCACCCGGTCGAAACCTAGCTCCCGCATTTTTGCACCGACCTTTCTTTTCCTGTTGGTTTATGTGTATGGTCCAGCCGGGGAAAATAGAACAAGCCCGCCCCCTCAGTTTTCTGAGAGAGGCGGGCCTGTATGCCTTAGTCGCCAAACATATCCTTTAGCTTACCAAAAAAGCTCTTGCGCTTCTGATAGTTTTTCTCGTCGGTATTGTTGTCCAGCTCGGCCAAAATTTCCTTCTGGCGCTTGTTCAGGTTCTTGGGTACCTCCACCGTCACTTGTACATACTGGTCGCCCCGCATCCGGCTGTGCAGGCTCTGAATGCCCTTGCCCTTCAGCCGAAACACATCCCCAGGCTGAGTTCCCTCGTGGACATGATAGCTCACTTTGCCGTCCAGGGTGGGAACCTCCACATCCGCGCCCAGGGCCGCCTGGGTAAAGGTGATGGGCATGTCGCACCACACGTCGCTGCCCCGGCGCTGAAAGATGGGGTGGGGCCGCACCGAAACATACACGTGCAGGTCGCCGTTGGGGCCGCCGTTGGTCCCGGCGTTGCCCTTGCCGCCCACGTTGAGAATCTGCTCGTCGTCAATGCCCGCTGGAATGCTGACCTCAATGGTTTTCCGGCGGCGCACCCGGCCCTTGCCGTCGCAGGTCTTGCAGGGGGTGTCCACAATCTTCCCCGCGCCCCGGCAGCGGTCGCAGGTCTGGGTGGACTGCACCACCCCAAAGGGCGTGCGCTGGCTCACCCGCACCTGGCCGGTGCCGTGGCAGTGTTCACAGGTTCTGGGGCTGGTGCCCGGGGCCGCGCCGGTGCCGTGGCAGTCGGCGCAGGTCTCGATCTGCTGGTAGTCCACATTTTTCTTGCAGCCCTTCGCGGCCTCTTCAAAGCTGATGGCCACATTGGCCTGCACGTCCCCGCCCTGCCGGGGGGCGTTGGGGTTGGCCCGGCGGGTGCCCCCGCCAAAGCCCCCAAAGAAGCTGTCGAAAATATCGTTGATGTCGAAGCCCGCCCCCTGGAAGGGGTTGCCGCCCCCGGCCCCGCCGCCAAAGTTTGGGTCCACCCCCGCGTGGCCGAACTGGTCGTACCGGCCCCGCTTGCCGCTGTCAGAGAGGACCTCGTAGGCCTCGTTGACCTCCTTGAACTTTGCCTCCGCGTCTTTATCGCCGGGGTTCAGGTCCGGGTGGTACTGCTTGGCAAGCTTGCGGTAGGCTTTTTTGATCTCGTCGTCAGAGGCGGACTTCTGTACGCCCAGCACCTCGTAGTAATCTCTTTTATCTGCCATCAAATCAACTCCCATTATGTGCTTTACAGCACAGATGGGCATTTTCTGTGAAAATGCCCATATTGTTGCTGTGCGCTAGACTGCCTCCGGCGGCTTAGGAAACTTTTTGTAAAAAGTTTCCTAAGAACCTTCAAAAACTTTTACTTCGCCACCCTTGGTGGAAATTTTCACCTTAGTGCTCGATATTTTTGCGTGCTCCCGTTTCTTATTACTCTACGTCTTTAAAGTCGGCGTCGTATACGTTGCCGTCGCCGCCGGGAGCTCCCGCGCCGGGGTCTGTGGGGCCCTGGGGGCCGCCGGGGTTGCCCTGGGGCGCGGCCTGCTGGTACAGCTTTTCACTGACCGCGTACACGGCCTTTTGCAGGTCGTCCATACCGGTCTTAATCTCTTCGACAGTGCCATTTTGCAGCTTATCCCGCAGGGCGGCCACCTTTACGTTGACCTCGTTTTTGTCAGCCTCCTGCAACTTGTCGCCGCTGTCGGAGACCAGCTTTTCAGCAGAGTAGCACAGGTTTTCAGCGTTGTTCTTGGTGTCTACCTCTTCCCTGCGCTTTTTGTCCTCCTCGGCGAACTGCTCGGCGGCCTTTACGGCCCGGTCGATGTCCTCTTTGCTCATATTGGAGCTGGAGCTAATGGTGATGTGCTGCTCCTTGCCGGTGCCCAGGTCTTTGGCAGAAACGTTTACAATGCCGTTTGCATCAATGTCAAAGGTAACCTCGATCTGAGGGATGCCCCGGGGCGCGGGGGCAATGCCGTCCAGCTTGAACAGGCCCAGCTGCTTGTTGTCCCGGGCAAACTCCCGCTCGCCCTGTAGCACATTGACCTCTACCTGGGTCTGGCCGTCGGCGGCGGTGGAGAAAATCTGGCTCTTCTTAGTAGGAATGGTGGTGTTCCGGTCAATAATCTTGGTCATCACGCCGCCCATGGTCTCTACGCCCAGGCTCAGGGGGGTCACGTCCAGCAGCAGCAGCCCCTGGACCTCGCCGCCCAGCACACCGGCCTGAATGGCCGCGCCAATGGCCACGCACTCGTCAGGGTTGATGCCCTTAAAGGGATCTTTGCCGATAAATCCCTTCACCGCCTCCTGCACGGCAGGGATACGGGAGGAGCCGCCCACCAGCAGCACCTTGCTGATCTCATTAATAGAAAGTCCGCTGTCTGACAGAGCCTGGCGCACGGGGCCCATGGTCTTTTCCACCAGGTCGGCGGTAAGCTCGTTAAACTTGGCCCTGGAGAGGGTCATGTCCAAGTGCTTGGGGCCGGAGGCGTCGGCGGTGATAAAGGGCAGGTTGATGGCTGCGGTGGTCACACCGGACAGCTCAATCTTGGCCTTCTCGGCGGCCTCCTTAATGCGCTGCATGGCCATCTTGTCGCCAGAAATATCCACGCCCTGCTCCGTCTTAAAAGTGCTCACAATATGGTCAATGATTCGTTGGTCAAAGTCATCGCCGCCCAGGCGGTTGTTCCCCGCGGTGGCCAGCACCTCCTGCACGCCGTCGCCCATCTCAATAATAGATACGTCAAAGGTGCCGCCGCCCAGGTCGTAGACCATCACCTTCTGGTCGTTGTCTTTGTCTACACCGTAGGAAAGAGCAGCGGCCGTAGGCTCGTTGATAATACGTTTCACCTCTAGGCCGGCGATCTTACCCGCGTCCTTGGTGGCCTGGCGCTGGGCGTCGGTAAAGTAGGCGGGCACGGTGATTACCGCGCTGGTAACAGTCTCGCCCAGGTAGGCCTCGGCGTCGGCCTTCAGCTTTTGCAAGATCATGGCGCTGATCTCCTGGGGGGTGTAGCTTTTGTCGTCAATACTTACCTTGTGGGCAGTGCCCATCTCCCGCTTGATCGAAGAGACGGTGCGCTCGGGGTTGGTGATAGCCTGGCGCTTGGCCACCTGGCCCACCATGCGTTCGCCGGTCTTGCTGAACGCCACCACAGAAGGGGTGGTGCGGGCGCCCTCGGCGTTGGCGATAACTACCGGCTCGCCGCCCTCTATGACCGCCACACAGGAGTTTGTAGTGCCCAAATCGATACCAATCGTTTTTGCCATGATAGATTACCTCTCTTAGCTTTAAAATTAAGATACTGTGTTTATAAAGACAATGATTCTTTAAATCTTTTAGACATTGCGGGAACGTAGATAGTTTTCTTCGTCCTCTCTTGCTTCTATAAAAGCCTGTTCCAAATCAATCTGATAATATTCCGCCAAACGCATCACCTGGGCGATCACGTCGGCCATTTCATTACCCAAGCGTTCCTTAACTTCCTTTTCATCGCCGGTCCAGGCGTAATACTTCTCTTTCAGCATCACCTGCTTGGCCAATTCCCCACCTGTTTGGTGAGTTCGATCATGGCCCCCTGCGCCTACCAGGGCTGCCCTTCTATTTTGTAAAACCGCTTGACAATGCCACTATACATTTCCTGCATTTCCGCAAAGCTCAATCCCATGGGGCCCGCCTCCTCTCAGTTGGCCACCTGCACCATCGCGTGGCGGACCACCCGGTCTCCCAGCGTATAGCCCTTTTGCAGCACCGCCGAGATCACGTTCTCTTCCAGGTTCTCGTCCTCCACGTGGGCCACCGCGTTATGCAGGTTGGGGTCAAAGGCCTCTCCTACCTCCCCCACTGGGGTAATGCCCAGCTTCTCAAACACGGCTTCAATCTGCGCCTCGATCATCTCCACGCCCTTGCGCATATCCTCCGCCGAGGCGTTCTCCTGGCCCAGGGCCCGCTCAATATTATCCGCAATGGGAAGAATGGCCTGAACCGTGTCGGAAACGGCGTTATGATAGATGGCGCTTTTTTCGGCGGCGGTGCGTTTGCGAAAGTTGTCATACTCCGCCAGCACCCGCAGGTGCCGCTGTTTATGGTCTTCAAACTCTGCCCGCAGCTTTTCCAGCTCTGCCTCTTGGTCCGAAACCTCCTGGGGCTGCTCCGGTGGAGACTCTATTTCCGGCTGTTGCTTTTCCTTTTCTTCCGGAACTTTCTTGTCTTTCATTATACTAGACTCCTTTCGGAATATTTTTCATCATTCTCTTTGGCCTCCAGTCGTTACTCTTCTCTTGCCAACTGGGTCAGCTGGATACTGATTTCATGGGTCAGGTGGTCCAGCACTGCCGTTAGCCGGGGGTAATCCATCCGCATAGGCCCTACCACGGCAACCGCCCCCGCGTCCTGTCCATCCACCCGGTAACGGGCCACCAGCATGGAAAAACCCTCCAGTTCCGGGCGGCCGCATTCTTTGCCAATTAGCGCAGTCACTCGGCCTGGCTTCTGGCGCAATAAATCCGCCAGCTCCTCCCGGCGCTCCAAAAAGCCGATCATCTGCCGGGCTCCCATCATCCCCAGTTCTGGATATAGGAGTAAATTCATCTGCCCCCCCAGTATGGTCTCTGTGTGGGCTGTATCGTTCGCGGCCTCCAGCAAAGCCCGCAGCGGTGCGCCCACCAGGGCGTACATGCTTCCCAACGAGGCCCCCAGGCTTTGCAAAAAGGCAGGGGTTATCTCACAAACCGCTTTTCCCGCCACATTCTCATTAAGCACCCGAAAGAACACCCGCAAAATCTCATTGGTCAGGTCATAATCACAGTGAAATATCCTGCTCTTCATGGTGCCCGCGGAGCTCATCATCAATAGCATGGCCGTCCGCCGGCTGGTTTGTACCAGCTGTATGGCCTTTACTCGGGCCTGGGACCCGCCCGGAGTAGTCACTGCCGCCGCACACCGGCTAATGCCTGCCGCCGCCTGCACAGCCCGCAGCAGAAGCTGCTCGGGATCATATAGACCCGGGGCCAGCGCCGCGCCAATCTGCCGCGCCTGTGCTGGTTCCAACACCGGGACCACCATCAGCCGGTCCACAAACTCCCGGTACCCTCGTTGAGAAGGCACCCGCCCTGCCGAGGTGTGGGGCTGTTCCAAAAGACCCAGCTCTGTTAAGCTGGCCATTTCGTTGCGTACCGTGGCAGAGGAAACGCCAATCTCTTGTGCAATCGCCTTGCTGCCTATTGGCTCGCCGCTTTTGATGAAGCTGGTAACTACCGAGGCCAAGATCCTGTCCTTCCGCAGGGTCAACTCCATATGCACGGCTCCTTTCCGTGGCTCTTAGTTTAGCACTCTTTTAGGTTGAGTGCTAAACTGTATCTATAATGTACCACGATGGTCAGAAAAAGTCAATACCGCAATTTGTAAATTGTTTGTTAACTGCCGCTCTCTTGAGCGCAAAAAAGCCGCCAGCCAGAAATTCCTCACTGGCGGCGGCCTTTTTTATATAAACTGAACGCTTACTCTTCCGGCCCGGGCGCATCCTCTGTCTGCGCATCATATACGCCCGCCCATAGCTCCGGCGGCACATAGCTAATCTTGTTCTGGTCCTCCTCGGGCATGGCGTTAAACCACTCCAGCCACTCAATAGTCTCCTGGGACAGTTCCGCCTTGTCATAGGCCTGGCCCTGGTAATAGACTACGTCTGTGCCGCAGCCAGAAAGAACCAACAGAGCGGCTAAGAGGAAGATAAACCGTCTTTTCACAGAGAATCCCCTTTTATCAAAGTCTAGAACGCTTCTTTTGAACAGCCGGAAAAGCTCATTTTTTAAAGAACCGCAGGGACTTTAAGGACGCCTGGCCTACAAAGCATACCCGCAGGTCCACCGGGCCCTCTGTGGAGAGGATGTCCCCATAAAGAGGCGCGAAGTCCGTCAAGCTGCCGGTGCCCTGGCCGCACACACTCCCCAGAATTTTCCCTGTGGCGTTGTCCACCAGCATTAGCCGCACATTGCCCGCCGTAGAGGACACCAGAGCCTCCACGCGGTCGCAGCCGGTCAGGTCCACTGCCTGGTACACCGCGTAGCTCTTGTGGTCCTTGGCCTCCAGGTACTCCCGCCAGTCCCGCTTATCTGTCAGGAATTCCACTCCCCGGTAGTCCATCAGATCCAGGGCGTTCAGGGGCTTGCGGCCGTCCTTAGGCAGAACCTTTTCCCCCTCTATCTCAATGGAACCGCCCCAGCGGGTATCTTCCGAGGAGGCGCCTACCATTAGCCCATAGGTCCCAGACTCTACCACATAGCGCTCTTGCGAGGGGTCCCAGAACGCTAGGTCCTCCACCGGGAAGCGCAGCGCCACCTGGGCCTTTTGGCCCTTGGGCACCCGTACCCGGGCGAAGTCCTTCAGCATCTTCCGGGGCCGGGTGTACAGTGAATCCGGCGGCGTTACGTACAGCTGCACCACCTCATCGCCGTCGTACTCGCCCACGTTCTGAATCTCCAGGCTAACTGTGACGGTTTCTCCCTGCCGGTACGTTTTCTTGTCTGTCTTGGCTTCCGTATAGCCAAAGTCTGTATAGCTTAAGCCATAGCCAAAGGGATACAGAGGCTGGCCGTCAAAGTAGAGATAAGTGGTTTTGTTCTTCATGATGTCGTAGTCATCCAGGGCGGGCAGGTCCCGCACCGAGCGGTACCAAGTAGTGGGGGTGCGCCCGGCAGGCACGTTCTCCCCAAACAAAGTGGACGCCGCCACATGGCCCAGGCAGGGCCCCAGGTGGCTGCTGCACAGCACAGCCCCAGCCTGCTTGCGCTCTTTCACAATGGCGAAGGGGTAACCGGTAATCATATAAAGAACGGTGTTCTTGTTTACTTCCCATACCGCGTCCAGCAGGCCGCCCTGGCTGGCGGGCAGGTTGATGTCCGGGCGGTCGTACTCCTCCCGGGCGTTGACCAGCGGATGGTTGCCGGCGCAGACTAGGGCGTAGTCCGCCTGCGCCGCCAGCTTGGCGGCACGCTGGGCCCCAGAAGAAACCACCTCCACCGTAAACTGCACAGCGGTTTCATTGCCCTTGGCCACCACGGCGGCTACCCTGCCATCCTTGTCCACTGCCACATTGCGGCCCTGCCAGGTCTTTAGGCGCAGGATGCCGTCCTCTGTCTCGGCGGTAAACAGCTCCATCACAAACCAGCCAAAGGCCTGGTCCGCCACGCAGTTGATGGCCGGGTCCAGCTCCATCTTCTCGGGTATTTCCGCGCTGCGCTGGTCCTTAAAGCCCTGGCCCTCGGTAGCGTATTTACTGGTTTTCAAGGAGCGCAGGGTCCAGGAGCCGTAGTCCCAGTCATTGCGCTCAAAAACCTCTGCCTGGGCGGCGGTGTCCGCGTCCGCTACCAGAGAGCCGTCCTTCTCCTGGCGCAGGTACTTGCCGGTCTTGACAGACTTTAATACAATATGGTCCAAACCCTCATCAAACAGCACCCGGCTCTCTCCCAGCTTCTGCCGCAGGCCCTCTACCACAGGGGTCTGATGTTCGGCGTAGCCGCAGTACCAGCAGGTGTAGTTCTCGTTAGAAAGGGGCCCCACCACCGCCACGGTGCACTTGCCATCGTCCTTTAGGGGCAGCAGGCCGTTGTTCTCTAAAAGAATCATAGATTCCTCTGCCGCCTTTACCGCCAGGCTCTTGTGTTTCTTGCTGGCCAGCAGGGACTGATCCATATGGGCGTAGGGATGGTTTTGGTCAAAGTCTCCCACCATAAAGCGGATGGTGAACATATCAACCAGGGCCTTGTCCATCATGGCCTCGGTGAGATACCCCTTGTCCAGGGCCTCCCGCACCGCGGGGTCCACCATCTCCCGGCTGTCCAGCATCATGTCCGCCCCCACGCCCAGGATGTCGGCAATAGACCGGGCATGATCCGGGTAGGTACGGTGGTCGGCCACGTTCTGGCCAAAGTCGCCGCCATCACTAAGGGCAAAGTCCATGCCCCACTCTTGTTTGCAGATGCGGCTCACGTCCGGGTTGTTCACGCCCTCCACACCGTTAATGCGGTTGTAGGCGGTCATCAAGCCCACGGCCCCGCCCTGACGGACGGCGGGCTCGAAAGCTTTTAGATAATACTCCCTCTTCAGCCGGGGGGTAATGTTTGCATTGGTCGTCTTGCGCTCATTCTCATAGTTATTGGCGTAGAAATGCTTGAGCAAAGGCGCGCATTTAAGGTAATAGGGGTCGTCCCCAGCCAAGCCCTTGGTATAGGCAGCGGTCAGCTTGCCGGTCAGGCAGGGGTCCTCGCCATAGGCCTCCTCATTACGTCCCCACCGGGGGTCGCGCTCCATATCCACTGTGGGGCCAAACAGAGCCAAAGAGCTGGGCGGGTCCATCTGGCTGCTAACACGGACCTCGTCGCCGGCCATATCTCCCAGCTGCTCCATCAGCGCCGGATCGAACATGGCTGCCATGCCCCAGGGCTGAGGCAAAATGGTGGACTCCCGGCAGTTATTGCGCTGCACCAGGCCCCGGGCAATCTCCACACCAAAGTGGGTGGCGCTAATGCCCAGCCGGGGCACCTCATCCAGGCTGTTGGTAAACATGCCTGTTTTTTCCTCCCGGGTCAGCAGGGCCACCAGCTCCTGCGCACGCTGGCGGGGGGATAGGGACGAATCTTGAAAACGATAAGTATGGCTCATGTTGCTTCTCCTTGTACCTTCAAATTTGTTGGAGTTGAATCCACAGACTGGCAGAAAAAACCTTCTGCCTGACGAAAGTCTACCATAAACCCGTATTATTTGCAACTATTTTTTATGATTTTGCCGAAACTTTTTCTTGCGCCCCCATCAACTTCTCCGAGCCAAAATACCCGCCGGCAAACACTGCCGCCGCAATGGCGGTTTGCAGGAACACCTCTCCAAAGGGCGGCAGGCCCCACCCCGCCGCCGGTGAGGCCGCCCAGGCCCCACATACCGCCCACAACAGTGGAAGGATAACGTGCCTACTGACCGAGATATGCAGGTGGCTGACTTTCATCAGCCGGTGCAGGCTAAGGGCCGCGTTAAAAATGGTGCTGAAAAACAGGATATACACATAGCTTTCCATGCCAAAGAAACGCAGCAGGCACAGTACCAGGACCACCCGGATGAGAGAATCCGCAAAATTATATTTCATGGAGTTGAATTGTTCGTCCAGACCTTTTAAAAGACTGTCAACTACCACGTCCAGGTAGGTCAGGGGCACCAGCGGGGCCAGCACCCGCAGGTAGGCCCCGGCGCTTTCGCTGCGGTAAAAGGCCCGACCCCAGCTGCCCCCAAAAGCCATAAACAACGCCGCGAAAAACATCCCAAAGGCCAGCGCCGCCTGTACCGCTCTTCCGGAGATATAGGCCACTGCTTTCGGGTGGCTTAGCTCCCGCTCCCGGGCAATTTTGGGGATGAGCAGCGAGGCAAAGGAAGTGAGGAATGACGAGGGAAAATACAGCATGGGCATGGCCATTCCCTGTAATAGGCCGTACTGAGACAGAGCGCTGTTATAGTTGAGCCCGTACCGCTGGAGCTCTCGGGGAATCAGCAGGTTCTCGCCAGTGTTCAGCATACTTTTGGCAGCGGAGCTCAAGGTACAGGGCAGGGCGATATGAGCCAGCCCCCGCAGCACCCCGGGGCTCTTCTCCCGACGGGCGGGGGTGTTCCGGCCCAGGCTCTTTCGATAGGCGCACCAGCTGGTGAGAAACGACGCGGCCTCTCCCAGGGTAGAGGCCGCCATAGCCCCCAGGCAGGCCGTCTCGATGCCCTGGGGGGCAAAGCGCCAGAAGATAAATACTGTGGCCGCTATGGTGAGAATCTGCTCCAGGGCGTCGGAAAAAGCGGTATTTACAGACTCATCTACTGCCAAAAAGTATCCCTTCATACAGGTGCACAGGGACATAAAAGGCAGGCCCAGCCCCAAAATGCGCAGACAGGGGGCCGCGGCGGGGTTGCCCAGGAAAAAGGAGGCCGCAAAATCTGCCAAAAAGAAAAGACACAGGGCAATGCACAGGCTGATAGTCAAGCAAAAGGCAAAGCACCTGGCCACCAGCGACCGCACCCTTTGGCGCCGCCGGCCGGCAATGGCCGCGGTAACCATACGGGTCACCGCCAGGCTGATGCCGGAGGTGGAGAGGGTAACCGTCAGCATAAAGATGGAGAAAATCAGCTGGTACAATCCCATGCCCTGGGAGCCGATCTTTTGGGAGAGGTAGGAGCGGTAGCCCATATTGGTGACCCGAAGGAACAGTGAGACCGCTGTAAGCACAGCGCCCTGTAGGAAAAATTTTTTCTTTGTCATGGGACACCCCGTTTCCATTGATGATATTTGACAGAAGAGCGTAAGTGTACTATAATGGATAAAACTTGCGTCAGGCGGCAAGGGCTTATTGGGATGGAGCTTCGGCAGGTCTGGTTGGGACGGCTACGCGGAGTTGAGCACATGTCTTTGACTGCGGGGGTGGACGCTTTCTTAAAAAGCTTTGTGGTTGGTGGGCCGCTGTTTCGGCGGCTTTGCCAGCGAAAAGCGCTGCTTTTGGGGCGGCGCCATTCTTCTGCGCCCTCCTTTGTGGGTGGGCCGGGGCGGCCTTAGGGAACCCACTTTTTCTGGTTCGCGCCGCCAGGGACAAGGTCACGGGGCCCTGCCCCGCACCCCGCCAGGAGAGCAAGCTCCCCTGGACCCCTTTCTTAACTGGCGGCCCGCGGACCGGCCTTCTGGGTTTTTCCGCTATATGCCCGGTCTTTTATCTCTGTAATCTTTTAAAAAAGGAGCCTTTCCGATGAGCGAAAACTGGACTGAAATCAAAATCACTGTCCCCGCACCCCAAGTGGACGCCGCCGGGGATATTGCCAACATGACTGTCCCTCATGGTATCTATATTGAGGACTACTCCAATTTAGAAGAAGAGGCCATGGAAATTGCCCATATTGATCTCATTGATCAGGAACTGCTGAACAAGGACCGCACCCAGGCTATCATTCATATCTATATCAGTCCCGAGGACAACCCCGCCGAGGCCGTCTCCTTCCTGGAAGAACGTTACCGGGTCTGCGGCATTCCCTATCAAATCCACCAGGCCGGCTGCGCCATGGACGACTGGCTGAACAACTGGAAAAAATACTTTAAGCCCATCCCAGTAGGGGAAAAACTGCTCATCCGCCCCATTTGGGAGGAGGATTTCGACCCCCGGGGCCGGGTGGTGCTCAACCTGGAGCCCGGACTGGCCTTTGGCACCGGTACCCACGAGACCACCCGCCTGTGCCTGGAGCTGATGGAGAAATACCTCTCCCCAGGGGAGGATTTTTTGGATGTAGGATGCGGCAGCGGTATTCTCTCTGTAGCAGCGCTGCTGCTGGGGGCTCAGTCGGCTATGGGGGTAGATATTGATCCCTTGGCTGTGAAAACGGCGGCGGAAAATGCCCGGCTTAACGGCGTGGAAGAGAATTTCACGGGCATTTGCGGCAATCTGGCAGAGCAAGTCACTGGCCGGTACCAGGTGGTGGCCGCCAACATTGTAGCGGACGTTGTCATTGAGCTGAGCCGGTCTGTGGCGGAATTTATGGTCCCAGGCGGAGTATTCCTCATCAGCGGAATTATTGACGCCCGAGAGGACGATGTTCTGGCTGCGCTGGCAGGGCGTTTTACGGTCATAGACCGCCAGGAAGAGCGGGGCTGGGTGGCCATGGCCCTAAAATTGGCATGAGCACACAAAACACCTGGCCAGTCTTATAAAAAAGGGGCTTGGAGGGCTGGGATTAGGGCTTGTTTAAAAAAGCGAAACCACTGTCTTTTTGCCCAGAAGCGTCCCCTTTCCGCGTCAAACATCCTCGCCAATCGGAAGATTGCCTTGCGGTTTTTTCTTGCAATGGACCCCTTCTGGAGAATCATTCTATTTCCTCTATGTTCAAGCAAGCCCTAGGCTTTCTCCTGAACCATTGGCCTGCTATCTACTACGGATATTTTGTGGGGATCCAGCAGTACAACCGCCCCGGCTGGCGACGGTTCCGCGGCGGGAAAACCATCCGCAATCTAAATACAAAAGGAGAATCCCATGGAATTTATTCATTCTGATAGCATTGTGACCCTCTCCAACCCTGGGGTGCGCTCCCGGCAGCTGCTGTGCCCGGACAATTCCCAAGGCCGGCGGGTCACCATCACCGAGGTGCATTTGGAGCCGGACGCCTGCCAGCCCCGGCACACCCACCCGGCCTCGGAACAGATTTGGTACGCGATCCAAGGGACCGGCGTTCTGTTGCTGGCGGGGAACCAGGAGCGGCCCTTTCAGGCCGGAGATGTGGCCCGCTTTGCCGAGGAGGACGTTCACGGCCTGCGCAACGATGGCGCGGAAGAGTTCGTGTATCTCTCCGTCACCGCGCCGCCCATCAATTTTACCTATGCCTATCAAAAGTCGGAGAAAGAGGAAAGCGCATGAAACCCATTGAGACAAAGCGCCTTTGGCTGCGGCCCTGGCGCATGGAGGACTTAGAGGACTTTTACGGCTACTGCAAGGACCCCGTGGTGGGCCCCATGGCCGGCTGGAAACCCCACCAGAGCATGGAAGAGTCTCGACAAAAGCTGGCCGCCTGGGTGGACCGGGCCGGGGAGATGTTCGCCATTGAGGAGAAGTCCAGCGGCCAGGTGATCGGCTCTTTGGGGCTGGAGGAGGCCGGCCGCCGCCCAGGGGTGCCCGGCTGCAAAAGCCTGGGATATGTGCTGGGCCGGGCCTGGTGGGGCCGGGGCTATATGACCGAGGCCGTGCGCGCCGCCATGGACTACGCCTTCCGGGTGATGAAGCCCCGGCTGCTCACCGTGACCCACTATACCGACAACCCCCGGTCCCAGCGGGTCATTGAGAAGAGCGGCTTTGTGTATGAAGGTACCCTGCGCAGCGGCACGGCGCTGTTCAACGGGGAGGTCAAGGACCTGTGCTGCTACTCGCTGCGGGCTTGGGAGTACTGGGCCATGCGGGCCAAGGAAGCCGGGTTTTCCCTGGTGCTGCCCGAGGAGCTGGAGCGGGAGCCCCTGGAGGAAATGCAAAAAGAATTCGCGGTGGTGGACCAGGACGTGACCCCCTTTGGCCTGGACCCCAAGGACCTAAGCTTTGAGCGCTGGCTGGAGCGCACCGTGGCCTGGCGGCTGGTGGTACCAAAGCCCAGCTATGCCAAGAGCACCCTGTACATCCTTGAGAGCCCCCAGACCGGTCCCGCCGGAGCCCTGGACCTGCGGCACTACCTGACCCCACGGCTGCTAAACGGCGGCGGGAACATTGGCTATGGCATTCGCCCCAGCCTGCGGGGCAGTCACTACGCCCCCTATATGCTGGGCCTGGGCATGGAAAAAGCCCAAGAGAAGGGCCTGGACCAGGCCCTGGTCTGCTGCGATGAGGACAACCCGGCCTCGGCCCGAACCATTGAGGACTGTGGCGGCGCGCTGGAAAACGTGGTGGAGGGGCTGCGCCGCTACTGGATCACTGTATGACCTGTGGCGGGGCCCGTATCCGCAAAAAGAAAAAGCCGGACCCTATGGGGTCTGGCTTTTTTACTCAAAAAGACAAAGGGAAATACAATTGTTAGGCCTACGGTGCAGCTTACTTGTATAAGGAAGTGACAGCGCTTTTAGGCGTTTAGGCAGCCCGTCCACAGGGTGAACAGACGGCTCATTCCTCCTCGTTGGGCCCCGCACTGACAAGGACTGTCACAGCAGTACCGTATTCCAGCGAGTCCCCGGGCTGGTAATCCTTATAACCGATCACATAGCCCAGCTCTACCTCATCGTCAAACTGTTCCTCTTTTACGGGCGAAAAACCACTTTGTGTTAAAGCAGCCTGTAGTTCGGCAAAATTGGCCCCCTTAAAATCTGGAAGCTCCCGCATGGTCATGCCTCTACTGACAGTCACTGTCACCGTGCCGCCCGGCTGCACTGTCTCACCGGCCAAGGGCTCCTGGCTAATAATGCTGCCTTCCGCTACATTGGGGTCAAAGTCCCGCTTGGCCTCTTTCAGTTTAAAGTTGAACTCGCCACTGTTCACCCGGTTCTGCCAGCGCTCAAAGTTCTGGTTTACCATATTCGGCACCTCAACAGGCTCTTCCTCTTGGCTGTTATTAAACAGATTTCCCAGGTCATTAAAAGACATCCCCTGCTCCCCCAGCCAGTGGGACGCAACTACAATTAGAATTCCCAGGGTGATCACTAAGGAGCCAATCAGCCACACCACTGGCGGCAGTCCCCGGCGATGCCTGGGCAAGTCCATAGAGGCCGGAGGTAGACGCCGAATCGCGTCGGTCTCCTCCACCTCGTCCACTAGGGCCGGGGCCGAGGTGAGCTCCGCCCTTAAGCTTTCAAAACTGCCGGTACGGGCCGCCTGTTTGATTTGAAGCGAATTTGCAATGGCCGTTACCGCAAAAGGCGGCATCGTTTTTAAAATGTCCCGGGAGATCATCAGCCGCTGGTCCTCCAGACGCTGGCTGGCCTCGACGGGCAGCTTTCCGGTAAGAGCATACAGCATACACGCGCCTACCGCGTACACATCGCTAACTTCGCCGCAGGTCGCCTTAGCACTGTATTGCTCAATCGCCGCGCAGCCCGGGTACAGGTCAATGTCCAGCACGCCCCCCGCCCTGTGGACCGCGTTAATGTGAAAGCCGGTAATCAGCATATTGCCGTCTCGGGTTACCCGCAGAGAGTCCGGCGAAATGGCCAAATGAGAAATCCCCAGGGAGCTAATCAGCCCCAAAGCAGTAATCACCGGGGTAAACAGGCGGCTGGTCTCGTTCCAGGTTAGCCGCCCGCCGTTATCCGCCACATAGCGGCGCAAAGAGGAGGAC
Organism: Oscillospiraceae bacterium; assembly: GCA_910574935.1. Taxonomy (GTDB): domain Bacteria; phylum Bacillota; class Clostridia; order Oscillospirales; family Acutalibacteraceae; genus Acutalibacter; species Acutalibacter intestini. The sequence continues at coordinate 206,372 of CAJTCU010000002.1, forward strand.
GGTATTCCCTGATACACCGTATAAACCGTGCCGTTTTCCTCCAGAATATCTATCACGGACTCTACCACTGTAAGCTCCCTTAGGCGGCTAATGCCCTTAGCCAGGTCCATAAAATCGTTCCTATACTGCTGGAACACCCGGTTATGCTCCCGGCTGGACAACACTGCGCCGTAGTCATCCCGATGGGCAATGGCAGCGGGAAAAAACTCCCGTATTTCCACCGGCTTTTGGGTAGAGGTATCCAGCGCGCAGTATGTAATCCCCTCTCCATTGGCAGACCTGGCACGGCCCAGCACATAATGAGAGGCGAGCTCCGTCTGATATTTCAGCGTCCCCTGGGGCTGAGCCTTGCCGTTGTCCCAGCCGCACACCGGACATACACTGCCATCCTCCACGGGACGGTAGCTGGAAAAGCAATTCATACAGAGCTTACTGAGCATTGTTTTTTACCCCACACAGCACAAATGTTTATCTTAATAGAGGTATTATAGCATATTTCTATTTATTTTGCAAGGCTTGGTTTCAGGTAGAGAGTGTCCAAAGCAGAGATCTTTTTCCTTAACCAATAGAACACAAAAAGCCACTCTGGTTTTTCTTCTCAGAGCGGCTTTTTATCTATTTTTTAGATCCAGTGGCCTCTTTGCGATGACACAGCCTGCTATTTGGACAGTTTGAGCAGCCACATCCACAGCCGCTCTCTCCCCTCTTCCTCTTTATGATCCCCCGCACCACCACAGCGATAAACAGGACCGCGACCACAGCGGCAATGAGCAGAGTGGGCAGGTTAACCGGCGTTTGCAGTAACATAAAAATCCCTCCTTATTTGCCCGCGGCCATGTCCGAACTCACTGCCGCACGGCCGTCATCGTAGCGGTTGCGCCTTGCCAACGGATATTCCACGCCGGGATGCCGGCAAACATTTTGTCTTTTTCCAGATCACGCCAGAGATCATGATAGCGGCTGCACCAACAAAATATGCTAAGATGGCCACCCAGGTACTGCCGCCAAACAACGCTCCCGCGAACAGAGCAATAATAGGCATCTTTGCGCCACAGGATGCAAAGCAGGCCGTCATAATCGTCATGCGGCGGTCCCGCTTGTTCTCTACTATGGTGCGGGAGGCCATCACCCCTGGCACACCACAGCCAGTCCCCACCAGCACGGCGCCTACACCGCCTATTATACCATCATTAATCAGCCCAGACAACCATTTGGCACAGTCAATTTTTTCCAGCCAGCTGTCCACTACCACCGGAATGCTTTCCACCCAAGTACCATAAGCCTGGAGGCTGGGCATACACCAAAAACATTTCCGCTATAAAAACAGACAGAACCAGCACTCGGTTGGTGGCCCCCGGCCAGTCCTGTCGGATACGGAAAGGCTGTGCCGGGTACCTGCGCCTGACCAGTTATTTCGCGGATCAGTCCTGTGTTACCCAGGGCCCCCATTTTCAAAGGCATCCTGCCTCCTCCTTCCACATTGTATTAGTTTTTCCCAGCTCATAAATTATCCCACACTAACCACCAACGTTTGTCCATAGCCTTTTGCAAAAAAATGCCACTTCTCCATAAAAGATGTACGGACAAAAAAGCCTTTGCTTTTTGTCCGTACATCTCTGTGACCAAGTCTATAAGCCGAGTTCTGTCTTAAGCAGTCATCTATCTTGGCCTGCCGTTGCCAGCAGGCTCACGCCACCTCCATGGAACGCGCTGGGCTGCGCTGGCTGCTTGCGCTGCCTGTTCCAATGCCACGGTGTTGCTCCGGATAGGGTTTACAGGGCCGCACAGTCTCCTGTGCGCCGGTGAGCTCTTACCTCGCCTTTCCATCCTTACCAGAGAAGAAAAACTCCTCTGGCGGTATATCTCTGTTGCACTTTCCCTAGGGTCGCCCCCGGCGGCGGTTAGCCGTTATCCTTGCCCAGTGGAGCTCGGACTTTCCTCAGACGCGCGCTTTCGCCTCGCGCCCGCAACTGCCCGGCTTGCTCACCTTTTTATTGTAAAAGATAAGCGCCCTCTCTGTCAATAGTTTTTTTCTGAAAGCATCCGGTTCTTTTCGTCCCACAGCCGCTGGGACAAATCCACATAGTAGTTATGAGGATTCTCAAACCGGGTTACCTCATCCCAAAGAGAATCCACCTGAGCCGCGCAATAGGCTTTAATGGCGTTCAACGCTCTGGGCGTGTACACACACTCGCCCTTTTTGAAAATCTGCGTTAGCAGGGGCACCGCGTGGAAGTTTTCCACTGTTTTGCGCTTCCAGGTATGGTTGGGGTCAAAGATCACATAGGGCTTCTCTTCGTCTATGGCCTCCTCGTGCAGGGTCACCACATCAGCAATCGCCTTGTCGGTTTCCCGGTCAAACAGCCGCCATACGCCTTTGAAGCAGGGGGTAGTAATCTTCGCCACATTTTCACTAATCTTAATTTTGGGGGTCACCGTACCGTCCGGATTTTCCACACCCACCAGCTTATATACGCCACCAAATACTGGCTCTGAGGAAGAAGTAATTAACCGCTCACCCACACCGAAAGAGTCCACCTTAGCCCCCTGGGCCAGCATGTCCCGAATAATATATTCGTCTAGGGAGTTAGAGGCGCAAATGGGGCAGTCCTCAAACCCAGCGTCATCCAGCATTTTACGGGCTTTGCGAGAAAGATAGGTAATGTCGCCGCTGTCAATGCGGATACCGCCCGGCCGAAACCCCTTGGGTACCAGCACTTCGTTAAACACCTTAATGGCGTTGGGGATACCAGACTTCAGTACATTATAGGTATCCACCAGCAGCACGCAGTTGCCGGGGTATGCCTCAGCATAGGCTTTAAAGGCCTCGTATTCGGTGTCGAACAGCTGTACCCAGCTGTGGGCCATAGTACCCAATGCCGGAACGCCAAAGAGCTGGTCGCTCACTGTACAGGCCGTGCCCGCGCATCCGCCAATGTAAGCCGCCCGAGCCCCATACACCGCACCGTCAAAACCCTGGGCCCGGCGAGAACCAAATTCCATCACCGCGCGCCCTTGGGCCGCCCGGACAATGCGGTTGGCCTTGGTAGCAATCAAGCTCTGGTGGTTGACGCACAGCAGTACCATGGTTTCGATAAACTGTGCCTGAATAGCTGGCCCACGCACTGTAACAATCGGTTCACCGGGAAAAATGGGCGTGCCCTCTGGCATAGCCCACACATCGCATTCAAACTTAAAATTCTCCAGATACTCTAAAAATTCTTTGCGAAAGATATGCCGGGACTCCAGGTACGCCACGTCCTCCTGGGTAAAATGCAGTCCCTTCATATAATCCACCAGCTGCTCCACCCCGGCCATAATGGCAAAACCGCCGTTATCGGGAACCTTACGGAAAAACATATCAAAATAACAAACTGTATCTTTAAAACCGCCTAAAAAGTAACCGTTGGCCATAGTCAACTCATAAAAATCTGTCAACATCGTCAGCTCACGCGCTGAAAAACACCTGCTCATATCACTTCATCCTCTCTTCCGGCAAGAGGCGCCTCGCTCCTCCCACATATTTTTTACCCAAATATCCCCTATGTTTTTAGAGTTTCCCTTCTAAGTTATGTTGGGTACATGATCCTATTAAAATGAAATCCGATTGGAGAAAGCCGGTGCTTTTGCAACGCAAAAGCGCAGCGTTTTAGGCTTCAAGACTTCTCCGTGTGTTCGTCAGAACACATTATACCACATTTACCCAAAAAGTACAGAGCAATTTTCGTTTTGAGAAAAATGGAGATTTTTTTTACGCAAAAGGGTTGATTTTTAATAATTCTTGCACTATAATACTGAGTTAAAGGAGATATATTTCTGTGGTGTAAAATATCATAGTAAGGGGGTTCGGTGAAAATGCGGCTTCGCGGTCAGCCTTTGGGGTGCAAGAACCTCATTGGTTCCAGGGTAGAAATTGCCAGGAAAAGCCAAGGTATGAAGCAAAAAGAGCTTCTGGCCCAACTACAGGTGCGCGGAGTAGACCTAAACGCCTCCGGCCTGTCCAAGCTGGAGGGACAAATTCGCTTTGTCACCGACATAGAATTACTTGCTCTAGCAGATATTTTGAATGTCTCCGTTATGTGGCTCCTCACTGGTGAAGAGCCTGTAAAAAAAGAACCATAACTATTGAGTACCGCTTGATTTTGAAAAGAATCATGCGGTATTTTTGCATATTCCACCACAGCTCTTCCAAAATAAGACCTGTACAAATATCCCTTGGGAGGGCCTATTATGCTGAAAAAGGACGAGTTAAAGCGTCTGGCGCCTTTGGCTCTATTTTTCTCTCTATACACCCTAGCATTCATTGTTTGGGCCGGTACATTTTGGTACACCCTGCCCTTTCTGCTGGGCCTACTGATTGCCGCCGCCTTACAACCCCCTATCCGTTTTGCAAAAAGGCGCCTGGGCTGGAGCCACGGCTTGGCCTGCGGCATCATCACCTTTCTAGCCTTAGCCCTGCTCTTTGTGGGGCTGGCATTTTTAGCCTCCTTCGCGGTCCGCGAGATCACCGGGTTCTTGGTTAAGGCCGCCCAGGGCGGCTTTCCAGAATTTTCTCCAGTGGTGCAGCGGATCTTTGCGCAAATAAAAACTTTCTTTCAAAACCTAAATACAGATTTTTTCCAGCGCAACCAGCAAGAACTGATGGATCTGCTGAAAAACAGCATGGACCTAGCCACCGCTCTGCTCTCTGGGCTACTGGGGCTACTCACTTCTCTGCCGGCCCTGGTTACCCTGGTGCTCACAGCTTCGCTTTCCGCCTTCTTCATTGCCCGGGATTTTATTCCTCTACAGCGCTGGGCCAAAGGTCTGCTGACCACAGGTGCTGTGCGGCAGCTAAAGCTGGCCGCGAAAAGCTCCGCCGGTACAGGCCGACGTACCATGTTATCCTATGCGCTGATTTACTTTATTAGCTTTTGTGAAGCCTTTGTCATTCTTTCGGTGTTGAATGCTCCTTACCCGCTCATCACCGCGTTAGCCGCTTGTATCGCCGATGTACTGCCTGTGCTGGGGCCTGGCATCGTATTTGCCCCTGTGGCTATTTACCAGCTATTCACCGGCGCCTACGGCCGCTCGGCGGGCATTCTGGTGGGATGGCTGGTCATGACCTGTATCCGCCAGGTAATCGAGCCCCGGCTGGTCTCCTCCTCTACCAAAATACACCCATTGGTCATGGTGGCCGCCCTGTATTTTTCTCTGGTGGCCGGCAGCCTGTGGGTACTGGTCTATGTGGTGGGTTTTTTTATGCTTTACTCCGTGTTCCGTGATACTGGCCTGCTGCCTCCTCTTGTACACCCCACAAAGCCCTAGAGTCTGTTTGAAAACTCCGAAACAGGGTCTGTCTTGCCCAGAAATGGTGGCTTCAGCGTCAAAAATCCTGGAAAAGGCGCCAGCATTTCTCCCATTTTAAAACAGACTCTAAACAGCCACCAAAAAGAGAAAGGACCCTCCTGCCAGCACGGGTAAATACCAAAAGGGGGCATACTGGCCCCCTTCTTCGCAGGAAGTCCTTCTCATTTTGTCTAAACCGCCGCAATCCTTTGGGCTTATTATTATATAGGATCATGCGTGCGCGGTTTTTGTTATCCCATCACCTTGACCATCACCGCTTTCTGGGCGTGCAGGCGGTTTTCGGCCTCTTCAAATATATACTGAGCGTTGGCCTCAAAGACCTCTTCGCTAATCTCTTCTCCCCGGTGGGCAGGCAGGCAATGCTGCACCATGGCGTCTGGTTTGGCCTGGGCCATTAGGGCAGCGTCTACGCAGTAGCCTTTAAAAGCAGCCTCCCGCTTGGCCCGCTCTTCCTCCTGGCCCATGGAAGTCCACACGTCGGTAATCACCACATCCGCGTCCTTAGCAGCCTCCATCGGGGAATCCGTGAGGGTAAAGCGGTCATATTGGGCGGCAAACTCTAAAATTTCCTGGGGCGGGCGGTAGCCCTCCGGACAGGCCACAGAAACCGCCATGCCTACTTTCAGACCGCCGACAATCAGGGAGTTCATCATATTGTTTCCATCGCCGATAAAGCACATTTTTAGCCCCTCCAAGGAGCCCTTGAATTCCCGAATGGTCATTAGGTCCGCCAGCACCTGGCAGGGGTGGCAGAAGTCGGTGAGTCCGTTGATCACCGGCACACTTCCGTACTTTGCAAGGTCCTCCACCTCGTCCTGGCCAAAGGTACGGATCATAATTCCGTCTACATAGCGGGAGAGCACCCGGGCGGTATCCTGCACCGGCTCGCCCCGGCCAATCTGGGAGCCCTCTGAGGCCAGCACCACGGCGTAGCCCCCCAGCTGATTAATACCCACCTCAAAAGAAACCCGGGTGCGGGTAGAGGATTTCTCGAAGATCATGCCCAGGCACTTGCCCTTGAGCAAGTGGTGTTTAATGCCGTGTTTGGTCTCATATTTCAGTTGGTCTGCCAGATTCAGTACCTCAATAATCTCCTCGCCGGTCATATCCAGCAGCTTTAGTAAATGCTTCATGCTACACTCTCCTATTCTTGAATGACCCGGGCGAAAATCTCCAGCCCCTGGTCGATATCCTCTTTTGTAATGGTCAGCGGTGGCAAAAAGCGCACCAGGTCCTTGGCGGTGAGCACCAAAAGGCCCTCTTGGGCGCAGCGCGTCAAAACCTCATGGGCGTCGCCGCTTTTCAGCTTGATGCCCAGCATCAGCCCTTTACCGCGGACAAAGTCTACCTGGGGCAGGGCAGCCAGCTTTTCCCGGAAATACTGGCCCTTCTCCTCTACTTCCTTTAGAAAAGCTGGGTTTGCCACCCGCCGCACCACTTCTCTGGCCCCGGCGCAGACCACCGGGTTTCCGCCAAAGGTAGAGCCCTGCTGGCCGGGCTTTAGCAGGTCCCGCAGTTTCTCCCCCACCAGGCAGGCCCCAATGGGCAGCCCCCCGGCCAGGCCTTTGGCCGAGGTGGCCACGTCCGGCACAATGCCAAAGCCCTGGTAGCTGTAAAAGCTGCCGGTACGCCCCACACCGGTTTGTACCTCGTCCATCATCAGCAGCACGTCCCGCTGGTCGCACAGCTGCCGCAGGCCCTGGACGAACTCCGGCTCCATGGGCACCACGCCGCCCTCGCCCTGAACGGTCTCCATCAGCACCGCGCACACCGAGCCGTCCAGCAGTTGGTCCACTGCCCTCAAGTCGCCGCCCTGAGCGTAGAGGAAGCCTTCTGTAATGGGCAGAAAGTCCTTATGAAAAGCCTCCTGCCCGGTAGCCGCCAGGGTGGTCAGGGTGCGGCCATGGAAAGAGTTCACCAGGGTAACAATCTTATTTGCGCCCCGCTTTTCTCCATACTTTCGGGCAATTTTGATGGCGCACTCGTTGGCCTCGGCCCCGGAATTGCAGAAAAACGCCTGGGCCATTCCCGCCGCCGCGCATAGCTCCTGGGCCAAAGCCGTGTTCTGGGGCGAATAATAATAATTGCACAGGTGTTGCAGGGTCCCAGCCTGTTCTGCCACAGCGCCCGCCCACTGGGGGTCGCTGTAGCCAAGACTGTTCACACCAATGCCTGAAGTGAAGTCAATGTATTCCTTGCCCTCCACATCCCAGGCCCGGGCATTTTTGCCCTTCACCAGGGCCGCGTCCACCCGGCCGTAGGTGTGCATAATATAGGCTTGATCTTGGTCTTTTATCTCTTGAAAGGTCATAAAACCGCTCCTTTTCTTCCTTCCATAGGAAGTCAACGTCTGCTCCGGCCACTCTTTGCGCCGTCCTGCCGCATTGAGCGGCAAAGCAGGTTCTATAAACGCCGCAGGTTGTCGATACGCTCCGGGTTTTCCGCCGCCGCCCATTCCTTCAGCTTGCCGCAGGGGAACTGGGGGCATTTGCCGCAATGCTCCTGCTCTTTTTCCGCATTGCAGGCGTACAGCTCACAGGCCCCCCAGAACACCTGGCCCTGAATGGCTTTGCACCCAGCGCAGTTTTGCTCTTCTCTAAATTTGCAGGCACCGCAGTCTATGCCGCAGACACTGCAATTTGCCATTCTTTCTCTCCTTAATAAAACATGGTGCCTATGCCTTCGTCGGTAAACAGCTCCACTAAAATGGAGTGGGCGATGCGCCCGTCGATGATATGGGCCCGGCCCACGCCCCTGCGCACCGCGTCCACGCAGCAGTCGATTTTGGGAATCATGCCGCCTTTGATGATCCCTTCTTTTTTCAGGCGGCGCACGTCGCTGACATTAACCACTGGGATAATGCTGGCCTCATCCTCCTTGTCCCGCAGCAGGCCCCGGACATCGGTCATCAAAATCAGTTTCATGGCCCCCAGCTCGGCGGCAATACGGGCGGCGGCGATGTCCGCGTTGATGTTGTACACCTCACCATGGTAGCCGGCGGCCACTGTGGAGACAATGGGTACATACCCGTTCCTGGCGGCGTCCCGGATAATATCCGCGTTCACCTCCCGGATCTCTCCCACAAAGCCCAGGTCCTCCTCCAGCCGGTCGGCCTTGAGCAGCGAGCCGTCCAGGCCGCACAGGCCGATGGCCTTGCCCCCGGCGTTTTCCAAAAGCTGCACCAGGTCCTTATTTACCTTGCCGGCCAGCACCTGCTGTACGATATCCATGGTCTCCTGGTCTGTGTAGCGCAGGCCCCCCACAAATTTGCTCTCTTTGCCAATTTTGTCCAGCATGGCGTTGATCTCCGGCCCGCCGCCGTGGACCAGCACCACGTTGATGCCCACTAGCTGCATTAGCACAATGTCGCTCATCACGGCGCTTTTCAGCCCGTCGTCCAGCATGGCGTTGCCGCCGTATTTTACCACCACGGTGGCTCCGGCATATTTTTTGATATACGGCAGGGCCTGTACCAGGATATTGGCCCGCTCACTATTGGATATTTGCATATCTGTCCACCTTTTCTTGATTCATTCCATCCAAGCCATTACCAGTGCGGCCACAACTACAGCGTAAAGGGCCATCACTACCAAGTTGGCGGCCACTCCCCCCAAGAGCAGCCTGCGCCACAGCTTCGCCGTTTTCCGCCGGGTGACAAAATGACAGGCTATTCCCAGCAGCAGAAAGACCGCCGTGACGATTACAAAAGCGGGCTCTAGAAAAACCAGGCCCATAGCGACGATAAGCAGGACTACAAATGTCGCGAAATTCCCATACAGCAACACGGCCATCACCGCTGCCGGCAAGTCCCATATGCTTTGAATAATCGTTCTTTTGCTCATGGCTGCTCCTTTCATTCAAGCCGCTTTCTATATCTAGGGCTTGTTTAAAAAATCGGAAATACCGTCTCTATGCCCCATACGGGCGGATTTCTGTGTCAAAAGTTCTCGAAACACAAAAGTATTCCTTGCGGTCTTCTCCTTACAGCCACCTCGTCTTAAGCAAAAATCCGGCACTTTCTCTATTTTCAAACAAGGCCTAGAGTCTGTTTGAAAAAGCCGAAACACGGTCTGTTTTGCCCAGAAACGGCGGCTTCGGCGTCAAAAATCCTGGAAAGGCGCCAGCATTTCTTGCGGTTATTTCCTGGAACCCACTTATTTCTGAGCATAAATAAATCCAGCATTTCTCCCATTTTAAAACAGACTCTAGGCCATCGGCTGCGAAAAAACATAGGAAGGAAGCCGAAGCCCCCATATTTACCGCGGCGCCGCCCAGCAGCCACAGTTTCTCAGCCCGGCGCCGGCTTATCAGATCGACCAAAACACGCCCAGCGGGAAGAGAATGCCAGTTAAGGCAACCAATGACAGTAAGAAAGCACTGGTAAAAAGGGCGAGCACCGCAGTGATTGCGACTATATACAGCAGCGCGGCCATGATAATCACCACCGAGTCCCAGCCGCTAGGGCTTCTCCTCTCAGGTCCGATAGTCCGCGTTAATCTTCACATATTCATAGGTCAGGTCACAGCCATAGGCTTCGGCGCACACATCCCCCGCGTGCAGGTCGATAACGGAGACAATCTCCTCTTCCTTCAGCACCTCCAGGGCCAGCTCTTCCGAGAACTCCGCGCCCATGCCATCCTTCACCACCTGCACACTGCCCTTCGCGGACTGAAAGAGAATGTCAATCTTCTCCACCTCCACCTGGGCCCCAGAGTAGCCCACCGCGCACATAGCCCGGCCTCCGGCGTTGGCGTCCGCGCCGAACATGGCCGCCTTGAACAGGTTGGAGCTGGACACGCTGCGGGCCACGGTGCGGGCGGTTTGCAGGTCCTTGGCGTTCTGCACCCGGCAGGTCACCAGCTTGCTGGCCCCCTCGCCGTCCCGGGCCATCATCTTGGCCAGACTGCGGCCCACGGCCTCCAGCGCGGCCACAAAGGCGTCGTAGTCCTCCCCTTCGGCGGTTATTTCCGGGTTGCCGGCGGCTCCATTGGCCAGCACCAGGAAGGTGTCGTTGGTAGAGGTGTCCCCGTCCACGCTGATCATATTAAAGGTGGCGTCCGCCGCAGCCTTCACCGCCTTTTGCAGCAGCTCCGGGGCAATAGCGCAATCGCTGGTGACAAAACACAGCATGGTGGCCATATTAGGGTGGATCATCCCGCTGCCCTTGGAAATACCGCCAATCTTCGCCTCCTTGCCCCCCACGATGAACCGTACCGCCGCCTCCTTGGCAAAGGTGTCGGTGGTCATAATAGCCGTGGCCGCCGCGTGGGAGCCCTGTGGGCTCAGGGCGTCCTTCAGGGCCTGGGCCGCGTTCTCAATGGGCTCAATGGGAATAGAGGGGCCAATCACCCCGGTAGAGGCCACCGCCACGTCCATGGGGGCGATGTCCAGCACCCGGGCGGCAATACCGCACATAGCCCGGGCCTTTTCTATGCCGTCGGGGGCACAGGTATTGGCAATGCCGGAGTTACAGATTACCGCCCGTGCCCTGCCATCGGCAATATTTTCCCTAGTCACGGTAATGGGGGCGCCCTTTACCAGGTTTTGGGTGTATACCGCCGCCGCCGCGCAGTCCCGGTCGCTGAAAATCAGGGCCAGGTCCGGCTTGGTCTTGTTTTTGCGGATACCGCAGTGCAGCCCGCTGGCGGAAAATCCCTCCGCGGCAGTCACGCCGCCTTCTATAAATTCCATGATAAATTCTCCTCGCTCCATAGCGTTAGATTTCTTTTTTATGCCTGTTATCCATCCCCTAAAACGCCGGGGGAACCAGCCGAAGGCCCATAGTCTCTTCCAGGCCGAAAGCCAGGTTCATGTTCTGCACCGCCTGTCCCGCCGCGCCCTTGACCATATTGTCAATGGCCGAGATACCGATAAAGGTGCCGGTGCGGGGGTCTGTGAACAAGGACACATCACAGAAATTGGTGTAGCGCACATTTTTCACATTGGCCACCTGGCCCTCTGGCAGCAGACGGATAAAGGACTCGTCCCGGTACTGGTCCTCATAGGCCTCTCGCAGCTGCCGAGGGGTGGCTCCAGGCTTCAGCCTGGCATAGCAGGTGGCTAGAATGCCCCGGTTGATGGGCAGCAGGTGGGGTACAAAGGTCAGCTTCACATCCTGGCCGGTAAGTTTGGCCACAGTCTGCTCGATCTCCGGGGTGTGCCGGTGGGCGGCCACCTTGTAGGCGGTAAAGCTCTCGTTAAGTTCTGGGTAATGGTTGGACTGGGTAGGCTTTCGGCCCGCGCCGGTGACCCCGGACTTACAGTCCGCGATAATGCCCTGGGCCTCAATCAGGCCCGCTTTCAGCGCCGGGGCCAGGGCCAGGGGCACCGCCGTGGTGTAGCAGCCTGGGTTGGCGATCAGCCGCTTGCCCTTCATGTTCTCCCGAAACAGCTCCGGCAGGCCGTACACCGCCTGGGCGTGCAAGCTCTTGTCCGTGTAAGAGCCGCCGTACCACTCTTGGTAGGCCTCCTCGTTCTCTAAGCGGAAGTCCGCGCCCATGTCAATAAAGACCTTGCCCTTTTCCATACACTCTGCCGCCAGATCTTGAGAGAGTCCATGGGGCAGCGCCGCAAAGACCACGTCGCTCTTCTCTACCACCTGCTCCTGCTCCCCGCAGACCATATCGCAGATCTGATAATAGGCCGGGTATACTTGGCTAAGAGCCATGCCCTGAAAGCTGACCGAGCTGACCGCCGCCAGCTGGGCCTGGGGGTGGCCCAGAATCAGCCGGCAGATCTCCGCCCCGGCATAGCCGGTAGCCCCCACAACCCCTACTTTTATCTTCTCCATCCCTAATATTCCTTTCTCTCCAGCAGCTTTTGTACCAGCGCGGCCTGAGCCCGCACATTTTCTGGGGCGGGCCCGCCCGGCACTTTGCGATCTCGGACGCACTTTTCTAAAGAAATTGCCTGATAAACTTCCTGGTCAAAGCGTTCGCACACCTTCTGGTATTCCTCCAGGGGCAGGGTCTCCAGGGTCAGACCACGGTCAATGCACAAGGCGACCAGCTCCCCGGTGATTTTATAGGCGTCCCGGAAAGGCAGCCCCTTCTCGGCCACCAGATAGTCGGCGCAGTCTGTAGCGTTGATAAAGCCTCCCGCCGCCGCCGCCCGCATATTGTCCCCCAGCACGGTCATGGTCTCCAGCATGGGAGTCAGTGGGGTTAAACAGAGCTTGAGGGTATCCACCGCGTCGAATACCGCCTCTTTGTCCTCCTGCATGTCCTTGTTATAGGCCAGGGGCAAACCCTTCATCATGGTCAGCAGGCCCATCAAGTCGCCAAACACCCGGCCAGATTTCCCTCGGATCAGCTCCGCCAGGTCCGGGTTTTTCTTCTGGGGCATAATGCTGGACCCCGTGCAGTAGGCATCGTCCAGTTCAATAAATTTAAATTCCCAGGAACACCACAGCACCAGCTCCTCGCACAGGCGCGAGAGGTGCACCATGGTCATGGACGCGGCAAACGCAATCTCCGCGCAAAAATCCCGGTCAGAGACCCCGTCCAGGCTATTCCGGCTTACCAGAGAAAATCCCAGCAGCTGGGCGGTGCGCTCCCGGTCCAGGGGATAGGTGGTGCCCGCCAGGGCCCCGCTGCCCAGGGGACACACATCCATGCGCTTCATAGCGTCCTGGAACCGAGACAGGTCCCGCAGGTACATCTCGGCATAGGCCATCAGGTGGTGGCCAAAGGTCACGGGCTGGGCGCGCTGCATATGGGTATAGCCGGGCATTACAATCTCGCTGTAGCACTCCGCTTTTTGACAGAGCATCCGAACTAGCCCTTCCAGCTGGCCCATCAGGCCGGCGCAGTCCTCCCGCAGGGTCAGGCGAATGTCCAAGGCCACCTGGTCGTTGCGGCTGCGGCCGGTATGCAGGCGCTTGCCCGCGTCCCCCAGCCGGGCGGTAAGCTCCGCCTCCACAAAAGTGTGGATGTCCTCGGCGTCCGGGTCAATGGCCAGGGCGCCGCTCTCAACATCGTCCCGAATCTTTCCCAGTTCCACACAGATCTTCATGCTCTCGCTCTCGTCAATAATGCCCTGCTTCCCCAGCATGGTGGCGTGGGCAATGCTGCCTTCTATGTCCTGCCGGAGCATCCGGCTATCAAAGGCAATGCTGGAATTAAAGTCGTTGGTCTTGGGGTCAGCCTCTTTCTTAAAACGGCCCTTCCACAGCTTCATACCCTGTCCTCTCCCATCAAAAAATCAAGCTCCCGGCTCTTTGGCCGGCCTATGAAATTCAGGAATGCCTCTCGGTAGTCTTGCAGATGGTCTGTTAGCGAGGGGGCAAAGGCCCCTTCCCTGGCCATTTGTACAAACTCCGCAAAGCTCGCCCACCGCGCCCCACAGGTCTCCCCCTTTTGAAAGCGCACCTGGTCCAGCTCCACTTCCATGCGCACGCCATAGTCCCGCCCCAGATAGGGCCAGAAACAAGAACTTCCCAAAAGGGTGATCTGTTCCTCTGTAACGGCCAAGCCGGTCTCCTCATGCAGCTCACGCACCACCGCATGAACCGGGGGCTCCCCCGCCCGCACATGGCCCGCGGGGTTCTCCCATTTTCCTGGGGCATATTTCTTTTTCAGGCTGCGGCGGGTCAGGAAAATCCTGCCGCTTTTGTCCACGATCCAGATTCCCACCGCCATTCGGTATTCTTCCGGGCCCAGGGGGGCGTCCTTGTCCCGGACAGCGCCGGTGGGGACGCCGTTTTTGTCATAAATATCGATTTGTTCCATGATAAATCCTTTTACAGCACTTTTTCAAACTCACAGCGGTAGGGCGAAAAACCCAGTTTCTTATGCATTGCCAAAGAGGCCGCGTTCTTAAAACCCGTTCCAGCCCGAAGCACCGCCGCCCCCTGCTCCTTGGCCCAAGCCCCGGCATAAGCGTACAGCTCTCTGGCCAGTCCGATCCGGCGCAGTTCCGGCTCAATGTAGATCTCCCGGACCTCTCCAAAAGCGAATCCGGACTCGCAGTCCTTCTCAAATACCGCCCAAAAGTAGCCGGCGCGCCGTCCGTCCTCCAACTCCAGTCTCTCGGCCAAAGCCCGCCCGTCCTGAACCGTTGTCTGTAGGGCCCAGTAGAAGCCTTGCACCTGGCTCTTCAGGCTAAACCATTGCCCGCGATAGTCCTCATAGCTCTTTTCTCTCATCCATGGGGTTTCACACGCATAGTTGACCCGGCAGTGGCATTCCAGCACGTACTCCCGATCTTTTTCAAAGTCGATCTTCCTGTGAATCAACCTACCGCTACTTATCATAAGTCAAGCCCTTTTTGGCTTGGACTTTGATGGGCAGTCCGAACAGGTTGATGAACCCGGCGCTGTCCGCCTGGTTGTACACCTGGTCCTCGTCAAAGGTGGCGATGTCCTCGTCGTACAGGGAATAGGGCGAAGTCACCCCGGCATCGATAATATTGCCCTTATACAGCTTTAGCTTTACGTCGCCGGTCACGGTTTCTTGGGTGGAGTCCACAAAGGCGGACAGAGCCTGGCGCAGGGGGGTGTACCACTGGCCGTTATACACCAGGTCCGCGAATTTTAGGGCCACCTGCTGCTTGTAGTGATAGGTTTCCTTATCCAGGCAGAGCTCTTCCAGCTTATTGTGGGCATGGTAGAGAATGGTACCGCCGGGGGTCTCATACACACCCCGGGACTTCATGCCCACCAGGCGGTTCTCAATAATGTCCGCCAAACCGATGCCGTTCTTGCCCCCCAACTCGTTGAGCTTGGCCACCATATCTGTGCCAGAAAGCGTCTCTCCGTTCAGGCTGGTAGCTACGCCCTTCTCAAAGTGCAGGGTGATGTAGGTGGGCTCGTCCGGGGCCTGCTGGGGAGAGACACCCAGCTCCAAAAAGCCCGGTTTCTCATACTGGGGCTCGTTGGCGGGGTCCTCCAGGTCCAAGCCCTCGTGGGACAGGTGCCACAGGTTCTTATCTTTGGAATAATTGGTCTCCCGGTTAATCTTTAGAGGCACCTGGTGGGCCTCGGCGTAGTCGATCTCTTCTTCCCGGCTCTTGATGTCCCAAATACGCCAGGGAGCAATAATGGTCATGTCCGGCGCGTAGGCCTTGATGGCCAGCTCAAAGCGTACCTGGTCGTTTCCCTTGCCGGTGCAGCCGTGGCAAATGGCGTCGGCGCCCTCTTTCTTGGCAATCTCCACAATGCCCTTGGCAATAATGGGCCGGGCAAAGGAGGTGCCCAGCAGGTACTTGTTTTCGTACACAGCCCCAGCCTTTACCGTGGGGTATACATACTCCTGTACAAACTCCTCTTTCAGGTCCAGCACGTACAGCTTGCTGGCCCCGGTCTTTTTGGCCTTCTCCTCCAGGCCGTCCAGCTCGGTGCCCTGGCCCACGTCCCCGGAGACCGCGATAACCTCGCAGTTATTGTAGTTTTCCTTCAGCCAGGGGATGATGATGGAGGTATCCAATCCGCCAGAGTAAGCCAGTACAACTTTTTTGATTTCTTTTGCCATGATTCAGCACAACCCTTTC
Organism: Oscillospiraceae bacterium; assembly: GCA_910574935.1. Lineage (GTDB taxonomy): Bacteria > Bacillota > Clostridia > Oscillospirales > Acutalibacteraceae > Acutalibacter > Acutalibacter intestini. The sequence goes on from CAJTCU010000002.1 coordinate 222,209, forward strand.
TTTATCAATAATTTCCGCTTCATTTTCTTGCTCTTATTATAGCGCAAAGTTTGGAAAAAGCAAGAGAGAAAATGCATATTTATTCATTTTATTCAAATAGCTATGCATTTCCTCCCCCAGCCCCCAGAATTTCAGGAAACTTGTTGTTTAAGAAATGCCTATATGTGGGAATACCAGCCGACTGCTCATACTCCCGCTTGATGGTGGCGTCGATCCAACTTAGCATACCCTCCGGCATTTCCTTATAGCGGCGAACCAGCAGCAGGCCTTCCTTTTCCGCCCGCAGAATGGCCTCATAAGCGTCGGGCACAAACTCGCAGCCGGAAACCGGCACCGGCTGGCTGGTGACCACCGCGCCCGGGATATCCTCCTGCTCCGCCCCGCCGGGGACCTGGTCCGCCCGGTAAATATAGCCGGAAACGCCCCTATAAGTGTCCTCCAAGGCGTTTGGATAGTATTCGTCCAGACGGAGCAGCCCCTGGTGAAAGCCGTAGCTGGCCCATTTATACCAGGGGCCGCCATGGGAAAAACCAGTCTCTTTACAGTACTTTTCCACCGCGTTGCTTAGATAGGGCAGCACGTTCTCTCGCTTTTTAGAGAGATACACGCTCGGCCGCTTATGGTTGGATATACGCGGTTCCAGTATATTTATACCTTCTACTGGGCTGGCATGGTAGAACATTAGGCCTCCTCCCCTTCCGCTATGGGATTCTGGTCAAATTCCCGCACCAGCCCGTAAAGCCGCCGGTCCACCCGGGCTTTCAGCAAAAGCCCCTGGGCCACATACTCTTCGCTTAGCACCGCGCCCTCTTCCCGCAGCTTTGCCGCCAGGCCGCTTTTGGCAAAGGGCAGCAGCAGCTCTACCTCAAAGCTCTTTTCCGGCAGATTATCCTCCACGGCTTGCAGCAGCTGGTCTACACCGTCGCCGTGCAGAGCGCTAATACGCACTGCCCCTGGCAGCCGGGGCGCGCTCTCCTTATCCTCCACCGCGTCCCATTTGTTCAGCACGGGAATCACCGGCCGCCCCGCCCCGCCCAGGCTATTTAGCAGCTCTTCGGTCACTTGCAGGTGCTCTCGGGCCTCTGGGCTGGAAGCGTCGCAAATATTCAGCAGAATATCCGCCGTGGCGGCCTGCTCCAGGGTGGATTTAAAGGCCTCCACTAAGTGGTGGGGGAGCCGCCGCACCAGGCCTACCGTGTCGATGAGCATCACCGGCTTGCCCCCCGGCAGCTTTAAAGAGCGGGCCGTGGGGTCCAAGGTAGCAAAAAGCTTGTCCTCGGCCAGCACCCCTGCCTGGGTCAGGCGGTTCATCAGGGTGCTCTTCCCCGCGTTGGTATAGCCCACCAGGGCTACCGTGACCACGCCGTTTTTCTGCCGCCGCTTTTCTATAACCCTCCGGGCCGCTTCCGACTCCGCCAGCTGTTCCTTTAGGCTGGCAATGCGCCGCCGGATATGCCGCCGGTCGGTTTCCAGCTTGGTTTCGCCAGGGCCTCTGGTGCCGATGCCGCCCCCCAGCCGGGACAGCGCCGTGCCCCGCCCGGTAAGCCTGGGCAGCATGTAGCGCAGCTGAGCCAATTCCACTTGCAGCTTGCCCTCCCGGCTTCGGGCCCGCTGGGCGAAGATGTCCAAAATCAACATCGTGCGGTCAATAACCCGCACACCGAACAACTCCTCCAGATTCCGAATCTGAGTGGGCGTCAATTCCCGGTCGAAAATGGCCAGATCCAGTTCCTCCCGCCGGATTAGCTGCGCGGCCTCCTCCGCCATGCCGGATCCCAGGCAGGTAGCGGTTTCCGGCGCGGGGCGCTTTTGGGTCAGGGTAAAGGCCGGATCGGCCCCGGCGCTCTCCGTCAGCTCGCCCAGCTCCTCCAAAGAGGTCTGTGCGTCGTATTCGCCCGTGTCCAAGGAGATCAGCAGCGCCCGCTCTGTCCCCTGCTCGTTCTCGATCAATTCTTTCATGTCATTCCTCCCTGTTCTGGTCCAGCGGCTTACGCGGATGTCTTTTTGGAAAACAAAGCGCCATCTTAAAAAAAGGCCGCCGCTACCGGCCCCGGTGCTTTTGCTTCCGCTTTTCCCGTTTCAGCTGATAGATCCGCTCCTGTTCCGCCTGGCGCTGTTCCCGGCTTTCCGTCCGGGCACAGGCTTTTCGCCGCTCCCGCTGAAGCTGCAGCGCCTGCTGGGACCGGGTGCCGGCGCCGGCCTCTTGGGTTTGCTTTCGTGCCAAGCGCTGGGCTCTTTTGGGGTTGGCGGCCTCCCGGGGAGGCTTTGTCTCCACACCCGGACTAAAGCGCAGCCTGGACCAATTTTGCAGCAAAAATTCCCACACCATGGGGTCTGTGGGCTCTGGCCCAAAGGTCACTTTGCTAACATAAAGCCTGCCCCGCTCTGTGCGCTGAAAAACGCCCACCCAAAAGGGCGCTTCAAAGAACACCGCCAATTTTGCCGTCACTTCGTTCATGGAAAACCCTCCTAAAAAGTTATAAACAAAGAACGGACGACCCGGAGGGGAGGGTTACTTACCCCGCCAAAAGGCTGGCGGGACGGCCGGGCTACCTACCGGCTCTGGCGCAAATGCGCGTTGCGTTTTTATCTTTGTCCTTATAGTATAGCGCACGGAATTCTTTTTTTCAAGGAGCGGCAGCCGCGCGTTTGGACCTTTCCACTAGACTTTGTTTGAAAATAGAGAAAAAGACGGCGTTTTCGATTTTTCAAACAAGGCCTAAAACCCAACCCGCTTGCTTTTTCTTTTACGCCGTGTTACCATATCTCAAAAAAAGGAGCTGACTTTATGCCAAACCAGCATAGACCCTATCTTGTAGGCATATCCGGCGGCACTGCCAGCGGAAAATCCACCTTTGCGGACTGGCTGTTTCAGCAGCTGGCCGGCCTGCGGATCAAGCTGTTCCACATGGACCACTACTTTAAGCCCGACACCACCCGCCCCAAAGCCGCCGCCCATGTGGGCGGCAAGGTCTACTTTGACGACAATTGCCCCGAGACCATTGACCACGGCCAACTGCAAAAAGATGTGAAAGCGGCTGTCTCCTCTCAAGAATATGACGTGATTCTGGTGGAAGGGCTTTTTGCCTTATGGTATGACTGGCTCTATGAGCAGCTGGACCTAAGGCTTTTCATAGACTGTCAGGCCGACGAGCGCATTGTCCGCCGGCTCCGCCGGAACATGGCTCAGCGGGGCCTGAGCTTTGACGAGATTGCAGAGGTTTACCTGGACATGGTCCGCTACCGGCATGAACAGTATATTGAACCCACCAAGTGGCGCGCAGACCTGATTCTCAACGGCTCCACCCCCTCGGAACTCACAGGCCGGATGTTGGCTGGGTATATCCGTGCCCAGGCAGAGCAGCATGCTAAGTAGCCAGGAGTTTTGCCGCCTTTGAAATTCCTTGATTATAATACAGAATCATGGAAAGGTCAAGAGAAACCGTAAAACGGGGCGCACCACATATAATTATTTAAAGATACTAAGATGCAGGAAAATTAGGATGTTGGAATTTATTGCAGGCTTAGGGCTTGTTTGAAAATAGAGGAAATGACGAATTTTGGGCCAGAAGGGGACAATTTCAAGGAGAAGAACCGCTGTAGTTAGCTGCGCTAACTACGTCACTCTGGCGATTGACGAGGATTTTCGACGTAGAAAGTAGCCTCTTATGGCAAAAAAGACGACGTTTTCGATTTTTCAAACAAGCCCTAGCCGTGATGACGAAAGAACCGGGGAGTCCGTGTCCATAGAGCACCCAAAAATCATGCTTGGCCGGTATGTACAGGAGCAGGGCTGGAGCCGCTACGCCGCCTATTGCGATGAGGGAGTCTCAGGTACGACTTTCGAGCGCCCCATGTTTAAGTCAGATAATTACCACCGCTCCTATCCCCTTGCCAAAGTGCTTTCTTTCGGGTATAATGTCTCCAAAGGAGGCATATTCCCATGAATCAGGCCACACTAGACCAGCTGATGGCCCAGCTGCACCAGGAGCTAAAGGACCTAGATATCCCGGTTTCCAACAAAATAGATCCCGCCCCCCGGATAAATACTCGGGCCAAGCGCCGGCTGGGCTGCTGCATTTATAATGAAAAGGGATTTTTGATCGAGGTCTCCGCCCGGGTGCTGGAGGATCCCGCTCTGCTGCGCCAGACCCTAATTCACGAACTGCTGCACACCTGCCCTGGCTGCCGGAACCACGGCCTCCGCTGGAAAACTTACGCCCAAAAGGCCGGTGAGGCCCTGGGGTGCTCCATTACCCGCACTGTACCCATAGAGGAAGAGGCCCAGCCCCTGCGCCACGAAGAAGTAAAGTATGTTCTGGTATGCAAAAGCTGCGGGACTCGTGTGGAACGGATCCGCATGTCAAAGGCTGTGCGGCGCCCCTGGCTCTACCGGTGCAGATGCGGCGGCCGGCTGGAACGTATCCGTTGACATTCTTAGAAAAATCGGGTAAAATAATGCTGGATCGTACCCATATAGGGAGTTATTCCTGTGATGCCGACTAGCTTACGCCAGCACAGGCCTTAAGGCTTTCCGTTTCACCATATCGTTTTGGTCAAGTTGGCAGACGCTCAACCCAACTTCTACGTCCGCCGATAACATCATGCCAAAGCGAATCCGTTACTTGGCCGTGTCAAGCAACCGGCTATCTTCCCTGCATATAGACTACACAGCAGATCCGCTTTTAGGGTTATTTTTATTTTTTCCACGAAAGGGGCTTCTATGAAAAAACTGATTCCCGCCTTGCTGCTGGTCCTTGCGCTGGCCGGCTGTTCTCGGCCCAACTCTCTACAGTTGGACCTATATCAGGGCTATGGAGCCCAGAAAAAGCTGCTGCACCTAAACGCCAGCACCCAGCTAAAGCGTCAGCGTATTGACGCCTTGGCCGGTATTACCCAGGATGCGAAGCCCCTGGGTAAAGACCTTTCGTTATTCGCCTACTATCCCGACTACTTGCTGGAGATCAACCGGGAGGGCGTAGTCCAACAGGCCGTGGTGGACCTTAACGGCGACTTTGTAGACTTCCATTTTCTCGGCGAAGAGCAGCTATACCGTTCTGCCATGACTGCGGCGGACTTTAAAAAGCTGCTGCACCAGCGCACTAACTAATTTGTACAAAAACCCCCGGCAAGCTCGCTCTAGGCTGTCGGGGGTTTTTAAGGCCGCCTCTACCGGGCGGCTATTTTTCTGCCCGCAGAAAATCGATTAGCGGCGTGGCATACTCTTGGGAAAAAATATCGTGGGAATGAGTAAAGGCGTGCTGGAACGCGGCCTCTTCCGGGGCCGTTGGCCTTTTCCGGGTGACAAAGGCCCCGGTTATCTTCATCATTATGCGGTCGGAAAAAGGCATTTTTTCATAGCAGAGCCCGCTCTGCATATAGAAATGAGGCAGGTCCCGGCGCTCCTCTGGGGTAAGGTTCTGCTGCCACAGAGCGTCCACCGTCTCCTGGGCCTGGTTGGGGGTGGCCCCGGTGACGAACAGCACCAGCTTTTTGCCGGAAAAACGGGTCCGGGCCTTTTTCCAGCCATCAATACGCCCCGCATGGGCCCGGGTGCCAAACACCACTGTATCGCATCCGGCCAGCCGCTCTTCCGCATCGTCATAGGGAACCGCTTCGCAGCCTAGTTTTTGGGCGATAAGCTCCCCATAGCGTTGGGTAAAGCCTGTCTTACTTTTATATACCACAATTATCTTACTCATCGCTTTCAGCCTCCTTTTGGTTGAGCGCCTGGGCCAAAAAGGCCTGGTAGCCCTGCTCTTGCCAGGCAAAAATTTCCTGGGGCGAAATATCCGTTATTGCGCACACGGCCCCCAAGCCCACGGTGTACAAGAGCATGTTCAAGTGCAGGCGGCGGGCGCCCTCCAAAGAGAGCCCCAGTTCCTGGGCCAGCTGTTCCGCCAGGCAGGGGTCCGCCTGGGTTTGCCGCAGGTCCTCCAGGGACTGTACTCCCACCCTCCGGTGCAGGACGAAAATACGGAACAGATTTGGCTCCTCCCGAGCCAGCTGAATGTAGGCCCGGCCTGTGCTGCTAAAGGGGTTGCCAGGGTCCGCCCGGGCGGCGGCGTACTGCCGTACAAAGGCTTCGGTCATGACCTCCACCTCCCGGCGCAGCGCCTCCATGTTCTGGCAATAGCTGTAAATAGGCTGCACCGAGCACCCTAGTTTTTCAGCAATGCTCTTCACCAGCACCCGCTCCATGCCTCCTTGGCGGGCCAACTGAAAGGCGGCCTGTAGCACCTGGTCTTTTGTAATACGCTGCTTTGGCATAACTCGCTCCTTATCTTGGATTACTCCTAGGACTTGTTTGAACATAAAGGAAATGGCGAATGATTTCCCAGAAGGGGTCCATTGCAAGGAAAAAGCCGCAAGTCAATCTTCTCCGATTGGCGAGGAGGTTTGACGCGAAAAGGGGCCTCTTCTGGGCAAAAAGACGGCGTTTTCCTTGTTTCCAACAAGCCCTAAACAAAAAAGCAGGAAAAGGCCGTGGTACCGGGTCAGAACCAGGCGGCAGACAAGCCAAGACGCAAAGCTCCTTAGGGGCGTAAGTCCCAATCCAGTATTTCCCACCTTAAGTCCAAAGATTATATAAACCATTTATATAACCTTATTATATATAAGCTATAATCGTTTGTCAATAGACCTTTCTCAAAAAATGATTTATGGCAACCCCGCACAATTCTAAGTACCGTATTGGGCAGTCAGATTTTTCTTCCGAGTGTACAGATTGAGCGCCGTCCATCTCACCATTGACCAGCGAACGCTGTGCGCTATCACGGAAAATCTGCAAGCAAGACGGTACTTAGAATTGTGCGGGGTTGCCTGATATACCGTAGACCACTTCCAGGCGCCCCGCCCCAAATACCCGGAATATTTTAACAAAAAACCGTTTACCTCCATGGAAAAATGAGGTATAATATTTCTAAACTACATTCTACCAACGGGAAAAGGAATTGGCATGGTTAAGAAAATATGGAAAACCGCCTGTGCCGCCCTGTGCGGGCTGGGAATTTTATGGTTCTGCCTGCCTGCGCTTCACGGGGGCTTTGCCGAAGGATCTGTTTTTGGCATCTTTGTCTGCGGGCTGGGGTTGGGCTTGATTTTTGGCTATAAAAAGATGGTGGCCCGGGGCGGCTGGCAAAGGTACGCTGTGCGGGCCTTGGTGGTTTTCTATGCTCTTGGTCTGGGCTGGGCCGGTTTTCTTACCGGGCTTATCTTCTCTTACCAGGCTGCTGTGCCGCCCCAAGGTCTAGACGTGGTGGTGCTGGGGGCCCAAGTATACAGCGCCGAGCGCATGGGCGTTAGCCTGAGCAGCCGGGTGGACAAAGCCTATGAATATCTCTGTGCTAACCCGGAGGCGCGCTGTATTGTCACCGGGGGTCAGGGAGGCAACGAGCCCTGCCCCGAGGCCTTGACGGAAAAAAACGCCTTGGTTCGCCTGGGGGTGGACCCGGGGCGCATTTACATGGAGGACCAGTCCCGAAACACCCGGCAAAACCTGGACTTCGCCATGGAGATTGCCCAAAAAGAGGACCTGGGGCCCCAGGTGGTGGTGGTTTCTCAGGGGTTCCACCTGTACCGGGCGGTGCAGCTGGCCAAAAGCGCGGGCTTTGAGGCCTATGGTCTGGCCGCAAAGACGGACCCTGTCATTTTTCCCCAGTACTATGGCCGGGAACTTCTCTCTCTCACCAAGTGGTGGATAGAGGAACTCTTCCACTAGAGTCTGTTTTAAAATCGGAGAAATGCTGGCGCCTTTCCAGGATTTTTGACGCCGAAGCCACCATTTCTGGGCAAAACTGACCGTGTTTCGGCGTTTTCAAACAGACTCTAGGCCTTGTTTGAAAATAGAGAGGATGACAAATTTTTTCACCGGAGGAGGTCCATTACAGGGAGAATCCCGCAAGCCCCCCCCCAGCGGTTGACGAGGATTTTCCACGCGGAAAGGCCCCTCTTCTGGGCAAAAAGACGGCGTTTTCGATGTTTCATACAAGCACCTGGCGTCTCTTTAAAACCAACGGGACAACATAGGAAGCTGTACGGGCTGTTGCCAGGATTTTTCACAGGGAAGTTGGCTTGTTTATGGGCAAACGTCTCCCCAGCGAAAGACCCGTACCAGCCAACATTCTTTTATACCAAGAAGGGCCCCTCTCCCTGGGGCCGAGAAATTTTCTACTATTTGCAAGCAAACCCCAAACACAGGAGGAGAGCAAATGGGCTACTACTTGAAAAACGTTAGAATCATTGACCCCTCCCAAGGGCTGGACGCCCTGGGGGACATACTGCTCCGGGAGGGCGTCATTGTCCAAGGGTCCCCGGGGCCAGAGGACCAGGAGATAGACTGTGGGGGCCTGGTGGCCGCGCCGGGTCTGGTGGACCTGCACGTACACCTGCGGGACCCTGGCCAGACCCACAAGGAGGACCTATTTTCCGCCTGCCGAGCTGCCGCTGCCGGAGGAGTAACCAGCCTTTTAGCTATGCCAAACACCCAGCCAGCTATGGATTCTCCCCAGCTGGTGGCAGACCTGCTGGAAAGAGCGCGCTCTGCCGACTGCACCGTGTATACCGCCGCCTGCGTAACCAAAGGCCTTTTGGGCCGGGAATGCGCGGATTATGCAGCCCTAAAGGCCGCAGGAGCCATTGCCCTGAGCGATGACGGTAAGCCCGTGGCCAGCACCCGCTGTCTGTTAGAGGCTCTCTCCGCCGCCCAAGGCCTGGGCCTGACTCTGGCCGCCCACTGCGAGGACCTGGAGCTGGCCCAGGGCGCACTGATGAACCAGGGAGAAACCGCCCGGCGGCTGGGAGTGCGGGGAACGCCTCCCGCAGCGGAGGACTGCGGCGTAGCCCGAGAGATCGCCGCGGCGGCCAGCATTGGCGCACCGGTACACATCTGCCATGTAAGCACCTGGGGCTCAGCAGCGCTGATCCGCGACGCAAAGCGCCGGGGGGTAGCGGTCACTGCCGAGACCTGCCCCCACTATCTGCTGCTGACGGACCGGGCCCTGGAAAGCATGGACGCGGACTACCGCATGAACCCGCCCCTGGGCAGTGAAGCGGACCGCCAGGCCCTGCTGGAGGCCCTTTGCGACGGCACCCTGGACGCCATTTCTACAGACCATGCCCCCCACGCACCAGAAGAAAAGGCCGACTTTATCACCGCGCCCAACGGGGCTATTGGCATGGAGACCTCTCTGGCAGCGGCATGGACTGCCCTGGAGGACCGGCTGCCCCTCTCTCGAGTGGTAGAACTGATGAGCTGGAATCCCGCCAAAATTTTGGGCATTCCGGCGGGCACCCTGGCCCCTGGGGCAGTGGCGGACGTCGTTCTGTTTGATCCAGAGCGCCGATGGACCGTGAACCCGGAGAAGCTCCACGGAAAAAGCCGCAACACGCCCTTTAAGGGCATGGATCTAAAAGGCAAGGTGGTTATGACCTTCTCCCGAGGGAGGTTGGTCTACCGGGAAGAATGACGGCACAAAGCTTGCCGAAAGGACCCATGGCGGGCTTTGGAAGGGAGACCCCCCCCTCCTCTATGCCGCTATACTATATGATATTGACTACCAGAAGCAAGGGCTATGGGCAAAGGGCACTGCCCCTGATCGTCCGGCAGATCTGTGCCCAGCGCCAGTCCCGCCGGGTCTATGTCACGCTGGAAAAGGAAAACCAGCGGGCGGTGCATTTATATAAAAAATTTGGCTTCCATACTACCGGCGAGATGGACGAGGACGAGACTGTCTATGCCTTTGAGATGGAGGCCTGATTTACATTTTGAAAGGAGCAAAATAATGTATCGTTTTAACCGTAAAGATTACGAAGCCCGCATGCAGTGGTACCAGGATGCCCGGTTTGGCATGTTCATCCACTGGGGGCTTTACGCCATCCCCGCCCGGGGCGAGTGGGTGCGCAGCACCGAACAGATGCCAGAGGAGGAGTACCTGCCCTTCTTTAAGGAGTTCAACCCTGTGGACTTTGACCCCAAGCAGTGGGCCCGGGCCGCAAAGCAGGCCGGCATGAAGTACGCGGTGCTTACTGCCAAACACCACGACGGCTTCTGCCTGTTCGACAGCCACCTGACGGACTTTAAGTCTACCAACACTCCCTGGGGCCGGGACATTGTCCGGGAGTTTCTGGACGCTTTCCGGGCCGAGGGCCTGAAAGTAGGGCTATACTTCTCCCTTCTGGACTGGCACCACCCGGACTATCCCCATTACGGCGACCTGCACCATCCCATGCGGAATCATCCCGAGTGCGGCAATGAGGGCCGGAACTTTGACCGCTACCTGGACTATCTCCACGGCCAGGTGCGGGAACTGTGCACGGGCTACGGCCAGTTGGACATTCTCTGGTTCGACTTCTCCTACGGCGATGGTCCTGATGCCATGCGGGGCGAGAAGTGGCGGGGCACAGAGCTGGTGAGTATGGTACGGGAGTTGCAGCCGGGCATCATCATTGACAACCGGCTGGAGGTTAGCGGCGAAGGCTTTGGCTCCCTCTGGGAGGGCGACCCCAAGCCCTACCACGGAGACTTTGTCAGTCCCGAGCAGATTATCCCCCCCAACGGCCTGCTGGACAAACAAGGCCGGGATCTGGCCTGGGAGGCCTGCGTCACCATGAACGGCAACTGGGGCTACTGCCAGCTGGACCACTTCTACAAACCCGCCTCCATGATGATCAAGAAGCTGGTGGAGTGCGTCAGCAAAGGCGGCAACCTGCTGCTGAACGTGGGCCCCGACGCCCGAGGGAACATCCCGCCCCAGTCTCTGGAGATTTTAGCCGGCATCGGCCGCTGGATGGACAAAAACAGCGAGAGCATCTATGGCTGCAGCAAGGCCGGCATGGCCAAGCCCGATATGGGCCGCATCACCCGCAAGGGCAATACCTTGTATTATCATCTGTTTGAGAACACCATTGGCTGCATGCCCCTGATGGGACTTAGCAGGGAGCAGATCGCCTCCATCCGATGGCTGGCTACCGGAGCCGAAGTACACATCGCAAAGGGGTGGATCTACGACAACTACCCGGACGTGGTGTTCGCCGACCTGGGTCCTGACCCTGTGCTGCCCGACCCGGTGGACACTGTACTAAAAGTGGAGCTGAAAGGGGACTGACCATGTTTTCTGTTGATTTGGCCCGGTTCGCCGAAGCGGGCTGGCAGCGGGTTCTGGGACTGCTGAAAGAACGCTCTCCCCAGACCGCAGGAGCCCTGGAACAGGAGCGGACCGCCGGAACCCCAGAGGAGCAGCTGCTCTTCGCCTACCTGGTTGGCACCCTGCCTATTACCGACCTAGGAGACTATCCCCCCGCCCTGCTGATGGAGCACGTACGCCACGGTTTAAAGCTGCAAGAAGAGTTCTCCTGGTGCCAGGCCCTGCCGGAGCCTATCTTTTTAAAGGACGTGCTACCCCCCCGGGTGAACACCGAAAGCCTCTCTCCCTGCCGCCCGGTATTTTATGAGCAACTGGCTCCCCGGGTGCGGGGGCTTGGCTTGCCAGAGGCAATTTTGGAAGTAAACCGCTGGTGCGCCGAAAATGTGGTCTATCGCTCCACCGACCAGCGTACCGCCTCGGCCCTGGCCGTATACCGCTGCGGCTACGGGCGCTGCGGAGAGGAATCTACCTTTGCGGTAAACGCCCTGCGCAGCGTGGGCATTGGGGCCCGGCAGGTGTACGCCCCCTGGTGGTCTCATTGCGACGACAACCATGCCTGGGTAGAGGCCTTTGACGGGGAAACCTGGCGATTTTTAGGAGCCTGCGAGCCCGAGCCCCGGCTGGACATGGGGTGGTTCACCCGGGCGGCAGGGCGGGCCATGCTGGCCCACACCCGGGTCTTTGTGGGAGAGGGGAACTGGGGCTTTTTGTTCCCCGGGGTCTCTCCCCTGGACCTGGACGTTCGGGAGGGCGTGGCCTATGAGAGCGTCACCGCCCGGTACGCCCCGGTGCGGCCCTTTACGGTGGAGGTCACCGGCCCTCTGGGCCAGCCCGCCGCCGGCGCCCGGGTGGAGCTGTACATTCTCAACGAGGGTGTCCTGCGCTCCATTGCCCAGCGAACCACTGGCCAAGACGGCGCCGCCCGGCTAAATCTGGGCCTGGGCAGTCTATGGGCAACCGCCGAGGATGGAGACCTGTGGGCCGAAGCCCTGGTAGACGCCACCCAGGATGACCGGGTGGAGCTGACCTTATCCGCCAAAGAAAGCGCCGCCTGGGGGGAGGACTTCTCCTTTACTCCTCCGCCAGACGGGAACCTTACGCTGCCCAGCCTGACCTTAGAGGAAAGGCGCGCTAAAGCAATGGATCTGGACCGGGCAAAAGAGCGGCGGGCCCAACGCCCCCAGGCCTCTCAGCCCCAGCCAGCAGATGAGAAGCAGCGGCAGGCCCTGCTTACCCTGACGAAAAAGGACTGGGATCAGGGTGTACGCCCTGAGGTCCTGGCGGACTGCCAAAACGCCTTTGCCCATCAGGCTGGTCTGCCCCCCCAGGTGTTTGAGGCTGGGCTTTTAAGCCCCCGGGTGGGCCTGGAACCTCTGGCTCCCTGGCGGGTACGCCTACAGGAAGCACCCGTGGACGGCGGACCTGAGGAGATTTTTTCTTGGCTGCAAGAGCATATCCTCCCCACCGGCAGCTACCAGGACCTGCCCCAAACCCCAGCCGGAGCCTGGAAGCTGAAGCTGGCCAATAACAGCGGGGTGCTCTTCTGCGCCCTGTGCCGGGCCAAAGGTATTCCGGCCCGCATAGGCCCCCATGGAGAGCCGGAGGTCTGGCAAGAAGGGCGATTCCGACTGGTGGGAACAACAAGCGCCGCCCTGACCATTGGGCCCGCAGCGGCCAGCGGCCAGCTAGGGCTGATGAAGTGGAGCTCTGGCTGGCGGCAGGTCGAGGGTGCGGCCCCTGGCGCCGAACTGGCCCTGCCTCCAGGGCGCTACCGGCTGATTACCTCTACCCGGCTGCCCACTGGGGCCCAACTGGCCCGCCGGTGGGACTTTACCCTAAGTCCCGGACAAAAGATGGATCTGGCTCCCAGCTTTCGCCAAGGCAGCGGCCAGGAGCTTTTGCAGTGCCTGCCCCTGCCGGACTTTCGTCTGGTGCAAGGAGGCCGAGAACAAGCGGGGCGGCAGGTTTTGGCCCAGGCCCCAGTAAGTCTATTATGCTGGGTAGAGCCAGGCGCCGAACCCACCGAGCACCTGTACAATGAGCTGGCCACAGGCCTGGCTGCCCTAAACGAGGCGGGTTGTCAGGTGCACATGATTGGTCCCCAGGAGCCGCCGGTTCCCAGCGGAGCCCAAGCCTGGCAAAGCCCCGGAGACGAGGCCGGGCAGCTGGCCCGCCGTCTGTATTTAGAGCCTGGCCTGCTGCCCCTGGTGGTACTGGCGGACCGGGCGGGAAACGCCCGCTTTGCCTGCGCTGGATACAACGTCGGTCTAGTGGAGCTAGCCGGCGCATGCGCTGGAATGCTCGTCGCGGAGCCGCTTGCTCCAGCTTCCTCGCCGGTGTGAGCTCTTAGCCCTGCCAGTACGCTCTTCCGGATATTCCCGCCAGCGCTTGCGGCAATGTAACGTTGCGTCCAAGGGTCGCGGGAGCCGGGCAAAACGTCTCATCCGTGTAAGAAATCAGCAGACGGGGCCGGCAGAGTCTTATCCCTTGGTCTCTGTGCGGGACCCGCAAGAAACATATGGCAATACCGCAGAATTCTAAGTACCGTATTGGGCAGTCAGATTTTTCTTCAGCGTGTACAGATTAAGCGCCGTCCATCTCACCATTGACAAGCGAACGCTGTGCTCTATCACGGAAAATCTGCAAGCAAGACGGTGCTTTGAATTGTGCGGTGTTGCCATAGATAAGCCCTGTGAGAAAAATGCAGAACAAGCCCCAAAAGTCAGGCCGTATTGGAAAAAAGGTAAAGAAGGAACTCGCCCGGCGGAAAGACCTTCTCAAGTTATATTAAAGAAACGAGGTATCGTCTTATGGAAAACCAAGTGATCAACGCCCTGCTAACCCGGCGGAGCATACGGAAGTATCAGCCAAAGCAGCTGGAGCCTGAGGTCTTAGAGATGATCTTAAAGGCCGGAACTTTCGCGCCCACAGCAAAGGGGCTACAGTCCCCCACCATTGTGGCCGTGCAGGACCCCAGCGACCGGGCAGCCATACAGGCCCTGAACTGCCAGGCCCGGGGCATGCAGGGGGATCCCTACTATGGCGCTCCCACCATCCTGCTGGTCTTTCGGCCCGAAAACTTCGGCACCGGCATAGAGGACGCATCCTGTGTGCTGTCCACCATGATGGTGGCCGCCCACGCCCTGGGCGCAGCCTCCTGCTGGATTCACGGAGAGTACGAGATGTTCCAGCTGCCAGAGGGCAAGGCCCTGCTGAAAAAATGGGGCCTGCCCGAAAACCTAGTGGGCGTGGGCTCTTTGGCCCTGGGCTACGCGGACGGCCCCGCCCCCGCGCCCAAGCCCAGGAAGGCAGACTATATTATCAAGATTTAATTTAGGGAGAGATCGAAATGGTTTTAAAAATGAATTTCCTATCCAAGCACTTGGGTATGCAGACCAATGTCACGGTATGCCTGCCTTCCTTTTCCTTTGCTGACATTATGGAAAAACGGGAAAACGTGTACGTACAGGGCATGAAGTACCAGACTCTGTACCTTTTGCATGGGGGCAGCGGGGATGACTCGGACTATGTAAATTTCTCCAACATCGTCCGCTACGCCGACGACCATAAGCTGGCGGTAGTTATGCCCTGCGACTTTAACGCGGACTATACCGACGCCCCCAGGGGCCCCCGGTACCTGCGGTATATCACCGAAGAGCTGCCCACCATGATGCAGGCTGTGCTGCCTCTTTCTGACAAGCGGGAGGACAACTTTATTGGCGGGCTCTCCATGGGAGCCCACGGGGCCATGAAGATTTCCCTGCTGCATCCCGAGCGCTTCGCGGCAGTGCTGGTGATGTCCGGCGCGGCCCATAGCGCGGACAACATTGTGGAAACCCGGGACACCCGCAGGAAAAACGCTGGCTCCGACGCCATGCCCATGCCGGACATGGAGAGCTATTACGGCGACCTTAGCCAGTTCCGGGGCAGCCAGCATGACGCCTATGCCGCCGCCCAGCGGGCCGTGGACCAGGGCAAGCCCCTGCCGGAATATTTCTTTGCCTGCGGGAGCGATGACTTTGCCCTGCCCCGGTGCCGGTATGGCTATGAAGCCCTGACCCAACTGGGATTTAAGACCCATTTTCTAGAGGTGCCGGGCTACAAGCACGAATGGGACTTTTGGGACATGATTCTGCGCAAAGCGTTTGCGGAGTGGCTTCCCATCCGGCATAAGGTTCTCTATCCGGACGCCCCAGAAGGGACTGATCCGGCATGACGGATGTCAAAGCCCGCCGGTTTGACAAATACTGGGTGAGAGACAAAAGCTTTTACAAAAAAGTACTGTTGATCCTGGTGCCCATCGTCCTGCAATCTATCATTAACCAGGGCGTGAACATGATGGACACCATTATGGTGGGCAGGCTGGGCGAGGCCTCCATTTCCGCGTCCAGCCTGGCCAACCAGTTTTATAACATCTTCGTGTTCCTGTGCATGGGCATCAGCGCCGCGGGGCTGGTACTTTCCAGCCAGTATTTTGGCGCGAGAGATCTAAAAACCGTAAGAAAAGTTTTTGACCTGGTGCTGCAAATTGTTCTCATAGGCGGAACCGCTTTTGCAGTGGCTACCTTTCTGCTGCCCAGCCAGATTATGCGTATTTTCACCAATGAAGCGGACGTGATCGAACTGGGCGCCCAGTACCTGCGGGTTACAGCCCTGATCTACCTGCCCCACGGGATCAGCCTGGTACTCAGCAATGTGCTGCGCTCTATTGGCAACGCCAAGCTGGGGCTGTATGTGTCCATTGCCTCCTTTATCGTGAACATTGGCGCCAACTATGTATTTATTTTTGGCAAGCTGGGCGCTCCGGCCCTGGGGGTCATGGGCGCGGCAGTGGGCACTCTTATTGCCAGGGGGGTAGAGTTCCTATTCTGCGCCCTGTACCTGCTGAAATATGAAAAAGTACTGCGGTACCAGGCGCGGGGACTGCTACAGGCCCCCACCAAAGAGCTGTTTGGCGAGTTCCGCCGGTTGGGCCTGCCCGCCATTATCTCCGACTCCCTGCTGGCCCTGGCGGCCAGCGCCATCTCCATTATCCTGGGCCATATGGGCAAAGAAGTGGTCTCTGCCTATGCCATCGTCACAGTGATGGACCGCATGGCCACGGTGGCCATACAGGGCATATCCAGCGCCTCGGGGGTGGTCATTGGCCAAACCGTAGGCGAAGGGGAGTTCCAGCGGGCCCAAAAGGAAGGCTGGACGTTCCTAATTCTCTCGGTAGCTGTGGGTCTTATCGGCGGCGTACTGGTGCTGGTTTTGGGAGAGTGGTCTATCGCCCTGTATGAAATTGCCCCCTCTACGGTGGAGATCACCATACATATGATGGAAGCCAGCGCTATTGTGGTGTTCTTCCAGGCCATTCAAAGCGCCCTGTCAAAGGGTATTCTGCGTGGGGGCGGCGACACCAAGTTCCTAATGGTGGCGGATATCATCTTTCAGTGGGTGGCCTCGGTGCCCTTGGGGGCTCTGGCTGGACTGGTGCTGGGCTTTCCGCCCTTTGTGGTGCTGATTGCCCTGCGCGTGGACTTTATCATTAAATCCGTCTGGCTGGTGTTCCGGCTGAAAAGCGGGAAGTGGATTCACAAGGCCAAACGAATGGCCGGATAAGACCCCCTCGATAAAGAGAGGCCCCTAGGGCGCGAAAGAAAAGCATGGTTGTAGTTTTGAAAAGAGAGGTCCTACTTTTTTGTGGGATTTCGGTGTAGACTATTGGAAGAGAGCCGAAAATGCGGACAGATTGTGGGGCTGGGGCCACACAATTGCTATTCCCTTACCTAAAAGCGCTCTCTGCTTCACACAACACGGAAAGAAAGGTGTATAATATGAAACTGACCCACCTACGTACCAACCACATCGTCCGGCCTCTAGGGCTCTCTATGGACCGCCCTGTGTTCTCCTGGGTGGCCGAAGAGACCCCGGATAAGGCCCAGGCCGCTGCCCAGATCGTGGTTTCCACTGGTGGCAAGACTGTGTTTGACAGTGGAAAGAGCGGCGCGCCCTCTTCCCTGGGTTTTGAGGCTCCCGTGGAGCTGCTGCCCCGCACCCGCTACGACTGGACCGTTACTGTCTGGGGCGACGGGGGCGACACGGCCAGCGCCTCCTCCTGGTTCGAGACCGCCAAACAGGACGAGCCTTGGCAGGCACAGTGGATTACCGCCAGCGGCGGGCCCTTTGCAGACCCAGAGCGCCAGCCCTTATTGGCAAAAGATTTTTCCCTAAAAGGCCAGGTGGCCAGCGCCCGGGCTTATGTGTGCGGGCTGGGCATTTACGAGCTGGAGCTCAACGGCCAAAAAGCTGGAGACGAATACCTGCTGCCTGGCTACCACTGCTATGACCATGCCCTAGAGTATCAGACCTTTGACGTTACCAGGCTGCTGAACTGCGGCGAGAACACCATTGCCCTGGCCCTGGGTCCTGGCTGGTACATGGGGGACCTGATCTTTGACCGCCGCCGCCACGTCTATGGCGACGCCATGAAGGCCATCTGCGAGCTGCGGGTCACCCTCACCGACGGCAGCGAAGTGGTGCTGGGCACAGACGGCAGCTGGAAAAGCTACCCCTCCCCCGTCACATTTAGCAATATCTACGACGGCGAGCGCCTGGACGCCCGGCTGTTTATCCCTGGCTGGTCCCGGCCAGGCTGCGCTGCCCAGGGCTTTGGGGCGGCGGTGTGCGAAGAAAGCGCTCCCCTGGTGGCCAGACGTGGGCCGAAGATTGTGAAAAAGCAAGAGTTCGCCCCAGTGGAGATCTTCCACACCAAGAAGGGCGAGACTGTGCTGGACTTTGGCCAGAACATCACTGGCTGGGTGGAGTTTAATACCAGCGCTCCCGCCGGACAGACCGTAAAACTCAGCTATGGTGAAGTGATGCAGGACGGCTGCTTCTACCGGGACAACCTGCGCACCGCCAAGGCCGAGTACCTCTATATCTCCGACGGCACTCCCCGCCGGATTCGGCCCCACTTTACCTTCTACGGCTTCCGCTTTGTAAAGGTGGAAGGCGTAGAAAACGTGCTTCCCCAGGACTTCGCCGCCTGCCACATCCGCTCGGACATAGACCCCATTGGCCGCATTGAGACCAGCAACCCCCGGGTAAACCAGCTGTTCCACAACGCCATGTGGGGGCAGTTCGATAACTTTCTGGACCTGCCCACCGACTGCCCCCAGCGGGACGAACGTTTGGGCTGGACCGGGGACGCGGCGGTGATTAGCGCAACGGCCTGCAAAAACCTCTACATGCCCGCCTTTTTCCACCACTTTGTAGAGAACGTCCGCCAAGAGCAGAAGTTCTACAGCGGCTCGGTGCCCTTCTTTGTGCCCGCGCCCAAGACCTTTGCCAAGGGCCCCCGGTTCAAGATAGACCCGGCGGACTTTATCAGCCTGGACCGGAATGATGAAGAAGCGGTACGCCGGCTCTTGGCAGAAAAATACCCGGAGCTGGCTGCTGCCGCAGACGCCCAGCCCCCCGAAGCGCGGGGGAAATTTCTGCGGCAAGCCATAGAGGAAAATTTCAGCTTTGAGGCCAGCAACGGGGCGGGCTGCGCCATTTGGAGCGACGTGGCCACCATGATGCCCTGGGCTGTGTATGAAAACTACGGCGACATCCACCTGCTGCGCCAGGAATACCCGGTGATGAAAGCCTGGGTGGAGCGCATGCGCCAAGACGACCGGCTGGACGGGGACCGGGGCTTGTGGCTGCGGGGGCACCAGCTGGGGGACTGGCTGGCCCTGGACAAGCCCGACCCCAAGGATGCTGAAAACCCCTTTGGGGCCACGGATCTACAGTACACTGCCAGCTGCTTCTACTTCTACTCCACCCACCTAACGGCGAAAGCCGCCAGAGCACTGGGGCTTGAGGAGGATGCCGCCCAGTATGATGCTCTATGCGACAAAATCAAGACCGCTGTCTGCGAGGAGTATTTTAACAGAGACGGCTCCTTTAAGATTGAGGGCACCCAGACTGCCTGTGTGCTAAGCCTGTTCTTCGGCATCTACCCTCCGGGGGGACGGAATCTAGTGCTGGACCAGCTGAAAACCCGGCTGGCCGCTAAAAACAACCACCTAGACACTGGATTCTGTGGTACGCCTTTCTTGTGCCGGGCCCTTTCGGACAACGGCGCCAACGACCTGGCCTATACCCTGCTGCTGAACGACGATTTCCCCAGCTGGCTGTACGAGGTGAAGCTGGGGGCCACCACAGTGTGGGAGCGGTGGAATTCTCTGCTGCCGGACGGCACCATTAGCGGTACAGGCATGAACAGCCTAAATCACTATGCCTATGGTTCCATTGTGGACTGGATGTACCGCAACCTGTGCGGCTTTAACCCAGTAGAGGCGGCCCCCGGCTACAAACAGGCCGTTCTGCGCCCCATGCCGGACCCCCGCATTCACAGCGCAAAAATGGAAATGGACACTGCCTCCGGCCAATATAAGCTCAGCTGGCGGTACGACGGGCAGGACCTGCATTATGAGGTTACTGTGCCCTTTGACTGCACTGCTGATCTGATGCTGCCGGATGGCCGCACGGAAAAGCTAACGGCAGGCAGCTATATTTTCTAAAGGTAATACCGCAGAATTCTAAGTACCGTATTGGGCAGTCAGATTTTTCGTGAGAGGGTACAGATTGAGCGCCGTCCATCTCACCATTGACCAGCGAAAGCTGTGCTCTATCACGGAAAATCTGCAAGCAAGACGGTGCTTAAGGCGCCACCCGCGAATGGTGCGGGGTTGCCTAAAGTATAGTGGGAATCGACCGTGTATTGCCAGCTCTCGGTCCGTTGTGGGCGTGGCGTACTGATTCCCAGTGGCAAAGAGCAGTTCTTTGCTCTTATCCAGCACGTAAAGTTTTCTTTTCCCACTCAAGCGAACCGGGGAACCACTCCTGTGGGGAGCACAGTAACCGGCCAAACCTGCAAGCGGGATTAGCAAGACTGGTTCTGTGCGCAGAGACCTGCTACTGCTAAAGAAGCCTTGGACAAGACATCATATAAAAAGGACGGAGCCTGCTGTGACAGAAAAAATTATTGAATCTATTAAAAGCAAATATCACCCGCTAACTCTCATTGTCTACGGTTCCTACGCTGATGGCTCCCAGAACGCCCACAGTGACTTTGACGCCCTGGCTGTGGCCGACTGCCCCGCCTGTCACGACGTATCTTTTGTGGAGGGGGTGCAGCTGGACCTGTTTGTGTATCCGCCCTCCCATTTTCAAGGAGCGGTGGACTGTGATGAGATTTTGCAGATTTTCGACGGCCAGGTATTGGTGGACACCAACGGCCTGGGGGCAGGACTAAAAGCCCAGGTGCTGGCCTATATGGACCAGCTGCCAGTGAAAACTCCGGCAGAGGCCGCCCAGGGGGTAGAGTGGTGCCAAAAGATGCTGCTTCGTACCCGCCGGGGAGATCCCGAGGGGCTATTCCGCTGGCACTGGCTGCTGACAGAGAGCCTGTCCATCTTCTGCGACCTCATGGGCCAGCCCTACCTGGGACCCAAAAAGACTTTGCGGCGGATGCGGGAACTGCACCCGGAAGCTTTCGCCTGCTATAGCAAGGCCCTGGAAACCTTTGAGGCCAGCACATTAGAGGCATGGGTGCTTTTGCTGAAAAGTACAAAGGAGAGCACCCTCATATGAACATAGCCCGCAAAAGCCCAAGCAACCCAGAGGTTTTAGAGCTTTTCTCGGAACATGACGACTTTATGACCGACTTTTTAAGCCATGACATTCCCAGCACAGACAACTGGCAGTACGCCCGCTATAGCCAAGCGGAAGCTATTGAGGCTGTGTGGGTAGCCTACCACGATGGCCAACCCGCTGGGTGTGTGGCCTACCGGGGCAAAATGGATGGCGTTGGAGAGGTAAAGCGGCTGTTTATCCGCCCAGAGTACCGGGGACGGGGGCTTTCGAAGGAACTGCTAAACACAGTGCTAAACCACGCAAAGGGCCAGGGCTGCCGTGCCCTTTACCTGGACACCCGAATTACCCTGGAGCCCGCCGTCTCCCTTTACCGGGCCTTTGGATTTCAAATTATCTTCCAAGCGGGTGCGTATATCCAGATGGAGCTGCCGCTGTAGCCGGTTTTTCACAAAAAAAGAACAGAAGCCGCAAGCAGACGCTTTGCGGCTCCTGTTCTTTTTTGCAGGTCCTTTAGTGTTCCATATGCCCGGTGGAAGACTTTACTCTTAGGCGGTTCAGGGCTCGGGCCAAAGTAGCCTGGGCCATCTGGTATTCCTGGCGGCTCTTCATTTGCAGCATGGCCTCCTTGGCCTCGTCCGCCTCCCGGCGGGCCCTGGCCTCGTCGATCTCCTCCGGCCGCTCCGCTGAGTCTACCAGTACCAGCACCTCGTTCTGCTCCACCTTCACCATTCCCGGAGAAACCGCCGCCACATGGGAACTTTCTCCTGGAACCCGGTAGCGCAGGGTGCCTGGCTGGACCGCCGCAATCATACTGCTGTGGTGGGCCAAAAAACACTGCTCTCCGTCGCTGGTAGGGATGGTCAGGCTGATGCAAGGGCCTTCGTAAAAAGTCCGGTCCGCCGCCAAAATATGCACCTGAAAGGTCTCTTCCATCAGGCCTCACCCGCTTCCATCTTCTGGGCTTTCTCCACCACGTCCCGCCAGCCGCCCACATTGTAGAAGGCCGCCTCGGGGTACTGGTCCATCTCTCCGGCCACGATTTTGCCAAAGCTCTCCAGGGTAACCTTCAGGGGCACATAGATGCCCGGAATGCCCGTGAACTTCTCGGCCACGTGGGTGGGCTGGGCCAAAAACCGCTGCAAACGCCGGGCACGGCCCACCACCAGCCGGTCCTGGTCGCTGAGTTCATCCATGCCCAAAATGGCGATGATATCTTGCAGCTCGTTATATTTCTCCAAAATTTCCTGCACGCTGCGGGCAATGCGGTAGTGCTCCTCCCCCACCACGTCGGCCTCCAGAATACGGGAAGTGGAGGCCAAGGGGTCCACAGCGGGGTAGATGCCCTGCTCGGAGATTTTCCGGCTCAGCACCGTGGTGGCATCCAAGTGGGCAAAGGTGGTGGCCGTGGCCGGGTCGGTCAGGTCGTCGGCGGGCACGTACACCGCCTGCACCGAGGTGACGGAGCCCTCTTTGGTGGAGGTGATGCGCTCTTGCAGCTCACCCATCTCGTTGGCCAGGGTGGGCTGGTAGCCTACGGCGGAGGGCATACGCCCCAGCAAAGTGGAGACCTCGCTGCCGGCCTGAACAAAACGGAAGATATTGTCAATGAACAGCAGCACGTCCTTGTGCTCCTTGTCTCGGAAATGCTCGGCCATGGTCAGGCCCGAAAGGGCCACCCGCATACGCACGCCCGGGCTCTCGTTCATCTGGCCAAACACCAGGGCGGTTTTGTCGCTGACGCCGCTCTCCCGCATCTCCCGCCACAGGTCGTTGCCCTCCCGGCTGCGCTCGCCCACGCCGGTAAAGATAGAATAACCGCCATGCTCCATGGCCACATTGTGAATCAGCTCCTGGATCAGCACGGTCTTGCCCACGCCCGCGCCGCCGAACAGGCCGATTTTGCCGCCCCGGGGGTAGGGCTCTAAGAGGTCGATGACCTTGATGCCCGTCTCCAAAATCTCCACCGCCGGGCTCTGCTCCTCAAAGGAGGGGGGCCGCCGGTAGATACTCTGCACCGGGGTGCCCTCTGGCACCGGGCCGCCGCCGTCAATGGGCTGGCCCAGCACGTTGAACATGCGGCCCAGGGTGGCTGTGCCCACCGGCACCTGGATGGTATGCCCAGGCACATCCACCGCAAGGCCCCGGGCCAGGCCCTCGCTGGGGGAGAGCATGATGCACCGCACCCGGGTGGAGCTTAGGTGCTGGGCCACTTCCATGACCCGCACCGAGCCCTCTTTCTCTACGGTCAGCTCTTCCCGCAGCCGGGGCAGCAGCCCCCCCTGTATCTCTACGTCTACCACAGGGCCGGATATCTGCACGATGATTCCTTTTTCCAAATTCCTCACCTTTCTTTCTTTTGGCGCTGGGCCCTGGCCCCGGCGGAGACCTCTGTGATCTCCTGGGTAATGGCTGCCTGGCGGACCCGGTTATATTGCAGGGACAACTCCCCCATCAGGTTTTCGGCGTTCTGGTTGGCACTGTCCATGGCGGTCATGCGGGCATTCTGCTCACAGCAGAAGCTGTCGATGAGCGCCGCGTAAATAAAGCCCGAAACATAGCTGGGCATCATGCTGTTCAGCACCTCCCGTACGCTGGGAACAAACTCAAAAGGCGTGGTAACCAGCCGCTCGTTGATGGAGGTATCCTCGAAATAGGTGCGGTGAAAGGGCAGCAGCCGGGTGCACCGGGCCCGAAAAGACAGGCTGCTCTCCATATCCGTATAAATTACAAAGATCTTCTTTAGCTCCCCCTTGTCAAAGCCCTCTAAAAGCCGGGCGCTAATCTCCCGGGCCCGGGCCATGGTAGGGTTTTGGGCAGTGTAAAGGAAGCTGTGCTCAATGGGGATCTTGTGCTGGTTGAAATACCGCCGGCCATACTCCCCCACTACAAAGAGCTTGGTATCCGGGTGCTGGTCCAAAAGCTGCCGGGCCTCTCGAATGGCGTTCTGGTTATAGGCGCCTGCCAGGCCCTTATCGGCCGTAATAACCAGGCAGCCGTAGGTTCCCTCAGCCAGGGCCTCAGATCCGTTTACCGGGTAAAAATAGTGGCTGTCCACGTCGCTGGCAGTGCGGAAAATGCGCTTAATCTCCCCGCGCAGGGACTCAAAATAGGGCCTGGTGTTATCCAGCTCCTGCCGGGCCTTGCGCAGCTTGGTAGAGGCGATCAGGTACATGGCGTTGGTGATCTTCCGGGTTTCCCGCACGCTTTCGATGTGGGTTTTTATTTCCTTAGTTCCCGGCATGCTGGGCACCACGCTTTCTGGGGTGGAGGAAGTCCTCCTGATATTTCTTCGCCAGCTCTACCAGCTCCGCCCGGTCATCGGCGGAAAGCTGCCCGCTCTGGTCAATACGGTGGCAAAGGTCCGGGGCCTGGGCCTCTACATAGGTCAAAATTCCCTTTTGGAAAGCCCCAAGCCGGTCCAGGGGAACGTCCTGCATCACATGCTCCATAGCGGCCACCAGCAAAACCACCTGCCGGTGATGGGAAAGGGGCGCGTACTGGGGCTGGCGCAGCAGGCGCATCAGCCCTTGGCCATAGGCCAGCTGGCGCTTGGTAGCGTCGTCCAGGTCGCTGGAGAACTGGGTGAACACCTCCATTTCCCGGTACTGGGCCAGTTCCAGGCGAATGGCCCCAGCGGCGGACTTCATGGCCTTGGTCTGGGCGTCGCCGCCCACACGGGATACGGACAATCCCACGTTAACAGCTGGGCGCTGGCCTGAGAAGAACAGGTCGCTCTCTAAGAAGATCTGGCCGTCGGTAATGGAAATGATATTGGTCGGGATATAGGCAGACACGTCTCCGGCCTGGGTCTCTACAATGGGCAGAGCGGTCATGCTGCCGCCCCCCAGCTCGTCAGACAGGTGGGCAGACCGCTCCAAAAGCCGGGAGTGCAAATAGAACACGTCCCCAGGGTAGGCCTCCCGGCCAGGAGAACGCTCCATCAGGAGGCTTAGGGCCCGGTAGGCAATGGCATGTTTTGAGAGGTCGTCATAGACAATCAGCACGTCCCGGCCTTGGTACATAAAGAACTCAGCCAGGGCACAGCCTGCGTAAGGGGCGATATATTGCAAAGCCGCCGAGGCGCCCGCTGGGGCACTGACCACAGTGGTATACTCCATGGCCCCTCGACGGCTAAGGTTCTCCACCATCTGGGCCACAGAGCTGGTTTTTTGGCCAATAGCCACATAGATGCACACCACGTTTTTGCCCTTTTGGTTTAGGATAGTGTCCAGAGCAATCGCGGTTTTACCGGTCTGGCGGTCGCCAATAATCAGCTCCCGCTGGCCCCGGCCAATCGGAAACATGGAGTCAATGGCCAAAAGGCCGGTCTCCATAGGGGTGTTTACTGGTTGGCGGTCCAGAATACCTGGAGCCGGGGCCTCGATGGGCATATGGGTCTCTGCCTCAATGAGCCCCTTGCCGTCCACTGGCAGGCCCAGGGCGTCCACCACCCGGCCCAAAAAGCCCTCCCCCACTCGCATACCCGCGGTTTTTAGGGTGCGGCGGACCATACTGCCTGCCACAATTTCCTCGCTGTCGCCGAAGAGGATGCAGCTAAGCTCTCCTTGGCGCAAGTCCTGGACCATGCCCTTTACCCCAGAGGAGAACACCAGAATCTCCCCATACTGGGCGTGCTCCAGGCCACCCACCGTGGCAATTTCGCTGTCCACGGTAAGCACCTCGCCCATTTCTTCAGGCAATACAGAGAGCTGCCACTGCTCCATGGCCTCCCGCATTAGGGGCAGCAGGTCCTCTTGGCCTGGCCGCAGCTGGCGCAGGTAGTCTTGAAACTGCCGCACCCGGCCGTGGGGGGTCCAGTCGTACACGTCCGAGCCCACTTGCAGACGAAAGCCGGTTTTCAGCGCCGGGTCATACTCCCACTGCATGGGCACAGTGCGCTGGTACTTATCATTAAGAAATTTTGTAAAGCGCTGAAGCTGCTGGTCGTTGGGTTCTCTGGCGCTGCGCAGCGTCGCGGTTAAATGCCGTCTATCGGCCCTCATGCTCCGCGCCTCCCTCCGCCAGATTCAAGAACTGGTCGAAGGGGTCCGTGTCTGGGTGGAAAGCCAGTTTTTCCACCGCCTCGGCGGCAAGCCGTTTCAGCTCCCGCTGGGACTCCTTCAGGGCGCGCTCCTGGCTGTGCTCCGCCTGGGCCCGGGCCTGGGCTATGATATGCTGGGCCTGCTCCTTTGCCTGGGCCAGCTGGGCCTCGGCAGATTCCTGCACAGCCAGCTGGGCCTTTTGCCGGGCCTGGCGCACCTCTTCGTCGGCCTGGTCCAGCTTCTGCTGGTACTTGGTCTTAATCTCCTCGGCGGCTTCCAGCTTGGTGGCGGCCTGCTGCTCCAGCTCGCGGTAGTGGTCCTCCCGCTTTTGCATAAAGCTTTTTACAGGCTTGAAGAGCAGAAAGTACAGCCCGCCCACCAAAATAGCCAGGTTCATCCAGTGCAGCAGAATCTGCTGCCAATCAATATTCAGAGGCATATCTACACCCGCCTTTATAGTACGAAAATAATGAGGATGACCACCAGCAGGGCGTAAATAATGGCGGTCTCAATAAACACCAGGCCCAGCATCATGGTGGTACGGATCTTGCCCTCTGCTTCGGGCTGGCGGGCAATGCTCTCCGAGGCCTTGGCAGTAGCCAGGCCCATGCCCACCCCGCCGCCGGCCGCGGCAATACCCACGGCAATGGCGGCGGCCAGCGCCTTCAGGCCAATGGTGTTTCCGGCCTCCTCGGCGGCCTCTTCAGCGGCCGGGGCCTGGTCGGACCCGGCGGCTAGGGCGGGCACGCCCAGGGCGAACAGGATGGACAGCGCCAAAATAATAGCGCAGAGAATTCTTCTATGGCGAAAAAGTTTTTTCATGAGAGGATGCTTCCTTTCCAGTGAAATTTGTGAGAATATCCATGGTATAATCAAATCCAGTTTTTAGGATCTCGCCTGTCAAGGCAAGGAAATCTTTACTGTCCGCCGGCCTGGCCCTTCTTGGCCTTAGGATGGGCGGGCTCACTGACCTCGCCGTAATACAGCGCGGTCAGCATGGTGAGCACGTAGGTCTGAATAAGAGCATGCAAAAGGGTGAACAGCACCCCCACCACCACCGGCAGCACAAAGCTGAGGGTGACAAAATAATACACAAGCTCTGTCACCAGCAAACCGCTGAGCAACGCGCCAAATAGGCGGAAGCTCATGGAAATGGGCAGGGAGAATTCCTTTAGGGTTTTGCCAATGCCCTTTACCCCGTTGCCCGCCACACCCCCGGAGAGGATGATCAGGTACGAGAGCACCCCCAGGGCAATGGCGGCGTTTACGTCTGACAAGGGCGCGGGCAGGGTAATGGCATGGCCCGCCGTGGTAGTGGCCTGAATGCCCAAGAGCTCAAACAGGGTACCCACAAAGATGTATGCCCCAACCCCAAAAATATAGGCCCCCAAAAAGCCGTTGCGATGGGGGCTGTTTGTTTTGGCCATATGGTCGAACAACCCCACCGCCTCTTCCAGCGCCAGCTGGAACTTTCCCGGCGCCAGCCGGAACCTTGGGATAACGAAGATTCGGATACACGCGGCGGCCGCCAGCAAAATGGCCGTTACGGTAAAAGCGGAGATTAACCCTGGGTTCACGGCTTTTCCGCCCAAAAAGTGGATCTGGTTGGTATTGTGCAGCACGGCGTCCCGCATAGCCTCCTGCACGCTTTCAGACCGGCTGCCGGTACCCACCGCCACCGAGCCCACAAGCAAAAGCAAAACCACCGCAAGCCACAGAACCAAACCTTTTTTGTGTTGCTTCATCGCGCACTTCCTTTCCTCCATAAAAATTATAAAATGCTTCTGACGGTGTTCGAACCCGCATTCAAAACCGGAAACCGCAGGAGCAAAAACATTTCTCGGTTGTGAATACAGGTTCTATCAACATCATGCAGATTATAGCAATTTTCATGGGCAATGTCAAGTTCGCCGGGGTAAAGGAGGACGGTGAAAAATTCACAATTTATATATATTTTGACAAAACTCCAGGGTTACCCTTTGGCAAAAAAGCGGCTCCAAGGGGCCGCTTTTTCTATGAATTTTCCTTGCTGCCATGGAACAGGTCCGCCACCTCACTAATAGTTACATAGGCGTTTTTATCAATATGTTTCACAGCGTTTTTTAGCTTTACTACCTGGAACTGATTCACCACCACATAGAGGATGGTCCTTGGCTGGTCCGAGTAAAACCCGTGGGCGTCTATCAAGGTAACGCCTGTGCCAAACTCTTCTGAAATGGATTTCGCGATCTCCTGGGGCTGGGTGGTAATAATCATGGCCGACTTAGAGCTATCCAGACCGTCCACAATAAAATCCACGGTTTTTGAGCCCGCCGCATAGGTGACAATGGAGTAAAGGGGCAGAATCCAGCTGTCCACAGCAATACCGCAGACAATGTACAAGACCACGTTATAGATCAGTACAAAGGTACCTACCGAAAGGCCCAGCCCCTTGGCAAAGATCACTGCCACTACCTCGATACCATCCATGGCTCCCCCAAACCGGATGGCCAGACCGCTGCCAATGCCGGAGATTATTCCGCCGAACAGGGCGCACAAAAACAGATCGGTGCCAGCCAAAGGCGACGCAAACCGAACATCCACAGGAAACACGTCTGTTATTAACCAGGCAAATACCGCGTACACCGACACCGTGAAAATGGCGTACACTGAAAAAACCGCCCCCTGCTTTTTTAGGCCGTAAAGGAACAGGGGCACGTTAAGCACAATGAGGAAAAAGGAGAGGGAGAGATATTCCGGGGTCAGTTGAGAGAGCAGGATGGACGTGCCGGAAATCCCGCTGTCATACAGCTGCACTGGCGCGATAAAAATGGTGACTCCAATGGCGTTCACCACCCCCGCCAGGAACAGAAAAACAAAGTTCAGGGGCTCCATCTGGCCCAGCAGGGCTGCCGTCCGGCCTCTTAACTTAACCAATTCCATGCACTTCCCTATCAGTGAGATAACTTTATTTTTAGTATACCATAATCTTCCTAAAGGCGCAAGGAGAATTTTGGCGGGAGGAAGCCGACCACAGGCTCTTCTCCTCCCAAAAAAGAAACCCTAGAGTCTGTTTTAAAACAGGCTCTAGGGTCCGGGTTCTTTTCAGCTAGAAGCTTTTAAACTGTGAAAGTCACATCTCCCAGGCTGGGATCTACCTTTAGCAGCAAGCCCAGCTCTCCAGGCTCTGCCTGGGCGCCATTTAGATCCTGTACGCTCTCCAGGTTCCGCAGCAGTACCTGCAGGCCCGCCGCTTTGCCCTCAAAGCGCAGGGTAACCTTACCGCCCTGGTTCTTGGCGGTTACAGTGAGGAACTTCTCCCCCTTCATGTCCACCACGTCGGCCTTGGCCTCTCCCGTCAGCTGGAACAGGTGCAAGGTCAAGCCATCGCTGTAGTCGTATTCCACATCCTGGTCATTGCCTCCAAAGGGGATGATGCTGTTCTCCCGGGCCATTAGGGGCAGGCTCATAAAGTCGTGGACCTCATGCAGCCAACGGCCGCCTTCTACCACTTGGTTGCTAAGGATGTTGGTCCACTTGCCCGCGGGCAGGTAATAGTCCACATCCCCCTCTTTGCTGAACACCGGGGCCACCAGCAGTCTCTCGCCCAGCATGTACTGGCGGTCCAGGCTGTCGCAGGGAATGTCCTCCGGGAACTCCAGCAGCATGGCCCGCATCATGGGCACGCCTGTGGTATTGGTTTCTACAGCGCTGGTATACAGGTAGGGCATTAGAGAACACTTCAGGTTGGTGAACTTGCGCACCACGTCCACGGACTCTTCGTCAAACAGCCACGGCACCCGGTAAGAGCCGCCCCCGTGCAGCCGGGAATGGGTAGAGAGCAGCCCAAAGGCCGCCCAACGCTTGTACACGTCGGCGGGCGCGGTGCCCTCGAAGCCGCTGATGTCGTGGCTCCAGAAACCAAAGCCCGAGAGGCACAGGGAAAGCCCCGCCCGTAGGCTCTCGCTCATGGAGAGGTAGTTGGAGGAGCAGTCGCCGCCCCAGTGTACCGGGAACTTCTGTCCCCCGGCGGTGGCGCTGCGGGCGAACAGGCAGGCCTCGTTATGGCCCTTATACTCCTCCAAAAGCTCGAACACGCACTTGTTATACAGATAGGTGTAATAGTTGTGCATCAGCACCGGGTCGCTGCCGTCGTAGTAGACGCAGTCCGTGGGAATACGCTCGCCGAAGTCGGTCTTAAAGCAGTCTACGCCCATCTCCAGCAGAGCCCGCAGCTTTCCCTGGTACCACTTCCAGGCGGCAGGGTTGGTAAAGTCCACCAGGCCCATGCCCGCCTGCCACAGGTCCCACTGCCACACATCGCCGTTGGGGCGCTTGAGCAGGTAGCCCTGCTCCATGGCCTCCTTGAACAGCGGCGACTTCTGGCCAATATAGGAGTTGATCCACACGCAGATTTTCAGCCCCCGCTCCTTTAGGCGCTTCAGCATCCCCGGGGCGTCCTTGAACATCTTGGGGTCGAACTTAAAGTTGCACCACTCGTTTTCCGCCATCCAGTAGCAGTCAAAGTGGAACACATGCAGGGGCAGCTTCCGCTCCTCCATGCCGCCTACAAACTCATTGACCGTCTCCTCATCATAATTGGTGGTAAAAGAAGTGGAAAGCCACAAACCAAAGGTCCAGGCTGGGGGCAGGGCAGGACGGCCGGTCAGGGCGGTGTAGTTGGAAAGCACGGTCTTGGCGTCGCCTCCGCCAATAACCATAAAGTCCAGGCACTCGCCAGGCACCGAGAACTGAGCCCTGGTCACCACCTCGGAGCAGAGCTCATAGCTGACCTCCGCGCTGGAATTGACAAACACGCCATAACCCCGATTGGTCAGGTAGAAGGGGATGTTCTTGTACGCAATCTCCGAACAGGTTCCGCCGTCCTCCTGCCACATATCCACAATCTGGCCGTTCTTCACAAAGGGCGTGAAGCGCTCGCCCAGGCCGTAGATTTTCTCGCCAATGGAGAGGTCCAGCTGGGCCCGCATATAGGGGCCCTGGGGGGTGCTCATGTAACTGATCATAGCATGGCCAAACCGGTCGCCCACCCGGGTTAGGGGCTTACCCTCGTAAAAATACTGGAAGCTGGCGGGGTTCAGGGTAATTTTCAGCTGGGTTTTACCGCTGGTAACGGTAAGCCCGCCCTCCCACTCCTCCACTTCCAGGGGGAGTTCTTCCATATCCAGCTCAAACTGGGGGACCTTTTTGGCCCCGCCCATAAAATGCCAAGCCTGGGTTCGGATAATGTCCGCCCGGGGGGAGCTAATAAACATTTCCAGCACAGGCCCGCCCATGCCCCGCATGTCTTGGGGATAAGGCACGCTATACAGATACAGCCGGCTGCCCTCTACCCGGGCTTCGCGAATTTGGACACAGTCATAATTATCCACGCCAGGCATGTTCAGCCAATAACCTTTGGTAAATTTCATTTTTAAGTTCCTTTCTGTTAAAAAACTTTATCGCTTTCGCTGGCAAGAACTGATTACTGACATTATACCATTCCTATTTGCAAAAAGGAAGAGAAAACAGGAAATTTCCCAATTTTTTATTTTGCTTTTGAGGCTCCGGCTGAAACGGTGGGGCAAGAGAAAACTTTGCCTTTTGCCGCATCCAAAAACAACGCGTACAGGCAGATTATCCGCCCAATTTTCATATATATTTAGCGAAATCCCGCCAAACACGAAGCAAAAGGAGTGGACAGACATGTTTTTCGCCAACTTAATCGACCTTTTCTCCCATATCTTTTACCTGCTGCTCCACGTTACCGGCACGGGCAGCTTTCCCCGGGCCCTCTCCTCCAGCCGGGAAAAGGCTTGTCTAGAAGAGTTTTCCCGGGGCAGCCAGGCCGCCCGCCGGGAACTGATTGAGCACAACCTGCGGCTGGTGGCCCATATTGTAAAGAAGTACTATGTCAACGGCAACGACCAGGAGGATTTAATTTCTGTGGGCACCATTGGACTTATCAAGGCTGTGGATACTTTTGACCCTCATAAAGGGATCCGGCTTTCCAGTTATGCTTCTAAGTGTATTGAAAATGAAATCCTTATGTTCTTCCGCACTGGTAAAAAGTCCGCCCAGGATGTGTCCATTAACGAGCCTATTGACACAGACAAGGACGGCAATGCCCTGACCCTGATGGACACGATGGCCACGGATGACACGATGATCGACGACATAGACACCCGCATGAAGTCCCGCCGCCTTTACGACTACCTCCCCTCTTTAGAGCCCCGGGAGCGCAGCGTGATCTGCATGCGCTACGGCCTAGGAGGCCGCAAGCCTCTGCCCCAGCGGGAGGTGGCGGATAAACTGAAGATTTCCCGCTCTTATGTGTCCCGCATTGAGAAGCGGGCCCTGGAAAAGCTCCGGCTGCAATTTGAGCAGGAAGGGTAGACAATTCCCCCATTCTATGCTACACTGTAGACACAGTGAACACAAAAACGAAGGAATCCCCACTTTAAGGAGGATATTATGCTGGAAGAACTGAAAAAGAAAGTCTGCGACGCAAATTTGATGCTGCCCAAATATGGACTGGTAACCTTTACCTGGGGCAATGTGTCCGGCATTGACCGGGAAAAAGGGCTAATGGTTATCAAGCCCTCTGGGGTCGAGTATGACGGCATGTCTCCTGAGGACATGGTCGTAGTGGACCTCCATTCCGGAGAGCGCGTGGAGGGCAAATGGAAGCCCTCCAGCGACACGGACACCCACCTGGCCCTGTACCGGGCTTTTCCAAACGTCGGCGGCATTGTGCACACCCACAGCCGGTGGGCCACCACCTTTGCCCAGGCAGGGCTCTCTATTCCCGCTATGGGCACCACCCAGGGGGACTATTTCTACGGCGACATCCCATGTACTCGCCGGATGACCTCCTGGGAGATTGGCGGCGCCTATGAGATGGAGACCGGCTGCGTCATTGTAGAGACGTTCCGGGGTACGGACCCCATGACCATCCCCGGGGTGCTGGTACACAGCCATGGGCCCTTCGCCTGGGGTACAGACCCTGTAAACGCGGTTCACAACGCGGTGGTGATGGAAGAGGTGGCCTTTATGGATTGGCATACGAAAGTGTTGAATCCCCATGCCGGTCGGATGCAGCAGGAGCTGCTGGATAAGCATTACCTGCGCAAACACGGAGAAAACGCCTATTACGGCCAGGACGCCCAACCCCAGGAAGCGAAGGAGCAAGCCCATGATTAAACTTGGCGTATGCACGGGCCTGGAGAACGCCCCTCTTTTGGCAAAGGCCGGTTTTGACTACATTGAGACTGCTCTAAATGCTCTGGCCGCCCTAAGCGAGGCGGACTTTGACCAAAGGAAACGCTCTCTGGCCCAAAGCGGCCTGTCTTGTGAAGCCGTAAACTGTATGCTGCCCGGGACCCTGGCTGTGGTAGGGCCCCAGGTAGACCGGGAACCGCTGACCAACTACCTAAAGCTGGCCTTTGCCCGGGCCCAGGCCCTGGGGGTAGAGCAGGTGGTGTTCGGTTCTGGAGGCAGCCGGGGTGTGCCGGCTGGAGCTTCCCACTGGCAGGCCTGGAAACAGCTGGCCGATTTTCTGTCTCTGGCCAGCCCCCTGGCGGCGGAACGCGGGCTGAAAATTGCCATAGAGCCCCTGTCCCGGCAGGAGTGCAACATCATTAACCACGTTTCCGAAGCCTTGGCTCTGGCCGCGCTTTTAGACCTGCCCCAAGTGGGGGTGCTGGGCGACACCTACCACATGGCCCAAAACGACGAGCCCCTAGGGGCCCTGGCTCAACCCGGCAGCCGCCTGTGGCACCTGCACATTGCCTGCCCTCAGGGCCGCGCTTTCCCCAAAGTTGGAGACCCGGCCCATCAGCGGGGAGAATATCAGAAGCTGTTCGCCATTTTAAAGGAGTCCGGCTACACCGGGCGGGTCAGCGTGGAAGGGAACAGCCAAGACTTTAATTCCGACATACAGGCCAGTTTTGCTCTTTTGGACCCGCTGCGGCGGTAATGGCCTAGAACGTCCCAAGGGAATATAAGAGGGAGACCGGATTCACCCCGGCCTCCCTTTTTATATCTACCGGCGAATGTCCCCGCCGCTATTCCCCAGGCCCCGCAGGGTCTCTAGGTCCTCCATCAGGCAGGCGTCCCCTGCAATGCTGTGCTTCAGCACGCTGGCGGCCACGGCAAAATTTACCGCCTCCTGGGGCCCCAAACAATGGAACAGCGCGTAAATCAACCCCGCCGCAAAGGCGTCGCCACCGCCCACCCGGTCCAAGATCTGGAAGGTATAGCTGGGGCTCTCCACGGTTTCACCCTCCATCCATAGGTAGGCCTTTAGGCTATTTTCGCTACTGTTAGGTGCTTCCCGCACGTGTCGGGCTATGCAGCGCAGGTTTGGGTAGCGCTCCGCAAATTTTTCAAACACCTCCGTCTGGGCCACACGGTCCGGCCGCATGGGCAGGCCATCCTTTACATCCCCTTCCCCCAAATTTTCCGGGTCTTTCCACAGGTGATAGGGCTCTATGCCCAGTAGCACGTCCACATAGGGCAAGCACTGGGTACAAAAGTCCCGGGCCTGGTCCCAGCTCCACAGGGCTGAACGGAAGTTGCCGTCAAAGCTGACCACCAGCCCCAGTTCCTTGGCAGCGGCCAAACAGCGCAGCACAAGCTCCGCGCATCCCCTGGAAAGGGCCGGGGTAATGCCGCTTAAGTGCAGCCAGTGGTACCCGGCCAGCAGCTTTTTTACGTCCACCTGATCCAGGTCGTACTCGGCCAGGGCGCTGTGTTTTCGGTCGTACACCACCCGGCTGGCCCGGGGGCCAAAACCCGCTTCTAAATAATACGTGCCCAACCGGTGGGTAGGGGTCTCGGCTGGGGTGGAAAGAATCACCTGCCCACAGTCCACCCCATACCGCCGCAGGTGGCCTAGGGCGGCACGCCCCAGGGGGTTGCCAGGGACCACGGTGAAAAAGCTGCTATCCACTCCCCAATTTGCCAGGGCCAGGGCGATGTTTGCCTCGCTGCCGCCGTAGTGGGCCAAAAAGCCCTCTGCCCCGGCCAGCATTCCGTGGTCCGGCGGGGTCAGGCGCAGAAGAAGTTCCCCCAGGGTGACAAATTTCCCGCCCGAAAGATTCCAAAAATCCCTCATCATCTGTTCCTCCTCAGTTTTTCCGGGCGCTTTCTACAATCTCCCGGGACTCCCTGCACAGCCGGGTAATTTCCTCCCACCGGCCCTCCTCAATCAGGGAAGCCGCTACCATATAAGAGCCCCCGCAGGCCGCGATCACTGGGCTGGCCATGTACTCGGGCAAATTTTTCAGGCTGATCCCCCCTGTAGGCATTACTTGAAACTGGGGGAAAGGCGCGCTCATAGCCTGGATTTTGGCCAGCCCGCCGGACTGCTCGGCCGGGAAAAACTTAATCAGCTCCAGGCCGAACTTTAGGGCCGCGTGGTAGTCGCTGGGCGTGGTGCAGCCAGGATAAATCGGCACGCCTTTTTTCTGGGCATAAGCTACCAGCTCACTGTCAAAGCCAGGGGTAACGATAAACGCGCCCCCCGCGGCCAAAGTCTGGTCAATCTGTTCCGTGGTGGTCACAGTGCCCGCGCCCACAGTCATTTGAGGACAGGCCTCCTTCATCAGCCGGATGGCCTGCTGGGCCCCCGCCGCCCGAAAAGTAACCTCCGCCACAGGCACGTCCCCTGCGCACAGGGCTTGGGCCAGGGGCGCGGCGTCCCGCTCCGGATGGTTTAGCACAATAATAGGCACAATGCCCACCTTTGAAATCAGCTGGTCTATTTTCTTCATAGGTTTCCCTCCAAGTATTCTCTCTGTCCCCGCTGGGCAGGCTGGCGGGGTCCGCTATTGGATATGTACAGCATAACCCAGAACCCGCCCGCCGTCAAGTATTTCTTGGCGCAGTTAAAAAACCTTCCAAATTTCAGGCCCGCCCCCTTGTTCTTTTGCCTCCTTTTTGATAGAATGTACCTATCCATCTGCCCCACACGCAGCTGCCGGGGCAAAACACAGGCATTGCCGTAGATGAAAATCAGGAGGTTCTACATGAACAAAAACTATTTTAGCACTCCCATAGACATAAAGGCTGTAGCCGTAGATGACCCGTTCTGGAGCGCCTTTCAGGAAACTGTCCGCCGGGAGGTAATTCCCTACCAGTGGGAGGCTCTGAACGACCGGGTAGAGGGCGCTGCCCCCAGCTACTGTATGCACAATTTCCGGGCCGCGGCTCAACTGATGGCAGAGAAAAAGGCCAGCCCGGGCTTTCAGGAGCCCGTCTACACAGACCGGGGCTTTGAGGCCCTGCCCCAGGACCCCGCCCATCCAGACCCGGACAAGTTTTTTGGCTATGTGTTCCAGGACACGGACTTTTCTAAATGGATTGAGGCCGTGGGCTACTCTTTAACCCAGCACCCGGACCCCCAGCTGGAAGAAACCGCAGACCAGGCCATTGATCTGGTCTGTGCCGCCCAGCACGACAGCGGATACCTGGACACCTACTATATCCTGAATGGCATGGACCGGGCCTTTACCAATCTGAAGGACCACCACGAGCTATACTGCCTGGGCCATTTGCTAGAGGGCGCGGTCGCCTATTACCAGGCCACGGGCAAGGACAAGCTGCTAAAGGCCGCCTGCCGCTTTGCGGACTATGTAGACTCCCGGTTTGGGCCAGAGCCGGAAAAATGCCAGGGCTACCCAGGCCACGAGATTGCCGAGATGGCCCTGGTGCGGCTATATGAGGCCACCGGAGAGGAAAAGTACCTGCGTCTAAGCAAATTTTTCATCGACCAACGGGGCGCCGCGCCCAACTACTTTTTGCAGGAGGACCAGGCCCGGGCCGCTTATGAGGACCAGCCCGCTCCAGAGGACAACACGGCCCCCTATGCCTATTACCAGGCCCACAAGCCTGTGCGCCAGCAGGAGGAAGCCTTGGGCCATGCGGTGCGGGCGGGATATCTCTATTCCGGGATGGCAGACGTGGCCAGACTGACCCAGGACCAGGAGCTGTTTGACGTCTGCCAAAGGCTTTGGGACGAGATTGTGGGAGAAAAGCTATACATTACCGGCGGCATAGGCGGCACGGTCCACGGCGAAGCCTTTTCTTACCCCTTTGACCTGCCCAACGACACCGCCTATTCCGAGACCTGCGCCGCCATTTCCCTGGCCTTTTTTGCCCGGCGGATGCTGGAAATTCAGCCAAAAGCGGAGTATGCCGACGTGATGGAGCTGGCCATGTACAATACCGCTCTGGCCGGTATGGCCCTGGACGGCAAAAGCTTCTTCTACGTAAATCCCCTGGAAGTGAACCCCGCCGCCTGCAAAGCAGACGCCCGGCTGCGCCATGTGAAGCCCCAGCGGCAAAAGTGGTTTGGCTGCGCCTGCTGCCCGCCCAACATTGCCCGGCTGGTCACTTCCGCGGCCCAGTACGCTTTTACCGAGAATAAGGACACCCTGTTCACCCACCTGTACATGGGGGGCGAGATTTCCAAGCAGGTGGGCGGCGCCCAGTTGCGCCTAAGCCTGGAAAGCCATCTCCCCTGGCAGGGCAAGGCTGCCATGACAGTCCATACGGCAGAGCCCCTTCCGTGCACCCTGGCTTTTCGGGTTCCGGGCTGGTGCCAGAATCCCAGCATTACCGGTCCCCAGGCCATGGAGCGGGTGGAAAAGGACGGATACGTGTACTTTACCGGCGTCTGGCAGGACGGAGACAGGGTCTGCCTGGACTTCCCTATGGAGGTGCGCCTGAACGCTGCCAATTCCCGGGTGCGGGAGGACCTGGGCCAGGTGGCAATTACCCGGGGGCCCATCTGCTATTGCCTGGAGCAGGCTGACAACGGTGAAAACCTGCATTTGTGCAGAGTAGACGCTGGCCAAATTGATAAAGCAGAACTGGAACCAGTCACTATTGGCGGACAGGAGATGACCTCTATCCATGTGCCTGGTTTCCGTCAAGATCCGCCCGCCCTGGGCGCCCCCCTGTATAACCGCTACACACCGGCAGCGGAACGCCCTGTTTGCCTAAAGTACATCCCCTACTACGCCTGGGCCAACCGGGGGTTGGGCGAGATGCGGGTTTGGGTACGGGTATAGGAACCATATAAAGAGGAGGCCCCTTATGCAAATCCCCATTGATTATCTGGAGCGCGTTTACGCCGGCTGGTATGGCAAAATTATTGGCGTCCGCCACGGCTCCAACGTGGAAGGATGGACCTATGAGAAGATTGCCGAGACCTACGGAGAGATAAACGGCTACCTGTTCCACTTTAAAAATTTCGCGGCGGATGACGATACCAACGGGCCTATCTTCTTTATTCGGGCCCTGGAGGACTACGCTTGCGGCGAAAGCATCACCCCAAAGAATATGGGCGAGACCGTGCTAAACTATGTGCCCCTGGACCACAGTTTCTTTTGGCTAGGAGGCTACGGCGTCTCCACTGAGCACACCGCCCTGCTGAATCTGCTCCACGGCATTGACGCCCCCCTTTCCGGCTCGGTGGAGCTAAACGGAGCCGCTGTGGCCGAGCAGATCGGCGGGCAGATCTTCATTGATACCTGGGGCCTGGTGAACCCCTGCGACTACCGCCGGGCTGCCCGGTACGCCGCCAAAATGGCCTCGGTCACCCACGGGGGCAACGGCATATATGGGGGCATGTTTGTGGCCGCCTGCGTTAGCGCGGCCTTTGCCGAAAAAGACGTGCAGAATATTATTAAGGCCGGGCTCTCGGTCATTCCCCCAGACTGCGAGTACGCCCGCATGGCCCAGGCGGTGCGGGCCTTTTACGCCGCCCACCCAGAGGACTGGCGGCAATGCTTTGCCTATGTGCAGGAGAACTTTGGCTACCACCGCTACCCCGGGGCCTGCCATATCATTCCCAACGCCGCCGTGGTACTGCTCTCCCTTCTCTACGGAAATGGGGACTTCTCTCGATCCATTAACATCTGCAATATGTGCGGCTGGGATACAGACTGTAATGTAGCCAACGTTGGCTGTATCCTGGGTGTGGCCGTAGGGCTGGAGGGCATCCACCGGTCCTGGCGAGAGCCTATCAACGACTTTCTGGCCTGCTCCAGCGTATTGGGATGCATGAACCTTCGGGACGTGGCCAACGACGCCCTATACCTGGCCTCTCTTGGCTACCGCCTGGCGGGGGAGCCCTATCCCGAAGCCCTGCGTCCCTTCTTAGAGGGCAGTGCGCCCCGGTTCTCTTTTGTGTTGCCGGAGAGTACCCACAGCTTCCGCACAGCAGGCTGTGACTGCGCATATGAAAATATTGCCGATACCACTGCCCTGGGGGGCCGCTGCCTACGGGCCTGGGTGCAGGCCTCCCCCACTCCCCGGCGGCTGTACAGGCAAACCTATTACCAGGCCCAGGACTTCAGCGACGACCGCTATTCCCCGGCCTTTACCCCAGAGGTGTTTCCCGGCCAGCGGGTGGTGCTTCGGGTGAAAACCCAGAGCCCTATAACCCTGCGGGCCTATGCCTATAACCTGTACTCCCAAAGCCACATTTACGGCGAAAGCGTCCAGGCAGCGGGCTGGACCACCCTGACCCTGGACCTGCCCTCTTCGGACGGGTGCATTGGTCAGGTGGGCCTGGAGCTGCCTGCTGGAGAAGCCGCCGTGGTGGATCTTGACAGCCTGGACTACCAGGGCGGCCCAGACTATGTGCTGGACTTCTCTAAGGCGGGGCTGGAGCGCTGGACTGCTTTCCACACCGAGCTAAGCCAGACCTCCACCTCCCAAGGCATTTGGAGTATTGAGAACGGCGCGGCCGTTGGCAGCTGCGCAGACCACGGGGAACTGTTTACCGGGGGCCGGAACTTTGCCGGTTACAGCGTTACGGTGGACGTTCGGCCCATGCTGGGCCGAACCCACCTGGCGCTTATCCGGGCCCAGGGGAACCTGCGGAGCTATATGGCAGGCTTTCAAGACCAGCGGCTGGTCATCATCAAAAACCAGAGAGAGCCCAAGGTTTTGGCCAGCATGGAATTCCCTTGGGAAAATGGCAGACCCTACCAGCTGACGGTAGAGGCCAAAAGCAACCGCATCTCCCTGGCGGTAGACGGCCAGCCCTGCTTGTGGGCAGAGGACCAGGATCAGCCTTATCTGACAGGCTGTTATGGGTTCTCGGTGCAAAAGGGCAGCCGCTGCAAAATAGAGCGGTTCACGGTTCAAAGTTGCTAAGCTGAACTGTCCCCCACCCGTTTTTCCGCTTCCTCACAGAAGGCCAGCTGGTAAAAATGAGAGACCATTCCCTAAAAACTTCGTGAAAGGTTCTTAGGGGAACTTCTTTTACAAAATTCTTCCAAATGGGGTAAAAGCAAGCGTCTGCCAGAAAACCGCCAATCAGCCGATTACTTGGCGGAGTCCAAGGAATGGGAATTCCAATCCAGTGGGGTCCGGCTAATTTTACCGGCAGACAAGACCCTTTGAAAACACAATGCCCCAGGACTTTACTGGCGGAACCCCTTCTACCAATATAAAAAGAGAACCAGCTGCCAGCTGGTTCTCTTTTTATATTTCCTTCAGTAGGCAATCTCCATCCACTGCCCTACCTTAGCAGATTTCATAGCGGTCTCGATCACCGCCAGAGTATTGTGGCCGTCTATACCTGTAACAATCGGCCGCCGCGCCTCTACAATAGATGCGATGAACTCATCGATGACCCCGCTTTTCAGCTGGTGGTGATTGGTACTAATATCTCCCACCGTGTACTTGACCTGAGTGCCGTCCCGCATTTCCAGGACAATATCGTCCGCATAGTCGCCGAAGATCTTCATCACTCCTTTACTGCCATAAATGGTGCTTCCGTTGTCCTCCGCCCCATAATTGGTCCAGCTAAAATGCATAATGCCCGGCAGGCCGTTCTCCATATTAAACAGGCAGACCGCGTTGTCCTCCAGCTCAATGTACCCGCCTGTCTCGTCTCGCTTATCCAAAGTGGTCAGGGTGGTGAACACGTTTCTGATCTCCGAGTCTGTCAAAAAACGGATAAGGTCAATCTTGTGGGCCCCCAGGTCGCCCATTACGCCGAAATTGGCCTGATCTTTCTTGAAAAACCAGGTGTGGTTTCCCGCGTCTATGCTCCAGCTCTCAGGGCCGGCGTGCTTAAAATTGCACTGGAAAAACAGTAGGTCCCCAATGGCCCCTTGGTGCAGCAGCTCGTGGGCCTTTAGGTGGGCGCGGATAAGCCTTTGGTTATGGCCCAGCATCAGGGTTTTTCCCGAACGCTTTTCCGCCTCCAGCATCCGCCGGGACTCCTCTAAGCTTAAAGCCATCGGCTTTTCGCACAGTACATGCTTGCCGGCCTCCAGCGCCCGGATAGAGGCCTGGGCATGGGTCACGTTGGGTGAACAAACGCTAACCGCGTCCACGGTCTCATCTGCAAAGACCTCTTCCATGCTTTCATAGGCCCTGCCGCCATACTGCCGGCAAAGCTCCTGGGCCCGCTGGCGGTCCGTATCAAACACTCCGGCGATTTCCGCGTTGGGGTTCGCCGCGTACTCTGGCAAATGGCGGCGCTGTCCAATGGCCCCGCCGCCGATTACCGCCACACGAACAATGGGTTTCATACTATTTTCCTCCTTACCGCATCGTGAACTACTGCCTCTGGTCCGGCCTTTACAGCCGCAATCCCATTTCTTCCGCCAGCCCCTTTAAGTAGCGGGTGGCCTCTATATAATCCTCTTCCTCAGTCATATGCTCCAGCATCAGGCAGGTACGCTCCGGCAGGTTAGAGACGCATTCCAGGTAGGTCCGGTAGTCCAGCCCCCCGGTGCCTGGGCGGCACTCGTCCAGGTGGACGGTGAGCTTGCCCGAGAGGGTGATGTCCTTGGCGTGGCAGCTGCGGATATGCCCGCCCAGCTTCTGGAACCAGTCCCGAATCACCTCTCCGTTGCGGTAGTAGCGCCCGGGGCTGTTGATAATATTCACAATGTCCAGGTGTACCCCAAAGCCCGACCGGTCGATGGCCTTCATCAGCTCCAGGTAAGACTCCGGCGTGTCCGGATACATCCAGGGCATGGGTTCTAAGGAGTAACAGGTGCTCTGGGGATTCACCCGGTCGATAATCTTCTGGGTGGTGGCCACAATCTCATCAAAAGCCTTTTGGGTAAAGTTGTCCGGGTGGGGGCCGTCCCACTGCTGGCTGTAGCTGCCCGCTATGTTCACGCAGCAGTTTGCTCCCACGTACTCCGCCAGCTCCAGCTGGTGCACGGCTTTTTCTATGGCGGCCTCCCGCTGGGCCTTGTCTGGGGACAGGGTGTTGTTCCACACCCCAATCTCACAGATCACCAAGTCCGCCTCTTTGGCGGCGTCCCGATAGCCGTCGATTTCTTTTTGAGACGCGGTGTAGTCCACAGGAAAGTACACCGCCGAATACCCAGCCTCTTTTGCCGCCTGGGCCCACTCCCCTGGGGAGCGCCAGGGCTTAAAAATAATTCCGCCAAACCGCATAGCAGTTCCTCCTCAGCGCACGGGCTTGATGTTTAAGTTTACGCCCAGCCGGTCCTCGCTGTCCACAATGGTCCAGCTGCTGCCAGGATAGACGCCCAGGGTACGGTTTACATCGTAGCCGTTGGCGGCCAGAGACTCTATTACGGCGTCCCGGTCGCCACCCACCTCAAAGCCGATGTGGTGCACACCGTTGCCGTGCTTCTCCAGGAATTCCTGGAAGGAACTCTCGCCCCCGGCGGGCTGGTGCAGCTCAATGACGAAGTTGCCCATGTCAATATTACACACCTTCAGGTCACAGCTGACGGGCTTGCCCCGGTAGGTATAATTTTCATTGCCTTCCAAGTGGCTGTCCCGGACCTCCGGCACGTCAATGCCCAGGAGGTTGGCCCAGTCCTTGGCGGCGGACTCAATGTCTTTTACAATAATGTTGATTTGGATAAAGCCTTCTTTTTTTACGGGTGTATTCATAGTGAGGTTCCTCTCTATTGTTTTGTTTGGGGTGATACGGGCCCGCCCCCATGGGTGCGGGGGGATGCTATAAGAGGTCCATGGAGCTTCCGCAGCCCCACACCCCGCGCCAGCGCTGTGGCGGGCGCTGGACCCCCCAATGTATGCCAGCCGCAGCTGGCTCGGCTTACGTGTCCCGCCGAGGAAGCGCACAGCTTTGCGCGGTTCCGCGAAGTGGATGCAGCGTTTACGTTGTCTAGCCTTTTACGCTGCCCATCACCAGGCCGGTGGTAAAGTACTTTTGCAGGAAGGGATACACGCACAGCACCGGCACCATGGCCAGGAACATCTGGGCCGCGTTGGTAGTGCGGGCGTTTACCAGATTCAGGTAGGTGCCCATTTCCGCGCTGATATTGGTTACATTGCGGAAGAAGGCCTCTGGGTTGATGACCACGGTCTGTAAGTAGGTCTGCAAGGGGTAGCGGGTAGTAGAATTCATATAGATCATGCCGTCAAACCAGCTGTTCCAGTGGTACACAAAGGAAAACAGCGTTACCGTGGCCAGGGTGGGGGTGCATACCGGCAGAATCACCCGTACCAGGGTAGAAACATGCCCCGCCCCGTCAATATAGGCGGCTTCCTCCAGTTCCTTGGGCAGGCTGCGCATATAGTTCATAACCACCAGCATGTTAAAAACATTGACCGCGCCGGGCAAAATCAGGGCAAGAAGGCTGTCCATCAGACCCGTCCACTGGACCACCAGGTAATTGGGGATCAGTCCGCCGTTAAACAAAATCGTGATGACAAAGAACCAGGAGAACACGTTCCGCGCCCGGAACTCCCTGGTAGATTTAGAGAGCGGATAGGCGGTTAAAACAATAAGAACAATGTTCAGGGCCACGCCCAGCAAAGTGCGCTGCACGGAAATGCCCAAAGAGGTGATAAACTGGCTATTGGTAAGGATGAAGGAATAGGCCGCGGTGTTAAAATCCACTGGCCAAAAAGTCACTTGGTTGGCAGCCACAGCCACCTTGCTGGAAAAAGACATAGCCAACAGGTTGACCATGGGCAAAATGCAAACCAGCGCCATAACGGTAAGCAGCAGATAGTCAAAGACCATAAAGACCTTCCGGGAGGGCGACGCTTTTGATTTCATAATTTTTTCCTCCCTTAGAATATCCGGTAGCCGGCAAAACGGTCGGCCATCCAGTAGGATGCGGTTACAAAGATCAGGGACACGCCGGACTTAAACAGGCCCGCGGCAGTAGAAAGGGCAAACTGGGTGCGCTCAATGCCCAGGCGGTACACAAAGGTATCCAGAATATCTCCGGTAGAGTACACAGCGGGGCTGTAGAGGTTATAGATCTGGTCAAAGCCGCCGTTGAGAATGTCCGCCATGCTTAA
This sequence comes from Oscillospiraceae bacterium, assembly GCA_910574935.1. Classification (GTDB taxonomy): domain Bacteria; phylum Bacillota; class Clostridia; order Oscillospirales; family Acutalibacteraceae; genus Acutalibacter; species Acutalibacter intestini. The sequence continues at coordinate 266,298 of CAJTCU010000002.1, forward strand.
CACAGTCATCAGCACAATGGTGCTAAGAATGCCGGGCAGAGTGATGTGCCAGGTCTGCTTCCAGCGGTTCGCGCCGTCGATGGAGGCGGACTCATACAGCGCCGGGTCCACACCGGTCAGGGCGGCCAGGTAGATAACGGACTTAAAGCCAAAGTTTTTCCACACGTCCGTAACCACCATGGTAATGGGGAACCAGAAGGAATCCCCCAAGAAGAAGGGCGCCTTTGCCCCAAAAGCCTGGAAAGCCCGGCCCACAATGCCGCTGCTGGGGGAAAGGATGTCTACAAAGATACCCGAGAGGATAATCCAGGAGAGGAAGTTGGGCAGGTACACCATGGTCTGGTAGGTGCGCTTTAGGCCAGAGCGGCTTACCTCGTTCAACAGCAGAGAAAAGGTGACGGGCACCACAATGTTGCCAATCATCTTGGCTAAAGAGATAACAATTGTGTTGCGGATAACCGGCCAGAAATTGGGCATAGAAAACAGGTTTTGAAAGTTCTTCAGCCCCACCCATTCCGAGCCAAACAGGCCGTTGGCTGGGTTGAACTTTTGAAAAGCGATCACGGTTCCCACCATGCCGCCATAAGAATAGATGGCCACCAGAACGACGGCCGGAACCAGCATAATATAAAGGGGCAGCTCCCGCAAAAACTTGTCGGTACGCCGCTGCGGTTTTGGCGCGGCTTTCGCGCCCTGTGTGGATTTGCTGCTCACTTTTTGTTCACCACCTTGGTATATTGGGATACATATTTGACCTGATAAATTACGAAATGAGCTTTGGAGCTAGGTTCTAAAAGAGGCCCGCGGCCTTTCTCCCCTATTTTAGCCAACAGGCCCGAAGCAAATTTCTTCGCTCCGGGCCTATTGACTCATCAGTAATTAGGAGTAAATTAGGAGATTAGCGTAATCATTGGGCCGGATAGAGCTTCTCCAGCTCGTCCAGAGTCTCCTGACCGCCGGCGTTCAGCCACTCGGTCACAAACTGGTCAAAGTGGTCTACAGGCTTTGTACCGGTAATAATATCGATGAACTCCTGCAAAACCATGTCGCCCAGCACAGAAGAGTTCTGCACCCAGATGTCGGGAATATCGTTGGCCATAATGTTGACCACTTCCTCCCCGGCCGCCTGATGGGCCAGGTCAATGGGCATAGAGCCATACTGGCTGATCTGCCCCCAGGTGCCGTAGGCATTGGTGTCGTCCTTCATGGGGCCGTCGCCATAGCCAAAGCCAGAGGAGTAGTTATAGTACTGCAAGGCGGTGCCGCCCAGGTCGCCGGGGTCGCCCTTTTCCAGGGCAGCCAGAACCTGCTCGGAGAACAGCTCGGTGGGGATGCCAATAAAGATGGGGCAGAAACGGTACTGCTCGTCGGCCCAGTAAGTTTGGAAGTCCTCTTCGCTGCCGCTGATGGCGGTCTTTTCGTACAGGTTCAAAATCTTGATCAGGGCCTCGGGATGCTCACATTTAGAGCTAATCATAAAGAAGTCAAAGGTCTGGTTGCTTAGAATACCCAGTTGAGGCTTTGTGCCCTCTACAGTAGGGATCTTATAGGGACGGGTAATGGTACCGTCGGCCTGGTAGGTCAGGTTGAAGGGATGCCAGTCGCCCCAGCAAGCATGATACATCATGCCAATTTTGCCCGTGGCCACGTCAGTTTCCATGCTAGCCACGTCTTTTACCACAAACTCGGGGTCAAACACTCCCGCGTCATACAGCTCTTTAGCCACAGTCAGGGCATCTTTACAGGCGGGGTCCAAATAGGAGTTGGTAATCTTTCCGTCCTCGCCCCGGTAGAAAATACCCGTTTTCTGGAAAGCGGGCACACCATAAGCCGCAAACAGGCCACACAGGGTGCCATAGTTGTTTTGCAGCACATCGCCGGCCAAACCCAAGCCAAAGGTGTCGCCGTCCACGCCGTTGCCATCCGGGTCGCCGGTGGTGAACAGCTTAGCCAGCTCTACCATCTCCTCCACTGTAGTGGGGGGCTGGGAATTAGTGTTCTCCAGCCAGTCGTCTCGAATCCATAGGTTGAAAGCCTGGTGGAAGTTATCCGTCATATAGGGATAGCCAAACATTCTGCCGTCAAAAGAAATCCCCTTAAAGCAGTCTGGGAACTGCTCCTGATAGGCTTTCACCGCATCGGTGGCATACTGCTCGTACACGTCGGTAATGTCCATTAGGTAGCCGGCGTCGTGGGCCTGCTTCAGGTAAGTGTGGTCCCCGTGGCGGAACACGTCCGGCAGGTCGCCAGAGGCCAGCAGGGTGTTCAGCTTATTATTATACGCGTCGGTACTAATATCGGCGGTAAAAGCGATCTCTATGTCGATATTCAGCTCTTCCTTAATTTTGCGGGTCCATACGTTGTCCTCAAAGGTGTCGCCGTCTTTAAACTGCTGCACCGCAGAGGACTGCATGCCCACGGTAATGGTGACGGGCTCCGCATAGGGGGTCAGGGGGCCGTCCTCGGTATTTCCGGTCTGGGAAGATTCGGGGGTAGAGGCGTCGCCGCCAGAGGTCTCGGCCGTAGAGGACGAGCTCTTATCGGCAGTGGAGCCGCTGCTGCCGGTGTCGCCGCCGCAGGCGGTCAGGCTAAACACTAGGCACAGGGCCAGCAGCAGGGTAAGAACACGCTTGCTTAGGTTGGTTTTCATTCTCTTTCCGTCCTTTCATGTTAAAGTTTTCGCCTGCCCCCCGGGAAAAGACTTTCCCCGCTTAGGATAGGACAGGCCGGAATTTTAGGCCTTTTCAGGCATTATCTCATAGCGGACAAACGCAAACCGCCTGCTGTCCGGAGCCCAGGAGTTCACATTGATAGTGCCCTGTCCGCCAAAGAGAGCCACAATGGTTTTCAAGGGGCCGCCTGCCGCCGGCATTAGCTTTAGCTCCACATTTTTGTGGGGCACATGCTCGCCGGGCTCTACGTCGCCCTTGCGGTACCCCAGCGCCACCACCCACTGCCGGTCTGGGGAGATGTGGGGGAACCAGATGTTCCAGTCCTCTTCAAAGGTCATTTGGGTCTGCTCTGTACCGTCTGCTTTCATGCGGAAAGCCTGCATCAGCCCCGCGCGTACAGAGTTAAACCAAATATACTCTCCCGCGCTGTCATATTCCGGGCCATCGTTCAGCCCCGGGGCGTCGGTCAGCCGGGTCTCTTCGCCGCCCTCTACCGGAATGGTATAGATGTCGAACTCGCCCTTTCTCTGGGCACAATAGGCCAGGGTCTTTCCGTCTGGGGACCAGCCATGCAAATAGCTGGGGGCCAGGGGCGTTACCAGCCTGGGCACTCCGCCGGAAAGAGGCACCGTATACACGCGGGACTGGCCGTCCTCTTTGGTGCCGTGGCTCACAGCAATACTCTTACCGTCTGCGGAAAGCACATGGTCGTTGTTGCAGTTTCCCACAAAATCTGTTTCCACCAGGGTGCTTTCCTTGGTTTCCAGGTCAAAGCGATAGATACGCCCCTCGCTATTATAGGCCAGGAACTTCCCGTCGGGAGACCAATTGGGGGCCTCAATAAGATAGTCAAACTCCGCCACAGTCTCCACGCCGCCAGTCTCCATATCATATATCTGAAGAATGGATCGGTCACGAGAACGGTCCCACAGGTTCAGCTTCTCCAATTCTGCCAAGGCTTCTTTCAGCTCCTTTATGTATTCTGCCGCGCGGCCCAAAGGAGCTGGGCCGCACCCGCCTCTTGATTTGAATACAGTATAGCATGATAAACGCGCGTTTGCAAGAGGGAAAATGCGATTTAGCGATAATGCACGTGGTTTTTATAAAACTTTTGTGATAATTCTACAAACATGATTGAAACTTCATATTTTTACCTTTTTCGACCTTGACAGACCAACTGGGAAAATGCTAGTATATTTGCGGGTGAATACGCGTTTATTCCATATCTTTTCCCGCTTAGCTCGCTGTTCCGCTGTTGCTGTAATGCATATTTTTCCACACTGGGGTCTTTACTTTTTCACCTGTCTGTACTAAAATATAAACAGTTGTAAACAGATCGAACAGTGTGACTTAAAGGAGAACGGCATTTGTGAAACGGATCAGCAGTAATGATATTGCCCGCCTGGCAGGGGTTTCTCGCAGTACGGTAAGCCGGGTGATTAACGGCTATACCAATGTACCCCCCGAAACCTACGAGCGGGTTATGAAGGTAATCAAGGAATACCATTATTATCCCCAGGTCTCTGCCCGGGCCCTTTCCGGCAAAAGTACCAATACCATTGGTCTTTTCTGGGTAGGCCGCAGCCGTCTGGCTATGGACCCACTGACCAGTTCCTATTTTATGCATGTCGTGGACGCCGCCGCCGAGCGGGGGTACCTGGTTTTGGCCAGTTTTATTGACGACCTAACAGACAGCGCCAATGTTCAGAAAGTGCGGAAGATTTATATGGAAGGCCGCATCGACGCGGGAATTTTTGTTGGCCTAAGCAATACCGAGCCCCTTGTGGACGAGCTGCTTGAGATGGACAAGATTGTGGGTATTTTTGATTATTTCCATGAGGGCGAGGACCAGCCCCACCGGCTTTCTTCCAATTTTGAGCGGGATTCTGGCGAGGCGGTTATTGACTATCTCTATAGCTTGGGCCACAGGAAAATCGCCATTATCGACGGGGACCTCAGCCGCCTAAGCTGTATCCACCGCCATGAAAGCTACATGCGGGGCATGCTGAAGCACAGCCTTCCCCTAAAAAACCAGTGGCTGGCCTACGGCGGTATTGTAGAAGAGACCGGCTATCCCGCCGCCAAGCAACTGCTGGAAAACAGCCTGGACGATTTGCCTACCGCCATCTGTGCCAATAATGACGGTGTGGCTTTTGGGGTGTACCGCGCCTGTGCTGGGCTGGGGCTGCGTATTCCCCAGGACATCTCTGTGGTTGGCATGGACGCCCGCCCCGAGGGCAAAACCGCTTCTCCCCCGCTGACCACTTATTATTACGACTTTCAGCGGCTGTTCGCGTCTCTAACCGACCGAGTCATCGACACCATTGAGGAAAAGCCCGACGTGCTTCAGGCAGATTTTATCCCCGGCCAGCTGCTGGTGCGGGAATCCACGGCCCCACCCAGAGCAGAAGCTTAAACGCGCGTTTATTTCAAAAAACTCTTTTACAAATTGCCCTTTGCTGTCCCCCATTGCCATAGAACCTCTCATATTTATAAACTCAAGTAATGAAGCATCGTGCAAACAGTAAGGCTATTGGCCAGGCCCAGTTCAGATGTATTGTCAGAGACAGGCCGCGGCGCTCCATGGCTTTGTGGCTGAAAAAACATAAGAAGAAAGCGAGGAATATCGTCATGGCAGGAATCATTAACAACAATCTTTTAGCGCAGGTGGGTTTTATCGTCCGGGATATTGAGGTGACCAAGAGAAAGTTTGCCGAATTTTTCGGCGTGCCTGTGCCGGACCATTTTGACGGCGGCAAATATGAAGTCACCGGCACTACGGTAGAGGGCCGGCCTGCCCCAGACGCCAACTGCTGGATGGCCTTTTTTGACGTGGGCCCTGGCATTCAGATTGAGCTCATCCAGCCCAACGGTGTGAAGAGCACCTGGCAGGACTTTCTGGACCAGCACGGCGAGGGCATCCACCACATTGCTTTCCAGGTGAAGGGCATGGATGAGAAAATTGCCTCCTGCGAAAGCTTCGGTATGAAATGTGTGCAGCGGGGCAAGTACGGCGGTGGCAATGGCGAGTACGCCTATATGGACTCCCACGGTGACCTGAAATGCTTGATCGAGCTGCTGGAAAACTACTAAGGGAGCGTGTTTATGAGTAATATTATTGTAATTGGCGCATCCCAGGGCTTGGGGCTGTGCTTGGTGCGCGGTCTTTTGTCCCAGGGCTGTCAGGTGGCGGCGGGGGTGCTAGGCGGCGGAGCCCTGGCTCCCTTACAGGCGCAATACGCCCAGCAGCTGCTGGTTTTTCCCGGGGACGTCACCCACATGGAACAGCTGACAGCGGGGGCCAAGGCCTGCCAGGACTTTTTTGGCCAAGCCGACGCGGTCTGTGTGGTGGCCGGTGTACTACTGCCCGGCGACCGGGAGAAACTTTTGCACCAGTGTGACCTGGCGGAACTAGAGGCTACTTTCCAGGTAAACGCCTTTGGACCCATCCGGGCGGCCCAGGCCTTTTTGCCCGGGCTAAAGCCCGGCGGGCGCTTTTTTGCCATTACCTCAGAGGGGGTGGGTGTAAAAAGTTGCGGCACCTGGGTGCCCTGCTACGGTCTTTCCAAAACCGCGGCCACGAAGGCCTGCGGCATTCTCAACGCCTCTTATCCAGACGCAGACTTCTACGCTGTGCACCCGGGCCGCATGAACACAGAAATGGGCCGCACCACTGCGCAGATTGAGCCTGAAGAGACCGCCGCCGCCCTATGCAAAATGCTTACCGGGCAGGTGCCCCTGCACCGGGAGAACTGGTACATTGATTACAAGGGAGAGCCTATGGAGGCATAGGACTCCCAACAATGCAAAAAAAGGAGCCCCGGCTTAACCCGGACGGCTCCTTTTTGTTACTATTTTGGGGATACGGGCGGCGCAGTTTTTGCTGATACAGACCCTTTGCAGCCCGTGTACAGCGGCCCCACTGGCTGGCCACAGATCCGCTTTGCTTTCTAAATGCTCCTGTTTCCACCCAGCTAACAGTTCGTGGCAGAATCCACCTGGCCAAACATCCAAAACGTCGAAACAAAAGTTTCATCTGTTACGGGGTTATTTTGCCTACAGCATCCCTTTGGAGGAGAGCACGCCGGTTCCGGCGGTTTCCGCCGCGTCTTTTAAGGCATGGGCAAATGCCTTGAACATCCCCTCAATCATGTGGTGAGAGTTTGCTCCGTACTCGCACCGCAAATGCAGGGTAATGCCCGCGTGGAACGCCACGGCCCGGAAGAACTCCTGGGTCACGCAGGCGTCAAAATTTCCCACCTGAGCCTGGGGAAATTCCCCCGAAAACACCAGAAAAGGCCTACCGCTTAGGTCCACTGCACAAAAGGCCAGCGCCTCGTCCATGGGAATAAAGGCGTGGCCGTACCGCCGCAGCCCGGTCTTATCCGCCAGAGCCCGCCCCAGGGCCTGGCCCAGAACAATGCCCACATCCTCCACGGTGTGGTGGCAGTCCACTTCCAGGTCACCCCGGGCCTCTACACGCAAGCCCAGACCCCCGTGTACCGCTAAGGCGGTGAGCATATGGTCAAAAAAGCCTATACCTGTGCAAATATTATGCCCGCCCCCGCCCAGATTTAAGGTCAGGGTAATGTCCGTCTCGGCAGTCTGCCGGTGGATGCTGGCCTCTCTCATGGCATTTCCTCCAAAACCTTTTCGAATTTTTCTAAAAACAGCCGGTTTTCCTCTGGCGCGCCACAGGTGACACGCAGCAGCCCCCCTGTGCAGCGTACAGCCACCCCTTGGCTTAGCAGCTTTTGCTGCGCGGCGGCCGGCTCCTCCATCACCAGAGCCGCGAAGTTGGCCTGGCACGGCAGCACCACAAAAGCTCCAGGCCGTTTTACCAGCAAGGCCTCCAGCCCGATCAACAGTTCTCGACGGGAGGCAAGAATCTGCCCCAGGGCCCCTTTCAGGGCGGACCTATCCCTTAGCACCGCCGCGCCCATCAGCTGTGAGACCGCATTCACGTTATAGGGAGATTTTGCCGCCCGCAGCACCCCGGCCAGCTTCTCCCCCGCCACGGCAAATCCCAGCCGCAGGGCCGCCATGCCTATGGCTTTGGAGCAGGTACGCAGAATGATCAGGTTGTCATATTTTCCCACCTCATCTAGCAGACTTTCATCGGCGAAATCCATGTAGGCCTCGTCCAGCACCACCAGGGCCCCTACAGCGCTCACCAGCCGCCGCACCTTTTCCCGGCCCAGTACTATAGAGGTGGGGTTGCAGGGATTGCTAAAAATCAACAGCTTTACATCCTCTTGGGTACAGATGCGGATGACCTCTTCCACGTCAATGGAGAAGTCCTTCCCTTTTCTAATGGCCACGTGCCGGGCCTCGCAGAGCTTTCCCGCGTGGGCGTACATAGAGAAATCCGGCTCTAGGGTGGCAAAGGCCTGGCCCCCCAGCAGAAATGCTTGGAAAATCACAGAAATCAGCTCGTCCGAGCCATTGCCCGCCACCACCCCGGCGGGGTCCAGACCATAGTAGGCGGCAAAGGCCCGGCACAGCTCTCCAGCGGCGGGGTCGGGGTAGCGGTTAAAGTCGGCTGCGGTAATATGAGCCAGGGCCCGGCCCAGAATCTCCGGCGGCATATTTAAGAAAGACTCGTTGGCGTCCAGCCGTACACAGTTCCCGGCGTCTACCGGCTGGTAGGCGGTCAGGGACGCGGCTTTTTCGTTTAGCTTGTACATGACTTGCTCCTTATTTTATAAAAATTAGCGATTTTCTACCCGGCTGCGCCTATGCGGAAAGGGCGTGCGTCCGTTTTGGCCTCCGGCGGCCAGGGACTCTGTTCCTGGATCCTGCAAGGGGCCTGTCTCGCCTGATGGCTCGGGTGCTGGTCCCTAGCGGGGACCGTCAGACAACGACCGAAGCGGGGAAGATTGCCAGTGGCAATCTTTTTGACCCGGTCGAGTCGGCAGATGAGGCCCGCTGATACCTTCCCCACCCCTTGACCACGCAATGTTTCCTCTTGCCGCCCGGGGAATTTTTTATTCTGGCGATTCCGGCGGCTCCGGCTCGGCCTCGTTGTCCTCCTTCTCCGGCAGCTGCCCGAACTGCTGGGAAAACCCGCAGAACTCTTGCAGGCACCACACCACCGTGTCGTACACGTCCCCCACGGTATCCTCCGGCTGGTCGTAGTGCCGCACCCCCAGGCTGTCCCAAAACTTCTCCCGGAACCACCGCTTTTCCTGGGAAATCTCCACATTACTGTCATCAAAGAAAATTTTAAACCGCCTGCGCCCCTTCTGATAGTACAGCACAGCGGCGGTCTTGCTCCCGCCAATCCACTCCAGCCGGTAACGGCCCATGTTCACCAGCTCCAGCCGCTGGAACACCTCCTCAACCGTTTCCATGCTTGGCCTTTCGCACCCGGATGGAATTGGCGTGAGCAGTAAGCTCCTCGGTCTCGGCCAGACAGATGATGTCGTCCGCCGCCTTTAGCAGCTGGTCCCGGGGGTAGTAGATAAAGCTGGATTTCTTGATAAAATCGTCTACCGACAGGGGCGAGAAAAACCGGGCCGTGCCTCCGGTGGGCAGCACATGGTTGGCCCCGGCGAAGTAGTCTCCCAAGGGCTCCGGGGAATAGTTTCCCAGGAATATCGAGCCCGCGTTGTCCAGTCTGCCCAGGTACTCCATGGAATTCTCACAGCAAACTTCCAGGTGCTCGGGGGCCAGCTGGTTGGCAAAATCCACGGCCTCGTCCATATGGTCGCAGACAATCACCGCGCCGTAGCTATCCAGGGATTTTTCGATGATCCCCCGGCGGGAGAGGCCCGCCAGCTGCCGGTACAGGGCTGCTACGGTGGCCTCCGCTATAGTTTTGTCGTTGGTGATGAGGATGGCGCTGGCCATGGGGTCATGCTCGGCCTGGCTCATCAGGTCCGCGGCCAAGAACTCCGGATCGGCGGTGTGATCCGCCAAAATCAGAATCTCGCTGGGCCCGGCGATCATGTCAATATCCACCACGCCGTACAGCTGCTTTTTCGCCGTAGCCACGAAGATATTCCCCGGGCCCACGATCTTGTCCACTTTGGGCACAGTCGCGGTACCAAAAGCCAGGGCGGCCACTGCCTGGGCCCCGCCCATCAGGAACACCCTGTCTACTCCGGCGGCCAGGGCCGCAGCCATGATGTTGGGGTCCGGGCGGCCAGTGCGCCCAGGGGGTGTGGCCATAACCACTTCCCCCACCCCAGCCACCTTGGCGGGGATCACGTTCATCAGCACCGAAGAGGGATACCCAGCGGTGCCCCCGGGCACATAGACCCCGGCCCGGTGCAGGCCCCGCACCCGCTGGCCCGTGAGGATGCCGGTCCCGGCGGCGTCAATGCGGCTCTGCTGCTTTTGACGCTGGTGGAAGTCCCAGATATTGGCGGCCGCGCGCTTTAAAGCGGCCAAAAAGGCCGGGTCGCATTGGGCGCAAAGCCGCTCCATTTCCTCCCGGCCCAGCTCTAGGGCATCGGGGGTCCAGCCGTCGAACTTCATAGAGTACTCCTTCACAGCCTGGTCGCCGCCGGTACGCACTGTCTCAATGATATCAGCCACAGCCTTTTCGATGGCTGGGTCGGCCCGTCCCACCCGAGACTTGAGGGCGGCGATAAAGCTTTGCCGTTCCTCTGGGGTGGCGGTAATGGTTTTTATCATGGTATATACACCTCTTATACTATTAATCCTTGGTAATTTCCAGCTTATTCTTCTGTTTTTTGTCACAGCTCCCGCTGGCTGGGGACAAAGGAGGAGGGCTCTGCCCCCCTCCTTTGTATCCTCTCCTCGCTAAAGAGGCCAGCCCCCTTGTAGAATCCCCCTCCGTCTTAGGGGGCTCTGCGCAAACAGGGACATAATTTCAGCAGAGCATTCTACAGGAAAAACAGCAAAGGATGGAACAAGCCTCCACTACGGTACCCAAGACGGAGGGAAGTTTCTTGTAAGAAGGGGTATCCCCCTTGAGGAAGAGCTAGCAAAAAATCTCTAACCGAAACAAGCCCTGTTACAGGCAAAAACAAACCGATCAGGCTCGTATTGTCAAAAGGGCCAAGCCCCTACAGCTGCTCCTCCAGCCGCCGGGCCAAGGCCTCGATCTCCTCCTTGCGCAGCTTCATGCTAGCTGTGTTGACGATCAGCCGGGCCGATACCTCCGCCACCTGCTCAATGACCTCCAGGCCGTTCTCCCGCAGGGTGGCCCCGGTCTCTACCAGGTCCACAATGCCGTCCGCCAGCCCCACCAGGGGGGCCAGCTCTACCGAGCCCTCGATTTTAATGATCCGCACGTCCATGTCCTTCCCCTGAAAGAACCGCTTGGCCACGTTTGGGTACTTGGTGGCAATGGTCTTGCCCCGGTAGCCTTGGTAAAAGTCCCGTCCCTTGGGCGCGGCCAGGGCAAAGGCGCAGCGGCCAAAGCGCAGGTCCAAAATCTCGAAGAACTGCCCGCCGTGTTCCATAATCACGTCCTTGCCCACCACCCCCAGGTCGCAGACTCCGTGTTCCACATAGGTGATCACGTCATTGGCCTTGGCCAGCACCGCCTCCAGGCTTTCGCCCACAGGCAAAATCAGCCGGCGGCCCTTGTCCCGCAGGGCGGCGCAGTCCAGCCCCGCCCGCTCCATCACCTGGACGGTGGACTTTTCCAGCCGTCCCTTGGTCAGCGCCATACGCAGCGGCTTCATAGTGCGCCCCCTTTCTTCTCTACCAAAATTTCTTGTGGATACGGGCCCACCACCCGCACCTTTGGGATGCCGGTGGCCCGGGCATACCCTATGGCCTCTTCCCGGTTCTCCCACACCGAGGCCTCGCAGCGCAGGCCCCCCTGGGTCAGCCGGGTAATCTCCTCCTGGGCTTCCAGCTCATACCCCCGCTCCCCGTGGACCAGCAGGTCCGCTGGGCCCAGCTTGGGCAGGCCGCCCTCCAGCAGCTGGGCGGCGGCATCCAGGTTCAGGGCAAACCCGGCGGCGGGCATGGCCGCGCCGAACCTTTCACACAGGCCGTCATACCGCCCTCCGGTCAGCAGCGCCCCGCCGTGCTCCTGCACATAGCCGCTGAACACCACCCCGGTGTAGTAGTCGTTGCGCTGCACCAGGCCCAGGTCCACCATCAGCCGGTCTCCCAGGCCCAGCCTGCCCAGGGCGTTGTACAAGCCGCGCATATACTTCAGGGTTTGGGCTGCGCTGCCGTCCAGCCGCCAGCTCTCGGCCTCGGCCAGCACCTCTTCCCCGCCGAAAAGCCGGGGCAGGCGGCGCATGGCCCGGGCCTCGGGGCTGTCACCCAGAGGGGCCAGCAGCTCGTCCAGAGCGCCGTAGTTTTTCATTTCGATGGTGGCCCGTATCTCCTCCCTCTGCTGGGGAGGCAGGTCCAGCTTAGAAGCCAGCAGCTTAAAAAAGCCCGCGTGGCCCAGCTCCAGCCGGAAGCCGGGGGCCACTGCCTTTAGGGCCTCCACCGCGGCGCAGACCACCTCCAGGTCCGCCCGCAGGCCCGCAGCCCCCAGCAGTTCCACGCCCATTTGGGCAGACTCGTGGCTGCGGCCAGAGAGCTCGGGCCAGTTGCGGTAGACGTTCTGGCAGTAGTACAGCCGCACCGGAAGCCTGCGTCCATGGAGCCGGGCCCCGGCCATACGGGCAATGGGCAAGGTGGAGTCTGGCCGGAACACCAAGAGCCTGCCCCTACAGTCTGTTGCCTTGTACATTTCCTGCTGGGGAATAGCAGCCCCGGGCAGGTTGAACACGTCATAAAATTCCAGCCCAGGGGTGACTACCTCTTGGTAACCTCTGGTAGTAAAGATCTCGGTCAGCCGCCCCCGTACCCAAGACCGGGCCCGGCACTGGCCAAAGAGCACGTCCCGCACACCCTCGGGGGTAAGCTTTCGATAAGTTTTCATGATGATAAGTCCTCCGTAACTTTATCGCGCTAACATGTTACCATAACAAACCACGTTTGTCAAGCCGGAAAAAGCAGGAGAGTGTCCAAACGCGTTGTTTTACGCGCAAGCTCCCTGTACCCCCGCCTACGCCGTCCCGCTCTCTAAAATGGTCAACGCCGCCTGGTCACAATCCACTTCCGCCAGAACCCCCTGGGGCAGCACAGCCATAGGAGTGCGGTGGCCAAAATCCACATTGACTAAAACCGGCAGGTCCTCCCGGCCCACTTCACAGCGCAGCACCCGGCTTAGGGTCTCCTGTTCCTCCTGGCTCATAGCCGGGGTAGCCAGCCCCACGCATTCGTCCAGCGCCCCGGTGGCGGCCAGGGCCCGCCAGGCGTGAAGCCCCGCCAAGCTGCTTCCGTAAGGCGTACCATTCTCTATAAATAGAATGCTTCCTTGCCACTCCTCTTTCCGGGGGAATATCTCCGTCCCCATAATCTGCTGCAAGGGGCCCAGGCATCCCCCCAGCAGCCGCCCCCGGACCTTTCCCCTGCCCTGAAGCACCTGGTACCCGGGGTTCTCTTGCCAAATGATCTCCTCCTCGGGCAGATTCCGCCATTCAATGGGGGTATAGCGGGCACAGGGCTCTATCGGACCCATGACCTCCCCGGAAAACAGCGCCCTTTCCACCGCCCGCTTGGTATACGGGTCCAGCCTTCCCGGCTGGGCAATGGGCGTCAGCAGGTTGGGTCCGTAGTAGCTCATAACCCCGGCATAGAAAAACAGCATACCGGCCGTGGTGATGTCCGAATAGCCCATCAGAACCTTAGGGTGGGCCCGAATCACCGCCGGGTCTATATAGCGCAGCAGCCGGTAAGAGTCGTCTCCGCCCATATTGGCGATGATGCCCTGAACCTGGGGGTTTTCCATGGCCCAAAGCAGATCCTCCGCCCGGGCCCGGGGGTTCTCATACAGATACTGGCTGCCCCGCAGGGCGTGGGGCGTCTCCACCACCTTCAGGCCAAAGGCCTCTTCCAGCCGCTTTTTCCCCAGCTGATACCGCCAGAGCAGGTCCGGGTCTCCGGCACGGCCACCAGAAAGGGAGAGGGCCGCTATCGTGTCTCCCCGGCGCAGGCGCTGGGGCTTGATGAGTGTACGCATATTTTCCCTCTGATATGTTTTAGAAGGCGTCCCAAACAAGTATTTATTCACAATGTTTGGGGTCTCGCCTGCCGATAAAACCGGCTGGGCCCGGTCAGGTTAGAACGGTCCCATTACTTGGCTTTGTCAAGTAACCGGGGCGCTTCCCCCGCCGGCTGTGGAGCGTTTTTGCCAACTCTTGGGCTCTGAGTCTCGCCTGCCGACAGGGCCTTTTCTGTTCCCCCGCCGGAACAGCGCGGGGTTAGTCACCCGCCACTCCCCTAAAACAACGTCACCTGGCTGCTCTCAGGCAGGGCGCTAAGAGCCCCTACCTCCCGGAGAATGTCCATCACCGCGCTGCTGACCTTAGAGCGGCTTTGCAGGTCCTCTACCGAGATATATTCCTCCCCATCGCTGGCTGCCTCCCACAGACTGGCCGCCGCCGCCTCGCCTACGCCGCCCAGGCTGGAAAAGGGCAGGCGAATCTTTCCCTCCTCCACCTTAAACTGGGTGGCATGGGACTGGTACAGGTCCACGGGCAGCAGCTGGACCCCCCGGGCCATCATCTCGTTGATCTGCTGTAGGGTGTCGAACTCGCTGGCCTCTTTGGGGCTGGCCTCCCGGTTCTTCATCTTCAGGTCAATCTCCTTCATTTTCCGGCGCACCGCCTCATGGCCCTTGCAGGCGGTAACCCCATCAAAGTCTGTGCTGCGCACTGTGAAGTAGGCAGCATAAAACTCCACCGGGGTATGCACCTTGTACCAGGCCAATCGCAGAGCCGCGATCATGTAAGCCGCCGCGTGGGCCTTGGGAAACATATACTTTATCTTATAGCAGCTGTCGATGTACCATTGGGGCACGTCGTGCTCTTTCATGGCAGCAATATGCTCTTCAGTGAGCAGTTTGCCCGCCTTACCTTTACGGACGATCTCCATAATCTTAAAGGCCATCTTGGGCTCTAGGCCCTTGTTAAGAAGATAGACCATAATGTTATCTCGGGTGCCAATAACTTCTGAGATGGTGCAGGTGCCGTTGTGGATCAGCTCTTGGGCGTTGCCCAGCCACACGTCCGTGCCGTGGGAAAGCCCCGAAATCTGCAAAAAATCCGCGAAAGTGCGGGGCTTGGCCTCGTCCAGCATTCCCCGCACAAAGGGGGTGCCCAGCTCCGGCAAACCCAGGGTACCGGTCTTTACCCCGTCCAGGTCCTCTGGGGTCACCCCCAGGGCCGCCGGGGACTCGAACAGGCTCATCACCTTCGGGTCGCTCATGCTGACCTTCATCACCGGGATGCCCGTGTACTCCTCCAGATAGTGGTAAATGGTGGGCACATCGTGGCCCAGCTCGTCCAGCTTACATACATTGTCATGGATGGAGTGGAAGTCAAAATGGGTGGTAATATTATCGCTGTCCTGCTTGTTGGCCGGGTGCTGCACTGGGCAGAAGTCATAGACCTCCATGCCCCGGGGAATAACAATCATGCCCCCAGGGTGCTGGCCTGTGGTGCGCTTTACCCCTGTGCAGCCCATGGCCAGCCGCTTCATCTCGGCATTGTGCAGGGTGCGGCTTCGCTCCTCGGCATAGGCCTTTACATAGCCAAAGGCGGTCTTTTCCGCCACGGTGGCAATGGTGCCGGCCTTAAACACGTTGTCCCGGCCAAAGAGCACCTCGGTAAACCGGTGAGAACTGCTCTGCTGCTCGCCGGAAAAGTTCAGGTCAATGTCCGGCACCTTGTCCCCGTCAAAGCCCAAAAAGGTCTCAAAGGGGATGGTGTGGCCGTCCCGGTCCATGGCCGTGCCGCAGCGGGGGCAGTCCTTGGGGGGCAGGTCAAAGCCGGAGTCGTAGCTGCCGTCGGTAATGAACTCGCTATGCTTGCAGCTGGGGCAGACATAGTGGGGTTCCAGAGGGTTCACCTCGGAAATACCAGACATACTGGCCACAAAGCTGGAACCCACCGAGCCCCGGGAGCCCACTAAATAGCCGTGCTCTTCGCTATCCGCCACCAGCTTTTGGGCGGTCATGTACAGCACCGAGAAGCCGTGCTTGATAATGGATCCCAGCTCCTTGTTCAGCCGGGCCTCCACAATCTCCGGCAGGGGGTCGCCGTAGCGCTCTTTGGCCCGCCGCCAGGTAATATCCACCAGCTGCTCCTGGGCCCCCTCGATGAAGGGGGGGAAGTTGCCGTTAGGCACCGGGCGCACCCGGTCCACCATATCGGCAATTTTGTTGGTGTTCTCCACCACCACCTCATAGGCCTTTTCTTTCCCCAGATAGGCGAACTCCTTCAGCATCTCCGGGGTGGTGTGCATATACAGGGGCGCCTGCTGGTCGCCGTCGGCAAAGCCGTGCATAATCACCCGGCGGTAGTCCGCATCCTTGGGGTCCTTAAAGTGCACATCACAGGTGGCCACTACGGGCTTGTGCAGCTTTTCGCCGATGCGTACAATGGTGCGGTTATATTCCCGCAGGCCCTCTTCGTCGGTGTCGCCGTTGCGCACCATAAACATATTGTTGCCAATGGGCTGTATCTCTAAAAAGTCATAGTACTGGGCAATCTTGCACAAGTTTTCAAAGCTCTCGCCTTTGATCATAGCTTGGAACAGCTCCCCCGCCTCACAGGCGCTGCCCACCAGCAGCCCCTCCCGGTGCTGGTTCAGCAGGCTTTTCGGGGTGCGGGGGTGGCGGTAGTAATTTTGCAGGTGGCCGTTGGAGATAAGCCTGTACAAATTTTTCAGCCCGGTGTTGTTCTTCACCAGCAGAATCATGTGGTGGCTGCGCAGCTTTTTGGGGTCGCCCCCGGCCAGGGCAGTGTTTACCTGGCCCACGGTGGCCACGCCCTGGTCCTCCTTCAGCCGCCGGATCAGGTTGGTAAAGATTTCCCCCAGCACCGCCGCGTCGTCATCCGCCCGGTGGTGGTTAAAGGGCGAGAGCTTTAGGTACTTGGCCACAGTGTCCAGCTTGCAGTCCTTAATGTCTTTTAGCAGCGACCGGCACATAGGCACAGTGTCGATGTATGGATAGGAGAGCTTTAGCCCAGTCCGCTCTCCGCTGGCCCTGAGAAAGCCTGTATCAAACCCCGCGTTATGGGCCACCAGCACGGTTTCTTCTCCGCAGAAATCATAAAAGGCCTTTACCGCCTCCGCCTCGTTGGGGGCGTCCGCCACCATCTCGTCCGTAATGCCCGTCAGCTGGGTGATTTTGGGCGGAATAGGCCGCTCGGGGTTGACGAAGGTATCGAAACGCTCTGTAACCCGGCCCCCCCGCACCCGTACCGCACCAATTTCTGTAATGCGGTCCTTCTTAGCCGAAAGGCCTGTAGTCTCCAGGTCAAAGCAGATAAAGTCCCCGTCAATGGGGAACTGTTCCCCGCCCACAGCGGCGGGCACCAGGTCGTTGACAAAGTAGGCCTCCATACCGTAGATGACCTTAAAGTCCGGGTTCTCCTTGCGCACCTCAGCCTCGGCGTTCATGGCGTCGGGAAAGGCCTGGGCCACCCCGTGGTCTGTAATGGCAATGGCCCGCTGGCCCCAGCGGTGCGCCTGTTTCACCAGGTCCCCAGCAGGGGTCATGCCGTCCAGGTCGGACATGTTGGTGTGCAGGTGCAGCTCCACCCGTTTTTCCAGGGCGTCATCCACCACCTGCACCTGGTCCACCGTGGCAATGGACCGGGGCCGCAGCACGTTTTCCCGATCATATTTGTCATATTCCAGGGCCCCACGCACCAGCAGGGAGGTCCCGTTTTTCAGCTTGTCCAGCTCTTTGCACTGGCCCGCGTCCTGAATGATCTTGAGTGTGGTGGAGTTGGTGTAATCTGTAATATCAATACTATATATTTTCTTAGACTTATCCCGCGTGTCTTTGCTCTCAATGCTGAAAATCTCCCCCCACACCGTGGCGGTGCCCAGGTCCAGGGTCAGCTCGCTAAGGGGCAGGGGCTTGGCCTTTGGCACAGGGCCCAGCAGGGCCCTGGCGGTCTCTGGGATGATTTGGGGCAGCAGGCTTTCCCCTTCCCGCACGCTGATTTTCCGCCGGCTGGCCTGGTCCTCCATAGCGGCCTGGTACTCTTCCATTTCCTGGGTAATTTTCGCCCTGCGCTCTTCCTCTTCCTTGTGGTGGGTCTGCTCCAGTAAGGAGCCGTCTCCCTCCTTCACTGTCAGCTTGCCGTCAAAGCGTACCGTGCAATCCACTGAAAACCAGTCTAGAATCAACTCTTCCAGTTTCTGGGCAGTACCCCGGGCGGCCAGAAGCTCATAGCCTCCGTGAGCCAGACTAACTGTAAGAGCGTTCCCCGCCAGCATGGCCTGGGCCTGGCGGAAAGTGCCGTTCAGGCTGGCCTCCTGTTCCTTCAGAGCTTCGGCCAGGTCATCCAGGCGGCCGGCGGAAAAATCCCCTGCCGGAAACCGGGGCCGCAGGTTCATCCGGGCTCCCAAGGCTCCGCCTACCTGGCGGGAAAAACGTTGCAGCTGAGAATACTCTATAAACCGACCAAACCGGGCGGAGAGCTCTATAGCCCGTGCCGCCCGGTCAACGGTAAGACGCAGAACCTCCCCCTCTAGTAAAGGGCGGGGAAACTCCTCGCCAGACAATTCATTTTGAAATATTTCGCCAATACTGTGCAAACCGCCGCCTCCCTAAAAAAATTCGAGCCAAATGCTTCCGCCCCCAGGCATAAGCTAAAAGTTTCGCGGTCTCCGCCGCCGGGTCTGTAAACGCTGGAGACCAACGTCCTCTTTAAAGGGCGCAGGGACCTATTTGCCATATCCCTGTTCCTCATTCCCCGCAATAAGACAGGTCGCAGATGCGC
This sequence comes from Oscillospiraceae bacterium, assembly GCA_910574935.1. Taxonomy (GTDB): domain Bacteria; phylum Bacillota; class Clostridia; order Oscillospirales; family Acutalibacteraceae; genus Acutalibacter; species Acutalibacter intestini. The sequence goes on from CAJTCU010000002.1 coordinate 284,758, forward strand.
AGAACGCGCCGCTCCCAACCCTCAAACTCATCGAATCCCCCCACGGCCCCTGGCTTTCCGAAAATGCCGCAGTGGTCCATAACCTCCGGCGGCAGGCCCAGCCACAGAATGTTCCACACACTGAGCAGCCCTCCGTGGGACACCAGTACCACTGTGTCCTCTGGGCAGGCTATGGCCTCCTCACACATTGACTCTAGCCGCTGGTACATCTCCCGCTTGGACTCCGCCCCGGGCAGGGGACGCTGGTCCACCAGCCAGCCTCTGTTTTGCTGGTGTTCCCGCTGCCACGCCTTACTTTTGCCTATAGATTCTGGCCCCCAGCAGCGCTCCCGCAGTTCCTGGCGGTACTCCACCACAACCCCCAGCTTCTTCGCCAAGGGAGCGGCCGTCTGAACAGCACGTTTCAAATCAGAGGAGAATATTTTCACTGATGTGTCCCGCAGCTCTTTGCCCAGCCTTTCGCCAATGCGCCGGGCCTGTTCCCGGCCCCATTCCGTCAGCTCCCAGTCGTTCCAACCGCCCATCATACCGCTGACATGATGCTGGGACTGGCAGTGCTGAATGGTGATAATCTGTTTCATCTAAAGCCCCTCCACAAACGCTTCCAGCAGCCGGTTCACTTCCTCTGGCACGTCCGTATTGGAGTTATGCCCCGCGCCCTTGAGCCACACCAGGCGGCGGTTTTCCCGCTTTTCCCACTCCCGGTTATAGCGCTTGGCCGAGCCCGCCCCGTCCTTTTCCCCGCAAAGCAGCAGCACCGGGCAGCCGGGCTCGTACCGCCTGTCCGCCTCCACCGCCTGGGCCAAAAGCCGAAAGCCGTGGTCTGCCAGCAGGCAGTACTCCTTGGGGGAAAAGCTCTCCATCATGGCTCCCATCACCTCCCGGCCATAGGGGGACCGGGCCGTGCCCTGGACTCCTACCATTTTCAGCAGCTTCCAGGGGAACAGACGGTACATCCAGTAGGTGTGTTTCAGCATGGCCAGCTCCCAGCCGGTATAGTACTCCCGCTTTAGGGGACAGGAGTCGATGGACACAAACCCCGCCGCCCGGCCCGGGTACAGCTCCATAAACATCTGAGAGACGTACCCGCCCAGAGACTGCCCCGCCAGCACAGGCCGCTCTATCCCCTCACGGTCTAAAATCTCCCCCAGGTACCGGGCCATATCGTCCATAGAAAAATCCAGCCGGAAGGGCCGGGAATGCCCGTGGGCGGGGGCGTCCCACACCAGGCAGCCAAAGCGCCCGCCCAGGCCCTCCATCTGCTTATCAAACAGCCGGTGGTCTGCTGTAAGCCCCGGCAAAAAAACCAGCCAGGGCCTGTCCTTCTGTCCTGGGCTCACCCAGTAGTGGATCTCTCCGGAAGGGGTAGCGTACATTTTTTCTGTCATACTTTTTCCTCTCATAGTTGCTATAGTTTGTCGATTTCCGCCAGCAGCTCATCCAGCAGCCGGTCCTCGGGAACCTTGCGCAAAACTCGCCCCTTCTTAAACAGAAGGCCTTCTCCCTTGCCCCCGGCAATGCCGATGTCTGCCTCTTTGGCCTCTCCGGGGCCATTTACCGCGCAGCCCATCACTGCCACGGTAATGTCCTTTTGGCAGGAAGCCAGGGCTGCTTCCACTTGGTTGGCCAGGGGAATCAAATGAATACGGGTACGCCCGCAGGTGGGGCAGGCAATCAGCCTGGGCCCCCGGCGCAGACCCAGGGCCCGGAGAATGTCCGTCCCAGCGGCAATCTCTTCTGTGGGCTCCGCTGCCAGAGACACTCGAAGCGTATCGCCAATGCCCTGCTCCAGCAAACCGCCGATGCCAATGGCGGACTTCACCAGACCCATGCGGGCGGTGCCCGCGTGGGTAATGCCCAGGTGCAGGGGATACTGGCACTGCCCGGCGGCCAGCCGGTAGGCCTCCATGGTATTCTCCACCGAAGAGGCCTTCATGGACAGCACAATGTCCCCGAAGTCGAACTGTTCCAGCAGCGAGGCGTGGTACAGGGCGCTCTCGCACAGGGCGGCGGGGGTGGGGTGGCCGTACTTGGCTAAAATATGCTTTTCCAGCGAGCCGTCGTTGACCCCTACCCGGATGGGGACGCCCCGGCTGGCGCAGGCCTTTGCCACCGCGCGGACCCGGTCGCCTCCACCGATGTTTCCAGGGTTAATGCGGATTTTGTCAATGCCGGCGGCGGCGGATTCCAGGGCCAGCTTATAGTCAAAGTGGATGTCCGCCACCACGGGAATGGTTACCGCCCCCTTGATGGCGGGGATCAGATTTTTCACCGCGTCCATGTCCGGGATGGCGATGCGCAGAATTTGACATCCAGCCTTTTCTAAAGCCACGGCCTGGGCTATACTGGCGGGGATGTCCGTAGACGGGGCGCTGAGCATGGACTGCACCGTAACAGCCGCACCCCCGCCAATTTTGACCCCACCCGCAATGACCTGTTTTGAAATTCTTCTCTTTCTCTGCATGGGATGATCGTCCTTTTTATGTATCTCTTTTTGACAAGGCTTTGCTCTTTACATTTCTGTTCCTACTACTTCACAACCATCGGCCTTCCGGCAACAGGCAGCGAAGAGGCTATCTCCCTCTTGAAGTGGAAAAACTGCCAGGCGGCGCGAAACCAGCAGCAGCTCCTTTGGGGCAACAGAGCCGGTATGTGGGGCAAGACAACCGCCTGCCCCTTTGCCTGAATCTGACATAGACCGCCTGTAATAAGGAGAAGCCGATGGCAATCTACACAGACAAAGTCTTTTTTGCCCTCTCCGCCCCTCTGTGACAAATCGTCACCCTGTGACCAATCGTCACCCTGTGACCAATCGTCACCCTGTGACGATACGGAAAATGTCATGGGCGGTAATCAGAATCATCAGGCCAATCAGCAAAATAAAGCCCGCTGCGTGCACATAGCCCTCGTACTTGGCCGGCACGGGCTTGTGGGTAACTCCCTCCCAGATCAAAAACAACAGGCGTCCGCCATCCAGAGCGGGCAGAGGAAGCAGATTTACAATGCCCAGGTTTACCGTGATCATAATGATCATCATCACAATATTGCTTACCGCCTGGCCAAAGCCCTGGCTAAGACCAGCCCCCGCCGCCTGAGAAATAGCCTGGGCCGTGCCCACCGGCCCCGCGACCTCGTTTAAACCAAAACGCCCAGTGACCAGGCCCTTCAGGCTCTCCACCACCATGCGCGCCATAGAGAAGGTGTCCGCCCCGGCCCGGCGCACCAGGCCCAAAAAGCTGCGCTGCTCTGGCTCCACATAAAATTCCAGGGCTACAGCGGTGGTCCCATCCTCCAGGGTCTGGGTGCCCATAGGGAAGCTGCCCAGGTCCACCCGCTGGCCCTCCCGCTCTACCACCATATTCACCCCTTCGGGGTCTGCCATAGCCATAGCAAAGCTAAGGTCCCTGCTGGTGTACACCGCGTAGCCATCTATCTCCACAATCCGGTCCCCCACCTGGGCCCCCGCTGCCTGGATATGAGAATTCTTTGTAAATTTCGAAAGAGTGGTGGTGGCAAAAACCTCTTCGGGAGCCAGTACCGCCAGCATAAGGACAAAGCCCAAAACAATATTAAACACGCCCCCCGCCGCCACAGTGAGGAAGCGCTTCCACACAGGTTTATTGCCAAAGGCCCGGCTATCGCCGCTCTCTTCGTCCTCGCCTTCCATGGCGCAGTATCCGCCAATGGGCAGCAGCCGCAGAGCATAGGTGGTCTCGCCCCTTTGGAAGGATAGCAGCTTTGGCCCCATGCCCAGGGCAAACTCATTTACCTTAATACCTCCGGCCTTGGCCAGCAGAAAATGGCCCAGCTCATGAAAAAAGATTACAAAGCCGAAGAGCAGCACCCCAATGATGATTAACAGCGCCACAGTAAGGATATGCAAATTCTCCACCCCTTCATATTATATAGATATAGCTCCAAATGATGGAAACAGACGCGGTCCAGGGGTACCGGGCCCCTTTTTCACCTTGCCACCCATTCAGCCGCAAAAGCCTTGGCCTCCTCCTCTGCCCGCAAAATGGCCTCCAGGCTGTCCGCTGGGGCGCTGGACTGCCGCCGGGTGGCCTCCCCCACCAGCCGGGGAATGTCCATAAAGCCCATCTCCCCCCGCAAAAAGGCAGCTACCGCCACCTCGTTGGCCGCGTTCATGGCCGCCGGAGCCAGCCCGCCCCGCTCTAAAGCCTCTAAAGCAATGGCCAGACAGGGAAAAGCGGTCAGGTCCGGCTGGTAAAAGCTTAGCTTCGCCACGTGGAACAGGTCCAGCTCCGCCGCCGGGCAGGGCAGCCGTTGGGGGTAGGTAAGGGCGTACTGGATGGGCAGTCGCATATCCGGCGCGCCCAACTGGGCAATCACGGAATGATCCACAAACTCCACCATGGAGTGGATGATACTTTCCCGGTGCACCACCACCTGGATCCGGCTGGCGGGTACGCCAAACAACCAGGCGGCCTCGATCACCTCCAGGCCTTTGTTCATCAACGTGGCGGAGTCAATGGTTACTTTGGCCCCCATATTCCAGTTGGGGTGGGCCAAGGCCTGTTGGGGCGTTACCGCGGCCAGTTGCTCTGGTTTTTGCCCAAAAAACGGCCCGCCCGAGGCGGTTAGCAAAATTTTTTTTACTGGCCCGCTGCCTTGCAGGCACTGAAAAATAGCGGAATGCTCGCTGTCCACCGGCAGAATGGCCACCCCTGCCTTTTGGGCCGCGGACATCACCAGCCCGCCCCCGGCCACCAGGGTCTCCTTATTGGCCAGGGCCACGGTCTTTTTGGCCGAGACCGCCGCCAGGGTGGGCTGTAGGCCTACCATACCCACCACCGCGTTCAGGGTGAGATCCGCCCCTGGCCAGGCGGCGGCTTCACAAAGGCCCTCCATGCCCTCCAGCACCGTGAGGGACAGGTCCCGGGTGCGCAGGCGAAAGTCCCGGGCAGCGGCTGGGTCAAACAGCGCGACAGCCCGAGGCCGAAACTCTCGGGCCTGGCGCTCCAGCAGCTCCCCATTGGAATGGGCGGCCAGCACAGCCACTTGAAACTCTTTGGGCTGGGCCCGGACCACCTCTAAGGCCTGGGTGCCGATGGAGCCGGTGGCCCCCAAAACAGACAGGGTTTTCATGGGGCAAAACGCTCCCCTTCCTTTTTAAAATTATGAGGCGAAGAGGGCGGATTTATTCCCCTTTGGGGGCCGCCTCTTCCCTATGCCCCAGCCAGAGGCAGAAACGTTACCAATAAATACACAAACGGGGCGGTAAATATGACGCTGTCGAACCGGTCCAGCACACCGCCGTGACCTGGGATCACCTGACCGAAGTCCTTGATATGACAGCTGCGTTTGATCAGGGAAAAGCTTAGGTCGCCCAGCATGGAAATGGGGGCGCCGAACAGCCCGATGAGCCCCAGGGCTAAATAGTTCACTTCCACCTGGCCCTGGTAAAATACCGCCGAAAACCACACCCCGCACAGCAGCATAACGGCCACGTCGGCCACCGCGCCGCCAACGGCCCCCTCCACTGTCTTTTTGGGGCTAATCTCTGGGCACAGCTTATGCCTGCCGAACAGGGTGCCCGCGAAAAAAGCCCCCACGTCCGCCACCCAAGCAGAGAGCACCGCGATGAGCACATAAAACATGCCATGCCCCCGGTTCAGCTCTCGCAGAGAGACCAGGGTGTTTAGGGCGCACGGGATAAGCACCACCATGCTGTATAGCACCGCCACCTCTTTAAAACTGGTTTCCCTGTGGTAGAGAATCATGGCGGAAAACACCAGCAGCGTGTAGGCACAGTAGACAAAAAACTGCATCTCATCCACACAAAAGGGCATCACAGCGGCCGCCAACATGGACGGCGCGAAAAGAAACCACTTGCGCTCCATTCCCAGCGCCTTGCCCACTTCCCATACGGCGGCCAAAGAGATCACGGCCACGGCAATATTTAGCGCCAAAGGAAAAATCTGGTTGAACACCACGACCGCTGCCAAAAACAGGGTCAGGACAGCGCCTGACAAAACCCGCTGTTTCATGATGGTAAATCCCGCCTTTCCTAGCTCATAGCTAGCGAAAATTGTGCTTTTCATTTTAGTTTCATGGGGAGCGGCCTCCGGCGGCTTCTTAAGAAACGCTTGGAAAAAACCCCTTTAAGACTCTTTAAAAGCTTTTACGCCGGAGCAGAAAACTTTCCGCTACACATTTCCAAACCTTCTCTGCCGGGAGCAGTAGATCTCCACGGCCCGGTCCAGATCCCGGGGCTGAAAATCCGGCCAGAGGATGTCGAAGAATACAAACTCCGCATAGGCCCCCTGCCACAACAGAAAATTTGATAAGCGCTGCTCGCCGCTGGGACGAATGATCAGGTCCACCGGGGGCTGTTCCGCTGTGTACAGGTACTGCTCAAACGCCGTCTCGGTCAGCTCTTCCGGCGCGGCCTCTCCCGCCTTTACCCTTTCGGCAAAGGCCCTGGCCGCCCGGACAATTTCCGCCCGGCCCCCATAGTTCATAGCCAGGTTCAGCACCATGCCGGTCTTTACGCCGCTGGCCTCTTCCACCTCTTTCATCAAGGCTTGTAGGTCCTGGGAAAAGCCGCTTCTGTCGCCGATGAACCGGACACGAATATTTTCCTCCATAAAGTCCCGCAGGGCCTCTTGCAGGTACTCCTTAAAAAGCCGCATTAGGGCCCCCACCTCTTCGGCAGGGCGGGACCAGTTTTCTGTGGAAAAGGTGTAAATGGTCAGGTATTGTATCCCTATCTTTGCGGCATACCGGGTAATGGTGCGGAAGTTCTGGGCGCCGGCCCGGTGGCCCATGGTGCGGGGCTGTAGGCGCTTTTTGGCCCAGCGGCCGTTTCCGTCCATGATGATGCCCACATGGGCAGGGGGGCTTAGCTTTTTATCTGGCATGGTTTCAAGACCTCGTCTCCTAAATTTCCAGGATCTCCTTCTCCTTGGCCGCCGCGCAGGCGTCTACACTTTTCACGAATTTGTCCGTTAGGTCCTGGGTCTTTTTCTCCGCCTGCTTCAGGTCGTCCTCCGTGATCTCGCTCTTTTTTTTCATGTCCTTCAGCTTTTCAATGGCATCCCGGCGAATAGACCGCACCGCCACCTTGGCCTCTTCCGCCAGCTTGCTGGTCTCCTTCACCAGCTCCCGGCGGCGCTCCTCGTTCAGGGGCGGAAAAGCCAGGCGGATCATCTTTCCGTCGTTCTGGGGGTTCACCCCCAGATCCGAGGTCTGGATGGCCTTTTCAATGCCCCGCAGTACAGAGGCGTCCCAGGGCTGAATGGTGAGCACCCGAGCCTCGGTAACAGAGACCGCTGCCAACTGGTTGATGGGCGTGGGGGTATCATAGTAGTTGACCATAATTTTATCCAGCACCGCGGGATTGGCCCGGCCGGCGCGAATAGCCGCATATTCTTCCTTCAGGTGGTCAATGGCCTTATTCATTTTGGACTCTGCTTTTTGAAAGACGTCTTTCATTTCCGCCATGATAATATTCCTTTCTAAAATAGATGAAAATATAGTTTCTTTTTGATCGTAATATCGTACTGTTTTATTGGAGACCTACCGGGGCTTGGGTGGCGGCAGGCCTCTGTCCCGGCGGTGTTTCGCCGGTGAAAGAAAGGCATTGCTCTTGGTTCGGCACTGGCCGCGCCGGCACCGTCCCATATTTGGCACCGCCAGACACCCCGCCCAAGGGCGGGGCCCCGCGCTGGCTTTGGCCACCGCTTCGCACCTTCACCGGGCAGCGCATCCCTGCTTTCGTCCTCTTCTTGTCACACAATCAGCGTGCCCACGGGCTCGCCGCTCACTGCCCGCACAATGTTCTGGGGGTCCGCCATGCTGAACACCAGAAAGGGAATGCCCCGGTCCTTGCAGAAGGAAGCCGCCGTCATGTCCATTACCGCCAGGTTCCGGTTCAGCACCTCCATAAAGGTTAACTGGTCGTAGCGCTTTGCATGGGGGTTCTTCTTGGGGTCGCTGTCGTACACTCCATCTACCATGGTGGCCTTTAAGATCACGTCCGCGTCAATCTCCGCCGCCCGCAGGGCAGCGCCCGTATCCGTAGAAAAGAAGGGGTTGCCTGTGCCGCAGCCGAACACCACCACCCGGCCCTTTTCCAAGTGGCGCACCGCCCGGTTGCGGATATAGGGCTCGGCTACCTCCTGCATAGCAATGGCGGTCTGCACCCGCACATCCAGGCCCAGCTGCTCCAGGCCGTCGGCCACGCCCAGGGCATTCATCACTGTGGCCAGCATCCCAATGTGGTCGGCCCGGGTGCGGTCCATGTTCCCGCTGCTGCGGCCCCGCCAGAAGTTTCCCCCACCCACTACAATGGCCACCTGAGCGCCCATTTCCGCAATCTGCCGGACTGGGCGGCAGATCTCCACCACGGTGTCAAAGTCGATGCCGTGCCCAGCCTGTCCGGCCAGGGCCTCTCCGCTCAGCTTTAGCAGCACACGTTTGTATTTCAGCGACATTGTTACCACGCTCCGTTCCGCCGCTCCAGCCGGGAGCCAGAGGGCTTTGCTATATAATTCCATGTTCATTGTACATGAAAATCATGGGTTTGTAAAGCCCAAATAAATCACGTTGCGTGCCCGCCGGGCGCATCACCTAAAATATTGCCAAATTCCGGTTGCTTTTTCGTCCGGCTTGCGCTATAATTGTTAATAGACACCGGCCCGCCGCCCTGCTGCTGGGCCCGGAAATTTCAAAACGGAGGGAATCGTCAATGTTAGTTTCCGCAAAAGAAATGCTTACAAAGGCTAAGGCCGGCAAATATGCTGTGGGCCAGTTCAACATCAACAACCTGGAGTGGACAAAGGCCATTCTGCTGACCGCCCAGGAGAACAGCTCCCCTGTCATCCTCGGCGTGTCCGAGGGCGCGGGCAAGTATATGTGCGGCTTCAACACCGTGGCCGCTATGGTAAAAGCCATGATCGACACCCTGGGCATCACGGTGCCTGTGGCCCTGCACCTGGACCATGGCAGCTATGACGGGGCCCTGAAAGCTATTGAGGACGGCTTTTCCTCCGTCATGTTCGATGGTTCCCACTATGCCATTGACGAGAACATTGAGAAAACCAAAGAGATCATCCGCATTGCCGGCGAAAAAGGCATTTCGGTAGAGGCCGAGGTGGGCGCCATTGGCGGCGAAGAGGACGGCGTTGTGGGCGGCGGCGAAGTGGCCGACCCCGATGAGTGCAAGATGATTGCCGACCTGGGCGTGACCATGCTGGCCGCGGGCATTGGCAACATCCATGGCGTCTACCCCGAAAACTGGCAGGGCCTGAACTTTGAGGTGCTGGAGAAGATTCAGGAGAAAACCGGTACCATGCCCCTGGTGCTCCACGGCGGCACGGGCATTCCCGAGGAGATGGTGAAAAAGGCCATCAGCCTGGGCGTCTCCAAAGTGAACGTAAACACCGAGTGCCAGCTAAGCTTTGCCGCAGCCACCCGCCAGTACATTGAGGCCGGCAAGGACCGGCAGGGCAAGGGCTTTGACCCCCGCAAGCTGCTGGCCCCAGGCTTTGAGGCCATCAAGGCTACCGTGAAGGAAAAGATGGAGCTGTTCGGCTCTGTAGGCAAAGCCTAAAAAATCTCATAAAGTCCCCCCAAAGCGCCGCGGGTTTTTCAACCCAGCGGCGTTTTTATATGGGAGCTGGCAAAACGTAAGAGTACAAAATTTTCCGGCAATAAAAAACCCCTTGACAAATACCCCCCACGGGTATATAATCAAGATACCCCCTCCGGGTATTATGGGACCTTTTGTCTCCCTTACCGGCAGGGAATCACATCCATTGGGAGGCTCCTATGTGCCAAGAATGCGACTGCCAAAAGAAAGAGCGCTCTACAGAAGAATACCGGCGGCTGGTCAACCGGCTGAGCCGTATTGAGGGCCAGGTCCGGGGCATTCGGGGAATGCTGGAAAAGGACGCCTATTGCATTGATATTCTAGCCCAAGTGGCCGCGGTCAACGCAGCCCTAAACGCTTTTTCCCGAGAACTGCTGGCCCAGCACCTGTGCACCTGCGTGGCCGACGACCTGCGCCAGGGCAGCGAGGATAAGGTGGAAGAGCTGGCCGCAGCCCTGCAAAAACTGCTGAAATAGGATTTGCTTGTTTAAAGCTTCCTGGCCGGAGAGCGCTGTACTTTGTTTTGGGCACGCCTTTGTGTCCTTTTGGCCCTTGCTTTTAAGGCGGCTTATAGCTTCCGCTTATACATTACGCAGCCCTTTTAGGGCAAGATCTTCGGTCGCTGGCATACACCGCTAGGGGAACCATCCCCTGTCTCTCCTTCTATCTGCTGTTTTTTGCTCTTCCTTAATTCTTTGGAGGTGTTTCCATGAAACAATATTCCGTTACCGGCATGACCTGCGCCGCGTGCAGTGCCCGGGTAGAAAAGGCTGTTTCTAGCGTTCCCGGAGTCTCCAGCTGTTCGGTCAGCCTCCTCACCAACTCTATGGGCGTGGAGGGCGCCGCAGACCCCGCCCAGGTGGTGGCCGCTGTAGAAGCCGCTGGCTACGGTGCGGCGGAAAAGGGCGCCGCAGCCCAACCTCAACAAAAAAATGAGTCCCTGGAGGATAAGGAGACCCCCCGGCTGAAAAAGCGCCTGCTGTGGTCTCTGGGTTTCCTTCTGGTACTCATGTACTTTTCCATGGGCCACATGATGTGGGGATGGCCCCTGCCCCCCGCCCTTTCCCACAACCACGTGGCCTTGGGGCTCATTCAGCTTTTGCTGACAGGCATGATTATGGTAATCAACCAGCAGTTTTTTATTAGCGGCTTCAAAAGCCTCTGGCACCGATCCCCTAACATGGACACCCTGGTGGCCATGGGCGCGGCGGCGGCTTTTATCTACAGCACCTACGCCCTGTTTGCCATGACCTTTGCCCAGACGGGCCAGGAGGCCATGGACTGGATGATGGAGCTGTATTTTGAGTCAGCCGGAATGATTTTGGCCCTGATCACCCTGGGCAAAATGCTGGAGGCAAAAAGCAAAGGCCGCACCACCGACGCCCTGAAGAGCCTGATGAGCCTGGCCCCCAAAACCGCCTCTTTGGTACGAGAGGACGGCAGCGAGGACCGGGTGCCTGTGGAGCAGGTGCAGGCCGGGGACATCTTTGCGGTACGCCCTGGAGAAAGTGTGCCTGTGGACGGCGTGGTACTGGAGGGAACCAGCGCCCTGGACGAATCCGCCCTAACCGGGGAGAGCCTGCCTGTGGACAAAGCCCCTGGCGACCCTGTCTCCGCCGCTACCATCAATCGCTCCGGCTACCTGCGCTGCCGGGCCAGCCGGGTGGGCCAGGACACCACCCTGTCCCAGATTATCCAGATGGTCAGCGACGCGGCAGCCACCAAGGCCCCTATTGCAAAGGTGGCTGATAAGGTCTCTGGCGTGTTCGTGCCCGCGGTGATCGCCGTAGCGGCCGTTACCACTCTGGTGTGGCTGTTTTTGGGTCAGGGGGTGGGGTTTGCCCTGGCCAGGGGCATCTCGGTTTTGGTGATCAGCTGCCCCTGCGCCCTGGGCCTGGCCACACCGGTGGCTATTATGGTGGGCAGCGGTCTGGGGGCTAAAAACGGCATTCTCTTCAAAACTGCTGTTTCCCTGGAAGCCGCCGGGCGCACACAAATTGTGGTGCTAGATAAAACCGGCACCATTACCAGCGGCCGGCCTGCCGTAACAGATATTGTACCCGTTCCCGGCATGGAGGAAGAGACCCTGCTGTGCGCCGCCGCCAGCCTGGAGGAGCCCTCTGAACACCCCCTGGCCTCCGCCATTGTGGAAGAAGCCAAAAGGCGGCAGCTGCCCGTGACCCAGGCGGCAGCGTTCCAGGCAGTGCACGGCCGGGGCGTACAGGGAGAGATGGGCGGCCAGGTCTTTTTGGGGGGCAACCAAGCCATGATGGAGGAGGCCGGCGTGGACCTAAGCGGTCTGGCCCCCCAGGCCCAGGCCCTTTCGGCAGAAGGGAAAACCCCCATGTTCTTTGCCGCCGCTGGGCGGGCTTTGGGGCTTATCGCTGTGGCAGATCCTATAAAGGAGGACAGCCCAGAGGCCATTCGCCAGCTGCAAGCCATGGGGATGCGGGTGGTCATGCTTACCGGGGACAATGTCCGTACCGCCCAGGCCATTGGTAAGCAGGCAGGGGTGGACCAGGTCATTGCCGGAGTACTGCCCGACGGCAAAGAGGCCGTAGTCCGCGGACTGAAGGAACAGGGCAAGGTGGCCATGGTGGGAGACGGGATCAACGACGCCCCGGCCCTGACCCGGGCAGACCTGGGCATCGCCATTGGCGCGGGCACGGACGTGGCCATAGACGCGGCAGATGTGGTTCTGATGAAGAGCCGCCTGCTGGACGTTCCCGCCGCCATTCGCCTGAGCCGGGCCGCTCTGCGGAATATCCACCAAAACCTGTTCTGGGCCTTTTTTTACAACACCGTGGGCATTCCCCTGGCAATGGGGCTGTTCATCCCCTTTGGCCTAACTCTAAACCCCATGTTTGGAGCGGCGGCCATGAGCCTTTCCAGCTTCTGCGTAGTAAGCAACGCCCTGCGGCTGAACTGGTTTAAGCTGTACGACGGGCGGCGAGACCACAAAGGGGCCCAGCGCTCTTATCATTATAATAGTATAGACCAGGCCCCCGGTCATTCCATCCAGAAAGACAGCCAGGAAGATTCTATCATTTTAAAGGAGGATCACGCAATGACAAAAACCCTGAAGATTGAAGGTATGATGTGCGGCCACTGTGAGGCCCGGGTAAAGAAGGCCCTGGAGGCCCTGCCCCAGGTGGAAAGCGCCCAGGTCAGCCACGAAACCGGCACCGCGGCGGTAACCCTGAACGACAGCCTGGAGGACAGCGCCCTGAAAGAGGCCGTGGAGGCCCAGGACTACAGAGTACTAGGCATAGAATAAAGCAAACAGCCCCCAGGCAAAGCGCCCGGGGGCTGTTCTATTTTATGGAATCCCTCTTTTAGCGCCCACCTGGGCAGCCGCCACAGCCGCCCTCGTTCACGTCCCCCACCCGAGGCGGGAAAAACTCGCTGGTGGGAAAATCAATGCGCCGGAACAGCTCGCAGGGATTGTCTGTGGTGGTCACACACTCTTTCTCTGGCACACAAAAGTCGTAGGCGGGAATCAGCATCTGCACACTGCGCACGATCTGCACAATGGTGAACAGGCCAATGGTTACGTACACATTGTTCCGCTGGGGCGCGGAATCAAATTCTCCCCCGTAGCGCTGGCAAATACTCTCGGGGATGCGGCAATAGGGCTCGTTGCGGCAGGAGCAGTCGCACAGTTTGGCCGAAAGGGCCACCGGCTCGGCCACCTGCACCGTGGCTTTGGGCAGGGAACGGGCGTCGTCAATGGGTTCGGGCTCCTCAGCGCACTGGGTAGAAGAAAAAATCTTCACGTTGCCCTCACTGCCGTATAGCACCACTTTTTTGTTAAACACAGCCACACCGCTGACCGGCGCCGGGCAGGCAGCCGGCCCCCCAAAGAGCTCTACGGTGACGTCAAAGAAAAATGTCATGTTTACCGAATAAAAGCCCTTATTAAACGGGATGGGCTGTAGGTCGGTATAGACCGTAATCACCGAAACGTCCTTGATGCGCACATTGGTTGCGGCGTCGATCATGGGCTGGCGGGCCGCAGGAAACAGGACCCGAAGGTCTTCGAGACAGTCCTTGGCACTACAGGAATCATAGATTCTCATAGCCTCAATACACACAGCCTCTTTAAAGCAATCCCGGCTCTCGAACTCGGGCAGGCTTTCGTTATCCGGCATAGTATCTCCTCCTTTTGGGGTGATTTCCCCTGGTTCTTATTGCTATAATATGTGGCTGCGGGGGATTTGTGCGTAGCCGCCGCTTGACACCGCCTGTCCCCCATGGTATATTCAAGGCAGAGAATTGTTTTTCTTGACAATATTAGTTCTATATGGTACTATATTTAGGAGGTGATCCTCATCGAAACCAGAACCGGGTTTCTCATTTCGCAGGTCAAGCGGCTGCAAGACCGGGTTTTTCAGCGGCTTTTAGCCCGGAGCGGCGTGTCCGAGTTTAGCGGCCCCCAGGGGCCGATTCTCTATGTACTTTGGCAGCAGGACGCTGTGCCCATCTCTACCCTGGTGCAAAAAACCGGGCTGGCAAAAAACACCTTAACGACCATGCTGGGACATATGGAAAGCGCCGGGCTCATCGCCCGCCGCCCCTCCCCCAACGACCGGCGGCAGGTACTGGTTTTTGTAACCCCCAGGGCCCGGGGGCTGCAAGAGACCTATGACCAGCTCTCTCAAGAGATGAACCGGCTATTTTACCAGGGCATGACCCAAGAAGACGCCGCCCTGCTGGACGGTCTCTTAGACCAGGTTTTGGCCAATCTGGAGACCTGCGAAACAGAGCTCCGGCAGCAAAAGATGAAAGGTGATTCGCATGGCAAAAATAAACGGCTCCCTGGGCAATGATTTCTGCCCCCAGGCCCTGTTCCTCTATGGCAACTACGAAGAAAACGGCACGCCCCATTTTGGGCTGTTCTGCTGGTTTAGCTACTGCTGGCTGGGAGAGGGCAACGGCAAACTGGGGACAATGGCCTGCATTGGCGAAGAAAAAACCACCAAGGACCTGATCCGCAAAACCGGCGTGTTCTCCGCCAACCTGGTTACAGAGCCCCTATTGCCCTTGGCCGATTACTACGGCTGCACCAGCGGCCGGGATGTGCCCGAAAAAATGACACACCTGCCCACCGTGGAGCCCGGCCGGGTGCTAAAAGTACCCACTATTGTGGAAAGTCCCGTATCCTTTGAGTTAAGGGTGCTAAAGGAAGAGTCCCTGGCCAGAGGGCGTCTGGGAGACAATGGCCAAGAGGCAAACAGCACGCTTTTTTTGTGCGAGATAGCCAACGTGCTAATAGACCAGCGGCTGACAGACAAGGCCTTGCCCTTTATAGACCGGCTGCGGCTGGCCGCGCCTGTGGTCGCCCCAGGAGAAGAGCGGTATATGAACCTCTTTGGCCAGGACCTGGGTGGTTGGGGCCAGCCGGGAAGCCCGTATCAGCAAAAATAGAGTAAAACCAAACGCCCCCGGCGGGATTTTCCTCCTTCCGGGGGCGTTTGATTATGTATTGAATTACGTCCTTATTTTAGCTTACTTTTGATTCTTTATAAGAAAAATAATTCTTTTGTTGATTTTTACCAATAAATGGTATATAATAAATTTGTACTCAGGGTGGATTCACAGCATGCCCATGAAGTACAAAGTAATTAGGAGGTTACAATCATGAAGCGTTTTGTTTCTATGCTCTTGGCCGTGCTGCTCATTGCCGCCGTGCCCAGTGTTGCTTTCGCAAAAACTGACGACGCAGCGGAAAAACGGCGCTATTATGAGGATTTTATCGCTAAGGCGGAGCAGGCCCTGCGGGAAGAAATGGAAGCCGCCGGCTACACCGAGATTAAGACCACTGCCGCCGAGGTACTGAAAAAAGCCAAAATCGACCCCAAGGTCAGCGCCTTGGCCTATTCCGACCTGGAAAACGCCAGCCCGGCCCAAAAAGAGAAGATTCTGGCCGCCCGCCGCAAGATCATCTTCCAGGTTGACAGCTGGTACGACGATATGGGCGGGGTGTATTCCGCAAAAATTGACCCCAAAAGCAAGACCTGGAAATCCAGCCCCCGGTTTAGCGAGCTGTTCCCCGGCTGGGACGTGCCCACCGAGGAGGCGACCGAGCCCGTAAAGACCAGCCAAGAGGAATTGAAGGCTACGCTGGAGAAGGACCTAGCCGAGCAGGGCTACACTAAGGTCGCGCCCATAACCAAGCAATCCTCTTTGGCCAGCATCGATGTAGCCCCCAAGACCCGGGCCTTGGCCTATGCGGACTTTGAAAAGGCTACCCCTGCCCAGCAGGAAAAGATTCTGGCCGCGCGGAATGAGGTTATTTTCAGCGCGGAAGGATGGTATGATGACCAGGGCGGCGTGTATGCCGTTAACGTGAATGAGGAGTCAAAAACCTATCAAGAGGTGCCGAAGTTTAGTGAGCTTTTCCCCGATTGGGATGTACCTACAGAACCAGATGTGGATATAGGTGAAACCGCCATTCCCACATCTAGCGATACCTTTACCACCCGGTTTAACGGTACAGTTTCTGTGCCCAAATATGAGGAGGGCGTAATCTCCGGATATTTCTATACTACAGGAACTATCAGAGGGGTCACTGGCGAGTTTTACGAAACTGTTTTAAGCTTGCAGAACTGCACCACTATTAATTTAGGTTTAACAGATCTATCGGGTCCAACTCCCAAATCATTGGCCTGGCACAAAAATGCAAGAGCCGGTGAAAGATACCATTATACGGTCAATGGTAACACGGTTACTTGGTGCGGTTTCCGTACAAGCGTATATAATATTTCAAACGCTTCCGCCAGAATCCGTCTAGATGGAAAAAACGTTCCGCTTGGCTAAATCATTAGCCCAGTAACTACATGTTGTGAATCCACCCAAGTACATCAACAGCCCAGCGGGGCCTTTCCCCCGCCGGGCTGTTTCCTATCTCTATTGGGCAGTGCGCCCCTTTAAGCCTCCCCCTGCCGTAAATATTCCCACACCAGCCGCCGGAAGCGCTCCCCCACCTGGGCGGCGGTCTCCTGCACCTCTTGGTGGTCCAGGGGCCGACCGCCCAGGCCCGCCGCCTTGTTGGTAATACAGCTGATGCCGCACACCTCCAGCCCCGCGTGGCGGGCGGCCATGGCCTCGCAGGCTGTGCTCATGCCCACCGCGTCCGCACCCAGCAGCCGGAACATGCGGACCTCTTCCGGGGTCTCGTAGTTGGGGCCCGTGGTTTGCAGGTAGACCCCCTCCTTCAACTCAAACCCCAGCCCCGCGGCGGCATCTCGGGCCCGCTGGCACAGGACGGGAGAATATACCCCGCTCATATCCGGAAAGCGGGGGCCCAGACGGTCCTCGTTGGGGCCAATGAGGGGCGAGGGCACAAAGCTGGCGATTTGGCCAGTAATCAGCATGAGGTCTCCGGGTTCTGGGGTAATGCCCCCAGCGGCATTGGTAAGCAGCAGTTCCTTTGCCCCCAGGGCAGCCAGCACCCGTATGGGCAACACCACATCCTCCATGGAGTATCCTTCATAGTAGTGGACCCGGCCCTGCATCACCGCCGCAGGCCGCCCCTCTACCGTGCCGAACACAAAACGCCCCTGGTGGCCCGGCACGGTGGACACCGGAAACCCCGCCAGCTGGGCGTAGTCCACCTGTGCCATTACGTCCATCTCCTCCACAAAACCCCCTAGGCCCGACCCCAACACCAGGGCTGTTTGGGGCACAAAACGGGTGACCCTGCGGATGTCCTGAACGCAGGATTGGACGCGGCTATAAACATCAGACATAAAAACACCTCTCTTCTCTAAGGTTTATAGTATTATCATACAGTTTTCCCCAACGCTTGTCAATGCCTGGACTTTGAGAGGTAATCCAGCGGCCAGCACCCCAGGGTACGGGCACTGGCCTGTATCGATATAATAATATTTATTATTAGCTATTGCAAACCACGATAAATTGTGGTATAGTATATTTATATATACATTTTGTGCGGAGGTACGCTTTGTTTATTCGCGAATGGGCCGTTTCGGAAGCTTCCGGCAGTTTTGCCGCCCCACCGGGCCTCTCCCCTCTACTGGCCCAGCTGCTGGAGCTGCGTGGGTTTGATACCCCGGAAAAGGTCCGGCAGCTGCTAAGTCCTCAATCTCTTTCCGACCCTTTTACCATTAAGGGCATGGCAGGGGCAGTAAACCGCGTTCAGGAAGCCCTGAAAAATTATGAAAATATTGCGGTGTATGGCGATTATGACGCGGACGGTGTAACCGCCACCGCCATTCTCTATACCTATTTAAAGTCCGTGGGTGGGCGGGTTAGCTTTTATATCCCTCCTCGGGACGACGGCTATGGGCTGAACAAAGACGCCATTCTCACCCTGTTTCGAGAGGGCGTAGAGTTGATTATTACAGTGGACAACGGCATTTCCGCTGTGGAAGAAATTGATTACGCCAACGAGCTGGGCCTGGATGTGGTGGTTACAGACCACCACCTACCCCACCAACGCTTACCCAAAGCCTGCGCTCTGGTGGACCCCCACCAGCCCGGGGATGACTCCCCCTTTCGCGAACTCTCTGGAGCCGGGCTGGCCTTTATGCTGGTAACGGCTCTTTCTCAGGGGACCGAACTGGACGCCATGGAAAAATATTCCGGCCTGGCGGCCATTGGAACCATTGCCGACGTAGTGCCTCTTTTTGGAGAAAACCGGTCTATTGTGCGTCTGGGACTTCTCACCATGGAGAACCATGGCGCTGGCCACAGCCCCGGGCTGGAGGCTTTGCTCCGCCTGACCAAAGGAGAAATGAGCTCTACCGGCCTGGCCTTTTCCCTGGTGCCCTGTATCAACGCTACCGGCCGCATGGGATCTGCCAGCCGGGCCGTCCGTCTGCTTACCTGCCAGGACAAAGCCGCGGCCGAGGCTTTAGCTGCGGAGCTGCAAAATGACAACGCCCGCCGGAAGGACGTAGAGCAGCAGATCATTAGCCAGGTGGTGCGGTGGATAGAGAAAACACCCCAGGTCCGCCATGCCAGAATCATTGTGGCCGCTGGCCGGGGCTGGCACCACGGGGTGGTGGGCATTGTGGCGGCCCGTATTGCCGAGTACTACGGCAAGCCCTGCTTTGTACTCTCTGTAAACAACGGGGTGGCCCGGGGCAGCGGGCGCAGCATAGAAGGCTTTTCTTTGTTTGACGCCATACAGTTTTGCGCCCCGCTGCTTACCCAATACGGCGGCCACCCCATGGCCGGCGGGGTGACCATGCCCCAGGAACATGTGGCCAAGTTCCGGGAAATGGTAAACCAGTATGCCCAAAGCCACGCCCAGTCCATGCCTTTGCCTAAGCTAAGTCTGGACTGCTGCCTGGAGCCTCACCAATTGACCCTGGAGAATGCCCAGGCTCTGCGGCCTTTAGAGCCCTTTGGCTGCGGAAACGCCCAGCCGGTTTTCGGTGTTTTTGGCGTAACCATTCAAGACCTCCTTCCGTTGGGGGCTGGCCACAGCCACACAAAGCTGGTCTGTGCCAAAGACGGCTGCACGTTTCAATGCCTGCGCTTCGGTGTAGCGCCCAAAGATTTTTCGTATCCAGTAGGGGCTGTTGTCGACCTGGCCCTAAATATGGACCTGAATACCTACCGGGGAGTGGAACAGCTTAGCCTAATTTTACGGGATATTCGGCGCTCCGGCCTAGACGCCAGAGCAAATATGGACAGCTGCCAGGCCTATGAAGCTGTCCAGCGCGGAGAAAACCCACCTGCCGCCCAAGAGCTGCCCCCCAGCCGCGAGGAACTGGTAGCCATTTATAAATGTCTAAAAAGGCACCATTTATTGTGGATAGATATAGAGACCCTACTATATGAGCTGCTTTCCCAGCAGATTCTTTTAGGAAAGCTGCTGCTTTCTCTAGACATTTTTCAAGAGCGCGGTTTGGCTATATTTCAATTCGACCGCAACCGGCTGCGTGCCGAACTTTTTAAGACCAATGAAAAGGTGGATATTATGTCCTCTCCGCTGCTACAGTTAGGCGACAAAGAGAATGCGGAGCCGGTATAATCGACAAAAAAGTTTTTGTACATCATCCCATTTATTTCCTTATCAAGGGGGCGATTTTATGCCAGTCGTTCGGCAGATCAGCAGCTATGAAGAGCTACAAAGTATCGTGCAGGAAAGCGGAAAGGACTATGACCGGGTCCTCATTGGCCAGGCCTACCGGCTGGCTGACCGGATGCATCGGGACCAGAAGCGCCGCTCGGGAGAACCATATATTATTCACCCTCTATCTGTTGCCTCTATTTTGGTGGATTTAGGCATGGATACACAATCTGTTGTGTCCGGCCTGCTTCACGACGTGGTGGAGGACACGGAGTGCACCCTGGAAGAGATCTCCCAGATGTTTGGCCAGGATGTGGCTCTGCTCATTGACGGCGTGACCAAACTTGACAAAATCCCCTTCTCATCCCGAGAGGAAGAGCAAGCGGAAAATCTGCGTAAAATGCTGATGGCCATGGCCCAAGATATTCGGGTCATCATTATTAAGTTTGCGGACCGGATGCATAATCTTTCCACTTTGGAATTTGTTTCTCCCCAAAAACAGCGGGATAAAGCCCGAGAATGCCTGGAAGTTTATGCACCCATTGCGCATCGTCTGGGCATCCGCACCGTCAAGGAAAGCATGGAGGACGTTTCCCTAAAATACCTGGACCCCGCCGCCTACCAGGAAATCGACGACCTGTTGACCCAGCGAAGCGACACTCGAAACCAGTTCATCGACCAGCTGCGAGAGCAGATCAAAACTCGGATTCGCCCCGCAATTCCCGGTGTATTTATTGAGGGCCGTGTCAAGAGCATTTACAGTATTTACAGAAAAATGTTTATACAGGGTAAAGATTTTGAGGAAATTTATGACATCTTTGCTATTCGCGTCATTGTGGATAGCATTGAAGATTGTTATAATGTTTTGGGCATTATCCACGATATGTTTCAACCTTTGCCCAACCGTTTTAAAGATTATATCTCAACCCCCAAGCCTAATATGTATCAGTCCCTGCACTCCACAGTGATTACAAAGGCTGGGGTGCCTTTTGAGGTGCAGATTCGCACTTGGGAGATGCACCAAACCGCCGAGTACGGTATTGCCGCTCACTGGAAGTATAAGCTGGGCATGTCTGCCCGGCAGGCCGACAACCGTTCCTTGGATGACCGGCTGGCCTGGATCCGGCAAATGCTGGAAAATCAGGCGGACACAGAGGATGTTACCGACTTGGTACATTCCATCAAAAGCGATCTGATCCCAGAGGAGGTTTTCGTCTTTACACCCAAAGGGGATGTGGTCAATTTGCCACAAGGGTCTAGCGTCATCGATTTTGCCTATGCAATCCACAGCGCGGTGGGCAACCGAATGGTAGGCGCCAAGGTGGATAAAAAAATTGTCCCCTTAGATTACAAGGTGAAAACCGGCGAGATTATCGAAATACTCACTAGCAAAGAGGTGGGCCGTGGCCCCAACCGGGACTGGCTGACCATGGTGCGCACCAGCGAGGCCAGAAGCAAGATTCGAGCCTGGTTTAAAAAGGAGCGGCGGGAAGAAAACATTGTGGAAGGCCGCAGTGAGCTGGAACGAGAGCTGCGCCGCAGCGGCGTGGCCATGACACCAGAGCTGATGCATTACATGGTAGAGAGCGTGGGCAAACGACACAATTGCAGTACCGCCGACGACCTGTATGCGGCCATTGGCTACGGCGGGATACAGCTTTGGAAGGTAATGCCCCGCGTCCGGGAAGAATACCAGAAAATGACAAAAGGATCTTCTGATCCACAAAATATTCCACCCCAACCCACCCCCTCCCGTCCGCAAAAAATAGCCAGCGGTGTGCTGGTAGAAGGACAGGACAACTGCCTTATCAAGCTTTCCCGGTGTTGCAATCCTCTGCCCGGGGACGAGATCGTGGGCTTCATCACCCGCGGCTTTGGCGTATCCATTCACAAAAGATGCTGCCGCAACGTGCCCCAGGACCTGACCGACTGCCCGGAACCGGACCGGTGGGTGAGCGCCCACTGGGAGGGAGAGGTGAAGGATGACTTCAAATCGACCCTGCATATTGTTGCTTTGGACCGGGCCGGGTTGCTGGCCGACGTAACCCAGCAGCTTTCAAGCATGAATATTTTCATCCATTCTCTGAACTGCCGGCAGGAAAAGGGCGGCGTAAACGCGGTGATTTCCGCTACCATTTCCATCAGCGGGCTTCCGCAGCTTCATAATATTATTGAGAAAATCTCTCGTGTCCGGGGCGTTTTCTCTATTGACAGGACTTAACTTTCTAAATTTTTTGGCAAATTTCACTTGTGCGTTTTCGCAGATGATTGGGGTGGTTTTTTTGAAGCTTTGGTTAACAGGGCATTCCTATCGGTACGAATGTGAAAATTTGTGCCGGCTCTTCTTCCCCTATAGCCCGGTGCGGGTAACCAGCCTGCCCGAACAGCCCGCGGGCGAACCCTGGGCCTGGGTGGCGGTATCCCACCAAAACAATTTTGATGCCTGCCAGGTGCGGGCCAGCGATGGCCAAACAGTGGAAAGCGCAGCCTGTCAGGCCCTAAATCTTTGCGAGTATGACGTAACCCGGCTGCTTTTTCAAACACTTTGCAAACTCACTGGCCTACAGCCCGCCTGGGGGATGCTCACCGGTGTACACCCCATCAAGCTGTTGCGTATGTGCTGCCAGGGACCAAAGGATTTTAGTTTGCAGCGGGGCTTTGATACCCTGCGCTTGAAATGGTCCGTGAGCGAGGCCAAGGCGGACTTGGCAAAACGCACACTTTCTGCCCAGCTGGAGCCTGTGTCCGCTCTCACTCCCCGGGACTTTTGCCTTTATGTCTCCATCCCTTTTTGTCCCACCCGCTGCTCCTATTGTTCCTTTGTATCACAAGATATCCAGCGGGCGGGCGCGTTGATTCCACAATATCTTGAATTACTCTCCACTGAGCTAAGTCACGTGGGTTCTCTGGCCAAGCAGCTGGGACTTTCCCCAATTTCCATCTACATAGGCGGCGGAACGCCAACTACCTTATCCGCAGAGCAGCTTCAAAGCCTTTGCTCGGAGATCTCCCAGCACTTCGACCTTTCTCGTTGCGCCGAGTTCACTGTGGAGGCCGGACGGCCCGACACCATCACCAAAGAGAAACTGGCCACCCTGAGCAAGGCGGGGGTAACGAGAATCAGCATTAACCCCCAAAGCTTGTCCGACCAGGTCCTGAGGAATATCGGCAGAATGCACAACGCGGCGGATGTGCAGACAGCCTTTGATTTAGCCCATACCGCTGGATTCACCAATATTAATGCAGACCTGATTGTTGGTCTGCCCGGGGACGATTATGAAGGATTTTGTAAAAGTTTAGACGGTGTTTACCAGCTGGGGGCCAACAATATTACAGTACATTCCCTGGCGCTAAAGCGCAGTGCGGAAATCGTAGTGAACCAGGAACTTTCCTCCCATAAGGGCTCTGCTTTAGCCGCACAAATGGTGGACCACTCCATTCACCAGCTCTCTTCCTGGGGGTTTGAACCCTATTATCTCTACCGGCAGACCCGGATGGCAGGAAATTTGGAGAACACCGGGTGGGCCCTGCCAGGCACCGCATGCCGGTACAACATTTATACCATGGACGAAAGCCTTACGGTAATCGCCTGCGGCGCCGGGGCCATCAGCAAAATTAAGGACCCATTTTCCGATGCTTTAACCCGCAGCTTTAACTTTAAATATCCCTACGAATACATCTCCCGGTTCGGCGAAATACTGGAAAGAAAGGATGGCATCAAGGAGCTTTATGAGCAATTTTGCTAGCGGTTATATTAAGTATATTAACCATTTGGAACAGATCAACGACGCAGCCATTGCCTCTCCCGCCAAAATGGTAGAGGAAGTGGAGGGCTCCTACCGGGAGCATTTGCGTAACATTGCCCGGAACATCACCGAGCGGCGGACGCCTGTACGCATTGTCATGCTCTCGGGGCCCAGCAGCAGCGGAAAAACCACCACGGCCCACCTGCTTCGGGACTATCTGGGAGATTTTGGCGTGCGGGCCGTAATTATTTCTCTGGACGATTTCTACTTGGGCGCGGACCGGGTCCCCCGGCTGCCGAATGGCAGCGCGGATTTTGAAACCGTAGCCGCCCTTGATGAAAAGCGGATTTGCGCCTGCCTTCAGGATATTTTTGCCACAGGAAAATTTTCTGTGCCCCAGTACAGCTTTACTTTAGGCCGCCCGGAAGGTGAGGACCGGCAATATGAGCTGGGGCCTAGGGACGTGGCCATTGTGGAGGGAATTCACGGGCTGAACCCCATTTTTACCCGGGACTTGCCAGAAGAGGCCTGCCTAAAGCTATATGTCAGCGTAAAGCAGCAGATTAAGGACGCCAATGGAGAAGTGATCTCCCCCTGGGACCTGCGCCTGGTCCGCCGGATTGTCCGGGACATCCAATTTCGGAACGCCCCGGCCGAGCTGACCCTTTCCATGTGGCCCCAGGTGGTGGAGGGAGAAAACCGGTATATCCGCCCTTATCGTATGAGCGCGGACTATACAGTAAACTCTATTCACATTTACGAACCCTGTGTCCTGCGTACCCTGGCCATTCCCCTGCTGCGCGCCATTGCCGCGGACAGCCTCTATTATAAAAAAGCTAGAGATTTAGAGTCCCGCCTGATGCGTTTCGAGCCAATCCCCTTGGACCTGGTGCCGGATTCCTCGATGCTGCGGGAATTTTTGGGAAAGCGTCCAGAACCCCTTTAATTTTAATATAGAAGGCAAAAATCCTAACGGGCAAAAAATTAAAGGATTCTTAATTATTTCGAAAGAGAAATGCGCTTTACATTCCCCTGTTAACTTGTTATAATAGAAACATCAAGTGAACCTAATAAAGGAGGATTTCTAATGGGAATTTTTGACGACGTTGTGATAAATGCTAAGTCTGCCGCCGAGGCAGTGGGCCGCAAGGCCGGACAAATTGTGGACGTGTCCAAGCTCCGCATTGGCGCGGCCGAGGTCAACGCCGAAATCACCAAGCGCTACGAGAGCCTGGGCCAGTATGTTTACGAAAACTGCCGGAATTCTATTGCCGCCGACCCAGAGGCCCTGGGTAAAATGACAGAGATCGATGAGCTGAAAACGCAGGCTATGGCCATTGCCAAGGAGCTGAGCGACCGCCAGAACAAGCTGGTTTGCCCTTGCTGCGGTAAGCAGTGTTCAAACACTGCCCAATATTGCAGTACATGCGGCGCTAAGCTGGCCGTGGAGGCCCCCGCCGCAGAGGAGCCGGTAGCGCCTGCCCAGCCCGAGGAGCCGGAAAACCACGAGTAAAAACATTCCGTGCCCTGCATAAACGCCCTTGTTAAGGGCAAGGTTCATAAAGCTGTTTTCCAATGATTCCAAAAAAACCGGCATAGCCTTTTGGGCCGTGCCGGTTTTTCATGGGGAAAGCCCGTTGAACCCCAACGCCCTTTAGGAAAAACGCCTAAAAGTGAAGTGCGCCCCGCTGTGGCCCGGGAGCTGGCGGCTATGGGTTCTGTGGTGCGCTGCGGGGAAATCGGCGCGGGCAATACCGCCAAGCTGGTGAACCAAATCATTGCGGCCCGCAATATTCAAGGGGCAGCAGAGGCCTTTACCCTGGGGCGGATGGCCGGCTCCACATATGATAAAAATCATTACAACGCAGGGGAGGCATTTTTATGAGAGACAGGCTTCGCCAGGACGCGGACGCCATTATTTCCGCCAGCATCCGGGGGGTTTTGCCCGACCAGGCCGTGGCCCGGGCCCTGGAGAGCTTCCACCCAGGAACGGGCAGGATCCGGCTGGTCTCTGTGGGAAAGGCAGGGTGGCAGATGGCAAAAGCCGCTCTAGAGGCCCTGGAGTCCACCCCCTATCAGGTAGAAACCGGGATCGTGATTACCAAGTACCACCATGTCAAAAGCCCGCTCCCAGGGCTCCTCTGCCTAGAGGCCGGGCACCCGGTGCCAGACGAAAACAGCTTTGCCGCCACAGAGCGGGCCTTGGCCCTGGTGCGCGGCCTGGGGCCAGAGGACACCGTGCTGTTTCTGCTGTCTGGGGGCGGCAGCGCCCTGTTTGAACAGCCCCTGGTTCCCGGGGAGGAACTGCAAGACATCACCGCCCAGCTGCTGGCCTGCGGCGCGGACATTGTAGAGATAAACACCCTGCGCAAGCGCCTTTCTGGGGTAAAAGGAGGCCGCTTTGCCCAGGCATGCGCCCCGGCCCGGGTGTTCAGCGTGGTCCTTAGCGACATTCTGGGCGATCCCCTGGACATGATTGCCAGCGGGCCCGCCTATCCAGACCGTTCCACCCGGGAACAAGCCCGCGCCATTGCAAAAAAATATGGCCTTGGACTTTCTTCCGCCGCCTGGGCGCTGTTGGACCAGGAAACCCCAAAGGCCCTGGACAATGTGTCCACCCAAATCACCGGCAGCGTGCGGCAGCTGTGCGCCGCAGCGGCGCAGGCCTGCGCCCAGCTGGGTTACCGGACCTTTCTGCTCACCGACCAGCTGAGCTGCCAGGCCAGAGAGGCAGGCAGCTTTTTGGCCAATATTCTGCGCACCCATGGAGGAGACGGAGAGAACTGGGCCTTCATCGCCGGAGGCGAGACCGTGGTTCGCCTTACCGGCAAAGGTCTGGGCGGGCGAAACCAGGAGCTGGCCCTGGCCGCAGCAGAAGGCATCCATGGGCTGGTAGGCGCGGCGGTGTTCTCGGTGGGCAGCGATGGCACAGACGGTCCCACCGACGCGGCCGGGGGTTATGTAGACTTTGACTCCGCGGCCCAGTTGGCGGCAAAGGGGCTTTCCATTTCCCAAGTGCTACAGGAAAATGACGCATACCATGCCCTACAGGCCATTGGCGGCCTGATCTTTACCGGGGCCACGGGCACCAATGTAAACGACGTAGCGGTGGGGCTGTTTCGAAAAGAAATATAAAAAAATCGAAAGCGCTGTGTTTTTGGCCATGAAAGAAGAGGCGATCTTTTGGGGCAAAAAGACAGCGTGTTCTTTTTGCAAACGAGCCCTAGAGAGCGGGACTCTCCTTTTTCCCTTTGGTTCGAAAGGAAGCTAAAAACACTGCCATACTGGCAAGGTATATGGCCATCACTGCCAGGTAGAAGGGCTTGGCCCCAATGGCGTCGAACACCATGCCGCCCAGAAGGTTTCCCAAAATGCCCGCCACCGAGGCCACGGACGTAAAAAACGCCTGGGCGCTGGCCTTGAGATGGGCGGGGGCCAGCTCATACACATAGTTTAGGGAGGAGCCCAAAAACAGGCCGTTCCCCAGACCATAGAAAGCAGAGAACACCACCATGGCTGGCAGGGAATTGGCAATGAGCCCCAGCCCCAGGCACTCCAGCGCCATAAAAAACGCGGCCCCCAACACCAGCACCCGCAAAGGCAGCCGCCGCCGCAGCCGGACCATCAGCAGCAGAAAAGGCACTTCCATAAGGGCCCGAACCGCCAAAAGCACCCCGTACTGCTGGGAGTCCACCCCGATGCTGTTCATAAAGTAGGGGATAAAATTGCCCTCGCAGGCATTGGCAATATAAAACAAAAAGCCAAACACCAAAAAGGCCACATAGGCCTGGTTTTGAAAGAGCTCCCCCAGGTTGAGGGAGTTCTTTTTTCCCAGTCCCTCCCCCGTCTTTTCAGGCTTTTTAGCCGCGGGCTCCCTGGCGAAAAAGGTAAGAACCACAGGAATCAGCATAAAAAGTCCTGTTAGCCAAAAGGTATGCTCCACCCCCAGGCTGGGCAGCCAGGCAGAAATAGCAAAGCTCCCGATCATAAAGAGAATCGAACCCACACTGCGCAGCATACCAAAGTTCAGCCGCAGCTCGTTGCAGTTGCGCACCAGAATATTTTCGGCAAAGGGGGACATGGAGGCCCGGAAGAAATTGATGGCCGGGAAATAGCAGAGCAGCAGCATATGTGAGAACGCCAGCCCTGTGGGGATCAGGGGAACCAGGGCGTATAACCCCGCGCCCCCCAGCAGCACCGTAATCAGCACCTTACGCAAAGACCCCAGTTTGTCGCTGGCCATGCCCCAGAAGGAGACCGAGGCAATGGCCACCCCAGAGGAGACCGCGTTTAGTATGCCGATGGATGAAGCGGAAAAGCCGATGGTCTGTAGGTAAACGGTCTGGTAGCAGCCAAAGGACCAGGCAAACCAGAAAATGCCGTTGACCCCAGCCAAGATGAGGGCCTGGCGGCCTGTGGAGTCCAAAACAGCGGAAGCCCGGAGGAAAGAAAATTTTTTCATAAGCAAATGCTATCTCCTCTGTATTCAATAACAGGTCAAAGAAAATTATATCCGCTTGGGCCCACATGTCAATACCTGGGGGCAAAATAATTCTACAGATTTTTTCAACGGCCCCCTCTCTGCCAAAATGCCGTCTAAATATAGAACCCGGGCGAAAGAGGCCAGATGTGCCTTCCTCGCCCGGGTTTTCCGGAAAAGTTTATTCTATAATTTCTCCATATTGATTAAGCTCTGCCATTAAGGTATTATATTCCTCTTCTGTCAGAATACCGGTCTCCAGGTTTGTCTTATAGTTAGCCTCTACCTCTTGGCGCTTCCAGTCCTCGTCTACAGGGCTTGCCGCTCGCGCTATGGTTTGTAAAGCGCTTAGGGTTACGATATCCTGGCCGTTTTCTTCCGCATTCTTGATCTCTTGGGGGCTAAGCTTATTATGGCGGATCTGCGGGACATTTCCCGTTGTATCCATGTGGAGCAAAAGCCGCTGGGAAACAAAGGCTTCCTGGCCCAGCGCGGCCTTTTGGGCTACGGCGGACTGTTCCGGCTCGTAAACCCCCTGGCGGTTTCCCACAATGTAGTAATAATCCCCCGGGGTGCTAAAGCCGCCGCCCATACAAGACTTCCGCAAAAACAGCAGATATTCCCCGCCTGTTTCCAAAACCGGGGCGCTGCTATAGACGACGGAGGTATCGGCCGGATCTCCTTCCAGGCGAACTGTTACGAAATCCCCCGGCCTTTCCGTACCTCTTGTCACTTCCTGAATTTCCACGGTGTAGTCTGTAAACACCTGTTCGCCAATTTCCCCCACGCCCCGCACCACAAAGGGTTCGGACTGTTCTGTCACTGTTCCCCGGGCCACCAGGGTGGACTCGTCCATCAGCTGCTCGGTGGTGTATACCGCCTCATATTCAGACACCACTACATAAGAGTTCTGGTCCTGGCTTGCCACATCTTCCACTGTAGGTGTGGAAGCCTCATCCTCGATAGGAAGAACGCCTTTTGTTGCATCCACAGGCAGCGCATGGGTATCGCTCCACATAACGCCTAAGCCTGCCGCCCCTAACAGCACAAGCACTGTTAAAACAGCCGCCACTAGTTTCTTCTTCATTTTCCGTCCCTCCTTCATCAATTGTATCATTGTTTTATCTTGGCCTTATCATAAGATGTCAAGGTCCTCTTTATTGTGTCCACTGGATATACATTCATTACAGAGTCTGTGCTCCAATCCTTCGGATGTTCAAGACCAAGCACATGGCCAGCCCCATGAATAAAGACCGTCCACACATCGTAGGTTCCCTTTTTGGCTCCATTGGATAAGGGCCTGGCGGGGTTTAGATTTATCGCGGCCGCATTTACTATCCTTCCTGATGTCTTATCTCGAAATGTATAACTTGACCCAGGAGCTTCTTTTTGAGGATTGGATACTTTGTACACTCTGCTAGTACCATCATCTTTGCTGTCATTTAGTTCGTAAAAGTTTGTCTTGTAGTGCACAGGCGCCGTTGCACGCTTCAATTTGTAGGTGCTGTTCTCCTTGTTCCAATTCCAAAAAGCCTCATTAAAATGGTCCAATGAAGTACTTCCAATGGAAATGTACGGATAGAACGTCAACGTTTTATAGAGCTTCCAGCCTGCAAACTCGCTGCCCGCATCGGCAGGAATCGTAAACGAGGCTACCAGCATACCAACCGCAGCAACAGCCAACGCGAAACGTTTCTTTAGCGAACATTTTTTCATGCGACATTACTCCCTTTCATTTTAAAACAAATTCCTAATGTGATTTATTCTAAAGCCGCCCCCTTTCTAGTTTTTTCCATTATATCACGCCAACACAATAATGTCAACAAAAAAGTAAACCCCATTGCATTCCTTGTGGTCCTCAATGAAGAATATTGTTCAGAAGCTTTCTTCACAGCTCAGGGTACTAGTGTTATCAGATGGACAAATGATCACGCACACCGGGCGCAGCCTTTGCCAAAGAACCACGAAAAAAGGACAGAAGCACTCTGCTCCTGTCCTTCGGTTTATTTTTCCATCTCCCGCCAGTGCCCCAGATGAATGCCAATATGCCCCACCCCCAGCACCAGGGCAGAAAGCACCATCCAAATCACCCGGCCATATATGCCCAGCAGCAGAAAGGCCCCCACGGGCAGGGTAGCCCCCGCCACGGGTATTCCCAAAAAACTGCTATAAAAGTCCGCCTGCCGCCGTGGGC
Source organism: Oscillospiraceae bacterium (assembly GCA_910574935.1). GTDB lineage: Bacteria > Bacillota > Clostridia > Oscillospirales > Acutalibacteraceae > Acutalibacter > Acutalibacter intestini. Next base: position 314,839 of record CAJTCU010000002.1, read on the forward strand.
CTTTAAAATACCGCAGCCACCACAGCTCGTACAGGACCATCAGGGCAAAAGAGGCCGCCAGCCACAGGCTCCAGGGGGAGAAGGGCCGCAGGTTAAAGTCGCTGAACACCAGGGCGCAGCAGGTGCACCCCGCCTGGCCCGCTCCCTCCAGAACCCGCAGCACCCAGTTTTCCCTTTGGGCGCTATGGTCCTTGGGCCGGGTCCTGCTCCACAAAATATTCGGGATGAACAGCATGGCCAAATACACCGCTCCTACGTAGGAAAGTCCCAGATGCCCCATCATCTAAAGTAAAGGATGCTGTTCAGCGGCCTGCTTTGGGGGCCATACAGCCACACGCCGTTTACATACAGGTTGGTCGATCCGCCCCCGTCCAGGTTCACGGCGCTGTCGCAGCCCATGGCCACCATGATGTTGGCCAGGCCGCTTAAGTTCGTGTATGCGGTCAGAATCACCAGCTTGCCGTCTGGCTTAATGCCCACACACGCGCGCCGCGCGTCATAGTAGATAATGCCCGGGTCCCGGAAGCCCTCGGCCCGGTAGGTGCTCTCGTCGCCATAGGGCCGTCCGTTTTCTACAATCTTGGGCCCCACAGCCACCGCCATCTGGATGTCCTGGGTGCTAGAGCCATTGTAATAGATCTCCAGGTCAACCCAGTCTCCGGCCTTCACGGTGGTTAAAAAGTCATCATCCGGGCCCCGGGCCCCCCGCTGGGCCAGCACGAAGCCGCTTTGGGGCAGGCTGACGTCCGTATCCTTATAGACAGCGGTCACCAGTCCGTCCGGGTTCACCACAGCGGCATATTTGGGGGCAAAGCCCAGGCTCTGGCCCCACCACTCCCGGGTAAACACCATCCGGGTGCCATCCTTGGGGTCCGCGGGGTAGCGGTTGCAGCCCACTTTGCTGACGGTAGACTGGCTTCCGTCAGCCCGGGTAAGGGTGGCGGAAATGTCCACAGAAAAGTTTTCAATGGAGAAGTTTCCGCCGCCATCCATGGTCACCGCAGACTTGGCGGGGGAGAAATCGTTGTACACCGTGGCCAGCCTTCCGTCCTGGATGTGGGTGCCGTAGGGGTCATAGGTGGACATGTCAAAAAAGGCGGCGTTTACCAAAATCTTCGCCCCAGTACGGTTGATCACAGAGGTCACGTTTTCTCCGCCCCGCACATAGTTGTGGCCCATCGTCACCCCAGGGGTAAAGTCCTTGGGGTCAAACTCCACCGCGGCCACCGCTGTGCCATTTATACGCTTGTGGACCAGCTTGTACCCAGCGGACTCCACATAGTCCAAAAAGGTAGCGTACAGCTTGGCGGCCTCGGCCCGGGTGGCGGTGCGCTTGGGCCGGAAGGTGCCGTCCTTGTAGCCATTAATCACTCCGCCCCGCTGGCACTTCATCACACTGGAGGCCGCGTAGCCGGAGATGGAGCCGTAGTCGGAAAAGCTGGCGGAGGCCACCCGGGCGGGCAGCACCTGGCCTGTGGCTGTGGCAAAGTTCATCACCATAACGGCCATGTCCTGGCGGGTAACCGGCCGGCCGGGGCCGAACTTGCCCTGGCCCTGGCCCTTGATAACGCCCGCCTCATAGGCCCAGTTAATGTACTTATTATACCAGCGGTTCTGGGCCACGTCGGAGAAATCGCCCCTATAGTTGTACTGGGCCAGTTCCTGCTCGGTAAGGGCGGTACGGGCCAGCATGGTGGCAAACTCCGCCCGGGTCAGGGTGCCCCCAGGGGAAAAGGTGGTGGGGGTGGTGCCCTTTAGCACCCCCCGGTTTACCAGCTCTGTTACAGAGGCCTCGTACCAGCAGCCCCTGGGCACGTCGGAAAAGCGCACTGCCCGGGCCGGCAGGGGCGCCCCCAGGCACAGCAGAGAAAAAACTAGCGCCAGGCACAGCACGGCCCGGAAACGGCGCTTTGGAAAAGCGAATAATTTGGTCAAAACAGGAAATCTCCTTTCAAGGTTTGTAACTATTTTGTAATTATAACACGAATGGGAAAGGATGTCCAGTTTTTTTAGGCCAGGGAAAAAGTTTTGAAAAAGAAATAACCACATAAAAAATAGTATTTGCTTTTTTCTCCGCTTTCTTGTAATATATATTGTAACAGGGAATCTTCCCTGAACATCTTTATACATAGTATAGGAGGGTATTACTCAATGATTTGTCCTAAATGCGGCCGGGACATCCCGCAGGGCACGGTGTGTCCCTGCTCTTTTGAAGCTCCCGGACCCATACTAGGGGCCGTGCCCCTGTCCACCAACCCGGCGGTGAATGTCATCAAGCGCCTGGGCTCTTCCGGCCTGTTTTTGGCCATAGCCATTCTGTTCTCGGTTTCCGCCCTGTTCACCATTTTGTCCTCCGCAGCCATGGGAGACGTTATGATGAACCTGTACTACTACGGCTATTCCATGGGCCTGGATGTAGAAGCCTTGGGCAGCCTGATTGACGCCATGTACTCCACCTCCATCCCCCGGGCCATTCTGGGCTCCATCCCCACTATTTTGCTGGCTGTGGCTATGTGGATTCACTACGGCACCTGCCGCAGCACAAAAAGCGGGAACATCTCCACCGCTGGCCTCACCATCTGCAAGGTGCTGCGCTATATCAGCATGATTGGTAAGTGCCTTGTCACCGTGATGCTGGTCATTGTGGGCGTCATCCTGGTTCTTTTCTTTGTCAGCGGCGGGCTTGACAGCATATCTAGTTCCCTTTACGGCGGCTCCAGCTCCTTTTATAGCGGCTCCAGCGTCGAAGAGGTGGCTCTTGCCATTGTGATGGTGCTGGGGATATTCATCCTGTTCTTCAGCTTCTTCATGGTGCTGGCCATCACCTACCAGGCCAGCATTATCCGCATGATCAACCGCACGAAAATCAGCGCCCAGACCGGCACCCCGGACAACCGGGTCTCTGGCTACCTGATTGCCATGAACTGCATTGTGGCAGGGCTAAACATCCTCGCCAGCTTCTTCGCCCTGTTCACCTCCCCGGTGTCCGCCGTAGCCACCCTGGCCAACGCCGTGGGGCTTATTCTGGCCTCTGTGCTGCTTAGCCGCTACCGCAAGGAAATGGACGCGGTGATCTATCCCCCGGCTGTTCCGGTCATTCCGGTTGAGCCCATGTATGGCCAGCCGCCTATGCCAGGGGCGCAGCAGGTCCAGCAGGCCCCCCAATACCCAGACGGCAGCCCTGTTGTGGAGCCCCCCGCGCCGCCACAGGAGCCCTCTGAACCGCCACAGGCCTAAAAGCCCCTATAGGGACGGGCAGAAAATTTGACAAACCGCGCGAACCATCGGTTTTTCCCAGTGTTTTGTCCCAAAAAAATAGGCCCCTAAGAGCAGACGCCTCTTGGGGGCTTTTATTTTCAATAAAAAACTGCCGCGGCTGGGGCCGAAAAGACGCCGCTATGCCAGGGGGCGCAGCGCCCGGGTTTCTCTAACAAGCCCTACTCCAATTGCAGCAGGTCAAAGTTTACCGGGGTGTAGAACAGCCGCCGAATCTCCTCCTGGTTCTGGGACTGGCCCAGGGCCCACATCAGCTTGGTCACAGTGGCCTCCAGGGTCATGTCATAGCTCTCCAGCAGCCGGTAGCGCTCCTTTACCCGGTGGCCCACCTGATACACAGAAAGGTCGCTGCCCTCCTGGGGCACCTGGGTAGCCATTACAATGGTCTTGCCCTCCTGCACCAGGCGGTCCAGCTCCTCCAGGTAGGCGTCTGGAATGCCCCCCACCCCGTAGCTTTCAATAATCATGCCGTCGCACAGGGCCCCTGCCGCGGCAAAAGCCCCGGGGGCCAGGCCTGGGATCAGCTTAAGCAGTACCACCCGGCTGTTGAGCCGGTGGCTAAACGTAAGGGGCCCCGGCGCAGGGGCAGGGATGAAGCGCACCAGCCGCTGGCCCCGCATTTCTGCCAGGTCCGGGAAGTTCAGGCTGGAAAAGGCGTTGTAGCTCTTCGTGCGGGTTTTCCGGGCTCGGGTGCCCGCAATGACGTGGCCGCCAAAGACAATATCTACGCCGCCGTCTCCCAGGCAGGCATAGCGCAGGCTATCCAGCAGGTTTTGGCGGGCGTCGGTGTCCTCCTGGTCAATGGGCTTTTGGGCCCCAGTAAGCACAATGGGCTTTCCAGAGCCCTGCACCAGGTAAGACAGGGCGGCCCCGGTGTAGGCCAGGGTGTCGGTGCCGTGGCAGATGACAAACCCATCATACCGGTAATAATTTTCCTCAATAAGCCCCGCCAGCAAAAGCCAGTGCTGGGGGGCAATATTGGTGCTGTCCAGGTTTAGGGGCTGAAGGGCGTGTATCTGACAAAAAGAGGCCGCGTCCGGCACATAGCCTAGAAGCTCCTGGGGGGAAAGGGACGGGGCCAGGGCTCCCCCGGTTTTTTGAGAGGCAATGGTGCCCCCAGTGGCAATGAGAAGGAGTTTTTTCATGGGAGAAGGTCCTTTCTGAAAAATGGGAACGCGCGGGGCGAGTCTTCTCCTATTATAGCACCAAAACCCCAGAGACACAAGTAAAGCGGAAGAGCCTACGCCTAGGCCTTTCTCCACTCTCTGGGCGAGACCCCGTAGTACTGGCGGAACTTTCGGTAAAAAAAGCTGGTATTGTCATATCCCACCGCCGCTATAATATCTTCCACTGGCAGGTTGGTGCTCTTCATCAGCCCAGCCGCCACCCTAAGCCGCTTTTCCAGCAACAGGTCTTTAAAGGTCTTGCCCGTGGCCTGCTTTACGCTGCTGCTTAGGTAAGAGAGGGACACATGCAGCTCCTCTGCCACCCGGGTCAGGTCTGCGTCCCGGTAGTTGTCCTCCACTTCCCCAAGGGCCGCCAGCACCCCGGCGTTATATCCTGGGGTGTTTTTGGAAAGCCCCTGGGGGCTGCCCAGCAGCTCCATTAGCAGCAGGCCCATGGTGGCCTGGGCAATCTTCTGCCCTCCCCCTGGGGCGAAAAGGCAGAGCAGCAGGTTTTCCACCAGGTTCTGCACTGGCCGCATTTCCCCGCAGTGGAAGTGCAGGCAGCTTTGGTCCCCGCCCCCCTGGCGCAGGCCGTCCAGCAGCAGCCGGGCCAGCACGTTTTCCGTGCCGGTCATGGTAAGGGCATAGTCAAAAAACTGGGGCAGCACAATAAAGTTTACCCCCACATCCTCTTGGCCAGCGGCCTCCACCTGGTGGCGGGCGTGTTGGTTCAAAAACAGCAGCTCCCCGGCCTCCAGCTCCACCTCCAGTCCATGGTCAATCTGGTGCCGGGTGCTGCCTGTGCACATGTACATAATCTCCACATAGTTGTGGCTGTGGGGGGGAAAAGCCGCAAACCGGGTGTGGGGCCGCAGGGTAATCAGCTGCCCCCGGGCCAGCAGCTTGGCGCTGTCCACCGTAAACTCCCGGCCAGAGGCGTACAGCGCCTGCTCTACCCCGCCCCCGGCCAAAATGCGCTGTTCTTCTGGGGTAATTTCCCGCAGCCGGTCCATCAGCTGGCCAAGCATAGCTCTACCTTAGGGCTAACACCCTCCCCGGCCAAAATGCTTTGGGCCCGGTCCTGGTCCAGCACATTATATTTCACCATCAGGCCCACCACCTGGCGCTGGCGCTGCTGGGCCAGGTCCGGGTTTTCGTTAAGGTCGTACACCGAGGGCGCGTTGGGAATACCCGCCAGCAGGGTAGCCTCCCAGTCCGTCATGGCGGCGGGGTCCTTCTCAAAATAGGTCCGGCTGGCGTCTCCCACCGTGTAGCAGCCGCTGCCAAAATAGATACTGTTTACATACAGCTCCAAAATCTCGTCCTTGGTCAGGTCCGCCTCCAGCTTCCAGGCCATAAAGACCTCGGCCAGCTTGCGGGTCAGCTCCTTTTCCTGGGTAAAGTACAGGTTTTTGGCCAGCTGCTGGGTAATGGTACTGCCCCCTTCCGCAAAGGAGAGGGTGCGCAGGTCGTTATAGACAGCGCGGCCAATGGCAATCAGGTCCACCCCGCCGTGGTCATAAAAGCGGTGGTCCTCTGTGGCCACCACAGCGTTCAAATAGGTGGCGGGCAGCTGCCCAATGGGGGTAAAGCCCTCTTTGGCCCGCACCTGCTCCACAGCCCGGGCAGTGGGCAGGGCCTCCAGGGCCTGGGTGTACAGGGCGTAGCCCCGCAGAACCAGGGCCCCGACAGCGCAGAAACATACTGCCAGAAGTACCAAAAGGGTGTTTCGAAAAATTTTCACGCCGGTCCGTTTCTTTTTCATGGTTCACGCATCCTTTCCTGTTCGGTACCCCCATTATACCCCCACATTCTTACAAAATCCATAAGACCGGCTTACAAAAGGCTAGCAGAATCTTACACTTTTGTCACCTATCCAGCACCCAGCCAGCGCAAGCGCTGGACCATTAGTCGCGGAGGCGTTCGCTCCGGCTCACTTGCCGGTGTAAACCGCCAGCCCAGCCAGCGCGGTTTTTTAGGTGCTTCCGGCGTGACTCCTTCTTTTTTGCTTTAGCCAATACGGGCCCCCTCCCTTTGGCCCCGGCAGCGTCACACTGCCATTGATGTGTTGCGTGTTGTGTTGTGTTACGGTGTTTTATAAAGTCGTGTACAAAGTGTATATTGTTATAACTATAGGTAAAAGCCGCAACACACCGCAACACGCAACACAGCAACGTGACGTTGCATCCAATGTCGCGGAGGTCTCGTCTGCCGATGAAATCGGCTGGACTCGGTCGGGTCAGAACGGTCGCCACTGGCGACCTTCCCCGGGCAAAGCTACGCCCTCCCTGGGTGGTAACCGTTAGCATAGCCAGCGCGTTTTTCTGGGCGCTTCCGGCGATGTGTGGCCTCTACCCGCGCTGGCTAAGCTGGCGGTTCGCACTGGCGAGTGAGCCTAAGCGAACGCCTCCGCGACGTTAGTCCAGCGCTTGTGCTGGCGCGGACAGGGGCCGATGGAGTGGGGCCCGTATTGGCTAAAGAGAGATATAAAGAGAGCCCACCCCGGAAGCGTCCAGAGGAACGCGCTGGCTCGGCTAACGGTTTACACCGACGAGTGAGCCGGAGCGAACGCCCCCGCGGCTAACGGTGCAGCGCTTGCGCTGCCTTTTTTATGCCAAGTGCTCCTTTAGCCACTGGGCGGAGCGGCGCAGGCATTCCAGCATGGGGTCCGCGCCATAGTGCTCCGCTGTATAGATGCCCTGGTAACCGTCCGCCTTCAGCAGGTCCAAAATCTCCGGAATGCGGATGCTCCCCGCCCCCACTGGGCAGGGGTACAGGTCCACGCCGTCTACCGCGTGCAGAATGTCCTGGCCGAACTGCGCGGCCAGTGCCCGGTCCTTTAAGTGCACGTGGGCAATGTGCCCCCGCAGGGCCTGGTAGGCGGAAAGCTCGTCCTCGGCCATAAAACGGAAGTTCCCGGTGTCAAAGGTGGCGGTCAGGCTGGGGCAGGCCTCTATAAACCGCAGCATGCCCCCACTGGTGGAAAAAGGCGCGGCAATACCGTCAAAGTCCTCCATGGTCATGCCCAGGCCCGCCTGGGCGGCCAGCTCTTCCAGCCGCTTTACGCCGTCAATCATGGCCAGGGTTTGGGCCTCGGGGTCTCCCTGGTCCTCCTGGATGAAGCCCGGGATAACCAGCAGGGTGGGCACGTCCAGCTCTTTGGCCGCGTCAATCACCGGCCGGGCTTGTTTCTCCACGTCCGGGTCCACCCCGAAGTTGAAAAAGGCAGGCATGGCGGAAATGCCCAGCCCCGCGGCAGAGAGCTCTCGGCCCGCCTCCCGCACCCGGCCCTGGACATTGGTAAAGGAGGTCTCCAGCAGGGTGAAGCCCATGGCCCGGGTTTCGGCCAGGGCCTCTGCCATAGAAATCTTCTCCTGGCGGGCGGCGTCTAAAACGTGGTCGTAAAAGGTTGCGGTGACAGACATTGTGATGTACCTCATTTCATGATAATATGGGGTTTTCCAAAAATATGGCCCAAAGGCCCGCGGGCCCATATTTTTAGTATAGCAATTTATAAGGCAAACCGCAAGGGCTATTTTTTTGGGGTGCGGCTTAAATCGGCCAAACCCACTTGCCAACCGAATCTTTTCCCGCCTGAAAAATATTCGGAAATGTAGGGCTTGTTTGCAAACGGCGTTTATTCGTCCCGTAACGCCTGCAAGCGGCTTTCCTTTTTCTTTTCAAGCGGCACAAAACCGCTTAGCTGCTTTATGACCGAAGCATAATTTTTCGTCATTGCAGTATAGATTTTTACTGCGTCGCTCCCCTTCTGATTCTCGACGGTGCAACCCTCGGCGTTGAGCATTTCTTATTGCTCTTCCAGCGAAACATCTACCAACGCGGCGTTTTTTATCAAGCTTTCCACGGTCTGCAATTTATTTTTATCCAAGTCGCGGAAAACCCGTTTAAGCCGCGCGGCCATTTCAAGCGGGCGATCCCCGCGGGCGTGCCATACTTCGATTTTCTGCCGATCTTCAAACGTCAGGTATTTATACTTCCCCGCCATGCTTTCACCCCTCTTATTGACATTTTCCGCGCTTCATGGTATAAAAAATAAATGCGGAAGAACTCTCCCGCCCCGCTTTGGGGGCTTCGTGTTCTTTCGCATTTAATATTACAACCTACGCTGCAAAAAATCTCTAAAAAAACCTATTGACAATTTCCGCGGGGAGTGCTATAATAGTCCTCGTTGAGGCGATAGCCCAGCAAATGGTACGCAGGTATGGCGGAATTGGCAGACGCGTATGGTTCAGGTCCATATGAGCGCAAGTTCATGCAGGTTCAAGTCCTGTTACCTGCACCAAGTTAAGGATGATTGTTTTGACACATTTTGTGTTAAGACAGTCATCTTTGTTTTTGTCCAAAACTCCAATTATGTCCCTGGGCTGGTTTTACCAGGGCTGGCAACTATACTTGTGCAGCGCCTTTGCGTGGATGAAAGGAGCAGTCCCCCATGAAGCTGGACCGGATGATTGGAATTCTGTCTATTTTATTGCAGCAGAAAAAGGTGACCGCCCCGTATCTGGCCCAGGTGTTCGAGGTGTCCCGCCGCACGATTAACCGGGATATAGAGGCCCTTAGCATGGCGGGTATTCCCCTGGTAACAGAAGTGGGCCCAAAGGGGGGAATCTCCATTATGGAGGGGTACAAAATAGACCGGGCCCTGCTAAGCCAAGCCGACATGCAGGCCATTTTGGCCGGGCTGCGGAGCCTAGACAGTGTCAGCGGGACCAACCGCTACGCCCAGCTGATGGAAAAGCTTTCGGCGGGTTCGGCCCAAATGCTCTCCACGCATATCCTCATTGACCTCTCCTCTTGGTACAAGGCGGACCTGGCCCCAAAAATTGAGCTGCTTCATCAGGCCATCCAGGCCGGGCGCAAGGTCTCCTTTACTTACTTTGCCCCCAAGGGCCAGTCCCAGCGGCGGGTGGAGCCCTATGACCTGGTGTTTCAGTGGGCCAGCTGGTACCTGTGGAGCTGGTGCCAGGACCGGGAGGACTTTCGGCTTTTCAAGCTGGCCAGAATGACCGGCCTGGGCCTGGAAGAGCCTTTTGAAAAGCGGCGGGTTCCGCTGCCGGACCTTTCGGACCAGAGGGTGTTTCCAGAGACCTACCAGGTCAAGGCCCGGATCGCCCCGGAATACCGGTGGCGGCTGGTGGAGGAATTCGGCCCCGCCAGCTTTGTGGAGGAGCCGGAGGGGACCCTGTTGTTCTCGGCTGGGTTCACCAATCGGATGAACCTGGTGGAGTGGATCGCCTCCTTTGGCCCCGGCGCAGAGCTTTTAGAACCAGCGGCGCTGCGGGGGGATATGCTGGCCTTTGCGGAGGGAATACGAGAAAAATATCTGGATTCATGACATACTGCTGTCGTGAATAGGGTGGTAGAATATAGAAAAAGGATTATAAGCCGCAGAACGCGGCAGGGGTCTGGGGGAAACTTGTACCCCAAAGAGAGGAGAATTACCATGCGCTATACCTGGCTGGACCAATACCTGCTGGCAAAACGGGGCGTCACCAAAGATTTGCAGGAGAGCTGGAACTGGGTCCGTTACCATGTGGGCGGCAAAATGTTCGCCGCTGTCTGTCTGGATGAAAACGACGTGCCCTACTACATCAACCTGAAGCTGGAGCCTATGGAGGGGGAGTTCTACCGAAAGGAATATGAGGACGTGGTGCCCGGATACTATTCGAATAAGCAGCACTGGAATTCCATTAAGCCAGACGGCGCGGTGCCGGACCAGCTGCTGAAGGATATGCTGGACAAATCCTATGCCCTGGTGCTGGGGGGCTTTTCCAAAAAGCGCCAGCGGGAAATTTTGGGCCTTAGCTGCTGCGGAACAGATTGCGGCCAGTGCAGCGCTTTTGGCAGCATGTGTCCGGGCTGCACGGCAGTGGATGGAAAGGTCTTTCATGCCCCTGCCGGAAAGCCCTGCCCCATTTACGCCTGCTCGGTGCAGAAGAAAAAGCTGGCCACCTGCGCCGCCTGTCCCGAGGCCCCCTGCGCCATTTGGCGGGCCGCCCGGGACCCCAGCTTTTCGGACGAGGCCTTTGAGGCAAACATAGCCCAGCGGATGGGGAATTTGAGAGGGGTGGCAAAGCGGCATGGCCTTTGACTATAAAAAAGAGTATAAGGAGCTCTACCAGCCCAAGAGCCAGCCGGGGCTGGTGACCGTACCGCCCATGCGCTTTGTGGCGGTGCGGGGCCAGGGCGACCCAAACCGGGAGGACGGCCCGTACAAAGAGGCCATGGGTCTGCTGTACGGCGTGGTGTTTACCATTAAGATGAGCAAGCTGGGCAGCCACCGAATAGAGGGGTACTTCGACTATGTGGCCCCGCCCCTGGAGGGCCTTTGGTGGCAAGAGGGCCGGGCAGGGATCGACTATGCCCGCAAGGAGGACTTTCAGTGGATTTCCATGATCCGCCTGCCGGACTTTGTGACCCGGGCGGAGTTCGATTGGGCTGTGGAGGAGGCCCAGGCGAAGAAGGGCGGGGACTTTTCTCGGGCGGAATTCTTTGCCTATGACGAGGGCCTTTGCGTGCAGTGTATGCACCTGGGGCCCTATGACAACGAACCCGCCACACTGGAAAAAATGGGGGCCTTTGTCCAGGGCCAGGGGTACGCGCTGGACCAGGGGGGCGGGCGGTATCACCATGAGATCTACCTGAGCGACCCGCGAAAATGCAGGCCGGAGCGGCTAAGGACAGTGATCCGGCAGCCGGTGCGGCTGGGGTGAGGAGAAAACCTTTACGGTTTGCCCCTGGGGCCAGGTTCTTTCTTGGGGATTTTGTTCCCCCTAAAAAAAATCATCTTGTAAATCTCTCGCCTTCATGATACTATGTAGGAACATGTGAAATAAGGGAAGGTATTGGTATCATGAAAAAACCTGCAAGCCCCTTTTACGGGCAGATTGTCAAGTTGGTTACGCCCATTGTGCTGCAAAACCTACTTAGCGCGGCGGTAAGCTCTTCGGACGTAATCATGTTGAATTTTGTAGGCCAGTCCGCCATTTCCGCGGTCAGCCTGGCCGGGCAGTACGCCCACATCCTTTTTATGGTGTTCTATGGCCTGGGCACTGGGGCCACCATGCTCTGCGCTCAGTATTTTGGCAAAAAGGATTTTCGTGCCATTGAGGTGGTCCAGGGCATCGCCCTGCGCTTTTCCCTAATTGTGGCCCTGGCCTTTGCGGTTCTGGCCTTAACGGTGCCAGGGTATATGATGCTGATTTTTACCGACGACCAGGATTTGATTCAGCTGGGCGCAAAATATATCCGCATTCTTAGCGTTTGCTACCTGTGCTGGGGCGTTACCGAGGTGTACATCTCTATCCTGCGCAGCGTGGGCCGGGTGGCTGTGGGCACAGTGTTGAACAGCGTGGCCGTGGGGCTGAACCTGGTGCTGAACGCGGTGTTTATCTTCGGCTGGCTGGGCGCGCCAAAAATGGGCGTGGAGGGGGTGGCCCTGGCTACCTCTCTCTCCCGCCTGGTGGAGCTGGGCCTGTGCTTTGTGGTTTCAGCCCGCTCTAAGCAGGTAAAGCTGCGGCTGGGCGCTATCTTTGTGAACAACAAAACCCTGTTCCGGGACTTTATCAGGCTCTCTTTGCCCGCCATGGCCAATGATGTGGTGTGGGGCCTGGCCTTTTCGGTGTATTCCGTGATCATTGGCCACCTGGGCAACGACGCGGTGGCAGCCAACTCGCTGGCCACAGTAGTGCGCAATTTCGGCACCATCCTCTGTTTTGGCCTGGCCAGCGCCGGGGGCATTCTGCTGGGGCAGAAGATTGGCGAAGGCAAGCTGGAAGAGGCCCGGGCCGACGGCAGGCGGCTGCTGTGGCTGACTGTGGCGGCGGGGGCTGTGGGGGGCCTGATTATCCTGGCGGCCCGTCCTTTTGTGCTGATGTATGCGGGCAGCGGGGACTTTACCCAGACCGCCCTGGGCTACCTGGGGGTGATGCTGCTGATCAACAGCTACTACGTCATGGGCGCGGCGGTGAACACAACCCTAATCGCCGGGGCGTTCCGGGCGGGGGGCGACAGCCGCTTTGGGCTGATCTGCGATGTTATTGATATGTGGGTCTATGCGGTGCCGCTAGGGTTTTTGGCGGCGTTTGTGTTCAAACTGCCGGTGCTGTGGGTGTATTTTCTGCTGTGTACAGACGAGTTTGTAAAGTGGCCGTGGGTGATTAAGCACTACCGCAGCGGGAAGTGGCTGAAGAATATCACCCGAGAGAATTTGTTTGAAGATAAAGGAAACGCGGCGGAGTAAGAAACCAGGCGAAAACAGAAGTACGCGAAGCGAGAAGGGGGGCCCGGGGGGAATTATTTCCCCCGGCAGAGTGTGGGACAGAGTCCCACGGTCTTGATCTTGACCTTAAGCGGCGCGAAGAGAAAAAGAGTGGGTCCCCAAACCCGACCCCCGGCCCACCCATGAAAAAACGGAACCGCCAGGCAAGCGCCGCTCCCCAGAAGGCAGCGCTTTCCGGCAAAGCCGGAACAGCGGACCGCCAGCAGATCGGCTTCCCAGAGACAGACACCCTCCGGAACAGCGGACCGCCAGCAGATCGGCTTCCCAGAGACAGACACCCTCCGGAACAGCGGACCGCCACCAGAGCAGCTCCCCAGAGGCAGACACCCACCGAAACAGCGGACCGCCAGCAGATCGGCTTCCCAGAGACAGACACCCTCCGGAACAGCGGACCGCCACCAGAGCAGCTCCCCAGAGGCAGACACCCACCGAAACAGCGGACCGCCAGCAGAAAGCCTCCCCGGGCGGGCCCTTATCCCAACGGCAGGACCGCACGGCGGGCTTTGGGGATAAGGGCGCTTCTCTTGGGGGCTGGGGGCTGGGGGGCCGCTGTTGTAAAAATCTCGCTTCGCTGATTTTTACAAGGCGCTGCTTTTTTGGCGGCGCTCACTGGGGGGCCCTTTTTTCATGGGTGGGCCGGGGGTCGGGTTTGGGGACCCACTCTTTCTCTCTTCGCGCCGCCAAGGGCAAGGTCGCCTCCGGCGGCCAGGGCTTCTCGCCCTGGACCTCGCCAGGGAACCTATTCCCTGGACCCTTTCTCACTGGCGATCCTTTTCAACTATAAACGTGCCGGAGGGCTCTTCTGCCCCCCGGCACGTCTTTTTCTTCCCTTTTTACTTTATAGCCAGGCTCTTGATCTCCTCTTTCGCTTTCTCCATGAACTCCCCGGCGCTCATGGACCCCAGGTCCCCGTCCTTCCGGTGCCGCACCGAGACGCTGGCGGTCTCAATTTCCTTATCTCCCACCACCAGCATATACGGGGTCTGCTGTACCTGGGCCTCGCGGATCTTATATCCAATTTTCTCGGCGCGCAGGTCGCACTCCACCCGCAGGCCGGCCTTTTCCAGCTCGGCGGTCAGGGCGTTGGCATAGGCGTGGTGGCGCTCTGAAATAGGCAGCACCACGGCCTGCACTGGGCTAAGCCACAGGGGGAACTTGCCCGCGAAGTGCTCGGTGATGACCCCGATGAACCGCTCGATGGAGCCCAGCACCACCCGGTGAATCATCACGGGCCGGTGTTTCTGGCCGTCCTCGCCGGTGTACTCCAGCTGGAAGCGCTCGGGCAGCTGGCTGTCCAGCTGAATGGTGCCGCACTGCCAGGTGCGCCCCAGGCTGTCGGCAATGTGGAAGTCTAGCTTGGGGCCATAGAAGGCCCCGTCGCCCTCGTTGACCACGTAGTCCTTACCCATGGCAGTGATGGCTTCCTTTAGGATGTCCTGGTTGCGCTCCCACTGGTCTACGGTGCCAATGTGGTCCTTGGGCATGGTGGAGAGCTCAATGGTATAGCTTAGGCCAAAGGTGGAGTACACCTCGTCAAAGAGCCGCACCGTCTCCTGAATTACCTCCCCCATCTGGTCCTGAGTCATGAAGATGTGGGCGTCGTCCTGGTTAAAGCACCGAACCCGGAACAGGCCGTGCAGGGTGCCAGAGAGCTCGTTGCGGTGCACAAGGCCGATCTCTCCCACCCGCATAGGCAGCTCTCGGTAAGAGTGGGGCTCGCTCTGGTACACCAGCATGCCGCCCGGGCAGTTCATGGGCTTAATGGCAAAGGTGGTCTCGTCAATCTCTGTGGTATACATGTCGTCCTTATAGTGGTCCCAGTGGCCGCTGCGCTCCCACAGCTGGCGGTTCAGCATAATAGGCGTGGAAATCTCCACATAGCCGTAGCGCTTATGCACCTGCCGCCAGTACTCCAGCAGGGCGTTTTTCAGCACCATGCCTCGAGGCAGGAAGAAGGGGAAGCCCGGGCCCTCGTCCCGCAGCATAAACAGGCCCAGCTCTCGGCCCAGCCTCCGGTGGTCCCGCTTTTTGGCCTCTTCCAGCATTTGTAGGTGCTCTTCCAGCTGGGAGGCCTTGGGGAAGGAAATCCCGTATACCCGGGTGAGCATCTTATTGTTGGCATCCCCCCGCCAGTAGGCCCCGGTGATGGAGGTCAGCTTCACGGCTTTCACCCCGCCGGTGCTCATCAGATGGGGGCCGGCGCACAGGTCGGTAAAATCCCCTTGCTCATAAAAGCTGATGTTCTCCCCGTTTCCGCTGTGCTCGTCAATGAGCTCCAGCTTGTAGTCCTGCCCGGCCATTTTTTCTTTGGCCTGGGCGGGCTCCAGCTCAAAGCGGTTTAGGGGGATGTTTTCCTTGATGATCTTTTTCATCTCCTCCTCTATCTTGGGCAGATCCTCCGGGGAGAAGGGAGAGGCCAGCTCCAGGTCATAGTAGAAGCCGTTCTCAATGGCGGGACCAATGGCAAACTTGGTCCCTGGGTGCAGCCGGCCAATGGCCTGGGCCATGATGTGGGCGGTGGTGTGCCAGTAGGCGCGCTTGCCGTCCGCGTCGTCAAAGGTGAGGATCTCCAGGTCGCAGTCCTCTGTAATAGGGGTGCGCAGGTCCCGGACCTGGCCGCTGATACGGGCGGCGCAGGCGGACTTGTACAGGCCCATGCCAATGGACTTGGCCACTTCGGCAGGGGTGATGCCCGCCTCGAACTCTTTGGGACTTCCTTTTAGGTTGATGGTAATCATGGGTTGCTCCTTTCTCTGAAGAACGGCAAAAAAGCGCCGCCCTCAGCGTAAGAACCCGCAAACATGTGCTGGCTCTCTTCTGGGGCGACGCGACCTTGGTTCCACATAAATTTAAGGCGCACCGCGGTTCCACCCGGATTCAAAAAGGACGGTACAGGCCCGGCCTCTTCCTCAAAAACGGCCTGTAACGGGGCCTGCCGTCCAGCCTTGGGCGAAAAAACTTCGCTTTCGGCGGCTGCTCCAAGGTGGTGGCCGGCGCTTTTCCCTGTGTCCCCGCTCTCAGCTGGTCAGCGGGGGCTCTCTGTTCTGGGAGGACGGTCAGCGCCGGGGTCCTTTTCTCCGCATTTTTATTTTTATGGGAAATATTATATACCAGGGCAGGGGAAAAGTCAAGAGGGAAGCAGAGGAAAAGCGGAAGTTTTGGCTGGCATAGCGGACCGGTCCTTGGCCGGGAATCTTCTTCCCAGGCTTGTTTTTTCCCGCGTTCCTTGATATAATAACCCTATGGAAATAACATCAACCCAATAAAAGGAGCTTTCTGTATGGAAATTACCCGTGACATTCAGTACGTAGGAGTAAACGACCACCAGGTGGACCTGTTCGAGGGCCAGTATACGGTGCCCAATGGCATGGCCTACAACTCATATGTGGTGCTGGACGACAAGGTATCGGTGTTCGATACTGTAGACGCCCGGTTTAACCACCAGTGGCTGGACAATATCGAGGGCGTCTTAAACGGCCGCAAGCCCGACTACCTGATTATCCAGCACATGGAGCCAGACCACTCGGCCAATATTGCCAACTTTATGCAAATGTACAAGGAGGCCACCATTGTCTCCAGCGAAAAGGCCTTTGCCATGATGGGCCAGTTTTTCGGCACCGCCTTTGAGGACCGCCGTATGGTGGTGGCCGAGGGCGACACCCTTTCTACCGGGCGGCATACCTTTACTTTTGTGGCCGCGCCCATGGTCCACTGGCCAGAGGTGATTGTTACCTATGATTCCACAGATAAGGTCCTGTTCTCTGCCGACGGCTTTGGCAAGTTTGGGGCCCTGGACGTGGAGGAGGACTGGGACTGCGAGGCCCGCCGGTATTACATCGGCATTGTGGGCAAGTACGGGGCCCAGGTGCAGGCCCTGCTGAAAAAGGCCGCCGGGCTGGACATTCAGGTGATCTGCCCCACCCACGGCCCTGTGTTAAAGGAAAACCTGGGCCACTACCTGGGCCTGTACAACACCTGGTCCTCTTACGAGCCGGAAAGCGACGGCATTGTGGTGGCGTATACCTCTATTTACGGCAACACCCGCCGGGCGGTGGAGCAGTTCGCCGAAAAGCTGCGCCAGAAGGGCTGCCCAAAGGTGGTGCTCCATGACCTGGCCCGCTGCGACCTGGCCGAGGCGGTGGAGGACGCCTTCCGCTACAACAAGCTGGTGCTGGCCACCACTACCTATAACGCGGAAATCTTCCCCTTTATGCGCACCTTTATCAACCACCTGACCGAGCGGAACTTCCAGAACCGCACGGTGGGTATGATTGAAAACGGCAGCTGGGCCCCTATGGCCGCCCGGGTGATGAAGAAAATGCTGGAAAACAGCAAGAAGCTGACCATTGCCGAGCCCACGGTAACCATCCGTTCGGCCCTGAACGCGGAAAGCGGCGAAAAGCTGGAGGCCTTGGCCAATACCCTTTGCCAGGACTACCTGGCCCGCATGGACGACACAGCCAACAAAAACGACCTGACCGCCCTGTTCAACATTGGCTACGGCCTGTATGTGGTGACCAGCAACGACGGGAAAAAGGACAACGGCCTGATTGTCAACACCGTGACCCAGGTGACCAACACCCCCAACCGCATTGCGGTGGCGATTAATAAGGACAACTACTCCCACCACATCATTCAGCAGACCGGCAAAATGAACATCAACTGTCTCTCCCAGGACGCGCCCTTCTCGGTGTTTGAGAATTTCGGCTTCCAAAGCGGCCGCACCGCGGACAAGTTTGCGGGCCAGCAGGTGCTGCGGTCTGACAACGGCCTGGTGTTTTTGTCCCAGTATATCAACTCCTTTATGTCCCTCAAGGTGGAGCAGTATGTGGACCTGGACACCCACGGCATGTTTATTTGCAGTGTTACCGAGGCCCGGGTGCTCTCTAACGTGGAGACCATGACCTACACCTATTACCAAAACCACGTAAAGCCCAAGCCCCAGACCGAGGGCAAGAAAGGCTGGGTATGCAAGGTGTGCGGATATGTTTACGAGGGCGACGAGCTGCCCGAGGACTTTGTGTGCCCGCTATGCAAACATGGCGCGGCGGACTTCGAGCCTATTGGCTAAGGTTGGCCTCTGGGGTTCACTGCGCCCTTTGGGCCATGCTCGCACGGCGCGGCGGAATTCGAACCCATTGGCGAAGGCCAGGCTGCCGGTAAGGGCAGCGCGTGTCTATTAATAGAAAATCAAAAAAGGCGTCTTTCCATCTTTGCGAAAGACGCCTTTTCCCTGCCAATCTCCCAGGTGCCGGCAAACAGGGCCCGCAGGGCAAAAAAAGCCGCCGCCGGCCTGAAGAAACCCAGGCTGGGCGGCGGGCGGCATTCCTTACTTTACGGCAACGGCCTCAATCTCGAACAGGGCGCCCTTGGGCAGGGCCGCCACCTGCACACAGGAGCGGGCCGGGGCCTCGCCGGTAAAATACTGGGCATAAATGCCGTTAATGGCGGCAAAGTCGTTCATATCCGCCAAAAATACCGTGGTCTTTACCACATCGGCCAGGCCCATGCCCGCAGCAGCCAGCACGGCTTGCAGGTTGTCCAGGGCCTGGGTGGCCTGGGCCTCTACCCCCTGGGGCAGCTGGCCGGTGGCAGGAACCAGCCCCAGCTGGCCGGAAGTATACAGGGTGTTGCCGCAGAGCTTGGCGTGGCAGTAGGGCCCCACAGCGGCGGGGGCGTTTTCGGCGGTGATGGTTTGATTCATAAAAGGACCTCCTATAGAATTGATATGCTTTTCATTATATCTGGTTTTTGGGAAAAATCAAGGGGCTAGGGCTTGTTTGAAAATAGAGGAAATGACGAATTTTTGGCCAGAAGGGGACAATTTCAAGGAGAAGAACCGCTGTAGTTAGCTGCGCTAACTACGTCACTCTGGCGATTGACGAGGATTTTCGACGTAGAAAGTGGCCTCTTATGGCAAAAAAGACGACATTTTCGATTTTTCAAACAAGCCCTATACTTGGGGAGATTTTTTGCTGCCCCCCTATAGCAAACCGGCCAGCCAGCAGCGCAGCTTTTGCCCTTTGGGCAACTGACGCCGCAGCTTGCCCTCCAGCCGGGCCACCTCTTCCGTCAGTTGGGCCAGTTCCTCTTCCCCCAGCATCTTCCGGCCAAACCGGGCTTTTTCCGCCAGCTCCTTCCAAAAAGTGGGCTCGGGCTCCCGCTGGCCGCAAAGCGCCTCCCAGCGGTAGAGTTTTTGCAGCCAGGCATAGGCCCGCAGCGCTGCCTGGTCCCGGTCCGGTTGGGCAAAAGCCCGGTTCCGCAGGCGCCGCCGCAGCACCCGGCCCCCCAGCGCGCCCGCCATCAGCAAAACCAGTAAAATCCCGGCCAAAGCTATGAGCACAGCCCCCTCTGTGGAGGACGCCGCCCCGGGGTTCTGGGCGGGCCGGGGGGTGGCCACTGTGTTGGGCTGGAAGCTGGGCTCCCAGTCCTGGGGCCGCGTGGGCTCAAAGTCCTGGGGCGGCAGGGTGGGCACAGCCTCAATGGGCCGGGGGGTGGCCAGGGCCCCGGCACTGTCCTCTTCCGGCACGGTGGCGTCGGCATATACCGCCGGGGCGTCCGGCGTGGCGGGGGTCACCTCCACTGGCACCCAGCCCCTGCCTCCGGCATACACCTCTACCCAGGCGTGGGCATTATAGTCTGGCACCTCCACCCAGCCCTCTTGGGTAGAGGGCGCCACATACCCCTCGGCATAGCGGGCCGGGTACCCGGCAGACCGCAGCAGCGCCACAGCCGCCGTGGCAAAGTGCACGCAGTAGCCCTGGCGGGAATCTTCCAAAAAGAAGCGGACAAAGTCCTCTCCCTCCGGGGGCTGGGGCGGGTTGAGGGAGTAGGTATAGTATTGGCTGAAAAGGTCCTGGATCTGGGTGATGAACTGGTCCACCGGGACGTGGGCCGTATAGCCATCATCGAAAGTATGGACGCCCTCCAGGCCCATGGCCTCCCGGTAGCCGGTCAAGTATTGGCTCAGCTCCTCCGGCAGCTGGGCGTAGTGCTGATAGACAAATTCCGTGTAGTCCTCTACCTGACCCAGCAGGGCGGCGGCTTCATCCCCCAGTACGCCGGAGAGGCCCTCTTCCAGCTTCCACTGGTTCCCCCCATCCCACTGGGGGCCCCCGGCGTCCAGCTGGGCGATCATGCTGGCTGACAAGCGGCCGACCAGTTCACTGTTGTAGGTCGGTATGGTGACCAAAGCGCCGTTTCTGTCCTCAATGGTCATGGGGGTGCTTTGGCCGTTTTCCTGGTATGCGGAGGCCACTTTGTAGAACACCCGGGTATAATAGTCGACGCCCCCTAAACTGGGAAAGCCCTCCACCTGGTACTCCCGGGTGCCGGCCAGCAGAGAACTCGACTTGGCAAAACCATCGTCCACCCGCTGAATGCCCAACTGCCCCAGCCGGGCGTCGGGGGTATCCAGCGTGTAGGGGATGTACACGCAGCGGGGGTTGGCGCCCATGTTTTCCACCGAAAGCTGGAAGCTTAGGGGAAGGTCCACGCCGAATTCCTCCAGGTTCAGCAGCCGTTTGTAGCCAGCGGGCAGGGTCTGCACATTCAGCCCCAGGTCCTTTAGTTCCCGCTGGGCCTCTGGGTCCAGGCGCTCCCAGCTGTGGCCTGTGTACACGCTGCCCACAAAGCTCTTCAGATACTCCTTGTGGGGCAGGCCCCATTGGTCCAGAAGGGCTTCCACCTCTTTTTTCCCTTCTGAAAGTACGCGGTCTTCTGCCTCCCAGTCAAACTTCACCCGCAGCACGGTTTCGCCTGTGTAGCTGCGGCCCCCCATGGTGTTTAGGTTCACCTGACTGTTCCCATTGCCCTGGCCCCCCCGCAGGTGGGCCGAAAGCCCAAAGCCGTGCTGAATGCCAGAACGCATTTCGTTCACCAGGGCAGGGCGGCTGTAGCCCTCTGGGGGGTAGGCCAAGTACAGCCCCACCATGCACACCGCCAAAATGGGTACCAGCAGCAAGGCCCCGGGCCCCGCGCAGGCCTCGCCAGGCACAGCGCAGCGGTCTTTGCGTCCCCGGCCAAACAGTCCCTGCCGCCCCCGCAGCACGCGCCCTGTCAACAGCAAAAGGCACCAGAAAAGCAGCAGCGCCCCCAGGGCCCAGCCCGCCGGCAAAATGGAAAAGCCCATGGGCAGTACCAGCACCACCGCGGAGAGCAAAAAGGCGCTAAGGGGGCTTTTGTATTTGTAGATCCCCCGGCCCATGATCCAAAAGAAGGGAAAGAGAATTTGGTTCATCAGGGCCGTGCACTCTGCCGCGGGGTCAGGGTGGGCCCCGGCAGCGGTATAGCTAAGGGCCAGGGCAGGCAGCTGGTAGTTGAGCTTGGCGCCATAGGCGCTAAGCATGATGTTCAGCACCCGCACGCCCCCGTGGGCCAGGCGGTCGAACAGGAGCAGTCCGGCCAGCAGCCACAGCCCCCAGCCCAGCAGAGTAGCGGAGCACCAGCGCTTGCGGGAATCTGCCCTGCGCCAGATGGAAAACCCACAGCCTGCCAGCCCGGCCACTGCCAGGGAGAACCCATGCACCTGAATCTGAAAGGCAGTGAGAAAACAGATCCACGGGGCAAATCCGCCCAGGAGCAGCACCACACAGTAGTAGGCCAACCGCCCTATCTGGGGCCTGCTGGGCAGCAGAAGCTTCGGGCGGTCCAAAAGGATGTTTTGAGGATGGTCCATGGAAGAACTCCTTTCTGGCGGAAAGATGGGGGCAGGGGGCGTTTCTTGGGGCCTTAAGGCGCTACAGCGCCAGACCGTTCAGGTCCTCCGCAATATGTCCCAGGCGCACCCGCACCAGCTGCGCGCCCTGAAGCCCCCCCCTTTCGGCCCGCAGAAAATGCAGCGCTGTGAGTCTGGCGTGGGGATACCGCTCCCGCAACTGGCCCAGCCGGGTCGGGTCCGGCTGGGAACAAATATAGATCAGGTGGGCAACGCCCTCGGGCAGCGCTGCCACC
Organism: Oscillospiraceae bacterium; assembly: GCA_910574935.1. Taxonomy (GTDB): domain Bacteria; phylum Bacillota; class Clostridia; order Oscillospirales; family Acutalibacteraceae; genus Acutalibacter; species Acutalibacter intestini. Next base: position 336,535 of record CAJTCU010000002.1, read on the forward strand.
GAAAGATCCGGCAGGGGGTTCCGGCTAACCAAACCCAACATGGCCTCAATGGCCGGGCGGGCTTCCTCTGGGGTCTGGGCCTGGGTGCAGGCCAAGCCCTCTCCGCTGGAAAAGGCCAGCACATGCCCCACCTCTTGGTAGGCAAGGTAGTCCGACAGAGTGGCCAGCACGTCCATGGCCCCGTCGGCCTCTGCCCCGCCGCCAGAAAGGTCCGTAAGCAGCACCACCTGGTCGGTAATGGGCAGGCTGGCCTGGCGCACCAGCAGGCCCCGGGATTTTTGAGAGAGCTTCCAGTCAATGCGGCTTAGCCGGTCGCCGGGGCGGTACTCCCGCAGGCCGAACAGCTCCGAAGGGTCCCCGCCCGGTTTATAAAGGGAATACCGTTCCCCCTCGGCCTGGGGAGCGGCCCCGATTTCCAGGGTCAGCCGGGCGTCGTGCACAGTGGGCAGCACGGTCACTTGGCACTGGGCCTCTTCCCCCAGCCGTACCGGCAGGAAAAAAAGCCCCAGCAAGTCATAGGCCCAGGCCCTTTTCAGCTGGCAGGTCACCAGCCCGCAGGTGTTGGAGCTTAGCGAATGGGCCAGGGTAACCGCCTGCCGCCCAGAGGAAAACTCCAGGCGTTCCCGCCGGGTCTCGCCGGTAAAGCGGTTCTCCACAAAAAGCGTCACCCGCACCCGGCCCGTGGGCAGCACACAGCGGGTGGCCGCGTGCAGGCGCAGCGAAACAGACATGCTTTTGGCCATACGGGCACGGCCCGCCTCTCCAGGAATTTCCAGGGCCAGCCGAAGCCTTAACATACCGGGCAGAGAAACCAGCAGAGAAACCGGGGGCAGAAGCAGGGAGAGAAGGAACACATACATGGACAGGTAGCCGTTAAAGCACACAAAAAACGCCCCTGTGCACAGCAGAAGGAACAGGTACCACAGCCAGTTTTTCAGCATAAAAATCCCCCTCTCCCCTTTCTAAAAGACGCCTTGTCCAACAAAAAAGGCTACCGGTTGGCGCCGGCCAACGGATAACCTATTTCCTTCCTTATATCAGCTTGGGCGCGGGCACCTGGCCCACTACTTTTTCCAATACGGACCGGGCTGACTGGCCGCTCATTTTTGCCTGAGGCTCCAGCACCACCCGGTGGCCCATTACGTCGTAAAACAGCAGGTTGATGTCAGCAGGTACCACATAGTCCCTCCCGCCCATCCAGGCCGAGGCCCGGCAGGCCCGCACCAGGGCCGCTCCCGCCCGTGGGCTGGCCCCCAGCCGCAGAGCCGGGTCCTCCCGGGTAGCAGCGCACAGGGCGGCCACATAGCGGTACAGGTCGTCCGCCATATACACCGTGGCGGCCTCGGCAATCATCCGCTCCACCTCTTCCAGGGTGGCGGCAGGCAGCACGCCCTCCAGCGGGCGCACCCCTTCAGTCTGCTTTAAAATTTTTACCTCCTGGTCCTCGGCCGGGTAACCGATGCTAAGCCGCAGCATAAACCGGTCCAGCTGGGACTCGGGCAGGGGCTGGGTGCCGGCAGTGCCCAGGGGGTTTTGGGTGGCGATGACCGCAAAGGGCGTGGACAGCCGGTAACTGACCCCGTCCACTGTAACCTGGCCCTCTTCCATTACTTCTAAAAGGGCGCTTTGGGTCTTGGCGCTGGTACGGTTGATCTCGTCGGCCAAAAACAGGTTGTTCATCACCGCGCCGGGGCGGTACTCCATGCGGCCGAACTCCTGGTTATACATGGTATAGCCCACCACGTCGGCAGGCATGGTCTCGGGGGTAAACTGCATGCGGGTAAAGCTCATGCTCATGGCCCGGGAAAAAGCCAGGGCCAGGGTGGTCTTGCCCACGCCGGGGTTGTCCTCCAGCAGCACGTGGCCCCCGGCCAGAATGGCCATCAGCACTTTGCAGACCACGGTGTCCTTGCCCACAATGGCCTTGCGCACCTCATTGATAATGCCCAGCGCCTTGGGCTGCGTCATAACCAGCACCACTTCCTTAAAACATCCTCTAGATAAACCAAAACAGGGAAGCTCTCACTTCTCTGTTTTGGCGGAGGTGTATAGTATGAAAAAGCTGTTTTGGAAAACTTGGAGCGGACGACGAGGCTCGAACTCGCTACCTCCACCTTGGCAAGGTGGCGCTCTACCAGATGAGCTACGCCCGCATAAGATGTCATTATTATAATATAAAGGAGGATAAATGTCAAGATGGGAAATAAAAAAATTCTTTTTACGCAAAAAAGCCCGCGGGAAAGCGCCAGGCCATCCCGCGAACTTTTCCAAAAAACCAGTGTTTTTGATGGTTTACCCAAGCCCTAAGCTGGCAAAATAGGCCCGGTTGTAGGCCACGGCGGGAGAGTCTGGCTGAAAACCCGCGGCGCGCTCGTTATAGAGCCGGGCTTCCTCCTGCCGCCCCAGCCTGCTGCAGCACACGCACAGCTGAATGCACGGCAGAAAGCCGTAGGCCTCTGGCAGCACAAAGCCGCCCCGGCGGTCCTGGCGCTCACAATCTAAAGCCCGGGTATACCAATACGCCGCCCGGTCCCAAAGCTCCCGGTCAAAAAAGTGCCGGCCAATGTCGCAGCAGGTCTCCGCCCGGGGCGTATCATAAACAAAGCTGGAAAACAGCGCTTTCAGGGCTCTGTCCTCCTGGCCCAGGGCATACCAGCAGTAGGCACATTGGCGGCAGGCCTCTATGTTATTTTCCAGCCAGCCGCGCCCCTCCTCTAAAAAGCTGACCAGCACTTTTAAAGCCTCTTGGTACCGTTTATGGTAGTACAGCTCCCGTCCATAATAATACTGCTGGCGCGGGTCCAGCTCTTTCCCCTGCTTCAGCTGCTTTTCAAAAATCCGCAGATTCCGCTCCGGGTCCGCGGGGCGCAGTTTTTGGTGTGTAATCCCGCAGTCCTCATAGCGCACATTCCCTTTTGTCTCAATCGCCTCATGCACCGCGCCCTTCCAGACCATTCCGGCATGGTTTCGTATAATGCGCTCCCGGTAGTAGGAAAACGCCACCCGGCCCTGGGCATCGAACCCTGTGTAATAGGGCATCATCACCACGTCCACGCCAGGACCCAGGCTTTCTTTTAGAGAAAGAAACTTTTCACGGTCCCGGGGCGCTATTACATCGTCCGCGTCCAGCCACATGCAGTATTCGCAGGAAGCGTGGGAAAAAGCGAAATTTCTGGCTGCCGCAAAGTCGTCGATCCAGGCAAAATCATAGACGGCGTCCGTAAAGCGCCGGGCAATTTCCCGGGTATGGTCTTTTGAGCCAGTGTCCACTAAGATTATTTCATCCACCAGGCCTGCCGCGGATTCCAGGCAGCGGCCCAATACCTCTTCCTCGTCCCGGACAATCATGCAAAGGCTGATGGTGCTCATAGGCCCCTCCTCTTCTCTTCTATTACATAATATAAAGGGGAGGAAAGCCCCTATTATAGAGCAAGAGGCTTTCCTAGAAACAAGAATCTGCTGATTTAGGCCAGCCGTACCACGGTTAGCGACGCGCCGGAGCCGCCTTGCAGCACCACAGAGGCCGCAACCCCAGACACCTGAAGCGACAAGGTGTCCCCCGCTGTCAACGGGGTAATCACCGTGGCATTATACCCTGCCACGCCAAGAGTAGGCGCAAATACCGAACCCGGAATCGCCGTGCCATTGCGAAGCACCTGTGAGGACATGGCCACCGCTGCCGTGGCATTGATCCGATAGGCGATCAAATAGGTTCCAGTTTCTGGCACAGTAAAGACGGTATTCGTTCCATTGGCGGTAAAACCGTCTAGGCTTTGGGCATTTGGCAGGGGCACATTTGTGCCGCCCAGTATGACTAAGAGGGTCTGCCCTGTGGTATTAGAAGCGCTCATAGAGGTTGCCGTAACGGAAGTTCCCGTAGGGCCGGTGGGGCCGGTAGCTCCAGTGGGACCAACCGCTCCGTCCGCTCCCGCAGCGCCCGTAGCCCCAGTGGGGCCGGTAGGACCTGTCACGCCGTCCGCTCCCGTTGCGCCCGTGGCCCCGGTGGGGCCGGTGGCTCCGTCCGCTCCCGTTGCGCCTGTGGCCCCGGTGGGACCGGTGGCTCCGTCCGCTCCCGTTGCGCCTGTGGCCCCGGTGGGACCGGTGGCTCCGTCCGCTCCCGTGGACCCTGCCGCTCCGGTAGGGCCGGTGGGACCTGTCACTCCATCCGCTCCCGTTGCGCCTGTGGCCCCGGTAGGACCGGTGGCTCCGTCCGCTCCCGTGGACCCTGCCGCTCCGGTGGGGCCGGTGGGACCTGTCACTCCATCCGCTCCCGTTGCGCCTGTGGCCCCGGT
>CAJTCU010000002.1:340900-452155 GCA_910574935.1 Oscillospiraceae bacterium
GGACCGGTGGCTCCGTCCGCTCCCGTTGCGCCTGTGGCCCCGGTGGGACCGGTGGCTCCGTCCGCTCCCGTGGACCCTGCCGCTCCGGTAGGGCCGGTGGGACCTGTCACTCCATCCGCTCCCGTTGCGCCTGTGGCCCCGGTGGGACCGGTGGCTCCGTCCGCTCCCGTGGACCCTGCCGCTCCGGTAGGGCCGGTGGGACCTGTCACTCCATCCGCTCCCGTTGCGCCTGTGGCCCCGGTAGGACCGGTGGCTCCGTCCGCTCCCGTGGACCCTGCCGCTCCGGTGGGGCCGGTGGGACCTGTCACGCCGTCTGCTCCCGTTGCGCCTGTGGCCCCGGTAGGACCGGTGGCTCCGTCCGCTCCCGTGGACCCTGCCGCTCCGGTGGGGCCGGTGGGACCTGTCACGCCGTCCGCTCCCGTTGCGCCTGTGGCCCCGGTAGGACCGGTGGCTCCGTCCGCTCCCGTGGACCCTGCCGCTCCGGTGGGGCCGGTGGGACCAACCGCTCCGTCCGCTCCCGCAGCACCCGTGGCCCCGGTGGGGCCGGTGGGACCCGTCACTCCGTCCGCTCCCGTGGCCCCGGTGGGGCCGGTGGCTCCATTAACGCCAGGTGCTCCAGTGGGACCGGTATCCCCTCTAGGACCGGTTGGACCAGCCAGGCCATTGGCTCCGGTAGGGCCCATGGCCCCCGTGGGACCTGTGTTTCCATTGGCTCCCGTAGGACCTGTAGGGCCAATACTGCCCGTGGCTCCGGTAGCGCCCGTGGCCCCAGTAGCACCTGCTGGGCCGGTAGCACCCGTGGGGCCAGTAGGCCCGGTGGGACCTCCACAGGGAGGGCATGGCGGCGGACAACAGGGAGGCGGGCAACAAGGAGGAGGACAGGGCACAAGCTCCCCACAACCACACCGATCGCCAGAAGCAGAGGAGCCCGAGTAAATTTTCATTTCCATGTTGGGATAACCTCCAAAAATGGTATAGCCCCGGCTCTTTGCATAAACCAGGGCCTATCTTCAGTATATGCCTGTCCGGAAAAAAGGTGAAGCCTTTCTGGAAGAAACCACCCCGCCGCATAGCAAAAGGCCCCCGGAATTCCAGGGGTCTTTCTGGGGATGGCGCACCGGGTACGGATAAATCCAAACCCTCTTCCTCCGACAAGGGCCCCCTCCTCCCTTCTCACAGCTTTTTGACAAACAGACAGCGGATGGCATTCAGCACCGCCAGAATCATCACACCCACGTCCGCGAAGATGGCCAGATACATATTGGCAATGCCCACAGCGCCCAAAATTAGACAGGCAAATTTGACGCCCAGGGCCATGGTGATGTTCTGATAGACGATCCCCAGGCACTTTCGAGAAATCTTGATGGCCTTGGCAATCTTCATGGGATCGTCGTCCATAAGAACAAGGTCCGCCGCTTCAATGGCCGCATCGGAACCCATTGCCCCCATAGCCACGCCAATGTCGGCTCTGGACAGCACGGGAGCGTCGTTGATCCCGTCACCCACAAAGGCCAGCTTTGCCTTGCCGGTTTTTATGTGCAGAAGCTCCTCCACCTTGGACACTTTATCTGCCGGGAGCAGTTCGCTGTAGACCTCGTCGATGCCCAAGGAAGCGGCTACCTGATCGGCCACCTTCTTTGCATCGCCGGTAAGCATGACGGTCTTTTCCACGCCCGCCGCTTTCAGAGAGGAAATTGCGTCCTTGGAGTGGGGCTTCACAATGTCGGAGATCACGATATGTCCAGCATAGGCTCCATTGATGGCCATGTGAATGATGGTGCCGGTCTGATGGCAGTCGATATAGGGGATGCCCAGGTGCTTCATCAGCTTGTCGTTGCCGGCGGCTACCTCTACGCCATCTACTTTGGCAATAATGCCGTTGCCGCTGATCTCCTGAATATCGCTGACACGGGTGCGGTCCGGCTCCTTGCCGTAGGCCCGCTGCAAGCTCTTGCTGATGGGGTGGGAGGACGCGCTCTCCGCCAGGGCCGCATACTCAATGAGCTTTGCGTCCTCCAGTTTATTGTGGTGGATGCCGTTGACTTCAAAGACGCCCTGGGTCAGAGTGCCGGTTTTATCAAAGACCACCACCTTGGTTTGAGACAGGATCTCCAGATAGTTGGAGCCTTTAACCAGGACGCCCTCCTGGCTGGCCCCGCCGATCCCGGCGAAGAAGCTCAAAGGGATGCTGATGACCAGGGCGCAGGGGCAGCTGATGACCAGGAAGGTCAAGGCACGGTACACCCAGGTGCCCCAGTCGGCAGTCAGGCCCATGCCCAGCATACGAACGAGGGGCGGCAGGATAGCCAGCGCCAGGGCGCTGTAACAGACAGCGGGGGTGTAGATTTTCGCAAACTTGGAGATGAAGTCCTCAGATTTGGATTTGCGGGAGCTGGCGTTTTCCACCAGATCCAGGATTTTGGAAACCGTGGATTCTCCAAATTCCTTGGTAGTCTCTATTTTCAGCACGCCGGTCATGTTGATGCAGCCGCTGATAATCTCGTCCCCTACCTTGGCCTCGCGAGGCAAACTTTCGCCGGTGAGGGCGCTGGTATTCAGACTGGAGCTGCCCTCCACAATGATACCGTCAATGGGGACTTTCTCGCCGGGCTGCACCACGATCACGCTGCCGATGCCCACTTCATCGGGATCGACCTGTTCCAGCTTGCCGCCCTGTTCCACATTGGCATAGTCCGGGCGGATGTCCATCAGCTCGCTGATATTGCGGCGGCTCCGGCCCACGGCATAGCCCTGGAACCACTCGCCCACCTGATAGAACAGCATCACGGCGATGGCTTCCAGATAATCGCCGTTTTCATAAATAGCCAACGCCATCGCGCCCACTGTGGCCAACGCCATCAGGAAGTTTTCGTCAAACACCTGTTTGTTGAGGATGCCCTTGATGGCTTTCCGCAGAATGTCATAGCCAATGATGAAGTAATCCACCAAGTACAGGGCAAACCGCACCCAGCGGCCCGCAGACGGGAACAGGTAGCCGTCAAGTTGGGCAAACGCCTCCGCCGGGAGGAACTGAAGGCCCAGCAGCATGGCGGCGGCGGTCAGGATGCGCACCAGCATGGTTTTCTGCTTCTTCGTCATGCCGCTGTCCGCCTTTGTTCCCATGAAGAAGCGCAGGATCACGGCGGTCAGAATGACAACGGTAAGCAGTCCGTTGATAATAAGCTCTTGCATAGGAAAAACTCCCTTTCACGATAGCTTAATGGTTTATTTATACGCTTTTGAAAAGACCCCTCAAACTTACGGCCACACATTTTGAGGGGGGCGCTCCGCTTATAAGAAGATCTCGCAGTCCGGCTCCACCTTCTTGCAGGCGGACAGGATGTTCCCCATGACAGCCTTCGGCTCCTGGCCCTCGGCAAACTCCACGATCATCTTCTGGGTCATAAAGTTGACGGTGGCGGTTTGGACACCGGCGGTCTTGCGGGCGGCATCCTCCATCAGGTTGGCGCAGTTGGCACAGTCCACTTCGATCTTATAGGTTTTTTTCATAGCAGCGGTCCTCCAGAAAATTATTTAAGATTTGATAATTAAGTACTTGTTTAACTATCATGACTGTAGTATAATCCAGTCAGAGGCACAAGTCAATAGCCTCCAAGCATTCCTTGCTAAACGGGCGAAATGTATTTCCGTTTGGGCGAAACTTATGAACGGTAGAGAGGAGCATATACTTTGGACGAAATCAAATTGCCCCATCATCATGGCGGCGGGGAGGACAACGCTTTATTACAGGAGCAGTTAGACCGTGTAGACTATTTTCAGACGGTTGCGGAGGTATTCAAGCAGCTTGACGATACCACCAGGATTCGTATTTTCTGGCTGCTGTGCCACCGCGAAGAATGTGTTCTCAACATCTCCACCATGATGAAGATGTCCAGTCCGGCGGTGTCCCACCATCTCAGGCCATTAAAAAACAGCGGCCTGATCGTCAGCCGCCGGGAGGGGAAAGAGGTCTACTACCGCGCGGCGGACACGGAGCAGTGCCGCCTGCTGCACCAGATGATTGAGCGGGTCATGGAAATTACCTGCCCGGAGATGTGAGGCGGATACGATGGAACATGAATTTGAAAAACTACCTCTGGGCAGCAGCCAGGAGCGCGTCCCGCTCTTTGCCGGTGTTGAATTATCCTATACCGACATCGTTTCCGACTCCTTCTCCCACCGGCATAAGGCGCTGTCACATATCATGCAGATCAATTATTGCAGGGCTGGGCAAATCGTGTGGAACATGAAGGATGGGGGCGGCATTTTTCTGAACCCCGGAGATTTTTCCCTGCATACGCTGGACATCTGCGCAGACTCTACGGTTCAGTTCCCCACCGGAAAATATCAGGGCCTCACGATCTCTGTTGACTTACAGGAGGTGTCTGCCCACCCGCCCGAACCGATTGCGGAGGCAAAAATTTTCCCTGGCCTGCCGCGGGACAAATTTTGTCCCAATCACGCGCCTGCGTTTCTGGCCGGGAATGAGGAGACGGAGCATATCTTCGCGGCTTTTTACGGCCAGCCGGAGAAGCTGAGGCTTCCCTATCAGCGGGTGAAAGCCCTGGATCTGTTTTTGTACCTCGCCCGGATGGAGTTTGCGCCCCAAAACGGACTGGCGGAATATCCGCCGGAGCAGGTTGCAATTGCCCGGGAGATTCACAGCCATCTTCTCCGGCACATGGAGCGGCGGATCACCATTGAGGAACTGTCCAAACAGTATTTAATCAATCCGACCTCATTGAAATCGGTGTTCAAGGCCGTCTACGGGGCATCCCTTGCGGCGCATATCAAAGAACACCGTATGGAGCAGGCGGCGAAAATGCTGCGGGAGACGGATATGAGCATTGCCGCGATTGCACAGGCTGTCGGGTATGAGAGCCAAAGCAAATTTTCGACAGCTTTCAAAGCAAAGTTTACAGAGCTTCCCACAGAATACAGAAAGAAATGTTGAGATGTTTTTACTCCATGCTGTATTCAGTGGTATGCCATGATGAAATCAGATACATCCAGCGCAAACCGCCAGAGTTTTCACTTCAGACATATATTTTTTCGGTGCCGTAGTGGGCGGCGCTGATATCCAAAATCCGCTCGTATTCCTCCTGCGTGATGAGCTGCATTTTCAGTAGCAGGCAGAGCAGATTTGCACTGTAGACGAAGGCAGAATTGTTGATATCGTTATTCACAGTAACCCCTCCTACAATAATAAATAACGGCAAAAGGCGCGGCAGCCAGCCGTGCTTTTTGCTGTCTCAAAGCTGAAACTGTAGAATGAGAGAGAAAAAGGCCTGACAAACAATCCCTTGGGCTGGCACGCCCGTTATGGAGTCTGTCAGCCGTCTCTTTCATTCGCAGTATTCGATTTGCGCAGGTAGAACCATCGAACTTGTACGGTGCGTTGGTGTCACACAGGAGATTGAACAAGCGGAGAGAAAATAGAGACGGGAGCCATATCAATCATACAGGAGGGACAGATGAACGCAGTAGGAATAGACATATCCAAAGATAAAAGCATGATGCCAGCGCTGCAGCCAATGGGTTATGTTGTTCTCAAGCCAAAGGAGTACCTGCATACCGGGACAGGCTTAGAGCATTTGGCACAGGATATCCTTGCACTGGGGGAAGATACGCGGGTACTGATGGAGGCTACTGGACGGTATCATGAGCCGGTAGCGGCGGCTTTGCGCAAGTATGGTGTTTGGGTCAGCGTTATTAATCCACTGTTCATCAAGCAGAGTGGCGGTGGTTCGATCCGCAAGGTAAAAACCGACAAGGCAGACGCCATGAAAATAGCCAAGTATGCCCTTGACAGCTGGGTGGATTTGCGGGAATATATACCTATGGAAAATACCCGTGAGCAACTGAAATTGTGTTCCCGTCAGTACAACCTCTACATGAAGAACGTAACAGCGCTGCAAAACAATCTCATTTCCCTCACAGACAAAGCCTTCCCGGGAGTGAATGAACTGTTTTCCAGCCCGGACCGGGCTGACGGGAGCCAGAAATGGATAGATTTCATGATGACCTTTTGGCATTGTGAGTGTATCAGTCTGGTGAGTGAAACAGCTTTCCTTTATTCATTCACATATCTTCATCTATTCCAGGATCCCGTGCTTTCCCGGTCTGGCGGTCTATATACTCCCTGGGAGATACTCCTGTGGCGCGCCGGAATAACCGGGAGAAATAGCGCGGGTCATAATAACCGCACATGAGGCTGATATTCGCTACAGACAATCCCAGATGGGCCTGCTGATCCATCAGCTGTTTTGCATAACTGACACGCAGCCCGGACAAGTATTCCCCGGGAGCCATGCCGGTCTCTTTATGGAACAGGCGGCGGACATAGTCGGGCGTGTAGCCGCTTTCGTCCAAGAGCTTTCCCAGGTTCAGTTCCGGGTCGGTAAAGGACTCTACCAGTCGGGCTTGCAGCTGCTCCACAATGGGATTCATCTGCTTTTTTGCCAGCCAGCTGTTTAATAGCTGCATGGCGGCGGCGTGCAGGGAGTTCACTGTGCCCTGATTCACAGTGGGATCCTGATGATGCAGGCGCACCATCAGCTGAAGCAGGGCTTCCAGGCTTTTGTCGCGGTCATCCTGAAGGATGACCGGCCCCTTTCCATTCTGAACCAGTGCGGCGATTGCAGAATTGGTGTGAAAATATAGATCCGCGAAACCCTCATCAGACTCCTTCCCATGCACGGTCCCGGGCGGTATGCACATGATCGTGCCCGGCGAAAAAGGATACCTTTCCCCGTTGATCTCTGCTGTCCCGCTTCCTGCCGTATTCAGCACGATCTCCCAGGCGGTATGGCTGTGCAGCTGGGCACGGGTCATGGTGCCGTGGGAAACGCCAATAGAGTATAGGGCCATACATCTCCCTCCTTCTGTCCGCATCATAGCACAAAAGGTCGGCTTTGTCCACCTTTTTAGCTGGTTTTGTTCTCACCGCTTCTGCCTGCCGCCTGTTATAATGTGGGCAGAAAAGAAAAGCCGGGCATCCCCGGAGTTATAAAAATCCAATGGAAAAGGGAGCTGACCAGCATGAAAAAAATCGTTACCATCGAACCTGGAAAGAGCCTTGTGAAAGAGGTCGCCGAGCCCGGTATGAACGACGATTCCGTCAAGATCAAGCTGAAATATTGCGGCGTGTGCTACTCAGAACACTACGACTGGAAGCATAAAGGCGGCAACTTTGGCCACGAGCCGGTGGGTGTGATCGTAGAAGTGGGCAGGAATGTGGAGGGCTACGCCGTGGGCGACCGGGTATCCGGACTGTGGGGCAGCAGCCTGCCCGGCGCGGGCGGCATGGTGGAGTTCGCCGTGGCCAACCCCAAAACGGAAACCGTGGTGAAGCTGGCAGACAACGTGCAGGATACCGACGCCGCCCTGGAGCCCCTGGCCTGCCTGTACTCCGCCGTGAGCAAGGTGAAGTGCCCCATGCCCGGCACACGGGTATGCGTGGTGGGCTGCGGCTACATGGGCTGCGGGGCCATCAGCCTGTTGAAAGCCCGGGGCTGCTATGTGGCAGCGGTGGACATTCGGGAGAGCTCCCGGCAGGACGCTTTGAAGTATGGCGCGGACGAAGCCTGTTCCCCAGAGGAAGCCCTGGAAAAATTCCGCGACCATTTCCCAGTGGTGATGGAATGGGGAGAGACCAATGAATCTCTGGACGAGGCCATCAACCTGACGGCCTTCTGCGGCCAGCTCTGTGTGGGCGCGTACCATACCGGAGAAAAGCGCCTGGTGGATGTGCAGCAGCTGAACATCAAGGCCATTGAGATGCTCTCCACCCACCCCCGGCAGGCAGATCTTTCCGCCGCTGGCGCCCGCAACGCCGCTGAAATGCTTGCCAGCGGCGCGTGGAATTTCAAGGGCGTGCCCACCATGATCTATCCCATGAGCAAATTCGACCAGGCCCAGGCAGACCTGGAAACAAAGTACGGCCACCACATGAAGTCCATGATCGACATGGAGCAGCTGGACGGCGAGCCCTATTTGATCGGGTGACAGAGAGGAATTTCTGATGGAAAGATATGTGCTTGGCATTGTGCGGTGTTGCCATAATGCCAAATGAATTATGTCAAAACAAAAAACCTCAGTAGAGGCGGAAAAACGCACCCTTGCTAAGGTTTCCTGCTTTGGTACATTGCAATCATGGCATATATGTCTTTCCACACTTAACCACGACTACACATATTTCGGGACAGCCCCGATGAGTCAGATAGAGTCTATCCACTTTAGCACAGTATTTCAAAGATTCGCTTCAAAGTTATTGCCAGCTTTTATTTCTCTCCAAATTTTTGAGAAAAGCGCATAAACAGTGTAGCTGCTTCGCAACGCCTAGTCAACCCGTCGGGAGCCAATTTATTGCTGGTTATACCTTTAACCAGCCCTGTGGCATTGGCCCAGCGCATAGGTGTGACAGCATAGCTACTCAGCTTACCTGCGTCAACATAAGCGGACAGATCGGCCTGTTGGCTAATGTCATAGCTCTTATACTCCGCATAGCGATACAAAATCGCCGCCATTTGCTCACGGGTAATCGGATCGTTCGGTCCAAATTTCCCGTTACCGTAGCCCTTGACTACTTTGTTTTCGGTTGCCCACTTTACAGCCTCGCAGAAATAATTCCCATCCTTCACATCTGTAAACTTACTGGCAGAATTGACTTTTGGTTCGTTTTCCATACGGTGAAGAATCGTAACAATCATGCCGCGGGTAATCTGAACATCAGGCCCAAATGTGGTGGCCGTAGTCCCCTTTATGAGTCCTTTCGTAAACACATATTGGACAGCCTCTTCATACCAGATCCCCTGCTCCACATCTGTGAATGGATGCTTTGGAGCAGGACTTGGACTGGTATCAGGGGTAGGTGTGGGCTCCGGCGTAGCGCTAGGCGTTGGGGTTGGAGTGGGAGTGGGAGAAGGAGCGGTAGCAGATACAAATTCGGCCTTCACGGTCACATTCCGGCTAGGCATTTTGAATATGTATTTGCCGTTCTTTTCAGTCAGCTCCACTGTCTTACCCTGGCTATCTGTAACTGCCAGCTTATCCAGCTTATACCCTTTCTCCGGATTCACTGTCAACGTTACAGTCCCGCCGGAGTAAATGCTGCTAGGACTAGCGGTTACTGTTCCATGCTCATGCTTTTCGGTCTTTACGCTGTAGTAAGTCGCAGAGGGATACCATGTACCACCATGAGAGGGATTGGAGGGCTTAGTTCCGGTTTCCTCATTATAGGCAATGGCGTAAGTAGAGAACTTCTTGGAACGGATGGTAAGCGTATCGCCATTCTGGGTGAAGAATTCTCCATCTCCATTGGCTTGGCCAGAAAGCTTTTCCACCTGGTTGTTATGGTAGCGGAAAACCTCAATGTTTTTCCATGCTGAGGATATTTTGATCGTGATTTCAAGCAGTTCGGGAGATTCTTTCTGCTCCGCATCGTTCTTCTTTATGGTGAAGTCCATAAACTTTAGGCTCTTTCCTGCTGCCTTTTGCTTAATTTCAGAACCACCGGGAGCACTTTCGGTTTTCTGGGTTGCAGTGAACACTATTTCAGTCGCTCCGGACACACCGCTCAAGAAACTTTCTAGCCCACTGACAATGGCACCCTGACTCTCAATATTCAAGAGGATGTCATGTTTCGGGTCAACGAGATCAATCACCGCCTGCTTCAAAGGCAGAGTAACCTTTTTGGTAGTTGTCCAAGTCTGGTTGTCCTTTTTGGCCTCGACTACCAGGTTGTAGTCACCGGTTGAGGCAGTGATGGTAACGGGAATCGTAGTGGTAGTACCATCGTTCGTTCCATCCACTTTAATCTGAGACTGATTAGGACGTTCTCCATTGATGTCCAGCAAATAAATATCTTCAATTACAGCACCTTGCGGAACCTTGATTGTTACTTTTCCAACGCTGGCGGGCTCCCACTTCGCGGTAAGTTTTGTTGGCATGGTGTCGCCAACTGTGCCGTTTGGAGACACCTCAGTGCCCTCATCTGTGTACCAGCCCAGGAAGTTGTACCCTGTGTACGTAGGAATGGGCAGCAGGTATGTTTCTCCCTTTTTCACCGCGACTGTGGTTTGAGTAACTGTGCCGCCATTGGGATTCAATGTAATGGTAATTGTTTCCGATGGATCCGTTGTTTCTTGTTCCCATTGGGCCGTAATTGTATAGTTATCGATCCCTGATTCCAATGCAGTAATTGCGACCTTTAGCGCATTAATTACTCCCTGCGAATTTTCTGTTTGAGGGTCACCGCTTCCATCATGCTGCAATTTCCATCCCAGGAATTTGTACCCTTCTCGGGAAGGGTCCTTTATTTGAGCAAAATTTGCATCATTGTTGCTGGAAATAGTAAACGACGAAGTGGAAGAAGTACCATCGTTCAGGTCAATCGTAACCTTGATTTGTGGTTTACTTGCATCAGTCCAATGGGCATAGAAAGTTTTATCTTCGGCAAGCTGATATTGTACCTTGGAAACGGGTTCCCCATTTTCTGCCGCAGTAAACCATCCCCCAAATGTATAGTTCTCTTTGGTCGGGTTGTTTGCAGGGAATTCCAAAGCAGCATAATATGTCTGCTTTGTTGTGGCGGAGGTTTGTCCATTTTCAAAAGTCCCGCCGTTAGCGTTCCAGGTAATGGTGTACTGCTTTGGAGTTTTGACTGCTCTAAAGGTGGTAGTGCCATTATCAATGGTCTGCTCCCCAAAAACTGTTTTACCGGAGGCATCGGTCCAGGATACATCGTAGCCGGTAATCGCATCCAGCGTGGATAATGTTATCTTCTTACCGGTGGTAATAGCCGTTTCTGTGCCACCACTAATTGCCGTTTTATCCAGGGTCACTTTATACTCTCGGGTGTAGGTGGCGTCGGCATTAGGAACCGCACTGCTGGAAGTTACCTCAGTGCCATTTGCGGCCCATACTTCGCCCTCTGCCAAGGTGGTTTTGGGGAATTTTTGGGCCCAGGCAGTGGCATTGTAGCCATCTTTTTCTGTCTTGAGCAGGTAGAATGTCCAGTTGGTGTTTTGGCCGTCTACGTCTTGGAAAGTGACTGTGTTGACATCACTCTTTAAGCTAACGGAACCCGGTGTCAAGGTGACATTTGCATCAAAAGTCCTGTCATTTGGGTACACAAATGCAATAGGGTTTTCTGATAACAGCCGCCATTCTTTCCAGACGCATTCTTTACCCTGATATGAGGCGGCATTCCCTGCAAAGGTTGCCACCGGATAACTCTTGAATTTCGCGTACGGAATACTTCCTGGCGCTATTTGTTGCTCCGTTCTTTCACCATCAGTGATCTGACTCACGGTATCAAACGTAATTTTGATATCGCCATTTGCGGCCATACCTTGTGGGAGCGGTATTACTGGCAAAACGAGCAAAATTGCCAGAAGTACCGACAGCACTCTGATAATTCCTTTTGGTTTCAAATTTGTTACCTCCCTAATGTTCATGCTCGTGGCTAGGGCCATTCCAGGGTAATTCGGTTTTCTTTGGCATAGCCAAAGATTCTACGGCAACTACCTCCAGCGTAGCGAACTCCTCGCCGCCCAAATCGCTGAAATTGATAATGGCCGTCACTCGAACCCAGGCCCCCAGGGGCAACTCTTTCTCCAAATACTTCATAGGTAGCTCACATATGGTCTTTTCCCCATTGTTTACTAAGGTTCGGTAGAAATAGGGCGATTCCTCACCGTTCACATTCTCTACCGTGTAGAACCCTTCCATCTGATAAACCTGTCCGGTATAGTCCGCGCAATGGGCTATGATTTCCGGTACAATTTGGGGGAAATCCTCGTCAGAAACTACGTGTATGTCCTCCCCCATCTGAGATAAGATATCCTTTTCTTCGCTTGTAAGGGGAATGACCTCCGCAGCATTTTCCGTATGACATGCTGTGCATACCAGGAGGAGAAACAGTGCCGAGAAAAGCATTGCCACAAACCGTTTTCCGTTCATAGTACCTCCAATACTACGCAGTTCGCCGACAGGACTTCCCGCCGGCGAACGCGATTTCCGTAGTATACGTGGTTACTGTTCGCCACGCAAATGGTCGATCTTTATGCAGCTTCCTGTTCTTCTGGAGAAAGCTCAGAGGGGCTTTCTTCCTCCTGCGGAATTTCCGGAACACTTTCATTGGTAGAAGGCGTTTCTAGTGTAGGAGTTTCCTCTATAGCAGGATCTTCCTGGGGAAGCTCTTCCACAGGGAAAGTTTCCTCAGGCAGCTCCTCAGCAGGAGAGGGCTGAAGTACAGGAACTCTGGACCGGGTTGTAACCTTTTCAATTTTCCCACAGACGGAGCAGGTATGCTTGGTGACATAACCAATTACTTCCAGACCATCTTCATCCAATATTTCTTCTGTGTATTCAGCGCCCCAGGTATGATCTTCCGTCTTGGGGACAATTGTCGGAGCGGTAAGGGTTTCACTGCAGTCGGCGCACCTTAGCCCTTCTGTCAGCCCCGTGTCCTTGCAAGTGGGGGGAACGGCGGGGATAACCTCTTTATTTGTGTGCTGGCACTCTTGGCCCGTAACAGTTTCAACAGCACCGCATACAGAGCAAGTCTTAGTTGTCGTGCCGTCCGCGCCAGTCACAGGGGCTCCCCAGGTGTGAGGAATGGTCTCTATGGGAACATACTTCATGTCAGCACCACAGAACTTGCAAACAGCTTTGCCAATACCCGTTTCTGAGCAGGTCGCAGGCTTCAACACTTTCGTGATCTGTGCAACGTGAGAATTTGCGTCAATCGGGATTTCGGCGCCACCTTCTGTGAAGGTCTGGCAATCGTTGCACCAGGTACCAGCCGTGTGGCCCACGGAATTGCAGGTAGCAGGGACGGCGTCCTTATGCGTGGTGTTCTGGTGTCCTGTGGCTGGCGACAACTCTCCCAGATCCTCTGTTTGTATCACTTCACCGCACACAGTGCACTTGGTAATCGACTTACCGCTTTCAGTGCAAGTGGGCTCCTGCATAGTGGGGGTGCCAGGTGTATGACCTTTTGCCGTCACAGTCTCAGATTGTTTGTCACCACAGCGTGAGCAAACACTGACTTTTGTACCGTCCTCTGTACAGGTCGCCTCTGTGCTCTGTTCCGTATCTACAACATAGTTATGACCCAGAGCAGAGTTAGGTACCTCAAACAAATCGACGCCTTCTTTGCCCTGTTTGCACACCTTGCAGATCTCGCCTGCTTTGGCATTCTCCGTGCAGGTTGCCTCTTGATAGGTTTCTTCAAAGTCATGCTCTGCCAGGGGCAGTTTAGTAACATCCGTTTCATCGCAGCGTGAGCACTTCATGGTGCTGGTGCCAGCTACGGTGCAGGTGGATTCCACGACCTCAGGCTCATTGGTTTCAAAGTCATGGCCCAAAGCATCGATTTTTTGGCTGGTATCCTTTGCGCCACAAACGCTGCAAGTAACGCTCTGCACACCATCTTCTGTACAGGTAGCTTCCTTAGTGACCTCAGGCTCGCCCCACTTATGGGCAGCGGGAACTTCTTCGGTTTTTGTATGCTCCGAGTTATTCTGGCATGTAAAGGTCTTTATGCCTGCTTCAGTACAGGTGGGTTCGGTAGTAACCTCGCCTTCATTCCAATCATGGGCGTCCTCGGCAATCGGGATTTCTGCGCCGCCGTTTACAAACTGATTGCATGCGGTGCAGAAAGTACCAGCGGCTGTGCCAGCGGTTGTGCAGGTGGCAGGTACTTCAGCCTTTTCCTCTGTGGTGCCTGCATGGTTTGTAGCGGGTTCAAGAGTGCTCAAGTCATCTTCGCTGACTGCTGCATTGCAGCGAGTGCACTTGACAACGGATTTTGCGCCCTCAGTACAAGTGGCGGGGACATACTCCGCTTCACCAGGTTCATGGCCGAGAGCGTCAGTATCCAGTACTTGAGTTTCCGTGCACCCTGTACGAGTACACTTCTGTGCCTTTTTGCCGCCCTCGATGCAGGTAGCAGCCTGGTTCTCGCTGGAATCCGTATCGTCCACCCAATTGTGTCCAAGAGCTGTGGAGCCAGCAACCGGCTTCATCTCCTCGGAGTAATCACAGTTTTTACACTGTTTGCCAGCCTTAGCCGGATTAATGCAGTCGGCCTCAGTGGTCACATCCTCCAAGTCGTGCTCCCCGGTCGCGGGCACTTCCTCGGTCTTTGTGCCAGCAGTGGAATCCGTGCAACCACCGGTACGCTCGCAGGTAAATGTCTTCACGCCTGCCTCACCGCAGGTGGCTTGTTTGGTAATGGTTCCTTCGCCCCACACGTGGCCAGCCTCTACGGTCTTATACGTGGTAGCTGTACATGCGGAGCACTGGTACTTGCCAATGCCGTTCTCAGTGCAGCTTGCTTTCTTAAGCTCAGTCAGAAGCTTTGTGTAAGTATGGTTATCATCGTCATGAACGATTTCTGTCGTTATACGGCTAATTTCCGCATTACATACGGTGCAGTAAATTACCTCATCATAACTGCCGTTGACAGTATTTCCGTCTTCACCTACCGAAGGAGCAACTTCGTTCTCGCGAACGGCTGCGCCAGGAGTGTGAGATAACTTCTCAGTTTCTTCACACCCTTCCAGCACTTCGCCGCAGACAGAACATTTCTTGCCCGCAGAGGTGCCAGTAGCGGAACAGGTAGCAGGCACTTCTTCCACATTCACAGGAGTATGTTGTTTTTTCGGATCAGCCAAGTCTCCTGTGAACTCAATCACCTGTGTCTCACCACAGCCCTCACGCTGACAAGTCTGCTTGACTCCAGCGGCTGATTGGCAAGAAGCTTCTACCAGTTCGTCGTCGCCCCAATCATGACCCAACTTCTCAATCGTTGTGGCGGTCGTTTCTGTGAAGTCGCAGCCCTCACGAGTACACTTCTTTGTGCCGGAACCATCCTCTGTGCACGTGGGGGCTTGGTAATCGGGATCAGAGGTATCGATTTCCAACGCATGTCCCAAGGGGCTGCTTCCTTCAACCGTTGTAGTTGTGCCCTCGGCACCGCATACAGAGCAGACCTCTCCAACTTTTTCTGGCTCTGTGCACGTTGCAGGAATCACCTCATCTTCGAAGGTGTGTTCTCCTGTGGCCTCAACTTCAACTTCCTTGTCCACCCCGCAGTTATTCGCGCAGACATATACATTCTTGCCTGCCGCGCCGCAGGTAGGAGCCTCACTCTTTGAGGCGTCAGGGGTATCGGAATAGTTATGCCCAAGGGCAGAGATGGTTTCGCTCTTTGTGTGTCCTTCCACATCAGCGGTGCAGAGGGTGCAGCTCCACACTTTTGAACCATCTGCTGTACAGGTCGCATCAGTTATAGCAGGATTAACCCCATACTGGTGAGCCTCTGTATAAGGAGTGGTCTGATAGCTAAAATCCTTGTTGCAAATGGAGCACTTATATTTGGCAATGCCGTTGGTCTTGGTCGCACAGTTAGCTGTTTTCAAAGCGCTGCCAACCATTACCTTATCATGGGCGTTTTCATCAATAGCAATTTCTTGGGCTTCTCCTTGCTGCACCTTTTCTCCGCAGGTATTACATACTTTATATACCTTCTTAGAACCAGGGGCTTGGCAGGTGGCGGGTGTCTCGACTTCTTCCGTTGCCTCAACGCCAGTGAAGTCATGGTTTTTGGCCCCTACCTCTGTTGGCTCTAGAGTTACAGTCCCGCACACAGAGCATTTCTTGCCGCCTGTGGTACCGGTTTCTGTGCAGGTAGGCTCTTTTGCGGGGATGTCAACCAAAGTATGTTCTTTCTTGGCCTCACCAAGATCATCGGGGAAGGGTTCAAATTCGGTGTCGTCACAGCCATTACGTGTACAGGACTTCAGAACGCCCTCCGCATGTTCGCAGTTTGCGGCTTGATACACGCCATCGTTCCACGCGTGGCCAAGAGCGGTTGTTGTCTGTGTCTCTGTGTGGTCACAACGCGAGCATTTGAGCGTATCCGTACCGCCTGTGGTGCAGGTTGCAGCTTGGTAGTTTGCATTTGTGGTATCTACCTGCATGTCGTGACCCAGAGCCTCTCCAAACTCGACCACCTCTTCACCAGGCTTTGCCTTTCCGCAGTCTTCACAGAACCAACCGGCCTTCTCCTTTTCAGTACATGTCGCTGGAGTGGTCGTCTCAATATAGCTGTGTTCGTCAGTAGCGGGAAGTTCGCCAGTCTTGGTTTCTCCGCAGCCGTTTAGGCACGAAAGGGTTTCCTGGCCAGCTGTGCCGCAGGTTGCGGCCTTTACCACTGTACCCGTTCCAGTCTCGCCCCACTTATGGCCTGTGGCGGAAATCATTTCCTCTTTAGTGTGTCCTTCCGTACCCTCCACGCACTTGGAGCAGGTGTATACCTTAGAACCAGCCTCAGTACAGGTGGCGTCTGTCACAACCGGTTTGCCATATGTGTGCTGGGCTTCAAGGGTCTGATAACCTAAATCCTTGTGGCACAGTTCACACTCATACTTGGCAATGCCGGAGGTGGTGCAGGTGGCGGGTTTCAAAGGATTGCCCTTTGTCACTTTCTTGTGCGCGTTTTGGTCCGCACCACTCGCGTCCCCAACGACAGTCTCTACAAGAATTTCCTCCTCGCACCGGGTGCAGGTTTTATAGAGCTTGTATGACTCACCTGCTATACAGGTTGCGGCTTCAACATCCTTTTTTTGCCCCTCATCGTCAGCTGCATATTCGTGGCTAAGCGCTGGTGTGTCCGTGGGGGCTTCAAGAACTTTGTTGCAGACAGAACACTTTTTTCCTGCGCTTTTCCCACCTGCTGTGCAAGTGGCAGGTACTGCGGGAATCTCAACTTCTTTGTGGCCTTTTGCTGGGACAGCCAGCTCGCCCTCAAACGGGTTCACCTGTGTCGCATCACACTTTGTGCAATACTGCTTGATACCGGCAGCATTTTCGCAATCAGCCTCAACAAGATCGTTTGGATCTTCGCTGTCTTTCCAGTCATGGCCGTTCGCTCGTACTTCTTCATCCTTCGTGTAGTCGCACTTTGAACATTTCATGGTATTCAAACCATCTTCGGTACAAGTAACTGCCTTGTAGCTGGGATTGGTGGTGTCTAGCACCAAAGAATGGCCCGTGGCGGTATCGGGTACTTCCTCCATATTACCCTTTGGCGCTCCACATACCGAGCACATTTCGCCAGCTTTGGCGTTCTCTGTGCACGTTGCATCAATATAGCCATCTTCCCAGGTGTGCTCACCTGTAGCAGGAATTGCACTGGTCACAGTTTCCCCGCACTTTACGCACGTATAGCTCTCAGAGCCATCCTTGCCGCAGGTAGCCGGAGTGGTCGTGACTCCGGTCTCCGGCTTTGTGTGCGCTGCTGGAACAGAATCGTACTTACTGTGGGCACAGAGCGTGCAAACATACTTGCCAATGCCAGCCGCCGTACAGGTCGGCTGTTTCAGTGTGCTTTTCAGCTCATATGCATGTGTACAGGTTTCTGGGTCCATATCCTCGGCAGAGGCCGCCATTGGGAACATGGACAGAAGCATGAGACATGCCAAAACAGCTGAAATCAGTTTTCTACTGGTTTTCATGATGGACCTCCATTTTTCTGTTTTTTCGCTGGGCAGCCTTATCACTCTTGTGAATGCCCACCGCAGCATAGTCCATAGCATACTAAGCGGTATGAGGACATATGCCGTGAACTTTCACCTCCTTTTTTTGTGGTAACCGGGTCCGTAAGGCGGTTCCTCGCATTACATTATAAATAGAGCCTGTTTAAGCTTGACGGAAGGAGACACCCACGGGGCCTGCTACCTCACTGGAGCTTTTGCTGAAAAGCATCTCTCGCCTGCCCTGAGGGTCCCAGATTGGCTCCCAAGCGGCAAAAGGCGTACATTTTGATACTGGGCGTATTTCGTGGTTTTGAGGAGATTTCTTATGTAGGAGATAGAACAAAAATCTAATAATGGTATTGAAATCCAGGCGGATACGTGGTAAAATAACCGAGAGAGCAGAAACTATCAAAAAGCACACTTTTTGACAGCCTTTTCATCTACCCTTTGTTACTTTCGCCGCCCGGAACTTCCTCAGCCGCCGGTAAAACGTGGCGTCGCTCATATCACATAGCTGGAGAATATCCTTTAGGTCCAGCTCTTCTCTTTCCCACTTACGAATAATTTCCCCGAAATTCTCGGGTACCGGTTTCTCCGGCCGACCGAACCGCACACCTCTGGCTTTTGCCGCGGCAATGCCCTGCTCCTGACGTTTCCTGATGTTGACCCGCTCGCTCTCCGCCACAAAGGAGAGAATTTGCAGAACCAGGTCGGCGATGAAGGTTCCCATCAGGTCTTTGGCGGTGCGGGTGTCCAGGAGGGGCATGTCGATCACGCAGATGTCTGCGTTTTTTTCTTTTGTGATGATGCGCCACTGCTCCTGGATTTCTTTATAATTGCGGCCCAGACGGTCAATGCTCAAAATATAGAGCAGGTCGCCGGGCTTCAATTCCTTGACCAGGCGCTGGTACTGCGGCCGCTTGAAATCCTTGCCGGATTGCTTGTCCATATAAATATTCCGTGGCGGGATCTCTTTTGCGTTTAGCGCGACGCGCTGCCGGTCCTCATTGTGGTCTGTGCTTGATACTCGTATGTAGCCGTATGCGTTCATAGGTAGGGCTCCTTTCGATTTCTATATAATAAATGCGCCTATTGTACTAGATAACGGATGTTTTTGCCAATACAAACGGTGCCAAAACTTTTTACACTCTATCACTATATTTGCATTTACTTTTGAGATTTTCTTCAGTATAACGTAGGAAATCCGTTAACGAGGTGTTAATCATGGCAGCAAAAACAAAAGAAGAACGCATTGAATGGATCGAGCGGAAGATCGCGAAAAAGAAAGCTGAAATCGAACGCTTAGAGGCTCAAAAGCAGAAATTGCTCCATCCCATCTCCATGCGGGCAGTGCTGACAAAGGCCAAGGAAGCGGGACTTTCTCCGGAGGAAGTGGCTGAAAAACTTTGCATCGACATGGATGAATAGTGGGCGCGTCCCAGCGGATATGCCCGAATGGCAGCCGCAAAATGACGCAGCTGTTTATTGGGCTTTACCATTGCAAATGCGGCATGAGCTGACTGAAAGGAACCGGATTCTTTGAGCGTACCGGCGATATGGTTTTCGCGCTGGAGAGGCGGAAGATCGGAAAGAAATTCCGGCAACGCTCGGTGATACGATATCGTGATAAATGAGCAAACCAGGGCTGGGGAATTGTGCTTCCCGGCCCTGGTTAAGGTCAATCCTATCCCCGCTGCCGATCAGCCCCGCCAACTGCTCTATACCGTACTCGCAGGTCAGAATATTGTTGTCCATGAGTACCAGCTTGTCCGTGTCTGGCCGAACCAGGTCCTGCCATGCCCGATAGGGCCGGATATTGCCCTCCTTCTTTGGCACGATGCACCACTTACAACGGTTCGGACAGCCTCTGGTGAAATAGCCAATGGCATAGTTGCACTCAGGGTAGATGGAGTAGTCGGGAAACATTATGTCAATCTCCGGGGCCAGCTCAGTAAGAATTTCAGACTTCATTTCATTTTGCATAGACCTCCATGGTAATTTTTTCGTGAGAACTGCCCAGAAAATCCTCTGTTGAAACGCGGTGCCATTGCCCCTGGTCCAGCTTGATCGGGAACTTCACGTCAGATGGATAGATGCGGTTCCAGCGGAACAAGACGATTAGCCCGGCTCATATCGCAAAGCCGTGTGGCCTCGCTTGTGGTAATTACCCGCTCATCCCACTGGCGCACTATCTCCACAAAGTTGTCTGGCACGGACACGGCCGGATTTCCCCCCTGACTTTCGCCGCGGCGATGCCCTGTTCCTGGCGCTTCTTGATGTTGGCCCGCTCATTCTCCGCCACAAAGGAGACGATTTGCAGCACCAAATCGGCAATAAAAGTTCCCATCAGGTCCTTCGCCGTGCGGGTGTCAAGCAGGGGCATATCGATCACGCAAATATCTGCGCCCTTCTCTTTCGTGAGGACTCGCCACTGTTCCTGCACATCCTTGTAGTTGCGCCCCAGCCGGTCTATGCTCAGGACATAGACCGTATCACCCGGTTTGAGCCTGCGCACCAGTTTTTTGTACTGCGGACGGTCAAAGTCTTTGCCCGATTGCTTGTCTATGTAGACGTTCTTCCTGGGCACATTCTTTGCCTCCATCGCAATTCGCTGGCGGTCCTCATTCTGGTCGGTACTGGACACGCGGATGTAACCGTAAACCATATGCAACACTCCCTTATCTTATTTACCACAGCCCCCATGCCGGTAGGAGGCTACCATCTATTTTACCGCTTACCGACCGTCTTTTGGGAAATCGCAGTTGTCGGATGATGCTTATAAAGACAAATCCAGTTCCCTTTCTCTAAGCTGAAAGCGTATGGCTGTATAATCATACCCAACCCATTCCAGCGTTCGGCGCGTCATTAGCAGTAGATATTCTGTGCCGAAATGGCCCTCAAAATAGAGAGAATCACCAATTTGCATAGGGCTGTCCATTTCCGCAGGGTCGCTGCACAAAATGCCTCTCTTTCTTCCGCCGATCATGCTGGTATCACACAGGCGCAACAGATTTTCGTGACAGGCCAGGTCAGCGTTACAGTCCTGCAAAATCATTTGCATGGCCTGCCGCCATGTTTTAACAGAACCTCTCTCCCATCCGCAAAGCGCATACGCTCTGGTTTCCTGCCTATAAAGAACGCTGTGCTCCCATTTAATGAATATTCATGTACATCTCTCCTTTCTTTTCGGGCGTTCAAGCCCTTTCCCCTACCCCCGCCCGCAGCCGGGGACATGGGAAAGGGCTGTGGTTTCCCACAGCCCTCTTGTTTATCGTTTAGATTTCCACCTCCCCCATCTGCCGCGTCCTGCCGGGAGCGCTCTGCCGTTTCAGGCCCTGAATTCTGTCCCTGACAGATTCCCGACCCTGGGAAGCCTTGTCTAAATCAGGAATCTTCGTCCGCAGTCTGGCGGTCGTGCCGCTCAGGCGCTCAAAGGTGTTGGCAAGCCCCAGGAAACCCGATCGGATCAAGTGCAGAGCCGCGGCTATGGACAGGCCATTGGCGGGGAGCGGTCCGTAGACAAGGCTCCCTTGAATACACCTGCCAATACCACGATCCTTTCCTCTGTAAGGCTCAATGGTGAGACCGTCTATACGATTTACAGCACTAAAAGAGGATGAGGAAAAGGGCCGTAGGGATGATCTTCCAAAACGATAAGCACGGCGTGCTGTTTGAGAAAGAAATCAAGTACCACAAGGGCTGTTGACGTTGGCTTCGCCAAGTCGCCAAGATCAAGATTCAGAAATATTCCTGTTTCTGAATCATTCATTTTTTGAGGATTGCCGCGGCTCTTTTGAAGCATAAGGGCAACGCCCGTTGCTTTGATGGCTGACCCCAGGCTCCGGCACCAAGCTGAGAATCACATCGGTACCAATGAGGTCGACATCGCTGCCATGAAGCCCCGGCATTTGGACGCCATGTCCTATGTCTGCTTCGGGGTTGCCAAGGACATCATCACCGGCAGCAGGACCGCCTCGGTCACAGAGCTGGCCGACGCCAGTATGCTGTCCCCTCGGTATTTCCTGGTGATCCAAACCACCATGCTGATCCGGGGCTACGGACTGAGCGCGGCCAAATCGGGCAGTTTCTTCACGCCGCCCTCTCGCAAGGCACGGCCCCCATCGTACAGTATCAGGGCGCTTTCATGCTCCTGCCGGAACCGGGCCTTGTCCACCGCCACGGGTCGGGTCTGCTTGTAGGTGCTGATGTTCTTTATCAGCACGGCCATTTCTCCCAAACGCCGCGCCGCCGTTTTCAGCGCGGCGGCGGCTTCCTCACTGGCGGCGCTGATCTCCGCTACCCGGCTTTCCAAATCAGGATAGGCGTCGATGCCATACTCTGTCAGGAAGTTCATGGTCTTTGCCGCCTGCTCTATTACGAGCATGATTTCAATTTTTATCAGATTGGCGGGATGGAGCATTGCACCGCTTCTGCTGTCCAGAAGTCTGTTTCGGTTGCAAGGGAAAAGGTTAAGGCAGAAAAGAAATGAGAAAGTATATCCAAGCGTGACCGCTACCATCTGAAAAAGAAATCCGTTTTGTGTGGGATTGGCGGCATTACATACTCCTACTTTTTCTGTGGGAGTAAATCTATTTTAAGTCCGTACTTTCACCGGCAGAAATAAACAGGGAAAACGTCAGCGCGATTTCTCCGGCGATAGATGTAATGGAACGAACCATGCTTTAAGGCAACACCGCAGAATTCTAAGTACCGTATTGCGCAGTCAGATTTTTCGTGAGAGTGTACAGATTAAGCGCCGTCAATCTCACCATTGACCAGCGAAAGCTGTGCCCTATCACGGAAAATCTGCAAGCAAGACGGTGCTTAAGGCGCCAGCCGCGAATGGTGCGGGGTTGCCTTAAGTAATTTCAAGTTTTATGTCCATCCTAGGGGTTATGTGCCTCGCCTCCCGCTTCTTTTGCTTTTTTCATCCTCTTTTGACTTGTCCTGTACAGCCGGGGTCAGCCGGCCATATGTGCCGCCCCGCAAGACAAGTCCACTTGAAAAAAGAGAGGAGCAGCCGTCTGGCGGCGGACTTTTTATCCTTTCCTTTCTTCTCACCCATTGACACTTTCCCCCTCTTACAGTATAATTTTATAATGAACACAGCCGTGGGTTATGTTGCCCGCGGCTTTTTTTGCAAATATTTTAGGAAAGGCGGCGCTGCTCTATGCGGCATCTTATCGACCCTCTGGACCTTTCTCGGGAAGAAACCGGCCGGCTGCTTCAGCTGGCCCAACACATTATGGATCACCCAAAGGACTATGCCCACCGCGGAGATGGAAAGATTTTGGCCACCCTGTTCTTTGAGCCCAGCACCCGCACCCGGCTAAGCTTTGAGTCCGCCATGCTGCGCCTGGGCGGGCAGGTGCTGGGCTTTGCCGGAGCCCAAAGCAGTTCTGCCGCCAAAGGCGAAAGCGTGGCAGATACCATCCGCATGATTTCCGGCTACGCGGACCTTGCCGCCATGCGCCACTTTAAAGAGGGCGCGCCTTTTGTGGCAGCCAGATATTCCCGCATTCCTGTGGTAAACGCAGGAGACGGGGGCCACCAGCACCCCACCCAGACCCTTACCGACCTGTTCACCATTCAGCGCTTTCGGGGCGGCCTGGGCGGCCTGACCATTGGCCTGTGCGGAGATCTGAAGTTTGGCCGCACGGTGCACTCTCTCATCAAGTCTCTGGTGCGCTACCAGGACGTGCGCTTTGTCTTTATCTCTCCCGAAGAGCTGCGGGTGCCGGGCTATATTTTAAAAGAGGTGGTGCAGCCTTCTGGCCGCCCTTGGCAAGAGGTACGCCGCATGGAAGAAGTTATGCCCCAGCTGGACGTGCTGTATATGACCCGGGTGCAGCGGGAGCGCTTCTTTAACGAAGAGGACTATGTGCGGCTAAAGGACTCGTACATCCTTACCCCCGAAAAGCTGCGGCTGGGCAAAAAGGACCTGGCGGTGATGCACCCCCTGCCCCGGGTGAATGAGATTGACCAGCGGGTAGACAGCGACCCCCGGGCCCTGTACTTTGAGCAGGCCAGGGGCGGGGTTTTTGTGCGTATGGCGCTGATTCTGGCGCTTTTGGGCCTAGAGCCGGAAATTTTGGAGAAAACCACAGGAGGCGCGGTATGCTGAACATTGACAGTATCGAAAACGGCATTGTAATCGACCACATCACCGCCGGACGGGGCATGAAGGTCTACGAGCTGTTAGAACTGGACAGGCTGGATACCTGTGTGGCAATTATTAAAAACGCCCGCAGCAGTAAGTTCGGCCGCAAGGACATTATCAAAATCGAGGGCCTTACAGACGTGAACCTGGATGTATTGGGTTTTATCGACGACCATGCCACAGTATGCCTCATCCGGGACGGGGCCCTGGCGGAGAAGAAGCAGCCCATGCTGCCCAAACGGCTGGTGAATATCATCCGGTGCAAAAACCCCCGGTGCATTACCAGTATAGAGGACGTGGACCAGGAGTTTTACCTGTGCGAGGGCCAGGACCATCGCTACCGCTGCCGGTATTGTGAGCAGCTGTTTACGGATAAAGACTAAGAACCTGTATTCACTGCCGGAGGATGCTGGAAGGGCGGGGTTTTTCTCGCCAGACAAGGAGATTTTCCTCAGCAGTCCTGACGGATCGCAAAGAACCCCCATGCAGTATGACCAGAAAAGATTAAACAGACCGCTTTCAACGGTTGTGACGTTTCCCCAGCCGCTACTCTTCTAGAAAGGAGCCTCATTCATGGAATGGACCCCCAGCCAGCAGGATGCCATTGACTCGACCCAGGGCACCGTGCTGGTGGCCGCCGCCGCCGGTTCTGGCAAAACCGCCGTACTGGTCCAGCGGGCCATTGGCCGCCTCACCCACCCCCAAAACCCCACCCCGGCTAACAAGCTGCTGATTGTCACCTTTACCAAAGCCGCCGCCGCTGAAATGCGTGCCCGGCTAGAGCGCCGCCTAAGCAGCCTGCTGCGCCAGAACCCCACCGACCCCCTGCTGCGCCGCCAAAGCATTCTGGTCCACCAGGCCCATATTGGCACAGTGGACAGCTTCTGCGGGGCCATGGCCCGGGAGTTCTTTCAGTTGTTGAATATCTCCCCAGACTTCCGCATTCTCTCGGACAAGCGGGAGGCGGAGCTTACCGCCCAGGCCCTGGAAGAGGCTCTTACCGCGGCCTATGACCAGGGCCGCATTCAGGCATTGGCCGACGCCTTCACCGCAGAGCGGGACGACCGGCGCCTGGGCCACATGGCCCTTTCTCTGTACCACTTTATGCAGAGTCATCCCTTCCCAGAAAAATGGCTGGAAGAAAAGGTGCAGATGTACTTTGCCGGAGACAGCGGCCCCTGGGAGCGGGTGATTTTGGAGCATGTAGCCAGGGCCGCGGCCCACTGTGCCTCTTTGCTGGAAAACGCCCTCTCCCAGGCAGGAGAGGATTCTCTGTATAACCAAGCTTTCTCTTCCGCCCTTTCTGCCGACCGGGCCGCCTGCCTGGGGCTGGCCCAAGCCGCCGGAACCGGGAATCGGGACGCCGCTTCTGCCCTATGGCGAGGCTTTGCCCCTAAGCGCCGGGGAATTCTGCGGGGTGTGGACAAGGAGGACCCCCTGCTGCTTCGGCTGGAGGCCTGCCGCAAGGAGGTGAAGCGGGTGATGGACAGCCTGGGCAAATGCCTGCCCCCTTGCTGGGAGGACGCGGGGGCCGAGCTGCAAGAGGCCGGGCCCTTATTAAGAAGTCTGGCGGACCTGACCCTGGATTTTGCCCGCCGCTATGCCAAGAAGAAACAGGACCGGAACTTTTTGGACTATAGCGACCTAGAGCACTGTGCCATCCGGCTGTTCTGCGGAGAGGACGGAGCCCCCACCCCCGCTGCCCGGGAGGTGGCCCGCCGCTTTGACGAGATTATGATTGACGAGTACCAGGACATCAACCAGGTCCAGGACTCCATTTTCCGGGCTGTATCCCAAGATGAACGCAATCTTTTCATGGTAGGTGACGTAAAGCAGAGTATCTACGGCTTTCGCCAGGCCATGCCAGAGATTTTTCTGGGCTGCCGGGCCCGTTTTTCCAAGTTTGACCGGAAGCGGGCAAATTACCCCGGCTGCATTGTACTAGACCGGAATTTTCGCTCTCGCCCCCAGGTAACGGACACGGTGAACTATGTGTTTTCCCTGCTTATGAGCAAGGAAGCCGGGGATCTGGACTATACTGGGGAAGAGCGCCTGGTGTGCGGCGCGGATTTTTCCCCCAAGGCGGGCTGTGAGACCGAACTGGCTTTTCTCTCTCGAGGAGACGCCCCGGCAGAGGTAGCAGAGGCCCAGTTCATCGCCCGACGAATTCGGGCGATGGTAGAGAGCGGCTTTACAGTCAGTGAAAATGGCGGCGAACGTCCGGCTCACTGGGGAGATTTCTGCGTTTTGCTGCGCAGCGCCAATAAACACGCCCACGCCTATGCCCAAGAACTAAAGCGCCTGGGCGTGCCCGCCCGGGCCACCGTGAGCGGGGGCTTTTTCGCGGCGGCGGAGGTTCAGATGGTTCTCTCTCTGCTGCGGGTCATTGACAACCCGAACCAGGACATTCCCCTGCTGGCCCTGCTAATGAGCCCCCTGTACGGTTTTTCCGCCGATGAGGTCGCCCGGCTGCGGGCAGGAAGCCGGGATGTGTCTGTGTTTGTCTCCCTAACCCGGGCAGGGGAAACAGACCCCCGCTGTGCCCAGGTTATGGCTGATATTCGCCGGCTGCGGCAGATTTCCGCCGCCATGCCCGCAGACTCCCTTTTAACCTTGCTCTACGGCCGCACCGGCTGTCTAGAGCTGGTTCAGGCGATGGAGGACGGGCCGGGGAGGCTTCTTAACCTGCGGCTGCTGCACCGCTACGCCCAAGAGTACGAGGGCAGCGGCTACCACGGGCTTGCGGGCTTTGTGGGGTTTTTAGACCGGCTGATGGCCGGGGGCCAGGACCTGCAAGGAGCCGAAGTGCAGGCCGGGAGCCAGAACGCGGTGTCTATTATGAGTATTCATAAGTCCAAAGGCCTACAGTTTCCGGTGTGTATTGTGGCGGGCTGCGGCCGGAACTTTGCCGGAGACCAGACCGATGATGTGCTGCTGCACCCAGAGCTGGGCCTGGGGGTGAAGCTTCGGGACCCTGGGGGTACGGCCCGATACACCACCACTGCCCGGGAGGCTATTGCCTTGGAGAGCGCCCGCTCCGCCGGGGCAGAGGAACTGCGGGTGCTGTATGTGGCCCTGACCCGGGCCCAGGAAAAGCTGATCCTGGTGTCCTCGGCCAAGGACATGACCAGCCCCCTGAACAAGGCGGCCCTAGAGGCTGTGGGCTCCCGGCCCTCGGCTTTTACGGTGCAGGGAGCCAAAAACGCCACCCACTGGCTGCTGGCCTGCGCCCTGCGCCACCCGGATGGTGGAGTTCTGCGCCAGGCTGCGGGCGGGGCGGACATTCCCCTGTGCCGGGAGGACTACACCCCCTGGAACATCACCCTGGAAGCCTACGCCCCAGAGGAGGTTCGGGTCCAAGACCCCGTCCTACAGGCCCAAGAGGAGGACCTGGCCCTGTACCAGGCCCTAAAGGACCAAGCGGCCTTTGTATATCCCCATGAGGAGAGCGTGGACGTGGCCGCAAAGGTGTCTGCCTCTAAGCTGGCGGCGGAGCAGGGGGGCAGCCGGGAGCTGAACCTCTCGCGCCCGGCCTGGCTGGGTCAGCAGGGCATGACCCCGGCCCAGCGAGGCATTGCCCTGCACGAGTTTATGCAGTTTGCAGACTTCCACGCCGCTGCCGCTGCCCCTGCCGCCGAGCTGGCCCGGCTGGCCCGGGGGGCTTTTCTTAGTGAAGAACAGGCGGACGCTGTGGAGCTGCCCCGCGTGAGGGCCTTTTTCCAAAGTCCTCTGGGGCGGCGGGTGCTGGCCTCGCCCCAGGTGGTAAAGGAGCGGCGTTTTACCGCTGTGCTGCCCGCCCACATGGCCCAGCCCGGGCTTTCCCCAGGGGTAGAGCCCGTGGTTTTGCAGGGGGCGGTGGACTGCACCTTTTTGGAGGAGGGCAAGCTGCACATCATCGACTTTAAAACCGACCGGGTGGAGGACATGGAGGAACTTTGGCTGCGGTACCACACCCAGCTGCGTCTGTACGCCTATGCCATGGAGGAGGTTACCGGCACCCCGGTGGGGGAGATGTTTCTGTACTCCACCTGGCTAAGCCAGGGCAGCGGCCGGCCCTATGAACGGGAACAGGAACAGCTGCGGCTGTTTGATAGCGGAAGCATTTAGATTTTGGGCATTATTTTTAAAAAATATTGACTTTTTGAAATTTTATGGTATAATTGAAATGTAGTCTCAATAAAACGAAAGGTTGTGATAAGGTGTATGTATCATGAAAAAATCATTTTCCATGATGCCGTTCGTCTTAGCTTTTGTTTTGACATTCTCGTCAACCGCCGTTGCCGTGAATCAGGACGCATATCTTCGTTCTGAAGCGACCGTGCAGGAACGGCTTGAAACCGTATTGCAAAACCAACTGGATGAAATGATCGCTACTGAATCGGCGGACATGGACCCCTCCAGCCAAATTGAATCCATCAAAGTAGCGGCTGGCTTTAACGGGGACACCTATACGGTTACAGAAATATTCCCGACTGGGTATATGATTTTTTCTGATGCCGCAGGGGACTTTACAGAATACAGCATGTCTGCCCCATCGCCATACAAAGGCTATGAGGAAAACCTCTACTACGCGGGCCCCACCGAGTACTATGTTGCCCAGGGAGAGAATTACGTTCATACCATTACCGGAGAAACTCTTTCTCAAACGGAGGACGGAGAGTCCTTACGGGAGTTTGCCGATGAATTATCGAATTTCTATGCGGAAGAATCGGATGCCGCTATTTTGGATTTTATTCAAAATGGAGTGGACACGCCGTCTCTTCTTTCCACCAACGCCACCGTGAAAGAGCAGTACATTGTTGGGCAGTTTCAAATCAACAATATGAATACGAAAAGCGAAATGTCCTACTGTAGCCCCAGTGGAACCGGTGGTATTTGCGGGTACATTGCCTCGGCCATCACCTTAGCTTGGTACGATACCTATATTGACGCGGACATCATTGACAATGATACCTATTTTACAAAATCCAACGGCTATAATGTCTTTGCCGGAGACCCCAATGATTATACCCGTGCAGGCAATGGACACAAAGCCACTTTCAGCTATAATCTGTGGAAATACTGCTCTTCTAATCCTGACGGAAATGGCAGTGTTTGGCCCAATGATGTGGCATATGCTATTAACACCTATTTACATAACAATAGAAAAATCTCCAGACTTACCGCCTCCTATTCTCTTGTACCTACAAATACGGACATTATAAATATATTAAAGCGAAACCGGCCTGTTATTTTACTGGGGGCGATAAAAAAAGAAGGCGTAAGCGACAGTGAAAAGGTTCCCCATACGGTTGTAGTTTATGGATATAAAGAAAACCGCCTGATTGCACATATGGGCTGGGAAGGGTACGACAACGTATATATTTCTGGTTATTGGGCAGGAAAGGTTTCAATAGAACATTGGTGACGAGATGAAAATAAAAGCTTTTTTTAAAAAGAATGGCCTTGCCCTTGCCTTTGCCCTTCTTTGTGCCTCTATTATCCTTATGGCCCTGCCCTTTGCAACGGGTACTTACACACGGGCCGGACCGGACGAACCCCGTATCACCCACTATTACTCCTACTACTACCATATGGGCCACTTGGTTTTCATGAGCGGCCGCACATTTGCCGCCCTGTTCGCGCTCATCTCCCCTTTCTGGACTCTGTTTTCCGGGTTTTGGTGCTTCTCAAAAAAGAAAAAGCGACCGGTGCTCTGCTGTTTTCTGGGGGTCCTCTGCATTTTTCTCAACCTGGTGGACTGGGTCTATGCTGTGCTTGATTTGACCTTCCCCGTAGGTCTGATTGTCGCCGCCCTGCACCTGTTGGCTCTGGCCTTGCAGGTTTACGCCCTTGCCCAAAGAACACATAACAAAGTTTAGGCTGGAATGGCCAACATCAGCTAAAGGTAGGATGAAATGAAAATAAAAGCTTTTTTCAGAAAATATAGCCTATACGCTTCCTTTGGGCTGATTTGCGTTACGATTATCCTGATGTTTCTGCCCTTTTCCTCTGGCCTAAACATTTCTTACTGGCACCCAGAGGACGTGCCGGACACTCCGCCGCTCTATCACCCTTTGTCTTTTTATGATTGGGTCCGTCTGGCGGTATATTTTCACTTTCCCCCCATCTTTGTCAGCATGGCCACCCCGCTATGGGCCCTGGTCACAGGATTTTGGGGCTTTCAAAAAAGAAACCGGCTGGCCTGGTTTGCCTGTGCTTTGGGCGGCGTCAGCATCCTGCTCAGCCTGGTGGACTGGCTGGTTTATAACGAGCTTTTCCCCGTGGGTTTTGTCATCGCCGCCCTGCACCTATTGGCCCTGGCCTTGCAGGTTTACGCCCTGGTTCAAGAGAAGATGGCGGCCCGCTAAATGGGCCCATATCATAAAATGAAGAGAGTCCTGCCACCCCTGGCAGGGCTCTCTTTTTGTTATCGTGAACCGTGGAAAAAGGGCGGAGCAGGCTTTTTTGCGGGTTTTTCATGAGCCTCCGGCTTTGGGCCCCCGCTTCCCTCGCTCCAGAGGCAGCTGGGCGATAAATCGGTTTTCGCCCCCGGAGGACTGCGCCCACAAGCGGCCCCTATGCTCTTCTACAATTCCCCGGGCAATGGCCAGCCCCAGGCCAAACCCGCCCGCGCTTCGGGCTGGGTCCGACCGGTAAAAGCGCTGGAACAGCCGGTCCAGTTCTTCCTGGGGGATGGGGTCTCCGGGGTTTTGCACCGTCAGCCGGGCCCAGCGCCCCAGGCCCTTTAGCTCCAGCCGGATCTTTGCCCCTGCCGGGGCGTAGCGTACCGCGTTGTCCAACAAAATGTCCGCCAGCCGGGCCAGGCCCTCCGGGTCGCCCCACACCCACAGGCCCTCTTCCACCTGGCATTCCAGGGTTCGGCCGCTTTCGTACACCACGGGTTCAAAAGAAAGGGCCCTCCCTGCCGCCAAAAAGGACAGGTCCACCCGCTGGGCCTGGGGGCGGGACCCGCCCGCGTCGGCACGGGCCAGGGTAAGCAGGGCCTGGGTCAGGCTCTTCATCCGCGCGCCCTCGGCCTGAATGTTTTCGGCCCAGCGCCGTCCGTCCCCTTCTGGGTGGCGCAGAATCATCTCCGTATTAGAGAGAATCACCGTCAGCGGGGTTTTCAGCTCGTGAGAGGCGTCTGCCACAAACTGCTTTTGCTTTTCCCAGGCCGCCTCTACAGGCCCCACCGCCCACCGGGCCAGCAGAACTGCCGCCCCCAGCAGAACTACCAGGGCCGCGCCCCCCACGGGCAGAAAGCTTTTTAACAGCTGAGCCATGGCCGCCGACTCGGCGGAAGAGTCTGCAAAAGCCACCAGCATACCCCCAGGGGTCTGCCGCCTACCGTAGCGTAGCCGGTACTGGGGAAAGCTGCCCTGTTCTGCCGGGCCATCCGCCACGGATCGTGCCAGAGCCGCCAGCTCTTCCCGGCCGAACTCCTCCTCTAGAAAAAAGGGGTCGGTGCGCATCACTGCCTGGCCCCCTGGGCTTACCAGCACCGTAAAACAAAGCACCCGCCCCTGGGGGGCAGGGGTAAACAGCCCAAAAGCCTGGGGCCTGGGGGGCTCTTCCCGGCGGGGCGTCTCTTCCTGCCATAGGGCCATTTCAATCATCTGCCAAGTCTGCTGCCGCATGCCTTGGCCGGTAGACAGGGCCAGCACCAGAAACACTGCCAGCAGAACCAGCAGGGAACCGCCCATGGTGACCGCCACGAATTTACCGCGAAGCTTTTTAATCATTCGGTCCTCCCCTGGCGGCGCCTTTGGCCCCGCCGCTTAGGTAATATCCCAGCCGCCGGGCCGAGGTAATACTTACCTGGCTTTGGATATGCCCCAGCTTTTTTCGCAGAAAGGATACGTACACCTCTACGTGATTGTCCTCCGCTTCCGAGTCGTACCCCCATACTTTTAGCAGCAGGGTCTCTTTGGGCACCACGGCCCCCGGGTTGCTAAGCAGAATACGCATCATCTCCAGCTCCTTCCCACTTAGCTTCACCCAGCGTTCGCCACAGCCCAGGGCACATGCAGAAAGGTCCAGGCACAGGTCCCCATACCCCAGCCGCTGGGGGGCCAGTTCTTCCCTGCGGCGCAGCAGGGCCCGCACACAGGCTAAAAACTCCTCTGGCTCAAAGGGCTTGGTCAGGTAATAGTCCGCGCCGCTGTCTAAGCCTTGAACCTTGTCCGCCGTCTCGCTTTTAGCGGTCAACATCAGTACCGGGGTGGAAAACCCTTCCTGACGCAGCTGGCGCACCACCTGGAAGCCATCCATTTTTGGCATCATCACGTCCAGGACAATTCCGTCGTAAATGCCAGAAAGGGCGCAATCCAGGCCAGACTCTCCGTCATAAGCCAGGTCCACGGCGTACTTTTGGTAGGCGAGCAGGTCCTTTAGGGTGGCGGCCAGGCGGCGCTGGTCCTCTACCACAAGAATGCGCATAAAAAGCCTCCTATCAACCGATTTATACTATTATAAAACGCGAAACCAGCGCGGTCAAGAAGAGAAACGCACAGCAAGCCGCAGCATGCGGCAGGTCCAGCGCAAGCGCAGGAGCATTTGCCGCGGCCGCCTCACTTGCCAGTAGTAGCCTCTGGCCGATCCAGCACGGCCAGGGATCGAAACGTGGGGCCCGTATTGGGTAGGGCTTGTTTGAAAAAACGAAAACGCGGCCTGATTGCCCAGAAGCGGCCATCGTCCGTGTCGAAAATCCGCGTAATACGCAAGTGCTACTTGCGGCTTTTTTCCTTGAATCTGACCACTTTTAGTCAAAAATCCGTCATTTCCTCTATTTTCAAATAAGCTCTAAAGCAAAAACAGGGGAGCAAGTAACGCCGGAAGCGCCCAGAGAACCGCGCCGGCTCGGCTAACGGTTATCACCTGGGTAGGGCGGGACTTTGCCCAGAGAGGAAGAGGGCAAAGCCGCCGTCCCGGCCCCGATGGAAACATTATCCCTCCTCCAGCTTAGGGCTTGTTTGAAAAATCGAAAACGTCGTCTTTTTTGCCAGAAGAGGCCACTTTCTACGTCGAAAATCCTCGTCAATCGCCAGAGTGACGTAGTTAGCGCAGCTAACTACAGCGGTTCTTCTCCTTGAAATTGTCCCCTTCTGGCCAAAAATTCGTCGTTTCCTCTATTTTCAAACAAGCCCTAAAAGAACCTGAAATTTTTAAGGTTGCTTTAAGGCTAAGGGTGTAAACTACCCCTCGTAATCCCCGGGGGCCACGCCCCCAGATAGCCCAAAGGAGGAACCAATGAATTACCGCCACGAGTATAAATTTCAGCTAAGCCCTGCCGATTATCTGCCCCTACAAGCCCGGCTGCGAGCTGTGCTGCCCCATGACCCCCATGCTGGTGAAAACGGCCAGTATAAAATCAGCAGCGTATATTTTGACAGCCCAGATAACCGTGCCCTACGGGAAAAGCTGGAAGGCCTGCACTGCCGGGAAAAGTTCCGGCTGCGGTGGTACGGCGGGAACACAGAACTGCTTCACCTGGAGAAAAAGGCCAAGCTGGGCCAGCTGGGCCGCAAAACCGTCTGCCCCCTCAGCCGGACCCAAGCCCTGGCCCTGCTGGCGGATGATCCCCGCTGGCGGCAGGGCCTTAAGGACCCACTGGCCGCCGAGCTGGGAGCCAAAATGGCCTGGCAGCAGCTGCGGCCTACTGTTTTGGTGGAGTATGACCGAGAGGCTTTTCTCTTCCCGGCAGGGAATGTACGGGTTACCCTGGACCGAAATCTGCGCCGGGCCCCGGCCGGGCCAGAGGTCCTTTGGGGCGGCGGGCCCACTATTCCGGCAGGAGAGGGCGTACTGCTAGAGGTAAAGTACGACCAATTTCTGCCTGGGCTCATCCAAGACCTGGTGCGGCTGGAGGGGCGGCAAGCGCGGGCCTTTTCCAAGTATGCGGCGGCCCGGCTGATAGATTTTTAGCCCCCGCCCAGGTGTGGTTTTTGAGATAATAACCGGCCTCCCGCGGCTTAGGAGCGCTGCCCGTAAGCGCCCCGCCATTTTGTAAACGCAGACAAAACTTTTTCTCTTTCACCGCCGAGGACGCGCTGGCTTAATAACCGCGCACTCCCCTCATTGCAATCAAACTATAATTTAGGAGCTGATCTCATGCTTAGTTTCAACGACATCTTCCAGTCCAACTTCTTAGATAACATTGCCAGCGTTACCCTGCTGGACATGGCCCTCTCCATCTTCTTTGCCTTTCTTTTAGGCCTGTTTATCTTCTTTGTGTATAAAAAGACCTATGCTGGGGTAATGTACTCCCACACCTTCGGGGTTGCTCTCATCGCCATGACCCTGATTACCACTCTGGTTATTCTGGCCGTTACCAGCAACGTGGTGCTCTCTTTGGGCATGGTGGGCGCTCTGTCCATTGTCCGGTTCCGGGCCGCTATTAAGGAGCCCCTGGACATTGCCTTCCTGTTCTGGGCCATTGCCGCAGGCATTGTGCTGGCTGCCGGCATGATTCCCCTGGCGGTGTTCGGCAGTGTGGCAGTGGGCCTTATGCTGCTGGTGTTTGTCAACCGCACCTCTCCCCGCCAGCCCTATATCGCGGTGGTCAGCTGCCAAAACGCCCAGGCCGAGGAGAACGCCCTGGCCTTTCTTTCCGCCAACGCGGAAAAGTGCCGGGTGAAAAGCAAAACCGTTACCGCTGCCGGCATTGAGGCCAACTTCGAGCTGCGGCTGAAGGGGGCGGACGCGGGCTTTGTAAACGGCCTATGCCAGATTCCCGGGGTGGAAAGCGCCGTACTGGTCAGCTACAACGGCGAATACATGGGTTAGAAGAAGGAGGGCGGCGCCATGATTATACACAAGAAGATCAATCGCCTTTGCGCCGCGGCCACGGCTGTCATGCTCCTTTTGGCCTGGCTGCTGTTTGCCAATGGGCCCTCGCTGCTGGGCGCGGCCACCAGCGCGCCCCCCTATGCCGCCAAGCTTTTCGACACCAGCCGGGTCCACACCCTGGACCTTGTGGCAAAAGAAAGCGACTGGCAAGACATGCTGGACAACGCCCAGGCCGAGGAGTACATCTCCTGCACCGCGGTAATTGACGGGGAAAGCTATAAAAACGTGGGCATACGGCCCAAGGGGAACTCCTCTTTAACTACGGTGGCGGAATCGGACAGCGACCGGTACAGCTTTAAGCTGGAGTTTGACCACTACGACCCCAACCAGAGCTACCATGGCCTGGATAAGCTGTGTCTAAACAACTGCATCCAGGACAACACCTATATGAAGGACTACCTGTGCTACCGGATGATGGGCGACATGGGCGCGGACGCCCCCCTGACCAGCTATGTGTTCATTACTGTGAATGGTCAGGACTGGGGGCTGTATATTGCCGCCGAGGGCATTGAAGAAGCCTTTGCCCTGCGCAGCTATGGCGCGGACTACGGCCAACTGTATAAGCCGGACAGCATGGATATGGGCGGCGGGGGCCGGGGCGCGCAGCGCAACCAAAATGATCCTCCAGACGATACGGGCTTGACCCCCAACGCGCCTGCCGAAAACGGCGCCCCCGGCACATTTCCCGGGGAAAGCACGCCGGGGGCCACGGGGGAAAGCGCCTCAAATAATACGGAGCGGTCTGCGGCATCCTCCTCCGAACGCGCCCCATTGGGCGAAAGCTTCCCTGGCGGGAACCAGTCCCAGGGCTTTGACAAGGACAATCTCCCCGGCATGGGGGGCTTTGGCGGATTTGGGGGCATGGGCGGCAGCAGCGACGTACTGCTAAACTACACCACCGATGACCCTGAGGACTACCCCAACATTTTTGACAACCCAGTGTTTGATACTGTCACCCAGGCGGACCAGCAGCGGCTGATTGCCGCTTTAAAAAAGCTGGGCGAAGGGAACGCGGCGGACTCTGTGAACCGTGAAGAGGTGGCCAGCTATTTTGCCGTGCACAATTTTGTGCTTAACGAGGACAGCTATACGGGCAGTATCATCCACAATTATTACCTGTACGAGGACCAGGGGCTGCTCTCTATGGTGGCCTGGGACTATAACCTGGCCTTTGGGGGCATGGGCGGCGGCACGGCTACCGCCGCGGCCAACTCTCCCATTGATTCTCCAGTGAGCACCGGGGACATTTCCCAGCGGCCCATGGTGGCCTGGCTGTTTGACAGCGAAGAGCACACCCAGCTATATCATCAGGCCATGGACCGGCTGATTGCAGAGTGGTTTGAAAGCGGCTATTTCCAGGAGCTGATGGACCAGACCGCGGCCCTTATTGGCCCCTACGTGCAGCGGGACCCCACGGCTTTTTGCAGCTATGAGGACTTCACCACAGCGGTGGAGACTCTAGAGAAATTCTGCCTGCTGCGAGCTCAAAGCATCCGGGGCCAGCTAGAGGGGGACATTCCTTCTACCAGCGAGGGTCAGGCAGCGGACAGCAGCGCCTTTGTGGACGCCTCCCACCTAAATCTCAGCGATATGGGCAGTCAGGGCGGATTTGGCGGGCCAGGAGGCCGGGAATTCCTCCAGGACGCGGACCAAAACGCGAATGATCGCGAAGAGGCAGGCCAGGGCTTCGGCACTGAGGACCCCTCTGGCCAAGAAAACGGCGGTACTTCCCAATCCCCCTCCCAATGGGATCAGCAGGAGATCCCCCAGGAGGGCCAGCGGCCGGAGGGCTTCCAGATGCCGGGGGGCTTTACCCCAGGGCAGAACCCCCAGCAGGGAGAAGCAGCCCAGGCAGGCGGATGGGAGAAGTGGGCGCTTCTGGCGGGCTCGGCGGGTTTATTAGCAGCAGGGCTGGTATTTGCCAAGATATATCGTTAACACAGCTTAAAAGAGGTAACCCCCTTTAGGGCTTGTTTAAGGAACCACTGAATAAATCCCGCCTAACGGCTTGGCACGCAACGCGCTTGCATATTTTCCGTCATAGGGCACAGCTTTTGCTTGCCAATCGCCAGATTCGCTGCGCTCAATCTTATGCACTCTGACGAAAAATCTGACTGCGCAATTTGCGCACCAGATTGAATCAGTGGTTCCTAAAAATCGGGATTTCCCGATTTTCCAGTGCATTGATTATATCGTTAATAGGAGGTAGAACCCCATGTTAGGCCCCCCAAACCTGGTGGGTTTTAACGTGGGGTTCCGGCACGAATAGCAGAAGGCCGAGCGCTTTTGAAAAGGAAGCGCCCGGCCTGTTTCTGTGCCTGGGAAAGGTTGGGAGCGCGGCCCTAAAACAAACGCCCTGAGAGAGCGGAGGGTTTTGAACCCTTTTGGTAAGGGCGGGTCAACGAGCAGCCAGACCGGATTTTGACCCATCTATCCCTTTGCAAATTCCCGCGCAAGGCGGCCGGCATGTACAAGATTGTTTGGCACAGCAGGGAATATTATCTATGGGAAAGGGAGAAAGGGATTCGGCGTTCTGGCGTTGACAGGGACTTCTGTTTCGCCCGCGTGGCGTGGACTATGAAAAAGCACAGCGGCTGCTGATTCAAAAAGCGGCGGACGTACTGGCGCCTGAAAAAACGCGGTGGAAAACCGGCGCGGTTTGATCCGTAGACAAGACGCTTTTCCCCATTCCATCAGACGGATGCAGCTCTACATTGCCGGGGTTGAATTATTCGGGCTTTTGTGCTAAAATATACTATAGTTTGATTTAAGGCAACACCGCACCATTCGCGGGTGGCGCCTTAAGCACCGTCTTGCTTGCAGATTTTCCGTGATAGCGCACAGCTTTCGCTTGTCAATGGTGAGATGGACGGCGCTCAATCTGTACACCTGAAGAAAAATCTGACTGCACAATACAGTACTTAGAATTCTGCGGTATTGCCTTAAAATAGGCTTTTGTCTCCCTTTAAGAAAGGCGGTGAAAGGTTCTGGCTGACATTACGATTCTCTGTGGCCACTATGGCTGCGGCAAAACCAACTTGGCCCTAAACCTGGCCCTGGAGGCGCCTGCCCCGGTGGTGCTGGCGGATATGGACATCGTAAACCCCTACTTCCGTTCCTCCGAATACCGGGGCCTGCTGGCCGGGCGGGGCGTGGAGCTAATTGCCCCCGTGTTCGCGGGCACTACGCTGGATACTCCCACGCTGCCGCCCGAGCTGGGCTCCATCTTTGGGCCGCGAGCGGGCCGGGTGTTTATGGACGCGGGAGGAGACGACGCCGGAGCTACGGCCCTGGGGGGACTGAGCGGGCGGCTGATGGCTGCGGGATATGAGATGATCTATGTCATCAATCGGTACCGGGCGCTCTCCCAGACTCCGGAGGAGGCCGCCGCTCTGCTGGGGCAGATCGAGGCTGCCTGCCGCCTAAAGGCCACGGGGATTGTGAACAATTCCCACCTGGGAACAGAAACCACCCTGGACGTGTTGAAGGGGGCCCTGCCCTTTGCCCAAGAGACCGCCCGGCTGTGCGGCCTACCGCTTTTGTACTCTACCGCGCCCGATTTCGCCCTGAAGGGCCAACCGCCGCCAGAGGGCTTTCGAAAAATTCAGCGCCTGGTGCGCTTTGCCTGGGAGTAATCGCGGCAGGCCCCGGAGAGCGCCTGTGAAAACGCGGTCCGGAGCCGAAGCGCTGGACACGCCAAACCCCAGCGCCTTTCCACAAAGCCGAGACAGCGGCCCACCAGCACTTAGTTCCCCAGGAGGCGCCCGTATCAGCCCATACTAAACGTTCCCGGGCAGTACTGGCCCGCCCAACCATATAAATAACCATATAAATATAAATATAGATAGTACCACAAAGGAGGACCCCCTATGGCAAAAATCATCATAGACGAGGCCGTGTGCAAGGGCTGCGGCCTGTGCGCCAACGCCTGCCCGCTGCGTCTCATCGATCTGGACGGCGGCCGCCTGAACAGCAAAGGCTATCATCCGGCCCGCCTAGCCCGGCCGGAAAAATGCGTGGGCTGCGCGGCCTGTGCCACCATGTGCCCGGACA
Organism: Oscillospiraceae bacterium; assembly: GCA_910574935.1. Taxonomy (GTDB): domain Bacteria; phylum Bacillota; class Clostridia; order Oscillospirales; family Acutalibacteraceae; genus Acutalibacter; species Acutalibacter intestini. The sequence goes on from CAJTCU010000002.1 coordinate 379,493, forward strand.
CGGCGATCACCGTGGAAAAAGACTGACCTACCATATCACTGCATAAAGGAGAGCCACGACAATGAAAGTATTGATGAAAGGCAACGAGGCTTTGGCCGAGGCCGCTATACGGGCTGGGTGCCGCCACTTTTTTGGCTACCCCATTACCCCCCAAACCGAGCTGGCCGCCTATATGTCTAAACGTATGCCAAAGGTGAACGGCACCTACCTGCAAGCCGAGTCCGAGGTGGCCGCTGTCAACATGGTGCTGGGTGCCGCCGCCGCTGGAGCCAGGGCCATGACCTCATCCTCCTCCCCAGGCATTAGTCTAAAGAGCGAGGGCATCTCGTACATGGCTGGGTCCGACCTGCCGGCCCTGATCATCAACGTCCAGCGGGGCGGCCCGGGCCTAGGAGGTATTCAGCCCTCCCAGGCGGACTACTGGCAGGCCACCAAGGCCACCGGCCACGGAGACTTCCAGATTTTGGTATTCGCCCCCTCCACCGTCCAGGAAATGGTGGACTTGGTCAGCGACGCCTTTGATGCTGCGGACCGCTGGCGGATGCCTGCCATGATCCTAGCGGACGGGATGCTGGGTCAGATGATGGAGCCCGTCTCCCTGCCCGAGGAGGGCCGCGCCCAGCTGGTAGATAAGCCCTGGGCCGCCTGCGGCCACGGGGACAGCCGTCCCCACAACGTGATAAACTCTCTATACCTGACCCCTGACAAGCTGGAAGAGCTGGTGATGACCCGCTACCACCGGTATCAGCTGGTGAAGGAGCAGGAGCAGCGGGCCGAGGAGTATCTGTGCGAGGACGCGGACCTGGTCATCGTGGCCTACGGGGCCTCGGCCCGGGTGGCGCGCAGCGCGGTGAATAAGGCCCGGGAACAGGGGTATAAGGTGGGGCTCATCCGGCCCATCACCCTGTGGCCCTTCCCGGTACAGGCTTTGAAAAAAGCCGCCGCCACGGCCAAAAGCTTTCTGGTGGTGGAGATGAGTATGGGCCAGATGGTGGACGACGTAAGGCTGGCCATCGACTGCCAGGTTCCGGTGCACTTCTACGGCCGCACGGGGGGAATGATCCCCACCCCCAACCAGGTACTGGAGGATGTGGAACGGATTATGGAGCACGGTTAAGATGCCGCCAGTAAAAAAGCCGCGGCTGAAGGTGGAGGGCTCTCCCCTGGACTGTGTGCGCTTTGGCGGTGGGAAAAAGCCCTTGGTAATGCTGCCGGGCCTCCAGCCCACAGGGCGTTGCAGAGGCCGCGCTGTCCCTGGCCTGGGCTTACCGGGCCAATGAAACCATAGAGCGTGTGGTTCACGGCTGGATAGAGATGGCTGAAAAGCTGGGATGTGCCATCCGTTTATATGAACAGCTGGACCACGCCGCCTATGGCGAGGCCCCGGACTTTAACCGGCGGGTGATGGATTTTTTGGGGGGGGAGCCGTTGATACCTTTTGCGTAATAGCTGGTCTCGTCCAGCGCCGGCCGGGCCGGCAGGCCAGACGACAAAGCTTTTGCTGTTCCGTTGCCGGAACCGCGCTCGTTTCGCGGCGCTGCTCTTCCAAATGACCAATGACGAACCCTAACCCTGTCTTTCAATTAGAAAGGAAGTGCTTTACATATGCCAATCGTATTTCAAAAGCCCCGTGCCCTGACGGACGCGCCCCTGCACTATTGCCCGGGCTGCACCCACGGCATTGTGCACCGGCTGGCCGCCCAGGCCATTGACGAGCTGGGCGTGCAGGGCCGCACCGTGGGCGTGGCTTCGGTGGGCTGCTCTGTGATGTGCTATGACTACTTTGCCTGCGATATGGTCCAGGCTCCCCACGGACGGGCCCAGGCGGTGGCCACGGGCCTAAAGCGCGCCTGCCCAGAGAACGTGATTTTCACCTACCAGGGAGACGGCGACCTGGCGGCTATTGGCACGGCGGAAACCGTACACGCCGCCACCCGGGGCGAAAACATTACAGTAATCTTTATCAACAACGCTATTTACGGCATGACCGGCGGACAGATGGCGCCCACCTCTTTGCCCGGGCAGGTGACCCAGACCACTCCCTACGGTCGGGATACCGACACCGCCGGGTATCCGGTAAAGGTCTGCGAGCTGCTCTCTACCCTGGACGGCGTAGCTTTTGCCCAGCGGGTGGCGGTAGACAACGTAAAAAATGTCAACGCGGCCCGTAAGGCGATTAAAAAAGCTTTCCAGTATCAGCTGGAGGGCAAGGGCTATTCCATTGTGGAAGTGCTCTCCACCTGCCCTACCAACTGGGGACTTTCTCCTGTAGAGGCCCTAAAGTGGCTGCAAGACAATATGATGCCCTATTATCCCCTGGGAGTTTTCAAAGACGTGCCGGAAGGCGTGAAGAAAGGGGGCGCGGCACTGTGAAAGACCTGAACATGGTATTTGCGGGTTTTGGCGGGCAGGGCGTGCTGTTTGCCGGAAAAGTGGCAGCCTATGCGGGGCTGCTGGCAGGCAAGGAAATCTCTTGGCTGCCCTCTTACGGCCCGGAGATGCGGGGCGGCACTGCCAACTGTAGCGTGTGCGTCTCGGACCAGCCCATTGGCTCGCCCCTGGTCACCAACCCTAACGTGCTGGTGGCCATGAACCTGCCCTCTTTGGATCGGTTCATCGATGGGGTGGAGCCCGGCGGCACCGTGCTGGTGGACAGCTCCCTAATCAACAAAAAGGTGGAGCGGACAGACCTGCGGGTGTTCTACGTGCCCGCCTCCGCCCTGGCGGAGGAAAAAGGGCTGAAGGGCCTGGGAAACATGATTCTGGTAGGCAAGCTGTTCCGGGAGGTGTGCGGGGCGGGTGATTATTGCTTCTGCACCCCAGAGCTGCTGGACCAGGCCCTGGAAAAATGCGTTCCGGCCCGAAAAGCCGGCATGCTGGAGCTGAACCGCCAGGCGCTAAGCTTGGACGTGTAAAGAAATTTAGACCCATCTATGTCCAAAGAAAGGAGGCACTCCTTTTGCAAAGCTACTCCATGATCTTTCTAGACATTGACGGCACTTTGCTAGACAGCCGCTATCAGGTTTCCCCGGCCACCCGGGGGCTGCTCTCTTCTCTAACGGCCCAGGGCGTGCCTGTGGTGCTCTGCTCGGCCCGGCCCCCGGTGGGGATTCGGCTGGTAGAAGAGCAGGCCGGGGTCCATGGGCCCATGATTTGTTACAGCGGGGCACTCACCCTTTCCCCCCAGGGCCAGGTGGTGGACCAGGCCCCGCTGGACAGCCAAAGGGCCCTGGCCTTTCAGTTCTTTGTCCGGGCGGAGTTTCCCGGCGTGGCAGTGAACGCTTATCAGTATGAAAATTGGCTGGTGGAGCCAGACCAGCTGACTTTGCCTTGGGTGCTGGAAGAGGGCCGGGCGGTTCACAGCGCTCCCATTCCCCGGCCGATTGATCCCAGCGCTCCGGTGCACAAACTGTTGTGCATTGGTCCGCCGAAGGACATTGCCGTTCTGCGAAAAAAGGCCGCCCAAGCTTTTGAGGAACTAAACCTGGTGCAATCCACCTCTACTTACCTGGAGGTGCTGGCCCCCAGTGCCTCTAAAGAGCGGGCGGTTCGGGCCCTTCACACTGCTTATGGAGTTCCCCAAAAGGCCATCGTGGCCTGCGGCGACTATGACGCAGACCTGGAAATGCTGCGTTACGCCGGGCTGGGGGTGGCCATGGGCAATGCCACAGAAGCCGTAAAGGCCGCGGCGGACCTTATCACCGAGACCAACGACCGCCAGGGGGTGTACCTGGCCCTGAAAGACCTGGCCTTTGTTCCGCCGCCGGGGAGCGCGTCATGAGCCGCCCTGCCCAAAAACAGCGCTTGGCCGCCTTTGCCCAAGAGGCCTTTGGCGTTTTGCCGGAATATTTATGGGCGGATTCTCCGGGGTGTTTTGTGCTGCGGCACCCCATCACCAAAAAGTGGTTTGCGGTTTTCATGGACGTTTCCGGCCGCCGTCTGGGCCTGGAAAGCGGCGAGATGGTCTCCATTGTCAATGTGAAGTGCGACCCTCTTTTAATCGGTTCTTTGCTCATGGAGGAAGGCTTTTTCCCCGCCTATCATATGAATAAATCTCTGTGGATCTCCATTTTATTAGATGAGAAAACGGGGGATAAACATATTGCCTCATTGCTGGAAATGAGCTATGAAGCGGTGTCTCTCAAAAGGAAGAAGCGGCGCGGGGCGCAAGAAAAGAGCGGGGAACTTAACCCATAAACCCAGTAAAAAGGAGGCATGACGCCTTTGGGGGAAAGAGATTTTTCCGTAGGTTCTGTTAAGCGCCAGATTATTGCCCAGGCAGTTCCTCTTACCGTTGCCCAGGTGGTGCAGCTGCTCTATAATGTAGTGGACCGGGTGTACATCGGCCATCTAAAGGATATAGGAGACGTGGCCCTTACGGGCCTGGGGGTTACTTTTCCGGTCATTGTAATCATCGCGGCCTTTACCAGCCTTTTTGGCAATGGCGGCACCGCGCTGTTTTCCATTGCCCGGGGCAGGCGGGACCAGGAAGAGGCGGAAAATATTTTGGGCAATGCTTTTGCCCTGCTGGCCCTGTTTTCGGCAGTGCTTTTCGGGGGGTGTTTTTGTTTTCGCCGGCCGATTCTCCTTCTGTTTGGGGCCAGCGATCTCTCGGTGGAATACGCGGACCAATACTTGCAAATCTATCTGTTTGGCACCTTGTTTTCTATGCTTTCCACTGGCTTAAACGGCTATATTAACGCTCAAGGATTCCCCAAAACCGGCATGCTGACCACCATTTTGGGAGCGGCTGTGAATATTCTTCTGGACCCCCTCTTCATCTTTGTTTTCGGCATGGGGGTGCGGGGCGCGGCCCTGGCCACTGTGATAAGCCAAGGTATTTCCGCTGCCTGGGTGCTGCGTTTTTTAACTGGAAAGAAAGCTGTGCTGCGTATTAAACTTAGCAAAATCCGCATTCAAGCTCAGCGCACCCGGGCCATTATGGCCATCGGCCTGCCGGGCTTTGTTATGCAGGGCACCAACAGCCTGGTGCAGATTGTATGCAATGTGCAGCTGCAAGCCTACGGCGGCGACCTATACGTGGGCATTATGACCGTATTAAATTCTGTGCGGGAAATTCTTTCGCTGCCGGTAATGGGCATTACAAACGGGGCCCAGCCTGTTTTGGGTTTTAACTATGGAGCCCAGAAAAACGGGCGGGTCAAAGAGGGCATCCGCTTTTCCGCTGTTCTCGGGTTTCTCTATACTTTATTTGCTTGGATTGTGGTCATGCTAATTCCCAAACAGCTGATGGGCGTGTTTTCCAATGATCAAAACATTGTGGAAACTGGCGCGGAAATGCTGAACATCTACTTCTTCGGATTTGTATTTATGGCTTTTCAATTTGTGGGGCAAACTGCCTTTCAGTCTTTGGGCCGAGCCAGGTATGCGGTGTTTTTCTCTCTGTTCCGCAAGGCCATGATTGTAGTCCCCCTCACCCTTTTGTTGCCAGCGGTGGGGTTTGGGGTGCCGGGGGTTTTCCTGGCCGAACCCATCTCCAACGCTATTGGCGGTCTGGCCTGCTTCCTCACCATGTGGCGGGTAATTTACCGCAGACTATAGGAAAAAATACTGTTCTCTCAACGAGGGTGGAACGCGCTTTTTGACCATGTTAGGGGGCTCCCCGCCTACCAGCTGGGGCGCCATGTGCCGGTGGGAAAAAGCCGCGCTCTTTGTCCCACGCATGAATTGCTTCAGCAGCGCGAGCAAGCCATGCATCAGTTGTATCCCGCAGGATGCAGCAGCGGCAACAGGGAAAGCGCATTAGTTCATTGCATAAATATGGCTGTGGTTAATTCCTCAATTGACAAACCGGGGATTTTGCGCTATCATTATAGAGAAGGAAATCTGCGGTTTTTTTGGCTTTTGTCCCTGCCGCGAAAAATTGTGGAAACGAGGAATGTGAAATGCCCCCGCAAAATGACGAAAATCTCCCCATGGATTTCGATTCTATAGACGCTCCGCCCGCTGTACCGGTTTTTGTGCCCCAGGGGCCGCCCCCTGGCCTGGGAGTGCTGCGCACTTTAATTTTGGCCCTCATGGTGGCCGTGGCTGTATTGGACCTGCTGCTTTTCGCGGGCGTTTACTTGGCCCTGGCCACGCCCCAGGCCCAGCTGCCCGCTGCTCTTAGTGGGCAAACTGCCTCTGCCCCCCAGGAGCCAGGCCCTCTGGCATAAAATTGTGCTGCATTTACCCTGCCTCCTAAAAGGTGGCAGGGCTTTTAGTTTATGGAGCTGTACTCTGCCCTAGAACCCATGGAATATGTGTAGATAGCGGCAAGCCCCTGGTAACGAAACCACAATGGTTGTGGGGTCTTAGCTGGAGACCAGCGCCTTTTTCAAAGATAGAGACTCCTTTGGAGCTGATGCCAGCCAGCAGCCGGCGCGATTTTATCCGTCAGATTCTGCCGGCTGGCAAGGCAAGGGGCCGAAAATTGGCAAAACAACTTTTTGCGGTCAAGGGCCGCTTGGGATTTCTAAAGGAACCCCCCTGTGTTTTTAGGCGCTTTTCCCCATCTTAAGACTTGCAAATTTAGGGGAAACATGGTATGATTTATTTTGCTAAAGGAGTGAATTGATATGATGGCAATTATTGACTACGGCGCGGGCAACCTGCAAAGTGTGGAAAAGGCTCTGGCGCATATTGGCTGCCCATGCACAGTGGTCTCTTCTGCCCAAGAGCTGCCAAAGGCCCAGGGGGCTGTGCTGCCCGGGGTGGGGGCCTTTGGCGAGGCCATGAGCGCCCTGCGGGCCCGGGGTTTGGACCAAGCCATAAAGGACTTTGCTGCCTCTGGCAGGCCCTTTTTGGGCATCTGCCTGGGGCTACAATTGTTGTTTCAGTCTAGTGAGGAGTCCCCCGGTGTGCAAGGACTGGGGTTGTTAAAGGGTCATGTGCTGCGGCTTCCGGCAGAGAGCGGGCTGAAAATTCCCCACATTGGCTGGAACTCGTTAGACATCCGCCGGCCGGGCTGGCTACTGGCCGGGCTAAGCCCAGAGCCCTACTTGTACTTTGTTCACTCCTACTACCTACAGGCCCAGGAGGACGTGGTGAGCGCCACCGCCAGCTATGGAGCGGAAATTCATGCCGCAGTGGAGCAGAACAACCTGGCGGCGTGCCAGTTTCATCCAGAAAAAAGCGGCAGCCAGGGCCTTTGCATTCTGAAAAACTTTGCCCAGCGGGTGAAAGATTATAATTAGCAGGTGACAATTTATGTACGCAAAACGGATTATTCCCTGCCTGGATATTAAAGAAGGCCGGGTGGTAAAAGGCACCAACTTTGTGGACCTGAAAGACGCTGGGGACCCAGTGGCGGCAGCGATAGCCTATGACCGTCAGGGCGCCGACGAGCTGGTGCTGCTGGATATTAACGCCTCTGCGGACAGCCGGGGCATTTTAACCCAGGTGGTAGAACGAGTTGCAGAAAGCATCTTTATTCCCTTTACTGTGGGGGGCGGCATCCGCCGGGTGGAAGATTTCACCGCCATTCTTCGGGCCGGGGCCGACAAGGTTTCGGTAAACTCGGCAGCCCTAAAAAACCCAGAGCTCATCCAGGCTGCGGCAGAAAAGTTTGGTAGCCAATGTGTGGTGGTGGCTATGGATGCCAAGCGCCGGCCTGGGGGTGGCTGGACCCTATACTTAAACGGCGGTCGGGTAGATACGGGCATAGATGCCCTACAGTGGGCCCAGCGGGTACAGCAGCTAGGAGCAGGAGAGATTTTGCTGACCAGCATGGACCAAGATGGTGTTCAGACCGGTTATGACCTAGAGCTAACTCGGGCGGTGTCCAGCGCGGTTTCCATCCCGGTAATTGCCTCTGGAGGGGCGGGAGAAAAGGTGCATTTTTATGAAGCCTTCACCCAGGGCCGGGCCGATGCCGTACTGGCGGCCTCGTTGTTCCACTTTGGCCAGCTAAGCATTCCAGAGCTAAAGGACTACTTGTCCAAGAAAAACGTGCCGGTGCGGCCCGTGTGTTTGGCTTAAAAGCGGGTGCTGGGAAAAGAAAGAGATTTTTTGAGAAAAAAGAATTTTTTTTAGAAAACCCCTTGACTTTTTCTGGATTTTTGGTATAATAATTAACGTTCCTAAGGGCATGGTTGCTGAGGGGAATGTATAGCGGTATTGTGTAATGGTAGCACAGCAGACTCTGACTCTGTTTGTCTGGGTTCAAATCCTGGTACCGCTGCCAAACCGGGCAAGGGCCTGGAGCCTATAGAGCCCCAGGCCCTTCTTTTTTTACAGTTGGTTAACTGGCAATGTTTGCCAGTTCCATCGAGGTGTGGCTCAGCTTGGTAGAGCGCTACGTTCGGGACGTAGAAGCCGCAGGTTCGAATCCTGTCACCTCGACCAAGTGAATCACCTATTGCAATCTGAACCCCTATGGGTTGGACAGCAATAGGTGATTTCCATTTTTCCAGACTTTCCGTATGAATTTTGGCCTGCACTTTATCACGTTAACTTAGACATGTATGTCCAAAAACTTTGAAATGGCAGCCCAAAAAGTTAAAATGTCTAACATTCGAACCCCAATGTCTATTTCTAGTCCACTCCTGCTCCCACGTGATCACTGAAAAAGTCAGCTTCCTTCTGTACAGGAGTCTTGTATTGATTCGTGGCGTGGGGTCGCTCCTCATTATAAAAAGTCATATACTTATCCACAGCCGTTCTGAATTCATTTTCAGAGCGGTATTTTGTTCTATACAGTTCTTCCCTCTTTAGGCTGGAAAAGAACGACTCCATCACAGAATTGTCATAAGGAACGCGGGCTCTTGAAAAGGATTGCGTAACCCCCAGAGATTTCAGGTAAGCGCAAAATGTCTTCGCCCGATAGTTCGTACCACGGTCAGTGTGAAATGTTAAAGGATTTGTAGGCTTTCGGTTTTCATACGCCGCGCGAAAAGTGCCCTTGACCAACTGGGTGCTATTAGATTTACCGATTCGGTAGGCAATCACTTTTCGGGCAAACAGGTCAATAACAGCACAAATATAGAACTTCTTATCATCGAAACGAAAGTAAGTAACATCGCTCACCCATACTTCGTCGGGACATGTAACATTAAACTGTTGATTCACGTGGTTGATAAGCTTACGCTGTTCCTTAACATAGGTGTTCTTCGCACCCTGACGAATACTGGTCAGGCCCATCTCCTGCATCAGTTCACGAACCATCTTAATTGAGATGGGATAGCCTTTGCTTTTCAGCGTTGCCGTGATTTTTTCTGCACCGAATATCTGATGGCTATGGTCATATATCTCCCGGATAACCTTTTTGAGTTCATTTCGCCTCTCCGCATACCATGTATGCTCTCGCTTGCCGCGCAGAACGTGGTTGTAAAAAGTGCCTCTTGGCACATCTAAGGCCTCGCAGATCATGTGCACGCTATATGTATGCTGCTCATGCAGCTTTTCTAATGCACCCAACTTCACTTTAAGAGGATCTCTGGGAGAACATTCGGAGGTTTTGAGAATTTCAATGATCCCCTCCAAACGCTTGACCTTATTCTCCAACAGGCGGAAGTTCTTTAGGGTAGGCTCCTTGCAATCATCCTCAGCGGTCTTTGCCGGTTTTAACCAGATATAAATTGTACTTCTGGGAATGCCGGTGTCTCCAACAATATGGGAAACAGACTCACCCGATCTGTGGCGGGAAATTACCGCTTGTCTTTGCGACAGGTCATACTTACTTTTCATTGTTATCGCTCCTTATGCAATTTGAGTATACCATACTTTCCTTTCACTAGGCATTGCATCCTGCTTGAAAAGTGTGTGGATTTTTGGTATAGTTAAGTTAGGCAGGAAAGCCAGCGTTTGCGAAAGGAATATGGTTATGATAAAGTATATAAGAAATTTGCATAGGAGCGCAAATGCATTTTATGAAAAAAGGCTGAATTTGCACCAGCCAATTATCGGCTATAGAGATTTATTGCCCGTAGACGATATACAAAATGGCGATGAATATTTGAATGCATTAAGCTGGGCCTTTAAGAATAAGCGAGTAAAGAATATTGCGCTGGCAGGGCCATATGGTGCAGGGAAGAGCAGTATCATAGAATCATTTCTCAAGAAGCATTGGCGGATAAGACGAAGGTCTCTCCGAATATCCATGGCAAGCTTTGAGATAAATTCGGAAATTTGTAATAGCACAGAACAGGATGACAAAAAGCACAAAACGCCCATCGAAAAGGAAGAAATCGAACATGGAATTTTGAAGCAGCTGTTTTATAAAGTAGGGTATGGGAAAATCCCTCAAAGCCGTTATAGAAAATTGCACAAAATAAGTGCTCTTTGGACATGGGTAAAACTGGTCTTTATCACATTATTGGCAATTCCATTTGTTTATGCTTTCAAGACAGAGTTTCTCACGGAAATCAAAGAAAGTGTTGTATCGGCCGGAGAGAGTTTGAATCTGTCCGAGGTATGGGCAATAGGAATATTTATAATGTTGACAGCGGCTGTGCTCGGTATAATCTCCTACGCATACAAATCTCTGCTCTCGAGGTATACGATTCGGAAGGTTTCGCTTCCGTCAGATACAGTAGTTGAAGGCGGCGGCGAAGGGGATGAATCAGTTTTTAGCAAGTATCTGGACGAGATTTTCTATTTCTTTGAAGTGACAAGATATCAATACGTTTTCTTTGAAGACCTTGACCGCCTGGATGATCCTTCTATATTCGTGCATCTGAGAGAGCTGAATACACTGCTGAATAACTATGATATAATTCATAGTAAGCTGGTGTTTGTATATGCCGTCAAGGATGATATTTTTAGCGATGAAGACAGGACAAAATTTTTTGATTTTATTATACCGGTGGTTCCTATCATTAACTCAACAAATTCAGGCGAGGTTTTCACGGCTATGCTGGAGAGAGCCCGGCAGTCCGGAACGGAGCATTGCATTTCTCAGGAGTTTATTCTTGATGTGTCTCCGTACATCTCCGATATGAGAGTTCTGCAAAATATATATAACGAATTTCTCGTGTACAAGGGGACAATCAAAGCGGGGCAGGAATTGGAACTGGACGATGAGAAGATGATGGCTCTGATTGTTTTCAAGAATTTGTATCCGTCTGAGTTTGCAGACTTGCAGAAAGAGAAGGGGGTAGTCAAGCGGGCCTTTGAGGATAAACGAAGCTTTATTGCAACGAGGCAAAAGACTGCACAAGATGAGATAGATAGGCTATCGACTTTGATTGAAGAAGCAAAAGCAGACACACTCCATAGAACGAAAGAACTTAAGGCGGCCTTTCTTTGTGAGATAACGGGATGGAAAGGCACAGCTTATTGTATCAGATTAGACTATTCAACAGATGTTTATGCATCTGAAATATTTACAGGCGCATTTGATTTTCTATCACTTGCAAGAAAAGAAATATATGGTATACGCATGATGGATTTGAACGGTAATAACCGAAATGCTTCATGTGACAACTTCTTAGAGCTTTGTCAAATTTATAGCAGGAGGGCTGAACGAATCGAGTTAGTTGAAGGGAAAGAAAAAAGAAAGCGAATAGAAGAAATAGCTCAACTCAAAAACCAACAGCAGAATATTAGGTACAAGACAATGAGAGAGTTGCTGACAGAATTCAAAGTGGATGCAGTATTATCTGAGAACGTCATGAACAACAAGCTGCTATCGTTTATGCTGCGCCGTGGCTATCTGGATGAAGACTATGCGACCTATATCAACTATTTCAAGGGCACCAGCATAACAAAGAGCGATATGAATTTTATACTTGCTGTTAAGAATTTAGAAATGACTGAGTTTGAATATCCAATTTCAAAAACACCACAAGTCATTCAGCGGCTACAACCATATGAGTTCCGGCAAAAATCAATATACAATTACGCCCTGCTGGAGGAATTATTGGGTACGGAAGGTGAATCAGAAAAGCGGGATTTATTTATTGAACAGCTTTCGGATGAAGATGAACGAAGCTGGGCATTTATTGATGGGTTTATAGACGTTACGAAAAACTTGGAGTTGTTCATCACTTTACTAGCAGAGGCTTGGCCCAGGATGTGGCTTTATATATCCAATCGCGCGACCCTTTCGTATGAAAGAAAGAGCCATTACTTGCTGGTGCTAGTTCGCTTTATTGATATCGACAGTCTTGTTGCAATGAATAGAGAGAGTTCATTATCTCACTTTATTGAGGAGAATGAGGATTCCCTACAGCGGCTTGCTTCGGTTGATGCAGACAAAGTCTACTCAGTAATTAACTGGCTTGACTTGAGATTTGACAACGCTATTATTGAGAAAGTTCCCAGAGAAGTTGTTGATGCAATCATCGAAGAAAGCCGGTATGGAATCAATTTGACTATGTTGAAGCGAATCGTGAAATTCTTGAATCCTGACCTAGTGGCTGGAGTTGAGAACCGGCCTTACTCCACTCTTAATGAATTAGAGTGTGACTCTATTCTGCAAAATGTTAGGAACCATATTCCTGAGTTTGTTAATGAAATAGTCGCGCAAGGTTCAATGGATGATTTGGAGGATGATGTTGCAGACTTGCTGGAGAGAACGATTGACAACGCTATGTTATATGATATTGTTCTGTCTCATGAAACTGTCTGTTTTGAGGATATCCTCTCTTGTTGCGGAAACTTAGTCTCAGACAAGAGAGACGCTGTGCAAATGCTATGGAGCGCACTTTTGAAAGAAGATAAAATATATCTTAGCTGGAAGAACATATACGAATACTGGGAGCAATTTAAGTTTGACAAAGTGCTTCTCGAATACATTGAAAACAATTCAGATAAGCTAAAAGGGCAGAGCACAGATTTTTTGGATGATGATTTTATCGGTGATTTTATTGCCTCAGAAGTAGATGACAGAGCCTTTGGCGAACTCTTACCTGAATTGAGAATGCAAGATTTCAATGTACCTTTATCGTCACTTTCAGAACATCGAGTGTTAAAATTGATTTACCTCAAATTTATTCCATTCACTGTCCCACAATATGATGAAATGCAGGACTGCTGTCCAAACCTGTGCGAACCATTCATTTTATGGAATCAGCGCGCATTTAGAGAGCTTATAAACGACGTTTCGCTAACATCACAGCTCATTGAGAATCTTGTATTGAGTAAGGACAGCGAAAATGAGACTAAGATAGAAATCATCAACACATATGGTGCAGAAAGCATGACTCAAAGAATTGCAGAATATTTATGCGCTGCACGATTCGATATCAGCCAAGAGATATTTGATGCAGCGTGGAATATGCTTGACATCCATAAGCAAGAGAAGCTAATGTTCATGTATTTGGCCATGCTTGATGATAAGAGTCTTGCATCATGTTTTTCTGATTTAGGGGGAGACTACGCAGATTTTGTAGACAGGATCAGTAGACATAAAGTGGAGCTTAAATGCTCAGACAATAACCGGAGATTGGTCCAAAGGCTGAAGGAGGTAGATTACATTACGAGTTATTCTGAAGGAAAGAGCGCTAAGAAAGGAAAGGATATTGACCAGGATTGTAAAGTTATTCAGTGTTGGATTAAGGCGGAGGAATGAGGGTGCAGGCATCTGTTAAGGCAGAGTTCAAATGACGGATTTTCAAAAGCCCGTAAAACCGCATAAATACTGGCTTTTTGGGCCTCCAAACGGCCTGCGGCATCTTTTAAGTATGGTAAGGCCAGGTTTACACATCTTAACAGATGCCACCCCCAAAATTCCCCGGAATTCCGGGGGTTTTTTGCGTTCAAGAGGCCAAAAAGGGACCGCCGCGGCGTGACGTGTTTTGGGGGATGCCATCAGGGAAAACGAGAGTCAGTGCAGAAGAAAACAAAATATTTTTTGTGAAGGGCCATGATGAAAATCGTGGTCCTTTTTCTTTTTCCAGAGAAAAATTTAGGAGGTGTGCAGGGTGCCAAAGTTTACAGAAAGCAAAACCGATCGGGCCTATGAAAGTTTCATGAAACAGATCCCAGGCTTCCAGCATGATCCGCCCGAGACTGAAACCAGCCGCAAGGACATGGAGCAGAACAAAAAGCAGAAAGAAGTTCATAAGGATGATCTTCCGCAACGATAACCACGGCGTACTGTTCGAGAAAGAAATCAGGTACCACAAGGGCTGTCGACGTTGGCTTCGCCAAGTCGCCAAGATTCAGAAACAGGAATGTTTCTGAATCTTTCATTTTTTGAGGATTGCCGCAGCCCTTTTTGGAGCATAAGGGCAACGCCCGTTGCTTTGACGGTCGACCCAGGCTCTGGCATCAGGCCGAGAATCACATCGGGACTAATGAAATCGACATCACTGCCATAAAGCCCAGGCGTTTGGACGCCATGGCCTACGTCTGCTTCACGGTGGCAAAGGACATCATCACAGGCAGCAGGACGGTATCTCTCACAGAACTGGCCGACACAAGTATGCTCTCCCCCCGGTACTTCCTGGTGATACAGACCGCCATGCTGATCCGGGTCTACGGACTGAGTGCGGCCAACCGGCTGCTATTTACAGAGGGGAGGAAACCGGATGAACTTTGACAGAAATAAGGTTGAGCTGGTCAGGCGGCAGTACCCGGTGGGGACGAGAATCCAACTGCACAGGCTGTGCAATGATGAGCGGGGGATGCCTTCAATATTGCCCTGCGGGCAAATTGCCGAGTTTCCCTCGACCGCGAGGCGGTCGCCTTTTGCTCCGCAAAAGTACCGGAAAACTCTTGTCCTGTGCGGGAGTGTGATTGGCGTCGATGACCAACCGGCCCTGCTCATGAAGTGGGACAATGGCAGAGGACTGAGCCTTATGCCGTTCGAGGACAGTTTCACGGTAATCCAGGAGCAGCAGCACGGCACTCTGGACGAGTAGCTCTATGATAAGCTGTCGCAGGAGCAGGATACCTTTCGGAAAGAACTGCTGGCTCTCCCGCCCGAGGAAATCCTGGATAAGGCTTGGGAATATCTGGTGCGGGAGGATATCCTGCTCACGATGGAGTACAACGAGCTGGACGATGAACAGGCGAAGGCCCTGTTGGAACTGCCGGACGCCATGTCGGACCTGTACGATACGGTCAAGGGGAAAGACAGCCGCCAGCAGGAAACCATCTGGCGGGAGATCGAGGAAAGGGCCAATGTGCTGGCAGCGGGAACAACAGCCCCACAGAAAGCGGGATATGGAATGGTAACAGACAGGGCGGCGGGATAGTCAATGCTTATCTCCGCCGTTTTGTTTTAGACTTTTATGAGAGCGATAAACTGGAATTTTAGGAATTTACCCATACATCTATTTCGTCCTTCGTTGGGACTTCAAAGATAGACTCGAATTTATCAGCAAGTCCTTCATCAACATAATACGCATCAGATTCGTGATTTAAAACATCCTGATTTCTTTTTTGAATTCTTCTGTTCCACTCAACCGAATCAACATCCAAATAATAGAATTCATAATCAATATGTCTTGATGTGTAATACTCTTTCGCGTATTCACGTTCTTTCCTGGTCCAGAACCCCCAGTCTAAAACCACGTTAATTCCTGATTCTGCAATCTCAACAGATTTTGCATATTGGTATGCCTTTATTCTTTCAACATAGTAATCATGTTTTTCTCCGGCATCCTGTCCAAACACCGACAACATTATTTCATCAATTGAAAGAATCACTGCTTTGTGTGTTGATCTGATTTTATTGGCATAAGTACTTTTTCCGCTGCAGAGCTTGCCACACATAATAAAAACCTTAGACATTAGTCCCTCCATAAATATCGATTTATCGGTTTGTACTGGGGGAAATTATACCATACCCAATTACGAAAAGCAATCCCCCGTTCTACGTCCGTTCCGCCTATCCAGACGGTCAAGGGGCGAGTAGTATTTTTTCGCAAAGAACGCGAAAAAATCTCCGCTCTTAACCCCTTGACCGTCTGGATTTTTGCCGTTGCCATAGCGTTGCAAAGGCCCTGTGGCTGCTGTCCTACAATACTGCGACACCATCCGGGCGCTGTACAGTGTGCCGGGCATTTACATCGAGAAAATCGAGCGCATCAACAATCTGGCCCAGCGGTACGACCCGGGGACGGTCTATGAGGAGGTCTTTATTTCAAACTACGACCCCTTGCATTGCTAATTTTCACTGAGCACCTTAACTGTATCCACAACACTCACCTGCCCTGCCTCCCGAAAGAACTGGCTGAGCAGATGGACATGCCCGGCGCCTATCAGCAGCAGTACCCGCTCGTCCGGCGCCTGAAACAATGCCGTGGTATTCTTCCAGATGCGCAGGTTGCGGTAATACCAGTACTGGCCCACCCAGCCCGCACCTACTGGCCAAGTGCCATCGTCCAGCTTGGCGAATTCCAAGTATGTCTGATGGTCTGCCGCACAGTACTCTGGCCGGTTCATATAAATGAAGTGCTCCAGTAGGGTGGAAGCTTCCATGTGCTGCTGCTCCTGGTTAAACCTCTCCTCATTGTGGCGATTTAGTTCCTCAACATGCTCTGAAGGGTTATCCGCCATCCACTGGAAGACGCTGCCCACGCCAGGCACCGCCATGTTCCAATCCACGCAGTGCAGCCGGTCATGCCTCATATGCTCCGCCAGCCGGAACCCAAGCTGGTATACCTCACTGATGCCTAGTTCCTTTTCCCTGCGCAGATAAGCCTGGTATTCCTCCTGCAGCTGGCCACTGTATTCCTGGGCATCCTCCACTGCTATCTTAGTAGGCTTGAAATGTGCCAGGACTTCCACCAGCTTCAACACCTCCTGCTGACGCTGGCTTGAGAGGATGTCCGATTTGAGCTTGAACTGATCGCTGTTTCCGAAGCTTTTGAAATGAAATGTCCCCAATATCATAAGTTCCTGCATAGTTTGGCCTCCAATTATTTTTCGTTTATTATACAATATTTATTATAGAAAAGCAATAACAGGAGCTGCCATTGAGGACACCGTAAGGTAATTGTGATTTTTATTATCTGCTTGAACGTATCCTTTCCATAGTTATGCAGCCTTTCCCAAATGGCCGCCAGCGAGGGGCTGTTCAGCGGTACATCGGCCACCACCTTTGCGCCCAACGAGGCCATGACCCGAGGGATGTTTGTGGCCGTGCTGGGGAACAAGACCAAATTTCACTCATGAGTGAAACTTTTTTGATTTAATACTCAAACCCCATAATAGATGCTAAGAGTTTTACGAAGTAAAACTCGGCAACTTAACCGAACGAAAGTGAGGTTAATGTTGGCGGCAGCGGCGGAAAGCTGGACCCCAGCGGCACAGCCACCAGGGCGCAGGTGGCGCAGATCTTCTACAGCAGCCGGGAACTGCTGGCGAACGGAAGTAGTGGGGACCCCCAGCCGCCTGCTCCCTCTCCCAGCCCGGATGTAACGCCCAGCCCCTCGCCTTCTCCCAGCCCGGATGCGCCGAAGATTGAGATTACAGACGAGGTCAGGGATAAGCTCAAGCCCAATCAGGACCCGGAGAAGATTCTGGATTATGTGTTGAATGGGAAAAACGATGACCCCACTTTCTCCTATGATGGCACGACCGCTAAGTGGGACCCCACACTGCTGGATTCATCGGATTGTGCTATCGTCCCAGCGGGGAGTTGGGAAACGGCAAAGGAAGAAGACGGATATTCCGTCTTACTCTACCACCCAGCAGATAAACCTGACAGCCAGAAAATGCAAGAAATAAAAGCGGCGCTCAACCTGACCCGCCCGGTTTCCCGGACTCCGATGAGGAAGAAGATCAGGAGTACGGCGGCATGGTAATGAATATGTAGGGGAGGGAGCATCATTAGCGCAACGATCGCGGCGGCACTGAAAAAGATAGCGGTTTCACTCCTGCTGGACAAGCGGAATTGGGACAAGATCGTCTGCCTGATTCTGGCCTTTTTCGCAATCTTCATACTGCCCGGCGCGGCGGTAGCGTCCTTTTTCAGTCGGGACGATATCGACTTTGCAGCGCCTGGACTGACCGAAGAAATAATTCAAGACCTTACCCCGGAGGAAGTGGCGGAGCTGCAATTTGTGGAGGATACCGTCAAAGCCCTCCACTCCGCTATGACCGGCAGAACGCCTGAGCAGATCAAAGCCGCCGAGGTGCTGTACATACTGGCGCTTTCGGAGTATTCCAAAGAGCCTGGGTTTGTTGCAAAGCTGGTGGGGTGTTTCGCGGACGGTCAGACAGATGAGCAGCTTATTGCCGAGGTCAACGCTGTGTTCGGTACTGACCTTGACCCGGAGGACTTCTCGGCAATCATGAATTACGCCAATCATCAACTGGTGGAGGTTGCCAAAGCCCAGCTGGGAAATGTGGGCGGCGAACCCTATTGGAGCTGGTACGGTTTTCCCAGCCGGGTAGAGTGTGTGCGCCCGACATTGGACTTCGTCCAAGTCGCCGAGTTTGTCGGCGTTCGCTCCGCGAAGCCGCGCAAACTCTTTGATAGCCATTGTGATTTTTAATTCGCTGTCTGCGGAGACTGGGTAGACTGGTTCAAAAACAAAGACCAATGGCTGGAGGGCAGCGCAACCCCGGACTCTGGCTGCATCATTTTCTTTGACTGGCCGGATGAGTACGGTGTCCAGGACGGCAGTTCCGACCATGTAGGCATCGTGGAAAAGGTCGAAGGAGGCCGGGTGTACACCATTGAGGGAAACTCCGGCGATGCCTGTGAGCGGAACAGTTACCCCATCGGCAACTACCAGATTTTGGGGTATGGAACGCCAATGTTGTAAAGGATTGGAAGTGATATAATGCCAGATGATAACAAAGCAAGTGGTACTACCTACTATCCCATCAGGACGTCGGGAGGCAGATGTACTAAAATAATAAGGAGGTTCACGTTATGGAAAACACAAGAACAATGGCCATTCAGATGCCCGAGGAAACCTATCAGCGGCTGAAAGCCTACCTCAAGCGGCATCAGGTCAAGCAGAAGGATTTCGTCACCCGGCTGGTGGAGCGGGCGATGGAGAAGGAGGACGGCTCCGCGCCGGAGGGCGGCAATGAGTAGGCAAAAACAGTTGCTTTTTAGGCCGGATTCGGGTATAATATTTGTAGAGAGAAGGTGGTTCCCGTGAGCGTCAGCATAGAAGATATCAACTTGTCCAATGACCTGGTCTTCTCAGAGGTCATGCGCCAGCCAGAGAATGTCAAGCCGTTTCTGGAGGCGGTGCTTGAGAAGAAGATTGCGGATATCACCTATATCGAGCGTCAGCAGGACATGAAGGACGGCATCAACCTACACGGTATCCGGCTGGATGTGGCTTTGGCCGACGCCGATGAAACTCGCTATGACATTGAGATGCAGACCGGCCACGCATATGATTTGGAGCGGCGTATCCGATTCTACCAGAGCAGCATTGACCGCAGGACGCTGGAACCTGCTGAGAGCTACCGGCAGCTCAAAGAAAGTTACATTATTTTCATCTGCACGGACGACTACTATGGCCGGGGACTGGCGCTTTATAAGCGCAAGAGCGTTATCGAGGGCGCTGAGGACCTGACGTACAAAGACGGCTCTCATGCCTACATTCTGAATGCCGCGTTTACGGTTAGGAACATGAGCGAACCGGCGCTGGAGTTTCTGCGGTATGTCAACGCGAGGTATCGAAAGCTGGCAATTGACATTTCAGGCTCGAAGTATTTATCGCAAATAGACCGGGCGGTGGAGGACATAAAAGCCGACAAAGGAAAGGTGGAGAGATTTATGACCCTGGCGGCGAAGCTGAAAGATGTGCGGATCGACGCGCGTAGGGAAGGGTTTGAGGAAGGTATAAAAAAAGGTATAGAAAAAGGCCGCGTAGCTGGGCGGGCTGAAGGCGAGCGTAGTGCAATGGTTGGCCTGATCAAACGGATGCTGGAGCGGCATAAATCTCTGGAAGAAATTGCCGATATTTGTGCCCTGGATCTGGATGAAGTCAAAAAAATCGCGGAGGGTGAGTAGGCGTCGACCCCTGCGAAACTGTTCCTCAAAAGTGGCATCTTTTTTGTAATAGTTGTTTTTACAGTTTCTCAATGGGACGTAAAGCCGCATAAATACTGGCTTTTTTGAGAATGAAAAGCCCGCAGGCATCTTTTTTGTATGGTCGTCCCAGGACATTGGCACATAGCCAAGTCTACAATCCCTAGAAACTGTACGGTTTCTGGGGATTTTGCTTTTGCCCGGGCATATTCCCCGGGCGGCCTGTCTGGCCAAACAGCCCAGACGATTATACTTTGGAGGATGGATACCATGAAAGTAATGCATACCATGAAGAAACCCCTTGCGGCCCTTTTAGCGGTACTGTTCACGCTGGCTTTTGCGGCGTGCGGCAGTGGCGGCAAGCCGGACTCCGGCTCTGAGGGGGAAATAGGCAGCGCTCTGGAGCTGCTCACCACCGTGTGGGCCAGCTATGGAGAAGAGGAACGCTTTGCCGCTGCGGGTGGCGATATGTCCGAGGAAAACATGACCATGGACGGCCCCGGCAAGTTCAGCCTCAGCGATGCCGCCGCGTTGGATACCACATTGGGATTCCCTGAGGATGCTGTGGACAAAATTGACGAGGCGGCCTCCCTGATGCACATGATGAACGCCAACACCTTTACCTGCGGCGTGTATCATGTCAAAAACGCCGGGGACCTGTCGGATGTTTCCACCGCCCTGAAGAACAACATCCTGCAACGGCAATGGATGTGCGGCTTCCCGGACCGGCTGGTGATCATGCAGGCCGGCGGCTATGTGGTGGCCTTCTTTGGCGAAGAGGGAATCACGGGCACCTTCCGGGAAAAACTGGCGGCCGCGTACCCCGCCGTGGAAACCGTGTGCGATGAGCCCGTGGCGTAACCGGCGGCAGGACAATGGTAAAGGCTAAGCAATGTTATTTTCCAGCATAATCTTTCTGTTTTACTTTCTGCCCGTCGTGGTGGCCCTGTACTTTGCTGCGCCCCAGCGCTTGAAGAACAGCGTGCTGCTTGTGGCCAGCCTCTTTTTCTATGGCTGGGGCGAGCCCAGATACCTGGCCTTTATGCTCCTCTCCATCACCCAGGGGTATATTTTTGGGCTCTTGATCGAAAAACACCGGGAAAAAGGCCGCTCCAAAGCCCTCCTGGCGGTTTCTGTCCTCTTCAGCCTGCTATTGCTGGGGTACTGCAAGTACGCGGATTTCTTCATCAGCAATTTCAACCGGGTAACAGGGTTGTCCCTCCCGCTGCTTAAAATTGCGCTGCCGGTAGGCATCAGCTTTTATACCTTTCAAGTGATCAGCTACACGGTGGACGTATACCGGGGCATGGTGCCCGCACAGCGGAACTATGTGGACCTGGCGGTCTATATAGCGATGTTTCCCCAGCTGGTGGCAGGGCCTATTGTCCGGTACGCGGACATAGCCGGCCAGCTGCGGAGCAGAGCCCACAGCCTTAGCGGGGCCGCAAGGGGCGTCCGGCGGTTTACCATCGGTTTATCTAAAAAAGTACTGGTGGCCAACCAACTGGGGGCTCTGGTGTCCGCCTTTAAAGAATCTGCGGAACCCTCTGTCCTGTTCTACTGGCTGTACGCCGCCGCCTATATGCTGCATATTTATTTCGACTTCTCCGGCTACAGCGATATGGCCATTGGCCTGGGGGATGTGTTTGGTTTCCGGTTCCCGGAAAACTTTAACTATCCCTATATTTCCCGCAGCATCACGGAATTCTGGCGAAGATGGCACATCTCGCTGGGGGCCTGGTTCCGGGACTATCTCTACATCCCTTTGGGCGGCAACCGGGTGGGCAAGCCCCGCCGGCTGTTCAATATAGCGGTGGTGTGGGCGGCAACCGGGCTTTGGCACGGCGCGGCGTGGAATTTTGCCCTTTGGGGCCTGCTGTTTGCGGCCCTGCTGACGCTGGAAAAGCTGTGGCTGGCCGGGTGGCTGAACCGGCACAGGGGTGTCAGCCACCTGTATGTGCTGTTTCTGGTCATGGTTAGTTTTGTGATCTTTGACGCGGAAAGCGTGGCGGCGGCGTTCTCCCATATCACCGCCATGTTCGGGGGCCGGGCCCTGCCGGCCCTTACAGTGGAAAGCGTCTATTACCTGAAAAGCTATCTGGTCATTTTGGCCCTGGCTCTGATAGGCGCGACCCCACTGCCCAAAAAGCTGGCGCTTTTGGCAGAGAAAGGCAGGTATACCCGCGCGGCCTGCCATATAGCAGAGCCGGTGGCCTGTCTGGCGCTGTTAACGGTGTGCACCGCCTATCTCATAGACGGTTCCTTTAATCCCTTCTTATATTTTAGATTTTAGGAGCGATGGTATGCCGGAAAAATGGAAGGATATGGCTCTTGTGGCCCTCACCTGCCTCTTCTTATATGGCTTTTTGCTGTGGGCTGTCCTCAAGCCTGTGGACACCCAGTCGGCCAGTGAGCGCCGGCCTCTGGCAACCCCGCCGGCTGCCAGCTGGGACGCCGTAATTTCGGGGGCCTTTATGGCAGACTTTGAGGAATGCGCGCTGGATCAGTTCCCCCTGCGGGACAAGTTTCGCACGGTGAAGGCTCTCACCGCCCTGTACGCTTTCAGGCAGAAGGACAACAACGGGGTCTACCTACAGGACGGCTACATCTCCAAGCTGGATTACCCCCTTGACCTGCCGTCTGTAGACTACGCGGCGTCGCGGTTCCGGTATGTTTACAAGCAGTATCTGGCGGACAAAGACGTAGCGGTTTACCTGTCCGTCATCCCGGACAAGAACTGTTATATGGCGGAGAAACACGGCGCTCCAGCCCTTGACCATGCCGATCTGGTGGCCGCCCTGCGGGCCCGTCTGGATTTTGCCCAGTATATTGATCTCTTCCCCTTTTTAGAGTTATCGGACTATTACCGCACAGACAGCCATTGGCGGCAGGAAAATATAACCGATGCCGCCCAGTACCTTGCCCGTCAGATGGGGGCCGCCCTGTCAGGCGACTATCCCCGCCATCTGGCCAACACCCCCTTTTATGGGGTATACTATGGGCAAGCGGCCCTGCCCCTGCCAGGGGAGGAGCTGTACTACCTAAGCCACGCCGCCCTAGAGGACTGCCGGGTCTATGACTATGAAACAGGCACTGATATCCCCCTTTACGACCCAGGGCAGGCCGCGGGCCGCGACCCCTATGCCTTTTTTCTGGCGGGGCCCAAATCGCTGCTGAAGATTGAAAATCCTCACGCCGCCCCTGGGAAGGAGCTGGTCCTCTTCCGGGACTCCTTCGGAAGCAGCATAGCGCCCCTGTTGGCAGAGGGCTACGCCTCCATCACTCTGGTGGATATCCGCTATATATCCCCCTTGATGCTGGACCAGTTTATCTCCTTTACCGATCAGGACGTGCTGTTCCTTTACAGCACGTCTGTCCTTAATAACAGCGAAACCATCAAGTGACCAGGCAACCCAAAAAGGGTGCGGCATAGAAGATGCCGCGCCCTTTTTTCATGGCCCCATGCCGGGGCTGGGCTATGAGGAGGAATTGCGGGTCAAGAACGCCCGTCTGGTGGAGCTGGATATGGAGCTGAACATGGACAGCAGGGAGCAGTCCCGTCCAGAAGCGGCGATTGCCAAGCGCGAAAGGCCCTCGGTGCTGGAAGGGCTGAAACGCCCGCTCCCGCCCCGCAGCATGGAAAAGAAACCCAAACAACAGGAGGCAAGATAATATAAACAGCAACGAAAGGAATACGACCCTTTATGAGAAGATGGCCGCTGAACAGGATACCTTCCGGGATTGGCTGAAAAGCCAGTCTCCAGAGGAGGTCTTAAACCACGCCTATGAGTACACTGTCCGGGAGGACATTGTGATGGCGATGGAGGTATTGGAGCTGACAGACGCCCAGGCCCAGGCGCTTTCTGGATTCCCCCTCCCCGCTGGCTGATGTGTACCGGCATTTTGAAAAACTGGAAACCAGCTATATGGATGTGATCCGGGACAGCATTGAGGAACGGGCCAATGAGATGTGCAAGAAAAAAGAGGAACAGAAAGCCGCCCCGGTCTATCCCCACTCCGCCGCCTATGCGTCCGAACATGGGGAGATGGCGCAGTACCGCGCCTCCCTGCAAGCCAGTCTTGCCTGCAAAGAAGCCACCCGGCAGGCCATCAGCGCCCACTATGGGGATAACCGCCTGAATACCGAGGCCGCTGTCAAAGAGGTGCTGGAACAGTTCGGGCCGGAGCGTATGCAGTACATCCTTGCCAATACGGTGCTGAAAAAGGAGCATGACGGGCGCATCTCCCGCGATAACAAAGCCTGGGCGAAAACAATCCCCATGCCGGAGGATGGCGGCGCTCCCCGCCACAGCTATGCCCTGGTGGTGGATAAGGTCAACCCCGGCCTGACCGACCTGTTTTTGAAACAGGCGCGGAAAGTCCTTCAAGCCCCGGAGAAAGGCTCCGTTCTGGAAAAACTCAAACAGGAGCCGCCGGAACGCAAACCTGCCGCCCCCCTATTCCATTACCATCAGACGGGGATACCGCAGGACCAGATTGAAAGCGGACGGGGGTTTCATCTACACCATAAAACCGGAACTGCATGGCGTCGGAAAGAGTAGGGCACATTTCATCAGCCGGTGAACGTGGTCCCGGGAGCAGGGAATCGCGGGCTTTATCATATGGTAAAGCCCATCCAGGCCTAGGGCTGGGTATGCCTCGTGCAGTCTGACAAGCTTTCTAGCCAGATCCTGATTGCGTTGTTTCTGCCGGCTTATGCCGCGATTTTTCCACGCGTAATATTCTCCCCGAGAAACCTCCAAAATCCGGCATAACGCATCCACACAAAACTCCCGGGCATCCCTTTGGATAAATCGGTATTTTTCTTCTATGGTTTTGAAAGTGCGCCTACAGATTTTTTAGGGTCTCTACCACCTCATCCTTCTCTGACACCTGCTTACAAAGCAAACGCACTTCCGCCTCCAGCTCCCGGGCCCGTTTTGCTTCCCGGTTCTGCCGGTCCGCTTGGCCGGGGAACGGCTCTCCCGCCGCCTTTAGCCAATGATGCAGCGTGTCTATGCAAATTCCCAGTTCTGCTGCTACCTCCTTGCTGAGCCGCCCTTGCTCGATCACCAACCGGATGGCTCCTTCTTCGAATTTTTCATCGTATTTCGCGGTGCAATCCCTTTTTTGTTTCCCATCTTGTTTTTCTTCTTTTCTTTACCATTATACCGAATCCTTTTCTCTCTTTCAAGATGGGAGGGGGGACAGTAGCCTCCAACGACTGGTACAAAGAGGCTGTGGAATACGTTTATCAGAATGGCATCATGGTGGGGTACCGGCGGGCTGCATTTCTCCCCCAACGCGGATTTTGACCGGGGGATGCTTGTCACAACCCTGTGGCGTCAGGCCGGAAGCCCCGGCATGGAGGATGAAAATTGGGGCTATCTCTATAAAGATATGAACAGGGACGCTTACTATGGGACAGACATTTAGAGGGAATTGCCTCTGGTGTGGGCGGCAATAGTTTCGCGCCAAATGCCCCACTTACCCGGCAGGACTTTGCTACCATGCTGTGGAATCAGGCCGGTAGCCCAAAGATGGATCTGTATGCGCTGGAGCGTTTCCGTGACCAGGAGCAAGATCAGCGGCTACGCCTGTGAGGCCCTGGCATGGGCTGTGGATAATCATATCGTAGCAGGAAAAGGTAGCGCCACCCGGGCTCAGGCCGCGCAGATTTTTCTAAAGCTGCACAATAGGAAACTAGTGAATACGTTCTATGACGGCCAGATCATCGGAAATATTCTGGAAAGCCATTGCGCAAGACCGACAGCCTCCAGATAAAGATGAGCGAGTTCCATTTTGTATACGATGTGGATTCCTATGTCCCATCTGGGAAACTTCGGGCAGTGATGGAGGGCGCCGATAAGACCGTGACCCTCATTGCCGGCCCGGGTACCCCTCACGAAAAGACCTATGTAAAATCCTGCGGTGAAAACGGCGCCGTGCGCTTCCAGTTGGCACCAGGCTATGAGGAGCTCTACCTGGACAGAGACTGTACCCAGGAGTGCAGTTTCGGCACCACGGCGAGGTGAGCACCCTGTATACGGTCTTGGCCGTTGATCTGAAGGTGTGCATCCACTGCGGCAGCTCTAATGTGGACGTGAAACAGGAAGCACGAGGACGGCATGACCATCTATGAGATCTACTGCCACAACTGCGGGAAGACCACCGGAGGTGTGGACTATCACTGATCTTGATCAGGTTACAACTTTTCTTGAAAAAATATTGGATTAAAAAGCAAGAACAGATTGACGTTGCGTGTGTTTTCATAAATTAATTATCACAATCCAACGTTTGCTCCAAGATCTTCCGGGATTAATGGCACGGAGCCGGCGCACAATAGTGCTGGGGGTGATATTTATGTTTCCTTATGCTTGGGGTGCGTGGTCCACAGGAACACCAGCGGGAATGTCTGCCGGGGTACTGCCAGTGTTTCTGAACGGCCGCAGGGATTTACCTGAAGAGGTGCGGGCGGCGCTGGAAGAGCACCAAGACGAGATCCACAGCGAAGCAGACCTGGAGCGCCTGGTGAATGATTTAATGCTGCGCCGCTAAATTTAGCGAAATACAAGAAAAGATGACTGCTCTGGGGGAAAAGTGCTGGCAGCGATAGGTAAAAAACAGCTTGCATGGGTACAGTGCTTTGGGCACTAAAAACAGGTTCCAGCCATGATGAGGGAAAACGGGGAAGAGCAGGGGCGAAAAATCCCCTGGGTCTTTCCCGTTCTTCAATTCAAGGAGAAAAAGTGAAAAAATTCGAAAAAAACACTTGCTTTTTTTTGAAACATGAGGTATAATAGCGATGTTGTCCGGGTGTGGCGCAGTTGGTAGCGCGCTTGACTGGGGGTCAAGAGGCCGTGAGTTCAAGTCTCGCCACTCGGACCATCCTGTGGATATAAAAAAGATATTCGCTCAAAAAACCGCGCTGTGGCGCGGTTTTTTGATGCCTGAAAGCCTGGATTTCGAAAGTGCAAAAACGTGGATGAAAATTTAGCCTTTTGGCTTTGCGGCAGGAACCGAACTCTCACAACAACAGAATAGAACGAAATGAGAGGGCCAGCAGGAGAAAAACCGCTGGCTTTTTTCGCAAAAGACAGTAGTCTTTTGCTTGCATAAGGGCGATAGCCCGTTGCATACATAGCCGGTCGCTGGGGAACTCTCCCCCAAAACAAGCGACCGGCTTTTTTTATTTCAGGAAGGAGCTGAACCTATGATAACCCTAAAAATCTGGCACGGCCCCATGCGGACCACGTTGACCCTCCCCCTGCGCGAAGCAGAAATTCAAAAGGCGCTCGTCAAAGCATTCCGCACCGCACCCTTCAAGGTCACCGCCGACGATGTCACCCCAAAGGAACTGGCCATGTTGAATGGGAAGGAAATTGATCTGGACGAACTGAACTTCCTCGCCAAAAACCTCGATCGGTTCACGTCATACGCGCAAGACCAGTTTTTTGCGGCGGTGCAGGTGGAGCAGCCATCAGACCTCACAGCCCTCATCAACCTGTCCTTCAACATGGAGAGGTACACGCTGGTGCAAAACGTCACCGACCTGGCCGCTGTGGGCAGGAAATATCTGCTCAATAAGATGGGTGCTCTGCCCGCCTCGGAGGTTGACAAACTCGACTTTGAGCAGGCGGGCCGTGACCTGCTGACCAGCGGGAATGGGACCCCCACCACCTACGGCCTACTCTTCACGAGCAAGGATGTGCCGTACCATGAAGTCTACCACGGCGCAACTTTCCCCTACTGCGAGCCCCGCCGAGACATTATCGCTGTCGCGCAGATGGAGTACGGCCCCAAAACCGAGTACCTGTACCTGCCGGAAGATGAACTCGCTGTCATCAAAGCGGCCAGGCGGATGGGTGCGCCCTCCCCGGATATGTGCAAGGTGGCGTTCACGGATTTCATGCTGGACAATTCCATGTGGACACAGCACCTGGAAACAATGCTGCGGGATCATGGGCTCGGGGTGGCAAACGAACTGGCTGACGCGTTTCCAAAAACTACTGAGGGCTTTGAAAAGCTGGCGGCGGTCGTAGAATATGCCAACATCTCCAGCAGTGGGGACATTATGCGTGTGGCCCGGCATCTGGATGATTTTGTGTTCATCAAAGACGCGGAAACGGATGAGGATGTAGGCCAACATTTTGTGGATCGCCATAGCGAGTACAGCGCCTCGCCAGAGTTGGCAGACTATATCGACTTTGACGCCCTGGGCAATCAGATCAGTGAGGATCGAGAGGGGCAGTTTGTGGAAGGAGGCTTCGTCTGCATGGACAGCGGCTGTTCGCTGGAAATGATTTTGGACGATGACCTGGACCTTGCAATGAGGGGGATTTAGCATGATAAAAGTTAAAATCGCCAACAAAAACGGGGCAGAACTTGAGCGGGAACTGCCCAGCGACATTCATCAGCTCTACCATGATATGCGGGATGCCGGTATCAGCAAGCCCCCGAAAAACATCCTGCTCCATGACGATAAGGACGTGGAAGTCACCCTGTCCTCCGACAGCAAGATCGGCAACCGCCTGCTACGGGTGTTCGGCAAGAACGACACCCTGGCTGACGCCAACACCGTGGCCTTCGCCGTCAGCACCGCCAGAGAGGAAATTCTCACAGACCTGGAACAGAACATCGTCCACAACCAGTACCTGACGAAAGAAATGCTGTTCGATGACATTCGGGAGATGACCCAGGCTGCCGGGCCGGTCAAGCTGACGTTTTATTGCCCCCTGGTGGGCCAACTGGATGACGGCGGGTGCGACGAGTATATTGAGGTTGGCAGCGGTTTCCTGGCGGCATATCAAGACCAAATCGAGCAGGGCATTGCCGACGAGCAGGCCCCGGAAATGGGTGACATGGCTCAGTACCTGGACAGAAACGCTGGCGTAGCCGCCAAGCTCATGTCGGCTGTTTGGACGGTGGAGGACATGGACGGCAGGCTTCTGGGGCGTATCGATTGTCACCTCAAGGAACCGCTCACGCCGGAAGAAATGGCGGATTTGCGGGAGGAAATTCTTGGACAGTGTTCAGACGGCCTTGGAGAAGGTTTCGAGCAGCGGCCCATCGAAACCGACGAGGGCGACCTCTATGTTTCATATTGGAACAGCAGTGATGACTATTTTCTCTGCACTGAGGATGAGTTGGACGAGCACCTGGAACCCCATCAAGGGATGGGCGGTATGTAAAAGGAGGTTTTCGAGATGAACGAATGGGATAGGCTGCATCGGATGGCTGAGCGCTACAAGGCCGAGTACCCCAGCGGCACACGGATCATGTTGCTGAGCATGGGAAACGACATCCACCGTGTTGAGGATAACACGCGGGGCACTGTGATTGCCGTAGACGATATCGGCACCCTGCACTGTAAGTTTGACAATGGCCGTGCGCTGGGGATCATCCCCAGCGAGGACTCCTTCCGCAAGCTAACGGAGGAAGAACTGGCAGAGGAGCAGGAGCCGGATATGGACGAAGATGAAGATGAAGATTTCGGCATGAGGATGTGAGGTGAGTGTAATACCGTGAAGTGGTCGGATGGCAGATGGCTATCCGATTTTTTGATATGTTCGCGGGGATAGGCGGCTTTCGCTCCGGCCTGGCCACTGTGGGCGGCTTTGAGTGTGTCGGTCACTGCGAGATAGATAAGTATGCGAATCAGGCATACAACGCCATTTACAATACGGAAAGAGAAGTGTTTTTTGCAGACGCCAGAACCATTGACCCGGCAGCGTTGCCGGATATCGACCTTATTTGCGGCGGCTTCCCTTGCCAGAGCTTTTCAATCGCTGGAAAACGGCGAGGATTTGCAGATGACGCCAGAGGAACGCTCTTTTTTGAGATTGCCCGTCTTGCCGCCGCTAAAAGACCTGCATTTCTGCTGCTTGAGAACGTTCCCGGATTGCTTTCGCATGACAACTGCCGGACATTTGCGACGATCCTCAGTACGCTGGATGAACTGGGGTACGATGTCGCGTGGCAGGTGCTTAACAGCAAGGATTTTGGAGTCCCCCAGTCGAGAAAGAGAGTGTATATTGTCGGATATCTTAGAGACCGATGTGCCGGAGAGGTACTTTCTTTCACAGACACAAATGGAGCGGCTCTTAAGCAAGTCTTACCTGGCCCGGAAGGGTGCCGGGTCTACTCCCCCGCCGGAGTCGCCATCACCCTGACAAGCACAGCGGGTGGCTTTGGCGGGCGCAGCGGGCTTTATGACGTGAGCCTGCCCATCAAGGTCATGACGAAAACCGGGTACCAGCTCGCCCACCCCGGCGACAGCATAGACCTGGCCTACGCCACCATGAATACCCGGCGCGGCAGGGTTGGAGATAAGATCGCGCACACTGTTACCCCTGGAAATAATCAGGGGTATTTTTTTATTGACCTGAACGAAAGCCCTGAATTGACGGAGAATGCAAGGTGTCTGCTAGCTAACCAGGATGCGGGTATTGGCAAGTTCAAGGGCGCGAGATCGGGTGTTTTTGTGGAAGGACAAGCCCCTTTCGCTGTACCTGTGCGGGACGCGGATGGCAATCTGCATTACGGCAAAGTGAGAAAGCTCATGCCTATCGAATGCTGGCGCTTGCAGGGATTTGGTGATGAGCAGTTCCACAAAGCTGCGGATACTGGGCTGTCAGACGCACAGCTCTATAAAATGGCCGGAAATGCTGTTACAGTGCCTGTTATCTCCGCATTGGGCGAGAAAATAAAAGATATTTACTGGAGGTCATGTCGTGCCTAATCATGTAACAAATATCATTGAAATCAAGGGCGATACCGCCAGGGTCAAAGCCTTGTTTGAGGCCATTAAGAACGATGAATATGGCCTCGGTTCCATCGATTTCAACAAGCTGGCTCCCATGCCGCCGGAGTTGGCTATTGAGGAAGGAAGCCGCACAGACCGCGGTCTGAAAGCATACAAGGACTTCATAGAAGTCTACACTTTTAACAGCAAAAAAGAGAATTTCGACCTGTCCAATATTCCTGAAAAAGCGGAGCAAGCCTTTCTCCGTGTGCGGCCGGATATCGACTCAGCAACGTGGAAGTTAGGAAAACAGGCTTTCCAAAATCAGCAGAGATGGGGCTTTACCACCTGGTACGACTGGCGCATCAAGAACTGGGGCACCAAATGGAACGCCTATGGCTACGAGGGCGGCGTTCAGCTTGACGGCAAATCCCTGCGGTTCCAGACGGCTGGGTCGCCTCCCAAACCCATCGTGACAAAACTCTCCGAAATGTACCCCGACTTGGACTTCACCCACCAGTGGGCCGACGAGGACATCGGGCAGAATTGCGGCGAGGATGAGTACCACAACGGTTCCCTCTGTGGCGAGTATCGTCCTGCTGGGAGAGAAGCCGTAGAGTATGCCAACAGCCTGTGGGATAACGATGAACAGGAGGAAGATGAAGATATGGACGAAGAAGAAAGCATGGGGGGCTGAAACTATGAGCATTAAGCATATTTCCACGGACGACCTGCGCCCCATGGGCAATACAGAAGGGCTTATCCTCCAGGGCTGTGGCGGGGATTTGCAGGAGTGGGTGGACGGCATCAACGAAATGCTCACCGAGGAAGGTATCCTGCGGGACGGCAGTAAATTCAGCGAGTGTTCGGCTTTTGAGCATGATGGTCTGACCTGTATGCTGTTCCCCTTTAAGGGAGTCCAAGTGGACATGGGTCGGTTGGCCATCTGGCGGCTGAAAACCCACGATGCTTTTGGCAGTACATGGTTGTCTGACTACGTGCCGAACCGTCTGGGCGGCTTTGATAGTTCCCAAATAGAGGAACCTGCAGAAATGGAGGAAGATGAGGGCCTCGACAGCGGGATGTCTATGAAACTAAGTATAGCAAAATTATAAGCCGGTATCAATCGTTCAGGAAACGATGGTACCGGCTTTTTTCGTTTTCTGGACGATTTCCCGGCGTACAAAGGAGATGATGATGTATCAAATCGCCGGTATCGTGGGTGGGCAATAAAGCGCCCATCCTCCCCATTATCTACAGCTTGTTCCCGTTGCAATACGGCAGGTTTGTGGAGGTGTTCGGCGGCTCTGGGAGCGTGCTGCTGGGCAAGCCGCCTGACCCCTTCGAGGTCTATAATGACTTTGATAGGAATCTTGTCAACCTGTTTCATTGCATGAAGGAGCGCACCATGGCGACTATCCGGGATCTGGACTTTTGCAACCTCAATTCCCGAGCAGATTTTATGGCTATCAAGAAGTTCTTTCAACATGAACAATTCGATGACAGATTCCTGGCAGAAGAAATGGAGCTAACGGAGGTACTGTTCCCACCGCCAGCAGCGGTGGAATTACGCGCCATCCGGGAGCGTATCACAAAAGACTACGACGTGCGCCGGGCGGCTATGTACCTGAAATTATTGCGGTACAGTTATTCCAGCGAAAAAAAATCTTTCGCCTCCCAGCCCTTCGACTTGCGGCGGCTGTTTGGCCTTATCCAGCAGTTAGAAAACCGGCTGGCCAATGTTGTGGTGGAGAATCAGGACTTTGAAACCCTCATCCACCACTATGACCGGCCCGACACGTTTTTCTACCTGGACCCGCCGTACTTCTCTACCGAGGATATGTACGCCGTGGAGTTTGCCTGGGCTGATCATGTGCGGCTGCGGGATGTGGCAAAGGAAATGCAGGGACGGTTCCTGCTCTCATATAACGATTGTGCAGAGATTCGGGAGTTGTACGACGGCTTTCCGGTCTTCGATTTTAAGAGAGTCCACTCCATGGCCCAGCGGTACGAGGCCGGAAAAGAGTTCAAGGAACTGCTCATTGGAAACTATGACCTGTTCGAGCGGGAAAAGGCAAAGCCCACACAGATGAAATTTGAAATATAGGAAGTGATTAATTTGAAAAATGAACAATTCATTTTGGTGTCCGTGCCTCTGGAAATGTTCCTGGAGGCGGGCATCAACACCGAAAGCATCATTCAGGTGAGCGCCCGTGAGGGCAAGATCATCATCGACACCCCGGACAGCACCGAGGATTACGTCTGCGACAGGGACTGCGATAACTGCCCGCTTAACTCCATGCCTTGCGAATTTGATGTGCGAAAGAGTTGGCACAAGTGCCAACTCTACTGCCCCTGCGAGGCCAACTGCGATGGGAGGAATGACGGATGAAAAAGCTGCTGCGCATTTTGGGTAAGCGGGGCCGCATCACCATCCCCTATGAGATCAGGCAGCGGGTGGGGTTTGCTTACAACAACGTACTGTCCTTTACGGAGTCCAGCGATGGCAGGACGGTAATCGTCCACAGGGAAAAGCTCTGCGATGACTGCCAGGGTAAGTCAGTGCGGGCCGCAGCAGACGACCGCGCCATGCTCCGTGACCTATTGGACTCTCTCCCCACGGAACTCCAGAAAGTGGCGTTCGTGCAGCTTTCAGAGAGCCTGGGCAGGCTGCCCCGCCGCGAAATTCAGAGAAAGAGAGGTACGGCGCTTGCAGATCCGGATATTCCAAATTGACAGCGACTACGACGAGGACAGCTTGAAATTCCGCGGGCTTGAACAGACCATGGAATTGCGCGGGGGAGCTGGCATTGACCCCGGAATCTATGAGGAAGTGTTCCGGGGCGACGTGAACTGCAAAGACCTGGAAGAAGTCTACTCCCTGTTCAACATGGGCGGGCACCCTCTGCATCGGGGGCACTCGCTGTCCATCTCAGACGTGGTGCTGACCGAAAACGGCACGTTTTTCTGCGACCATTTGGGGTTCAAGCAGGTGGATTTCGACCCCGCAAAGGCCCACAAACCAGACGCTCTCCTGCGGATTGTATATGTGGAACCCGGCAGGCCGCCTTTTGTTAGTGAAGTAGGCCGTGACTTGCTTTCCATGCAAAAGGCCGTGGGCGGCCCGCTGGAAGTCCTATACAATCAGGACGGCACCGTGCTTCTCTGCAATGACGAGGGCAAGCTGACCGGCTTGGAGGGCAACCGCCATGTGGGCGAAGATATCATCGCTGGGCCATTTCTGGTGGTGGGAGATAACGGTGAAAGCCTCCGCTCCCTCACGGATACGGAGGTTGACCGGTATATGGAGCGGTTCGCACAGCCGGAGAAGATCAGCCAGGAGGAAGTGGAGGAAAGCTCTGGTTTCACATTTATGTCGATGTAAGGGGAGGCGATAGTCCTGGAAACGATCCGCGCTCCGCCCAGATCGTCCGGAGTTTTCCGCTGAATCTTTGTTGCATATTTATTCGGGATTGGTCTGGACTTTTCAGAATCTTGTGATATGATTGTGGTCAAGAAAAACTCCAAGAAAGGATGAAATCTATGAAGAAAATCTTGACTTCGATTATAGCTGCCGCCCTGCTGGTGAGCAGCGCTGGGTGCCATGCACAACAGCCACAAGCCACACGCTCCGAGCCGGAACCTGCGCCCCAGGCGCTTGTACTGAATGTAGCCTCGCCCACCGATACCAGCGATGGACACATCGACACGAGCGCCATAATAGCACAAATCACAGCAGGCTTCAAGGTTAAGCTGGATACGGCAGAAAAGAAGAAAGAGGAGCCCAAAGCCTCCCCTGCCGCCCAGCGAAAAGAGGTGCAGGAATCGGAAAAGCAGCCAGAAAATCCTGCCATAGAGCCAAAAACAGTGGCAGCAACTCCCACTCCCAAGCCACCTGCCACCGAACCTGACGCCTACCTGAAAGTCACCGTGAAAGCCACTCCCACCCCGCCGCCAGAGGCAACGCCGATACCGACACCCGTTCCCACACCGGAGCCGCCAGCCCCAACACCCGCCCCTGCGGAGCCTACCCCAGCCCCGGCAGAACCTACCCCCGAGCCGGTCATAGAGGAACCTGCTTTCGATATCGGCTACTGGATAGGCTACGCCCAAAGCTGCGCCCAGGGGCTGGGCCTGCGGCTGGAAAGCAGCGCAGTAGACTGCTGGGACAACCCCATCGGGGCCGGACCCCACAGCACCTGCCTGGAGCGGGACATCAGCAGTCGGCTGAATAGATATGCAAACGACCCGGATATCACAGACGTGTGGGTATGGTACGAATCCACCGGAAATGGCACCTACAAAATTTATATCGGGTACGCATAAGAACAAAAAAAGAACACTAACACCAAGCGCATCGTGAAACCACGGTGCGATTTTTTTGTGCCCAAACGGGCAGAAAAGGAGAGCAAATGACATCTACAATCAAAAGAAAGAGCATGGCGCTGGTCATGGCCCTGCTACTTTGCTTTTCCATGTTCGTAAGTTTCAAAATGTCCCAAAGCTATACAAAAGCGTCCGGGTCGTCCAAATCGTCATAGTTGAGGATGTCCTCGTCCTCGTCTATGGGCGTTCCGTCCGGCACGTCCGCCTCGTACACGGTGTACTGCTCGTTGGGATTGAGCGTTTTCATGCGGCGGCAGATAAGCCGCTCCAGCGAAAAGGCGTTTTTCTTCTTGTCCGCCTCCGCCGTGTATCGGTAGTTGGGGTGCTGTTTCAAATCATATTTCCGGGAATAGAACGGCGGCAGGCCCCGCAGTTGCAGGATGCACCTGTCGCCGGGCATGGTGGCAAGCTCGGCGGGGGTCATAAGCTCCCGGCCCAGCCGTTGCGTGTTCTGGTTGTAGCTTTCCGACTGCCCACGGGAGCGGCCCTCCGTCTGCATGGAGATGGTGGCCTTGCCCAGCCAGTTCTCCGATATTTCCTTGATGGTGCTGGCCTCCCGGCCCCCGAGGAACACCACGCTGTCCATGTTGCCTAAAATGGTTTCCATTGACCGCCCTGCATCTGGCTTTATGATAGAGAGCATTTTCTATTTGTCCTCGACACCCCGAAAATGCTGATGCGTGATTACGCAAGGGAAGTCACCAAACGGTCAGCAGCGAACTGACGCCACGGGAATTACACCCCAACTGTCGGTCTGACAGAGCCGCCCCCATTGCCTGCGGCGGGCTGGTTACCGCTCGGACTGTGGCTGGACGGGAGTATCATTGTCCTCTTTGTGGGTCTTGGCGAAATCGGGAGCTGCCCGATATTTTCAGTCGATATTTTTTCGCTTACTGCCTTTCGGCGGGTCATGGCGTACCGCTGCACACGCTTACGCTTATTACAGCCACAAAGAGAATGTATTTGGTGAATGGGTATTCGGTTGTCAAAGAGCCGTCCCGTTCCTGCCATAAAGCGAAACAGGTGAAAGGGCTTAAGCCCCTTCACCTGTTTGCTCACTCACCAAAGGCTGCGTGTAGTGTAAATTTTAAAAAATCTTAAAATTCTTTTTCAGCTTTTCAACCGCAATATCCACGCTGAATTTTACCGCCCTTTTCGTGCAGCCCTCCAGCTTCGCAATCTGCTCATAGGTCAGCTCCCCGAAAAAGTACAGTTTCAGCCTGCGCCGCTGTACTTCGGGAAGTTCGGAAACCGCCCTATGTAGCTGCTCGTATTCGATGCTCTCTGAAACAATATCCTCAATCCGTTCTGCCTTATAAAAAGCTCTGTCATTCAGCGTTTCATCGGTCAGCTCGGAGTGTTCAATGTGCCTGCTCACCCTGTTCAGATGGGATATGTCCTCAAGCTCAAATCTGTCAAATGTCTGGTACAGCATTTCGTCAAGCTCAATATTCTGCTGCTTTCCACGCCCGTCCTTAAAAGAGAGGTAATAATGCCCCTCAGCTATCGTCAAAGTGTACGGGTTATACTTGTCCTTTTTTCGGTTTGGATGCTTTTCAAGCATTGTAATTTCCTCCAATCAATCTGAATTTTTTTGAAAATCCAGATTGACGGGCGGAGAACGGCATCCAATCCCAGAAACCGCCTTACGACGTGTTCTAACAAAAAACGACAAAAGAGAAACCGCAAAGGTTCTGTGACCTTCACGGTTTAGGGAGATTTTAGTTCTAATATATAGAAATATGACTTCTACTTGCAGGGTGCAAAGCCCCCATACGCTGACGGGGATTTTTTTAACAGGTTACCAACCCATCCCCGACACGATATATGTAAATAAAAAGCACTTCCCGTATGCAAAAAAATCCCTCCAAACTGAAAACAGATTTGGAAGGACTTCCATTTTTGGCATGGCAAAGCAGCCCACCAAACACTGTTTTTCTATTTTGTGGGCTTCCCTTTACCTCTGATACTGTTTGGAAATGTGCCTTTCACCTATATTTTCTTTTCTATGTCTATCACTTTCTGCGTCCATTCTCGGTAAAACGCTTCCTCATGCGACACCAACAGCACTGTCCCCTCAAATTCTTCCAGTGCGGTTTTCAATGATTCTTTTGCCAGTGCATCAAGATGGTTTGTCGGCTCGTCCATGATAAGGAAATTGCACGGCTTCATGATAAGCAGGCACATTTTAACCTTTGCCTGTTCCCCTCCGCTCAAAGTACCGATTTCCTGCATGGCGTGTTTGCTTGAGATGCCGCAGCCCGCAAGACGCTTTCTCACGTCTTTTATCGTAAGCGACGGGTAAGCATCGGAAACAATCTGAATGGGCGTTTTTTCTATATCCGCCCATGCCAGCTCCTGCTCAAAATACCCAATCTTTACCTGCTCCGAAAAACGGAAACTCCCGCTTAATGAGGGTATTTGGCTGATAAGCGTTTTTAGCAGGGTGGATTTGCCAATGCCGTTAAATCCCGTCATAACAATTTTCTCTCCCCCTTTTATGGAAAAGCTGATGTCCGACAAAACAGGATAATGATAGCCAACATCCAGATGTTTTACTTTTAGATGCTCTGTCGTAGTCAGCGGGAGAGCTTCAAACCGAAAATGTGGCTTGATTTCTTTCTGTTCCAGAGCTTCCATCTTATCCATTCGGTCAAGCTGTTTCTGCCTGCCACGAGCCATTTTTGACTTTCTCCCTGCAATATTCCTGCGGATAAATTCTTCCGTCTTTTTGATGGTTTTCTGCTGTGCGGCATACTGTCTGATATAATCCTCACGGAGCAGTGCCTTTTTTCTCGTGAACTCTGAATAAGTGCCAAAATATTTTGTAATCTTCTCGTTGTCAATGTCGCATATCCTTGTGGATATTTTCTCTAAAAAGTCATAGTCATGCGATACTACCAGAAAAGCGTTTGGCAGGCTGGAAAGATATTCGGCAAGCCATGTAACATGCTCCTTGTCCAAAAAGTTCGTCGGCTCGTCCAAAAGCAAAATATCTGGCTTCTCAAGCAGCAGCTTCGCCAGTATGACCTTTGCCCTCTGCCCGCCGCTCATCTGCTCAATCGGTCTGTCTAACCCGACTGCCGTTAAGCCCAGACCTGTCGCTACCTGTTCTATCTTTGTGTCAATCAAATAAAACTCTTTGCGTTCTAATTCTTCCTGATACCTTGCCGCCATGCCTAGCTTTGCCATATCCCCATTCGCAGACTGGCAGTACAGCTCATTCATCCTGTTTTCTATCTCATACAGCCCAGAAAATGCGGATTGCAGGAACTCCCTCATCGCCACGCTTTTTTCAATTTGGGCGTACTGGTCGAGATACCCTATTTTTGTGTTCGGCTGCCATACTATCCTGCCAGAGTCGGGGATAAGCTGCTCCGTGCAAATTTTTATGAACGTGCTTTTTCCCGCCCCGTTCTGACCGACAATCCCGATATGCTCCCCTTTGTTCAATGTAAAATCTGCGTTTTTAAACAGATAATTTTCTCCAAAAGAATGCGTTAATCCCGTAACTTCTAATAAACTCATAATCATTGTCCTCTCTTTTTACTGTCTGATTTTTCAAAATGGGCAAAAAAATAGCAGAAGTCAGATACTCTTGGTATCATGCCTTCTGCTATATCCGTTCCATCGCAAACCGCTTGCAGGAAACAGCCCATATACAACAAAAGGCTACGGACAAAACACTGTCCATAGCCTGCTGCACACAAATTTGTACGGAAAAAGAAACAATATATGAAAAAGACATAAAATCCCTCTCATGTACTGCTGCATTTCCCGATGAAATCCTAACGTGTTATATTACGCTATACTCTGTACAATGTTTCATCGGATTTGATTGTACAGAGCTGATTTTCTTTTTAGGCGGAAGTTCGTTTGTGATGTAAAAGCTCATGAAACTGTTCTCCTTTAAAATTAGTGCAAATTATTATAGCATGAAAACCAGCAGTTTGTCAAATCCTATTTTTATGAAATTTTCAGACTTTTCATCTCACATAACTTGAGATTACAACAATTTGATTTTAGAAATTACAATTCTTTATGTTTCAATTTCTACTCACTATCAAGCTTGAATCATCTTTCCTTTCTTCAGTCGGAAAATAGTGTCTGCCTGTTTTGCAAGGTCGTTCGAGTGGGTAACAATAATCACGCATTTATTCATTTCATGGGCGCATTCTTTCAAGATGGAGATAATTTCTGCCGCTGTATCTTCATCTAAATTTCCAGTCGGCTCGTCCGCAAGTATTACTTTTGTATCGGAAGCCAATGCACGGGCAATCGCCACACGCTGCTGCTGACCGCCTGAGAGTTTTAAGACATTTCGTTTACATTCTTCCTCGGTCAGCCCGACACCCTCTAAAATTGGCTGCGGTGAAAGCTTTGCTGTCAAAGCGACATTTTCTTTTGGCGTTAGATAGTCAATCAGATTGTAGCTCTGGAAGATAAATGCCACATTATTTTTTCTGTGATTGGCAAGCCCTAACTTTTCAATGTCCTGTCCATCGTATAAAATCTGTCCGTCTATGGGGCTGTCCAGACCTCCCAACAGTGACAGAAGCGTGGTCTTTCCACATCCCGACTGTCCGAGGATAGCGTACATTTTCCCCTCCTCCAATGCCATGTTGATACCGTTTAATACATTCCGCTTATTGTCATAGGAATAACGGATGTTGTTCATTTCGAAAACGCTCATTGTAAAATCCTCCTAATCCATTTGTGATAAAATCTTTCTTGGTTTCATCTGTATGACCGTGATAGATGCAACTGAAACGGAAACAGCAATAAGTAATGCCCCAAAGATGTAGATGTAGAGCAAATCACTTGGTCTGACATTTACCGGAACACTCTCCACCGTTTCCAGTTCAGAAGTATCATAGGGGATATATTGCCCTGTTATGTCAAGATACTCTGATCCATCGTCTGGAACTTCTATTTCTGGTGCCTCCTGCGATTCGGCTACCCGATGGAAAATCAAATTGCTGATTCCCTGCGAAACAAAACTGCTTGCAACATAAGACAATCCAAATGCCAGAATTGCTATCATAAGGATTTCTACAATATACTGAAAGACAACCCTGCTTTTCGTTATCCCGACAGCAAGCAATATGCCCGTTTCATGCCGCCGCTGTTTTATCCACATAGACAAAATCAATGTTAAAATACCTACGCTTACCAAAACGCATCCTACAATCAGCCAGATAATCAGTTTCTGCATTGCTGTCAAAGACGAAGCGACCGCTTCATAAGCAGAATTATCTACCGTGAGCTTAAAGCAGTCCCAGTCCAAATCAAGAGCTTGTATCTGTTTTGCGATGCCGTCAATTTCTCTGGGGTCGTCTACATAAAAATCAACGCCATTGTCATACTGGATTTCATCTCTCTGCATAATTTCACGCATTGCCTTATGGTCGATAACCAGACGATTACGCTTGTCCGTTGATGTAGTATGAAAAGATTCAGAGTCCCCCATATACTCATAAATGCCGATGATTTTCAGCGGTACATCGGGATAATCCCCGCTGTCATAACAGCACTGTACGGTAATGGTATCGCCGAGCTTTAACTTATTGTTCTCTGCAACTGCCGTACTGATTAAAACAACATGGTCGTCGTCCTCTTTGATGTGCCGCCCCTCCACCAACCGAAATGCCTTGCGGGTAAAAAAGTTGAAATACTCTGAATTTGTCACGGATGGAAGTCTGCTGTAATCGCTTCCCTCCCCAAAGCTGAAGCCCGATATAAACTCAAAATCCTTTGCAAAAACACTGCCATCTCCCAAACCATTGTATGACTTGATTCCATCTACTGACAGTATCTCTTGAATATCCTTGTCAGTGATGGGAGTTCCCGTATAAGCGACCATCGTTCCTCCCGCCGCCTGCTGATACTGCCAGTTCGCACGGTTATTTTCATCTAATTCAAGGCGGATGCTCCCGCCTATGGATTGCCGCAGGCTGTATGCTGAATTGTCCGCTGCCTTATAGATAGACAGTCCAGTTAAGGTAAATGTGGACATTGCCAGCAGCAAAAAAAATAAAATAACCGTTTTTACTTTTTTCCGAACCGTATATAAAAATGCTCTTTTCCATGTACTCATAATTTTTATCCTCCTGTCAGCTCATTTTTGATAAAATATCTTTTGGCTTCATACGGGCAACTGGCAGGGATGCCATAATTACCGTGAATGTGATAACGAATGTTTCTGTCAGAAATTGCAACAATATGTTTTGCAGAGAAAGCGGCATATGGATGGTTGTTTCCATACCTTTTAAGGCTTCCTCTGCCTGCCCTGTGACAAAACTGCCTAGTGGAAAAGATACCAGAAACACCAATACAGCCACCATTAAAATTTCATAAATGAACTGCATTGTAATCTGTGAAACGGATGTGCCTATGGAAAGCAATATCCCCGCTTCATGTATTCTGTTCCTTATTCGCATGGTAAGCACAAGAAAAATTACAATGATACCGATAAGCATAACCGCCAAAAGCATGATTCCCGTAAGCTGTTCTAAGGTCTGGATTTGGTATGCAACTGACTGGTATTCCGATTCATTGATTCGGATAAAATAGTCCTCCCACGGAATAGATGCAATCTGTTTTACCTGCTTGACAATGTGCGTCAATTCCTCTGGGTCGGTCACAAAAAAAGCCACGTTTCCAGAATATGCAGATGTTTTTTTGTTAGACAGCTTCCAGAAAATATCATGCGTTGCAAAAATGGTGTCATTGTCATATTCCATTTTGATGTCACTGGCATAGATTCCTGCAACGAAAACTTTTGACTGTTCCCCGCTGCCATCAGAAACAGATTTCAATATCAACTCACTGCCAATCCCTAAATTATTTTCTTCTGCCAGTTTAGCACTGATAACAGCCGCATCCGTATCCTCTGCCGTAATATGCCTTCCCTCCGTCAGTTCCAATATCCCGCTTACAAAATCTGTCTGATAAGCGGTTTCCGTATTAGCAGAAAGATAACCGCTTTCCATTCCAGAGAGAAACTCCAATCCCTCCGCAGAAATGGAAAGATTTTGTTCGGCATTGTACGCCTTTATCCCGCCAACGCCTAATATCTGTTTCACTGTTTCATATGGGATAGGGATTTTATCAGCGGTATATCCCGTTTCGCTTCCGTCAAATTCCAGATGATTGATACTGCCACTCATCGTAAAGGATGCCCCAATCGTTTCCCGTAAAGCTCTGGCTGCTTTTTCTGTTCCACTTCGGATAGAAATGCCGACCATAACGGAAACGGTCAGCAAAAGCAATAGCAAAAAAAGCGTCAGACTTTTTCCTTTCTTCCGTACATCATAAAGAAATGCCCGTTTCAAGCTGCTCAAAAAATTTTCCTCCTTTCGTTTGTTTCGCTTAAATTTTATACCTCTGGTGTGAGTGGGGTATCAGTCTAATGTGAATGGCGTGTGAAATCACAAAAAAACTGCCTGTTTTCGATACAGACAGTTTTTTCCAACTATTTAAAATCAATTGTGAAACGCATCCCGCTATTATCCTCTAAGGCGGTAAACATATAGGGGATTTGCAGCGTTTTCAATACCGTGTCTACAATGTATAACCCTAAACCATTCCCCCTTGTTTCCCTGTTTCCGCCGAATGGCATCATGGTATCCCCGCAGGGGGCTTCCTTAACTCCATATTCAAATCGGTAAAATGGTTCAAATATATGTTTTTGGTATTCCTGCGGGATTGGGACACATTCATTTTCCAGAACCAATTTTTGTTCTTCTATATAAATTTTTATAGTACCTCCTTTGGGCGTATAAGAAACTGCATTAGACAGTAAATTGGAAATTACTTTCCTTATCATTGATATAGGGTAATGGACAGAGAAGTTTTCTGAAACATCCATTTCTATGCGAATACCCTTTGATTTTGCAATCATCTGATACGGCTCCGACATCTGCTCTATTAGTTCTGATATATCAATTTCAGTATCTTTTTCCTTATCATTCGTTGCAGATTTTGAAGCGTCTAAAATTTCTTTAATCATCACTGCAAGTTGTTCTGTGAGCATTTTGCATTTTGGCAGATAAATCGTATGGTCTTTGTATTTCCCTACGTTTAAAATCATATTTTCCAACATGGCATTGATAGCCGTAACAGGCGTTTTTAACTCATGGGATGCAGAGCGCAATAAATTTGTTTTCTGCACTTCCATTTCTTCTACCTTATAAATTTCCTGCTCTAAGTTATGGATTGTTTTTAGCAGATTATTATAAAGTGCGTTTACATTGTCTGCCAATGTTTCAATTTCATCGTGTGTATGGACTTCGCAGGAAATCCCATGCGTTAATCCCTGCATTTGTTTTGTTACATTAGTAATCTGCTTGATAGGCTTCGTGAGCATATGGGAATACAGCAATGCAGACAATAGTGAGATAAGCGTACAGGCAAATGCTGTAACAGGCAGGATAACTATGATGGTACTGACTGCATCCTCAATCTGCTGCCTTGATATGACCGCCCTCACATACCCTTTCTGGTTCGGAAATATCTGTTCTGCATATAAATAATTTTTATCTCCTTT
The DNA here is from genome assembly GCA_910574935.1 of Oscillospiraceae bacterium. GTDB lineage: Bacteria > Bacillota > Clostridia > Oscillospirales > Acutalibacteraceae > Acutalibacter > Acutalibacter intestini. Next base: position 423,065 of record CAJTCU010000002.1, read on the forward strand.
GGGACTTTGGGATAATGATATTTTTATCTTGTCATCCGATTTTTCTGCAATGATATTCACATCTTCCTTATTGCCACTTGGATTTTCGGCGTCCTCTGAACGCTTCAAATATCCGTTATCCCCCACGTTCAACAGTTTCATTTCATATGTGTATCCATCGTATTTTACCAGAATATCCGCATACCATTTCCCCGCAAAATCTGTCACGAAAGCGAGCCTGCCCGCATCTTCTGTATCTGCAATTTCCTCGCATAATTTCTCAATATCTGCTTCCAACGCATTACGCTGTCGGTAATTGTAAACAGTAGGAAGCAGGATATAGATTAGCAAATGGGAAACCGCCACAATAATTATCATTAGGCTAAATGTGTATAAAAAATTCTTTGGAAATAATTTCAGTTTCTTCATATACCCACCTCTAACTTATAGCCAATCCCCTTTACGGTAACGATACAGTCAAGTTCCAGTTTTTTACGCAGGTTCCTAATATAACTGTCTACAATACGGTCTATCACATAAGAGTCATCTCCCCACACTGCATTTAATATCTGCGACCGTGACAGCACCAGACCTTTATGGTCGAGTAGGAGCTTCAGCAAGTCAATCTCTTTTGGCGTTACATCTATTTTCCCCTTTGGGTTGCAGGCAGAGTACCCAGAAAAATCAACTGTCAAATCACCATATTTCCAAATTTTTGTTTCTTCTTTGCCACCTGCCCGACGGAGCAATGCCGTGATGCGTTTTCCAAGCACTACCATAGAAAACGGCTTTGTCATATAATCATCTGCCAGACAGTCAAAACTTGATACCTGTGTATATTCATCTTCCAAAGCCGTAAGCATGATAACTGGTATCTGGCTTGTCTTTCGTACAGTGTTTAATACTGCAAGCCCCGACATGGTAGGGAGCATAATATCAAGAACAATTAAGTCCACTGTATTCTGCGAAAAAAGCTCTAAAGCATCTGTTCCGTCATATGCGGATATGATTTCGTGACCTGCTTCCTGCAAGTATTCAGAAAGGGCTTCGTTTGTATCTATGTTATCCTCTACAATCAATATCTTTGCCATAAAGAGCACCTCCAAGTTTATTTTAGCATTTCTGTGTGAATGGCGTATGAATTTTTATACTGAACCACTTAATACTCCCATTATAATTATCTGTTTTTTGTGATTCAACTGTGCGAATACCCACTTTTATCTCTCAAGACAAGAGATAGAACCTCTTATTAGCAGAGATTTCACATCGTTTTATAGGAACTTCCATCTCTGTAAAATAGATATTATAAAATTTTTTAGTATGGGCGGTGAAAAAATGAGTAATGATTTAGAAAATTTTGATTTTCTGGAATTAGGGCAGGCAATCCAAGATGCCCGTGAGAAACAGCGGATTACAAGAGAGGAATTAGCCGAGGAGCTTGGCATTTCGGCAAGGCATTTGCAATCTGTGGAGAAAGAGGGGCAGTATCCGAGCTTTCGGCTGTTTATTCAGCTTGTTACAATGTTCCACATATCCGTAGACCAGTACATACACCCAGATGTTCCGACAGAGAAAACAACTTTACGTCGGCGGTTAGATGTGCTTCTTGATACTTTTGATGATGCAGAACTGACTATCATAGCAGGGACGGCGCAGGGGATATGTAAGGCAAAAGAGCAGCCAGAGGATTAACCTCTGGTTTTTCTTTCGCCCTGCCCTGCTAATAGTTTGGCACTCCGTAACCGTATATTGAGCTGCTCCCAACTGGATAGCTCTGCTGTTTGCAGGCATCCCCAGAGTTGCCCTCCACGGTGAAGACCGTCCCGTTTTCACATTTCTCTACAATGCCCACATGGTCGATTGAGCCGTCGCTCCCCCAATCAAAGAAAATTAGGTCGCCTACCTGCGGCTCATAGTTCTTATCCTGCCATTGCCCTTTGCCTTTAAACCAGTTCACGCCATCCGAGCATAAAGAGAATTTCGGGATGATGCCGCTCTCCAGATAGCCGCACTGGTCAGCACACCACGATGCGAAACAGGCGCACCATTCCACACGCCCATCAAAGCCGTACCAGCTCCAATAAGGCTGTCCGCCCTCGTTGCCGAGCTGTGTCAGAGCCACTTCTACGATGGCTTGGTTTCCTCCGCTTGTAAACGCCCGCCCATATGGATAGTAACGTAATACATGGGCGGGGTACTGCGTGTCGCCGTATTTTTCCCAACCTAACCTCTGTGCCTGCATAGCGGAAAATTCCACCGCATTTGCATAGGAATAGCCGCCGTAGTTGGTCTTTGCCCATGAGATATACCCGTTGCCGAAGTTATAGCCCTGCAATGCAAGTTTGATACGCTCCATGTCAATCGGGTTCTCCACTTCGGCTGAAACAAGGGCAGCTTTTAATTCCTGCACGCCGCATTCGATGGAATATTCGGAGTCTTTGATTCCGTTCGGCTGATGGGGGTACTTCTTATTGAAGCTCCCCTCCGCCGCCTGCATCGGGTCGCTGCCCTTTCCCCCAGATTCCTGCATCATCACCGCCTTGATAAGCTCCACATATTCGGGGATCTCTGGTCTTTATATCAGCCATAAAATCCGACCTCCTTTCTCAGAAGATTTGAGGTCATGTCAGTTTACCTTTTTTGCCACCACGGCAAGCCTGCCGTTCTGTGCGGAGTATTCGCAGGTGGAGAGGGTAATGAGCTTATCCCCGTATTCAGCGGTCACGCCCGTATCATACAAGGCAAGCTCCTTACACTTCCCGACATAGGCATCAAATTCTTTTTCATTTTCCGCATTGACAAAATCATAGTAGCGGTAGCCCTCCGAGCTGTATGCCACGGTCTTAAAAACAGCGATAACTTCATACTCTGCCTGCTCCGTGAGGGTGTCAAACTGGATGCTCTTATGCTTCTCATAAAAGCTCTTGGATTTATAATCTTCCAACGCCCCGAACATCCTGCCGCCTTTGATGTGGTGTCCGTAGATAACCAGATTGTCGCTTGTGAGGATGTCGCAGTCCCCTTGGATATACGGCACTCCCAAATCGCTGTATTCTTTTTCAAAGCTGTGCTTCAGATAGAAGTTGGGATTGTTCCTGCTCTGCATGACAGGGTAGTTGATGCTTGTTCCGTCAATGGCAATCCAACCGACCATATCCTCATTCTGCAAATACAGCTTTTTGTATTTTGCCAATATATCCTCGCCCTCGCTGACGGGCGTATCCTTATCTTTTGGCGGTTCTTTCTCTGGCTCTGCGTTCTCCACAACCTCGGCAATCTCCGCAAAGGCTTCCGTCTGCTCGTCTATCTGCTGGTAATGGCTGTAAATCTTAATGCCGCAAAAAACCGCCGCTCCTAAAAAGGTAACAGCGGCGGCGGTACAGAGAATGGTTTTATTGTTCTTAAAATTCATAGGCATTTCCTTTCCTTTTTATACTTTAACGTGTATGCTCCGCCTGCTTCTTGGGCGTGGGTAAGTCCCTGCAATATTCGGGATACCGTGCCTTGATGCCCTCCATGAAATACGGGGCGAACTCGCAGCAGAACAATTCCTCTGGCGTAAAGAGTTTCTCACGCCCCTCCTCGGCGTAACCGTTCCAGAGGTTAAAGGCAAGGTGGCAGACCTTGACCGTGCCGCTTGTCTGCCATCCGCCGTGCATCCCCTCTGGCTTGATGCAGTCCGTCTTAAAATCGAACATGGCGTTGATGTTCTGCCTTGTTTCCCCCGCAATCCCCATCACATAGAAAAACGCCCTGTGATAGCAGTCGTTTACCCTGCATTTCATCATACTTTCCAGAAAAAAATCACGGTGAGCTGTGTTGCGAAACCTTATCTCCGACATAAAAATCCTCCTTTCTCCTGTGCCGATACACTGCAAGCCGTTTCTTTTTGCAGCCGTGGCAGAATGATATTCTCCACATAACCTCATTGATTTCAGAAGCGATAAAGTCACGCCCGTTTTTGATGCACTGGACTACCTCGCTCCCAGAGCCTGCAAAGGGGATTACCACTAAATCGCCCGCCTTGCTGCTTGCAAGCAGCATCCGTTCCGCCAGTTTCTCTGGCTTCTGCGTGGGATGCCCCGTTGCTTCTTTATAATTAGGCATAATCCTCGGAAACTCCCACACGTTTCCGCAGGATTTCCCCTTTGGGTTCTTCCGTCTGTCTTTTTCGCCGCCCACGTCATACGGGATGCGGACGGCGTCAATGTTGATTCCATGCAGGGGGTTACTGTAAAACCACAAGAAAGGTGTTCCTCCCTTTCGCCCTGTTCTGGGTGATGCGGTTTAAAATACTGTCGAGGACAACGAGCATACCGATAGGCTGTAACTGCTTTCCCAAATCGAGGATGTCGTAGCAGATAAGGCGGCTGTGGGTGTCCACGTTCGTATGCTTGGCAAAGGTGTTGAGAGAGCCGTCCGTGAAAAGCTCAATCGCAAGGGCGATTTCCTGCGCTTCTGGCTCGTCCTGCTTTAACAGCTCCTCACGGAAGTCCTGCAAGGTCGGCGGCGTACCCATATAGTTGCCCTGCTGGTAGTAGCGGTAGACGCTTGCCGTGCAGCGGTCGATAATGGATTTCTGCTTAGCCCCTAAACTCGCACCGCCAATGAGCTGTTCGCACAAAGACAAAATAAACTCTGATTTCAAGATGACGGGGTTCGCACCGTCGCCGTAATCAGAGTTCATGTCCATTGCGTTGATGTGGTTGTCGCTCGTCGCCGAGATGTGGACGACCTCGCCCTGCATTGCCTTTACAAGCGGGGAATAGTCGGCTAAGTCGGGGCGATTACTCGCCCTTTCTCGCCTAAGAACCGTACGTGAGCGTTTCCACTCATACGGCTCAAGCATTTCATCACTCTTTCGAGCGGCTCTCAAGATAGATTCGTTGGCAGTCAGCGTGAACATACGCCATATTTGCCACTTCCTCTTTTCCGCCACAGGACTTCGGCACTTTGAAGAAAATCTCCCTCTCATCCAAAATATCCAGTGGCATTCCACAGTGATAGCAACAGCCGTCTTGATTCTTCCAGATTACGGTACTTGTATTCGCCTGTTCCTCCTGCGGTATGACCTCCAATGTTGGCACTGGAATTATATCGGATGGCATTCCCTGCACCGTCGTAGGTGTGGGTAAAGCTAATCGTTCCGATGTCACCCGCTGCGAACGCTGTCGTGGCAGGGACGGCGGACAATGCCGTGACCGCAGCCAAAGCAAACGCCGCAGCCCTCTTGAGTAATTTACGAATCTTCATTCGTTACCTCCTGTTCGTTCTCATGTTGATAGTTGACTTTCTGGCAGAAAAAAAGCCGCCCTTGTGGACAGCTTTATCCTTTCCCCCGAGGCCAGAGGCAAATATGTAGAGCCCATCGTGGTGAACTTTGACGGCACGATTATCGGCGGGCATCAGCGCCGCCGGGTGATGATGGACCTGGGCTACACCGAGGCAAGCGTAGTTGTGGTGAACATTCAGGACAAGAACAAGGAGCGCATGGCCAACCTGGCCCTCAATAAGATTTCCGGGCGCTGGGACACCGAAAAGCTCAAGGAAATTCTGGTGGGCCTGGACCTGGACGGCTACGACTTCACCGCCGCGGGCTTCACCCGGAATGAGCTGGAAGACTTGATACAGTCCCTGGACATTCCCGACGAGGCCCAGGATGATGAATTTGACCCGGATGCTGCGGCGGCTGAGATTCAGACTCCCGTCACCAACCGGGGGGACATCTGGCAGCTGGGCCGCCATCGTCTGCTGTGCGGCGACGCCACCGAAAGTGAGGACGCGGCCCTGCTCATGAACGGCGCGGAGCTTGACTTGCTGGTGACAGACCCGCCCTACAACGTGGACTACGGCGGCAAGGCTGTGTTTCTGGAAAACTATCTGGGCCAGACCGGCCCCAGGGCTACCAGTGAGATAAAGAAAGACAAGATGACATCCGCCGACTTTTACAAATTTCTCCGGGCGGCGTTCCGCTGCACTTTTGACGTGATGAAGAAAGGCGCTGCGGCCTATATTTTCCACGCAGAGAGCACCGGTACCAAGTTCCGGGAGGCGTTCAGTGATTCCGGCCTCAAGCTGGCTCAGTGCCTTGTGTGGGAAAAGTCCAGCTTCGTCCTCAGCCGGCAGGATTACCAGTGGCGGCACGAGCCTATCCTGTACGGCTGGAAAGAGGGGGCTGGGCACTATTTCATAAATGACCGCTCCCAGGACACCATCCTGCTGGAGGACGAGCCGGACTTCAAGAAGATGAGCAAGCAAGAGCTGCTGGCCTTTGTGGAGGGCTACGTCAAGCAATACAAAGACCTGACCTCCGTCCTCTACGAGAAACGGCCCAGCAGAAATGATATGCACCCCACCATGAAGCCGGTCCCCCTGGTGGGCAGGCTGGTGAATAACTCCAGCAAGCCGGGGTGGTGTGTGGGTGACTTTTTCGGCGGCAGCGGATCCACGCTCATGGCCTGTGAGCAGCTGGGCCGCACGGCTTACCTCATGGAGCTGGATGAGCGCAACTGTGATGTCATCGTCCGGCGCTGGGAGGAATACACCGGGGAGAAAGCGGTGAGGTTATGAGCCGGGAACGGCAAAAAACTAACCGGCGCAATCTTGCGCTCGATACCCTGGAATTGATTCTGGAAGGAGTTGAACTGATCGTGAGTGCAGACGGAAACATCACCGGCGGCTCCATGTACCCCACCCGCACCATCGCAAAGCTGTTCGGCGTGACCGACCGGCACATTCAGCAGCTGACAAAAGACGGTGTACTCCCGGCCACGGAAACCCCCAACGGCCGGCAATATGACCTGGTGCCCACCATTCAAGCGTATATTCGCTACCTGCGGGACGCGGCCCACGGCAAGACCGGCGACCAGAGGGAGCAAGAGCTGAAGCAGCAGAAGCTGGAGGCCGACCTGGCCCTCAGGGGTACACAAAACGAGCTGCACCGCCTGAAGCTGGACATAGCCGCGGGGAAATACATCCCCGTGGAAGAAGCTACCCTGGACTACGCCCGGTTCTTCGTGGCCTTTAAGAAGTTCGCGCTGTCTCTGCCGGGGCGGCTGATCAGCCGAATCGGCGGGGTAGTGGAGCCCACAGAGGCCCGGCGCATCGAAAAGGAGCTGCAAGGGGATGTGACCAAGCTGCTCAGGGCCTTTGTGGTGGCCGGGGTAGATGAGAGCCAGATCAAAGGGGCTGGCGGAAAATGACCCGTAAGCCCCGGATACGCAAGTACCCGGTGACAGATTACCAGCGCAAAGCCCTCCAGAGCCTCATGCCCCCGGAGGACTTAACTGTATCTGAATGGGCCGAGAAGTACCGTATGCTGGACAGTAAAACCAGCGCCCTCCCTGGCCCCTGGCGCAATGAGATGACGCCGTACCTTGTGGGCATCATGGATGCGATGCTGGACTACGAAACAGAGGAAATCGTGCTGTGCAAGTCGGCCCAGCTGGGCGGCACGGAGGCTATCCTCAACGCCCTGGGCTATATCATTCAGCAGGACCCCTTGCCAACATTGGTGGTGTATCCTTCGGATGTGCTTGCCGAGAGTATATCGAAAAATCGGATCGTGCCGATGGTAATGGCCTCGCCTTCTTTGCGAGAGCGGTACCGGGCAACGGAAAGCAAAAAGCTGGAATTGCAGTTTGATGGGATGTATCTCAGTTTGGAAGGGTCAAATTCCGCTTCCGGCTTATCCAGCAAGGCTGTCCGTTTCTTATTCTTGGACGAGGTGGATAAGTACCCTGGGGCCAGCGCCAAAGAATCAGACCCCATCTCCCTAGCAAGGGAACGCACTAAAACTTTTCAAAACAGCAAAAAGATTTTAATGCTTAGCACCCCCACGATTACCACCGGTCATATTTGGAAAGCCCTGCAGAACTGCGACATCGAGAAACACTACTTTGTGCCCTGTCCCCACTGCGGGGAGATGATAGAGTTTAAGTGGGCAAACCTCAAGTTTCCCAACGATGAGGGCATGAGCTACGTTGACCGGGCGGAGTTGGCGGTGTACGCCTGCCCGGAGTGCGGCGGGGTTATCACCGACCAGCACAAGGGGCAGATGCTCCGGCTGGGGGAGTGGCGGGTGGTCAAGCAAAACAGCCCCCACGGAAAGAGGGTGGGTTTCTGGATCAACACCTTTTACTCCCCCTTCGTGCGGTTCGCGGATATCGCCAAAGAATACTTCAAGAGCCGCCACGACCCGGAATCCCACCAGAACTTCATCAACTCCTGGATGGCGGAGCCCTGGGAGGATACCGCCCTCAAGACCGACGCCGACCTGGTGCTGGAGCGCCAGACCCATGTGCCTGAGCTGGTGGTTCCCGCCTGGGCCAAGCGGCTTACTGCCGGGGTGGACGTGCAAAAGACCTGTGTGTATTGGACCATCCGGGCCTGGGGCAGCTACATCACCTCTCAGAACATCGCCCACGGTCAGGCGCTGAGCCTTGCGGATGTGGAGCATGTCATGAATCTGCAGTACCAGCGCGAGGACGGAGGAACCCCAATGGTGGTCAACCTGTGCCTGGTCGACAGTGGCTATGATACCGATATGGTATATGACTTCTGCTCGGAAAACTCTGAGTGGGCCCTGCCCAGCAAGGGCGCAAGCGGGGCCATGAACGACCACTACCGCATCACCCAGGTGAACAAGCCCACCAGCCGGGCCCACGGTATGCAGTTGGTAATAGTGAATACCGGGCTGTACAAGGATATGATAGCGGGCCGGATGCACAAGAAAAACACGGACAAGGGCAGCTGGATGGTTTATCAGGGCTGCGACCGGGAGTATGCCGAACAGGTGACTGCCGAACACAAGGTGAACGTGCGCTCCGGGAGAAAGAACGTGCTGACCTGGGTGCAGAAAAGTTCCCACGGTGACAACCACTATCTGGACTGCGAGGTGTATTCCGCCGCGGCGGCGGATATTTTAGGCGTCCGGGAACTGTATCTGGAGGAGATCGCCCAGGCCCAGGCCCAGGCCCCGGCCCCACCCGAACCTGCCCCGGAGGAAGAATGGATAAAGACCCATGAGAACTGGATATAGGGAGGAATGCCATATGAACGGAAGCCTGGAAATTCATGTAAATTTGACCGGGAGATCGAAATTAGAACACATCTGTGAATTTATCGACTGCTTGCTGGAGAAATATCCTCAAGCAAAAATTATTGTCGACTTAGCTCCGGGAAGTTCGGGGAGGAATTCATATGTCTGAGAATAACGAGGGCGCCGCCATCAACCTGGAAACCTTCTCCAACCGGGAACTGCTCTCCCATGTGGACGCCGCCATACAAAACATCCTGGTGGGTGGGCAGAGCTACAAGCTGGGGAGCCGGAGCCTGACCCGCGCCGACCTGGGGCTTCTGCGGCAGATGCGAAATGAGCTGCTGGCCCAGGAGAATGCCGGGGACGGGTGTCTGCTGCCGGGGACTGTGGCCGCATTTTTTGAGGGAAGATAGAAAGCCGGACAGCTTGTAGCTGCCCGGCTCTTGCTTACGCTTGAATTTTTGTGATGAGCGCTTCCTGCAAAACCTGGGAGAAGTTGACGCCCATCGCTGTAGCCCGGTCGTTGAGCCAGGAGGGAATGGTGAGTGTCTTTTTTACGGCCTTCGTTTCTTTGTACTGGTCGATAGTGCAGGCCACCAACGAGGTGAAGCCTTCATCCGGGGTGATAGCCCCTATGTCGGAAGGTTGTGCAAGCGGTTTGCCCTGCTCCAGCAGAGTGAGCACATAAGCGGCTAACGCCTCCTGGGCCTCGGCCATCGTCTCGGGGAGGGTGTCGCCGAAGCTCTGGCAGCCGGGCAGGTCGGGGAACTCCACCCAATAGGCGTTATCTTCTTGATGAAAAACAGCGGGATAGACAAACATCATACAAGATACCTCCTTAAAGGAGGGGCTATTTAAGCCCCGTGTCCTTTAGTATTTTGTTTAGCAAGCCTGTGGGAACATCTTTGCCGTGGATGGGGAGCACCGTGGTGTCCTCTCCCTTTTGAAGAACATGGTGGCTGCCGTGTATTCTGACCACTTCCCAGCCGTTTTTCTTCAGAAGTTTCAGCAGGTCTTTGTCTTTCATGTTCTTCCCTCCTTGCAAGATTATTATAACACGTGCAACACGTATTATCAATACTTTTCCGAAAAAAGTTGGTGATAAAATGAACATAATCGACCAAGTTGTAAGCTGGTTCAGCCCCCAGCGCGGGTTTGCCCGGCAGGCGTGGCGGGATGCGCTCCGGCATTACGACGCGGGGGACGATTCCCGGCTCAACGCCAACTGGCGGGCTATCAACACCAGCGCCGAACAGACCGACCGCTACAGCCGGGACACGGTACGCGCCAGAGCCCGCGACCTGGAACGCAACTCGGATATGCTCAACGGGGTGATGGGGGCCTTCGTCCGCAATGTGGTGGGCGGGGGCTTTACTTTGCAGGCGGAGACCGGCAAGCCGGAGCTGAACCACGAGATAGAGAAGCTCTGGGCCCAGTGGTGCAAAAAGCGCAACTGCGATGTTACCGGGACACAGAGCCTCAGTCAGATGCTCCGCATGGCTGTACGCCGGAAAAAGGTAGACGGCGGTATGCTGTTCGTCAAGCGGTACACCGGGGACGGTCTGCTTCCCTTCAAGCTCCAGGCGATGGAGGTGGATGAGCTGGACGGCAGCACCATCGTGGCAAAGCATAAGGGCAACCGCGTGTGTGGCGGCTTCGAGTATACCCCATACAATAAGCCCGTGGGCTACTGGTTCCGGCAGTATTCCATCGACGGCATCACGTCCCCGGAGCCGGTGTATGTGGAGGCAAAGGACGTTATCTTCTATTTCTCCAAGCGCCGCCCCTCCCAGCTCCGGGAGATGAGCGACATGACCCAGACCCTGACCCGCATAAGGGACGCCAACGAATTCATGGTGTCGGAGGATGTGAAGCATCGGGTACAGGCCAGCATCGCTCTGGCTGTGAAGAAGGTGAACCCCACAGGGGTGGGGCGAACCAGTGGGAGCCTGGGCAAAACCTACTCCCGGCAGATGTTTACCTCCGGCATGGTCACAGAGTTAAATGCTGGAGATGAAATCCAATTGATTAACCCCCAGGGCCAGGCCACCGATGCCGCTACCTACGTTAAGCTGCTCCAGCGGCTGGTGTCCTCCGGCCAGGGCTTGAGCTATGAGGCGGTGGCCCGTGACATGAGCGGCAGCACCTACAGCTCCACCCGGCAGAATCTCATCGAGGACGGCATGACCTATGCGGATGAAGTGGAACTGCTGGTGGAGGTCATCGATGAGATATACGAAACCTTCGTCATTTCGGCAATGCTGGCGGGGAAAATTTCTGCCCCGGATTTCTGGGATCAGAAAGAAATGTATTTCGCCCACAAGTGGGTAAAGCCGCCCAAACCGTGGATCGATCCGGCAAAGGAGGCCGCAGCCACGAAAACCGCCATGCAGAGCGGGGCCAAGACCTTCAAGCAGGTGGCGGCAGAGAACGGCGCCGATTGGCGGGATCAGATAGATGATATCGCGGAGGTCTTAAAATACGCCCAGAGGCAGTACCTGACTCCCACGGCGACATTCCCCGCCATTTTGGACAACGCCATCGAAAAGGCGTATGTCACCGGCCATAAGCAAGTGGCGGTCACCTTTGACCAGTGGACGAAGAAAGGCACCCTCTCTGACTTCAAGGTCCACGATAACAACTACCTGGCCGGGCCCATCGGCGACTTTGTGGAGGTCCCCGAGGGCGGCGAGCTGAAGAACGACCGGCCCACCGACGCCAAGCTGCCTACCCGCAGGCTCAAGACCTACGGCAAGCAGTTCACTCTCAGCCGCCAGACTTTCATCAACGATGATATCGGCCTGGTGACCAGCCTGCCCGCCCGCTATGCCGCGGCGGCCCGGCGCACCATCAATCGCCAGTGCTATGAGATCCTCATGAAGAATCCCAAGATCTACGATGACAAGGCGCTGTTCAGCGCGGACCACAAGAACCTGCTCAAGACCGGTACCGGCATCACCAAAGAGGCCGTGCAGGCCATGATCATGGCCATCTCCACCTAGAAAGACCAGTTCAAGCAGGCCATCACCATCCGGCCCGCCATGCTGGTGCTGCCTGTGGGCATGGGCTTCGACCTGTTCACCCTGTTCAACTCTCCCACCATCCAGACTACGGACAACACCCAGGCGGTGAACCCCCTGTACCGTTACGGCCTGCGGCAGGTGGAGGATCCGGAGATCAACCGGCTGGCCGAGGATGGCGTGGCCCCCTGGTTCATGCTGGGGGCCACTGAGGACACTGCTTTCATTGAGGTGGACTACCTCAACGGTCAGGAGGTCCCCAGTATCCGCCGCATGGAAACCGCCGGCCAGCTGGGCTTTGTGTGGGACATCTACCTGGATTGGGGCATTCAGGTCATGGACTACCGAGGCGCTGTGAAGAACCCCGGCATCAAGATCGAGAACACGCTTCTGGCGTAAGCGGAAAGAGAGGTAAATCAATATGGCAACTACGAAATAGGCCGCTAAGGCCAATGTGACCGCTGAATACATCCAAAAGGGCGAGGCCCTGGACTACAGGAACGCCACAGACACCGCTATCCCCTGTGACACGGTAGTGTCCGTGGGCGGCAGGATAGGCATTACAGGCGGCGAGACCAAGCCCGGCGAGCTGGGCTCCCTGCACATGGTGGGTGTGTTCAAGCTGCCTAAGACCGGCACGGACGCTATCGCAATGGGCACGGCAGTCCACTTTGACGGAGCAGGCATCACTGCCACAGCGGCGGAGGGTACGACCACCCCGGCGGGCTATGCCGCGGCCCCCAGCGAGGCCAGCGATAAGTTTGTGCTGGTGAAGCTGCCGGGATGAGGGAGCTGAGTTTTAAGGACACCCTCAAGAATGACGTCAAGGCGGTGTTCCTGAACCTGGCTGAGTTTGGGGAGCCCCATGTGGTCAATGGCCGCAAGATGCTGGCGGTCCTGGACGATATGGAGCACATCGAGCGGGAGAAGCGCATGAAGTCCAATATGGACGGTGTGTATGCGCACCAGCTCCTGCTCTATGTAGCCGCTGAGGATTTCGGCGAATTCCCGCCCCAGGGCGTTCTGATCAAGCTGGACGGGAAACAGTATCAGGTGGCGGACGCCACAAATGAATGCGGCGTCTACGCCATCACACTGGAGGCGAACAGAAGCCGATGATAGATATAGATGTAACAGTATCCGGCGTTGAGGATGTAGAACACCGGCTGGGAAAAATGAAAGACCAGGCCCCGAAGGTGCTGCGCAGCGCCATCAATAGCACGGCGGTGGAGGCCCGGAAGCTGCTGGCCCAGGAGGCCCAGAGCCGGTACACGGTGAAAAACCCCGGCTTTAACTCCGCGGCCAAGATACGCCGGGCCACAGTGAGCAATCTGGTGGCCACCATCCAGGCGGGCGGCAAGCGGCTGGACATCCCCCGGTTCCATGTCACCCGGCCCAGGAGCCACAAGAAAGGCGCTCCCGGCGCAAAGGCTGAGGTAGTGGTCGGCGGCGGGCTAAAGGAGATCCGCGGCTCAAGCGGCATCAAGGCGTTCTCCTCCACTGTTCCGTCCGGGAAAAGCCGCACCAAGCAGATCCTCCAGCGGCAGGGCGCGGCCCGGTACCCGGTGCAGGTGCTGCACTCGGTGTCGGTGCCCAAAATGCTGGAGATGGTGTATGAGGGCAGGGGCGCAGCTAAGCGGGCCCTGAAGCCTGAGATCCAGAAAATCTACAGCCAGAAGGTGAATCAGAAAATCAGGGAGCTGATGGGTAAATGACAGTCCGCGCATTGCGAAAGGCTGTGGCCGCCGACCTGGAGGCCTTGTTCAGGAATGACTTTTTCAAGACCCCGGAAACGGCCCCGGAGGAAGAATGGCCCGAATGGCTGAAGGAGCTGCCCCAGCCTGTGCCCGACTGGCACCTGCACCGTATGGCGGCCCCCAAAGCCTATGAACAGTATCTCCCCCTTAAGACGATGGACAACGGATCCATTGACCCCGAGGCGGAGGATCCCTTCCCTTATATCATCGTCCGGGCGGACAAGGGCGGTGTAGAGGGGCCCACAGCGGCCCACAAGGCCGATGTGATCCTGCTCATTGGGATATTTGACGACGACCCCAAAAACCAGGGCCATGAGGCCGTTCTGGAGATCATCGAGCGCATCCAGATGCACTACCAGGAAACGCCCCTCCTCGCCGGGCAGTTCGTGTGCCAGGATCCCTTTGAGTGGGCGCTTCAGGAGGAAGAAAGCTACCCTTACTATTTCGGGGCCTGCCAGCTGACCTTTGCGATGCAGGCTCCCAGAGCGAAATGGAGTGATTTAGTGTGACCAAAAAGGAAGCCGTAAAGACGGCGGAAAAGGCCGCAAAGAAAACCAAGACCGTGTACATCGGCCCCACCATTACCGGCGTGGCTGCAAGGAACACGGTGTACGACGACCTGCCGGAGGAACTGAATAAGGTGGTAAAGGCCCTGCCGTACATGGCGGGGCTTTGCATTCCTTTTTCCGGGCTTGGCAAGGCCATGACGCAGATCCAGCGGCAGGCGGGCAGCAGCTATACCCTGTTCTGCAAGGCGCAGGAGGACAGCGCCAAGATTCAGAAAATCGTCCAGGAAAGTGAGGGAGAGTAAGCAATGGCGTTTCAGCATGGCGTAAGGGTGCAGGAACAGGCCACAAGCCTGGTGGCCCCTATTCTGGGGACTGCCGGACTGCAGGTGGTGTTCGGTACCGCACCTGTCAATCTGGCGGAGGATCCCTACTCCGTCACCAACACCCCGGTGATCGCCTACTCCTGGGCGGAGGCGGTGAAGAAGCTGGGGTACAGTCAGGAACTGAATGCGCTGGGGCATCACAAGTATACCCTGTGCGAAGCCATGTACGCCAGCTTCAAGCTGGCGGCGGTGGCCCCGGTGATTTTCGTGAACGTCCTGGACCCCAAGACCCATAAGAAGAAAAACGACCCCCAGACCGTCACTGTGGAGGACATGGAGGCGCTGGTACCTCTGACCGGCATCCTGCTGGACACGGTCAAGATCAAGGCCGTATCCGGCGAGGGGGACGCGGCTGCGGAAACCGACCTGGCCCCGGACGTGGACTACATTCTCTCCTTTGACGATGACGGCCAGCTGGCGGTGAGCCTTACCCCGGCAGGGGCGGGCGCCGCTGCGGCCACTCTCAAGGTGGAGTGTACCTCCATCGACCCGGACGCCGTGGATCAGTGGGACATCATCGGGGCAAGCGCCTCCGGTGGTGAAAAGGGCCTGGAGGTGCTCCGGCAGGTGTATCCCCGGTTTGGTATGACTCCCGGCCTGCTGCTGGCCCCCGGCTGGAGCCACATCCCGGACGTAGGCATCGCTCTGGCGGCCAAATGTGTGGAGATCAACGGCTACTTCTCCTGCGAGGGATTCATTGACATCGACAGCACCTCTGAGGGCTGCACCTCTTACGATAAGGTGAAGATGTCCAAAGAAGCGGCAGGGTGTACTTCTATCCATATCATGGCCCTGTGGCCCTGCATTGAGGTGGGCTCCCAGCGGTTCTGGTACTCCGCCATAATGGCCGCTGTGACCGCCCAGCTGGACGCCAGCAACGATGACGTGCCGAACCTTTCCCCGTCCAACAAGCTCATCGGCGCCACCGGGACGGTGCTGGCGGATGGGACCGAGGTCATTCTGGACCAGCTCCAGGGGAACGCGGTGAACAGCTTCGGCGTGACTACGGCCATCAATAACAACGGCTGGAAAACCTGGGGCAACCGTACAGCGGCCTATCCGGCCAACTCCGACCCCAAAGATATGTGGTTCTGCTGCCGCCGGTTCTTCAGCTGGTGGGGCAACAGCTTCATCCTGACCTACGCCCAGAAGGTGGACGACCCCGCCGACCCCCGGCTGATTCAGGCCATTGTGGACACGGAGAATATCCGGGGCGGGGCCTATGTGGCCCAGGGGAAGTGCGCGGCGGCCTATATTGAGTTCAACGCCGAGGAAAACGCGGTGACGGACCTGATCAACGGCAAGCCCACCTTCCACCAGCACCTGGCTCCCTATGTGCCGGCGGAGGACATTCTGAACATTCTGGAATTTGACCCCGACGCTCTCAGCGCGGCTCTGACTGGAGGTTGATAAGATTGAAAAATAAATTTTTCAACTTAATGAGTTTTGCTTTGCGGTTTGAAAAACCGCAATCCCGCTATGCGGGACCGCAAAACTCTGGAAAGGATGAATTGAAATGGCAGTAACAGGAATCCCCGAAGTCATCCACGACTTCAACACCTATAATGCCGGCAAAAAGCAGGTCGGCACCACCGGCGAGGTAGCCCTCCCTGATCTGGAGGCCCTTACGGCTTCTGTATCCGGGGCCGGTATCCTGGGCGAATACGAGGCTGTGGTCGCCGGGCACTTCAGCAGCCTGGAGCAGGAGGTGCCGTTCCGGGTGGTCAACAAAGATTTCTTTGACATGATCGCCCCCACGAAAGCGGTAGACCTTACCCTCCGGGGCGCCATCCAGTACACGGATCAGGCCACGCAGAACACCGATTATATGGGCCTGCGTGTGGTGTTCCGGGGGAAGTGCAAAAAGGTCAAGCCCGGCACGGTCAAGCTGCACGACGTGATGGACGCTTCCGTCACTCTGGAGCTGACCTACATTCTCATTGAGATGGGCGGCGAAAAGAAGCTGGAGCTGGACAAGCTCAACCCAAAGTACGTGGTAAACGGTGAGGATCATCTGGCGAAAGTCCGCGCCCTCACCTGATAAAATTTTTAGGAGGCAACTATCATGGCGAAAGACAACAACATCATCGATGTAACCGAGAACGTAACCGAACTGGCGGCGGCCCCCGAGGCAGAGCCACTCCCCGACACCCTGGTGGAGTTCAAAAAGCCCTACCGTTTCGAGGACAAGGAATACACCGAGGTAGACCTGGAGGGTCTGGACTCCCTCTCCACCAAAGACATGATCGAGGCGGAGAAGCGGCTGGCTCGTACCGGCGTATTCACTCCGCTGCCGGAGATGAACATCAACTATGTGTGCATCATGGCGGCAAAGGCGGCAAAGCTCCCGGTGGAGTTCTTCGAGGGCCTGCCCCCCAGGGAGATGGAGAAGGTCAAGAACAAAGTGACAAATTTTTTCTACGGCGAGGAATAAGGCCGGGAGATGGAGGGGAGCTGCGCAAATTATATGTGTAGCTCTCTTTTTCTATGCGCTGTGACTTATTCCAGCTGATGAACATGGACTACCTGGAACTTCTTCGGGTGGCCAAAGAACTGGCGGACTACGTGAAAGACTTAAAGGCCAACAAGGGCAGGTGAGAAAGAGCGGGTTCGCTGACGCTCACCAGCTCTCCAAGTTTTGTTTTGCGGCGCGCAACGCCGCAATTTCACTGGCGTGAAACCACAAAACTTTTAGGTTGGTGGTGACAAGGAGGTGAGAGTATGGCAGGGCCGTCCCAAGTAACAATAAAGATCGCGGCCAAGCTGGAAAAGGACTTTGGCTCTGCCATCTCCGCAGCACAGAAAGCGGTATCCGGCCTGAAGGGGCTGGGGGGCAAGATGATGGAAAGCCTGGGCATCTCTGCCTTTGACAGTGAGGGGAAGTTTATCGGCCTGGAGGCGACCCTCCAGAAAGTAAACCAGGCCACCGCTGGGCTGTCGGAGGAACAGCGCAACGCGGCGCTTGCGGCCATAGGCGGCAAGCAGCATATTGACGCGCTGAACGACCTGATGTCCGGCCTGAACACCACTACGGCGGACGGCGTGACGGAATGGGAGGCCCTGAGCGAACAGCTGTATAACGCGGACGGCGCGCTGGAGGCCATGAGGGACACCAAGCTGGACAGCCTCAACGGCGACCTGGCTACCCTGCAATCGGCCCTGGAGGATACCGGGATAAGGGTATACCAGAACCTACAGGAACCCTTCCGAGGGGCGGCGCAGTTTGCCACAGACCAGGTATACACCCTCTCTGACGCGCTCACCGATGGCGGCTTTGAGGGCATGGCCTTCGGCAGTTTTTACGTGGAATTCTGGAGCGCGGGGGCGGCGCTGCTTGCGCAGTTCCTACAGGGCATGGCCGGAGAGATACCCAACATCATTGAGATAGGCTCCCAGACGATACAAAACCTGGGAGCCGGGATCACAGCCAATCTGCCCACGATCCTGTCCGCGGGGACGGATATTATCGTCCAGCTCATCGGCGGGATCGGTGTGCTTTTGCCCCAGCTGCTCTCTATGGGCGGTCAAATCTTAGGCCAGCTGGTGCAGGGGATCCTCACCGCCATACCGCAGATAGCGACCGCTGCTTTCACGCTGATGAGCGACTTTGGCTCTCAGCTGCAGGCGAACCTCCCTACGGTCATCCAACAGGGTGTACAGATGGTGGTCGACCTGGTGGCCTCCATCTGCGCCAATGCGGGAATGATCATCGACGGGGCGATGGCCCTCATCAACGGCCTGGTGAGTGGGCTGATGCAGGGACTGCCGGCAATTATCTCGGCGGTGCCCTCCATCATTTCCAGCCTGGCAAACGGCATCATCTCCAATATCCCCACTATCCCCACTATCCTGCAGGCAGGCGTTCAGCTGATCGTCACGCTGGCTCAAGGGCTTTTGCAGGCGATCCCCTCCCTGCTGGCGGCTATCCCCCAGATATGCTGGTCCATCATTACGGCCCTTACCTCGGTGAACTGGCTGCAGGTGGGCTGGGATATCTTCATGACCCTGGTAGACGGCGTTCTGAGCATTGACTGGCTCCAGCTGGGCATGGACATTCTAAACGCGATCAAAGACGGCATCATGTCCGCCGTGGGCGGGCTGTTTGAGTCGGTGGGAAATATCTGGGACAATGTCACCAGCTTCTTCACCGGCAAGGGCAAGGAGACCGGCGACAGCACGGCGGCCATACAGAGCACCACCCCGGCGGTGCAGGAAGCCGCTAGCGGTGTGGGCCGATCCGCTGTGACCGGGATGCAGAACAGCCTGAACACTTCCCTGCCCAGCCTGACCGCTAACGCCAATGCGGCCGACGCGGCGCTTACCAGCGGGATCAACTCCGGGGTGGCGTCCGGCGCGGGTCAGCTGGACAGCACGGTAGCCAGCATGGGCGCGTCCGCCACGGCCTCCCTGAACGGGTCTATCAGTCAGGGCCTGGCCTCGGTGAACACCTCTGCCGTGGCCTCCGGCACCGCCTACACGGACGGCATGACCGCCGGCCTGCAGAGCGGTATGCCCGGCGTACAGAGCGCCGCTCAGACAGGCTGTGACGCGGTGGTGCAGCAGACCACCTCCAGCTTCGAGCGGGTGCGGTCCGCTGTGGAAGCCAAGATGAACGCCGCGGCTACGGCAGTCACCAACGCCGTAGGCAAGATGCGGGCGGCCATGAACTTCTCCTGGTCGCTGCCCCACCTGAAAGTGCCCCATGTGAATATCAGCGGGGCATTCAGCCTGCAGCCGCCTACGGCTCCCAATTTCAGTGTGAGCTGGTATAAAGAGGGCGGCATCCTGAGCGGGGCTCAGATATTCGGGATGCAGGGCAGCCACCTTCTGGGCGGCGGCGAGGACGGGAAAGAGGCCGTGCTGCCCCTTTCCACTCTCTGGCAGCAGATGCGGGGAATGTTCGCTGAATCTGTAGGCGGTGTGCGTGAGCGCATCAATACTCTAGGGCAGCAGCTGGGCCTGGCCGAAAACAGCCGGCGGCTTTCCTTTGCCGACCTGCTGGACAGCGTGAAAGGCGGGCCGCAGCCCGCCACAGCGGGAGGGCCTCCCATGCAGATCAACTATTCGCCCCAGTATTATTTCCAGGGCGAGGCCCCCACCAAAGAGGACCTGGAGGGCGCGGAGGAAATGTCCCAGAGCAAGTTCAATGAGATGATGAGCAAGTGGATGAAAGACCATAGCAGGAAAGACTTACATTAGGAGGTGCGGACCGTGAACACCATAACCACCATCATGGGGGATACCTGGGACACCATCGCGCAGAGGGCTTACGGTGGGAGAAGCCAAGACTTGACTGCGTCAAGTCTCGCGCTTCCCCGGCACACTCAGCTGCTGATGGAGGCCAGAGAGAATATCCGGCTTCTGGACTACCAGGTGTTCCCCACCGGCGTCGTGGTTGCGGTGCCGGAGGCGGACGATTATGACGGGGTGGACGATCTGCCCGATTGGAGGAAGTAGCCAATGGACCCGAGAAAAGCAACGGTGGCTATCCTGTACAACGGAGTGAAAGCCGAGGTGCAGCTGGCCCCCTATCTCAGCTCCTTCAAGTATACGGACGTGGCCTCCGGCTCCAGCGACAGTATCAGTATCTCCATCAATGACCGGAACCGCAAGTGGATCAACGGCTGGTTCCCCCAAAAAGGGGACCGGCTACAGCCCACCATAGAAACCTGTAATTGGGAGAGGGACGGCCAAAAGAAGAAGTTCCCATGCGGGAAGTTTCTGGTGGACGATTTCAGCTTTAAGGGCGGGCCCATCCGGCTGGACCTGGAGGGCCTCGCTCTGCCCGCTGCCAGCGGCTTTAAGGCCACGGAACGCACGGAAACGTATGAGAGCACCACCCTCAAGGAAATCGGCCAGATCGTGGCCGCCAGGGCCAAAGTAGCCCTGCACTATGAAGCCGGGGCCGTGACCATTGAAAAGGTGGAGCAGAACAACCAGACTGATTGTGCGTTCTTCGGCTCCCTGGTAGAGAAATACGGTCTGGCCCTGAAAATCTACAATGACAAGCTGGTGGTGTTCGATGAGGGAAAGTACGAGTCCAAAGCCCCAAAGTTTATCCTCACCGAAAAGGACTTTGAGCCTGGCTGGTCCTGGAACACCAAACTCGACCAAACATATACCGGGGTCAAGTACCAGTACACCAACAGCGAAAAGAACCGCACCTTCACGGTGACCGCCGGGGGCGGCGACCGCATCCTGGAGGTGAACGACGCCGCCGAAAACTTGGGGGAGGCTACGGCCATAGCCCTGGCCGCCTTGAACAAGGCCAACCGGGACGCCACTACCATGAGCATCACCATGATGGCCCGGCCCGGTCTGATCGCCTCTGACTGTGTGGAGATCAAGGGCCTGGGCAAGCTCTCCGGCAAGTTCTACGTGGAGAAGATAGACCACGACATCGGCAGCGGCTACAAGATGGCCCTGGACCTTCGACTGGTGCAGCCCAGGGTGACGGAGGCAAAATCGGCCTCAAGTACGGTTTCATAGGGGTGATATCATGCAGACCCAATACCTGCGCATTGGAAAGATATCCAGCTTCAACTTCCCCAAAGGCACGGCCCGCGTGACCTATGAGGACAAGGACGGCAGCACTACCGCCGAGTTCCCTTTTCTCTCCTGGCAGTACATGATGCCGGAGGTGGGGGATCAGGTGTTGGTGGCCCACCTGTCCAACGGTACCGGGATGGCCTTTATCCTGGGGCCGGTCTGGCACGATGAGTGGCGCCCGGTGGAGGGCTTCAAGGGCTTGTACCGCAAGGAGTACAACTACAAAAGGCCCGGAGAAGCCTATGAGCGGTACGACGCCAACACCGGGGTGTATAAGCTACAGGTGGGCTCCTGCATCCTGGAAATGAACCGGGACAGCGGGAATATCAATATCACTGCTCCGGGCAATGTGACCGTGAACGGCGATGTGATAGCCGACGGCATCAGCTTAGAAAACCACACCCACTCTGGTGTGCATGGAGAAACAAGCAAACCGCACTGAAGGAGGTGACGCGGTATGGCAATCGGCAGTTGGGGGCCCGGACTGGTGTTTTCCGTAAGCGATAAGAAGGTGCTCACCTTTAACGACCTGAGCCGTACCGTGGCCTCGGAGTGGGCCACCCACAGCCGGATCGGGCTGAAGGACCAGGTGGAGTATCTCCGGCCGGCGCTGCAGAAACTGACCTTCACGATGGAGCTCAACGCCCTCCTGGGTGTGCGGCCCAGAGCCATGCTGGACAAGCTGGGGGAGTACACGGAACAGGGCCGGGTGTATCCCCTGGTGATCGGCAGCAGGCGTATCGGCAAAAACAAGTGGCGCATCACCAATCTCAGCGAGGCATGGGAAACCGTGCTGAACCGGGGCGAGCTGGTGAGGGCCAAAGTGACCGTGACGATGGAAGAATACCTATAGGAGGCGCGTGTATGAGTATCACTCTCTCCGGGATAGAAATATCCTTTGACCGCGCCGGGGGCGATGAGGCCCGGCGGCGGGAGATCGTCCGCAACATTGAGAATATCCTCCTGACCCCGGTGGGCACGGATCCTCTCTACCGGGACTTCGGCATTGATACCTCCATGCTGGACTATCCTCTGGACACGGCTCAGAGCATGATGGCCGTGGAGGTTATAGACGCCATAGAGAAATGGGAGCCCCGTGTGCGTGTGCGGGATGTGAGTTTTGTCCCCGATCCGTCGGGCAGCTTGGGCGTAAAGGTGGTGATTGGAAGTGGATAACCTCTTAAAATCGGTGTATGACCTGCCGGATATCTCCTTTATCGGGAACGACAGTCTGGATGCCATGATGCAGAGGCTGGTAAGCAACTATGAGAAGCGGTACAAGGAGGTGACCGGCCAGACGGTGAGCCTGGGCGCCGCCGACCCGGTGCGGGTGCAGCTGTACGCTATCGCCCTGGACCTGTACCAGATAGAACAGTTCGTGGACAGGGCCGGGAAGCAGGACCTGCTCAAGTACAGCTACGGCGGCTTTCTGGACAATCTGGCCGGCACCAGGGGAGTCACCCAGCACGGGGCCAGCCCGGCCCGGACCACCCTGCGCTTCACTCTCTCGGCGGAGAAGCCCTACGCCAGCGCCATCCCGGCGGAAACCAGGGTGACCAACGGCAACAATCTGTACTTCAAGACCCTGCGCTATGGAGAGGTGCCCGCGGGGGAAATGTTTGTGGACGTGGAGGCGGAATGCACCGTCAGCGGCGTGGAGGGAAACGGCTTTCTGCCGGGGCAGCTCAATATCCTGGTGGACCCGCTGCCCTATGTGGACAGTGTGGAAAATGTCACTGCCACGGCAGGCGGCACGGACGTGGAGGACGATAAGAGCCTGGCGGAGCGCACGTTCCTGGCGCCCTCCGGCTACAGTACCGCCGGCTCCCAGGACGCCTACACCTTCTGGACCAAGACCTACAACACGGACATCGGCTCCGTGCGGCCCGTAAGCCCCACGCCGGGTGAAGTGGTAGTGTACATCATTATGAGGGATGGAAGTCTGCCGGGCGAGGAAGTGGTGCAGGGCCTGACAGAGTATCTGGCCCAAGAGGAAGTACGGCCCATGACCGACCATGTGACTGTGTCCGCGCCGGATGTCAAGTTCTTTGACCTCAAGCTCACCTACCGCATCGCCCGCTCCAACCAGGCCACGGCGGCTGCCATCCAGGCAGAGGTGCAGAAAGCGGTCCAGGAGTTCATCACCTGGCAGACCACAGAGATAGGCCGGGACGTGAACCCCACGGAGCTGGTGCGGCGGATCCGGGAGGCCGGGGCAAAAAGGGTGGAGCTGGCAAGCCCCATCTTCACCCCGGTAACGGAAACCCAGGTGGCCCAGCTGGGCGAGCTATCCGTGAAGTTATGGCACATTGGGATGAAGTGGCAGTGACTGCGGCCGGGGAGGCCATGCTCAACGACCTGCTGGCCGGGCGGCGGCTGACCGTGCTCAGCGCCTGGGGCGGCTCCGGCGAGACAGACCCGGCGGAGCTGGCCGCGCTCATCGACGTGGCCGGGGAACGCCACCGGCTGGAAATTTTAGACGTGGAAAACGGCCTGGAGGGCAAGACCGTGAAGGTGCAGATCAGCAATTCGGGGGTGGAGACCGGCTTCACCCTGCATCAAATCGGGGTGTTCGCCCAGGTGGACCAGGGCCCGGAGCGACTGCTCTGCGTGTACCAGGACCGGGACCAGCGGGGACGCCCAGGGGGCGTCGAGGTACCCGCTCAGGCAGAGTGCCCGGCGTTTCTGCTGGAATTCTACGGCTTTCTGAAGATTACCGGCGGGGTGCGCTTTGAGGTAGACCTGTCCCAGTCCGGGGCGGTGGTGACGCCCCAGTACCTGACCCAGGTGATGGAAGGCCACGACCAGGGCGGCAGGGCTCACCCGGCCATTTGGGAGGCTCTGGAGCAGGTGCGGGAGACAGCGGACGCCGCCGCCCAGGCCAAGCCCGAGACCGGCAGCGGGCCCCCGGGGGAGGACATGCCCGCCCTGCCGGGGCGGCATTATTTTGATGAGGATGCCGGGGAGGAGTACGTCTGTCTGGGGGAGCGGGACGGCCGCGCCCGCTGGGTGCTGGCGGGGGCAGGAGCCATCTCCGCCCACAATGGGGACCCCGCCGCCCTGGACGCGCGGCTGTCCTTGTTGGAGCTGATGTTTAACACGGACGTCACCGGCAACCCCTTCACCGTGACCTTTGAGAGCCTGACGGGAATGGTGGCCAGCGGTGTGTGGAACCCGGCCCAGCGGCGGCTGGAATTTTAAGGAGGGAGTTTTATGGCGACGAGATTAGGAAATGTGGCCGTGGGCACCGTGGTGAAGATTATGGAATACGGAACTCCGGCAGACTATGTTGTAGCGCAGCAAGGACGGCCTAATAGTAGTATTAATCTTTACGACACTTCATGCACTGGAACTTGGGTAATGAGAGTAGGTATCTATACCACCACGCAATGGAGTAACAACACAAATAGCGAGAACACCCGCGTCGACTACTCCACCAGTACAGTATCAGGGTATCTCAACGGTTCATTCAAGAATGGGATAGATATTCGGGATCATATCAAGACAGTCAAGCTTCCGTATACACGGCTAGGTGTAGATATTAATGGAGGCACAGGCATCCATTATCCCCAAGTGGAGTATATCGACGGCGCAAATGGAATGGAAACACAAGTGTTTTTACTGGCAAAAAGTGAAATGGATGCGAGCTATGCCAATACTTCAAGTCATCCAAACCTTGCCGTGTTCAAGTCTTTTCCCGCCTACAGAACAGGATACTTAAATGGTCAACCGTATACCGAATGGTATCGAACCGTGTCCCAGGGATCGGACAACTGGAATTACGTTGAGTGCAACCTTCAGAGGTATCCAGGTGATACCTCCATTATGTACCAAAACCCCTGTACAAATTCAAAAATTGACGTCCGGCCCGCTTTCATCCTAGACCCAGACGGCCTGGTGAAGATAAGCGGGATCGAACCGCTGACCGCTTGAATGCCATTCAAGCGCTCTCCCAAATCATGTTTTCTATGCCCCCATCGTGCAGGCGTATCATGTGCGCCCCCACCACAGAAAGGATGTTTCCTTGTTTGAAAGCCAATATGTTCTATGGAGAAATTATGCAGACGTGCGCAGGGCAGTTTCCACATCGGGCATACAGTCCAGCCCGCAGAGGAACTGCTCAACACTTAGGTTCAGCTTCAAATGGAGCTGATACCCCCGGCAAACGTCCGCCCGCTCAATGATATGGGCAACAATGATTTTCTTCGCCGGTATCGTCACGTGGTCATAGACCGCTGACCATTCCAAGATATCGTCATACCGCTGCCCCATATTGGCAAGGGCAGAATCGTTGTCGTCCAATTCCTGCTGGGCAAGAATACAAACCTTTCTAAGTTCGCCGCACTTAGTTTCCTGCTCCCCGATTACACTATTCAAAGGCTCCGGGGCAAAGGCGCTTTCGCCGGAAATGGACTTAATAATTTCCCCTTTCAGGCTTTTCAACTCGCTTTCAGCTTTTTCATATTCTTTCATTGCCTTGTCCAGAGCAGCTTTCCTGGCGGCGCGGTCATACTGGAACCGCTCGGCTATGATATCGTCACGGCTCAAGCTGCTTACCTTGGCGAAAATGGTATGGATAATAGAATCGATCATACCGTCCAGCTTTTCCACCGTGTATCCGGTCTGGCCGTCGCAATCGCCGTGGGTGCGGCTTTTTGTCTGGCAGGTGTACCGCATACGCACGGTGTCCGTGCCATCGGCCTTGGGCCTACCTTTTCCGCTGGTGGTGATACACAATCCCGCCCCACAATGCCCGCAAAAGACATTGCCCGAAAGCAGCGACTTTCCTCTGGTATTCAGCGGCTTAGAACGGATTATTTCGGTAGCCCGGGAACGTGCCGCCAGCATATCCTGGACAGTTTGAAAGTCCTTGTCCTCTACGATTTTCAAGCGCTCCTGTGGCTCCGAACGGCTTTTCCCGCTTCGCAGGACGCCAGTATAGAGGATATTCCGCAACATTCCCTGGATAGAAGCCGGGTGCCAGTTTTTTCCGGAGTGGTTCTTGATACCGCGCTCATTGAGATAATTGGCAATTTGCTGTGCCCCATACCCGCCCCTTGCGGCAAGCTGGAACATCGTGCGGACAACTTCAGCCTCCGACTCGCATATAGCTAAGTCGTTGACCTCTTGGCGGCGCTTATTCATGCGCCCAGTTTTCACGAAATTGTACCCATAGGGGCAGCGCCCGCCGGTAAAGCATCCGTCCTCGGTCAGAAGGCCCATGCTGTTAGCAGTACGGATAGAGGTCTTTTCGCTCTCACCGTCTGCCTGCCAAAACCTGATATAGTTTGTCAGCTTGTCCGTATGGTTATCAAAGCGCTGTTCGCCCTCCTAGGTGCTCCAGACGCGGATACC
Source organism: Oscillospiraceae bacterium (assembly GCA_910574935.1). Lineage (GTDB taxonomy): Bacteria > Bacillota > Clostridia > Oscillospirales > Acutalibacteraceae > Acutalibacter > Acutalibacter intestini. Next base: position 449,657 of record CAJTCU010000002.1, read on the forward strand.
GTTGCGCACGAACCACTCCACCACAAAGGGCGTTTCATCGGAGATATGGCCTATCCGGTCGAACATGAACACCAGCAGAATGTCAAATTTCTTCTGCTTCGCATACTCCTTGATAAGCTGTATCTTGTCCCGGTTTTCGGCGCGAACTTTGTGCCCGGAAACGCTTTCCTCCTGCAACTCACAGACAATCGTCCAGTCCATGGACTCACAGTATTTTCGGCAGCGCTTTCTCTGCATGGGGATATCCGCCTCGTTGTTGTCCGTGTGGTAGAGCTGCTTGTCAGTGGAAACGCGGTAAAGGCACAACACCCTGGTGCCCGGCTCTATATAGGCAGGCATATTCTCCCGCCAGCCGGTATCTTTATCAAAAATGAGGGTTTCTGAAACATGGTTTGGGAAAATGCTTGTGTTTTTCATATACAGTCCATCCTTTTCTAATCCATGAAAAATGACAGACCAGCATATCCCAATATGAAATTGTCAAGGTACAGATGGAGTATTCCTCCTATAATATTATCTCATATTATGAGGATTCTGTCAAATTTCACAAAAGAAAAGAGCACCCTTTGTGGAGTGCTCATATAAGCAAGATGCAGGGAGTTATTCTTGCCCGGCCAGCTTTTCTACTTCTTCCAGATCCAGGCCAATCATGTCGCTGATGTCCTCCAAACTCAGACCGCGGGAAAGCATACGCTTGATGATTTTGGCCTGCTCCTTTGTGCGACCTTTAGACTCGCCTTGCTCAAAGGCTTCCTTGCGCTCGTCCATCATTTTCATTGTCATGGTCATGTATTCCATCTCCCTTCCGCTGTCCTCTTTGATCTCGCTGATTGCCTCGTCTATCTGCCGTAAATAACTTGATTCTGAAATGTCGTACTGCTCGCCCTTATAGCCTGCCCGAATATATCTGAGAAAATCCATCACAGCGGGGTTGCCGTTCTCTGTCTTGAAATCCGCATTGAGAATGAAAGCATGAGAGCCATCTTCATAGGCGATCTCCGGCGCGCCTTTTATGTGGCTCTCTCGTTCATAGACGGCAAGGCCAGCGCCGAAGTAATCCTCTACGCAAATGAAAATCACAAAGCAATCGGACAGTTCCTCATAGTCCGTGTTCATTTCCAGGCTGTGCCGGTCGATGCCGCTGGTGTAGTACCGTATGCGCTTTTCGAGCTTGCGGTGCAGCCGGGCCTGGACTTCCACATCGTACTTGGTGTGGTGTTCATCCTCTAGGTACACGTCCAGCCGGATGCCGTGGGCGTCATAGGTGTCCTTCAAGTCCTTCTGTTTATCAATCGTCACAACCCGCTCTATCTTCTTTTCAAGCAGGGCTTCCAGGAAAGGCTTGATATTCTCCGGCCTGCGCATAACCTCCGAGAACATGAAATCGTCCACAAGGCTTAAATCCTTAAACGGCTTAATAGGTATGGGCACCACTTCCTTTACTCATAGTATACTATCTTTGGGGCCGGTTTGCAAGCTGTATTGCCGAAAATGCGGAAAGGTTTTTATCCATATTTATGGAATACCTGTCAGATGTTCGTTGGTGGGGGAGTGGAAAAAAGAGTCCACCAGGATATCTTTTACCTGTTCGTATAAGTCTATGTTATCGTGCTTCGCACAGGTGGCAACGACTTGGCAGCCACACACACTTAGATAAATCGTATTGTGTGCTTTGTCCACAAAGGTCACGCCGGTTTCTGGTTCTATTTTCTGCATAGCGGGTTCTCCTAAACTATAGAAATATAGGCTCATACAGACGGCGGATAGCAGCCGCTCCATAGTTTTTTATAGTTAACGCAGTCAACTATTCCTCCCCCCATGCTTGTGGCGGGGCGCCCTGTCCCGTGACGGACAGCCGGCGCAAGTATCATTATCCCCCTAGTGCGGCTTATGGCCTGCTGCCTTGCAGGGGCAGTTTGCCGCTTGGTGTGGTCGCTCCGTTCCTGTGGCTGTGTTCACCTCCTCTCCCGCTCACGAAACATCTTGGCGCACCTTGCGGTATAGCTCCCCGCACAGGGAATGTATCTGTTTTGCCTTATTCTATTTTCAATGTTCTTGGGGACAAAAAAGTAATGTGTCCCAACTTGGAGCTGCTGACAAAGTGCCTGAAATATAGAGACGCGGGAGATTTCAAGCAAGAAAAAAGATGCCTTTCGGCATCACACTGAGAATTTAATCATTCTTTTGAGGTTCAAGGCCGCGGCGGAAAGGAGACAGTGGTCCTCCGCTGCCTCTAAACCTCGCCGCAGGAGACGCGTCAGGTTGTGTCCCCATTTCTGTGCGGCAAAAGTACCCTCACACCAGATCTGCCGCTGCTTCAGCGCCTCCCGGTAATCCGGCTCCCATCGCCTGGAGAAATGTTTTTGAACAACAGTCTTGAAATATTACTCCCGCTCAAAAAGCTAGGAAAAAGAGAGGAAGAGTGATATAATAGGGATATGGAATATATCGATTTGCGGAAAGTGGGAAAAGAAGGGCTCAAGCAGATACGCAGTCAGG
>CAJTCU010000003.1:0-257532 GCA_910574935.1 Oscillospiraceae bacterium
CAGGAGGTAGATGCGCTGGAAGAGGCGGGGAACTATTGGGAGCGGCTGGACGCCTATGAGGAGGAGGGACTGGAGGAGCTGAAACGGCAGACAGGGCAGCGCCGGGCGAAGCGGACAAAGCAGGTGAAAAAGGACAAGCGCAGTTCCCGCAAGAAGGTGAGCAGTACCGACCCGGAGTCGGGCTACATGAAGCGGCCCGGCAAGCCCAGCGGTTTTTATTATCTGTCTCACCAGACAACCGACCCGGACTACGGTATCATCACTGCTGTAACCGTGACGCCGGGGGATGTCCATGACTCACGGCCCTATTTGGAGCAGTTGGGGTACGTCCATAAACATGTTGTGCCGCTGCAAGCCGCTGCGGCGGACTCCGCTGACCGCACGAAAGCTGAACTGAAGCGGGATGCATTCACCTATAACGAACAGCGGGACGTATACTTGTGTCCTAACGGGAAAGAACTGCGGCGCAAGCGGCTGTATCGAAGTGGCAGCGGGCTGTTCTGGGAATACTGGGCGGAAAAGAAAGACTGCGGCAGCTGTCCTTTGCGGCAGAAATGTTTGAATGAGACGGACAAGGCCGGCGCCAGAAAGCTCCAGGACAGTTATTTCAAGACTGTTGTTCAAAAACATTTCTCCAGGCGATGGGAGCCGGATTACCGGGAGGCGCTGAAGCAGCGGCAGATCTGGTGTGAGGGTACTTTTGCCGCACAGAAATGGGGACACAACCTGACGCGTCTCCTGCGGCGAGGTTTAGAGGCAGCGGAGGACCACTGTCTCCTTTCCGCCGCGGCCTTGAACCTCAAAAGAATGATTAAATTCTCAGTGTGATGCCGAAAGGCATCTTTTTTCTTGCTTGAAATCTCCCGCGTCTCTATATTTCAGGCACTTTGTCAACAGCTCCAGCCTGAGACAAAGTCGGATACTGCCCTGCGCTTTCATTGCATCCATTTTCATTTTAGAGGTTATCGTAAGATCATATCCCGTTCAGCCGCTCATTCAGTTTGTAACCGGCATTTGGGCTGCAAAAAAAGCCGGCACATCAATGTGTATCGACCAATACAAAAGGATAGACTTATCCCTTGCGGTTTTGGTTTCACAATGATGTAACCGGCTTTGAGATTCAAAGTCGAAACTGTCTGTTACGCCTATCTGTTGCTGACAGTTCAAAGCAGTTTCAAAAGCGGCGGTATTTCCTTTTCGCATACCGCAGACGTGTACGGTGCAAAGCCATACTCGCAAATTCTGTGAAGATATGTAATTGGTTTGTGGTTCTCTTAAAAGAGTATTTTATTATACTGAATGAAATAAGCGTTTGATAATACTTTCCAAAAAGTTTTTTGAATAATTTTTTCAGAAGGTGGGCATACTATATAGTTTAGGCATAAGAAAGAGGCAACGAACGGTTCATCCAACTCGTTTATTGGCTCTGCGTATTATGTGTTTTCCTTTCTGATGACGGTTACTTGGAATTTTTTTGCTTCTATCAATGTTTCTTGTTTATACTTCGGACAATAGAGAGGGGCGTTCTTCAAAATAGTCTCCTCTTCAATCCTATCACGGGTTCTAGCTCCGCAAACAGGACAACGTACCCATTCAGTTCTCATAAACCATTTCTCCTCTTTATCTTAACAAAGGCATATTTCCTGTCAACTTGTTAATCTGCTTTTTATTGCCGCAAATTGCGATGCCAATATAATTCAATTTAACCTCTGAGGTGTTCGCCATTTTACCGATGAACTCATCGTAAGTTTTACACCCTTTTGCCAAATCAGAAAAATCAACAACCGTAAGTTCTGCAAATTGCGGCTCAAACAGTTTTGTTCTGAGGTTTTTAAGTACCTCCGTATTTCCCTTTAATATTGGTACGGGAAACTGTATAATTCCCATGTGGGAATTACCCTCTAAATCAAGCACATCATTTCCAACAACATCGGGCATTTTCATTCCCATAGTAATGCCGAGGATAGCAGCGGTATTAGCGATAATCCCAAGCGGTAAATTTTCGTCAACTACAATGATACATTTTTCATTCTCAACATTCATTCTGTTTTCCTCTATTCTTAAAAATTAATTTACTTTCCGAAAGAAACAAGCCAATTAAGGTAAGCCCTATTCCTATCGCAGCCATCCATGTGATTTCTTCCTTTAACACAATAACGGATGTGACAACAGTAATAACAGGAACTATATAGATATATACGCTTGTCTTAACAGCTCCAAGCACCTTGACGGCATAATTCCAAGTAACAAAGCAAAGGGCTGACGCACCCAGACCTAAATAGATAAGGTTTAGAGCATACTCTGGTTTTACAAACTTCTGCATATCTAATTTGAAATCAAAAATAAAAAGGCACGGGAGCATGAAAAGTATTCCGTATGTAAATATCCGCCTTGTCGTTTGGATGGTACTATATCTATAGCTGCCGATTTTTCGTGTCAGTAGGGAATAAACTGCCCATACGAATGCCGCAACAATTGACAGAATATCACCGACAGGATTCAGCTTCCATTTTGAGCCGCTAAAACTGATAAGACATATTCCTGCCATAGCAACAATAAAACCAACAAAGAATTGTGCTTTTAGTTTTTCTTCTGTACTTAGAAACACATGAGATAAAACGGCGGTAAAAAATGGAGCGACAGAAATAATAACACCAACATTAGAAGCCATCGTATGGGTTAAAGGCTATGTTTTCAAGCAGGTAGTATAAGCATATCCCGCATAGCCCCGCCGCAGCGAATGTAAGCTCCTGTTTTTTATCCTTTATTCTCAATCGTTTCGGATAAACAGCTATCAGCACAAGTAATCCAAGCAGAAATCTGAAAAATAGTATTTCTATCGGTGTGAAATCTGCAAGCAGTATTTTGGTGGATATGAAAGTCGTTCCCCATATCACAATTGTAATCAGAGCCGTGATATGCCCTGCGGTAGCTTTTTTATCCATGATTCTTGCCGCCCTCCTTGAAAATGCGTCCGTATGCGGCAGGCGACAGTCCGATAAACATATTAAAAAAATTTGAAAAGTGGCTTTGGTCTGAAAAGCCTGTCTGTATAGCGGCGTCAACCGAGGATACGCCTTTCTCCAACAGTTCTTTTGCCTTGCCTATCCGTATTGTTTGAAGATACCTATATGGCGTAACTCCCTTTGACTTGGTAAACGCACGGAGCAATGTTGATTTGCTAAGACCACTGCATTTGCAGAGGTTTTCCAATGTAATATGCTCTGCGAAATATTCTGCCATAAATACGCAAGTCTTTTCTATTTCTTCGCTGCACTCTGGAATACAGTTCTCAAAGGGTTGTCCGTATTGCTCTATAAGTAATGTAATGAGGAGCAGAAGCATTTCTTCTTTTTCAAACTCTTCCCCGCCGTCCATAATCATTTGATGTAAAGAACGAAGATAAAGATTCAGCTCATCATTCTTAATGACATTTTCAGAAAACCCAAGCATTATCCTTTGCCCTGTTATTTCCTCTGTTAATGAAAGCATCGTTTCTTTTGGAATATTCAACCCTCTGTAATCAAGCGTTCCGCCGTCACATTGCACGCAACTGTGGTTATCGTTTGGATTGAATAAAAGTATGTTCCCCTGACCTATCGTATATTCTTTATTTTTGCAGGATAAACAGCGTGTCCCTGCTTCCATAAAACCAATCACATAGTAATCGTGAAAGTGGTTCGGGAATGGCTGTACGATTCCTTGAAAACGATATGCTTCAAGGTGTAAATCGTCATCATAGCAGACTGTCCGTATTTCTTTTTGCATGGTATCACCTCCTAGCACCCTATATTATACTCAAAATGTTTGTTGATTTCTTGTAAGATATCTTCATTTTCCAAAAACATGGCTGTGATGAAAAGAACAGGAAAAGGAATAAAGCCCCTTGCCCGTTCTTTTCATCACAATATAAATATTGAATGCTTACTTATTGTTTTTATTAATTTTCTTTACGCATATAAAGATTATAATAGCAGTAGCGATAAGAAAGCCTGCAAAAAAGCCAAGGGATTTGCTGCCCAAGACCAAAAATGAAAATGTCCAATAAAGTATACCGCAAAAAATATCATATAGACCGCAATAGAGTACATAATCCAACTTAAAACCTGCTGCTGCTTTTGTTCTCTAATAAGTATATTCTGCTGCTGTTTTTCCAGCATTTCTGTTTTTACTGATAAGTCATCTATTTCTTTTGAATTTTTTGATTAGAATTTCATCAACCGCATCGGTGTATCTGTTGTTCTCAATCTGTTTGTTTCGTAGATTATTTAAGCTGTTGATGATAATTCGCCGTTCATTTTCATCAATTACTATGCAATATTCTTTATATCACACATTTCTCGGCATCCTTTGGCCAAAGTGTAGCAAAGGATTTTTCATTTTGCGAATGTGCTATTATCTTTTTGGTATAAAGAAAGCCAGCATAATGAAGCAGAAACGCTTCTTACGCTGGCTTTTACCTTTGCTATCGTCCATAAGCTGTATTCCAATAATGTTTTTAAGGCAATACCGCAGAAATCTAAGTACCGTATTGGGCAGTCAGATTTTTCGTCAGAGGGTACAGATTGAGCGCCGTCAATCTCACCATTGACCAGCGAAAGCTGTGCGCTATCACGGAAAATCTGCAAGCAAGACAGTGCTTAGAATTGTGCGGTGTTGCCTTAAATTATCTCCTTATGTGGTGACAACCTTTGCGGTTTTTCTTTTGGCGTTTTTTGTCGGAATGTGCCGCAGGGCTGTTTCCGCTCTTGGCTGTCGTTCGCCGCCTATCCAATCTGATTTTTACATTTTCAAAAATTCAGATTGGAGGAAATAAGGAATGGCATACAACAACGGACGGGGAACAAGAAATGGCTTATCTAGAAAGAAGCAGAGAAAAAAATATTGAGGGAACACAGAGTTGACAAAACCACCATTGAACAAATTCGCACAGACGACAGGGCAGACTTCAATTCCAACAGGAGGTTTTACTAGTGGGCAAGCGACTTCGGCGAATACCTTGAGGAAATGGCGGACAGGGAACAGAATACCGAGCTAAAGACGGTTGCTAATTTACTGGACGAGATTGAGGATGAAATTCTATATTGGACATTTCTTGCGGTGGACAGGCGTACCCTGCAACTCATCCTGCTAAAAATGCGGGACTATTCCACAAAGGAAATTGCCCCGCTTGTTGGATTGACAACAGGGGCTATCTATGCACGGTTAGACCATCTGTGGAGAAAGCTGCGAAAGATTTTATAAGCGTCTAATATTTCCCGCTTTTCTATGGACTATTGGGTAAGGGATAAAATTTCCCCGCCCAATTTTGAAAACAGATGTATAAAAAGTTTGTCCACAGAGAATACTAAAAGTTTTGCCAAATTTCTTGACATGGACATGGGTACAGCCGCTATGATATTCTAAAATACCCGTGTGGGAATTGGAAGATTGAAAATGAAATAACCTATAGATGCTGCACTTCCGCAGTCTGATGAATGACTACCACCTCAAGGACCTGTCCAGCAAAGTCAAGTCGGCGCTTCATGCCAAGAAGAAACGCTCATGTACGGTAAAGAAGCAAGCAACCGAAAACAACGGATAGACCACCAGCACCACACTATTGCGAACAAAAAACCAAAGACCAAAAGACAAGCATTGTGGAAATGTGCATAACAGGTTATGGAATCATGGATAGCTCTATTCACAACACATGGAAAAGCTAAAATGCAGCTTTCCCACGTCCTGCAAACAAAGTTACCCACAATTCCATAAGACAGCCAGTTATACACATTTCCGCAAATGCCGACCACAGCGTAATCCCTCTACTCCTACTTTTCATTTGGTCTACATAGTTTTGTTGACGGGGAGGCTAAAGGAAAACTTACCATGAAGAACTAAAAGGAATGTTGAAATTTCATTGACAAATAGGCTAAAATCGAGTATAGTAATTCCGGTGACCACATGGTCACTAAAATTAAAGACACAAAGTGACCGCATGGTCATTGAAGAGAGGAGATTATAGTGCCAACATCTTCATTTTTGGGACTGGATACTGAAAAACAGCAAAATGTTTTTATGGCAGGAGTTTCTGAATTTGCCGAGTATGGTTATGAAAACAGTTCTACCAATCGAATTGTAAAAAAAGCTGGTATCAGTAAAGGAAGTTTATTCAAATATTTTCCGACAAAAGAGGATTTCTATTTTTATATTCTTGACGAAATCACTGCGGAGCTCAATTCCAGCTTAGAAGAAAAAATGAATACCCTTTCCGCTGATTTATTTCAACGGATAGTAGAGTATTCTGTTTTGGAGTTTTCATGGTATATTTTGTACCCCGAAAAATCCAAAATGATTGTCAAGGCATTCACCAAAAACGACACCGACATTTATATGAAAACCGCATTAAAATATGGCAATAGAGAACAAGAGATCTATTATTGGTTTTTACAGGGTATTGATACAACTCAATTTCGGTGGGGCAGACATAAAACGCTTGATGTGGTGAAGTGGTTTCTCAAAGGTTTTAATGATGATTTTTTGACAAAAATACAAAAACAAGCCTATGCGGACTTTGAAATGATAGAAAAAGAATATGTAAAAGATTTATCAGAATATATAGAAATTCTAAAGGTGGGAATCGTAAAATAAGGAAGGTTGTTATGCTTTATAATGCTCATAATAGAAGTGTCTGTGTTAGAAATTCTGAAATGGATTATGTATCTTTTGGAAATGGAAATAAAAATCTTATTATGCTGCCCGGTTTGGGAGATGGACTGTCTACAGTAAAGGGAATGGCTTTTGTTTTTTCAATAATGTATAGGATATATGCCAAAGAATTTACCGTGTATGTTTTCAGCCGGAAAAATTATATGCAAGAGGGATATTCTACAAGGGAAATGGCCAAAGATCATGCAGAAGCTATGACCGTTCTTGGGATTTCAAAAGCAGATGTTTTAGGCATATCCCAAGGTGGTATGATAGCGCAGTATCTTGCCATTGATTATCCGGATTTGGTCAATAAGCTCATTTTGGCGGTAACAAGCGCAAACTCTAATGAAATAATTAAAAGAGTAGTTGGTGCCTGGATTGAAATGGCAAAGCAAGGAAATTATAAGGATTTAATGATAGATACATCGGAAAAATCCTATTCAGAGAAATACTTGAAAAAGTATCGTCGAATTTATCCGTTCATTGGAAAAATAGGAAAACCTAAAAGTTTTAAGCGTTTTCTCATACAGGCAGCTTCCTGTATCAGCCACAATGCTTATGAGGAATTAAGTAACATAGTATGCCCTACATTAGTGATTGGCGGGGATTGCGATAAAATTGTTGGAACAACTGCGGCCTCTGCAATCGCTGAAAAAATTAGTCATAGCGAATTGTTTATTTATAATGGTCTTGGACATGCGACGTATGAAGAGGCCAAAGATTTTAATGAACGGATTTTGAATTTTCTAACGAGATAAGGAAAGTCCAGTAACAATAAATACAGTTTTACATTGGTGTTGACAACCCTGCTTGTAGATAATCAAGGGACAATAGCATATGGAGAACCTGTGTCCCACCGTGGGCTTATGGTGGCGGTGGTGTTGGCGCACGAACTCGTTCGCCTCCCGCAGGGGCGCGGGTCGCCGACCGAGCCGACAGGCGAGACCGGGGACCCGCGACAGCCTATCACTCACCGCCCACGGCGTCACGGATGCCCTGCATGATCCACGCAGGGGACGGTGATGGAGTTGCCGAGCATCTGGTAACGCTTTGTGTCGCTGATGGTCCTGCCGCCCGGGTAGCCCTGCAAACGCTCCGCCTCTGTGGGGGTGAGCCTCCTCACGCAAAGCCCGGTGCGGACGGGGTTCTGGTAGTTCAGCGAGTAGCCGCCGGAGGCCGCCTTTGCCAGCAGTGTGCCGCTGACCCCATCCGTCTCCCGGAGGTTGCGGCAGTCCACGGCGACGGCCTCCGGCCTGTCAGCACCCTCCACCACGGCCACGCCGCCCTGATTGCAGCAGGGGTTCCCGCCGTTCAGGTCCAGCGTCCGGGATGTGTCCGCCTCTTAGAAGCCGCTTTTGGGATTGTCCGAGAGCATCCCGCCGGAATGGTAGGCGCCGATCACACGGGCTTTCATCACGGCGCTCTGCTGGCCCGCCAGAAGGGTGGGGGCGGTCTCCTCCTGGAAACCGATACTCCCAAACTGGCTGCCGGCCTTGTGCTTGAAGCCCGCGCTCACCACGCAGAAGTCCAGCTCGTTCCCCTGTCCGCCAGGGCGGGAAAGACCCGCGCCGGAGGCACAGAGCGTCCCGGCGATCTGGGGGTGGGTCACGATGGGCTGCTCCTGCTCTGTGTCACCGGGCCGGACAACATAGGGCTGTTTACTGGCACAGTTGAGCGTGGGCGGCAGCTCCCGCAAAATTTCCGCATGGCTCTGGCCGCTTGAAGCGCACAGCACCACATTGGAACTTCGGTCTCTGTGAACGCTTCCAGCACAGCCTTAAAGTCACGCCTGGAAGAACTTGACAAGGCTCCGGAGACATTTTCCCAGAGCGCGAATTTCGGGTATTCTTCATTTGTTGCCTCCTGCATCTCTCTGATGATCCTGATGGCCTCCAGAAAGAGGCCGCTCTGCTCCCCGGCAAGGCCGAGCCGCTTGCCTGATGCCACGCTCAGGTCCTGGCAGGGGGAGCCAAAGGTGATGATGTCGCCAAAGTGTTCCATGTCCGGGAAGTGCTTCTTCGTCACGGAGACGCACTCCATCCGCCGTGTAGTGCTGAAAGAAATCGTACTGCGGAACCTGCGGGAAGCGATCTCCTATGTGACACAGTATGAGGACGACTTTATCCAGCGGGCGGTAGAGCAGAGCCTGCGGGCGCGTGATAAGGCGCTGGCACAGTCTGAAAAGCGCATCGTGGAGTTGGATGTGATCTTCAAGAGGATTTACGAGGATAACATTTCCGGCAAGCTGTCCCGTGGCTATGAACAGGAGCAGTTAAAGGCCATCGTGGAAACCCTGGAACGGGAAGTGAAACAGCAGGAGCAGAAGAAAGCCAACGTCAGGAAGTTCATTTCTGCGGTGAATAAGTACACGGACATGACCCAGCTTGACGCCACCATCCTGCGTGAGTTCGTAGAACAGATCAGGGTGTCTGACACCTACACGAGCGACGAACAGCAGAAGCGGGTGAAAATCCGGGAAATTGAGATCGTCTATAACTTCATGGGTGCGTTTGATTTTGAGGAAGCGCGGGAGCAATCCTAAACGGCCCAAGACAAAAATAATGCGAAAGTCGGCGCAGCTTGATGCTACGCCGGCCCTCGCTTAAAATGTTTTCTTACGTTATCGCCCCATTCTGGAGCCGCCCTTTTTTGTAATAGAAACCGGTTATGGAAAAAATTTCGAAACAGAGCTTGACATTCTTTCGGAAATGCAATATAATAAAAAAGTAATACGATGCGGGCGTAGTTCAATGGCAGAACATCAGCTTCCCAAGCTGAATACGAGGGTTCGATTCCCTTCGCCCGCTCCATCAAGAGGCGACAAAAAAGATATTCGCCCCAAAAAAGGCCCGGAACTCCGGGCTTTTTTGCTGCCCGAAAGCCTGGATTTGAAAAGTCAAAAACGTAGATGAAAATTTGGTGTGTTGGCTTTCCAGCAGGAAGTGAACCCTCACAACAACAGAATAAAGAAAAACGAGAGGGCCAGCGGAGATGATTTGCTGGCCTTTTTCCGCAAAAGACGGTAGTCTTTTGCTTGCATAAGGGCGATAGCCCGTTGCATACATAGCCGGTCGCTGGAGAGCAATCTCCAAAACAAGCGACCGACTTTTTTTATTTCAGGAAGGAGATGAACCTATGATAACCCTAAAAATCTGGCATGGCCCCATGAGGACTACGCTGACCCTCCCCCTGGGCGAAGCGGAGATGCAGAAAGCGCTCGTCCAGGCGTTCCGCACCGCGCCATTCAAAGTCGTGGCAGACGATGTATCCCCAAAGGAACTGGCCCTGCTGAATGGAAAAGAAATCGATCTGGACGAACTGAACTTCCTCGCCAAAAGCCTGGATCGGTTTACCCCATATGAGCAAGAGCAGTTTCTGGCAGCGGTGCAGGTGGAGCAGCCATCAGACCTCAAAGCCCTCATCAACCTCGCCTTTAATATGGAAAGGTACACGCTGGTACAAAATGTCAACGACCTGGCCGCTGTGGGCAGGAAATATCTGCTCAATAAGCTGGGCGTTCTGCCCGCTTCCCAAATTGACAACCTCGATTTCGAGCAGGCAGGCCATGACCTGCTAACCAGCGGGGATGAGACTCCTACCACCTATTAAAGCTTTCACCATTGCAATGACTCTTAGCAAGGCAAAAGCCAAAATGAAAAATCCCTCCGGCCCCCGAAACTGGGATACGGAAGGTTTTCTTTTTACGGACTATGTTCCAAAATATCTGGCAAACTCCTCCATGCGTTTCTCCACTTCACATGGAAGGGGCATCCACTCTCACAGTGCCCGCACTTCACGCAGTCACTGGCGCACAGGGGCAGCTTCTCATAGTGGCCCTCGCCAGCTCGTCCCCGGCTAAGGCCAGGTCATAATATTTGTTGATAAGCCCCGCTCTTTGGACAGGGCTGGCAGTGGTTGCAGTAGACGCAGCCGCCCTCGGCCCTTGGGCCGCGGGCTGCCGTTCAGAATCAAACTCCTCATGAATAATCCCTCCCTGGTATGGCATAAAGCCATTTTATCACCAGAGAGGGAATCAATCAAATACCTATGCACTATACCATGGTATACTCAAAAGGCATATATCTGTTTTCCCTACTGTATGCTCTTTTTTACAAAATCCAACGACAACTGGATTGCCCTCTCCTCGTCCACGCCGGAAAACCCATGCCCCGCGCCCTCGATCTCCATCAGCTCCGCCGAAGGGAACACCTCCACCGCCCGGCGGGAGTACTCGATGGGCACCAGCTGGTCGGCGGTGCCGTGGATAAGCAATACCGGGCCAGGGTAATTTTTTATCACATCATAGATGTCAAAGGACATGGCATCCTCGGCATAGATACGCCCCAGCAGCAGGCCCATGATCTCCTCTGTTTCTGGCAGTTCCCGGCCCTCCATGCGCTTTCTCGCGTCGTCCTGCAAAACGTAAGCTGGGAAGATTGCTACCAGCCCCCGCACCCTCTCCGGCTGAGTGCCCGCAATATAAGACGCTACAAAACCGCCTTGGCTCTGCCCGGCAAGGAAGATGTTTTGGCTGTCGATCTGCTCCATAGCCGCCAGGCCCTCCAGCACCACCGCCATGTCCGCCGCTTCGGTGAGCACTGACATCTCCGTGGTTTTGCCATCACTCTGGATATCATTGCCCCCGCCGATGAAATCAAAAATGTAGGCGGCAACGCCGTTCTGGGCAAAGACTTCCGCATAGGGCCGGTTGTGGGCGCAATGCCCGCCGAAACCGTGGGCCATAATGACTGCCGGGAACGGCCCCTCGCCCGCTGGCAGATACAATTCACCATAGATCTTCTTACCGTCACGCTCAAAAGTCATAATTTCCATTTTGCACTCTCCTTCGGTTTGTGTTTTTTCTGGCTCGGTTGATTCGATCATTCCAGGCGCTTCCATGGAGGAAACAGGAGCTTGGCTAGACTCTGGCTGTGATTCGGACGGGGGCTTTTGCGCGGCACAACCGCCCAGACTAATTAGGCAAAACGTTGCCAGCACAGCAAAGATTCGCCTCATTCCTCCAACCCCCGCAGCTTCACCAAAAACTTCTCCGCCGCCTTCGTAAACACCTGATACTTCTTCCACAGCACAAACATGGGCGACTCGTTTTGCTTGGACAGCGGCCGAAAACACAGCTTGCTGTCCCCGCTGGTGTTGACGATCTTGTCAAAGGACAGCGCATAGCCCATGCCCTCCTCCACCATCAGCGAGCCGTTATAGAGCAGGTTGAAGGTGCCCACCACGTTCAGCTTCTTCTGGTCGCGGCCCAGCCACTCTTTCGTATCCTGGTCGCACATGGCCTGGCGGGAGAGGATGAGGGGCTTGTTCCAAAGCTCTTTAGGGTCGATGCTCTCTTTCTCCGCCAGGGGGTCGTCCCGGCGCATCAGCACGCCGTAATGCTCCGGACAAGGTATCTGGATAGATTCATATTTCGATGTATCAAACTCCCCGAACACCACCCCGAAGTCGATCAGCCCGCCGTCCAGCTGTTCGATCACGGAGCACTTGTCTCCGCTGACCACATGGAGGTGCACATCCGGCCATTCTTCCCGCAAAGCCTGCACCGCCCGCACCAGCACCCGCAAGCCGTCCGTCTCCCCGGCCCCCACGGTGATGTCTCCGGAAACCGGCTCCTCCGCCAAAGCAATCTCATCCTCGGCCTTTTTCACCAGTTCCATGATCTCCTCAGCCCGCTTGCGTAAGATCATGCCCTCTTCCGTGAGGGTGATGCTCCTGCTTCCCCGGATAAAAAGCTGCTTGCCCAGTTCCTCCTCCATGTCCCGGATCTGCCGGGACAAAGTGGGCTGGGAAAGGTTCAGGGACTCCGCCGCCCGCAGGATGTTCTGCTCCCGGGTAACGGCTAAAAAGTATTGCAGAACCCGCAATTCCATGGAATTTTCCTCCTTTAAACTGATTCATAAGAGTTTTCCCGAACTTTTTGGAGAAAAGCGAACCGTTTCGCAGTTCGGGAAAAAACTTGGAATACATACCCCGTGTGTATTTTATCATAGCAAAAAGTGGTATAGCTGTCAAGCATACCATGGTATAGCATCAAAGTATTTGTTTTTCCGGTTTCAGCGGGTTATAATAGGCCCATCAAGCAAGGGGGTGGCAAAATGGGAACCTACCAGACGAAAGAAGCCATCGAGCAGAACCTGCGGGACGCTGGCTGTGAGGGGGGCTGTATCCGGGAATTCATGCAAGACTTGGAGCAGGACAGGATGCAGGCTGGGCTGCGGCTTTTGAACCAGCACCGCCGGTCGCTGCTGGACGCCATACACCGGGAGCAGAAACGAATTGACTGCCTGGACTATCTGCTCTATCAAATCAGGAAGAACAATATTTGATTCAGAAAGGAAGAACCTTCCATGAAAGAAATCATCGAAAACAAAACTTTTGATATAGAGCGCGCCCTTTACAATTCTGACGGCCTGCTGCTGAAAAACTGCCGCTTTGACGGCCCTGCTGACGGGGAAAGCGCCCTTAAGGAGAGCCGCAATGTGGAGCTGGAGAACTGCTTCTTCAACCTGCGCTACCCCTTCTGGCACGATGACAGTGTGAAGATCACCGATGCTGAAATGACCGAAATGTGCCGCGCCGCTATCTGGTACTCCCGGAACATGGAGATTGCCCACTCGAAGCTCCACGGCATCAAGGCTCTGCGGGAGTGCGCGAACATCAAAATGCGGGGGTGCGACGTGATTTCCCCAGAATTTGGCTGGTCTGTCCACGGCATGGAGATGCTGGACACCACCGTGCAGGGTGAGTATTTTATGATGCGTTCCGATGATCTGCACTTTGACAACGTGACCCTCAAAGGCAAATACTCCTTCCAGTACATCGAAAACTCGGAGTTCGAAAACTGCAATTTTGATACCAAAGACACTTTCTGGCACGCCAAGAATATCACTGTGCGCAACAGCACCGTCAAGGGCGAGTACCTGGCCTGGTACAGTGAAAATATCACGTTTATCAACTGCAAAATCATCGGCACCCAGCCCCTTTGTTACTGCAAGGGCCTCAAGCTCATCGACTGCGAGATGATCGACACTGACCGAAGCTTTGAAAAGTCCCAAGTGGAGGCCACCCTGACCGCGCCTATCGTCAGCATCAAGAACCCGCTGTCCGGACACATCCATGCGCCGGGGGTGGGCGAGATCATTCGGGATGATGAGAACTCCCATGGGGAGATCATCGTGCAGTGCCAATGCCATTGCGCCTGATATGGGTTACCTGTTTCGCGGTGTTTTGATCGGCCTGCTGTTCGGCGTACCCGCCGGGGCCGTGGGGGCCATGACCGCCCAGCGGGCGTACAGTTTCGGCCTGTGGGCGGGGCTGCTGACCGGGCTGGGCTCTTCGGTGGCGGACTGTCTGTATGCTTGTGTGGGGGCCTTTGGGCTGTCCCTCATTTCAGATTTCCTGTTGGCTCATCAGACTATTATCAATCTGCTGGGCGGGACGGTCATCAATGTGTACGGCGCAAGCGAATCCCTGGCTCTGGGGGTGGACGATGGCAGCGGGATGCTCCTCTTCGACGACCTGAACGTGGTGGAGGCAGTGGACGGCGAAATGTACCTGACCAGCCTCTACAACTTCGCCCAGCCGCTTATTCGCTATAGGATTTCCGATTCCCTAACCTTAACTGAACCAACAAAAGATAGTCCTTTTACCCGCGCCGCCGGGCTCCTGGGCCGCTGTGAGGATATGCTCTGGTTTGAAGATGGCTTCGGCCACCGGGATTTCCTCCACCCCCTCGCCATTGAGGGCTTCTGTGTAGAGGGCCTGCGGGATTACCAGTTCCGGCAGACCGGCAGGGACAGCTTTGTTATGATTGCGGAGAAAACCTCTCAGGGGCGGGAAAGCGTGATTCAGGCGGAAATCACCGCGCAAATGCGGGAAATTCTGGAAGAAAAAGGGCTGGGTTATGTGCGGTTCCAAGTGACGTTTGTGGAGGAGATTCTCCCTGACCCGCGCACCGGCAAGAAACAGCTTATCGTGAAAAATGACGCAGAAAGGTGGCGGGCAGCAGGATGAAGGATACGATTCTCAGAGGTAAGAGCCTGACAAAGAGCTTTGGAGATACCCCTGTTTTGCAGAACATAGACGTGGACATCTACGCCGGGGATTTCACCGTAATCATGGGCTCCTCCGGAGCGGGAAAGTCCACCCTGCTGTACTGCTTAAGCGGTATGGACAGCCTGACCGGCGGCGAAGTGTTCTTCAGGAATCAGCCCATTACCGGTCTGAGCGAGAAGAAGATGGCGGAGCTGCGGGCCAAGGAGTTCGGCTTCGTGTTCCAGCAGACCCACCTGGTAAGCAATCTGACCCTCTTTGAGAATGTGGCGGTTGCCGGGTACGCAGGAAAATCTGCTGATGTAAACACCCGCACCCATGCCCTGCTGGAGCAGATGCACGTTGGGGACGCGGAAAGCCGCCTGCCCAACCAGGTCTCCGGCGGCGAGGCCCAGCGGGCCGCCATAGCCCGGGCTATGATAAACAGCCCCAGCCTGCTCTTTGCCGACGAGCCCACCGGGGCGCTGAACAAGGCGAACAGCCAGGAGGTCATGAACCAGCTGACCGAATTGAACGCCCAGGGACAGAGCGTCCTCATGGTCACCCACGGCCTGCGGGCGGCGCTGCGCGGGAACCGGCTGCTCTATTTGGAGGATGGGAAAATCTTGGACGAATTAGTGCTTCCCCGCTACCGCACAGAAGAAAAAGGACGCGAAAACCAAGTCAGCAGTTGGCTTTCGGAGTTGGGGTGGTAAGCATGGAGAAACAGATTCTGATACGTGCCGGGCTGAAACGCCACCAGGATACACTTTGGGGTATATTCCTGCTGATAGCATTGATTGCCGCCGTCACCGGCACGGTGCTGACCCTGTGGGCCAATGCCGCTGCCCATGAGGAAGCCGGATTGACCCAGGCGGGCTTTGGTGAATTGACCGCCTGGATATCCGGCGGGGCAGATACGGAAGCAGAGATAACCGCTCTGGACGAAATAGACAGAGTGGAAACCCAGCGGTTAGTATTCACGAATTACACCGCCCTGGAGCAGGAATCAGACAGCGAGGGGCAGCTCATCCTCTATGAGCCGGAACGTGAACGCTACCGCTTTTTCACCGATGATCTGTCCGGCTACCAGCCAGTGCCCGCAGATATCCGGCCTGGAGAAGTATACGTTTCCCCCTCGCTGGTGTCCATGTTCGGGCTGGGTATCGGAGACGAGATCACTTTCCCCATCGCCCGCTCCGGGCGGGATATGGTTCTGAAGGTAGCAGGCTTTTTTGAAGCCCCGGTGATGGGAAGCAGCATGATCGGCATGAAGGGCTTTCTCGTCTGTGAGAGCGACTATCAGGCTGCGCTGGATACCATCGCAAGTTCGGGCATTGATGCGCTGGCCCGCCAGGGCGCCATGCTCCACATTTTCCCCTGGGATGATCTGCCCACCGCCCAGCTGAACGCCATTTTGAATGAGCGCACCGGCCTTGCGAATTTTGTGGAGTTCACTCACAGCCGGGAACCAATCTCCGGTTTCATGCTGGTGCTGCAAAACGCCTTTTCCGCGCTGTTTCTGGCCTTTGCCGCCGTGCTGCTTATGGCGGTATTGGCGGTGGCAGGGCACAGTATTTCTACCGCCATACGCGCTGAGTACAAGAACATGGGCATCCTCAAAACGGTTGGACTTACCACCACAGACCTACGCCTAGTACTGCTGGCGCAATACGGCGCGGCAGTCTTGGCAGGATCAGCGCTGGGTTTGATTCTGACTGCCCCCATCAGCTCTGCGGTCAGCAGTGCCACTGTGACTACCACCGGCTTGAAGATACCTGCTGTTCTCCCTGTAAGCTGGCTGGCGGTCAGCTTTGGCGGGATACTGCTCCTGCTGGGCGGGTTTATTTACTGGCGGGCCGGGAAAATCGGCAAAGTCAGCCCCATGAGGGCGATTCGTGGGGAAATGGAAACATCAGACTCAAGCGGAAAGCCAGCCGTGCAAATTACTGAAAAAACCCTCCCCTTGAGGCTGGCCCTCCGGCAGCTTTTGACCGGACGCAAAATGTATCTGGGTGCGCTGACTGTGGCGGCCCTGCTCTCCTTTTTCGCCGCCATGATTGGCCGCATGGACGCCTGGCTCGGCCCGGACGGCAAGGGCATGATGGACGCTTTCAACCCCGCCGACCACGACCTGGGGGTGCAGATGTTCAGCGAATCCACCATAGACAGCGCCGAGGAGATCGTGCGGCAGTTCAGCGGTATCACCGACACCTACCTGCTGGCTATGCCCAGCGTCAGCGTGAACGGCGTGGACTACACCGCCAATGCCATCTCGGAGCCAGAACGCTTTCACATTTTGCAGGGCCGCGCCTGCACGGGCGGTAACGAAATCGTTCTGACCGAGTTTGTGGCAAGTGACCTGGGTGTGGGTATTGGCGATACAGTTACCGTCCGGGGCGACAAATCGAGCGGAGAGTACACCGTCAGCGGCATCTATTCCTGTGCTAACGATATGGGAGCCAATGTGGGGATAAGCCAGGCGGGCTACCTGCAAATAGGCCGGGACGACCCGCGCATCTGGTGCTGGCACTACTTTCTCAGCGACCCCAGCCAGAAGGCCGCCATCACTCAAGCGCTGGAGGTGCGGTTCGGCGGGGACGTCCATGTCCATGAGAATACCTGGCCGGGGCTGTTCGGCATTATCGCGGCTATGCGGGCGCTGGTGGCGGCGATGTACATTACCACAGCGGTGTTTATTCTTGTGGTCACGGTGCTGACCGGCGGGCGCGTCCTGTCGGCAGAACAGAGGGACATTGCCATCTATAAAGCCATAGGCTTTGCCGATTCTGTCCAGCGGCTGGCCTTTGCCCTACGTTTCGGGGTGACGGCGCTGATCGGCTCATTGGCAGGGACGGTACTCTCGGCGGCGCTGAGCGACCGTCTTGTCTCCGCAGTGATGAAGTTGGCGGGCATCAATAATTTTGCCTCCGGCGTAAGCTTTGGCGGCACCCTGCTGCCGGTTCTGGCCGTGACCCTGCTGTTCGCCGGGTTTGCATGGCTGGCGGCGGGGAAAATCAAGCGTGTGGCCATAACAAGCCTGATAAACGAATAATTTATTGGAAAGGAACATCAACATGAAAAAAGTTCTTGTCTTTATTTGCCTGACCCTCTGTGCTTTAATTGCGGCAGGGTGTTCACAAACAGGGGACACAAGCTCTGCTCCGGTTTCAACAGCGGCTCCGGATTCTTCCGTCATGGAGGGCCAGCCAGAGAGCGCCCCAGAATCTGCCCCGGAAACCGCAAGCGCCACCACGCTTACCGTCCGCTTTGGCGACCAGGGCGCTCCCTTTACCATGCACCTCTACGACAACGACACCGCCGCGGCCATCGCCCGGCACGTGGGTACTGCCGACTGGCGGCTGCCCATCTACCACTACGATGACTTTGAAAACAGCGAGGTCATGCAGTATTACGACATCCCCAGCCGCTATGAGATCCCCTCGAACCCCGAAAACATCACCAGCGAAAAGGCCGGGGAGGTCTACTACTCCGAGCCCAACCGCATCGTGCTGTTTTACGGCGACGCACAGGTGAGCGGGGAATATACCCCGGTAGGCTATTTTGACGCCACGGAGGATTTTGTCCGGGCGGTGGAGGAAAACCCGGTGCTGGAGGGCTGGGGGAACAAGATCGTGCAGATCGCGCCCGGTTCGGACGAGCCGGAGGTATCGCAAACATCCGTGATTACAACAGAAGAACAGGAGGAAAGCAACATGATTAACTTGCAGATTGGGGAACAGAATTTGACGGCAGAGCTGGCGGACAATTCCTCGGCGCAGGCTTTTGCCGACTTACTGGCCCGAGGGCCCATTACCATCCAGATGAGTGACTATGGCAGCTTTGAAAAAGTCGGCCCGCTGCCCACCAGCCTACCGGAGAACAACCGGCAGATCACTACCGAGCCGGGGGATATTATTTTGTATCAGGGCAACTCCATCACTGTGTACTATGACGTGAATACTTGGAATTTTACCCGGCTGGGGAGGGTGCAGGGGGTTACTCAGCAGGAGCTTAAGGACATTTTGGGCAAAGGGGATGTGGAGATCACGTTTACCCTTTCCAATTCATAACAAGATGGGATTCTTTTGCAAAAACTGTTTTACACTATTTTCGCTAATTGGTTTGTTGCTTACAGGTTGCGGGCAGTCTGCTTAACCCAACAGCAGCACGCCTACGCCAGTTGTGACCATAGCGCCGGAATCTTCACTGCCAGGCCCCGCCGCCCCGGAGGAATCTGCTGTGCCAAGCTCTGTGGAGCCCTTTTCCAGCGAAACGCCAACAGCGGATACCAACACCGTGGTCTCCGCTGCTCCTGACCACGGATATCAGCCCTGCCGGAATGTTGGCAGTTTATGCGGCGTTGGGGTGGCCGCCCACCGGCAAGGTAGCCGTGAAACTTTCCACTGGCGAACCGCCCGCCAGTAACTAACTGCGGCCCGAACTGATAAAAGATGTAGTGGATGAGGTTCCGGGCACCATCGTGGAGTGCAACACCGCTTACGGTGGTTCCCGCGCCCAGACTGCCATGCACTACCAAGTGGCAAAAGACCATGGCTTTACGGATATTGCGGACTTCCAGATTTTGGACGAGGCGGGCTCTATAACTTTTCCGGTCAGCGGCGGTTCCCGCCTTACAGAGAATTACTTCTCCCAGAGGGAGCCGCAAAGCGCCGCCACAGTCTGCACCGGGGACAGTTCGCCACAACCCAGATAGACCGTACCATGCCGGTCGATCCCCGAGAAAGCGCCTTTTTGGATATTGGCTGTGAAAAAGGTATGTGCTTAAAATGTGCGGCGGAGGTTGGCTATAAAAAGGTCGCGGGGATTGAGTTAGACAGGCATCTGCTGGATATTGCCCATCAAAACTTGGAAAAGTTGAACATTAAGGCAGATTGCTATTATGCCAGCGCCGAGAATTTTCTCAACTATGCGGACTATGATGTATTCTACTTTTATAATCCCTTTGGAGAGAAGGTATTTCAACAAGTAATCGAAAAAATCCTGATCAGCAAAGGCAGGCGGAACCGGGATATCTGGATTATTTATTACCACCCTGTTTATGGCCATCTTTTTCGTAAGGCCGGGTTTGCTCTGCACAACGAAATTTGTGACAGCACACGGGATACCACCGCCCGAATCTATCACTACCCCAAATAGTTTTCAGGCATTGCTGATAAACGATATCCAAGAACGGAATGAACGATCATAAAGAAAATAACAGCTCTTTTTCTTGTTGTATTGGCCCTGCTCCTGCTGAACGCCTGCGCCGGGGGCAGTGCGCCCAGCAGCTCCATACCCGTCCCTGACAGCACAGAACCCCGGCAGCGCGGTTTCCTCACAGCCAGCACACGGGAACCAACTGCCCCACCAGCCCCTTCAGCAACGCCAGAACCGGCGTCGGAACCTATCTCCCGGCCAAGAACCGCCCCCGGAGCCGGAAAGCGGCAGCAGGGTGCTGGTGGGGTCACACGGGCTGCTGTGGAAGACCGCTTACCACAAGGAATATTCCGACCGGACCAAATATAGGTCTCCCTGCCCATCCTTGTGAAATAGGTTTTCCTCAAAAAATAAGAAATACCGCAGCCTGTCCTCCTTCACACTGGGGATTCCATAAATCAGACGATTAACCACCTGAAATTGGTCTTCCAGCACATCTATATTGGCAACGGAAAACCGGAACATTTTATGCTGGCTACAGGGCTCCGCTCCGTCCAGCCAAAATAAGTAAGAGCTGTACACTTCCTCCGCGGTCATACAGCATTCACGCTTTCTTCCAAAAATGTCTGGCTTAGGCGGGCAAGGTTGTCCAGCGGAATGGCCAGGCAGGGTCTGCCGTCTGGCATTGCCACTACAAATGGTTCAAGGGTACCGGGCAGCACACGCAGCAGGGTCGCGTCTGCCTGGTACCCTGCCCGCCGGTTGATATAACCGCCCATGGTGTATACAAAGTCCTTTGCAGATGGCTTTTCTACCACTGGGTAGCCGTAAAACTGGTCAAACAGCCGCTGGTTTTCCGGCCTGTCCCACAGCGTCTCTACCGCCCGTGCCAAAGTGCGCTGAATCGCCTGGCTATTGGTTTCTTGAGCGGATTTTAAGAGAGTCTGGCAGAACACATCGAAGGTGGGGAAATTCGGGTGCAGCACAGACGCTTCTTGAATGGCCAGACAAAGAAGCTGATACCCCTTGCTGCTTCTGCGCATAGCGAAATTGGACATAATAAATTCTTCGGCCAACATAGATCTCGTCCTTTCTACAAATTTTCCCGTAGATCATTTATTATCATAAACTAAAATTTGGAAAAACGGAGTGTTTTGACAAAAATTGACAGTTTTTGGATAAAAAAAGACAATTTGCCAGAATGTTCGAGCAGAAACACGTGGGGTGTACCGCTTATGCATTATATCCAGCGCCCCTGCCTCCCCTCTTCCCCGCCCTGAATGCCTGGCGTCCTATTGACCCCTGCTCCCAAAGGGTGTATGATCAAATAATATTCCCCCTGCTGTAACGTTTCCCTTTTTCCCCTGTCCTATAGTTGAAGCAGTTCAAAATCGGCAGGTACCGATTTTTGAATGCGCTTACTCTATAAGCAAAGGAGGCGACCCCAAATGACCAGCTTCGACCAGGTATACGCCGAATACTTTCACACTGTATACAGCTACGCCCTGCGGCTAACCCGTGACCCCGCCCTGGCTGAAGAGGTGACCCAGGAGACCTTCTTTAAGGCCCTAAAAAGCATCGACCGCTTTCGCGGCGACTGCCAGCTGCGGGTGTGGCTGTGCCAGATTGCCAAAAACACCTATTACTCTCTACTGGAAAAGCGAGACTTCTCCAGCCAAGAGCCCCCAAAGGACTGGCCCGACCCCATGAGCCTGGAAGAACGCTTTGCCGACCGAGAGACTGCCCTGGCGGTGCACAGGGTCCTGCACCAGCTGGAAGAGCCTTTTCGGGAGGTATTCTGGCTGAGGGCCCTGGGGGAGCTGCCCTTTGCCCAAATTGCCGGGCTCTTTGGCAAATCCGAGAGCTGGGCCCGGGTCACTTACCACCGGGCACGGCTAAAACTGCTGGAAAAGCTGAAGGACCAAGAATTTTTTTAAGAAAGGAGCCTTTTTATGAATTATCCCTGTGAGCTCATCCGTGATCTGCTGCCCCTTTACCACGACGGCGTGTGTTCCCCTGCCTCTACCACTGCGGTCGAAGAGCACCTGGCCGCCTGCCAGGGCTGCCAGGCTGTTCACCAGGGGCTGCTGCAAGCGGAACAGGTGGCCCCTGCCCTACCCATGGAACCCCTGGCCGACTCCCTAAAAAAAGTAAAAAAGAAGGTCAACCGCCGGGTGCTGGGGGGCTGCGCCCTGGTCCTTCTGGTGGCGGGCCTGGCCGTGGGCGTGGGCATGTGGCTGAACGTGGCCACCATTTCGGTGCCAGAGGACGCCGTGACCGCCCAGCTGATAGAAGGGGAGGACGGCCCCTGTGTTCAGGTGGTGCTGGACCAGGACTATGCCTACACCGGGCTGGGGGCCACCTCCCGCACCGCGCCCGGCCGGGAAGGGGAGGCCTATACCTTCTTCTTTGTGCGCATTACCCTATGGGACGCCTTTATCCGGAACTTCCAGGAGGAGCAGCACCCCACAGTGGACCTGAAATTTGACTTTACGCTGCCCCTTATCGATGACTTTTACGTATATCTCCCATCGGGCACGAAGGAGGAGTCGGTAGAGACCACCCGGTTCTACTTTGTGCCCGAGTACAGCCGCCTGCCCGAAAGAACGTGGAAGGGCACGGAAGCTGTGAACGGCATGGAGGGGCTGTCGCCGGAGGAGCTGGAGCGGTTCATCCAGGAAAACGCCATCCTGCTGTGGGAAAAATAACCTGGCCCCGGGAAACGCCGGTAAAAAGGGGGCACGTGGACCGGCCCCTTTCCGTGAACTAAGAATCGCAAACCTGCCCACAAAACAGTGAAGAACCCAAACTCCCCCATCGCTTGATAGCAGCGCGTTCCCCTTCCACTGTTTGGAGGAACCACTGGTAAGCAAAAAGAGCCTTCCCGAGCACGGGAGGCTCTTTTTATACCTATTATCTTTGGTATCATTTTTTCCTGATAAGAACCTTCCTTCTGGGAACCTCTCTGGTAGCAGCCACTGTTTCGGGTCTACGGAAACACACGGGGTTTTTAACGGCACGTACCGGGCCCCTTTCCAGAGCCGACATCTTTTGGCAAGTGCGGTCCCAACCCCCGCGTCCTTTGAGCGGGTGGATAAAACCATTTCTCTCGCTTTACTGTTCCCTATCTACTTTTGGCCTATGCTCACTTCAGCCTCACGTACATCTGGGGCGAGCCCCCCTCTTTCCGCTGAGACTTAATTTCAAACATATCCAGCGAGTCCAAAAAGGGCGTTAGCTTGGAAAAGCCAAAGTTCCGCACGTCAAAGTCTGGGTAGCGCTTGCCCAGGATGTTCCCCACTTTGCCAATAAAAATCCAGTTGTCCTCGTCGGAATTTTCCCGTACAATGCTGCGCAGGGCCCGCCGGATGGTGCGCAGGCTGGTCTTTGGCTCCTCCCGGTCCTCCTGGTCCTTTTGGGCCTCCTCTTTCGCTTTTGTTGGTTTGGCCGAAGTCTTGCGGGTAGTCTTTTTCTGGGCCGAGGCTTTCTTTGCGGGCTCGGCCCTAACCGGTTCTTCAGGTTCCTCGTCGTCCGCGGCTGATAGGATGTCTAAATATTTAAACTTATTGCAGGCGGAAATGAAAGAATTTGGCGTCTTACTTTCACCCATGCCAATCACGGTCATGCCGCTCTCCCGCAGGCGGGCGGCCAGCCGGGTAAAGTCGCTGTCAGAAGAGACCAGACAAAAGCCCTCCACCTGGCCGGAGTAGAGGATGTCCATCGCGTCAATGATCATGGCAGAGTCTGTGGCGTTCTTGCCTGTGGTATAGCTGTACTGCTGTATGGGCAGCACGGAATTGTCCAGCAGGGCACTTTTCCAAGAGACCAGGGCGGGGTTGGTCCAGTCGCCATAAATGCGCTTATAAGTAGCCACCCCGTCCTTAGAGATCTCGTCTAAAATCAACTTGATATACCGCACCGACACGTTGTCCGCGTCGATCAAAACAGCAAAGCGGCTATCGCTAGCCATCATACTCCCCCTTTATAGGCCGATTTCCTCATGATTTTCCCGCATCCCCTGGATGCACTCTTCAATAACCTGGTCCAGCTCTGCCCCCAGGCGGGCACAGCCGTCCAGGATCAGCTGTCTATCTACCCCAGCGGCAAACTTTTTATCTTTGAACTTCTTTTTCACGCTCTTCACTTCCAGGTCCACCACAGACTTAGAGGGCCGCATAATGGCCGTGGCATTAATAAGTCCGCTGAGCTCGTCAATGGTGTACAGCACTTTTTCCATATAGAGCTGCGGCTCCACATCGCTAACCAAGCCATAGCCATGGCTGACCACCGCATGGATGAAAGCCTCGTCATACCCGGCTTTTTGCAGGATCTCCACCGCCTTCTTGCAGTGTTCGTCTGGGTACTTCTCATAATCCACGTCATGCAGCAGGCCCACGCATCCCCAATATTCCTGGCCCTCAGGGGCTTTCTCCTCTCCGGCAGCCTGGGCATAATGGCGCATAATGGCCTCTACCTGCATCCCATGGCGGACCAGGGCCTCGTTTTCGTTATATTCCCGCAAAAGAGCCAGCGCTTTCTGGCGCATAAGCATCTTCCTTTCCTTTTTGTTTATCCATGGCTTTCGCCTTGTCAGAACAACAGGGCCTTCTGGCCCCCTCTCTCACTGACCGCCCAGGACCCCTGTGTTCTTGCCGGGTCTCTTTTCCCGCCTGTCTTTTATTGCTTCGAGGCAGAGGGTAACTGGTGGGGCCAAAAAAGCCGGAGGAACAGATCTTGGAGTTTCTTTGAACAGAGGGTGGGGCCCGCGCCCCATCAGTCCGCCAGCCAGTACAGGGCCCGCTCCGAAAAGCTATAGCCCAGCCTGGTCATGTCCGCGATCATCCCCTCCTCCCAGCTGGGCACATGGGCATAGGGGGCTAGACACTGCTGTAAACACCAGCTGGTCACCCCAGCCAGCAGCGCCCGCTGAGCGCCCTTCTCTTTCGGTTCCGGCCTGCTGGCCAGCAGCCCAATGCCCCCTTCTGGATACAGGCCTACCACCCCGGCCAGTTCGTTGGCGGTAGTAAAGGCCCCCAGCACAGCCCCAGCCTCCAGCCGAAGCTCCAGATCCTCGCTGCCCACCTCTTCGCCAAAAAGCTCCCGAGCCATCTCCGCCTCGCGCCCCTCCAGGGTATGCAGCTGAAAGCCGCCCCGCACCGGCGGCGGGTCTGGGGCCAGGTAGGCGGCGGCCAGGCACTCCATCATACTCTCATAGTGGTACATCTCTTTTAGCGCCTGGGCGCTGCCCATATCGTGAACCACCAGCTGACGGGGTTTTTGCAGGCCCAGGCAAAGGGCCGCGCAGCTTTGGCCGCTTTCCGCCGCCAAAAAATAGGCCTGGCTGTTCCGCTCATAAATCACTGCCCCGTCCTCTCGCACTGCGTACACGCTTCCGGTTCCCCGGCGCAGGGCCTCGATCATATCCATGTAAAGAACGGGATTCCTGCCTAAATAGCAGTATGCCCGCTGTTCAAGCTCTCTCATGGCTTCCTCCTATTTTATATCCTCCAGAAGCAGGGGCCGTGCCGGCGAGCCATCTAGGCCAGCCATTTTTAGGGGCTGGCACACCAAAAAATATCTTCCCTCTGGCACCTGGTCCAGGACGCAGGCCTCTAAAAGCACCACTTCATGGCCCAGCAGCTCCCGGTGGATGGGCCCCGTATCGCCGCCCACCGGGCCCACGCTCATGCTCTCTACCCCCAAAAATTCCAGTCCCAGGGCTGTCATCTTTTCTGCGGCCTCCAGGGTCAGCTGGATCTCTCCAGCAATCAGCAGCCGCTTTACACCCCCTGCCAAGGCCTCTTCCACCCACAAGCCATCCAGCCCACCCTGGGCCCGGACTACTCGACAGGGACCCACGCATTTTTCTAGCTCCAGCTGGTCCATGGTCCGGCCATCTTTCATAAAATGCCGGGGTGCGTCCATATGGGTACCGTTGTGGCTTCCCAAGGTCAGCACAGTCACGTTGCAGCCGCACTGCTCCCAGGTGCAGAAAGGCCGCTTCTCCGGCACAGGATCGCCGGGGTACACGCTGGCTGAGAACAACTCTTTTGAAATATCATAAATCTTCATATCCATTCTCCTTCCCAAGGACTTTATCCCGCATCCCGAAGAAGGACCGGTCCTCCTTGCACTCTGTTTCACTGGCGGCCTGCGCAGCCTTTGTCTTTCCCCAGGCCCAGTCATCAAAATGGAGCACCCGTTTAACTCCTCTGGACTTTATCAAACTTTTTTAGGCGGACGCGAGACCAGGCATATATTGGGATAGCTGAAGTCCAGCTGGAACTGTTCATAGCTTATGCTGTTTTCGGTATAATACTTGCCGATCTCATCGGCTATGGCGATGGAATTCAGCTTGCGGCTTTTGTCCCAGTAATTGCAGCAGGGAACAATAACCACCGGGCGGGTCAAGGCACTCTCGGCCACGGGCCGGGTGGCCGCGTCGGGGTGCAGGCCTACCACAAGGTCATAGTAAGCGGCCATATCCGGCGTGTATAGGGCCTCCCGGTGGTTCACTCCTTTTAGGGTATAGTGCCGGGGGTCCACCACCTCTGCCGTGTAGTTATACTTTTTCGTCAGCAGCCGGGACAGCATTCCCTGACCGCCGGCAATATCCGCGATGTACTGAATGGACTTGCCAAAATAGTCGGAGATGAACTCCGCCAGCACAGCGAAGCGCCGCTCATCCCCATGGCAGGATACCTGCCTGCTTCTTCCCATGGTTTTCCTCCTAGCTATGCCCAGGTGCGCCCAGCTTTCAGCCGCCTAAAAGGGTTTTACCCCTGCCCAGCCCCACGTTTTGTGGCAGAAGCCAGCTGGGAAAAATCCCGAAACACTTCAAAATAAAGTTTTTGTCCACCCTTTTCAAAAGACAATGGAATGTGAGGCTACCGCTCCAAGCCGGCCAAGCTGGCGGACACCGCTAATGCCCCATGACCTTAAAGCTTCGGCAAAGCCTGTTTTAGGAGCTGGGTGGTTTTTTCCGAGCAGGCTTTGGTAAAGGCGGGGAAGTCTGTGGGGGATTCGTCGTTGGCATTGTCCGAGATAGCCCGCAGTACCGCGTAGGGCACCTGGTTCATATAGCACACCTGGGCAATGCTGCCGCCCTCCATTTCCACCGCTTTTGCCCCAAAGGTCTCGTTCAGCCAGCGGTTCTTCTCCGGGTCCGCCACAAACACGTCGCCTGTGGCCACCACCCCGCTGTGGGCCCCGCCGTAAATGCTGGCGGCTTCCTCCAACAGCACCTGGGCCGCATGGCTGTCGCTGGGGATATGGATAATCTCCTCATCCCCGCCCCCCTGCCTGCGGATGAATAGCGTGCCCAAGGGGTCGCCCATAGCGGTAGTGTCGAAGTCGTGCTGTACACAGTCGCTGGCCACCACCAGGTCGCCGATGCCAACCCCCACGCCGCCGGCCACTCCTACATTGATCACCAGCCGGGGGGCGTACTTCAAAATCAGGGTCTGGGCGCACAGGGCCGCGTTTACTTTGCCCACGCCGCACTGCACCACCACGCAGTCTACGCCGCTAAGCCTTCCCCGGTAAAAGCACATCCGGCCAATTTCCTCCTGGCGCAGGTCCTCCAGCTGGTCGATCAGCGCCTGCACCTCTACGGCCATTGCTCCGATAATTCCGATGGGTCCTTGCATTTTTATCATCCTTTCTGTTAGTATTGCTCCTGCACTAAACGGTAGGAAAAGGAAAGTCGGGACAAGGTCCCGAAGGGGCCTAACGGCCTATTGATTTGCCAAGAGTTTTGCAAAGCAAAACTCGGTTCCTTTCGTAACGAAGTGAAGCAAGGAATGGCTTCCGGCGGCTTAGGGGCTTTGTGCCCCTAACACTCCTATCAGGGGCCTAGCCCCCCTGGACCGCGCAAATTTTCCGATCGTTTGTTTACAGAGATAATAGCCTTTATTTCTCCCGCCGGGTCTTTTCCTCAATAAATTTTAAGAAGTCCTCAAACTCGCCCAGCACAAACCCGTACTGGTCCACCATATAGGCGTTCTCTGGGCCATAGTACAGATATAAGTACTGGCCGCTGCGGCGCACATCCGTAATTTGAAAGTAGGGAATTACACTGGCGGACTGAATCCCCGACACCCGAAAGGCATTGGGGTAAAAGGAATAGTGGGCGGTCTGGGAAGGCCCCCGGCCGTACACCTTTCGCTGAATCTTCTCCAGATTGCTGGGGGTCACGGCGATTTTATACACGTAGTATCCCGCCACGCCCACTGCCACCAGCCGCATCCACCATTCGGTCTCCACCAAAAAGGCGGCTGCCAGCATAGCCACACACATAACTCCCCCAAAGACCAACTCGCCGATATTCTTCCGATAGGCCTGGAAGTAGCTGAAATGATGAATGGCTTCTTTC
This sequence comes from Oscillospiraceae bacterium, assembly GCA_910574935.1. GTDB lineage: Bacteria > Bacillota > Clostridia > Oscillospirales > Acutalibacteraceae > Acutalibacter > Acutalibacter intestini. Next base: position 28,277 of record CAJTCU010000003.1, read on the forward strand.
GTGCAGTCTGTGGAATTGATAAAGGCCGCCTCACCCTCCACCGTGTCCGCGCTGTGGGTCTTGTGATACTCAGAAAGCTCCTCAGCCAGCTTTGCCTTACGCCTTTTCTCTTTTCTGCTCTTTACCGGAATGTACACTAGGGGCAATACCAGGGCGCCGATTAGCAGCAGAAGAAGCAGCAGGGTGCTTAGGGTGCTGGTTGTATCGGGCTCGGACTTTTCTAAAATCTCCGCAAACTCCAGAGAAGCAGCCAAAGATTTCAGGGTCTCCACCTGCTGGCTTGTAAAGCCCTCCCCACCGGTCATAAACATATCAAAGGTAAGGGCATAGCCGTTTACAATGGTGCCGATCAGGTGCTCATGAACATCCGTATCATTCAAAACGGCGTCAATCTGTACCTGGTAGAACAGGTTGTCCCCTAAAGAAAGCCACTCTTTCTCCACCTGGGTTTTCATTTCGCCGTCCTCGTTGGCCTTGGGCAGCTGGTCCATAAAGGCGGCCTTTTCCTCTTCGCTAAGGTTCTGAACATTAAACACCTTCTTGGCCATATCGGACTCTTTACGCATTACGTTAATATTGAACCCGCCGTCCTTGGACACAAAATTGACCACCACGTCCATCTCATTGTACTCTTTCATCTTTTCGCTTACGTCCGCAATACCCGCCAGAGCCCAGGCGGGGTCGTCCATGGGGGTGTTTCGGCTAAGCTGGTACATGTCCTGGGGTGCCTGGAAGGAAAATTCTTCCGAGGTCCAGGTCTCTGCCACTACCGGTATTTGCAGGGCCACTGCCATTAATATTACCACTAGAACAGAAATGAGCTTCTTCAAACCATCCGCTTCCTTTCGATTTGCGCCGTAGCGGCGCTCTTAAAAAGTATTATATCATAAATCTCCGCCCCAGTGAAGAGACTCTTTGTAAATATTCTGATTTTCTGCCACCCATAATCCATCTGCTCGCCCAGCGTAAAAAAGCGTGCCCTCATAGTAAACGCCAGGCGGGCGGCCGTACCGCCGGTTCAAAAAAGGAGGTTCCCTGTGTTGAACCGCGTTCACTAGATAAGAGCACGCTTCTTTTGTTTTTTTCTTTATGGCAAAAGTTCCATGAGCCAGCAGTCCACCCAGACTCCGTCATGAAGCTCATGTTTTGGCAGCTTTTTCACCTTATGAAAACCGCAGGCTTCATAGCAGCGGATGGCTCGTTCGTTGTCCACGTGGGGGTCCAGCACCACGGCCCGCGCTCCGCGGCACTGAAATAGAAAGCCTGTCAACAGCCGAATAAACCGCCGGCCAATGCCCCTTCCCCATAGCTCCGGACAGCCGATAAACTGGTCCATACCAAATACCGGCCCGCGGGCATGAGGGTACTGGTATTCCCCCAAACCTGCCTCATCCAGCTGATAGAACTGAACATAACCAATATCCTGGCCCTTATATTGTATCATGCACCGGCCGGTGGGGTCTGGGTCCTGATAAAAGTCCTCCTGAATACGCTTGGGCGTAAAAATCTCGTGGGGCCCCTCCCAATATTCCAAATTCCGCCGGTCGCTGAGCCAGCCCAGCAGCAGCGGGGCGTCTGTCTGCTCCAGAGGACGCAAGGTCACAGGGCCATCTTGTAGGTTTATTCCATTGCCCATAGCGGCCTCCTAGACCTCGGTAAACTCCATAATAAAGCCATGGGGAAGTATTTTTGCCAGCAGATGGTATAGTTTATAGAAAAAGCTGCGGGTATACACCAGCTTGCCCCGCTTGGCTGCCCGCAAAGAACCCTCCGCTACCTCTTTGGGCAGCACCCGGGGCAGCTTGTCTATCAGCCGGGACTTGCCTTCCGGCACATTGGCCACCTGCCAAAATTCCGTGTCCATGGGCCCTGGGCATACGGCCAGCACCTTGATGCCCCGGGGGCGCAGTTCCTCATGGAGGGCTTTGGAAAAGGCCAGTACAAAAGATTTTGTGGCGCTATACACCGACATGCGGGGGCTGGGCGCATAGGCCGCGATGGAGGCTATGTTCAGCACTAGGCTGTCATCCAGCATAAAGGGCATACATAGCCGGGTAACGCCCATCAGAGCCCGGCAGTTTAGGTCTATCATGCCGGTTTGCGTCTTTCGGTTAGAGGAAAAGAAATCCTCGCATTTGCCATAGCCGGCATTGTTCACCAGCACCTTAATCTCAGGATTATTTTCTTTTAAAAGCTGTTCAAATACGTCCAGGCTTTCCTCCTTGGAAAGGTCCAAGGAAATGGCGGCAATGGTCTTATCCGGGTGGGCCTCGGCAATCTCCCGCAGCAGGTCCTTGCGCCTGGCCACCAGCCAAAAGGCGTCAATACTGGGGTATTGGGCGATAATGGCGTTGATATACTCTTTGCCCAGGCCACTGGATGCGCCTGTGATAACAGCTGTCACCATGTTTTTCGCCCTCCTTCCATAGGGTATGTTATAATTTTACGCCAATCCCTGGCAAGAGTCAAGTGGGTGGGATAAAAAAGCGCACCCGGATTTTTGGGTGCGCTCTTTATGGACATTCAGCTTATACCAGCTCTAAAACCGCCATCTCTGCGGCGTCGCCCCGACGGGGGCCAAGCTTGGTAACCCGTGTATAGCCGCCGTTACGGTCAGCATATTTGGGAGCAATCGTATTAAACAGCTTTGCGGTAGCGGCCTCTTTGGTAACAAAGCTCATCACCATACGCCTGTTGTGCAGGGTATCCTGCTTGGCAATGGTTATCATCTTCTCGGCCAGGGCCTGCACCTCTTTGGCGCGGGTGGCGGTGGTCTCTATTTTGCCGTTCTCAAAGAAGAACGTCACCAGGCCCCGCAGCATGGCGGTCCTGTGGGCAGTGTTGCGGCCCAGCTTTCTGGTTCCCGGCATGAGTTATCCCTCCTATCTGTGCTTATTCGTCGTCTTTGCGCAGGCTGAAGCCCAGGGAAGCCAGCTTCCACACGACCTCTTCCAGCGACTTGCGCCCCAGGTTGCGCACCTTCATCATATCGTCCTCGGACTTGTTGATCAGGTCCTCCACAGTATTGATGCCCGCACGCTTGAGGCAGTTGAAGGAGCGGACAGAAAGGTCCAGCTCTTCTATGGTCATCTCCAGCACTTTTTCCTTGCCGCCCTTGTCCTTTTCCACCATAATCTCTGTGCTCTTGCCCTTGTCGGACAAATCCACAAACAGGTTTAGATGGTCTGTTAGAACTTTCGCGGCCAGCGAGACCGCTTCTTGGGCGTTAATGACCCCGTTGGTCCACACCTCCAGGGTAAGCTTGTCGTAGTCGATGCTTTGGCCCACGCGGGTGCTTTCCACATTAAAATTCACCTTCAGGACAGGTGTGTAAATGGAATCGACCGCAATTTCGCCGATGATGCCCTCGGGCATATTCTGCTTGTTGCGTTCGTTCGAGACATAGCCCCTTCCCTTATCCAGGGTCAGCTCCATAAAGAGCTTTGCCCCCTCGCCCAGGGTCGCGATGTGCAGGTCAGGGTTTAGCACTTCCACTTCGCTGTCGCCCTTAATGGACGCGGCGGTGACCAGCGCAGGACCCTCGGCCGAAATCTCCACGGTCTTCGGGCCGTCGCAGTGCAGCCGCGCCACAATGCCCTTAATATTCAGGATAATCTCGGTTACGTCCTCTTTCACGCCTGGGATGGTGGAAAATTCATGCAGCACGCCGTCTATCTTCACAGACTTCACGGCGACGCCCGGCAGGCTGGAAAGCAGCACTCTTCTCAGAGAGTTGCCCAGGGTGGTGCCAAAGCCCCGCTCCAGGGGCTCCACCACAAATTTTCCATAGGTGCCGTTTTCAAAAATTTCCGCTATTTCTATTTTGGGTCTTTCTATCTCAATCATCCGCGATCCTCCTTTTACACAGGCAACGCGCCGCTTTGGGGGCGCTGCATCCTTCAAGCCGCGCCAGCGCGGCTGCCAACTGCTCCCGCAATAATCCCAATCAGTGAATTACTTAGAGTACAACTCGACGATGAGGGTCTCGTCAACCTCAAGGTCAATGTCCTCACGGGTAGGCAGGGCGGATACGGTTGCCTGGGCATTGGCGGCGTCCACGTCCAGCCACTTAGGGGCGGGGCGGGCGGAGTTAGCCTCGAGAACCGCCTTAAACTTGTCGCTCTGGCGGCTCTTATCTTTAATAGCGACTACCTCGCCGGCCTTGACAAGGTAAGAGGGAATATCAACCTTTTTGCCGTTTACGGTGAAGTGGCCATGTACCACCAGCTGGCGGGCCTCTGCCCGAGAGCTGGCCCAGCCGCAGCGGTACACCACGTTGTCCAGGCGCTCTTCCAGCAGGATGAGCAGGTTGTCGCCAGCCTTGCCAGGCATGGTGGTAGCCATCTCATAATAGTGGTGGAACTGCCCCTCCAGCACACCGTAGAACCGGCGGGTCATCTGCTTAGCGCGCAGCTGCATGCCATACTCGCTGGCCTTCTTGCGGCCCTGGCCGTGCTGGCCAGGGGCATAGGCCCGGCGGGAGATGGCGCACTTATCGGTATAGCAGCGCTCACCCTTTAAAAAGAGCTTCTGGCCCTCGCGGCGGCACAGCTTGCAAACGGCTTCTGTATATCTTGCCATATTCTGAGTAACCTCCTATAATAGGGTCTTTTACACGCGCCGTCTCTTGGGCGGGCGGCATCCGTTGTGGGGGATGGGGGTCACGTCCTTGATCATGCTCACGTCCAGCCCAGCGGCCTGCAACGCGCGAATAGCAGCCTCACGCCCTGCGCCGGGGCCCTTTACGAACACCTCCACCGACTTCATGCCGTGCTCCATAGCAATTTTCGCGGCGGTCTCGGCTGCGGTCTGGGCAGCGAAGGGAGTGGACTTCCGGCTGCCCCTAAAGCCCAGCTCACCCGAGCTGGCCCAGGAAATGGCGTTGCCCTGGGTATCGGTAATGGTTACAATGGTATTGTTAAAGGTAGACTGAATATGCGCCGCGCCGCGCTCGATATTTTTGCGCTCGCGGCGGCGGCGGACGGTCCCCTTGTTGGTCTTTTGTGCCATTTGGTGAATCCCTCCTCGTTACTTCTTCTTGTTAGCCATGGTCTTGCGGGGGCCTTTGCGGGTACGTGCGTTGGTCTTGGTCCGCTGGCCGCGCACAGGCAGGCCCTTGCGATGGCGCACGCCCCGGTAGCAGCCGATCTCTACCAAACGCTTGATATCAAAGGCCACGTCCCGGCGCAGGTCGCCCTCCACATGGCAGTTCTTGTCAATATAGTCCCGCAGCTTCGAAGCGTCGTCCTCAGAGAGATCCCGCACACGAATATCGGGGTCTACACCGGTGGCGGCGCAGATGTTTGTGGCGGTTTTGCGGCCAATGCCGAAAATATAGGTCAGCGCGATCTCAATGCGCTTGTCCCTGGGCAGGTCAATGCCAGAAATTCGAGCCATTCTTATGACCATTCCTTTCAACAGTTTTGGGTTATGGGGCACAGGCCCCTTTTTTGCGGCGAATTAACCCTGCCGCTGTTTGTGCTTGGGGTTGTCACAGATGACCATGACCTTGCCCTTGCGCTTAATGATCTTGCACTTTTCACACATCTTCTTTACAGAAGGGCGTACTTTCATGTGTATCACTTTCCTTTCTCAGCGGATGTGCGCTTATCTTTTGTTCATGGGGAGCGGCCTTTGGCAAGGCCGCGAGACGCCGTCTCGCGCTCTGCAACTTTTGAAAAAGTTGACCAAATCTTTTCTTCGCGTGGCCGTTCGCTTTGCTCTCTGCCCTGTGGGTCAGCCAGCCTTCCGGTCGCGCCTTTAAGCTTATTGACTCAGCTAACGGCCACCACTTACGTAGCGCGGGGAAGGTCCCCAGTGGGGACCTTTCTGACCCGACCGAGCCAGCAGGCGAGAATCTTTGCACGATCCCGCGAAGTGAGTCCAGCGTTTACGCTAGTTATTTTGAGCGCCAGGTGATGCGGCCTTTGGTTAGGTCATAGGGCGACATCTCCATAGTAACTTTATCGCCAGGCAAAATGCGGATGAAATTCATGCGCAGCTTGCCGGAAATATGGGCTAAAACCGTATGCCCATTTTGCAGCTCGACCTGAAACGTCGCGTTGGGAAGGGCTTCTTTCACCACTCCCTGAACTTCAATTACGTCCTGCTTTGACATAGTGAAAAACCTCCGCAGTTTACGGCAGCGCCTTGCTTTTTTGGGCGTCATCGCCGGTTTCATCAGCTTCCCCCGGGCGTGCCCCTGGGGCGGCCGCACCCAGGGCGGCCCGCAGTTTTCGGTTGGTGGTTAGGGCCTCTTCCGGCAGCAGCGCGCCTGTGGGCGCCAAGTGCGCTAGCTTTTTGCGCTTGGGCCGCTCCAGGGGCCGCTTTTTACCGTCGCCTAATACGGCGTAGGGGGGCTCCAGCGCAAGCACTGCCAAAAAACTGCCTTTATCGCGGCCGGCCTTGCTGCGCACCACCTGGCCTCGCCTTAGCTCCATAAGGGCCACCTCATTCGGGTAGGGTCAAAATGACCGGACCCTCGGGGGTGATGGCTACCATGTGCTCAAAATGGGCCGAAAGAGCCCCATCTACTGTGCGCACGGTCCAGCCGTCGTCCATAATCTTGATCTCCTTGCGGCCCTGGTTGATCATGGGCTCTATGGCAATTACCATACCTGCCGTTAATCTTACGCCTCTACCGGGCGTACCGTAATTGGGGACGCTTGGGTCCTCGTGCATCTTCGCGCCTACTCCGTGGCCGGTGAACTCCCGTACCACCGAGTAACCGCGAGCTTCGACATACTCCTGCACCGCATGGCCGATGTCCCCCAGGCGCTTGCCCGGGCGGGCCTGCTCAATCCCTAAAAACAACGACTTCTCGGTGGCGTCCATCAGGGCCTGGGCCCGGGGATCGATCTCTCCACAGGCAAAGGTCCAGGCGTTATCCCCGTGAAAGCCCTGGTAGCAGGCCCCCACGTCAATACTGACAATATCGCCTTTTTTTAAGATGGTGCTCTTTTGCGGTATGCCGTGGATGACCACGTCGTTAATGGAAATACATGTGCTTGCCGGGTAGCCGTTATAGTGGAGAAAACTGGGCGCGGCCCCCATAGACTCGATATAGTTCCTTACCATCTTGTCTATCTCCCAGGCCGATACGCCGGGCTCCACCGCCTCGCCAGCCAGACGCAGGGCTTTTTGGGAGATTTTCCCCGCCTTGCGCATAATAGCCAGCTCCCGGCTGGTTTTCAGCACGATCATGCCAGGTCCTCCAGTGCCTCCAGCACCATTTTGGTGGTGTCCTCCACCTTGTCCTGGCCGTGCACCACCCGCAGCTTGCCCTGTTTGCTGTAGTACTCCTTCAGGGGCTCGGTCTGGTTGTGGTACACGTTCAGCCGTTCCTTCACGGTGTCTGGGTGGTCGTCCTTGCGCTGAACCAGGGTGCCGCCGCATGCGTCGCAAACCCCCTCGGCCTTGGGCTGTTTATACAGCACATGGTAGGAGGAGCCGCAGGCTTCGCAGACACGGCGCCCGGACATGCGGGTTACAATATCTTCGTCGGCTACTTCAATGTCCAGCACAACGTCAATACCGGCTCCCATCTGGTCCAGGGCCTCGGCCTGGGGAATGGTGCGGGGAAAGCCGTCTAGAATAAAGCCATTCTGGCAGTCTGGCTCTTTCATGCGGTCCTTGATAATGCCGATAAGAATTTCATCGGGCACCAGCTGGCCGCTTTCCATATAAGTTTTAGCTTTCAGGCCCATCTCCGTGCCGCTTTTCAGCGCCTCGCGCAGGATGTTTCCCGTAGAAATGGTAGGGATATTCTTCTTGTTGCAAATTACCTCGGCCTGGGTGCCTTTACCAGCGCCCGGGGCCCCTAACAGAATCAGCTTCATACCAATCATCTCATCCTTTCTTCTCATTGCGCCCAAAAGCGCTTTCCGGGGGCTACGCGCCCCCAGGGAAAACACGCGCTTTTTTTAGGGCCGCTTCGTTAATCCAGGAAGCCCTTGTAGTGCCGCATCATCATCTGAGACTCCAGCTGCTTCACAGTCTCCAGGGCCACACCCACAATAATGATCACAGACGTGCCGCCCAAAGACAGCCCGGCCATGCCAGTTAGGTTGGTGTAAATAATGGGGACCAGGGCCACAAAGGCCAAAAACAGCGCGCCGATGAGGGTCACTTTAGACAGGATCTTGGCAATAAACTCCGCAGTAGGCCGGCCGGGGCGCAGCCCAGGCACGGTTCCGTTGTTCTGGCGCAGGTTGTTGGCCATTTCCAGCGGGTTATACTGCACAGACATATAGAAGTACGCGAACATGAGGATCAGTAAGAAGTAGAGAATGATATACACCCAGCCGGTCTGGGAGAAAGCATCGAAAAAGCTCTTCCAAAAGCCGGTAGTGGGGTTTACAAAGACTTGGATGAACTGGGGAATCGCAAGAATACTGCTGGCAAAAATAACCGGCATAACGCCGCTCATAGCCACTTTGATAGGCAGAAAAGTGCTCTGCCCGCCGTACATCTTGCGGCCCACTACTTTTTTGGCATACTGTACCGGGATGCGGCGCTCGGCCTCGTTCATGAAAACGATGACCCAGATCACCACCAGGAACAGGGCAATAAACAGCGGGGCCAGGACCAAGTACTGGCCAGCCGTGCTGGGGCTGGTTAACCCTAGCTGGAAATACTGCCACACGCCGCCAAAGGTAACGGGCAGCCGGGCCACAATGCCCGCGAACAGGATCATGGATATCCCGTTACCCACGCCCTTTTCGTTGATCTGCTCGCCCATCCACATAATCAGCGCGGTGCCGGCGGTAAAGGTCAGCACAATGACCACACCCACAAAGAAGCCCACAAAGCCCTCGGTATACTTCACAATGCCCGCGTTAGAGCGCAGGTAGAAATAATAGGCAATGCCTTGAATGAGGCCCAGGCCCACAGTAGCGTAGCGGGTAATGGTGGCAATCTTCTTTCGGCCCTCCTCCCCTTCCTTAGAGAGGCGCTCCAGGGCTGGAATGGCAATGGTCAGCAGCTGCATGATGATGGAACTGTTAATATAGGGCGTAATGCCCATGGCAAACAAAGAAGCATAGGAGAACGCGCCGCCTGTGAGCATATTGATATAGCCTAAAGCGGAATTCTCGCCAGCCGAACTCATCAGGTTAGAAAGGGCGGAGGCGTCCAAAAATGGCACGGGAATCACCGAACCAAACCGGAACACCACAATGATGAGCAGGGTGTAAAGCATTTTTTTGCGTAGGTCTGGGATGCGCCAGGCGTTCTTGATCGTGTTTAGCAAATCAGACCACCTCGGCTTTCCCGCCTGCGGCCTCTATCTTGGCTTTAGCCGCTTCGGAAAAAGCGTTAGCCTTCACCGTCAGTTTCTTTGTAAGCTCGCCATTGGCCAAAATTTTCAAGGCGTCGCCGCTCTTTTTCAGAATGCCGGCCTCCATCAGGGCCTGCACGTCCACCTGGGCGCCATCCTCAAACTTGTTCAAGCTGCCCACGTTCACAGAGACGGTCTCTTTGGCGAAGATGTTGTTAAAGCCCCTCTTCGGTATACGCCGCTGCAGTGGCATCTGGCCGCCTTCAAACCCGGGCCGCTGGCCCCGGCCGGCTCTTGCCTTTTGGCCCTTGTGGCCCTTACCGGCGGTTTTGCCGTTGCCAGACCCATGGCCGCGGCCAATGCGCTTGGCCTCTTTGGTAGAGCCGGGCACAGCCGTAAGCTGGTTTAGCTTCATTGTAACGCACCTCCTTACGCTTATTCACTTACCTCGACCAAATGGCCGATCTTTTTCACCTTGCCCTGTGTCTGGGCGTTGTCGGGCTGCTGGGTAGAGTCCCCAACCTTGAAGAGCCCCAGGGCGTGGGCCGTGGCGATCTGGTCCTTCTGGCTGCCGATCAGGCTCTTTTTCAGTGTGATTTTCACCGTGAGTCCTCCCTTACAGAATTTCCTTGACCTGCTTGCCCCGGATAGCGGCCACCTGTTCGGCGGTACGCAGCTGGGTCAGGCCGGCCAGGGTGGCGCGCACCACATTGCAGGGGTTGTTGGAGCGCAGGGCCTTGGTACGAATGTCCTTAATCCCCGCGCTCTCCACCACGGCGCGCACCGGACCGCCGGCGATAACGCCGGTACCGGGGGCGGCGGGCTTTAGGATCACCTTGCCCGCGCCAAACTCGCCCACGATCTCGTGGGGGATGGTGCTGCCCCGCAGGGCCACTTTATACAGGTTCTTCTTGGCGTCCTCAATGCCCTTCCGGATGGCGTCGGGCACCTCGGCGGCTTTACCAATGCCAAAGCCCACTGTGCCATTTCCGTCGCCTACCACTACCAGGGCGGAAAATTTCATTACGCGTCCACCCTTGACAGTTTTAGAAACGCGGTTAATAGCTACCACGCGCTCTTGCATTTCCACGCCGTTGGGATCAAAATTCCTATCACTAGCCAAAACTTTATTCCTCCTCGCTTAGAAGTTGAGCCCGCCCTCACGGGCGCCTTCGGCCAGTTCTTTCACACGGCCGTGGAAGATATAGCCCCCGCGGTCAAAGACCACAGTGCTAATGCCCTTTTCGGCCGCTCTTTCGGCAATCAGCTTGCCTACCTTGCGGGCGGCTTCCTTGTTTCCGCCGGGGCCCTCAAATCCCTTTTCCAGGGTGGAGGCGGCGCACAGGGTATGCCCGGTCACGTCATCGATAACCTGGGCATAGATATTGGCGCTGGAGCGGAACACATTCAGCCTGGGCCGCTGGGCGGTGCCGGAGATCTTCCCCCGCACCCTCTTATGGCGGCGCAGCCGCGCCTTGTTTGTATCGGGTTTATTTACCATGAATTTACCTTCTTTCCTATTAAACGCTTGATACGTTTAAGGTCCTTGTGGTCAGTTGGTGTTTGTTTAAGCAAAAGTTTTGCCTTGTAAAACTAAGCTACTTGCATAACACAGTGGCGCAAGTAACGGACTCCGGCGGCCTAAGAAACTTTTACGCCGTCCGGCCTTTGTGCGGACAGAAAGCTTTCAGCTCGAGGCAGTCGGCTTGGCGGAACCTATGCCTGGGTTCGCTATAAACCTTCTTAACCGCTTGCCCACGCATAAAGTTTTCCAGTTTTGCAGCGCGACTTGCGTCGCAAAGAAAAACTTGGAGTAGAAATCCGAAGCCGCGCGAAGAATTCTTACTTGGAGCCTTTGCCCGCTTTGCCTTCCTTGTGGCGCACAAACTCGCCCTGGTAGCGGATGCCCTTGCCCTTATACGGCTCGGGGGGACGCTTCTCCCGCACTTCGGCGGCAAACTGGCCCACCTTCTGTTTGTCGATACCGGAAATCACGATGGTATTGGCGTTGGGCGCCTCAATCTTGATGTCCTCGTTATCGCTGACCACCACCTGATGGGAGTAGCCCAGGTTCATCACCAGGTCTTTACCCTGCTTCTGCACACGGTAGCCCACGCCCTGTACCTCCAGGGTTTTAGAGAAGCCCTCGGTAACACCCACTACCATGTTGTGAATCAGGGTTCGGGTCAAACCATGGAGAGAGCGGTTCTCCTTCTGGTCATCGGGCCGGGTAACAATTACCTCGGCGCCCTCCTGGGTAATGTTCATCTTTGGGTTAAACTTCTGGGTCAAAGTGCCCTTGGGGCCCTTTACCATCACTTCGCTGCCGTCGATTTTTACCTCGACGCCCGCGGGAATATTTATGGGTTTTCTTCCAATTCTCGACATTTACGCCGCACCCCTTCTTTTACCAAATGAACGCCAGCACTTCGCCGCCGACGTTTTCCTGCCTTGCAGCGCGGTCTGTCATAATGCCCTTGGAGGTGGACACAATGGCCACGCCCAGGCCCTTCATTACTTTGGGCAGCTCCGCCGCGCCGGAATAGATGCGCAGGCCCGGCTTGGACACGCGCTTGAGACCCTTGATAACAGGGGTCTTGCCCTCGGCATATTTCAGGGTAATGGTGATAATACCCTGCTTGCCGTCCTCTTTAACAGAGTAGTGCCGCACATAGCCCTCGTCCACCAGAATCTGGCAGATGGCCTTTTTCATGTTGCTGGCCGGCACCTCTACGGTATCATGCTTCGCAGACTGTGCGTTGCGGATGCGCGTCAGCAGGTCGGCGATTGTATCAGTAACTTGCATGAGTATGCCACTTTCCTTTCTCGCTTAATCTTTCAGATCTAGCAGGTTTTCCAAACTTTTTGCCGCTATTTACCAAGAGGCCTTTTTTACGCCGGGGATTTCGCCTTTGTAGGCCAACTCCCTAAAGCAGATACGGCAGATGCCGTACTTACGCAGGTAGGCGTGGGGCCTGCCGCATATCTTGCAGCGGTTATACTGCCGGGTGGAAAACTTCGCGGGCCTTTGCTGCTTGATCTTCATAGATGTCTTTGCCACAAAATATCCCTCCCTATTATCGTGTGAACGGAGCGCCCATCAGGGTCAGAAACTCCCGGGCCTCTTCGTCGGTCTTGGCGGTGGTTACAAAGCAGATGTCCATGCCCCGCACCTTGTCTATCTTGTCGTAGTCGATCTCGGGGAAAATCAGCTGCTCGCGGATACCCATGTTGTAGTTTCCGCGTCCGTCAAAAGAGTTGGGGTTGATGCCCCGGAAATCGCGGACACGGGGCAGGGCCGCGTTAAACAGGCGGTCCAAAAACTCGTACATCCGCTCCCCGCGCAGGGTCACCTTTACGCCAATGGGCATGCCCTCGCGCACCTTAAAGTTGGCCACGCTCTTTTTGGCCTTGCATACCACCGGCTTCTGGCCGGTAATCTTCATCAGGTCGCCGCTGATTGCGTCAATAGCCTTGGCATTTTCCTTGGCCTCGCCCGCGCCCACGTTAATGACAATCTTGTCCAGCTTCGGAATCTCCATTACGCTCTTATAGCCGAACTTCTTCATCAGCGCGGGGGCCACGTCGGCCTTATACATATCTTTCAGTCTCGCCATTTTCTTTCCTCCCTTACAGCGCCTCGCCGCATTTGCGGCAAACGCGCTCTTTGGTGCCGTCCTCCAGCAGCTTGTGGCCCACCCGGGTGGGCTTGCCGCAACGGGGGCAGACCACCTGCACCTTGCAGGCGTAAATGGCGCTCTCGGCCTTAATAATGCCGCCGGGCTCGCCCATTCTGCGGGGCTTCACGTGCTTCTGCACAAAGTTGGCGTTTTCTACAATGACCTTCCCCTCTTTGGGGCTCACCTGCATAACCTTGCCTTTCTTGCCCCGGTCCCTACCGCTGATCACCATTACGGTGTCGCCGGTTTTCACGTGCATCTTGTTGCTCATTGCCCGTTTACCTCCATCATAGAACTTCCGGGGCCAGCGACAGGATCTTCAGGTATTCCTTGTCGCGCAGCTCGCGGGCCACGGGCCCAAAAATGCGGGTGCCCCTGGGGTTTTTATCGTCGCGGATGATAACGGCGGCGTTCTCATCAAAGCGGATGTAGGTTCCGTCGTCCCGGCGCACGCCGGAGGCGGACCGCACGATGACGGCCTTCACCACATCGCCCTTCTTCACCACACCGCCGGGGGCGGCCTTCTTTACGGAAGCCACCACCACGTCGCCTATATTGGCATACCTCCTGCCAGTGCCGCCCAAAACGCGAATGCACATCAGCTCTTTCGCGCCGGTGTTGTCGGCCACCTTGAGGTAAGACTGCTGTTGAATCACAGTGTGTTCCTCCTTTATCTAAGACCAAACATAGATCGGCCCGGCTTTATTTCGCCTTTTCGATAATCTCTACCAGCCGCCATCTCTTGTCTTTGGAAATGGGACGGGTCTCCATAATGCGCACGCGGTCGCCTACGCCGCAGGTGTTCTCTTCGTCGTGGGCCTTGCGCTTTACGGTGCGCTTAATGACCTTGCCATACTTGCCGTGTTTCACGCTATCCTGAATGGCCACCACCACGGTTTTATCCATTTTGTCGCTGACCACCCGGCCCACGGCTGTCTTTCGCATATTCCGTTCGCTCACTTCTTATATCCTCCCTTCCCTTAGGCGTTGCCGGCATGCAGCTCGTTCTCGCGGATAACCGTCTTGACCCGGGCTATATCTTTTTTCACTGCCGAAATACGCATGGGGTTGTCGAGCTGATTGATAGCGAGCTGAAAACGAAGGTTGAAAAGCTCAGCCTTAAGGTCCCGGAGCTTGCTGTTCAGCTCGTCGGCTGTAAGTTCTCTGATCTCTGTAGCCTTCATGACTGCGCCTCCGTTTCTTTTGTTACGAATTTGCACTTTACGGGCAGCTTTGCGCTGGCCAGCCGCAGGGCCTCCCGGGCGGTGGCCTCGGGCACCTCGCCCAGCTCAAACATCACCCGGCCGGGCTTTACCACAGCTACCCAGTACTCGGGCGAGCCTTTACCAGAACCCATGCGGGTTTCGGCGGGCTTCTGGGTTACAGGCTTATCGGGGAAGATCTTGATCCAGACCTTACCAAAACGCTTGCAGTAACGGGTCATAGCCACACGGGCTGCCTCTATCTGGTTGCTGGTAATCCAGCCGGGCTCCAGGGCCTGCAAGCCAAAATCACCATAGGTCACTTTGTTGCCGCGCATGGCCTTGCCCTTCATGCGGCCTCTCTGCACTCTGCGGTATTTCACGCGCTTGGGCATCAGCATTTACCTGCGCCCCCCTTCCCTGTTGTTCTGGCGGCGGTCGCCCCGGTCGCGCCGGGGGCCGCGGTCGTCCCGATCCCTACGGGGACGCTCGGGCCGCTCGCTGCGGGGTGCACGTTCGCCCCGGTTGTCATTCAGCACCTCGCCCTTATACAGCCACACCTTTACGCCAATGCGGCCATAGGTGGTGTTTGCCTCGGCAAAGCCATAGTCAATGTCCGCCCGCAGGGTTTGCAGGGGGATGGTGCCGTCGTGGTACTCTTCGCTGCGGGCAATTTCCGCGCCGCCCAAACGGCCGGAAACCTTGGTCTTAATACCCTTGGCGCCCAGGCGCATGCTGCGGCCAATGCAGCCTTTCATGGCCCGGCGGAAGGAGATGCGGCGCTCTAACTGAGAGGCGATGTTCTCTGCCACCAGCTGGGCGTTCATGTCGGGCTGGCGCACCTCTACAATGTTGATGACCACGGGCTTCTTCAGCATCTTTTCACACTGCTGGCGCAGCTTCTCAATCTCTGTACCGCCCTTGCCAATGACCATGCCGGGCTTTGCACAGTGAATGTGGATGCGCACCTTAGAGGCGTCGCGCTCAATCTCTATTTTCGGAATACCCGCCTGGTACAGCTGCTTTTTCAAGGTCTTGCGCAGGTTGTAGTCCTCCACCAGCGTGTCTCCAAACACGTTGTCCTTGGCAAACCAGCGGGAATCCCAGTCTTTGATAACACCCACGCGAAGGCCGTGGGGATTGACTTTTTGACCCATGATTTTCCTCCTCTTACTCTTTCTCCGCCACCACAATGGTAATGTGGCTGGTCCGCTTCAAAATCCTGTTGGCCTGGCCCTTGCGCACAGGGCGGATTCTCTTAAGAATAGGCCCCGGGGTGACGAAGCACTTGGAGACATACAGGCTGCCTTTGTCCATCTGGTTATTAATCTCCGCGTTGGAAACAGCGGACTTCAAAAGCTTTTGCAGGTCCTCGCAGGCGGCCTTAGGGGTGTTTGCCAAAATCGCTTCCGCCAAATCTACCGGTTTATTGCGGATCAGGTCCAGCACCAGGCCCACCTTGCGGGGAGAGATGCGGGCATAGTTCAGCGTTGCTTTCGCTTCCATTATCTTGCACTCTCCTTTCTCTTACTTGCCGGTCTTGCTGCCGGTGTGGCCCTTAAAGGTTCTGGTGGGGGCGAACTCGCCCAGCTTGTGGCCCACCATGTCCTCGGTAATATATACCGGCACATGCTTGCGTCCATCGTGCACCGCAATGGTATGGCCCACAAAGTCCGGGAAGATCATGGAGGCCCTGCTCCAGGTCTTTACAATCTTCTTCTCCCCAGCCTCGTTCATAGCCTGGATCCTTTTCAGCAGCACGGGCTGTACGAAAGGTCCTTTTTTCAGACTTCTGCTCATTTATTCCATGCTCCTTTCCCGTGCTTACTTGCCGTTTCTGCGGCGAACGATAAACTTATCGCTGGCCTTATGGTGCTTGCGGGTCTTGTAACCCAGGGCCGGCTTGCCCCAGGGAGTCACGGGGCCCGGGCGTCCCACGGGGCTCTTGCCCTCGCCGCCGCCGTGGGGGTGGTCGTTGGGGTTCATCACGCTGCCGCGCACGGTGGGCCGCCAGCCCATGTGGCGCTTACGGCCAGCCTTGCCAATTTTCACATTCTCGTGGTCAATATTGCTCACCTGGCCGATAGAGGCCATGCAGGTTTCCGGCACATTGCGCAGCTCGCCGCTGGGCAGGCGCAGCAGGGCCATGCCGTTCTCTTTGGCCATCAGCTGGGCCATAATGCCCGCGGCCCGGGCCAGCTGGGCGCCTTTGCCGGGATACAGCTCCACATTGTGGATAAAGGTGCCTGTGGGGATATTCTTTAGGGGCAGGGCATTGCCGGGCTTAATGTCCGCCTCGGCGCCGGAAACCACCTTGTCCCCTACCTTAATGCCGTTGGGGGCAATGATGTAGCGCTTCTCGCCATCCTCATACTGCACCAAGGCGATAAACGCCGAACGGTTGGGGTCATACTCAATGGTCAGCACAGTGGCGGGCACATCATGCTTCTGGCGCTTAAAGTCGATAATCCGGTACTTTTTCCGGTTGCCGCCGCCCCGGTGGCGCACGGTGATTCTGCCATAGCTGTTGCGGCCGGACTTGTTGCTCAGAGGGGCCAAAAGGCTCTTCTCCGGCCCGTCCTTAGAGAGGACGGTGTAGTCCGTGACGGACATGTTCCGCCTGGCCGCGGTAGTAGGCTTATAATTTTTAATTGCCATGTCTACTGTTCACTCTCCTGGTAATTAAGATAACTGGCGCGGCCTTTTATCAGACCATGCTCTCAAAGAACTCGATGGTCTTGCTGTCCTCGGTCAGGGTTACCACAGCCTTTTTCCAGCTCTTGGTATAGCCCTGGTTGCGGCCCTGCCTGCGCAGCCTGCCGCGCACATGGAGGGTGTTCACCTTGCCCACCTTTACGCCAAAGGCGGCCTCTACGGCCCGCTTTACATCGATCTTGGTGGCGGTTTTATCTACCTCGAAGGTGTATTTCTTCTGGGCGTTGCCATCCATGGTCTTTTCGGTGATGATGGGGCGGATAATGATGTCATGGGCCTCCATTACGCGTACACCTCCTCTATCTTCGCTACGGCGCCCTGTACTACAATGAACTTATCGGCGCCCAAAATATCGTATACGTTCAGGGTATTCACCTGGGCGGTTTTTACCCCGGGAATGTTCCTGGCGGAGGCGATCACCTTTTCGTCCACGCTGTCCAGCACGATCAGGGCCTTTTTCTCGCTGCCAATGGCCTTGAGCATGGCCGCGATCTCCTTGGTCTTGTAGGCGTCCAGGGCGATCTTATCGATGACCACCATCTCGCCGTCTTGCACCTTGGAGGAAAGGGCGGATTTCATTGCCAGCCGCCGCACCTTTTTGTTTAGGGTATAGCGGTACTCCCGGGGCTTCGGGGCAAAGACAATGCCGCCGTGGGTCCACTGGGGGGACCGGGTGCTGCCCTGGCGGGCCCGTCCGGTGCCCTTCTGACGCCAAGGCTTGCGGCCGCCGCCGGAGACCTCGCTGCGGGTCAGGGCGCTTTGGGTGCCCTGGCGCTGGTTGGCCAAATAGTTCTTGACCATATCGTTCATCACAGGGACATTCGGCTCAATGCCAAAGACCGCGTCAGAAAGCTCCTGCCGGCCCACTTCCTTGCCCTGCATATTTAAAACTGCTACGCTTGCCATTCTACTTCCTCCTCCCCTTATGCTTTCACGCTGTCGCGCACAATGACGATACCGCCGTTGGGGCCGGGGATCGCGCCCTTGATGGCGATCAAATTGTTTTCGGCGTCCACTTTGGCCACCGTCAGATTCTGCACGGTGACCGTCTCGGCGCCCAGGTGGCCGGCCATCTTCAGGCCCTTAAACACCCTGGAAGGGGACGAGCACGCGCCGTTAGAGCCGCCGTGGCGGGCCACAGGGCCGCTGCCGTGGGTCTCCTTCAGCCGGTGGAAGTTCCACCGCTTAATCACGCCCGCGTAGCCCTTGCCCTTGCTTTGGCCCGTCACGTCCACCCGCTCGCCCGCGGCAAAAGCGTCCGCCTTAATCAGGTCGCCCACATTCAGGGCGCTGGTGTCCTCCAGCCGCAGCTCCTTCAGGGTCTTTTTGGGGGCTACATCGCTCTTTTTAAAATGCCCGGTCATGGGTTTGTTCACCCGCTGGGGCTTCTGGTCGCCAAAGCCCACCTGCACCGCGTCATAGCCATCGTTTTCCACCGTTTTCTTCTGGGTGACCACACAGGGGCCGGCCTCTACCACCGTGACGGGGATCACCTTTCCCTTGTCGTCGAAGATCTGGGTCATGCCGATCTTCTTGCCAATGATGCCTTTTTTCATTGCCTATTCTTTCCTTTCTGCTCCCGGGGCAGTTTGCCCCGCTAGGTTATTGGTCGATAAGCTTTCCCGCGCCTACCGACGTGACCCTCCGCTTTCTCGGTTGGTTGGGATCAGAGCTTAATCTCAATCTCAACGCCGGCGGGGAGTTCCAGGCCCATCAGGGCTTCCACGGTCTTGTTGCTGGGCCTTAGGATGTCGATCAGCCTTTTGTGGGTACGCATCTCAAACTGCTCACGACTGTCCTTATACTTATGAACAGCCCGCAGAATGGTAATGATCTGCTTTTCCGTGGGCAGCGGCACCGGGCCCGAAACCCTGGCGCCCGTGCGCTTTGCGGTAGCTACGATCTTCTCTGACGATTGGTCCACCAGCTGGTGGTCGTACCCCTTAATTCTGATCCGGATTTTTTCTTTGACTGCCACTTTATTACCGCCTCCTAAAATAGTACTTTTGGGCGTTCTGTAAGATTAAGTTTTTCACCACTGTCCCGGGTGTTTCACCCTTTGACATAGAAAAACCGGCGAACCGCGCCAAAGCACGGAACCCGGGGACAGAGTTCAAAAACCACATGATCCTCCAAACAGCACAACCCGGCCTACTGGGAGCAGTCCCAGCGGTTCCCGCTATTCAGATTCCCTTCGCCCGGTTTAAAATCGGACATACTCCACGGAAAAACCGGCCGGGTTTGCTTAGCAAACCCATGAAGCCGCAACCTCCCGCTTCAACGCCACGGCATGCCGCCGTACCCAATTCTTGGGATTTTTGTAAGGACCTCCCCACTTTTTAGATGGAAATCGCCCTTTAGCAGTCGTACCAGTGTATATTACCACAACCGGCGGTGTTTTGCAAGTGTTTTTTTGAATTTTTTCCTTTATCCTGTGGGGTTCTCTCCAGAGCTCTTGCCCGGGGCAGAGCCGCCAGGTTCCCAACTTAACATAAATTTTCATCTTCTTCTTTCGCCAGAACCACTCCCTTCCCCGCGCCTCTTTTCCCACAACCAGCATTTTTCCTGAGAAACTGTGGATTTCTCTCACCCGGCAAGCGACATTTATTTCTCTTTTATAGAGGTATAATTTCTAGGCTACCAGCATAGGTGGTTTCCCATAATCCTATTTTAATGTGAGGCGGTGTCATTGATGGAATTGACAAAAATTAAGGAAAACCTGCTAAACCTGGGCGGGCAGCTGCGGACAGGCTATGCCCACAAGGCTATGATTTCGGCAGGCAGTTTTGCGGCAGGGATGGTTTGCTCCCGGGGGCTGATGTTTGGCAAATACGCCCCTTTTGGGGTAGCTGTGGCTGCCAGTGTGCCCCGAGAGGGCCTATGGGCGGCAGCGCTGGGGGCTTTTTTGGGCTACTTGCTGCCCTCGCCGGTGTATGTACCCGTGCGCTATGTGGCCGCCCTGGTGGCGGTTTCGGCCATCCGCTGGTCCCTTTCGGAGCTGAAAAATATCAACACCCACCCCCTCTTTGCGCCCCTGGCAGCCTTTCTTCCACTACTGTTGACGGGTATGACCATGGTGTTCCTTAACGGCTCTGTGACCTACACCGCGGCCCTGTACCTGGCGGAGTCCTTCCTGGGGGCAGGCAGCGCCTATTTTCTTACCCGGGCGGGAAATCTGCTTTTGGGCTTTTCCGCAGAGGGCCGGGCCCGCAGGGGAGTATTCGACAGCGGCGATGTGGCCTGCCTAACCGTCAGCTTGGGTATTGTGGTGCTGGCTTTTTCTCAGGTGAACGTTTTTGGGGTTTCGGTGGGCCGCATTTTAATGGTGCTTTTGGTCGTATACTGCGCCCGGGCTGGGGGGATTGCCGGGGGCGCCGTGGCCGGGGTCTCCGCCGGGGCCATACAGGGGCTCTCCACCGCCGGCCTCTCTTACCTTTCGGGGGCCTATGGCCTGGGCGGGCTTATGGCCGGGGTGTTCGCGCCCATGGGCAAAGTGGCCGCGGCTGTGGCCTTTATTATATCTCATGGAGTGGCGTCTTTGCAAGTGGGGGCCGGGGACGCCCAAATTTTCACCGGCGCCATTGAGGTAGCCGTGGCCACGGTGCTGTACATGTTTCTACCCAAAAGCCGCCGGATTGGAGAACTCTTCGGCCTGCGGGCAGATTCTCTTTCCGGCGGGGCCCTGCGGGGGAACATTGTCATGCGGCTGAAGTACGCCGCTCAGGCCCTGACCAGCGTATCCGCCTCGGTGGAAGAGATCTCTAAAAAGCTTAGCAATATCTGCGCCCCCAACCTACAGGGGGTCTACAACCGCTCTACCGAGACCATCTGCGCTGGCTGCGGCATGAGCACGGTCTGTTGGCGGAAGTACAAGGACGAAACCCTGCAAAATTTTGCCCAGCTCTCCCGGCCCCTGAAGGAAAAGGAGCGCCTGGAGACCTGCGACTTTACCAAGGAATTTTCTGGCCGCTGCTGCCGGGTGGGAGAGATGCGGGACGAGCTGAACAAAAACTATGCCCGTTACTTAATGAAAGAATCCGCCGAGCTGCGTTCCGCCCAGGTGCGGGAGGTGGTGGAAGGGCATTTCCACACCACAGCCGGTATTTTGGAAGAGATGGCCGGGGAATTTTCCATGTACCAGCATTTTGATGAAGAGGCTGCCAGCCGGGTGGCCACCATCCTTCGGGAAAACGGGGTGACGCCCCTGGAGGTCTGCTGCCGGGTGGACAAGTTCGGCCGTATGTCGATAGAGGCGGAAATCAGCCGGGAGCGCCAAAAGCGCCTGAACCGCTCCGCTTTTACCCGGGAGATTTCCGCTGCCTGCGGGCGGGTATTCTCGCCCCCCTGTGTCAGCAATACAGCGGACGCCTGCCGCATCCAGATGTGCCAGCGGCCCCTTTTAGAGGTAGGCCGGGGATTTGCCCAATATTGCGCTGGGGGAGGAGCCTTTTGCGGGGACAGTACCAATGTGTTCTATGATGGCTGCGGCCGGCTGATTGCGGTACTTAGCGACGGCATGGGCACCGGGGGACGGGCCGCTGTGGACGGGGCCATGACCTCGGCTATGGCAGAGAGCCTTTTGAAGGCCGGCATTGGTTTTGACAGTATGCTGCAAACCGTGAACTCGGCCCTGATCGCCAAGTCCGGGGATGAGTCTTTAGCCACTATGGACGTGACCAGCATTGATCTGTTTACAGGCCGGACCGAGTTCCGCAAAGCGGGGGCCGCCTGCACAGTGGTGCGCAGAGGAAGGCGCAGCGAGGTAATCGAGGCCAGCAGCGTGCCGGTGGGCATTATGCCAGGGGTGGAGTTCGTCCGCTGCCAGCGGGATCTTTCCGCCGGGGACTTAATCGTGATGGTGTCTGACGGCGTAGTAGCCACAGGATATGAATGGCTGGTCGACCAGGTGATGGCCTGGGAGGAAGACGAAAACCCCAACCTGCTGGCCCAGCGGGTGGCGGATGAGGCCAAAAAGCGGCGAAGCGACGGCCACGAGGACGATGTGACGGTGCTAGTTTTGACACTGCAATAAGAGGTATCCATTCCTGCGGTTCAAAAAGGGACTGCGCCTCTTTTGGACCAACAGCAAAACTATTTGCTTCAAAACGAGGGCTCGTTTGAAAAATTGAAATTACCGTTTTTTGCTTATAAGCGGCCGCTTTCTGTGTCGAAAATGACAGTACCCCTTGTGGTTTTCTCCTTGAAGTTCACCTCTTCTGGGCAAAAACACCTCATTTCCCCTATTTTTAACCAAACCCCAGCCAGAACATTTTTAAGGCAATACCGCACAATTCTAAGTACCGTATTGCACAGTCAGATTTTTCGTCAGCGTGTACAGATTGAGCGCCGTCCATCTCACCATTGACAAGCGAAAGCTGTGCGCTATCACGGAAAATGTCCAAGCAAGACGGTGCTTAGAATTGTGCGGTGTTGTCTTAAGTAGGTTTACAAAAAAAGGAGCCATGCCCTTTTGCGGGGCATGGCTCTTTTCTGGATTATCCTTTGTCGAAGGAAGGGTTGAAGGCGTAGAAATTTTTGCTGTCCAGCCGGTCGGTGAGAATACGCAGTCCCTCGCCGAAATGGGCCATTTAAGTAGGTGCGAATTTTCCTTATACTTTCTAGGGCTTGTGAAGATTCAACCCGGCGGAAATAAAAAGAAATTATCCAGTTGTCCTTTTCCAGGTTATTCTTGACAGCCCAATATACGGTTTGCCATAAATCTGCTCGACCAGGAAATACGCAGCGGCTTTACGCATATCATCATAATAAGCGGAATGGACCTGGATTCTACCGCCACGCCCCTCTGCGGGTCAATTTTAGGAGGCATTACCATGGCAAATTTGAAGCAAGAATACATTGACATAAAAGATGTGAAACACCACGTGGAGCATCTTACAATCCCGGAGCAGGAGAACTCTGACCGGGAACAGCTTGTGCGGGAATTGTTTATTCTGCTCACCAAATCCACTAAGAAACTTCCTACCTAAGGCCGACTTAGGGCTGGTTTGAAACATGGAAAACGCCGTCTTTTTACCCAGAAGCGGCCCTCTTCCGCGCCGAAAACCCTTGTAATATAGCAAGGACCCCTTGCGGTTTTTTCCTGGAAGCGGACCACTTCTGGTCAAAAATCCGTCATTTCCTCTATGTTCCAACAAGCCCTAGTCCCAAGAGTTCTTGCTGGATTTTTGCGGAGCAAAATGGACCCTTCCCATAAAAAA
This sequence comes from Oscillospiraceae bacterium, assembly GCA_910574935.1. GTDB lineage: Bacteria > Bacillota > Clostridia > Oscillospirales > Acutalibacteraceae > Acutalibacter > Acutalibacter intestini. The sequence continues at coordinate 51,369 of CAJTCU010000003.1, forward strand.
AAGTAGGACGTCCACTTTGCTGGCACTTTACCATAAAGAAGGGAAGGGTGTCAAAATGGCCATTGTACTCTATGCCCGTAAGTCCGTAGAGCGGGAAAATAGTATTAGCTGCGATACTCAGCTAGAGTACTGCAAATCCATGCTCAGGCCTGACGAGCGGGACGAGAAAATAATTTCCATTGTGGACAACGGCTTTTCCGGCGGCAACGTCAACCGGGATGGTTTTCAGAAAATGATGAAGCTGATCCGACAGGGTACGGTTGGCAAGGTGATTGTCTACAAGCTGGACAGGATTAGCCGTTCTCTATCCGACTTTGTAAACATTTTACAGGAGTTTAAGGAATACGGTGTAGAGTTCCTGTCCTCCCAGGAATCCTTTGATACATCCTCGCCTTATGGGGAAATGCTGGTAAAACTGCTGATGGTGTTCGCCGAGTTTGAGCGGACATCCATTATCAGCCGGGTCACTCAGGCATATGCCCACCGCAGCGAAATGGGATTCTACATGGGTGGCCGCCAGCCCTATGGTTTTCTCCTGGTGCCAACCATGATCCACAGCGTCAAGACCAAGAAGCTGGAGCCTAGCCCCGGAGAGGCAGAGCAGGTTCGCTACATTTTTGAGAACTATGCCCAGGAAAACATATCTCTACGGCAGCTGCTGAAAATCTTGCTGGCAGAGGGCAAAGAGCCATTAAACGGCAGCAGCTGGACCACTGCGAAGCTGTCCGCAATGCTTAAGAACCCCATCTATGTCAAAGCGGATGCCGATGTGTATGACTACTACGACCGCCACGGCGCGCAAATAACGGCGGACTTATCCCTGTTCACCGGCAAGTATGGGGCGCAGCTCTACGGCCATACCAAGCATGACCCAGAAAGCCCGGATTGGTCGGACATGAAGCTGGTTCTACTGTCCCATCCGGGCCTGGTGGATTCCCATATCTGGCTGAAATGCCAGCGGAAGCTGGAGAAGAACCGCCAGATTGGAAACAGCTTCAGCAACCGCACCAGTTGGCTGGCCGGGAAGGTGGTCTGCGAGAAATGCGGGCATACCATGACCACCGTCAAGGGGAGGCCTAACAAGAACGGCCAGGCCCGGCGGTACTTCAACTGCACTGGAAAGACCCACAAGCGCACCTGCACTGGACCGAAAGTGACCATCTATGCCGAGGATCTAGAGAACATGGTCTATGACTGCATCCTCGAAAAGCTGGCCGATCTGAAGGACGTGGGCCCAACGGTTAAGAAGGCCGATTGCCCTGAGGTAAACGCACTGAAGCTACAGATTAAGGCCATTGAAAAATTGGAGCATAAGCTGGTAGACGCCCTGCTAACCAGTCCGTTTAACGATGCTCTTCTGTCATTGGCGAATCAAAGGTCCGCTCAGCTGAAAAAAGAGAAACAGGCTCTATATGACCGGCTGAAAGATTGGAAAAGCCGGGAGGATCAGACGGGCGCGGTGGCGAATTTGGCAAAATCTTGGCGGTCTGTTGATTACAACCGCAAGAAAGCGGTGGCGGGGATCATGATCCATAAAATCGTGTTCGCCCAAGACGGCGGAGTGAAGATATTATGGAATATATAAAAAGAACGCCTGGGAAATTCCTAGCGTTCTTTCTTTCGTGATGATTTAGGGCAACACCGCACCATTCTAAGCACCGTCTTGCTTGCAGATTTTCCGTGATAGCGCACAGCTTTCGCTTGTCAATGGTGAGATGGACGGCGCTCAATCTGTACTCTCTCACGAAAAATCTGACTGCCCAATACGGTACTTAGAATTGTGCGGTATTATCTTAGCGTTTCCGTTGATTTTGTAGTAAATCAACCGATAGCGAGGTATCGAACAAACTGAAATCGCCTTTTTTATGGCAAAACACTATGAAACCCAGCGTCCACATGAACTATGGGGCCAAGAAAGAACACAAGGACGTTTTTCTCTCCCTACGGGCAGCAACAGACGCCCGAGGCTACTAAAAATCCGGGCGCAAGCCGCGCCCGGATTTACAGGAACTTGGGGCGTTCAGCCACCAGCAAGCGGCCCGCTATACCCGCTTCCTTTGTTAGCGCCTGCCCAATCGTTCCTATTTTAGATACTTTTTTAACTTGTAGGCAACGGCCTGCACATCAATGGGTTTTGCCAAATGATCGTTCATACCGCACTCTAAACATTTTTGAATATCCTCTGAAAACGCGTCGGCCGTCATTGCGATAATGGGAATATCCGCGTCCTCCCGTTCCAGCCCCCGGATGGCCGCAGTCGCTTCGTAGCCATCCATAACCGGCATTCGCACATCCATAAGGATTGCACTATAATATCCAATAGGAGATTCCTCAAATTTTGTAGCGCAAAGCTTTCCGTTTTCCACCCAATCCAATTCCACTTCCAGGACAGAGAGCATTTCCCTTGCTACTTCCCAGTTCAATTCATTATCCTCTGCCAATAAAATATGCTTTCCTCGAAGCACCAGATCAACCGCCAGCTCCGCCCCAGCAGGTTTTTCCACACCGATACCGGCAAATGCGTTCAGCGCGTCAACCAAAGTGGACTTAAACAGAGGTTTGGAAATAAAGCCGGAAATTCCCGCTTCACTGGCCTCGCCCGCTATCTCACTCCAATCACAGGTCAAGAGCAGTACCGCCGGGCCGCCCTCTCCACACTTCAAGCGGACCGCCCGGGCCGCCTCCATCCCATTCATGTCCGATAATTCCCATCCCAAAAGGACCAAATGATAGCGGCCGCAGGCCATCTGTTCTATTGCCTGCCCGGCGCTTAAGCACCATTGAGAGCGGATCCCAATGGATTCCAAAATCCCAACCGTATTGGCGCACAGCCGCTCGTCTCCATCAACCACTAGTACATTCCAGTCCGGAAGCGCTGTATCCGTCTCCCGCTCCGCCGCCTTTTTCAGGTCGAGCACAACATGGAACTCGCTGCCCTTGCCCTGTTCGCTATGAACTGAAATGGCGCCGTCCATCGCGTCTACAATATACTTGGTGATTGTCATTCCCAGCCCGGAACCCTCTGTTTTTCGGACCCGAGTATTGTCCTCTCTGCTGAAAGACTCAAATATTACCTTTTGATATTCTTTCGACATGCCAATTCCCGTATCGCGCACCAGGAAATGGGTACGAACATAAGAGGGCTGTTCCGGAAGCGCCTCCTGGTACACCGTCACTTGAATGGAGCCGTTTTCCGGCGTGAACTTAACGGCATTCCCCAGCAGGTTAATCAACACCTGATTCAGCCGCACGCTGTCACAATACACATCTTCCGAAAGGATTTCATAGGCAGCCGCGTTGAACTGTTGGTTTTTCGCCTTGACCTGGGGCTGCATAATATTGACAATACAGTCCATCACCTCCCTCAACGACATGGGCTCTACATTCAGCGTCATTTTTCCGCTTTCGATCTTGGATATATCCAAGACGTCGTTAATCAGCCCCAGCAGGTGCTTGCTGGACAATGCGATTTTACGCAGATAATCCTGAACCTGCTCTGGATTATTCGCGGTATCTATAGCCAAGGATGTCATCCCTATGATAGCGTTCATAGGGGTGCGTATGTCATGGCTCATGCTAGAAAGAAAATCCTGCTTTGCCGCGTTGGCCTCTTCCGCCTCTTTTCGCGCCCTTTCCGCGTCTTTTCGGGCCCCGTCCATTTCCGCGTTCACGCGCTTTAATTCAGACACCTGGTTCCTGAACACTCTCAAATATTGAAAGAATATGTAGAGAAGCATGGCAATGACCGCGAAAGAAGCGGCGTAGACAATCGTTAGCCAATGGCCGCTCATCCCCGCGATGGTATAATCCAGCCCATCAAAGGGGAGGACCGTCACCAGATACCAGTCGCAATAGGGGAGGCTGGTACAATATAGATGACGGCGCGATCCACCATTTTGTTTCAGAATAACAGAATAGTCCTCGCCCACATTCATGGCCGCTCTCATCTGTTCAATACAGGAGGCCGCTTCCTCGGTCTGACCACCAAAAGCATTGTATAGTCTGTCAAAATAAGTTTCGTGGGCCCCGCCCTCGTTCCCAACAACGTAGCTGCCGTCCTTTCGTATAACAAAAGAATAGCTCAAGGAATCGTCGGAATCAAGAAAGAGGACCTCACCCATATATTTGGTAGAGAGACCCACAACCATGGCAAGACTGTCGCTTCCGCCGGACATAGGATATGCACAGGGGACGCCGAACAAAATCACTCCGTCCCCGTTGCTATCCACAGCGGACGCCGCCTTGCGCTCCCCGTTCCGCAGGCTCTCTAAAAACAGATCGGGGTGGTTGAGCTTTACTGGGTCACCGTAAATGGTTTCAATTTCTCCATTTGGGGAATATAGGGCCGCGCACAAAAACCGCCTTGCCCGTGCGCCATATTCAATCTCTTCCTTTGTGCCATAACTGGAATTGCCCTCTCCTGCCGCAATATGCGCAATGGATTCCGCCATAGTCAGGCGAAGTTCAATAATGGTTTCAAAGTGTAGAGATACCTGCTCATTCATTCCGGACATATAAGCGGTCCCAATATCCTCAATGGCATTTTCGCTCATATGATGAATGGATATTCCAAGAAAGGAAAACACAAAGATAGTTAAGCAAACAATTACCGCTATGCTGATTTTTAAAAATCGAGGCAAAGCCCTATTTTTCATAAATTTCCCCGCTCCACAAGTTCATTAAGTAGTCAGAATTTATAATGATTGGACCATTGGGCGCTCTGTGTTTCGTGCTTCTAACAGCCCCTCAGCTGGCTCATAACCTGGAACATTTCGCGGATGTCCACCGGCTTTGCCAAATGAGCATTCATCCCAGCCCCCTTTGCCAATGCCACATCCTCTTCAAACGCGTTGGCCGACAGCGCGATGATCGGCACGGCTTCCGCGTCCGCCCGGTCCAGGCTGCGAATCACCCGCGACGCCTCATATCCGCTCATAACCGGCATCATCAAATCCATAAGCACACAGTCAAAGCTTCCTGGTTTCGATGCCGCAAACGTGTCTACGGCGGCTTTTCCGTCGTTGGCCGTTACCACCTCCACGCCCGCGTCTCTAAGAATGTATTCCGCAATCTCGCAGTTAATCTCATTATCCTCTACCAAAAGCACGCGCATCCCGGCAATATTCTCCGGCATAGTCCAGGCCCCGTCTGCGGCCTCTCCGCTCCACGCCTCATCCACTCGAATCGGAAGCGTAATCTGAATCACGCTTCCTTTACCAATCCGGCTGTCTATCTCAACGGTCCCCTTCATCTGATCAACCAGCTTCTTTACAATGGACATCCCAACCCCCACACCATTATAGTTGGTTCTCGCCCCCTGATGTTCCTGAGTAAAGGGTTCAAAAATATGCTCTTGAAAATCCTCTCCAATACCGATTCCGGTGTCTTCCACTACAAAATGGCAGCTTGCCATTCCGTCTTGAAAAGCGGTCTCCTCTGCCCGGACAAATACAGAACCGCTGGGCCGGTTATACTTAACGGCGTTATCAATCACATTCATTAGGATTTGTTTCAGGTGCAGCGGGTTTCCAACCGCTCTCCTGTGCCGCAGGCCAGACGCGTCCAGCTCCAGCCGGATTCCACGTTCTTCCGCCAAAGGGGACAGAATCGTAACGCAGTCTTTTAAGGTATTATAAAGGTCAAAGGGCTCCTCCACCGCCGCGGGTCTTCCGCTCTCCAGCTTGCTGACTTGAAGCACATCGTTCACCAGAGACAGCAAGTGTTCTGTTGACACGCGGATTTTCTTTCGGCACGCGCTCTGCCGCGCTGGATCATCCTGGCTTTTTTCCAGAATTGCCAGCATGCCCAAAATCCCATTTATGGGTGTGCGGAGATCGTGGGACATGTGGGAAAGAAACTCACTTTTTGCCGAGTTTGCCTGCCTCACCCGTTCCAAAAGCTCCATAATGGATTGTTCCTGCTTCTTTCTCGTCACTATGGTCTCTGTGATGTCCTGGTGATACCCATTCAGGCAGGCCCCCGGCTTTTTGAACGTCTTGTCTGGTACGCCGCCGCAGCGGACATAAATTTTCCCCTGTGTTGGATGATTCCAGGGGTAGATCACCTCGGAACGCCCGGCTTCCAGAATTTCCCCCACTGTCTCCCGCACCATCTCCACATAGTCTGGCCCAATGCGCCCAAACCAGTGTTGATAGCACTCCTCTGGCCCAATCTCATCCGGTACCCCCAAGAGAATCCGCATGGTCCGGTCCGCGTACATTCTCGGCGGGCAGCCTTCCTCCAGCTCAATCGTCCAAATTCCAGTCTTGGCCCCCTCCAAAATGTCCTCCAGGCTCTGCCTTGCCTCCAGCTTATACTTCTCTTCCTGCTCCACAAGAGCGTTCACATCCCGCTGCGCAAAAATCGCGCAGTTCTCTGTCTCTGTCTTTTCCGTGGCAGAAAAATGGATCTCCAGGTACTTTAGCCCAGAAGAAGAGTCTTTTACTTGGTACCGGACCGAAAACTTCCGCTTGGCCCTAAGCTGGGCTAGCACATAGCTTTTCTTCGTCACAGCGCGAAGCCGCTCTTGGTCCCGGGGAACTACACACTCGGAAATATACCGTTCCATAGCCGCCGCATAACCATCCTGAAAATAGGCCGCCCAATCCATCCCCACCTGTCCGCTGCTGCGGTAAACTTCGCATTCACCTGTGTCAAAGCTTACCTCATAAATGTCCAGGTAGTCCACACTAAGGGCGTGGAGCACGTTATAGCTCCGCTTTTGAAGTTCCCGAACCAGATTGCGCCGCTTCAAAGAAGATACGATAAAATACGCCGCGGTCTGGAGCATATTCGACGTGTATTCCAACGACCTTACAGGGGGATTATCCACCCCGTAAAAACCTATGATCTTTTTGCCGTCATACAGGGGAATCACCACTAGGGAATGGATGCTCTGCTGCTTTAGATTTTCATACTGAAGCGGGTCTGTCTCCCGGATATCTTCCAGATTTTCAATAACAATATGCTTGCCCACGCCGAACTTTTGATACCACCTTGCGCACACCTCTGAGGGGACATTTTGGAGACTCTCCTTTTCCGGCTTCACTCCGTCGGCCACCCACTCATAGGTATTGTCATCCCCGCCGGACTCGTTTTGCTCGAATATATAGGTCCTTTCCCCGTTCAGCGCTTTTCCCAGGTGCTCCAGCAGCACCTCTAGGGACTGGTCTGGCGTCTCCTCCAGCAGGGCGACGCGGAGTCCCTCGTTGATCACTGCCTCCAGATTCTGAACGCTCCGTATGCCGCTGTATCGCTCATGGCTCTCCATGTCCGGGGTTTCTTCTCCAGCCCGTTCAAAACGTTTCCCTGAATAATCCATACGCCTGTCCTCCATACCGACCGTTCCCCGGTCATAGTTGCCACAGCAGCTCTCCACACGCAGAGGCGCTTTTCTGGAAATGGCGTCATTCCGCTTTCTCCCTGCGGCTCCACCACTTAACACAAAAGAATCTCTGTCATAATACCATATCCCTCCCAATCATGTCAATAATATGCAGCAGAAAACGTCCCCAGTAAGTTCCGTGTAAAAACCGCTTCCCTTAAGAGGAAATTTGTGCTATACTTAAGGTATAAAGTCTATCATCCATCCGTTCAGCGCGGCGCGCAAGTTCCAACTGGTGGATTGAGCGGCTTTTGTTCTGTCTATGAACAAAAATTATCCAGAAAAGGAGCGACCGGAACGTGACAGAAAAGCAATCTGACTTCCTCAACAGCCGGGAGGCAAAACGGAGCCTGGATCGGCGGATATTGCGGAATACCACCCTTAATATCCTCATTTTGGTGGTCATATGCTGTGTAATCATGGCCCTTTCTTTGCAATCACTCGCCAACAACATCCTATTAGACAGCCTTCAGCCCATGGCCCGGCAGTCCGCCAAAACCGTGGAGGCCAATATGCATATGTTGGCCGACCGCACGATGACCATTGCCGCCGATCCCCGGATGAACGCGGCCGCTGTTTCTGCGGGAGCGCAGACGTCGGCCCTGGATACGGCCGCCATCTCTGAAAACCGCAGGGCGGTACTGGAAGAGGCTGCGGAGGTTTATGAGCTTTATACAATTGCCCTGTACGACTTGGACGGCCGGCTGGTGCAAGGGGCCGGACCCGACGATGCGCTAGAAAACCTGGAGAGCAGTTTTTTTGCGCTTTTGAAGGAAACCGATAATCTGACCATCCATTCCTCCACTATCTTTCAAGGAAAGCTGGGCATTATGATCGGAATGCCGGTGAAGGAGAACGGCGAAACCGTTCTTTATTTGATGGGGGTATATAAATATGACCTGCTTAACGATGTGATTAGCAGCATTAATCTGGGCAGAAGCGGCATGGCCTATATGGTTGACCAGAGGGGAACCGTCGCCGGGCACCCGAACCAGTCTCTGGCCCTGAGCCAGAGCTCGCTGACCCAGCTTAGCGGCGGCAATGGAGACGCGGTGGAGCGGGTTACTACCGGTGAGACAGGGGCAACCGAATTTGCCGTCGACGGAGAAAAGATGCTGGTGGCCTTTTCCCCCATTCGGGGGACCCTTTGGTCCCTGGTCATTCAGATTCCCAAGGCGGATTATAGCCATTTTATTAATGGAGCAATCCTTCTATCAATCCTGGCCACTCTGGCGGGCCTGGTTGTTTCCATGCTGCTCATCCTGCGGTTCGCCCGCTCCATCTCCCGTCCGGTAAAGCGCGTAACCAACCGGATGGTGGCTCTTTCCAGCGGCGATCTTCACACGGACGTCCTCCCTGTCAGCACTGGGGATGAGCTGGAGGTTATGACACAGACGCTGGACGCCACGCTGGAGAGCATAAACCGTTACATATCCGATATCCAGCAGGTACTGACGCATGTTGCGGACGGTGATTTGCGTACTGGGCCCCAAGTGAATTACGAGGGTGATTTTGTGCTGATTCGCGGCAGTCTGCACACAATTACCCAATCGATGAACGAAACGCTCCTTGGCTTTCGTGCCGCCGCAGACCGGCTGACCACCATGGCGGAACAGCTGAACGGACAGTCCGCACAGCTGCACCAGGCCTCTCAGGAGCAGAACCAGTCTACCGAAGAGCTGGTCCAGGAGGTAACTCATGTGAAGGAGCAGCTGGCCGATGTTACACAGAGCAGCGGACAGACCCGCTCCCAGACAGAAGAGATTACCCGGCGTGTTCAAAGCGCCAATGAGCAGATGGCCGCCCTGTCCTCCGCAATGGACGACATCAGCACTAACGCGCAGCAGATCACAAAAATTGCAAAGGACATTGAAGACATTGCGTTCCAAACGAATATTCTGTCTCTCAACGCTTCTGTGGAGGCGGCCCGGGCCGGAGCCGCTGGAAAAGGTTTTGCGGTTGTGGCCGATGAAGTGAAGCAACTGGCCACCCAAAGCGCCAAGGCAGCCCAAAGCGCCACGGAAATGGTCAACAACACCAAGGCGATCATCCAGACCGGCGTGGTATTGACCGCGAATACCGCTGATTCCCTCCACGCCATTTCCGACGTTTCCACGCAGATTAGCACCATTTCGGACCAGCTGGCCGCGGCGGTGCAGGGGCAGGAGCTTGCTCTGACGGTAATGGAGGAGCGGATCTCCACCATCTCTGCCATTGCGGACCGCAATCTGCAAAACGCGGAGGAAACAGAGCAGTCCAGCGGCTCACTGGCAAAAGAAGCCGAGGCGCTCCAGTCTCAGGTGAAAAAATTTATTCTAAAGGAGAAGTGCAACGAATGAAACGGATTCTGGCCGCGCTTTTAAGCGTCATGCTGATAGCCCAACTGCTGGCAGCCTGCGGAAGTCAGGCGGGACTACAGGACGGTTATTATACTGCTCAAGCGTCTGAATTCAGCCATGGCTGGAAGGAATATATCACCATTCTGGTGAAAGGCGGAAGTATTATCTCTGTAGAATATAACGCAGAGAATGCCAGCGGATTCATCAAAAGCTGGGACAACGCCTATATGCAGTCCATGCTCCAGGATCAGGGCACTTATCCCAATGAATATACCCGCAACTATGCGAATCAGCTTCTGGAAGGACAGGGCGAAAGGAGTATCGACGCGATTACAGGGGCAACTTCTTCTCATGAATCCTTTCAAATCCTTGCCCAGGCCGTATTAGAGCAGGCGCGGCAGGGCGACTCCAGCATCGTATTTGTAGACACCGCCCACTAAGGGGCCAGGGAAAGCCTTTCTCTGCCAGGACTTTAGCGTCAGCTTGCCTGCTACAGCACGGGCTGCTCAAAAGCAGTTAAGATAGGAATGATTGCCCCACAGAGGAGCAGTCCATCTGCCAAGATTTCACAGATGGACTGCTTTTTCTATTTTATCCTTAGGGCTTGTTTGAAAATAGAGGAAATGACGAATTTTTGGCCAGAAGGGGACAATTTCAAGGAGAAGAACCGCTGTAGTTAGCTGCGCTAACTACGTCACTCTGGCGATTGGACGAGGATTTTCGACGTAGAAAGTGGCCTCTTATGGCAAAAAAGACGACGTTTTCGATTTTTCAAACAAGCCCTAGTGGTTCAACATTTGCTTGGCCAAAGTTAATATTTTTAAGTAAGGGACGTTCAACCCCAGAGCCTCAAGGAGTTCTAATTTATTTCAGCGGGTATGAACCAAGGCGCTATTTCCGGTTATTCGCCCCGCACCACGCCGCGATCTCCCCAATCAGCCCCAATGGGAGCGGCTTGCTGTAGGGAAGCTGAATGGCGCCTTTGCTGGTTTTGTAGTCCGTCAACCGACCGGCAAACGTCTCCACAGCCTCCGGGCCAGGGTAAAGGCCGATGTGCCGCTTGAAAGCGGCGAACTGGATCAGGTTGCGGCCCTTCCAATAGGTGGGCATACTCCAGGAGATTTTTTGTTCGGCCTCGGGGATGCTGTTTTTGACGGCGTCATTGACCTGGCACAGATAAGGCCTCACCTCTTCCGGCTGGCTGAGGATGTATTCCTCAATCGTCTCCGGCGCTTTCCCGCAGTAATGGTCTTGCTCTTTTCTGCGAAACGACCGGCCGCATTTGGGGCATACCCACATGGCAGGTTCCTCCTGTTCCCGCAGAATCCTTTCCACCGGTTTGCCCTTGGCCAATTCGTCGATAAGCTTGTCCAGATAGCGGATTTCTCGCATGAGGGGGTCCTCAATTTCTTCTACCCGTATCCCGCAGACAACGCCTTTGATCAGCCTCCGGTTGGGATTGAGCGCCGGCGCATTGCGGAAGAAGTCTCCATAACAAAGGCCAGAGGCGCGGGATTTTTCCAAATCTTCCGTGCGGTACCCTGTCAGCCAGCAGACGACCTCATCCACTTCGGATTTTGTACGGCCCTTCCTAGTGGCTTTATTCAGCAGGAGTTCATAGACCCTTCCAAAATTCATTTGAAATACTTTTTCATGGTTCATGCTTTGATACCTCCTCATCAAACAGTCCTCAATCCTCATCACAGGGGTCCCCCCACATATCTAGTCATGAAGGGCGTTAGATTCGTATAGGCGTTGGTTTCCAAAATCCTCAACGTTCAGAAAGGTCGTACTAGCTCGTCGCGGATCTGTTCCAGCAGGACGTTTTTGCCGCCATGACGGATGCCGGCCGGTCAGCATCTTGATAATATCCTTGCCAAATAGCTCTCTCGAATGACCATGGATACCAGCTCCTCTCTTGTATAGAATAGCAGATAGTACAACGAATTGTCAATTATATTCCGCTGTACTATCCGATGTAACTTCTATAACTCCAAGACATTACAGGTATTTCATAAAGCAAGCAGCGGCTATAGCTCACGCGAAACGTAGGCGGCTGACTTCGCGGCCGCCACGGCGACCAGATAGCAACGGCCTATCCATGTTCCCCTAGTGAGAATGGAACCCAGTTCTACGGCCACGCCAAGCATAACCCAGAATGCCCGGATTAGTCGGCCATGAGGCTGGTGGATTTCCGATATCAAGCTCCGATGCCGGCGGAAGTTGGAGAAGAATAAGCAGATCGGAAACAGCGTCCGCAACTACACCGGCTGGCTGGGAAGGTAATCTGCGAAAAGTGCGGGTATACCATTGACTACCGAGAGCCAGACCCCCAATAAAGGGAGAGAGGACGGCGGAACATATGAGAAGGACAAGCGGGAGCCCGGGCGTTCCTTTTTGTGAATCTTTTGATCCGGTTGGTTTTCGGCCATTGGGAAAGGGGACGGGAGGAACTGGATGCCCACTGAAGCAAGGGCCCGGACGCTGGCGTCCGGGCCCTTTTATGATGGGTGAGCTTATAGGTTTTCTCGTTGGGGCGCAGGGTTAGAAGGAGGCGTTGTCTAGAACAGAGAGGTCTGAACATTCTGCCGCGGGCATACTCTCTGTGGCGATTCCGTCATCTTGCAGTTGGGTCGTTTCTTTCAGAAGGGTCATCTTGATCTTCCCGTTCTGGAAATCCGCCCGGTAGGTTGAGATATCCCCCTTCATAACAGCGGTAACCACCCGGAAAATCAAACGCTTATTTTGGGTATCCAGCGCAAACCCGCTGCGCATGACACTGTCGTAGTCCGCCAGACGCACAGCTTTGCCGTCTTTAAAGGTATAGAACCGATAGACTGTATTCATATGGTCATTAAACATTGCGGACAGCATAAGCTCCGGAACTCCATCAAAGTTCATATCCGCGATGGCATAGGAGAAATACGTAGGGTTATTCACCGGCATATCCAGATTGGGCGCGGTAAACTTCTCGTTTTTCACATTTTGAATCAGGGCCCGGTAAGCGTCCCGCCAGCCATCCTTGTTCTCTTCGGGTGGGGCGGTGGTTCCGGTCACTTTATCATCGAACCGCTGGAAAAGGGTGGCCGCCTGGGCCCTGGTGGTGACATCCAGGGGCTTCAGGGTGTTTGCGGTGATGCCTGTGATCAGCCCAATGGCGTTTGCCCAGCTCATGGCCTTTTGGGCGTAACCGCTCACTTTATTCGCATCCTTGAACTTGCTAAGGCTGGCGGTCTGGGAGGTATCGTAGTTCTTATACTTGGCGTAGCGGTAGAGCATGGTGGCGAAGTCCTGGCGGGTGAGCTTGCCGTTGGGGTTGAAGCGTCCGTTGCTGCCGTTGACGATATTCTTGGAGGAGGCCCACTTTACCGGGTTCGCAAAGTACTTGTTGTCAGGCACGTCCACGAAATTTGTGCCCCCACTGACGCTCGGCTGGCCCTCCATGCGGTAGAGCATGGTGACAAGCATGGCCCGGGTGGTTTTGCCATTGGGGTCAAAAGTATTGGTACTTGTGCCGCCCATAATGCCTTTGTCCACCACATATTTGACGGAATCGGCGTACCAGGCGTCCTTGTTCACGTCCCGGAACCCGGCAAAGGGCTCTGGGGTGGGCTCCGGGGTAGGCTCTGGAGTGGGCTCCGGGGTAGGCTCTGGAGTGGGCTCCGGCGTGGGCACGGGGGTAGGCTCCGGCGTGGGCTGGGTTACGTTGTCGAAGAGGTGGTCATCGGTGAGACTGTCGTTCTTCACAAAGAGCTGCGACCAATAATGAATATTGCCAGACTGATAATGGCCAATTCCTATATAGTCGAAGCCGGCGTTATGCTCATCTAAGATATTTCCTCTGTGACCGGGGGAATTCATCCAGCCAGTCATCACATCTTTGGGTGTGATGTAGCCTTCCGCAATGTTTTCTCCAACGGCCCAAAAGGTAATTCCATAGTCATTCAGCACTGTGAAACAGCTGCTGCCGTCCGGACGAGTATGACTATACAGCTGTACCAGTTCCTTTGCCCGCAGGACCGCGGCCTCGTTCAGTTTGGCGTTGGATTTGTACGGGTCCTTTCCAACCTTTGCCCGCTCCTGGTTCACCAGCCGGAACACTTCGGCCAAGTTGGCATCGTCTGCCGCCGAGGCGCTTAGACTCATGGGCAACATCCCAAGCAGCAGGCACATAGCCAGCAAAATAGACAGAGCTTTTTTCATCGATTTCATCCTCATTTCTCCTTACTCTTTTCCCCTGGTGAGTGTTTGACGGGGAATGTATATTTATCTAAATTATACCATCCAGGTTGGGAAAAATCAAGTGGGCAGGCGGAAATTACTGGATGAAATAAGCATTCATGTTCAGGCGGATTTTGCGACTAATCCTTCCGTATTTGAGACCGGATCATTCCCCGTTTTGGGGGAAGCCTGCCTCTCAACTACAGATGACTGTATCGCCAATCTAAGGCAACCCCGCACAATTCTAAGCACCGTCTTGCTTGGACATTTTCCGTGATAGGGCACAGCTTTCGCTGGTCAATGGTGAGATGGACGGCGCTCAATCTGTACCCTCTGACGAAAAATCTGACTGCCCAATACGGTGCTTAGAATTCTGCGGTATTGCCCTAAATTTTCCGGAGGGGGATTTTGGCAATATGTCAGCCTACTGCTACACGATCTCCGTACTGCTGGACGATCGGCAGGTCTATGAACGGCTGATTGTGGACCCCTCCGACAACGATAAGGAGGTGCGACACGTCGTCGCATAATTGATTGTTCAACGCCGAAAGGTGATTGAACTTGCTATTCCGTTAGCAAGACCTACTATCCCCGAAGTGGCGCGCAAGTGCTATGAGGGAGCGGATAGGACAAGGTAGCCCACCCGAAAGGGAGAAGCTGGAACCGTGAGGGGACGGCGAAGCTGTTAGCACAATACGGCTTGGGAGCTGGTCCCCGGCAATATGGCTAACAAATGTGAACCGCTGATAAACGTCGTTACGCTGAACAGGCCAAAGATGCTGACTGGCCTGAACCAAAATGGTGCGCAGTCGGATATCCTCTTTTCGAGTGGGGATACACGGACACAAGACTGCCGGCGGAGAGGCGGAGCCTAAGTTGCCGTTTTATCAATTATGCGGAACGTGGTAAGCCCGTATTCTCCCTGCAATACGCAGGAAAGCCCACCGTAAGGTGTGCCGTTGGGGGTGCGGGTAAAGGAACATGGAAAAAGCGAACGCCGCTCTGTAATGGGGCGGATAGGGGTTGAACTGAATAGATTACGGTAACATTACCCCACGCAAAAGCGGGCAGACTTCCATGCGGTCTTTCTTTACAAGAGAACTTACAGAATTTTCGAAAGGAGAAAAGCAAATGGACAGGGAACTGTGTGCATCTCTTGACGGCGCTGACCCGTGGTCTGAAATCGATTGGGACTATGCGGAATCTGCCGTTAGAAAACTGCAAGCACGTATTGTAAAGGCTCAAAAGGAGGGCAGGACCGGCAGGGTGAAAGCCTTGCAGCGGCTGCTGACCACGTCTTTTTTCGCCAAGGCTTTGGCTGTAAAAAGGGTGACGGAAAACACAGGAAAACGAACTGCCGGGGTAGACAGTGAAATATGGTCTACACCCAAAATGAAGTATGAAGCAATTTTCAGACTGACGCAAAAAGGTTACCATCCCAAGCCGCTCCGGCGGATATATATCCCCAAAAAGAACGGCAAAATGCGTCCCCTCAGTATTCCCACCATGCTGGACAGGGCCATGCAGACGCTCTATCGGTATGCACTGGAACCTCTGGCAGAAATGAGTGCTGACCCTTGCTCCTTTGGGTTCCGCCCAGAGCGTTGTCCCCAGGATGCCATTGAACAATGTTTCAATGACCTTGCGAAAAAGGTGTCGCCCAAATGGGTGCTGGAAGGGGATATAAAGGGGTTCTTTGACCACATCAGCCACCGGTGGATATTGGAACACATCCCCATAGACAAGAAGATACTCCGCAAGTGGCTGAAATGCGGATACATTGAAACAAAAAAGCTGTTCCCGACCGATGAGGGTGCGCCGCAAGGTTCGCCTATCTCGCCGGTAATCTGCAACATGGTGCTGGACGGATTACAGCCGCTCCTCAAAAAACATTTCCACCAAACCACACGAAAGGGCAAGCAATATTCCCCCATGGTCAACTTCGTGCGCTTCGCCGATGATTTCATCATCACCGGTGAAAACCGACAGTTACTACAGGAACAGGTACTGCCCATGGTGCGGGAGTTTATGGCGGAAAGAGGTTTGCAGCTTTCGGAGGAAAAGACGGTCATTACCCATATTGACAATGGCTTTGATTTTCTTGGCTGCAACCTTCGCAAATACAAGGGCAAGCTGCTGATTAAGCCGTCCAAGAAAAATCTCAAAGGGATTCTGGATAAAATCCGGAAAACCGTGAAGAAGAATCCCACCATCAAGCAGGAATGGCTGATTCGCAAGCTGAATCCCATGATTCGCGGCTGGGTCAATTACCAGCAGTTCAATGTGTCTGCTGTGGCGTTTGAATATGTAGATTATCAAGTGTTCAAATGTCTGTGGGCTTGGTGCAGGCGCAGGCATCCAAAGAAAAGCAAAACGTGGATAGCCACAAAATATTTCCACCGTATCGGCAACCGCAGCTGGACATTTTCCGTTCCTACAAAGCAGAAAATGAGCAATGGGGAAACTCTCTATATCCGGCTGATATATGCAACAGATACGGATATTATCCGCTTTACAAAAATCCGCAACTGTTCCAATCCATTCGACGCGGACGACCGGGAATATTTTGAAAAACGCGATACCGAGAAAATGCGCAACAGTCTGAAGGGCAGAAAGATATTGGCGAAACTCTTCCGCCAGCAGAATGGTTTGTGTCCTGTTTGCGGAAAGAAAATCACCGTGGACACGGGATTCCAGGTTTACGACGATAAGGAAAATCGCCAAAACCCCAAGCAAATGCTTCATCCGGAATGCTATAGAAAGGTTCGTAAAAATGATGTTTCCTTTGAGCCGGTTCCCGAAGGGGAGCTTTGAAAGGCTTGAGCCGTATGAGGGGAAACTCTCATGTACGGTTCTTAGGGGAGGCTCCGGCAGTAATGCCGGGGTCTTACCCGACCAGATCATTGACCAGCTGGTGGAGGTCTATACCCCGTGGATAGATGCTGCTATCTCCAACTACAATACGGATTTTTATTACCCGCCCCGGGGCTACCTTTGGGTGTGCTATGAGGAAGGTCAAATCTGTGCCTGAGGTTTCAAGATAATACGCGACAAATATTTCCTGTGAGCCGCCGCCCACAGGGAATAAAATCCACTTGAATCAGTATGGTTTGCTTCGCCGAATCGCTGGTAATGCACAACCTCCCGCTCCCGCAGAAACTTGATAGGCCCAGCCACATCCGGGTCGTCCGCGAAACGTAGGATGTTGTCATAGCTCAGCCGGGCTTTCTGCTCTGCCGACAGGTCCTCGTTCAGATCCGCGATTGGATCGCCGGTCACCGCAAAGGTAGCCGCGCTAAAGGGCGTGCCCGAGGCCGCCTGGGGATAGACTCCGGTGGTATGGTCCACAAAATAATCGTCAAATCCCGCTGCTTGAATTTGCTCCGTGGTCAGATTCCGGGTCAACTGGTATACAATGGTGCCTACCATCTCCAGATGGGCCAGTTCTTCCGTTCCTATATCTGTCAATATAGCGCTCAGTTCCGGATAAGGCATGGCATATCGCTGGCTTAAATACCGCAACGATGCGCCGATCTCCCCGTGGGGCCCGCCGTACTGGGTTATAATCATCTTCGCCAGCTTCGGGTTGGGGTTCGTGATGCGCACCGGGTACTGTAGGCGCTTTTCATACACAAACATCAGTCATTCGCCTCCGTTTCCCAGGGCCAGGGACCGTTAATCCACGCCCAGCGGCTGGTATTTTTGCTGCTCTCGTCCAGGGGGCCGTACTTTTCCTCAAACTCTTTTACAAGGCTTTCCAGTCTCTGGCGGTATTCCTCCAGCCGCCGGGCCGCCTCACAGTTGTTGGGATGGGTGTCCAAAAAAAGGTGCAGCTCCCAGCAGGCAAAGCGCATGGCGTTAATGCGCCGCCGCATGCTCATTTCCTGACTTTCGCTCACCTGGGCTCCCTCCTTCCGCCGTAAAAGGGTTTATCCAGCACCGGGAACAGCGTCCCCGCATCCAGCGCCCGCTCGGCGCTGTGCAGGTTGCTGCTCCACTGCTGGAACGGCACATAGGCCATGGCCGGAACCGGGTTCGCCGGCAGCGGAGTGGGGTCTTCGCCGCAGGGCATAGCGCCGGGCACAAAATTTTCTGCCAATTTGATTACCCCTTTCTTTCTGTTTTGGGGAAGATTGTCCCCTGTTAACCAGAATATGCCATCCACTGTTTTTTGGTTCCCTCTGCCCCAGTCCGGGAATATTCCCCACTGAAAGACAGGAAAGGACGAAGCTGCTTAAAGTCCAGCTTCGTCCTTATCATTACATAACATACCCAAACTATATTTAGATTGGCTAGGGCTTGTTTGAAAATAGAGAAAGTGCCGGATTTTTGCCCTGGCGGGCGCGGTTTGACAAAGAAAACCGCAAGGAATACTTTCGTATTACGAGGATTTTCCACACACAAATCCGCCCGGACAGGGCAGAATGACAGTGTTTGCGATTTTTCAAACAAGCCCTAGAGTCTGTTTGAAAACTGGAGAAATGCTGGATTTTTGGCCAGAAATGAGGGATTTCAAGGAAAAACCACAAGAACGGCTGCCGTCTTTCGAGGATTTTTGACACCGAAAGCTCCTTTTCTTCTCAAAACAGACAGTATTTCGGAGTTTTAAAACAGACTCTAGAGCTTGTTCATATCGTTGAAGCCATATTTTCCAGAGAATTTTTGAGCTGGCTTCCAGTGAAAAGACATCAAACCCTTCATGGACTTTGGGTTCTGTCAGATCTTATCCACGCAAAACCTACTGAAATTCCTGGAAAAGATGGGATGTAATGACTTGTGTGAACAGGCCCAAATACCGGCTTACTCCGCGTAAGGCGGCCATCCCATCTTCTTTCCGCCCAGCATGTGGAAATGCAGATGCCGCACACTCTGCATTCCGTCCTGGCCGCAGTTATTTACTACGCGGAAGCCATTTTCCAGGCCCAGCTCCCGGCTTAGCTTTGCAGCCACCTCGAAGATATGGGCCACTACCCCGCTGTTTTCCGGGGTAATCTCCGCCGCACTGGCAATGTGTTCTTTGGGGATAATCAGCACGTGTACAGGGGCCTGAGGCTCCAGGTCCTTAAAGGCCAGTACGGTATCATCCTCGTACACCTTGGCGGAGGGTATCTCCCCTGACACTATCTTACAAAATACGCAGTCTGACATGGTTTCACACTCCTTTTTATCATATAATTATTTTCTAATCCGGCACTTCTTCGGCTGCCATACTTTCCCCCAGCCGCTTATCCAACAGAGCCAGAACGCTGTTTTGCACCTGTTCCGCTGTCCGGCCCGTGGTATCAATCCGCACACCAGGCAACTTGGCAAAACGCTCCAACGAGCGGATACTAAGTTTCAAGTTCTCCTCTGTACGCCATGGACAGAGTTCATCCCCCTGCCAGCGGACCCTAAGCGCCTGCTCCGCGCAAAGTAAAGTAAACCATACAGGTTCTAAGCCCGCAGCCTGGGCCCCTCTGTCCAGGGCCCGGCATACCTCCAACCGGTCCATCAGCCAAGACACCACAACATCCCGGCACTGAGAACAATGTTTATATCCTACCAGCATATGCAGGATATTGTCTACCGCTATGGTCCTGGTCTCGCTGTTTCCTATGAAGGGCTCTAGGTCCAAGCACCAATCCCCGTCAATAAAAGCACATTGGGGCAGCGACCGCTGTATTAGCCGGCCTACTGTGGTCTTTCCCACGCCCATGGGTCCGTTCAAAAAGATAACTCTCTTTGTCATTACCGCATCTGCTGCCGTACCAGTTCCGGCACAGCCGCCAGGGCCTCGTCCAGCTTGGTCTGGTCCTTGGCTCCCGCCATAGCAAAGTCTGGCTTGCCGCCGCCATTGCCCCCTGTAATCTGCGCCACAGCCTTTACCAGCAGCCCGGCCTTCAGGCCCTTATCCTGGGCGGGCCTGTTGCAGGCCGCCGCCAGGGTAGCCTTTCCCCCCGACACCCCGGCGAACACCGCGGCCACCGGCTGGGCGCTCTCTTTGGCCTTGTCGCACAGGGCCCGCAGGGCGTCGCTGCCTGTGCCGGAGAGCAGGGCAAACACCACCTTCACTCCCTCCACGTCCTGGGCGTCCCTAAAGACCCCCTCCAGGTTCATGGCAGCTACTTTTGCGTTTAGGCTCTCAATCTGCCGGTCCTTCTCTTTCAGCTCGGCCATCACCTGCTTGGCCCGGGCGGGCAGCTCCAGGGGATTCATCACCTTCATGGCTTGGGCGGTCTCTTGCAAAGCCCCCAGGTGCAGGCCCAGCTGCTCCAGCACCCCGGCCCCGGTGACGCCCTCGATGCGCCGCACGCCCGAGGCTACCGAGGATTCGGACACAATCTTAAACAGCCCCAGCTGGGCGGTGTTCTGCATATGGGTGCCGCCGCACAGCTCTCGAGAGAAACCGTCGGTGACAAAGACCACCCGTACCACGTCGCCATATTTTTCGCCAAACAGCGCCATGGCCCCCAGTTTCTTGGCCTCGTCAATAGGCATTTCCTTCACCTCTACCGGCACGGCCCGAAGAATTTCCTGGTTCACGGCCTGCTCCACCCGCACCAACTCCTCAGGAGTCACGGCGGAAAAGTGGGTAAAGTCAAAGCGCACGTGCTTTTCATTCACCAGCTGGCCGGCCTGCTCCACGTGGCTGCCCAGCACCTTGCGCAGGGCGGCTTGCAGCAGGTGGGCGGCGGTATGGTTGCGCATAATGGCCCGGCGGCGGACAGGGTCTACCTTGGCCAAAAGGGTGTCCCCCACATTTACCGTGCCCTCCCCTACCACAGCCCGGTGCAGGAACACGCCCTCGTGCCGGGTGGTGTCGATCACGTCTACCACAAATCCTTCACTTTCCAGTACGCCGCTGTCGCCTACCTGGCCGCCGCTTTCCCCATAGAAGGGGGTGTGGTCCAGCACGATGGAGACCTCCGCGCCTTCGCCGGCGCTTTCCACCCGCTGGCCGTTTTCCACAACGGCCAGTACCTTGGCTTGGGCAGACAACTCCTCATAGCCCAAAAATTCCGTGGCGGGCAGCCCGGCCACCGCCGCGCCCTCGCCCTTCCAGGCGTCGGCTCCCGCGTTCTTTCGGGCGCTGCGGGCCCGCTCCTTCTGCTGGCGCATCAGCTCCATAAACCGAGCCTCGTCTACCTCCATGCCCCGCTCGGCCAGTATTTCCCGGGTCAGATCCAGAGGAAAGCCAAAGGTGTCGTTTAGGGTAAAGGCGCTCTCGCCGGAGAAGATCTTTGCCTCCGCTTTGTCAATGAACTCTGTAAGCATGGCCATGCCCTGGTCAATGGTGCGGCCAAAGCTCTCCTCTTCATGGGCCACAACCTTGCGGATGGTCTCCCGGCGCTCTTTCAGCTCAGGATAGGCCGCGCCGTTCTCTTCAATCACGGTGTCCACAATGTCCACCAAAAAAGCGTCCCGCACCCCCAGCAGCCGGCCGTGGCGGGCGGCCCGGCGCAGCAGCCGGCGCAGCACATAGCCCCTCCCCTCGTTAGAGGGCAGCACCCCGTCGCCAATCATAAATACCGTGCTGCGGATATGGTCGGTGATCACCCGCAGGGAGATGTCGGTTTTTTGGTCCGCGCCGTAGGCCACGCCGGAGATCTCGCTGATTTTCTTCATGATGTTCTGCACGGTGTCCACCAGGAACAGGTTGTCCACCCCCTGCATCACACAGGCCAGGCGCTCCAGGCCCATGCCGGTGTCGATATTCTCCCGGCCCAGGGGCGTGTAGTTGCCCTGGCCGTCATTATTGAACTGGGTGAACACCAAGTTCCATATTTCCACATAGCGGTCACAGTCGCAGCCCACGTCGCAGCCAGGCTTACCGCAGCTGTGCTCGGGGCCCCGGTCAAAATAAATCTCCGAGCAGGGACCGCAGGGGCCGCTGCCGTGCTCCCAGAAATTGTCCTCCTTGCCCATGCGTCGCATATGGCTCTCGGGCACGCCCACCTTCTGGGTCCAAATATCCCAGGCCGCGTCATCCTCCCGGTAAACCGTAACGTATAGCTTATCGGCGGGCATTTTCAGCACTTGGGTAAAAAACTCCCAGGCCCACGGAATAGCCTCTTTTTTAAAGTAGTCGTTAAAGCTAAAGTTGCCCAGCATCTCAAAAAAAGTGCCGTGGCGGTCGTCAATGCCCACGCTGTCAATGTCCGGGGTGCGGATGCATTTTTGGCAGGTGGTCACCCGGACGCGGGGGGGCGTGGACTCGCCGGTAAAGTACTTCTTCATAGGGGCCATGCCCGAGTTGATTAGTAAAAGACTGTTGTCCCCCTGGGGCACCAGCGAAAAACTGGGCAGGCGCAGGTGGCTCTTCGACTGGAAAAATTTCAAAAACTCCTCACGGAGCTGGTTCAAACCGGTCCATTGCATGGTAAACGCTCTCCTTTTTTAAGTAATATAGGTTTGTTTTTTATCGGACAGATTGCGGGCCTTGCCGCTCCTCCAGCCAATCCACATCTAATGGATAGGCCTGGTCTATCAAAATATACTCCAGCCCCCGCTTCCGGCACTGGCGCAGGTTCTCCTCATTCTCTCTCAGAAACGCCTCATCCAGCGTAAAGTCCCAGGCTCTGGCCTCCACCACGTCCGCGTACCGGGCAATCTCCGCCCCGTGCTCCTCCACATACCGCCGGGTCATCACCAGGCAGCGGTAGCGGATCTCCCGCAGATAACAGGGCTCGAAATCCTCCCGCCAGTCAAAGGGGATGTAGCAGCCCTCCACCACCAGGTTTTGCTGGTTCTCAATGGCGGTTTTCACCATCTCCCGGATGATGGGCCACAGGTAGGCGGTCAGCTGGGGGCCGTCCTCGGGGGTCAGGGTGGTCTGGCCGCTGCGGATGAGCCCCATCTTCAAATGGTCGATGGACAGGTACGGCCAGCCAAAGCGCTCCAGGATGCGTTGGGCCAGGGCGGTCTTGCCAGTGTGGCTGGCCCCGGCAATAAGCACCACCACAGCCTAGCCCTCCTTCTTAAAGTACTCTATCCCCATAATCAGCAGCCCCAGCAGCAACAGCCCACAGCCTATGGCCAGCGGGGGCATCATGCCGCTTTGGATGACCGCCGTTACATAGCGGCCTTGGGCGGTGGGCCATTCTGACACATTCTCTATATAGGCCGCGCCCACCAGCAGCGCCGCCAGGCCCCAGATGGTGCCTAGCAGGGACAAAACGCCTCCGATGACCGTACGTTTTAATCCTTTCATGATGCTCTCCTCCTCGTTTTTATATAGTCCAGCAAGGCCTCCGCCAGACTGTATACCAACAGAATTTTCATCAGCCACCAAGCCGTGCCCAGCAGGGCACAGACCACGGTTTTCAAAAACCCCCTCAACTTCTCCCCTCCTTTCATCACACAAAAAGGCCTGCCTGTCCCAAATCTTGGGACGGGCAAGCCCGCGGTACCACCCAAATTGCCATAGAAATTCTCTTGGCCGGCTTTAACCCGGTTAACGCCCGGGAAAACGCCGCCGTTCTTCGCAGCGGATGCGCCGCCCCGCCTGGGGCCCAGGAGCGGCCCGCTTTTCTCCGTCATACGGCTTGCACCCACCGCCGTCTCTCTATTGTGGCGTCAAAAAGCTTTCCTCCGCGCAGGTCCATATTTCTTTTGCCATAGTATACCCCTTTTTGCTGGGTTTGTCAACATTTTCGGGACTAAAGATAAAAGAGGCGCCCTCTCTCTCCTGCCAGTAAATCCGGCCAGGCCCCGCTTTGGGCCGCGTAGTCTCTCCTTGTGGAAATCCACACCGAACTATCTCTGGCCTCAGGGTAGAAATCTGGCAAAAAACAGTTGCTATTGCAACTAAAAGGATGTATAATGGGCCTATCACATAGTTCATACGGAACCCCCGGCGCCAGCCAAAAAGTGCCGGACCCTGCAAGGAGTGCTGTCTGTGAAAACGATCTTTGCCTACCTAAAGCCCTATATACCCCGGATGAGCCTGGGTCTATTTATAAAATTTACCGGCAGCGTGGTGGAGCTTCTGCTGCCCTGGATCCTATCCCATATGATCGACCAGGTAGCCCCTAAAAAGGATATGGGCCTCATTGCCCTGTGGGGTCTGGCCATGGTGGCCACCTCTGTGGTGGCGTGGCTGGCCAACATCCTGGCCAACCGCATGGCCGCCTGGGTGGCCCAGCACACCACCCAGTCCATTCGCCACGACCTGTTCGAAAAAATTTCAGAACTCTCCTGCGGCCAGGTGGACGCCTACTCCATTCCCTCCTTAGAGTCCCGGCTGACCACCGACACCTACAATATCCACCAAATGCTGGGCATGATGCAGCGTATTGGCGTGCGGGCCCCCATTCTGCTGGTGGGCGGGGTGCTCATTACCCTTACCCTGGACCCTGTGCTCACTTTGGTGCTGGTGTGTACTTTGCCCTTGATTACCTTACTGGTGTTTACCGTCTCCCGCAAGGGGGTGCCCATGTATGGCGCCTTGCAAAAAAGCGTGGACAACATGGTACGCACTGTGCGGGAGGCGATCTCCGGCATTCGGGTGATCAAAGCCCTGTCCAAAGTAGACTACGAAAAAGAGCGCTTTGCCGGGGTGAACGCCCAGGTGGTAGAAAAAGAGACCCGGGCCGGCATGACCATGGCCATCACCAATCCCATGATGAACCTGCTTTTAAATCTTGGCCTAACCGCGGTAGTGGTTGTGGGGGCCTTCCGGGTCAACGCCGGGCTCACCCAGCCCGGGAAGATTATCGCATTCCTTACTTATTTCACCATTATCCTTAACGCTATGATGGCCCTTACCCGCATCTTTGTCACCTTTTCCCGGGCCTCCGCTTCCGGTCAGCGTATTGCGGAGGTCTTAGCCACGCCCCAGGACCTGGCACTGGTTTCAGCCCCAGCGGCGGACTCTCCGCACCATGTGGAATTCCAAGGGGTGACCTTTTCTTATGGCAAAAAAGAGCCGGACGTAGAGGAAATCAACTTCCGGCTGGGCCGGGGAGAGACCTTGGGCATCATTGGGGCCACCGGTTCAGGAAAGTCTACCATTATCCACCTGCTCATGCGCCTGTATGACCCAGACAGCGGCCACATTTCCATTGACGGCCGGCCTGTGCGGTCTATCCCCAGCCAAGAACTGCATACCAAATTTGGGGTGGTGTTCCAGGGGGACGTGCTGTTTGCGGACAGTATTTATAATAATATTGATTTCGGCCGGGGGCTCCCCCGGGAGGCAGTGGAAAAGGCCGCCCGCTGCGCCCAAGCCATGGAGTTCATTTCTCAGCTGCCAAAAGGGCTGGACCATATGCTTACCGCCAAGGGTACCAACCTTTCCGGCGGACAAAAGCAGCGAGTGTTGGTGGCCAGGGCCCTGGCAGGCTCGCCGGAGATATTGATTCTGGACGACTCCTCCTCGGCCCTGGACTACAAAACCGACGCGGCCCTGCGCCAGGCCCTGCGGGAGGAATACCAAGGGGTGACCACCGTGATCATTGCCCAGCGGGTTAGCTCTATTCTGCACGCGGAGCACATCCTGGTGATGGAAGAGGGCAGGGTGCTGGGCAGCGGCTCCCACCAGGAGCTGCTGGACTGCTGCTCCGTTTACCGGGAGATTGCGGCCTCACAGATGGGGCTAGGGGGAGAAGGCTGTCTCTAAACAGAACCCTGTTGCGGCTGTGGCCAAGGGTGGCGGGCCGTTATTACGGCGTTGCCGAAAAGCGCCGCTGTCCGGCAGCACAGTGCCTCTTCTTCCCTATCGCCTTTGTAAGATGTTTTAGACCGATGCTCCTTAATTTGCTTTTTCCCGCCGCTTTTTTAGTGATATAGGCCGCCTCTGGGTGGCACCGTCCTTATGACCGTGTCATGAATTGCGCCACACACTTTCATTCCCCCCAAATCCAACAAAAAGGAGCCTCTTTACCATGCCTCCTCGTTTTATGCCCCGCGGCCCCATCGAAAAACCCAAAGACCGCAAAAAGGTCCTGCTGCGTCTGGGGGGCTACATTCTAGCCCACCGGTGGATGGCCCTTTTCGCCATATTGCTTACTGTGGGCGGCAACCTGCTGGCCCTATTCGGCCCTTGGCTCTCCGGCCGGGCCATTGACGCCATCGGCCTCTCCCCCGGCGGGGTGGACTTCCCCCAGGTATTCTTCTACTGCGGGCTGATGACCCTGTTCTACGCTGCCTCCGCCGGGCTCTCTTACGCCCTCTCAGTGGTGATGCTGAAGTTAAGCCAGAAAATCGTACTGCAAATGCGCCAGCAGGTATTCGACCGGCTGACCCAGCTGCCCGTCAGCTACTTTGACCAGCGCCAGACCGGCGACATTGTCAGTCACATCTCCTACGACATCGACACAGTAAACGCGTCTCTCTCCAATGACCTGCTGCAAATTGCGGCCAGCGCTATTACCGTGTTGGGCTCTCTCATTATGATGGTGGCCATTTCCCCTTTGCTGGTGCTTGTGTTCGTGGTCACCATCCCCCTTTCGGTCTTTTTCACCCGCTATATGACCCGCAAGGTGCGGCCTCTGTTCCACAAGCGTTCTGTTACGCTTGGGCAGCTGAATGGCTTTGTAGAGGAGGTCATCAGCGGCCAAAAGACCACAAAGGCCTACCACCAAGAACAGACCATGGTGGAGCGCTTTGACCAGAAAAACAAAGAGGCCGTGGACGCCTACTACAACGCCGACTACTACGGCGCCATGATCGGTCCCTCGGTGAACTTTATCAACAACCTGTCCCTGGCCTTTATCAGCGTCTTTGGGGCCGTGCTGTTCCTTTTAGGACGCATCTCCATTGGCAGCCTGTCCTCCTTTGTGCTGTATTCCCGGCGGTTCTCTGGGCCCATCAACGAGATGGCCAACATTGTTAGCGAACTGCAATCGGCCTGCGCCGCTGCCGAGCGGGTCTTTACCCTAATGGATCAGGAGCCCGAACCCGCCGATGCCCCCGGGGCTATGGAAGCCACAGAAGTACAGGGGGATGTGCGGCTGGAGGGCGTGCGCTTTGGCTATAGCCCAGACAAGATCATTATCCGCAGCCTTGGCTTACATGCCCCACCCGGGGGGCTTATAGCCATTGTGGGGCCTACCGGCGCGGGCAAGACCACTTTGATCAACCTGCTCATGCGCTTCTACGACCCCCAAGAGGGCCGCATCACCCTAGACGGCACGAACATCCAAACTATCACCCGCAAAAGCCTGCGGCTCTCTTACGCCATGGTCTTGCAGGACACCTGGCTGTTTACCGGCACCATCTTCGAGAACCTGGCCTATGGCAAAAAGAACGCCCGCCGGGAAGAGGTGGAAGCCGCCGCCAGGGCCGCCCGCATCCACCGGTACATAATGTCCCTGCCCAAGGGCTATGACACGGTGCTGGACGAGAACGGGGTGAACATCTCCCAGGGGCAGAAGCAGCTTTTAACCATTGCCCGGGCCATGCTTTTAGACGCCAGGATGCTGATTCTGGACGAGGCCACCTCCAACGTGGATACCCGTACCGAGCGGCAGATTCAGACCGCCATGCGCACCCTGATGAAAGACAAGACCTGTTTCGTCATTGCCCACCGGCTCTCTACCATCCAGAACGCCAATAATATCCTGGTGGTTCGGGATGGCGACATCATAGAGCAGGGGTCCCACCAGACCCTAATGGCTCAAAAGGGCTTCTATGCCGAGCTGTATAACTCTCAGTTCTCTTAAGACAAATACCGCACCATTCTAAGATTTTTCGTCCGATGTGTGTGCGCCGCCAGTCAGCTATATATGGTTTTGCGATTCTGGCAAGCGAAGGCTGTGTGCAATAGTTAAGCAAGGCGGTGCTTAAAAGGCGCTGGCCGTGAATTGCGCGGCGCTGCCTTAAGCCTTCAAGAGGCGCCGCCCCAGGCCCCTGCCGCTTTTGAAAAAATGGACGGAGCCCTTTTTTCCAATTTTTCGGATATTGGCCAACCGGCCCCTACCCTAAAGAAAAAGACCGGGTGAGGGCGGCGGGTAGCGGGGGGCCTCCATTCCATCTAAAAAATCAAGTGTAGCGGCGGGAGCCGCCTCTCTAAGACGCGGCTCCCGCCGGTACAGTTTTTTGCTCCTAAAACGCTATAGCTCCGGGATTAATTTTTTATAATATGGCCACAGTCCCACCTGGTCTGGGGTATGTTCTGGCTGCTGCCAAAAGTCGTAGCCCGGGTAGTCGTTTCCCTCCACGATCACCGGGCCATTGGGCGTGATGCACACATCCCAGCCTATGTAGCGCATTCTGGGCTCTACCAACGCGGCCTTTAGGCATAAGTCCACCGCTTCTTTTACAAAGGGGATCTGGTATCCCACCAAGGGGATGCCAGTGTCTGGGTGGTGGTCCAGCACCCGGAGATCCGAGGTATGCCCTGGACCGCAGATGGTCCCGGCCTTTTGGTCAATGGGGCAAAATAGCCCGCCGCTTTCCAGGTTGTCCACACGGCGCCCGCCGCAGCCTGTTTTGATTACAGCGTACACACAGTTGGGCTTCCAGCTGCCGGGGCCTCCGGTCAACAGGGTAACAATGCGCAGGGTGTTAATGCTCTGGGGGTGCAGCCGGGCTAAATCCTGGTGCTGGGCCAGGGGCTCTTCCACCACGCCCATCCCATGGGCTTTCAAGTAATCCAGCAGGATTTCCGGCGAGGTAAAATTCCTTAGCTCCACTGCCTCAATCCCCTTGCCGCTCTCTCCCACGTCGGGCTTAGCAAAAAGCTGGGTATTTCCCTGCATCAGCCGAGCCAAATCTTGAGCAGACGCGTTCTCCACCACCAGAAAGTCCCGGCCCAGATACTCCCGGAACCGGGGATAAAAACTGGCTTTGTGGTCAAAGTCATAGGCGGCTTGGGAATCGTTCACCAGGGTGACCAGGCGCTTGTTCCGCAGACGGGTCACGTAGGTTTTCCGATGCCAGGCGTCCATGTTGTAGAATTTGAACATTACATAGTCGTGATATCCCGCACCGTACCGGGTCAGACACCAGAGCATGTCTGCCAGCAGCACGGGGCGGCTTTTTCCGCAATGGGCCCGGGCCAGGTCTATGGAATTCATCAGGGCCTTGGGCCGCGCCCCGGTGATAATGTGAAACAAATAGCGTCCCCAAGCAAAACAATTGAAATCCGGCATTCTATATAATCTCCTTTTTAGTAAAAAGCATATCACTGCTTTCTATAAATACCCTCTACTTATTAGAAGCGCAAAAAGGAGAAAAGTAAACACAAAAATCAAATCATTAAGAATTTTGTAAGATTTAGAGTCATATTCAGGTTTTTTGTATCCTTTAAACCCGCATTCCGTCCCAGGCCACCACAGCCCGTACCGGGGCATGCCGGTCTAAATAGTCCTGATATTCTTCATGAGAAAACGCCTGTACCTGGTTGATATGGGTAATGTACACCTGGGTGCTCCTGCTTACCGCGCCGCAGTTTTCCAGGGCGGCCAGCTGGCGGCAGAGCCGGCGGGCGTCCATATGGCCGGAATCCTCTCCCTGCTCCAGGGATCCAAAGGTCCCCTCCATAATCACAAGGTCTAGGGCCGCGCCGCGCTCTTTTGCATACCGCGCCAAAAAGCCCAGGTTTTCCGGACCATACAGGCCCGTATCGCAGGCGTAAAGCCATGTCCCCCGCTGCCAGTCTATTAAATAATTCTGAGCCGTTTCGCCATGGCCATAGGCCTGGTGGCATGTGGCCAAAGGCGTCACTTTTTTGCCGCCTATTTCATAGGTTTTGTAGGGATCCACCGGATAAAGGGCAATCTTCCCCTGTTCCTTCAGCATTGCCAAAATATTGCCAAAAGTTCCGGAAATATGGGCGGTCTCTGTTACAAGCCGGTCCGCCCAGGCCAGGCCTGCTGAGGAAATGTAAAAATGGATAGGCGCTTTCATATCGGTCATGGTAAGGATCGAAAACGTGGCCGCGGAAAAATGGTCCTCGTGGCTGTGGGTGACCAGCACCTGCCGCACCCGGTCCAAAGGGGCATGGTAGTGCTGAGACCCGGCGGGCACATCGGGGCCAAAGTCTATTAGCGTCTCCGGGTCCAGAAGGAAAGCGGACCTAAGGCGGAGCTCATTCCCCAGAATTCCCGGGGCCTTCTGGACAGCCCGGGCTCGGGCGCAAACCTTACAGCCACAAAAGGGGTTAGGATATAGTTCGGCGGCTCCTGTACCTAAGAAAACGGATTCCCCCATAAGAATCACTCCTGTTTATATTTTTCTCATCATACCAGACTGCCCTCCTTTTTGCAAGGGTAAAAATACCCGTTCCTGTTCTATCACCAGCCTTTTGTGGCATAAGTTTTATAGAAATTCCTTACGGTGGAAATGGGGAGCCCGGGACCTGGGCCCGCTGGCTCTTCCGCTTTTCGCTCTGCACAAAACGCGGCTCTCCTGGGCCCCTCAAAGGAGGCGGAGAAATGTTTTGGACCATTAAGGTGAAGAGAAAAATCCTGGCGGCCGCCCTGGCTCTGGTGGTGGCCGCCGCCCTGTGCCCAGCCTTAGGCCGGGTGTGGGCTGCTGGGACCACACAAGACTTTATCAAGTGGGTAGATTTTGACGTGCCCGCCTCTTTGCTGCGCCAGACCCTACAGCTGGACACAGAAAGCTATGGATGCGACAGCCCACACACTAGCTGGGTAGACCTTCTGGCATATCTAGCGGCCAAGTACGGCGGGGACTTTTCTCTTTTCAAGCAAAAGGATCTGGACCAGCTGCTGGAGCGTGTTTCTCAGGGGGAAAGCCTGGAGGAGATTGCCCTGGGAATGCCCAACTTTGACTACTACCAAGAAGCTTATGGCGCGGTGCTGGGGGGCTTTGTGGGCGAGTTCCAGCTGGAAGGAGAGCAGGGCTGGGAGACCTGCTATGGCCTAAAAGCCTACTCGCCCATTGCAGAGACCTTCCCCTATCATGACTACAATGACTTCGGCGTCAGCCGGGAATATGGCTACCACCGCCGCCACCTGGGCCACGATATGATGGCCCAGGTGGGCACGCCGGTGGTGGCGGTGGAATCCGGGGTAGTGGAGGCCATGGGATGGAACCAGTACGGCGGCTGGCGGGTTGGCATCCGCAGCTTCGACGGTTTACGGTACCACTACTATGCCCACTTGCGCAAGGACCGCCCCTTTGCCCAGGGGCTGGCCGTGGGTAAAACTGTAATGGCTGGGGACGTGATCGGCTATGTGGGGCGCACCGGCTACAGCGCCACTGAAAATGTGAATGGCATTGAGCAGAGCCACCTGCATTATGGCCTACAGCTGATTTTTGATGAGAGCCAAAAGGAGGGCAACGGCGAGATCTGGGTGGACGTATACCAGATCTGTCAGCTGCTACGCGGCCATCAGAGTACGGTGCAGCGCAACGATGAGACCAAAGAATGGACCCGGGTCCACGGCTTCCAGGAAACAGCGCCGGAAACATCCTCCCCCTCAAAAACCAAGAAACTCCCATAAACTGGTTGCAATCTTCCGGGCAGCACGGTACAATAGACTTACAGTAAGCGCCTCTGGCACACCTGCCGGACCAAAAGAGAACTCTTCTTTTGGTCCGCGTTGCCTATACTGGCGCTCAACGAAAAACAGAGAGGATGTTACCCCCTATGAAGTCTTTTCTGGACAGGGATTTTTTACTCAGTACCCCTGCGGCCCAGGAGCTCTACCAAAGCTATGCGGAAACCATGCCCATTGTGGATTACCATTGCCATATCGACCCAAAGGAGATCGCCCAGGACCGGCGGTTTGAGAATATCTCCCAGGTTTGGCTGGGAGGCGACCATTATAAATGGCGGCAAATGCGCTGGGCCGGAGTGGAGGAGGAATTTATCACTGGCAATGCCCCAGACCGGGAGAAGTTTCAAAAATGGGCCGAGACCATGGACAAAGCCGTAGGTAATCCCTTGTTCCACTGGAGCCATCTGGAGCTGCGGAGGTTTTTCGGCTACGAGGGCGTTTTAACTGCCAAAAGCGCTGGAGAGGTCTGGGACTTTTGTAATGCCAAGCTGCAAGAGCCGGATATGAGCGCCCGAAACCTAATCCTCCGCTCCAACGTAAAGCTGCTGTGTACCACCGACGACCCCGCAGACGACCTGTGCTGGCATAAACAGCTGTCCCAGGACCAGGGCTTCCCGGTGCAGGTACTGCCTGCCTGGCGGCCGGACAAGGCCATGAACCTGGAAAAACCGGATTATCTGGACTACCTGCGGCGGCTGGGCGACGCGGCAGATATTGAAATTAACAGCTTTTCCACCCTGAAAGCGGCGCTGAAAAAACGCATGTCTTTCTTCGCCTCCATGGGCTGCCGCCTGTCCGACCACGGCCTGGAGAGCGGGGTATTCGCTCCCTGCGACGAAGCGGCTGTGGAGGCGGTATTCGCCCGCCGCCTTGGGGGGGAAGCCATCGGAAAAACCGAACAGGAACAGTTTAAGACAGCGTTTCTGCTGTTTGCCGCCAGCGAGTATGCCCGGTTGGGCTGGGCTATGCAGCTGCACTATGGCTGCCGCCGGGACAACAATACCGCTATGTTCCAAAAAACCGGCCCAGACACTGGCTTTGACTGCATCCACGACCAGACCGCCACCATGAAGTTGGCCGCCCTGCTGGACCAGCTCAACAGTCAAGGGCATCTGCCTAAAACCGTCCTCTACAGTCTAAATCCTGCCGACGACCCGGTTCTGGACGCCATGATTGGCTGTTTCCAAAGCGCCGGGGCCGGGTGCATGGGGAAGGTGCAGCATGGCTCGGCCTGGTGGTTTAATGACCACCGGGCGGGCATGACCCGGCAGCTGACCTCCCTAGCCAATCTGGGCCTTCTGGGCAGCTTTATCGGTATGCTGACAGATTCCCGCAGCTTTTTGTCCTACCCCCGACACGAATACTTCCGGCGTATTCTCTGCCAGCTGCTGGGCGGCTGGGTGGAAAACGGCGAGTGCCCCTGGGACCCAGAATGGCTGGGCCAGCTGGTGAAGGATATTTCTTATAATAACGCGGTGCAATATTTTGGCTTCGAACTGGAAACCATATAGCAGGCTTTCCCAGTGGCGGAGCGTAAAGATTTCGTTGTCTCATCTACTGGTTCGGGCGCTGCCTCCCAGTGAAAAAGAGTCTCGCTCTCATTGAGCATAATGGGTTGCTTGTCCAGCTTAGGGCCGAAAGCGGAGAGGCCCCTTATAAGGAGTGTCCTGGTCCGGCCGCTGCGGAAGATGAAACCATCCGCTGTGGCCAACACTTGACGGTCTCCGCTGGAGATCACCGCGCAATACCCCTCCAAGAAGAATCAGGCGGCAGAAATCTCTCTGCCGCCTGATTTTTTATTTTCCGAAGCTCAACATCTTCGTGTCCCCCTGGTGGGACTTCCAAACGGAAACAATCTCCAACGCGTCGTCCAACACCACCAGGTCCGCTCGTTTGCCTGGCTCAATGCTGCCAATCTCCTCCGCCATCCCAATGGCCTGGGCTGGGGACAGAGTAGCCGCCCGTACCGCCTGGGAGAAGGGCACGCCGTAGCTCACCAAGTTTTTGATCTCCTGGTGCAGGTTGGTCACCGAACCAGCAATGGTACCGTTTTCCAGGGTGGCTAAGCCCCCCCGCACAGTGACCATCTGGCCGCCCAGCTCAAAGGCCGAACCCTCTTCCATACCGTTGGCTCGCATCGAGTCGCTGACCACTACAGCCCGGTGGCCCAGCGCCTGAAACGCGGTCCGCAGCACCGCCGGATGGATGTGGTGCCCATCACAGATCAGCTCACCCCGCACCCGGGAATCTTCGAACACAGCCCCCACCACCCCGGGCTTCCGGTGATGCAAACCGTTCATCGCATTAAACAGGTGGGTGGCATGGGTCACACCCCAGTCAAAAGCCGCTTTGGCTCCATCATAGTCTGCCACGGTGTGGGCAATAGAGACCGTGCACAGCTCTTTTGCCTTCTTTACGAATTCCTCTCCTCCAGGCTGCTCGGGGGCCACGTCTACCAGCCGCACAATGCCCCCGTACTGATGGAACATTTCCTGGAACATAGCAAAGTCCGGGGCCGCAATGTCCTCTTCCCGCTGTGCGCCCTTGCGCTCTTTGGAGATAAATGGCCCTTCCATGTTCACACCCACCACCCGGGCTCCATCCTCTAATGGCGCGTCAAAACATTCTTTGGCCGCTGCCAGGGCATTTTCTATCCCCGGCCGGGCAATGGTCATGGTGGTGGGACAAAAGGAGGTCACCCCGTGGGCCAGCAGAAACCGGGCCATATTGTCAATCGCCTCCCGGCCTCCGTCACAAGTGTCCGTACCGGCGCAGCCGTGAATGTGTACGTCCACAAAACCCGGGACAATGGTATACCCCTGGCAATCCACGGCCGTATCTTGGTCCCTGCGGGGAAGATACTCCCCCACCGCAATAATTTCTCCTCCCTCGATCTCTATATCACCCTGGACCAGACGAAAGTCCCGATCGAGGTAGTTTGCGTTGATGATGAACATAATTTAACCATCCTTTCATAAGATAGCGGATCAAACGGCTTCTGCTCCAAAATGGCCCCATTTTCTGTTTCAATATGATCCTTAGAGGGGCAATATCCGCCAAACCGCTCTTCATTACTTTTGCCGATAGGCCCCCTCGTCTGGAGAGCACACCTCTGGCTGTTCGCTGTATCGGTGAGTGGCCGCCAAAAGGCACCGGGTTTTCACCGCACAAAACAGTTTCTCCCTTTCTGCCTCTCTTCGCCAAGATAGCGCGTTCTTCCATTTTTTACGTTTTAGCGCCGCAATGAACGCAAGGCCCGGCTGCCCGCAGCAAGAGTTCTTCCGTCTCACTTAGTAATTCAGAAACCGCACTGGCCGTTGTCGTCCCCTTGGCCTCTGTCTGGAGAAGGGCTGTCTCTTGTATCCCTGTCCGTTTCTCGCCTCTTTTACAGCAGCAGAATGGTATTCAGAATCACCAGCAGCGTAACCCCCGGCACCCCCAGCACCCCTGCCGCCGCCAGGCTCAGCCGGTTCACCGCAATGGCTACCCCTGTATATCCGCTGGTCACATTCACCAGCGCCAAGGCCAAAAAACCCAGCAGCGCAGAAGTAACAAAGCTTTTCATAGGCCAGTCCCCCATAAAGTTTTGTTTAACTCTATGCTGCCTTGCCCCTTGGTTATTCCTCTTGGGGCATAAAATCAATACGCCCGGTGGCCACGTCTGCCCCGGCCACGATGATACCGATCTCCTGACCCATCATCAGCACCCGGCCGCTGCGCAGGTCCCGGTGCATAATCTCCCCGTCAAATTCAAAGTCGCAGCCCTCAAAGTCGCTTAGGCTCACAAAGCCCTCGGCGTTATTGAAAAGCTTCACGAAAATCCCCTTTGGAGTCACACCATTAATGACCCCCACATGCTTTTCACCCAGGTGGGCCCGCATATACTCAGCGGTGTAGCAGTCCTCCGCGTCCCGCTCACCGGTAACGGCCCGCACCTCGTTCTGAGAGGAAGCCTCCGCCGACTCCCGGGCAAATTCGCCATACTTTTTCTTCAGCTCCCCTGGGTCTGCCCCAGCCACCAAGTCGCTGAGGATTCGATGAATCGAAGTATCCGGATAGCGCCGGATAGGAGAGGTAAAGTGGCTGTATTCCCCCAGATCCAGGCCAAAATGGCCCAGCTCCCGGTGGTCGTACCGGGCCTTGTCCATGGTGCGCAGAATACGGGAATTCACCACCTGCTCCTTGCTGCCGCCCTTCACCCGGTCCAGCACCGCCGCAAAATCTTTTGTGCCAGGGGTGCCCCGCTTCAGCTCTTTGCAGGGTACAGAGAGCCTGTCCAGCAGGTCGCACAGCTCCACCACCCGGTCGGGGTTGGGCTTTTCATGGACCCGGTAGAGGAAGGGCACCTGGGCGTCTAGAGAAGCCTTGGCCGCGGCAATATTGGCCGCAATCATCAGCTGCTCAATCAGCTCCTCCGCCGGACCCTGGGTGCGGGGCAGCAGGTCAATACACACCCCATTCTCGTCCAGCACAAACTTCGTCTCGTCACTGGAGAGATTCATCTGCCCCCTGGCCTTGGCGTTCCGGTCCAGAATATCCGCCAGTTCCTTGGCGGTGTCCAGGCTGTCCCGCACCGGGGCGTATTTATCCAGAATATCCTGTCCGGCGCTGCCATCCAGAATCTGGTTCACTTCGCGGTACACACCCCGAACTTTGGAGTTGATCACCGTCTTTTCAAAACGATAAGCAGTCATATGGCCCTCCTGGTCAAAATCCATCAGGGCCGAGAAGGTCAGCTTTTCAGTACCGGCATTTAGCGAGCACACCCCGTTGGAGAGGGCTTCTGGCAGCATGGGGATAACCCGGTCCGCAAAGTAAACAGAGGTGCCCCGCAAAAAGGCCTCCTGGTCAATGGGCGTACCCGCCTTTACATAGTGAGACACGTCCGCAATGTGCACCCCCAGCGTATAGCCATCTACAGTTTTGTGGGCGGATACCGCGTCATCCAGGTCCTTTGCGTCCGCGCTGTCAATGGTAAAGACCGGCTCGTCCCGCAGGTCCAGGCGGCTGTCAATGTCTGCCTGGGTGACCGTCATTTTGCTGATCTCCTCTGCCTGGGCCAGCACCTCCGCTGAAAACTGGGTGGGAATACCACAGCGCTCGATAATAGCGTCCGCGCATACCCGGGCCCGGTCGCCGGTGCCGAACACCAGCTGTACCGCTGCCTGGCTCCAGTCCCCCCGGCCGTCCTGACGGGGCTCCAGAAGTACCTTGTCCCCGTCTTGGGCCCCGTTTAGGTTGGCGGCGGGCACCACCATGTCATAGCGAATAGGCCCGTCCGGAGTAACCCGAGCCCCGGCCTCGTCCACATGTACCGTGCCGGTTATCTTATTCTCCGCCCGCTTCACCACCCGCCTTACCCGGCCGCTGGGTCCACGGTCTCGCTTTTGCAGGTCACAAAGCAGCACCGTATCTCCCAAAAACGCGCCGTTCAGGTCCCGGCCTGGAACGAAAATATCCTCGCCAGTCTTGGGCCTGGCAAAGCCGAAACGCTCGGAAATCGATACCAGCGTGGCCTCCACTTCCCGGGCAGGGGGAGCCAGCCGGGCCCAGTGGTCCTTGTCCACTTTCACCTCGCCCTTTTCCTCCAGGCTGTGCAAAGCCTGGTAAAAGGCGTCCTTATTGCTGACGCCAGACTCTCTTTGCAGAGACTTGGAGGGCACGCCGTCTCCGCCGCAGCGCTTCAACGCGGCCACAATAAGCTTTTCTTCCATGGTTGTGGCAGCGCTGGGCAGCTGATAGCTCTCCACGCTGGAGGGGCCGCTCACTCTCGAATGGCCCGACGGCCGACCGCTGAACTTACGGCTGGAAGATTGATTTTTTCTCATAATATGATTCTCCTTTTTACTGTAACTAAAGCATTGGCGGTTGGAACCAGGCTGTGTATACAGAGCCCGGCTTTTTGTTGTCACCCGGTTTCCACTGAATCAAAATCCATCCGTCCGGCATTTGCAGCGCACCGGCTTCCAGGACATGCTTGATCTAATCCAAATTGTCCTTTTATCCTGTAATGATGTTTAGGGTCTCCTGGTCCGGCTGCCACAGGTCCGGTGCCATAATAACCTTGCGCCCCGCCCGGTGTCAAACATCAACCCGTCCATATCCAGATAACATTTACAGCCCCCTCACCAGCTCCTTGAAGTGCCTGCCTCTGGCCTCAAAGCCCGGGTACATATCAAAGGATGCGGACGCCGGGGACAGGGACACCACGTCCCCGGGCTTTGCCGCGCCCCGGGCCAGGGCCACCGCCTCTTCCATATTCTTGGCGTGCAGAATCTCCGGTGCGCCCTCCTGGTAATCCTGGGTTTTCCTCACCGCCGCCTCAATCTTCGGCCCCGTGTCCCCCATCAGCACCAGGGTCTTGACCTTCTGGCAGACGGCGGGCCCCATGGGCTCGTAGGGAATGTGCTTATCGTAGCCCCCGCAGATCAGCACAATTTTATTCTGATAAAAGCTCAGGGTGCCCGAAAGGGTCCGGCTGGGCGAGCTGGCGATGGAATCATTATAATACTTTACTCCGTCCAGCTCCCGTACAAACTCCATGCGGTGCTCCACCCCGGCGAATTCCCCGGCTACCCGGCGCATGTTTTCCGGGTCCACATCTCCCCAGGCGGCGGCAATGGCGGCCATGTAGTTTTCCACGTTGTGCCAGCCTGGCAGCCGGATCTCACTTACGCCCATCAGCTTTTCGCCATTGACATAGATGGCCTCCCCGTCGCACCAAACGCCCCGGTCCGGGCGCTGCTTACGGCTAAAAAACCAGCGGTCGCCCCGCGCCTCTGGGGCAAAACCAGCGGTAATCTCATTGTCTAGGTTCAGCACTGTCCGGCTGAAAGCCCCCTGGTGCAGGAAGATATTCTTTTTCGCGTCAATATATTCTTCCATATCCTTGTGCACATCCAGGTGGTTGGGGGCCAGGTTGGTAACCACCGCCACCTGGGGGCCGTAGCGCATAGAGATCAGCTGAAAGCTGGAGAGCTCTGCCACCACACAGTCTCCAGGGGCTATGCAGCCGATCTCGGGCAGCAGGGGGTTTCCGATGTTCCCCCCTAGGTGCACGGTTTTGCCCTGGGCCTTTAAAAACTCGGCTAAAATGGTGGTGGTAGTAGTTTTTCCGTCACTTCCGGTAACCGTATAGGTCTTGCAGGGGCATAGGTCAAAGAATACCTCCAGCTCGCTGGTAACCACCCGGCCCTTTTGGCGGGCAGCATCCAGCTCTGGCAAATGGAAGAGCATTCCTGGTGTGCGGAAGATCACATCCTCTTCCTCCACGCCCTGTAGGTAACTAGGCCCCAGCCACAGGGCCACCCCCAGGTCCCGAAGCCTCTGCCCATTTTCTCCCAGCTCCTCCAGGGAGCGGCGGTCCCGAGCCGAGACTGCCGCTCCGCAGCTGATAAACATACTAATTAGCGGCATGTGGCTGCGGCCAACGCCGCAAAAGGTGACCTTTTTGCCTCTCATTTCATGAAAAAATCGCTCTTTGTCCATATCCTGCCTCCTGAGTAGACCAAATCAGTCCTATGAAATATACGTCGCGGAGCGTGGTGGGGATTGGGGCGAGAAAGCCTTCGCGGCGGGCTGGTGGGGCCTCTGGCCGTTAGCGGCATCTGGCGGGCCGCTGTTCCGACTTTGCCGGAAAACGCCGCTTTAGGCAGCGCTCACCTGGTGCTTCCGCTTTTTCTGGTGGGACGGGGGCGCTTTGGGGGACCCACCTTTTCTTGGGTTCGCGCCCTCTTTAAAGGGCAGGGCTTCTCGCCCTAGAGGTCCCCTTGACCCTTACTCCCTTTGCTTACTTTTCTCCGTAGGCGCTGTACAGGTGGT
This sequence comes from Oscillospiraceae bacterium, assembly GCA_910574935.1. GTDB lineage: Bacteria > Bacillota > Clostridia > Oscillospirales > Acutalibacteraceae > Acutalibacter > Acutalibacter intestini. The sequence goes on from CAJTCU010000003.1 coordinate 90,584, forward strand.
AGTACACCCCGCCTTTTTCCATCAGCTCCTGATGGGTGCCCTTTTCCTCGATCCCCTTCTCTGTCAGCACCAAAATCACCGTGGCGTTCTGAATGGTGGAAAGCCGGTGGGCAATGGTAAAGGTCGTGCGCCCCTTAGAGAGCTTTTCCAAGGACTCTTGCACGATCTTCTCGCTCTCGTTATCCAGGGCGCTGGTGGCCTCGTCCAAAATCATAATAGGCGGGTTCTTCAAAAAGGCCCGGGCTATGCTGATGCGCTGCTTCTGCCCGCCAGAAAGCTTTACGCCCCGCTCACCTACGTAAGTATCATATCCATTTGACAGCCCTGTTATAAATTCATGGGCCCCGGCCTGGCGGGCGGCGGCCTCTACCTCTTCCCGGCTGGCTCCGGGCTTGCCGTACTCGATATTCTCAAACACCGTGCCGGAGAACAGGTACACATCCTGCTGCACAAAGCCGATCTGTTCCCGCAGGGATTGCAGCGTCACGTTTTTAATATCCTGGCCATCAATAAGAACCCGCCCTTCGGTTACGTCGTAGAACCGTGGAATCAGGTTGCACAGGGTGGTCTTTCCGCTGCCGGAAGGGCCCACCAGAGCCACGTTCTGGCCGGGCTTCACATCCAGGTTCACCTCAGAAAGCACCTGCTTGCCGTCGTCCGCATAGCTAAACCCTACGTGCTCAAAATGCACGCCGCCCTCTTTTATTTGCAGGGGCTTGGCGCCAGGCTCGTCGAAGATGTCCACGTCCGCGTCCATAATCTGGAAAAACCGCTCGATACCGGTCATGCCCTGCTGAAACTGCTCGGCAAACTGCACCAGCTGCCGCACAGAGGTAATCAGCGTACCTACATACAGCATATAGGCTACCAGGTCCGCTGGGCGTATGCCGCCCTTCATCATGAAAATAGCCCCGGCCAGCAGCACCAAAAAGTGCATGAGCCCGTCAAACATACGGTTGGTGGCCTCAAAGCCGCCCATCAGGAAATAGCGCCCCCGCTTGATGTGGAAAAACTTTTTGTTGCCAGACTCGAACTTCTCGGTCTCCACCGCCTCGTTGGCAAAGGATTTTACCACCCGCACACCCAGCAGGCTGTCCTCCACCTGGGCGTTGATCTCGCCGATTTGGGCCCGCTGCTGGCGGAACTGGCTGCGCATTTTCGAGTTGAACCAGGCGGCGGCCAGCACCATAAAGGGCACCACGGAAAAGACGATCAGGGTAAGGGGCACATTGACCCCACAGAGGATGGCGAACGCGCCGATGATCTTAATGCCCGCCATAAAGAATTCCTCCGGGCAGTGGTGGGCGAACTCGGTGACGTCGAACAAATCGGAGGTGATGCGGGACATAATCTGCCCCACCTTCATGTTGTCGAAGTAATGGAAGCTTAGCTTTTGCAGATGGGCAAACAGGTCTGTGCGCATGTCGGTCTCCATCTTCGCGCCCATAATATGGCCGATGGAGGCCCGAAAAAAGGTGGCGCCCGCGTCCACCAGGCAGAGGAACAGGTACAGCACGCCGATCTTCAGCACCAGCTCCAGGGTCAGGGCAGCCAGGTCGTTAATGCCCGTATCGGTGACAAAGCGCACCAGCAGGGGCAGTACCAGCTCGCAAAGGGTGGTCAGGGCGGCGCAGAACAGGTCGAAAACCAGCACGCCCTTGTACTTACCAAAGTACGGCAAAAACCGCCGTACCAACCCCTTAGGGCGTTTGTTGTGACTTGTCTCCATAGGGCACCTCTCAAGTTCATAGTTTTTCCATATTATACCACGGATGCGGCGGCGTTGCAAATTTTCTTCCCCAGCGCAGGGGCGTACAAAGCCCCACGCTTCCACTGGGTAACCTGTCCGTCTGGTCGCAGGGGCTGGCGGGTCCACCGGCGGGGGCAATGTAGTACCGCTTTAATCTCTCGCGGGCTTTTTACAGCTCCGCCGCCTGGGCCAGCACCCGGGCCAGGTCCTCCCGGATCAACAGGTCCGCCCTATTGTCATAGGGCGTGGGGTCCCGGTTCACAATCACCAGCTTGGCCCCTGGGGAAAGATACGTCACCAGCCCCGCCACCGGATACACCACCAGGGAGGTGCCTCCCACCACCATCAGCTCCGTGTTTTCGGCGTAGGCAATGGCACGGGCCAGGTCCCCCTGGTTCAGCTGTTCGCCATACAGCACCACGTCCGGCTTCAGCGGTCCCCCACAGGCGCATTTTGGCACGCCTTCACAGTCCATCACGTAGCGCATGTCATACTGCCGGCCGCAGCTTTGGCAAAGGTACCGGTCCTCATTGCCGTGAAGCTCGATGACGTTTTTGCTGCCCGCCATCTGGTGCAGGCCGTCGATGTTTTGGGTGACCACCGCCTCCAGCAGGCCCTCCCTCTCCAGCTTGGCCAGGGCCAGGTGGGCGGGGTTGGGCTTGGCGTCCGGATACAACATTACGTGGCGGAGAAAGTCGTAAAATTCCTGGGTGTGCCGTACATAGTAGTCGTGAGAGAGCATCTCCTCGTAAGAAACGCCCTGCTTCTTCTGCATATAGAGCCCGTGGGCGCTGCGGAAGTCTGGGATACCGCTGGCTGTGGAAACCCCCGCTCCTCCTAGGAACACGGTGTGCCGGCTGCTGCGCAGCCAATCCTTAAGCTGTTGGGTTTTTGTCATAAAGAGCCGCCTTCTTTCAGCGTCAGGCAGACCGGACAGTGGTCGCTGCCGGTGTACTGGTCCAGAATGGCCGCGTCCGTCAGGGCGTCCTTCAGCCGCTCATCCGCCAAAAAATAGTCGATGCGCCACCCCACGTTATTGGCCCGGGCGTTGGCCCGGTAGCTCCACCAGGAGTAGGCCTCTTTTTCCGGGTAAAAATACCGGAAGGTATCCACAAACCCGCTGCCCAGCAGCTGGCAAAACTTGCCCCGCTCCTCATAGGTATAGCCTGCGTTGCCAATATTGCTTTTGTCGTTTTTTAGGTCAATGGGCCTGTGGGCCACGTTCAGGTCTCCGCACACTACCACAGGCTTTTTCTCCCGCAGCTTTGCAAGATACCCTCGCAGAACGTCCTCAAATTCCATTCGAAAGCCCAGGCGCTCCAACTCTCGCTGAGCGTTGGGGGTGTAGATTGTCACTAAGATAAAGTCCTGGTATTCCGCCGCAATAAGCCGCCCCTCCTGGTCAAAAGCCTCGACGCCAATCCCATAGCTTACTGAAAGAGGCTCTATCTTTGTAAACACCGCCGTACCCGAGTACCCCTTGCGCTGGGCGGAGTTCCAGTACTCACGATAGCCCGGAAACTGAAAATTCCCCTGTTCCCGCTGCATTTTTGTCTCTTGCAGGCAAACCGCGTCTGGGTTTTCCTGGCCCAACATTTCCATAAAATCTTTGCCCATACAGGCCCGCAGGCCGTTCACATTCCAGGAAACCAGCTTCATTTCCCATCTTCCTTTACTGATTGTTTTAATCTATTATCACTGCAAATTGTTAACAAACTATAAATTTGTCCTTTTATTCCTATAGAGGCTATGCGGCGTAGGGGATTTGTGCTATAATGTCCAAAGGGCATTTTAGTAAAGCTAAATCTGCGCCGCGGATTTTCAATACAACTTGCGGTTATTGCTATACATCCTCAAAATTTCTTATCCGCACGGGCGGGCGAGAAGTATCCCCGCCTCAATACTATGATTCGGAGGTAGAACCATGCAGAATCCCATCGTTACCATAGAAACCAACCAGGGCGTTATCAAGGTGGAGCTTTTCCCCGACGTAGCCCCCAACACAGTACATAACTTCATCTCTTTGGTGAAAAAGGGCTTTTACGACGGCACCATTTTCCACCGGGTGATTCCCGGCTTCATGATTCAGGGCGGAGACCCCGAGGGCACCGGCATGGGCGGTCCCGGCTACGGCATCAAGGGAGAGTTTTCCGCCAATGGCTTTGAGAACAGCCTAAAGCATACCACTGGGGTCATCTCCATGGCCCGGTCTCAGCGGCCCGATAGCGCGGGATCCCAGTTCTTCATTATGGTGGCAGACGCCGCCTATCTAGACGGACAGTATGCGGCTTTCGGCAAGGTAACGGAAGGTCAGGAAGTGGCCCAAGCCATTGTCAACGCCCCCCGGGACCGGGACGACCGCCCGGACCAGGACCAGATTATGGAAAAGGTGACGGTAGAGACCTTTGGCGAAGAGTACCCCGAACCCACCACCGGCCCCGAACGATAAGGCAGGGCGGTTCCTTACAATAGACGCTTTCAAAACCGTATAGCCACAAGAGAGTGGAAAACAAACGCGGTCAAGGTTTGGAGGAAGATTTCCGGCGGGGACCGTTTCGAACTCGGCCCCACCGGCAAGTGAGGCAGGTACCTTGCGGGGATCAGGGGGCCGCCAGCAGAAAGCTTTTCTTCCCCAGAAACAACTAAATTCCAATCCGCTCCAACACCAGAGGCCTCTTCGGGGGCCTCTCTTTTGTTACCTTCACAGCTTTCTGGAACCGCCGAAGCCCAGCCTGGCAGCGCTCTTCGCTGTTGGCGTAAAGCCGGGCAATGGGCTGGCCCTTCTCCGCATACTCGCCCTGGGTTTTCAGCAAAACTATGCCCGCCCCATAGTCGATCTGGCTCTCCTTGGTCTCCCGGCCCGCGCCCAATTCCATGGCCGCCAGCCCGCAGGTCTGTGCGTCCAGCCGGGCAATATAGCCGCTCTCCGGCATGAGGGCCTCTGCCCGCTGGGACGAAAGGACAAACCGCTCCGGCTCCTCAATATAGCCGCTGTCGCCGCCCTGGGCCTCCACCATCTTCTTTAGGGTAAGTAGGGCCGCGCCACTCTTCACAGCGCCCCGCACCTTCTCTAGGGCCTGATCCCGGCTCATGTCCTCCTGGGCCAGCCGGACCATGCCCGCTGCCAGCTGATAGCAGAGCTCTGCCAAGCGAAGGTCGCCCTGGCCCCGCAGCACCTCTATGGCCTCTATCACTTCCAACGCGTTGCCAATGTGCCGGCCCAAAGGCGCTTCCATATCCGTAAGCAGCGCCGCTGTGCGCCGGCCCGCGCCGCCGCCGGTCTCTACCATCAGCTGGGCCAGCGCCCGAGCCTCATCAATGGTTTTCATAAAGGCCCCGCTGCCCACCTTTACGTCCAAAAGAATGCCGTCTGCGCCAGAAGCCAGCTTTTTGGACATGACACTGGCCGCGATCAGAGGGAGGCTCTCTACCGTGCAGGTAACGTCTCGCAGCGCATACAGTTTTTTGTCCGCTGGGCATAGGCTGCCGGACTGCCCCACTAGGGCAATGCCGGCTTCTCGTACAATCTCAAAAAAACGGTCCCGGGGGATGTCCATTTTTAGGCCTGGGATGCTCTCCAGCTTGTCTACCGTGCCGCCAGTGTGGCCCAACCCCCGGCCGCTCATCTTTGCAATTTTTACCCCGCAGGCCGCGGCTATTGGCCCCACGATGAGGGAAGTCTTATCCCCCACGCCTCCAGTGGAATGCTTGTCCACTTTTACCCCTGGAATGGGCGATAGGTCCGCCATATCCCCAGACCGGGCCATCTCCAGGGTCAGGCCCACGGTTTCCGCTCTGGTCATGCCCTGGAAGAAAATGGCCATTAGCAGGGCTGAGATCTGGTAGTCGGGCACAGTACCCTGGGTAACAGCCTCTACAAACCAGGCAATCTCTTCCTGGGAAAGCTCTCCCCCCTGGCGCTTTTTATAAATCAGGTCCACCATGCGCATGGCGCTACACCCCCTTTAGGTTATCGGGGCCAAATGCCATGGGCAGCAGTTCTTCCAGGGTCATGCGCTTTTGTTCTCTGCCGTCGTATAGGATGATCTCAAAGTTTGGGGCGCAGAACTCCCGCATGACCTGGCGGCAGACGCCACAGGGGGCGCAGAAGGAACTGGGCTCCTTTCCCGCCGGACCGCCCGCCACGGCGATAGCGGTAAACTGCCGCTGGCCATCTGCCACAGCCCGAAACATGGCGGTACGCTCCGCGCAATTTCCCGGGGAAAGGGACGCGCACTCAATGTTGCAGCCCGTATACACCGTACCGTTGGTACAAAGCAGAGCCGCGCCCACGGCAAAGCCAGAATAAGGGCAGTAGGCGTTCTGGCGGGCCGCAAGGGCCTGTTCCATCAAAAAGTCATGATCCATGTAAGACACCTCCAATAAAACTGTGATAAGAGATCAAAGGGAACAAAACGCCAGGCGCGGACGAGCTTTGGCCGAACCGGCAAACGAGATCCGTCTCCTAAAAAGGGTTGGGGGCGAAGAACTTCAGCGAGGCCCCGCCCGAGCCGGCCGAATCGGGGAAACTCCCTAGTGGGACGTGCTCTGACCCCACAGAGCCGGCAGGCGAAATCCGCTGAGACTCAGTGCCCCCAGGGTCTTGTCCTTTCCCATAACAGCGCGGCAAAGTAAGGCATTTGTTCTTCCCTTTATTCCAGGTATGTTGCCGCCAGAACGCATGGGCCCTCTATTGTGATTGTTCCGGCCCCAGCAGGCACAAAAATACTGTCCCCGGGCTGGAACTCCACTGTATTCTCCCCGCCGCTCACCTGTCCGCTGCCGTCCATGGCGATCAGCGAAAGGAAAGAACTTTCGTCTACCTGCCAGCTTACCTGCTCCTCTACCTGGAGCTTATCCACCGTAAAGTATTTGCAGCTGGCCAAGCGGGCCCTGCTTCCCCCAGGAATAGCCTGGGCCTTGCCCTGCCGGTCCGCTGTGTCAGAGGGCGTCAGCTTGGATACAGCCAGCGCCTTTTCCACATGCAGCTCCCGGGGCTTTCCGTCCGCCCCCAGCCGGCCATAGTCGTACACGCGGTAGGTACAGTTCGAGTTCTGTTGAATCTCGCAGATCATAATACCCGCGCCAATGGCGTGCAGGGTACCGGATTCAATAAAAAAGACATCGCCCGGGTGTACATCCACTCGGTTAAGCACCTCTTCCACAGTGTTGTCCTCAATCTTTTTCCGAAACTCCTCTGGGCTCACCTCCCGGTTTACCCCAAAGTACAGAAAAGCCCCGGGCTCACAGTCCATCACATACCACATCTCAGTTTTGCCGTACTCATGCTCTACCCTCTGGGCATACTCGTCACTGGGATGCACCTGGATGGACAGAGCTTGCTTTGCATCAATAAACTTGATGAGAATGGGAAAATCTTCAAAGGCCTGACAGCGGCTGCCCAAGACCTGGGGGTTTTTGCGAAAGTACCCGGCCAGCTCCATACCGTCGAATTCGCCGCCCGCAATTCTGCTCTGTCCAGCGGGGTGCGTGGAAAGCTCCCAGCTCTCGGCCACCTTTTCAAAATCGCAGGGCTTGTGGTAAAGGTCGCGCAGCTTGGTGCCGCCCCAAAGATAGTCTTTAAACGCTGGGCTAAGTTTTTGGATCTTCATAGCAAGTGCCTCCTAAATAATTAGTAAGTGATAAATATTAAACAACTATCTCAAAAACAAAAAACACAGAGTATGCCCCATACAGGCCTTCTCCCGGCGGCCCGCGCTGGTTTCTCTTTTAGCCCGCCAGTTCGCTAAGCACCGCGCCTACAACGCCGCCCGCGCTCTCGATACTACTATTGGATTCCTCTACCACCACCGCAAAAGCAATAGGGTACCGGCTATTATCGCAAAATCCCACCATCCAGCAGTTGGGGGCTTTCTCTTCCCCCACCTCGCCGGTGCCTGTCTTGGCGCACACGTTCATTCCCTCGGGAAACAGGTAATCGCCGTAGTAGTTTTCCACATTGTTTCGCATCATATATTTCAGCTGCACTGCCTCGGCTTCTGTCACCAGGTCGCGGCCGCCTCCAGGCGCTAAGCCCGCAAACAGGTCCACGCCCTGGGTCAGCCGGGGCTGCGTATAACTGCCGCCATTGGCAATGGCTCCCATCAGAACCATCATATGGTAGGGGTTGCATAGGTCTGTATACTGGCCAACCCCTGCCCAGCCCAGCTGGTTGGAGCTGACCCCGGAAAGCCTGGCCTCGCTCTCTGCAATCTCAATATTTCCAAACTCCAGCGCCTGGTTAAAGCCCATCTGCTCCGCCTTTTTTTGCAGGGCCCCAGCCCCCAGATCATTGGCCAGCTTGGCAAAGTACAGGTTGCAGGAGTTTCCCAGGGCCCCGGCCATATCCAGTTCGCCGTGGGTACCCATACAGGTTATATTACTGCCGCCGATCTCCTCGGACTCCCAGCACTCATAAGTGCGCTGGCTCCAGGTATCCGGCCACTCTTCCATTGCCGCCGCCGCGGTGACCAGCTTGAATATGCTCCCTGGAGTAAAGGAGCCGGACAAGGTATTGTCCAGGTAAACGCCTTTGTAGGCGTCATTTTCCTCAATATCCTCAGGCTGGTTTTCTGGGTCAAAGGTAGGTGCGCTTACCTTGCAAAGAATGTCCCCGGTCTTATAATTGTAGAAGATGGCCCCACCGTTGTGGCCATTCAAGGCGTTGTAGGCCGCCACACAGGCGTCCTGGTCCAGGGTCAAGTTCACGGTGTTGCCAAGCTGGTTAAAGAAGGTCTCGTTTAGGCCTGTAATCAGGTTGTAACCAGTAAGCTTGGTACGCATGGTGTACTGCACACTGGTACTAATGTACCCTGCCGGGTCTCCCACTGTGTGCAGCAGGGCCCGGCGGGCGGCCTCACTCTCGCTATAAATCCGCTTTCCCTCCTGAGTGGAGGCCAGCAGGACGCCTTCCCTGTCGGCAATATTACCCATACCAGCGGCGGCCTCGCTGCCATAAATATGTTCATTGTAGGGCTGCATAGCCCATTGGCCGCCATGGAAGATCACCCCGTACAGCAGCCAGCCCACGCCGCCCAAAAAGGCGATCAACACAATATAAAGGGCAAAGGAGCGGAACCCCACAGTTTTCATGAATAGATGTCCTCCATTTTCTCTTTAGGTTCCGACGGGCCCGGCTTTTCCGGAGCGCCGCCCAGGATAGAATGCGCGCCTGTAGAAAGGTCCTCAAACTCCGCCCCAGCGGCCCCGGCCTCCGGCTTCTTCTGCCAAGAAGAACCCGCCTCCGCCGGCTCTGGGCGTTCTCCCGCCACCTGCGGCGTTTCTCTTTCCGGCACATGGGGTAAGGGCGCGGTGTAGAAATCTTCGAACTCCGCGCCGGACAAAGGGGGCTCCGGCGGCGCGGAATCCACCGGCGGATGAGCCATATGAACGCCTCCCACCAGTCGGGGTGTTGCGGTGGACGCCTGCATAGCACTGGCCTCCACTGGCGCAGCCTCCATCTTGTACCGAGGCCGGGGCGTTGGCTGGCGATTGGGCTGGGTTCTGGGCGGCTGGGGCGCCGGCTGGCGGTCCCCATGCTTTCCGGCCCGACGGGCTGCGTAGGTACGCTCGTCCGCTGCTTTCAAAAAGGCCATCAGCCCCCACACTGAAGCCATACTGGATCCCCCCGCGCTGACAAAAGGAAGGGTTACGCCCGTAAGGGGCAAAATATCTGTTACCCCAAACACGTTCAGGCAGGTCTGGAACAGCAGCATTCCCGCCACCGCGCAAGCCCCGATGGAAAAAAAGGTGGAGCGGCTTCTGGTCACGTCACTGCGGGCGTACAGGGTAAACAGGGCAATGGTCATAATCACAATCAAGCCCAGCAGCAGACCCTGCTCCTCGCAGAGCATACCGAACACCAGGTCGCTGTCCGCGGCAAAATAGTTTCCCAGATACCCCTTGCCCAGCCCCATGCCAAACAGCCCCCCGCTGGCCAAAAAGGTCAGCACCCGAGTCTGTTGCAGGCCTGTGTCATAGGGATCGTCCCACACGTGGCCCCAGGCGCTGAACCGGTCCGCTACATAAGGCATAAAGGTGAGCACCAGAAAAACTCCAAAGGCTGCGGCTGCCAGGATCAGAATAATGGTGCGCACGCTGCCCGACCGCATAAAGGCAATAATTAGGAAGGTTGCAAAGAAGATCACCGCAGTGCCCAGGTCCCGCATTAGAAACAGGAACCCCACACAAGCCCCGGTAAACACCAGGAACTCGGTAATATTTTTTTTCGTCTGAAGCCTGTCCAGCGTAGAGGTGCCCACAAAGACAAAGGCAATTTTAATAAACTCAGAGGGCTGCACACTAATGGGGCCAATGTAAATCCAGTTCTGTGAGCCAAAACTAGTGGTACCAATAAGCAGGTTTAGCACAAACAGGCACAGGGCCCCCACACCAATGGGCAGGCGGTACTTGGCCACCCGGTCCATATCATTCATAAACCAGATGAGAAAGCAGAACAGCACTATGCCCAAGAACATGGCCCCCAGCTGGCTAATAACGCCGTGCAGGTCATAGGCAGCCAGCAGATTGACGCCAATCCCCGAGAGCAGGTAAGCCACGGTCTCGATCTCAAAGCTAACCCTGTGCTGAATGGCCATGGAGTAAACATACAGCCCCCAGCCCATGAAAAGCACGGCGGCCTCTGGCAGCAGGGCGGCGGGCTGAAATGTTCCCGTGGCTACGCTGCCCTGGAGCGCCATGAGGATGTGCACCAGGCTGGCCACGAACATTAGCTTGAAGGGCGAGGCCGCCTCCCGCAGCAAAGCGGCAAAGGCCCGGCGTTTTTTTTCCGGCGGCTGGGGAGAATTTTGCAGCACAAGGGTCACATTCCCCAGGGTCATCCGGTCGCCAATGTTCACCAGCTTCTTATCCTTTATCTTTTTTCCATTTACCGCGACGCCGCCTTTAGAGCCGGTGTCGCATACCACCCAGCCCTCATCCCGGCGCATAAACACCGCGTGGTCTCGCGAGACCGCTGTATCTGGCAGGCAGATGTCGCAGCTTTTGGCCCGGCCCATGGAGTTTTCCCAGTACAGTACCGGAAACTGGACCCCCGAAGCCGCGTCCACCAGCATAACCACCGGGTCCCGGCGGCGCTGGCCGCGCTTAAAAGAAGTGTAGCAGCGCCAAGATACATAGAGGGCGAGAAATGGCACAATCATGCGGATGATCAGCAGTACAGCGGGCAGAAACCCTGACTGCAAAAAATGTTCAAACTGTTCCAAACCCATTCTCCTTTGTTCTTTTAGGGGCTTTCCGTTTTCCCAGAGCCTACCGGATCTCTGCCACTTCTCCCGCTCGTTTATAGATTGCTCCCGGTGGCACCGCGCCCCGCACCATAGACAGGGGATACACCCGGCTGCCCCGGCCTATCACGGTTCCGGGGTTCAGCACGGTATTGCATCCCACCTCTACCAGGTCGCCTAAAATCGCCCCAAATTTCTTCAGTCCGGTCTCTACCCGCCTATCTCCCGCCAAAACCGTAACCGGGCTCTTATCCTGCTTTACGTTAGAGGTCAGCGCCCCTGCCCCCATGTGGGCCTTGTAGCCCAGGATGGAGTCCCCCACATAGTTGTAGTGGGGAACCTGGACCTTATCAAACAGAATAACATTTTTTAATTCCGTGGAGTTTCCCACCACGCAGCCCGCCCCCACCAGGGCGTTGCCCCGGATAAAAGCCCCGGGCCGCACCTGGGTTTCCGGGCCAATGACACAGGGGCCGGAAATATAATGATTCGGGAAGATCACGGCGCTCTTGTGCACCCACAGGTTCTCTCCCCTCAGTTCATAGTCCTCGCCCAGCTGTGGGCCCAGTGCCAGAATGAATGCCCCGATCTCTCCCAGCGCCTGCCAGGGGAACGCGCAGCCTTCCAGCAAAGGGGCGGCGGCGCTGTGCTCCAGGTTGAACAAATCTTTGGTCGCAAGGGTGATCTCACACATCATACAACAACTCCTTTTTTAATACAAATAGGCGGAGGGCGTTGGCAGAACCACCCGCCGGTCCAACGCCCTCCCGCCCTGTTTCTATTCCTTCCATAAAGTCAACCATAGAAAAGGCCACCCCGGGACTACGTCCCAACTTAAGGCAACACCGCACAACATTTTCCTAAAGCCTGTTCACACAACTTGCATGTTCAGATTTCGGAATGGACTTTGAGCCGGTTCAAGGAAAAAGTGCAGACAATCCAGGAATTTTCAAGCCTGCCGCATGATTCTTCCCAGCCGCCAGAGAAAAAACGCAGGGCCTTTGCCGCTTTGCGGCGGAAGGCGGCCTCGCCCTTTAAGCTTTTGACATGGAGACTGCCAAAACCCTTGGAAAAGATGGGCGCGCTTACTTCTGTGAACAAGCCCTGGCTTTTCTTTTGGAAGTAATATCCTTTATTTATTGAAACAGCAGAACTGTTTTGTCAATGGTGTCCAGCTGGTTCATGTCCAGTTGGAGTTCGCCTTGGGCCGTCTGACGAATATCCAGCGCGATGATAATATTCTGTGTGTCAAAGGTGATATTGCTCAGCTGTCCCTGGCAGAGGGCTATGGTCTTTTCCACAAACAACTGTCCTGGGTCCACCTGTACGGCCGGCGAGGGCTCTGGTGTGGGAGTGGGCGAGGGCGTAGGCTCTTCCTCCCCCTCATCCCAGTCCTCCCATCCGTCTCCGTCCTCCCCCTCGGGAGAAACCGTGGGAACAGGCGTGGCCATGGCCGCCCGGTTGGCTTGGGCAGCCTCTTCCTGGGCCTGGGTGCGTAGCTGGGCGATCTGCTGGCTAAGCCCCCGGAAATTGGTGATTGGGGTCACCTCCACCTCAATATAATAGCCGCCGTTCACCTTCTTCTCTTCCTTTACCAAGTACTTGGCCTGGGCCAGGGCCTGGGCCATCACCTGCTCCAGCGCGGCCAGCTGCTGGTCGTTGGGCGACACCCCGTAGATATTACAGAAATTAATGGCGGCGTTTTGCACAGTGGAAAGGTTATTATCCTGAGCGTTCTCTATGGGTACCTGGGTAATAGACACGAATTTATCGTGGGAGTTATGGTAGCTGCTGTCCAAAAGAGCCTGGATATAGCTGGAAACATCGTAATCGTCAAAGCCCATCATGGGCAGCTCACAGCCAGCCATGCAGAGGGCCAATGCCAGGGCCAACGCCGCGGCCATCATCTTTTTGGTGATTTTCATTCTTTTCCTCCCAATTTACCGTCAAGCCGGTCACTCGTTCCTTCCACAACATTTCTTGTACTTCAGGCCGCTGCCGCAGGGGCAGGGGTCATTGCGCCCGGGCTTCTGCTGCTTTTTCACCGGGGCCTTTTTCACCTCTTTGCCGCCCCCGGCGCCCGCGCCGGTTTCTTTGGCCACCTGCTCCCGCTGGGGGGCCTCTTTAGTTCGCAGGCGCACCGTAAGGATGGACTTGGCGGTGTTTTCCCGTATGGCGGAAATCATGCTGTCAAACATATCAAATCCCTCCAGCCGGTACTCCACCACCGGGTCCTGCTGGGCATAGGCCCGCAGGCGGATGCCGTCTTGCAGCTGGCTCATGGCGTCAATGTGGTCCATCCACTCCTGGTCCACGCTGCGCAGCATAACCACTCGCTCCACCTCACGCATAATAGGCGGGGTAAACTCCTCTTCCCGGCGCTCATAGAGCTCCCGGGCCTTTTTAAAGAGCTCCCCCTTCATATAGCTGGGCTCCAGGTCCTCCACCTCCTGAGGGCTGAACGTAAGGTCCTCTTCCCCAATGAGCCACCCCATATAATGCTCCCGCAGACCAGCAAGGTCCCAGTCGTCGTGGGGCACGTTCTCTGGCAAGAAGGTATCCACATTAGCCCCAATGGCCTCTTCGATCATCTTCAAAATAGCGGGCTTCATGTCCTCTCCGTCCAGCACCTGATCCCGCTGGCCGTAAATGATCTGCCGCTGTTTGTTCATTACCTCGTCGTATTGCAGCACGTTTTTACGAATGCTAAAGTTCCGGCTCTCCACCTTGCGCTGGGCGCTCTCAATAGAGTTGGACACCATCGCCGCCTCAATGGGGGTCTCGTCGTCGATGCGCAGTTTATCCATCATATTAGAAAGCCGCTCGCCCCCAAACAGCCGCATCAGGTCGTCTTCTAAGGAAATGTAAAACCGGCTTTTGCCCGGGTCTCCCTGGCGGCCAGACCGGCCCCGCAGCTGGTTGTCAATGCGGCGGCTCTCGTGGCGCTCTGTACCGATGATGTAGAGTCCGCCCAGGGCCTTTACCTCCTGGGCCTCAGGCGCAATCTGCTCTTCATACTTTTTATTCAGCTGGGCAAAAGTGGCCCTGGCCTCTAGAATCTCCTGGTCCTCTGTGTGGCTAAAGGCTGTCGCCTCTACCAGCAGCTCCTCGCTGTAGCCCTTTTTACGCATTTCAGCCTTGGCCATAAACTCCGCGTTGCCGCCCAGAGAGATGTCCGTGCCGCGGCCCGCCATATTGGTGGCAATGGTCACCGCGCCCTTGCGGCCGGCCTGGGCCACGATCTGGGCCTCTTTTTCGTGGAACTTGGCGTTCAGCACCTCGTGCTTTATCCCCCGCTGCCTTAAAAGGCGGCTGAGCAGCTCGGACTTTTCCACCGTAATGGTGCCCACCAGCACGGGCTGGCCCTTTTGGTGGTGCTCCACAATGTCGTTAATCACAGCCCGGTACTTGGCCTCGGTGGTCTTGTAGACCACATCCGGACAGTCCTCCCGGATCATAGGACGGTTGGTGGGAATCTCCACCACGTCCAGCTTGTAGATCTCGGAGAACTCCTCCTGTTCGGTCATAGCGGTACCCGTCATACCAGAGAGCTTCTCATATAGCCGGAAATAATTTTGGAAGGTGATCGTGGCCAGGGTTTTGCTCTCTCTTGCCACCTCCACGCCCTCTTTGGCCTCAATAGCCTGGTGCAGGCCCTCGTTATAGCGGCGGCCGTACATCAGCCGCCCGGTGAATTCATCCACGATAATAACCTCGCCGTCTTTCACCACATAGTCCTGGTCTCGGTGCATAATGCCCCAGGCCCGAATGGCCTGGTTTACATGGTGCTGAATGCGGATGTTGTCCGGGTCGGTGAGGTTCTCCAGGTTAAAGTACTGTTCCGCCTTTTTCACACCTTGGCGGGTCAGGGACACGGTCTTGAGCTTTTCGTTGACAATATAGTCATAGTCTGCATAGAGCTCGTCGTTGTCCTCTTTTTCATTGGTCTCCTTCACTTTAATAAACCGCAGGCCCTGGGCAAAGGAGTTTGCCCGGCCGTACAGCTCGTCGGCCTTATCCCCCTGGCCAGAGATGATCAGCGGGGTGCGGGCCTCATCGATCAAAATGGAGTCCACCTCATCCACCACGGCATAGTGGTGGCCCCGCTGGACCTTGCGGTCCTTGTAGATCACCATGTTATCCCGCAGGTAGTCGAAGCCCATCTCGTTATTGGTTCCGTAGGTGATGTCGCAGGCATAGGCCGCCTTTTTCTCTTGGGAGCTCATGCCTGTCAGGGCCAGGCCCACCGTGAGGCCCATAAAATTAAACACCCGGGCCATCATCTCCCCCTGGTACTTGGCCAGGTATTCGTTCACTGTGACAATATGCACACCCTTGCCGGTCAGGGCGTTTAGGTAGGCGGGCAGAGCCAGGGTAAAAGTTTTTCCTTCACCAGTTTTCATTTCGGCAATACGTCCCTGGTGCAGAATGATACCGCCCTGAATCTGCACAGGAAACAGCCGCTTGGAAAGCACCCGGTCCATCGCTTCCCGGCAAGCGGCGAAAGCCTCGGGCAGAATGGCGTCTAGGGTCCCGCCCTTTTCCAGCTGTTCTTTAAAGCGCCCGGTCTCCGCTTTCAGTTCCTGATCGCTCATGGCCCGGTAGCGGTCCTCCAGGGCCAGCACCTGGTCCACCTGGGGCTGTACGCGCTTCAGCTCCCGCTTGCTATAGTTGCCGAAGAGCTTGGTGAGTATATTGTTTGCCATAGGGGCATCTTCCTCTCTTTATTTTTGGGGCCTGCCGTACCTTTGCGTTTCCTTGCCCCGCGCCAATTCCAGACCATACTATACGGTCATCGTAAACACACTTAAACATCCACAAAGCCAGATTTTTAAGTTGGATGGCTTTGCCGCCCTGCTTCAAAAGAATCAAAATGATTTTTTGAACTGTGTTAATTATATTATACCACGCCGCGGCCCCCGATTGCAATAATCGCCATAGTTTATTTACATTTGGCCCAGTACGGCCTTTTGTGGGCAGGGTCTTGGGGCGGCCCCTTTCTTCTGGTTTCTTGCGGACTGTGTCGAATTGTACTATGGCAACACCGCACAATACTAAATCTTGCCCGCCCTATACTGGCAACAGGAAGGGGTGAGAGCATTGGAAAATACATTATAAACTTCATCTTGTCCGTTGCGGCAAGTGTAGCCGCCAGCTACATAAGCAGATGGCTTAACGGACAGCGCAAGGGCAAGTAAGCCTAAAATGAACCCCCGGAGAACTGCTATTCTCCGGGGGTTTGCTTTGTGAGAACATTGGACATTACAAATTTCCATTGTATTATAACACGCCGCCTGGGAAATTACAAGTGTGAACTTTCGCCAGGAACTTCCTGTTAGCTCTTCGACTCAAGAGCCCCGTTGGGCCCCCTTAAACTCCCAAAACTTTTGGCATTGCCACTGCCCGGGCCATTTGGTATAATAATAAAAAGGAGGGAACTATCATGCTTTTTCGCAACCATTCCTACCGCACCCAGGTCTTTTTCTTTACGCTACTGCTGGCTTTGGTGCCTGTGTTTTCTTGCATGGTCATTATCTCCGTAAATTCTGTCAACGAGTTTAACCACAAGTACCAGGACGCTTTTAACCGCATCGCGGGCCAGACCAACCTTAGCATTGACCAGGCCCTTTCTGGACCCATCCGCCTTAGCGCTCTGCCCCTGGTAAACGACGACGTGCTGCGGATTATGAACACCAACTACAAAAAATATGGCGCTACGTCTAAATACGCCCTGGACACCACCATGATGAAAACCCAGATTGGCCAGGCAAACCTGCTGAACACGGATATTTCCAACGCGATTTTTATCAATAAATATGGGTATTCTTTTACATACAGCAATGTGATGATTTCCGACAACCTTTCCAATATCGAACAGTGGGCCCAAAGTGCCCGAGACGCTGGGGTTCGCACCTGGGTGGGCCCTATACAAAAGTCTAACTTTAGCTCCTCTACCCAGCAGTGCATGCTGCCCATTGTCCGGCTGATGTGGGATGTGACCACCAATCAGGAGCTGGGCGTTATGGGGGTCATCATCAACTTCGACATGGTGGACCAGATCTTGCAGACGTCTACTATTAGCAACAGCCATATCCTGCTTTTGGACCGAAACAACGATCTATACTATTCTTCCGATGAGAGACTGGGTGGCAACGCCACGCTGCTGCAAGCCCTACAAGAGGCCGGGCGGGAGGTATCTTCGGAAAATACCGAGCTGGTCACCTCGGTGCGGGTGGGCTACGCCGAGTATATGGCATGCATCGTCTACAACCACACCACTGGCTGGAAGATTGTCCACTACCTGGACAAGTCCATCTTTTTCTGGGATAGTCTATTGAATCTAAGCTGGCTTTTGCCCATGTTCGTCATCCTGGTATTCTCTTGTTTCCTGCTCTCCACCTTGGTTTCCCGGCGGCTGACCAAAAACGTCCGCCAGCTGGTAGAACAGATTGACCAGTGCGAAAACAGCGCGGGCTGTACCCTACAGCCCCTAAAAAACGCCAGCTACGAGTTTACCCGCATTGTGGAAAGTTATAACCGGCTGACCCAGCGGCTGGTGCACAGTATGCAGGATATGTACAGCAGCCAGCTCAACGAAAAACAGACCCGCCTGCAAATGCTGCAAGCCCAGATCAACCCTCACTTCCTTTACAACACCCTAAACCTAATGGCTTCTCTGGCCAATATCTACGATGCCCCCGAGATCCGCGTGGTGGCCATTAAAATGGCGGAGATTCTGCGCTATAACCTGAAGTCCGGCCCAGTGGTTACTCTGGAGGAAGAGGTGGCCCAGGTAGAGCGCTATTTCGCCATTCAGGCCATCCGCTTCCCTGGCAAATATACCATGGAATGCGCCCTGCCCGCAGAACTGCGGCAAATACAGACCCCGGCCTTTATCCTTCAGCCCATTGTGGAAAACGCCGTCATTCACGGGCTTAGCGAACGGGAACGGGATGGGTATGTGATGATCAACTGCTTTGTAGAGTTTGACCGGCTGCACATCCTGGTGGCTGACAACGGCGTGGGCATGGCCCCCGAAACGCTGTCCGCGGTTCTTCATTCTTTGGAAAACGCTACCCAAGAGGCGCCCAGCTCCATTGGGCTCTCCAATGTAAACCAACGGATACAGGCCTATTGTGGCAGCGGCTACGGCCTACAGGTTACCAGCACCCAGAGCAAGGGCACCATGATAGAGCTCACCCTGCCCCTGTGCGAAAAGCTGAAGCCGCCTTTTCAGACCGGATGCTAGGCAGCCAGTAAACTTTTTCGGCCCATATCCAATTAGCCCCTGCTTGAAACGCCGAAAACGCCGTTTTTTGCCTATAAGCGGCCCCTTTCCGCATCAAAATTCCTCGTAAATCGGAAGATATAACTTGTGGATTTTTCCTTGCAATGGACCCTCTTCTGGGCAAAAGTCTGTCTTTTCATCTATTTTCAAACACGGCCTAAACGATAAGCGCTTCTTGCCCGCCCCATACCGGCAACCAAGGGGGAGCGAAAGTGATAGAACCCCTTATCGCGTGTCCGTTACAGCAGATAGAGCCGCCATTTATAGTAAGCCGGCGGCTCCACGGCCGGCGCAAAAGCCAAAAAAGGCCCCCCGGAGAATGTCGCCTCTTCGGGGGGCCGCTTTGTGAGAAACATAGAACATTATAAACTTTAAGGCAACCCCGCACCATTCGCGGGTGGCGCCTTAAGCACCGTCTTGCTTGCACATTTTCCGTGATAGCGCACAGCTTTCGCTTCCCAATCGTAAGATTGACGGCGCTCAATCTGTACACTCGGACGAAAAATCTGACTGCCCAATACGGTACTTAGAATTGTGCGGTATTGCCTTAAGTTTATTTTAGCACCAGCGCAGTATGCCGCGCGGAGAATGGCAAAAGAGAAGTCTTGAACCCTTTATCTATCCTTCAATGCCCTGGTACTCCATAGCCACTGCGGCCCACAGCACCGCGGCCACGGCCTCTTTGGCGTTTACGTTCTTGGTATAGTGAATGTAATGGTCATAAGAGACCTGTACGCCCAGGCCGTCGCAGGCATCATAGATGTTCATGTTGCCCTCCAGGTCCAAAAGGCACTTGGTTTTGATGCCCTCAAAGCCCTTGCGAATCACCTCGTCGTACTCGCCGCCCACCAGGCCCAGCAGCGCCGCTTTGCGGAAGGTGTACAGGAACATGGCGCTGCCCGAGGTATCGTGCCAGTTGCCCGGGGTGCGGGTTCTATCTACCACCTGGAACCACAGGCCGCTGGCCTGGTCCTGCACCTTTTTCAAAGAGGCCAGCAGCTTTTGCAGCTGGGCCAGTACCGAATCATACCCAGGGGTCTCCTTGGGCATCAGGTCCAGCACCTCTGCCAGCACCATGGCATACCAGCCCAGGCCCTCGCACCAGATCTCCTGGGCCTTGCCGTCCACCCGGCTGGCCCAGGGGGTCTCGGGGTTCTCGCTGAAGCCGTGGTACAAAAGGCCGCTGTTGTCCTTCTCGCACCGGGCGAACACAATGTTCAGCTGCTTCACCGTCTCGGCAAAGCAGTATTCGCGGTCCCCCACAAAGGCCCCGTAGCGCGTGAGGAACATCAGGCCCATAAACAGGCCGTCCACCCACATCTCGCCAGGCAGATGACGTCCATGCCAAAAACCCCCGTCGCTGTTGCGGGGATAATCATCAAAGGCCGCCCGCACCCGGTCGCAGGCCTTCTTATACTTTTCTTCTTTGGTCTGCCGGTAGGCCCAAACCAGCACCGAGCCTGCCATAATATCGTCCAGGCTGCACCCGGAAAAGCCGGAAATGGCCCCGTCCGGCGATACGTGCTCTTCGCAGTAGCGCATCACATAGTCCCAGTAGGCCTTGGTCCCGGTCTTTTCGTACAGCCGGATAAAGCCCCACAGCAAAAAGCCCTGGGGATAGGACCAAGAGCAATAGGGGTAGCTGTCCGGGTCTGGGAAGCGGCGCATGAGGGTCTCGGCCAAAGTTACAGAATAGTTCATCTTGTCTCCTCCTTATTCCGCCAGAATGCGGTCAATCTCGGCCAGTTCGTCCGAGGTAAAGTCCGTGCGCTCCATCATCTTCACGTTTTCCTCAATCTGGGAGAGCCGGCTGGCCCCAATGAGAATGGAGGCCACGGGCTTTATGCGCATACACCAGGCAATGGCCATCTGGGAGAGGCTTTGTCCCCGGTTCTTGGCCATCTCGTTGAGTTTCTTGGCCTTTTCCACCTTTTCGGGGGTAACGGCGTCCGGGTTTAGGAACACGCTGGCGCTGGCCGCCCGGGAGTCGGCGGGAATGCCGTCAAAATACTTGGTGGTCAAAAGCCCCTGGGCCAGGCACATAAAGGCAATGGCCCCGATGCCGTTTTCTTCCAGCACGTCGAAGAGGCCCTCTTCCGCCGTGCGGTTAAACATGGAGTAGGGCACCTGGTGGATCAGGCAGTGCAGCCCGGCCCGGTCAAACTCTTTGGCCACCTGCGCGGTCTGCTCCGCGCTGTAATTAGAGATGCCCACGTACAAGGCCTTGCCTTGCCGCACAATGAGCTTCAGGGCGTCTATAGTCTCCTCCAGGGGGGTGTTGGGGTCGGGGCGGTGGTGGTAGAACAGGTCCACATAGTCTACGCCGATGCGCCGCAGGCTCTGGTCCAGGGAAGAGACCAGCTGCTTTTTAGAGCCCCACTCGCCGTAGGGGCCGTCCCACATCAGGTAACCGGCCTTGGTGGAGATAAACAGCTCGTCCCGGTAGCCCTTCAGCTCTTTGTGAAGGATTTTGCCAAACATCTCCTCCGCCGAGCCCGGAGGGGGGCCATAGTTGTTGGCAATGTCAAAGTGGGTGATGCCCAGATCAAAGGCGCCCAAGACCATCTCCTTGCAGGAGTCGTAGGTTTTGGCCTCGCCAAAGTTGTGCCAAAGGCCCAGAGAGATCTCGGGCAGCAGGACGCCGCTTTTTCCCACGCGGTTGTAGCGCATGGCGTCATAACGTTTTGAATTAGGTTGATCCATAAAGTTTCTCCTTTGTTAAAAATAGTAGAGGTTAAAAAAGACCGCCAGTGAGAGCGCGGTGAAGGGGCGTTAGGCCCCTTCCGATGGGGTGTGGGGGCGAGAAGCCCCCACGACCTTTCCCTTAAACCTAAGAAGCGCATTGCGGGGAGGGGGCCCCGCGCCGCGGGGGAGGGGTGCTTGCAAGAAAAAGCACCCCTCCGGCCCACCACCGCGTCTGCCACTGTAAGCAAGAGTCCCCGCAAAGGGCCCCCGGCCGCGCCAGCTTTCCTCCGTGCAAGCGGGTGCGGCCGGGCCAAAATCAACAGAAAAAATTTCATGCCGATAAGGGCAAGGGCCCACCGTGGCAGACGGCTTCTAGCGGGCCGCTGTTCCGGCTTTGCCGGAAGGCGCTGCTTTGCGGGGCGGCGCGTGCCTGGTGCTCCCGCTTTATCTTGTGGGTGGGGGTACACCGGTGGACCCTTTTTTTGTTTGCGCCGCCCTGTTTAAGGGATTAAGGTCGCCTCCGGCGGCCAGGGCTCCTCGCCCTGGACCCCGCCAGGAGAGCAAGCTCCCCTGGACCCCCTCTTTTCCCTCTGGCCAGCTTTGCCGCTTACTGGAAGCGTTCGCGGTACTCCGCCAGGATCTTTAGGGAGCTACTGGTGCCAATACGCTGGGCCCCCGCCTCAATCATGGCCAGGCAGGCGTCCAGGTCCCGGATGCCCCCCGCGGCCTTTACCTTTACCTTCTCGCCCACCGTCTCCTTCATCAGCCGCACATCCTCTACCGTGGCCCCGCCGGTGCCAAAGCCCGTAGAGGTCTTGATAAAGTCCGGCTCCACCTCTTTTGCTATCAGCGCGGCGGCCTTGATCTCCTCTTTGGTCAGGTAGCAGTTCTCAAAAATCACCTTGCTTAGCACCCCGTGCTTTCGGCACACGGCCACCATGCGCTCCATCTCATCCTGGATGTACGCCAGGTTCCCCTGCTTCAGCTGGCCCACATTCAGCACGTAGTCAATCTCGTCCGCGCCGTTCTCCATGGCGTTCTCAGTCTCGAACACCTTAGTCTCAATGGTGGTCTGCCCCAGAGGGAAGGAGATGGCCGCCCCCACATGGACCCCGCTGCCCGCCAGCAGCTTTTTGCACAGGGCCACTGGCGCCGAGTTGATGGCCACCATGGCAAAGTGGTTTTCCGCTGCCTCGGCGCAGAGGGTCTCAAAGTCCTTGTCTGTGGCAAAGGCCTTTAGGTTGGTGTGGTCGAACATGCCGGCCAGTTCTTTTGCTGAGATCATTCTCATTCTCCTTTACTCCGCTAGTTTTAGTATGGACATCACGTCCTGGTATTCCATCTTCTTAAAACCGCCAAACGCGCCCCGGTCACAGGCCTTTTTGGCCAGCTGGTCAAAGTCCTGGCTGCCAATACCCGCCTCGCTCAGCCGCACAGGCAGGTCCAGCGAGCGGAAGAAGGCCTCCAGCCGGGCAATGCCCTCTAGGGCGACGGCCTCCTGGCTCTCAAAGGACAGGTCCACGTCCAGCACCCGCACCGCAAACTGCACAAAGCGGCCCAGGTTGATTTTGTACACATATTTCATCCAGGCCGGGAAAATAATGGCCAACCCCGTGCCGTGGGAGATACCGTACTGGGCGGAGAGCTCGTGCTCGATGTTGTGAGAGGCCCAGTCCTGCTGCCGCCCGGTGCCTAGCAGCCCGCAGTGGGCAATGGTGCCGCCCCACATCAGCTCGGACCAAGCGTTTACGTCCTGGGGGGCCTTTTTCACCTGGACCGCCGAGAGCATCACCGAGCGCATGGTGCTTTCGCACAGCCGGTCGATGAGGTCCGTGCCCGGGGTGTTGGTAAAGTAGCGCTCCATCACATGGGCCAGAATATCCGCCGATCCGGCAGATATCTGGTTTTGGGGCACAGTGCGGCACAGCGCCGGGTTCAGGATGGCGAACTGGGGCATCAGCAGGTTGCTGCCGTAGTCCCGCTTAAAGTTGCCGTCCTCGTTGGTAATCACGCTGCCTCCCCCGGTCTCGCTGCCCGCCGCCGGAATGGTAAGCACCACGCCGATGGGCAGCGAACGCTCCGCCTCCGCCCGGCGAAGGTAGAAGTCCCACACGTCCCCGTCATAGAACATGCCCGCCGAAATGGCCTTGGCCGAATCGATGACGCTGCCCCCGCCCACGGCCAGGATGTAGTCCACGTTTTCTTCCCGGCACAGGGCAATGCCCTTGCGCGCCAGACTGACCCGGGGGTTGGGCTGCACACCGCCCAGCTCCACAAAGGAGAGGCCGGCGTCTTGCAGCGAACGGCACACGTCCTCGTACAGCCCGCTGCGTTTAATGCTTCCGCCGCCATAGTGGAACAGCACCCGCCTGCCGCCCCGGGCCTTTATCTGCTCTCCTACCTCCTGGTGGCGGCCCTGTCCAAAGATGATTTCTGTTGGGTTATAATAATTAAAGTCAATCAAGGCTGGCTTCCTCCCTGTTGTTTGCTCCATGTATTCAAGCTCTTGTAAACCGGGCGCAGGGCCTGGTAGGCCTGGTTGAAAATTTCGTAAAGCGCCTCATAGGCGGCCTGGTTTTCCTCTCGGGGCAGCAGGCGGCTTTCGCCGGGATTGAACTGGTCCATCACGGAATAGTCCGGGAACATCCCCACCCCCACGCCGCAGCACACCGCCGCGCCCAAAGAGGTGGCCTCCTCCAGGTACCGGGGGACCACCAGGGGCTTTTGCCAAATATCCGCCAAAATCTGGGCCCATACCTTCCCCTTGGCCCCGCCGCCGATGAGGGCCACTTCCTCAATAGACGGGACCTCTTCCGAGCGGTCAAAAATATTCAGAATGACCTTCAGGTTATACCCCACGCCCTCCAGCACCGCCCGGGCGGCCTCTGCCCGGCCGTTCCCGGCCCGGAAGCCCAGAAAGGTTCCGCTGGCGTCAAAGTCCCACCGGGGAGAGCGCTCGCCCAGCAGATAGGGCAAGTACAGCATGCCCCCAGCCCCGGGGGCCACGGACTCTACCATCTGGTCAATCAGCTGGTAAGCGCTGCCGCCGGACTCTTTGGCTTTTCGCAGCTCCTCCCCACAGAAGGCATTGCGGAACCATTGCAGCGAGAGGCCCGCCGCCTGCATGGTGCCGCAGGGGGTGTACAGGGCGGGGTCCAGGTGCACCCAGTTAAAGGTGCGCATGTCCGGGTCGAACACAGGCGCGGCCCCGGCCATAGAGATCCAGGAGGAGGAGCCCAGCACGCAGTAGGTGCGGCCCTCCTTTACCACCCCCGCGCCCACGCAGGCACAAGAGCCGTCGCCGCCCCCCAGCACCACCGGCAGGCCCTCTGGCAGGCCGGTCTGCCGGGCGGCCTCTGGGGTGACGCGGCCTACCACGTCCGCCGAGGCGTGCAGCTCCGGCAGCAGGTCCCGCCGCAGGCCAAAGGCCTCCGCCAGCTCCCCCGACCACTGCTTTTTCTTCAAGTCAAAGAGGTTGGTGCCTGAGGCGTCGCTATAATCCGTAACAAACTTGCCTGTCAGCCTTTGGACCATGTAGTCCTTGGCGTTCAGCATCTTGTATGCTTTCCCATAGATTTCCGGTTGATGGTTCTTTACCCAGAGGAGCTTTGCCGCCCCATAAGAGGCGCTAAGCCGGTGGCCGGTAACGCGGTAGCCCCGCTGGGCCCCGGCGGCCGCCTGCATGGCGCGCTCTTCTTCAGTGGCACGGGTGTCCGCCCAAATCAGCGCCCGACGCAGGGCCGCGCCCTCCTGGTCCACTAGGACGCAGCCCATCATCTGCCCGCTAAAGCTGACCCCGGCCAGGTCCCGGGGGGCCACGCCGGCCTGGTCCAGCAGGGCCCGGGTGGCGGTACAAACGGCGTTCCACCAGTCCTCAGGCTCCTGCTCGGCCCAGCCGGTATGGGGGTAATACGTGGGGTATTCCGCCAGACAAGAGGCGCAAAGCCGCCCCTGCCGGTCATAGAGGGTGGCCTTGTTGCCGCTGGTGCCCAAGTCGTGTGCCAAAAGATACTCTGCCATAGCCGCCCCCGTCAGTTTTCCGGCTTCAGCTGGGCCAGGGTGGCGGGCATGCTGTGGCCGGTGTTCACCTTGCCCGGACCGGTGACCAGGTCGAAACAGGAGGCAATGATGCGCCCGTCCCAGAAGATGGGCTCGCCGGGCTGGTTCAGCTCGCCGTGCAAGCCGTCGCTGTCCGGGCTCTGGGCAATACGCCGCACCGTGCCGTCAGGCTTAATCATGGCAATGGCGTTTGCGCAGAAGTCCGCTACATACAGGTTGCCCTTGTCGTCGAAGGTCATCCCGTCAGTGCTCTCCAGCTGGGACCAGTCCTGGGCAAAGACCTTATTTTCCTTTAAGCTGCCGTCCTCATTGAAAGTCAGCTTATACACCGCGCCGTCGCCGAAGTTGCCCACGTACAGGTTGCCCTCCTTGTCGAACACAATGCCGTCAGCCCCGTACTGGCAGTCGGGGTTTTCTGTGATAAAGGTGGCGAAAATGTGCTTGTCCTCCAGGGTGTTGGTAATGGCGATGTTCTCTTCCTCCAGACCGAAGCGGTACACACAGCTGACCAGCTTGCCAGAGGGGTCCTTGACCGGGTGCAGGTAGCTTTGGGTCACGTACATATAGCCGTCCTTAATGCGGATACCGTTGGGGTGCTCCATGCCGTAGGCCACCACCCGGGTCTCCAAAATCTCGCCGGCCTCGGTGACCTTCAGCTTCAGTACCCGGCCCTTAAAGAGGACCTCTTCCTTTTCGGTCCAGCCCTGGTTGTCGCAGAGGTATACATTATAGTCTTTGTCAAAGGCGATGCCCATGTTTCTGGCCACGCCGGTCTCGGGGTGGGGGGGCACGTCGAACCACTTGGCCACATGGCCCTCCCGGTCCAGCTTGACTACGCAGCCGGAAATATTATCATCGGCGTAGTTGGGGCAGGAGAGGACCAGGTTGCCTTTTTGGTCGATTTCCATGCCGTCGGGGGTGCAGATGTACTCGGGAAGGATTGAGAACAGGGTAGAAGTTTGCATTAAAGATACCGCCTTTCAAAATTATAGAATAAGAGGGATGAATTTCGTCAATAAGCGCGTGGTCCAAGGGCGGAGAAAGTCCCGGCTGCCGCTTCGGTCGGTGCTGGATGCGCCCCATCGGGACGCGGCGCCCGAGCCGGCAGGAGAGGCAGGCCCCTGGTAGGGTTTGGGGCGACGCCTCAAGGCCCTTGTCCTTCCCCATAAAAGCGCGTTACGGGGAAGGTTGGCTTTGCCAACGCCTGGGGGCCGCGCTTGTGGGGAAGGGGTTCTTGCAAGAAAAAACGCACCTCGGGCCACCCGTCAGCCTCATTTCCGCGAAGCGGGCGCACCCGCGCCGGACCTTTAATCAGCAAAAACAAATTTCTTCAAAGGAATCCTTTGGGCAATAGGGGCAAGGGCCCGCCATGGGAGCCGGCATCTACCGGGCCGCTGTTTCGGCGGGTTCGCCGAAAAGCGCTGGGGGTACGGCGGCGGGGAAGGGGGCTTAACTGGCGTTTCCGTTTGGCGGGGGGCTTTTTTCTTTGTCCGCCGCCTTAAGGTCAAGACCGCCTCCGGCGGCAAGGGGCTTTGCCCCCTTGACCCCTACCAGGGGAACTATCCCCTGGACCCCGTCATTTTCCGGCTTTTTCGGCTTCTTCTCTTTTTGCCCTTACGGGAAGCTTATCACCATCTTCTTCACGTCCGGGTCCCGGCGCTCGATCTTCTCAAAGGGGGTCAGCGCCTCCTCAAAGGGGAATACATGGGAGATGAAGTCCATGGGGTCCAGCACCCCGCTGTTAATCCACGCCATCACCTGGCTATGGGCCTGGGCCTCCTCCTTCTTCGAGGGCCACTGGACAAATTGCAGCGTCCAGTTATAGGGCGCCCGGCTCCAGTCCAGCTCCATGCCCAGCTTGGGAGAAATCCCATAGCAGCAGATCTTTCCGTTATAACATACCAGCTCCATAGCCTGGTTGATCAGGGCGTTCATGCCTACCGCGTCCACCACATAGTCTACCCCGTCGGGGAACAGGGCCCGTATCTCCCGGTTTACGTCAGTCTTGGTGCTGTTAAAAGCCAAGTCGGCCCCCATGGCCAGGGCCTCTTCCACTTTTTGGTCGTTGATATCCACCGCGATGATTTTTCCCAGCCCCAGCAGCCGGGAAAACCGGATGAAGCACAGCCCCACCGGCCCCGCGCCAAACACTACCACGTTCTGGTTTGGCATAAAGCCGAACCGCCGGATGGCGCTGAGTACCTCGCGGAAAGTGATAATCATGGAGGCGGAAACCGGGTCTACCCGGTCGGTTTTTTTCAGCACGGTCTGGGCAAAGTACCCTTCGCTGGGAACCAGCAGCCCGTCTTGCTCATAGGCCGCGGCATCCCCCACCAGGGCATACTCCGCATAGGCCCCCCAGCCGGGGGTAAAGCCCTCCACTGCCTCTTCCAAAAAAGGCAGCAAAACCAGGTCTCCCGCAGACATGCTCCGCACACGGCTTCCGCGCTCTACCACTTCCCCCACGCCCTCGTGGCCCAGAATGGCCGGATAGGCAGAAAAATTCTTAAAATTCCGGTGGATCAGTTTGGTGTCCGTGCCGTTGCACACCCCGCAGCTTTTCATCCGCACCAGGGCCTGGTAATCCCCCGGCACAGGCTTTGGCACTTGGGCAAATGATAGTTCGCCCTTTTCGTTCACAGTCAATACTTTCATGCACACTTCCTCCTTTTCCAAGACCTGCTTTTGGCCATCTTCTTGTGGTATAATCATATAGTTTTTTCTTTCTAATGTCAATTCAATGCCCCAAAACGCCAAATAATTCTCCATTTGATATAAGAAAAGCCAGTTTCTATATGTATTATAAAGCAGCGCAACCCGAAAGTTCCCGCAACAAAGGCGCCAGACCGGCGTCCAGCTCTTCCTCAATAATCCCCCCTACAGAGGCCGCGTTTTGCATGGGTATTGCCCAAACAAAATTTTCCTGCGACCTCTGCGCAAAGACTTGCGCCGGTGATTCTAAAGCTTTGCTTTCCATCCATTGTTTTCCTGTGACGGTATGCCCCAAAACTTTTCAGGCGAAACTCCAAAAATCTTCACATCGTTTTCACAATGAGGGGGGATAATAGAGCCATCGTAAGAAAACAACACGCGGAGCCAGAAAAAGGCTCTTTACAAATTTGAAAGGAGCGACTATAATGTATCCGTACAACGAAAATGATGATAAAATTCTAGAGCAGCAGAAACCCGAAAGCACCAGCCAGACCCAGCAGCAAAGTTCTGTAGAGGCTGGCAGCGGGACGGGAAGCCCCGCGATGGACAGCAGTCCGGCGGGGCCGGGCAGTCCGGCTGGGCCGGGCTTCGGAACCGGAGCGTATCCCTATACCGCTCAGACCGGCGGGCAGGCTTTCCCCACAGCCAATACCTACCACGGGACCGGAAACAACAGCGCTTCTTACAGCTGGGGTCCTGCCTATAATACCACTCCCCCGCAGTCCGCCAGCCCCTATACTGCCCAGACCTCCTACTACACCCAGCCCCCAAAGCCCCCCAAGAAAAAGGGCTCGGCTGGCAAAAAGGTGGCCAAGGCCATTGGGGCAGTGGCCCTTTGCGCGGCGGTCTCCTTGGGGTCTGTGGGAACCTTTGCGGCACTGATTCAAAATGGCGTGGTGAACGTGCAAAGCCCGGAAGACGCAAGCGACACGGCCGCCTTTACTCTTTACAAAAAAGAAGCTTCCGCAAACACCACCCCCACTACCACTCGAGGGGAAATGACCACCCAGGAGGTGGCCCAAAAGCTGATTCCCTCTGTGGTGTGCGTGCAGAACTATCAGGTTCGCCGTCAGAGCGGCAATATCTGGGAGCAGTTTGGCTTCTATTCTCAGGACGAGGCCCAGGAGGGCGGCGAACTCTCCCCCGCAGGCGAGGGCTCGGGCATTATCCTCTCCAAGGACGGCTATATTGTTACCAACCAGCACGTAATTGACGGAGCTACCAATATCTCGGTAGTCACTTCGGACGGCTCCACCTATGATGCCCGGCTAGTGGGGGAGGACACCCAGACCGACCTGGCGGTGCTGAAAATTGACACAGAAGACGAGCTGGTCCCCGCCGAGTTCGGCGACTCCGATGATCTGCAAGTTACCGACCAGGTGCTGGCCATTGGCAACCCTGGGGGCCTACAGTTCAACTCCAGCGTAACCATTGGCTATGTATCGGCCCTAAACCGCCCGGTAACCAACAGCGAGACCGGTTTTATGGTGAACTGCATCCAGACCGACGCGGCCATTAACCCGGGTAACTCCGGCGGCGCGCTGGTGAACAGCGACGGCCTGGTGGTGGGCATCAACTCCTCGAAAATCGCGGCTACAGAGTATGAAGGCATGGGGTTTGCCATTCCCTCCAGTGTGGCGCAGCCCATTGTCTCCGACCTCATTGAGCACGGTTATGTAACCAACCGGCCTATGCTGGGGGTTCGAGGTGAATTTCTTAACCGGTTGCAGGCCAACTATATCGGTCTATCCCAGGGATTCATGATTGGTAGCGTGGACACAGATAGTGCCAAAGCTTCTGGTCTGCAAATGTATGACATTGTCACAGCAATTGATGATACCCAGCTAGTTTCTGCCAACACCATCTCTTCTTATCTGGCTACCAAAAAACCCGGCGACAAAGTGACTCTTACCGTAGACCGGCTGGTCACTGGGGAATCGGGTCTAAAAATAGAGCTGACTCTCTCGGCCAATACCGGCGAGTCGGACTAACCCAGAGTACAAGTTTTCTTTTTCATAATCTCCTTTTTCAAGCGGAAGGCCCGGAGCGGAAAGCTCTTGGCCTTTCGCTTGTTTTCGTACAAAAGGACCCGCTTTCCCCCAGCGCTACGCCAAGGGAAAACGGGTCTTTTTTCAAAGAGCGGCTACCGCCGGTTTCCGCCGTTGTGGGGGCCAGGCAGCAGGTTATAGTTAAAGCGGGGCCGGTCGTTGGGCATATAGAAATAGACAAACTTCACAGAGAAAATATCGCAGATAATAAAGTTATTCACTGGCTCGTCGTACAGGGTGACAAAACTTCTGCCCACCAGGTAGAGCAACCCCTGCTTGCGCATAATTTCATTGGTGCCAATCAGGAATTCGATGACTACAAAGTTCCCAATATTTTGAGATAGAATAGCCTGCATGGACCCCCGCATCTCTTCTGAATCAAAATCCTCCTGGGGCGGATGCTCAAAGTTATCCATCTGGGCCGCGCCGTCCGCGGCGGCGATGTAGTCCGCCCGGCCGTAGATTCTGCGCATTCCAGAAGAGTTTCTACCGCATTCTCTTTGGTTTCCGTTCATATGGTCTGCCTCCCGTCTATTTTTTTGTTAAGTACCGGCCAGCCTCCGCCCTATGTTTCAGCGTAGCTCTCCGTAGGGTTATAGAAGCAGTGGTCCCCCAGCCGGATTACAAAGCGCCCTACCTGCGAGGGAAAATTCTGCCGGCAGTTTGGGCTAAAAGGGTTGAAGTACCACAGGGCAAAACCCAGGTTGGTCAGCCGGTGCCCCGCAATGGCCCAGTCCGCAATGCTGTAGTGCACATCTGTGGGCCGCATATTGTAAATGTTCTGCATATTGTACTGCCCGCCCACCACCTCCATTACACAGGTAAACTGTCTGGGCTGGTAGACCACCTCTCGTATGGTGTACAGCCGTCCATATTCCCCGTAAGTCACCCGCACCCGGTTCATCACCACGCAGGCCACCGCCCGCATCCCTGTGTCGCCCTCGCCGCCGGCCTCGCACTCGATAATGCGCGCCAGGATCTCTCTGTCAGAAAACGCCACGCTCCTTCCTCCTTCACGGCCCCAGGCCCTGTTCATTCCGTAAATCCTATGCCCCGTCCCCTAAAAGTAGAACCCTTGCCCCAGGGTCTGTGTTATGGATGGATCAAAAGGAGCAGGCCTCTGTCTCTGGGGCCTGCTCCTCTCTTGGGAGAATATTTTTGTTTTCCAGACGCGGTTCTATCCCCGGGCTGCTCTTCTTCTCCCAGTTCCAGGGTCGGGGGCGCGGGTGGTGGTTCCGCTGGGGTTAAAAAGCGCCGTCCGTCCCGTTGACAAGCCCCGGGGCGGTTCGGGCCGCCACCGCGTCATGGGCCCAGGGGGCAATCTGCTCCCGGTCCGCGTAGTCCAGGGGCGGCAGTCTAAGTAATATCCGAACCATCCAGGGTATAATAAATACTGCCCCCCGCTGGGCGGTGACTTACCAGCAGCCGGCCGTTTTCCAGGGTAACAGAGCCTTCCGGGGTCTTTACAGGCCCCAGGTCTGTACCGCTGGGCCGGCAACGCGGCGCTTTCACATTTTATCCCGCAAATTATCTCTGCCGCATTTTTCGTGTGGTAAATTTCTTTCCCATATGGTATAATCAGTACACAGATTTTAGCAAAAGGAGGTCGCGCTATGTGGGAGCTGATTAAAAAACACGTCAACTGGTTTATCTGCCGCATCAACCGCAACCGCCTGGACTCCTCCGCGGCCCACGGGGCGTTTTTTCTCATCACCTCCTTCCTGCCCTTTTTGGCCTTTCTGCTCACCTTAATGCAGCGGATCCACTTTGCCTCTGGCCTTACCATTATCGAAGTCGCCCTGGATCTGCTGCCCCCCACCATCTCTACCGCTTTGGCCCAAATTATCCCCAGCCCCATTGTGGCCTCGGGGGTGCTGCCCGTGGCGGTGATCATGTCCGTATGGTCCTCCTCTATGGGCATGGTGGCCATCATCAAAGGTTTGGACCAGGTTTACGGGGTGAAAGAGGTCCGCAACTATATTGCGCTGCGGCTGATGGCCATGGTCTATGTACTGCTCTTGGCCGTGGCGCTCATCGCGGCGGCGCTTCTCTTGGTGTTTGGCTCCACCATTTATAAATTCCTGTTGGAGCGCTGGCCCCTGGTGGCGGCCCTGTTGATTAACTTCAAGTCCCTGGCGGGCTTTATTATGCTTTTCGCCTTTTTCATTCTGCTGTACTGCTTTGTGCCAAAACGTCGGGTAAAGCTCCGCCACAACTTGGCAGGAGCTGCCTTTGGGGCCGGGGGCTGGGTGCTGTTCTCCTTTTTCTTCTCCCTATTTGTGGAAAACTTTTCCGATTTTTCCATTTATGGCAGCCTTGCCACCCTAGTCATCCTGATGTTCTGGCTGTTTTTCTGCATGTATATTTTGTTTTTAGGGGGCGAGGTCAGCGTGTGGCTGGCTACCAGCGGCATTCAAAAGGATCTGCGGGCCCTTTGGCGCAGGAAGCCGAAGAAATATAAAATCAAGCGCGTCCCGGCTAAAACTCAATCTACTGCCGGGCCAAAACCGGAAGGGAAGGATGAATAGTGGAACTTTGGGACATCTATGACGGAGAGGGCAGGCCCACCGGCCGCACCCAGACCCGGGAAACGCCCCTGGCCCCAGGGGACTACCACCTGGCGGTGACCGTGGTGGTCGTTAATGGGGCGGGACAGGTGTTCTGCACTCTGCGAAGCAAGGCCAAGCGCCAGATGCCCGGGGTGTGGGAGAACCCCGGCGGCGGGGTCTTGGCCGGGGAGGAGAGCCGCGCGGCCGCTGTGCGGGAGCTCTGGGAAGAGACGGGCATTCAGGCCACGCCAGAAGAACTGCGGTTTCTCTACCGGAGAAAGGCGGAGGGACTGAATGCGGAGGGCTTTTTTATGGACGTGTATGGCCTGCGGCGAGACTTTCCGGCGGAGAGCGCGGTCTTGCAGCCCGGCGAGGTGGACGGCGCCCAGTGGATGGATCTGGACCTGTGGGAGGAGAAAGCCCGGGCAGGGGAGATATTGGCCGGAGCCTACACGGACCAGTTTTTTGCCGCTGTGCGGACTTTGGCAGAGGAGCCTGTCCCAGAGCTGCTGGACATCTATGACGCAAAAGGACATTCCACCGGCCGCCTGCACCGGCGGGGCACGGATTTATTGCCCGGGGAGTTCTGTCTAGCCACCGCCGTTGTGATCTATAATCCATTGGGGCAGATTCTCTGCACCCTGCGCAGTCCAGAAAAGAAGGTGCTTCCCAATACCTGGGAGTGCCCAGGCGGAAGCGCCCTGGCCGGGGAGACCAGCCTGCAAGGGGCGGTGCGGGAACTGAGGGAGGAGACGGGAATCATGGCCAGCCCCCAGGAGCTGCAACATATCCTGCGGGTTCAAGGCCGGTTTTCGGACGGAGGCGAACTGTTGGATTTATATGCCCTGCGCCGGGATATTCCCGCCGGCGGGGTAAAGCTTCAGCCGGGAGAAACCGTAGACGCCCGGTGGTTTCCCCTGGCAGAGTGGGAGGAAAAGGTTCGGGCCGGAGAGATCTGGGCCGGGGCCAGAACAGAGGAATTTTTCGACCAGGTGCGGGCCTTAGCCGCGCCCAATCATTAAGGGAGGTTTTTTAGATGCCGGTAAAAGTTGGAATGATTAGCCTGGGCTGCGCCAAGAACCAGGTGGACGGCGAGCTGCTGATGGCCAAGCTGAAAGCGGCGGGCTATGAGCTGGTAGACGACGTGGCCATGGCCGATGTGGCCATTGTGAACACCTGCGGCTTTATTGAGAGCGCCAAGAAAGAGTCCATTGAAGAAATATTAGAGCTGTCTCTGCTGAAAAAGGAGGGACGCATCAAAAAGCTGGTGGCCACAGGCTGTATGGCGGAGCGCTATCAGCAGGAAATGCGAAAGGAGATCCCTGAGCTGGACGGCGTCCTGGGCATTGGGGCCAACGCCGACCCTGTCCGCTACATAGGGGAGCTGACGGAATCCGGCGCGGTGGAGGCCTTCCCCCCAAAGGACAAGCTGCCCCTCTGCGGAGAACGAGAGCTGAGCACCCCCAGCTGGTCCGCCTATCTAAAAATTGCCGAGGGCTGCGACAACCGCTGCTCCTACTGCGCTATCCCCATGATCCGCGGCGGCTACCGGAGCCGCGGCATGGAAGACATTGAGGAAGAGGCCCGGCGGCTGGCTGAAAACGGAGCCAAAGAACTGGTGCTTATCGCCCAAGACACCACAAGATATGGAATTGACGTCTATGGCAAGTACTCTTTGGCGGAATTGCTCCGGCGGCTCTGCCAGATCGAAGGGGTCTGCTGGCTGCGGGTGCTGTACTGCTACCCAGACGCCATCACCGACGAGCTGTTAGACGTGATGGCCCAGGAGAAAAAGGTGCTGCCCTACATCGACCTGCCCTTGCAGCACGCCTCGGGCCGGGTGCTGAAAGCCATGAACCGCCGGGGGGACCGGGCCTCCTTGACGGCGCTGATTAAGAAAATACGGGCAAAGGTGCCGGGGGTGATTCTGCGCACCACGCTGATTACAGGTTTTCCCGGAGAGACCGAGGAGGACTTTACAGAGCTGGCGGAGTTCGTCAAGGAGGCCCGGTTCGACCGGCTGGGCTGCTTTACCTATTCTCAGGAGGAGGACACCCCCGCCGCCCTGCTGCCAGACCAGGTGGACCAGGAGGTAAAGGAGCGCCGGGCGGAAATCATTACGGACATGCAGATGGACATTACCGACCCCAAATGCGAGAGCTATGTGGGGCGCACCTTCCAGGTGCTGGTAGAAGGCTTTGACCGGTACGCCGAGTGCTGGTTTGGCCGGTCCTACATGGACGCCCCGGACGTGGACGGAAAAATTTTCTTCACCACCCAGGGCAAGCGGCCAGTGCTGGGCAGCTTTGTGCCGGTGATCATTGAGGACTGGATGAACGGCGACCTGACCGGCAGTATGGTATGATAGGAGGAAATTTCTCATGAAAATGAACCTGCCCAATAAGCTGACCCTGCTGCGGGTTGCTCTGGTGCCGGTGTTTATGGTGTTCGCGGGCTTTGTACACACGGACTTCGGCTATGGCCAGACGGGCTTTTCGCCGCTGATGTATGCCTTGGCCGGGGCGGTGTTTGCCTTGGCCAGCCTGACGGACTTTTTGGACGGCTACCTGGCCCGGAAGAACAATCTGGTCACTGACTTCGGCAAGTTCGCGGACCCTTTGGCAGACAAGATGCTGACCACCGCCGCCCTGATCTACATGGTAGTGGACGGGGTGTGCAGCCCAGTGGTTCTGGCTGCGGTGCTGTTCCGGGAGTTTGCGGTGGCGGGCATTCGGATGCTGGCGGCGGCTGGGCAGAAGGTGATTGCGGCCAATCTGTGGGGCAAGATCAAGACAGTGGCCCAGATGCTGACCATCCTATTCTACTACTTTGCGGCGGCTCTAGCTGGTCCCACAGAGATTGGCCTGGTCCAGCTCATTACCCAGGTGCTGTGCTGGACAGTGGCTGTGCTAACGATCCTTTCGGGTGTAATCTATATCAAGGATAACCTCGCAGTACTAAAGGACTAGGGCTTGTTTGAAAAATCGAAAAGGCCGTCTTTATGCCCATAAGAGGCCCCTTTCCGCATCAAAAAACCTGGCCAATCGGAAGAGTTGACAGGTTTTTTCCTTGAAATGGACTCCTTCTGGCCAAAAATTCGTCATTTCCTCTATTTTCAAACAAGCCCTAGCCCCAGGGTGAATGCATGCATCGTGACGTGTAGGGGCTGGGGGTGTGGGTGACCGGCGGCAGCCGAACCAGCGGGCAGATAACTTGTTTCTCCCAGCAGAACGGGAGACCGCGTCCCTGCCCTTTGGCCTTAAAGAATGGCGCAAGAACCAAGCAGGAAAAGCGGCCTTTCTCAACACGATAACAGAGGCAAGACACACCATTGCCGCCCAGCAGCCAGACGGGATGGGGAAATGGAGCGGACCGCTTGCAGAGGTCTGCCATAGAGATGCCACTATATCTGCGGGATAGCCATGTCCTCTGCTGGTTGATACCGCCAGGGCTTTTCGCTCCTTCCCCGCGTATGTTTCTCTCTCCACAAAAAAAGAGCCGCTGAAGAAGCGGCTCCTTTTTTATTACACGTTCTTCCAGTGGTCCAACTTTGGCAGGGCCTGTGCAAAATATGCCCGGGCCTGCTGGGGCGGAAAGCTTTCGTTGGACATATGCTCTGCCAAAAAATCCAGCAGTTCCTCCATGCTTTTATACACAAACGCCCCGTCCGTATAGCACCACTGGCAGTATGCCTCGTTAAAGCTGCCATCCGGCTCCCGGCTGATGTTTCCGTCCTCCAGCGGCATGCCGCAGCACTGGCAGACCAACTGTCTGGGGCTGCCCAGCAGAGTATTGATAGACACATTAAATAGTGCCGAAAGCAGCTTTAGCGTCTCCGGGTTAGGAACCGTCTCCCCATTCTCCCAGCGGGAAACCGCTTGACGGGTTACAAACACCCGGCCAGCCAGTTGCTCTTGAGACAGGTTATGTTTTGCCCTTAGCTGCATGATTATATCTTTTGTTTCCATCTTAGTATCACCTCAAGTACCAGTATACAACAGTCTTTTAAAAAGCTCAAGCAACTGGTTGTTGCGGGACTGCTTAGGGCTTGTTTGAAAATAGAGGAAATGACGAATTTGGGGCCAGAAGGGGACAATTTCAAGGAGAAGAACCGCTGTAGTTAGCTGCGCTAACTACGTCACTCTGGCGATTGACGAGGATTTTCGACGTAGAAAGTGGCCTCTTATGGCAAAAAAGACGACGTTTTCGATTTTTCAAACAAGCCCTAGTCCCCCTATGTTGGGGATATAATTTCCATTCTGCAAATCAATCATATGTGTCTCCACCCCCCAAAAAGCCAAATCTCCCTTTGGATTATAACACCTGGTCTAAGCTCATTCAAACTTTTTGAGACCCCGCCCAAGTTCTAAACTGGCGGCAATTCTGAAAAGGAAGCTTTTAACATCCATCTTGCGGTCTGCGGCGAAAAGTGGTATAATGATTAAAATTATGCCAAGAATTTGCCTGGGCCAGGTTTTTAAGGCAACACCGCACAAAGATTGTGCGCGAGTTGCGCAGTCAATTTTTTCGTCAGAGTGTACAGCTTGAGGGCAGACAATCTGTCGATTGGCAATGGAAAGCTGTGCGCTATGACGGAAAAAGTGCAAGCAAATCGTGTGCAAAGACCGTAGGCCGGTCTTTGTGCGGTGTTGCCTTAAAGGGAATTTGCCCTTGCTTTGGCGAATGGTCCAGCCCAAAACACCCGAAAAGGGGAGAAGGTATTGGAAAACACAGAGAAAGATATTTACGGCAGCGGTATTCTCGCTGGACGTAACCCCGTGGCCGAGGCCCTGCGCTCTGGCCGGGCGGTGGACTGCGTCTATCTGGCCCCAGGGCCCCGCTCGGGCCAGCTGCCCCTTATTTTAAGGCTAGCCAAAGAGCAAGGCGTGCCTGTAAAGGAGGCGGACCCCCGCAAGCTCTCTCACATGTGCAACGGGGCCAACCACCAGGGGGTAGTTGCCGTGGCGGCAGCCAAAGACTACGCCACCGTGGAGGACATGCTCTCCCTGGCCCAAAGCCGGGGAGAACCGCCCCTGCTGGTGGTATGCGACGGCCTGGAGGACCCTCATAACCTGGGTGCCGTGATACGGGTGGCAGAGTGCGCGGGGGCCCACGGGGTCATTATCCCAAAGCGCCGCAGCGTGGGGCTTACTTATGCGGTGAGCAAGGCCTCCGCCGGGGCGGTGGAGTACCTGCCCGTGGCCCGGGTGCAGAACCTGGCCTCCTTAATGGAGGACCTAAAGGCCCGGGGACTGTGGGTATTTGCGGCGGACATGGACGGCGGCCCCTGGTGCCAGGCGGACCTTACCGGCCCCACAGCCCTGGTCATTGGTTCCGAGGGTAAAGGCGTCAGCCGCCTGGTAAAAGAAAAGGCCGACTTCGTGGTAGCTTTGCCCATCCGGGGACAAGTGAATTCCCTGAACGCCTCGGTGGCGGCGGGTATCCTCTGTTACGAGGCTGTACGTCAGCGGGGCGGGCTTTGAGGGCTGCCCGTGCTACCCAGTAAGCCGGGGAACACTCTGACCCAGCCTTTGGCCATGGCCCGGCGCTGGACATCTCGCTTTTTGAGACAGTGGACGAGGAAGAACATCAGGCCTCCCCACTAGCTATGAAATGT
Organism: Oscillospiraceae bacterium; assembly: GCA_910574935.1. GTDB lineage: Bacteria > Bacillota > Clostridia > Oscillospirales > Acutalibacteraceae > Acutalibacter > Acutalibacter intestini. The sequence continues at coordinate 128,537 of CAJTCU010000003.1, forward strand.
CTCCATACGGCAAAGAGGACCTTACCCCTGTAGCAGGAGAACCGAACGTTGAGACAGAGGAGCCGAATACTGTGCGAGGATGAGATTTTTGTACAGACCCTGGAGACTTTGTACATGGTTTTACCCATAGAGGTCCCTGGTCCTACGGATTAGGGCACCTGGGCAACAGCCTATGAAATGTTTTCGAGCCGGCGAGTATGAGAACCAGAAGAAACCGCTTTCCATAGAAGAAATGGAAAAACATCGCTGGCAGGGCCACGGGCCCCACCGGAGAGGAGCACATCAATATGAATGAAGATTTCACCCTGGAGGATATTTTGGAGGAACAGCGCCAAAAGCGGGAACAGGCCCAAACCGCGATCGCGGGAACAGCCCCCACCACGGCTCCTGCCCAAAACCAAGAGCCGGCCCGTAACCAAACCCAGGAGCCGCATCTGCCCCCTGGGGCGGAATATGTGGAGGTAAGCCCAGAAGAGCTCGAGGCAGATACGGATGCTCCTTTGCAGTCCGCTGCCCCCCAGGCGCCCCCCCGGCTGGCCAGCCCCCCCCAGCCGGAGCCTCCGCCCACCATGGAAGAGGAGTCCCCAGCCCCTTCCCCTTTGCCGGCAGAGGGGGGCAAAAAGAAAAAGAAGAAAAAGCGCTGGAGCCTTTTTGGCAAGAGGAAGGTGCCAGACTTTGACGAGAGCGAAGAGGATATGTACTACGGCATCCAGCTTAAGCCGATTGACGAGTACCGGCTGGATGGCGACGCACCTCCTCTGGGAGAGGAGGGCTATAAGGCCCTGTTTGACGACTCTAAGTCCATTGACGATGAGGTAGAGGAAAACTTCCTGCGCCTGCAAAAGGAGCGCCGCCGCCGGGTGGCTGAAACCGTGCAGAGCGCGGGCATGGACGAACAGCAGATTGCCGAGGAGTTCGGCGTAGTAGCTCCCATGCCGGTGACGCCCTTTGCCGCCGATCCCTACGCCCGCCAGCACGGTCTGGACGTAGAGGGCGTCAGCGGTTTGAGCGACCTGCAAAAGGCCATGCTGGAAACCTCTGGCGACCAGACTATGGAGATCAAGCTGAATGTGCTGAACAGCACCATTGAGCTGCAAAAGATCGGCGACGGGGCCCCCCCTGTGAGCGAAGAAACTGTGGAGCGCATCCTGGAGGCAGCCCCAGCCCAGTCTCCCCAACAGGAGTATGGGGAGCAGAGTGCCTACGTCGAACCTCCCCAGCAGGAGTATAGGGAGCAGAGCGCCTACGCTGAACCTCCCCAGCAGGAGTATAGGGAGCAGAGTGCCTACGCCGAACCTCCCCAGCAGGAGTATAGGGAGCAGAGTGCCTACGCTGAACCTCCCCAGCAGGAGTATGGGGAGCAGAGCGCCTACGTCGAACCTCCCCAGCAGGAGTATGGGGAGCAGAGCGCCTACGCTGAACCTCCCCAGCAGGAGTATAGGGAGCAGAGTGCCTACGCCGAACCTCCCCAGCAGGAGTATAGGGAGCAGAGCGCCTACGTCGAACCTCCCCAGCAGGAGTATGGGGAGCAGAGCGCCTACGCCGAACCTCCCCAGCAGGAGTATAGGGCGCAGAGCGCCTACGCTGAACCTCCCCAGCAGGAGTATGGGGAGCAGAGCGCTTACGCCGAACCTCCCCAACAGGAGTATGGGGAGCAGAGTACCTACGCCGAACCTCCCCAACAGGAGTATGGGGAGCAGAGTACCTACGCCGAACCTCCCCAACAGGAGTATGGGGAGCAGCCGGCCGTCTCAGAAAAAACGATTGAGATGCCCCGGGCAGCAGTCCGGCAGGCTCAGGAGCAGGCGCCTCCTCCCCCGCAGCCTCCTCGGAAACCGGCCCCGCCGCCCAGGCCCACTCAGCAGGTGCCCTATGTGGAGAATATCTTCCAGTACCGCTCCCGGGCCATGCCCACCCACATCATTAACGCCAATGTGCTGCAAAGCGCCCTGCTCAGCGAGTCGGACGCTATTCAACGTACGAAAGAGGCGGAAGAGGCCCTGCGAACCCCTAAACCCCAAAAGCGTCCCCGGCCCCAAAAGGCAGAAGAGGCCGCGGCAAAGCCCAAGCCGCCTAAAAATGCCTCTCCGCCTTCGCAGGACACTGGCGAGGCCATAGAGGACTACACCGGCCCTGAGGACGCCCGGTCTGTTGCTAATGAGCTGCGAGGGGAAATGCACGAACTCTCTTTACGCATTATGATTACAGGCGTGTGCACGGTGCTACTGACCCTGGTGGCACTGGTGTGCCGCAGCAGGTTCTCGGTAACAGCTGGCTCTGGCAGCTGGCCTCTGGCTTATGTAATTCTCACCCTGGTGTTCTCCATTGTAGCAGCAGGGGTCTGCTATAAGACCGTTGGCAACGGCCTAAAGGCCCTGTTCGCTGCCAAAGCCAACTCGGACAGCGCTGTAGCCGTGGCCGTGCTGGCTGGCCTAGTGCAGACTGTTTGCTCTCTGTTTTTCCGAGAGGACCTGGTTACCGGCGGGCTGCATCTGTACGCCCCAGTGGTTTCAGCCCTGCTGCTGGCCAACGCGGCGGGCAAGCTGACCATGATTCGCCGGATTCATAGTAACTTCCGGTTTGTCACCTCTCGGGAGCAGAAGTACGCTGTAAAGACGTTTGACGACTACAATACCTCCCTAAAAATGACGAAGGATTGTGTGGCGGAAAAACCACTGATTTCCTACCAGTGTAAAACCGGATTCCTCAAGCGCTTCCTGGAGCTCTCCTATGCTCCGGACCCTTCGGAAGCCTCTTCCCAGGTTATCGCGCCCCTGGGGCTTATCTGCTCTTTGGTATTATGCATTGCCTGCTTGCTGATTACAAGCAGCGTCCCCACAGCAGTCAGTGCTTTTTCAGCGGCCTGCTGCGCCTGTGTGGCAGCGGCCAATATGCTCTCCGTCAACCTGCCCATTAGCCGGATGTGCAAAACCGCCCGCCGGGCCGGCGGCATGCTGGTGGGTTATGAGGCAGTGGAAAAGTTTGGCGACGTAAACGCTGTAATTGCCGACGCCGGGGATCTGTTCCCCACAGGTACCGTGGTGTTGGGGGGCATTAAGACCTTTGGCAGCCGGGTGATTGCCGAGGACGCCATTATGTGCGCAACGGCCCTGATGAAGGAGATTGGCGGACCCCTTAGCGGGGTATTCGACCAGGTAATTAATGAAGCGGAAGAAATTCTTCCCGAGGTGGAAAAGTACACCTATGAGAGCGGCGGAGGCATTGTGGGCCGGGTAGACGGCAAAACCATCTACATCGGCGGCCGGGGCCTGCTAATCAACCACCGGCTGGAAGTGCCTACTCGGGAAGAGGAAACCCAGTACGCCTCTGGCAACCAAAATATCATTTATATTGCCGTGGACACGATGGTAGCCGCTATTCTGGTGCTGAGCTACTCGGCAGACCGGCGGCGAAAAAATGAATTGCAGCGGCTGGAGGACAGCGGAATCAGCGTGCTGGTGCGTACCACGGACCCCAACGTTACCGTGGCGCTGGTCTCCCGGCTGTTTGGCATCGACTCCGCCAGCGTGGGCATTTTGGATGCCCAGCTGGGAGACACCGCCAACCGGTTGACCCTAGAGACCGACCCCAGGGCGGACGCAGTGGCAGCCACAAAAGGCCGGATGGAGTCCATGATGAGCCTCATCTCGGCCTGTGTGGAACAAAAACGCACCGCGGGGATTCTGGTGGCCATACAGACCGCCGCAGTGGTGCTGGGCTTTGTCTTGGTGGCACTTTTGGCCTGTTTTGGGGGAATGCGGCAGCTTTCCACCCTGGTGTTATTCTTGTTCGAGCTGTTCTGGCTAGGGCTTCTGGTGCTCATTCCTAAGCTGCGGCGCTAGATAAGCCTCCTGGAGCCGCTGTGGTTCTCCCGGGAGTCTCCTGCTCAAAAGTTTCATGGAGTTTGTTACACCTCCGCAGAACAAAACCTACGCAAAAAAAAGCCGCTCCGTTTTAATCCGGAGCGGCTTTTTTATTACTTTTAACTGTAAGTTTTTACTTAGAGTTAAAATCCTGGCTAAAGATCTCGCTGCCGTCAGCCTGGGCATAGACCACCCGTACAGTGGCCTTGCCGCTGTCCAGCACAGAAGCCACCTGGTCGGCAATGTTCTCAAAAGTAGCAGCCTTGGTGCTCATCTCAGTCTTCAGCGTAGTGGCCACTGTCTCAATATCGTTTCCTTCCAGAGCCGTGTCGGAATAGGTGAACAGATAGACCAGGACATCGCCCTCGCCCTTAATGTCAATGCTCATCTTCTCGTTGGCCAAAGAGCTCATCATCTCTTTAATTGGCCCGCTAACATTGGGGTCCTCCAGGAACTCCTCCACAGAGGCATAAGTACCGCTGGTGTTGGTCAAACCGCTGGTCTCTTCAGAAGAGGTGGAAGCCTCGGAAGACACCTCAGAGCTGGACTCCTCCGCGCTGCTGGAAACCTCGCTGCTGCTCACCGCGCTGGAAGCACCTGCGGAGCTGCTATTGTTCTCGCCGCAAGCGGAAAGAGTCAGAGCCATCGCAATGGCCATTGTGCCGGCCAAAATCCGGAAAACTGTTTTTTTCATGATCGCACGCCTTTCTTCAATCAGTCTAAATTTTATTTGGTTCCTAACTTGCTGTTCTCAAGCTGGACCAACAGTGATTATACTACTGGAAAAGCGGGATGTCAAGCAAAATGGGGTTACAAAAAGATTAAAAATTCCTTACAGCTACAGAGAATTTATCAACCTATATAAAAATAACTCCCAGTGCATTCTGTTCTTGTATGATGTGAGAGAACCACCTAGAACCCGACTTTTAAAGATTTTTGCCAGCAGGGCCCTTTCGTCACTTCATATCCGCTGGACCCGTCTGTGCCTCATTCAACCCCTATTGACAAATTCCCCTCCATCAGGTATGATAAGGTCGAAAAATGAAATAAGGGGTGCCGAACATTGGCTGAGAGGAGCAAGAGCCGTTAAGGCTTTGGAGCTTAAACCCTAAGAACCTGATGCGGATAATACCGACGGAGGAAGCATTTCATTTTCTTTGCGTAGAGGCAAATAATATTGGGAACCCGGCGCTTTAGCCCCCTAGCCAAGGGGACGCATAATCCCGCCAGATTAAGAAAGAATCCATAGGGTCTTTCTAGTAGGTTTCCTATAGCTTATGGCGTTTGGGTCGAGTAAGCCCCACGTTTTTGCTCTACAAAAAGGATGCTTTCGCGCTGCCTGGATTTTTCCGGGCGGCGCTTTTTCATTTTTCAAAAAAATTTTCTGAAAGGAAAGAAGCATATGAACAACCAAAACCCAAACCCGTCCGTCAAAAAGGGCCCAAACCACCAGGTGCTGAACCTGGCCCTGGCCGGAATCCTCATCGCCCTGGGAACCATCCTGTCCTTTTTAAAGCTGTTCGATCTACCCTATGGGGGCTCGGTCACCATTTGCGGCATGCTGCCCGTTATGGTGTTCGCCTACCGCGCCGGCCCCAAATGGGGGCTGGGGGCTGGCCTTGTATTCAGCGTTTTACAATTGCTTTTCGGCCTGGACGCTCTAAAAGGGGTCAGCGGCGCCACCGTAGTGGGCTCTATCTTCCTGGACTACCTGCTGGCCTTTACCGTGCTGGGGCTCGCAGGCATTTTCCGGGGAAAGCTGAAAAGCCACCCTACCGCCTTTACCCTGGGCTGCCTGGTAGCCGGGCTGCTGCGCTACCTCTGCTCCTTCCTCTCCGGATGGATTTTATGGAGTGAGTATGCGGACGCGAACTTTTCCCCTATTCTGGCGGGCATGAGCGGGCAGCAGCTGGCGTTTTTCTACTCCCTGGTCTATAACGGCGGATACATGATTCCAGAAATTCTCATCACCTGCATAGCAGGCTTTTTGGTAATGCAATTCGCGGGCCAGCAGATTTTGAAGGGGACGTGACCGCGCAAAAAGAGGGAGCACGCAAAAGCCTTCCCTCTCCGGTGGAACAAAAGGGGCACCGCCCTGTGCCGCCTATGCCGGCAGCAAATTTCAAAAATTATGCTAACAAAATTTTTCCATAAGCCGTCTGCCAGCACTTAGTTCCCCAGAGAAGGGGCTAAACGGCGGCTTTGTTGTAATGAGAAGAGGATCCTTCTGGAGATCCTCTTCTCTTGTCTTGCCTTTTTCCTGGAAATCTGTTATCATAGAAAAAATGCGTCTGACCAGAAGGAGATGTTCCCCATGCCCGCAAAGCACCGTCGCCCAGAGTCACAGGGCCCCAGTTGGGGGTTAATCGCGTCCATTGCCGCCCTGCTTCTTGTTCTGGCGGGCATCGGCGCGGCAGCCTTTTTGCTGTGGAATAAATTTTTTGTCCCCAGTAAGCCTGCCGTCTCCCCCACCCCAGCCCCTACCGCCCCGCCGGTTACTCCTACGCCAGATCCCACGCCACAGCCTACTCCCGATCCCACCCCCACGCCTTCCCCGGCTCCTATTCCGGACAACGGCCAGGACGGGTATCTCTCGGAAGGCATCTACATCTGGAACAGCATGGCTTTTGAGCTGTTCTACGGCTATGACGAGTCCGCCCAGCCCTATGCCCAGGCCATTGAAAGCTTTGCCGCCAGCCTGCCCGGGATAGATGTGTACAACATAGTGGTGCCCAACCACTCGGAGTTCGGTTTGCCAAAGCGTCTACGGGACAGCATGGGCTGCGGCTCCCAGCGAGAAAACACCGCCTCTATTTACAATAGCTATTCCGCTGTACACCCTGTAGACATCTATGACATTATGGACCAGCACAAAGAAGAGTATCTATATTTCAATACAGATACCCACTGGACCGCCCTGGGGGCCTATTATGCCTATGTAAAGTTCTGCGAAATCGCCGGGCTGGAGGCTTCCCCCCTGGAAAGTTTCACCCGCGCCACCCCTAACGACAGCTTTTACGGTTATCTCTATGAAATGACCTATGACGAGAGCCTGGGCCCAGACCATATCGACACGTACGAGCCGGGCTATGCCTACACCGCGGCCTCCTCCTATGACGGGGTGGACTTTACCCCTCTAGAGGGCATTAACAGCGGGGACAGCTCTATGGGATACACCATGTTCCTTTACGGAGACCAGCCCTGCGTGCGGGTGCAGAACCAGGACTGCCACAACGGCAGGAAGCTGGTGATGGTAAAGGAGTCCTACGGCAACGCCATTGGGGCCTTTTTGGGGGCTGGATTTGAGGAGCTTTACGTGGTGGATTTCCGCTATTTTGAGGGGAACCTGCCCCAGTTCTGCCAGAGCTGGGGGATCACGGACCTGTTGTTCCTAAACAGCACCATGGCGGCCAACACCTACCAGCGGGTGGAGGATCTGTATACCTTGTTTGAATAATACTCCCTGCTCGCTGCTTATTCTTTTTCTGGGGCAGAGCGGCCAAGGGCCCCATCGTTTAAAAAAGCGCTGTGTGGCGCACCACAAAGCGCCTCCATCCACGGTAAGTAGTGAATGGAGGCGCTTTTTTCAATATTCTCTTTCGCGCCGTTTAGGGCTGGTTTGAAAATCAAGAAGAGGATTTTCCACACACAAATCCGCCCGGACAGGGCAAAAAGATGGTGTTTGCGATTTTTCAAACAAGCCCTAGGCCAAAACCCGCCTCCAGCGGCCAAGTCTTTGCCTTGTCTCCGGGCTTGTCCCCACTATTCTCAGAACCACTTTCCTTTGGCGGCCTATGGAAACGCATTTCTTACGCTATTCCCTCCAAAAGTCGTGCCAGCAGAACGTTTGACACCAAAAAGCCCTCTGGCGATAGGGCCACCCGGCCCTCCTCCTCCGCTAACAGATCTGGCGGACAATGGCTGGCATTGGCCTGGAGCTTTTCAAAAGCCGCTTCTCCCTCTGTGCCAAATCGTTCTGCTAGGGCCCCACGGGTTAGGCCCTGGGTCAGCCGCAGACGCAGCATAGCAAACTCCTCCAGACCACCCCCGGGACCATCGTCTATCGTCCCGCCCCCAGCCAAAAAACCGGCCAGGTCTCGGGGATAATAGCTCCGCCGTTCCTCTATAAAAGAGTGGGCCCCAGGCCCCAGACCTAGGTATTCCCCACAAAGCCAGTAGTTCATGTTGTGCCGCCCCGTAAAACCGGGCTGGGTAAAGTTGCTGATCTCGTACTGCCCATACCCCCTGGCTGCCAGCTCCCTTACGCAGAACAAATACTGCTCTGCCACCTGGTCCCCGTCGGGCAGGGCCAGGCTCTGCTGGGCAAAGGGCGTGTTCGGCTCCACCTTTAGAATATAAGCCGAAATATGCTTCGCTCCCAGCTCGCTTCCAAAGGCAATGGACCGTCCCAGCTTTTCCTCTGTACCCCCGGGCAGGCCCAGCATCAGATCTAAAGAAATGTTTTCAAATCCCCCCGCGCGGCCCCATTCTACCGCACGGGCAGCATCTTCCGGGGTGTGAGCCCGGCCCAACAGGGCCAGCTCTTCCCGCACCGCGGACTGCAAGCCCATCGAGAGCCGGTTGAACCCCGCCTGGCGCAGGTCTCGGAAAAATCTCCTGTCCACATGGGTGGGATTGGCCTCGCAGGTGACCTCAAGGTTCTGGCTGACAGAAAAATTCTCTATCACCGCCTCCAGTACACTAGCCAGGCGGCGGGCCCCCAACAGGCTGGGGGTGCCCCCGCCAAAATAGACAGTTTCCGCCAGATAGGCGCGGCTCTTTGGGTGAATCTGGGCCACCAGGTTCACCAGACGCTCCACATAGGCATCCATCGCCTCTTGGGTTGCGGCGGGCAGAGAGTAGAAGTCGCAGTAAGGGCATTTCCCCGCGCAGAAGGGGACGTGGATATAAATAGAAAGTTTTTTCTTCATGATTGCCTCCTGTGGAACCCTGTTTTTTGTAGAGGCAGGCACGTACCCTTACCCTGGCGCTGGAGGTCCTTTTCGCCAAATAAGCGGCCCGCACGAAGATAATCCACCACTTCGCGCAGGCAACCGCCGAGGGTTCCCACTGGGCTCCATTATTTCCATGCCTAAGGGCGCAAGCCCGCACTGCCGAACCATCCGGGCGGGCCCAAACACCGCACACTGGCTCACCAAACAATTTTCATTGCATATAATCCGCAGCCCTGCGTGGCTTCTCGAATAAAGGTCCAGCGCTTGCGCTGGCGGTGGCAAAGGCTATTTGTAGGTTATATCCGCCGGTGGGGGCGTCTACGTCCAGAATTTCCCCGGCAAAGCGCAGCCCACGCACCAGCTTGGACTCCATGGTCTTTGGGTCCACTTCCTTCAGGCTGACGCCCCCCGCAGTCACAATCGCCTCCTCCAGCGGACGAAAACCCTTGATCTCTACCGTAAAGTCCTTTAATAGCTCCAAAAACCCCCGGCGCTGCTCCCGGGTCACCGCATTGCACCGGGTCCCTGGGGAAATGCCCGAGCGTTCCACCATAATAGGAATCAGCTTTTGGGGCAGCAGCTGGTCCAGAGAGTTGGCAAACAGTTTGTTTTTGTTTTGTTCTAGGTCCCGCAGCAGCCGGGCGTCCAGCTGGGCTTGGTCCAGGGCGGGTTTTAGGTCAATGTGTACCCTGTAGCGTCCCGGCTCCATTGGCCGCATATGGGCCGAGGCGCTGAGAATAGTGGGCCCAGACAGACCAAAGTGTGTAAACAGCAGCTCGCCAAAATCCTCATGCACGGGCTTCTTTTTGCCAGCGGCGGTTACCTTCAGTCCGCAGTTGCGCAGAGAGAGCCCCATCATCCGCTGGCAGAAGTTCCCCGCCTCCTCCAAAGGCACCAGCGAGGGGGCAACGGGCACAATGGAGTGCCCCAGAGCCTGGGCCAGCCGATAGCCCGAGCCGTCCGACCCAGTGGCCGGATAGGACGCGCCTCCACAGGCCAAAATTACTCCCTGGGCCCTGTATTCACCCGCTCCAGTACGCACCCCGGCGGCGCGGCCGTTTTCCATCAGCACCTGGGTAACCGTCTCTTGGCGTAGCACGGCGCCCTTCTTCCTAGCAAATCCAGCCAGGGCATCCGCCACCTGGTGGGCGCTGTCTGAAACAGGAAAGACCCGCCGGCCCCGCTCGGTTTTTAGGGGCACGCCCAGGTCCTCAAAAAAATCCATTACCGCTTGGGGCGGAAAGGCGCTCATGGCGCTGTGCAAAAACCGTCCTCCGTGGGCCACGGCAATCACCTCTTCCGGGGAGCAGTGGTTGGTCAGGTTGCAGCGGCCCTTGCCTGTGATACGCAGCTTGCGCCCGGGCCGGCTGTTTTTATCAAAAATAAGGGTACGCAGGCCTTGGGCCGCGCACAGGCCCCCCGCCATCAGCCCGGCGGCCCCTGCCCCCACCACGATCACATCTGTCATAGCTCCTTACTGCTCCTCCTCATCCACCTTTTCATAAACTCCGTACTCATCCCAAATAGACTCCATTAGCTGAAGGGAACGGGAGACCTCCGCCTTTTTTCGAATAGCCACCGTGACAATGAGGGCGTTGATTAAGCTTAAAGGCCCTACCAGAGAATCCACAAAAGAGACCATGTCACTACGGGCCAGCAGAATATGAGAGGCGGACTCTGCCACAGGGGAATTTGGGCTATCTGTAATGGCCACCGCGCTCATGCCCCGGTTGGAGGCGTATTTCAAAGCCTTGGCGGCCTTTTTCGAATACCGGGGAAAGCTGATGGCTATAATCGCGTCGTCCTCGTGTACACGGACCATCTGCTGTAAAATAGCGGCCTCGCTGGTAGCCTCTACCAGCTGGACCGAGTCAAAGATCAGCTGCATATAGTGGGCCAAAAAGGTGGCCAGAGCCAAAGAGCTGCCCGCCCCCAGCACAAACACCCGCCGGGCCTTTACCAAATCGTCCACTGCCCGGTAAAAAGCGGCGGTGTCCATGTTTTCCCTGGTCCGGCGCAAAATGTCAATGTCCTGCTCCAGCACCGCGTCCAGCAGCTTGTCCATAGGAACGTTCCGAGAAGTCATCTCCAAGCGCTGAAACGTGGTTAGTTTATTGCGTATCATCCCCTGCACCCCCTGCTGCATGGCAGGGTAGCCGGAATAGCCAATTTCGGTGGCAAACCGCACCACGGTGGACTCGCTGACACCCACTGTGGCGCCCAGCTTAGAGGCTGTCATAAAGGCCACCTCCTCTGGGTGGTCCTGAAGATATTTTGCAATGGCCCGCTGGCTTTTGGAAAAGCCCCGCCGGCTGGCCTGTATCCTTTCGGAAAGTTGGTCGTTCATGGGCTTGTTTCTCCCTCTTCCAAAGACGTTACTGCCTTTTATTTTACATTGTTTTGCCCGGGAAATCAAGAGGGAAAGCTTGTGGGGAGACGCCTATTTTATTCTTCCCATTTCGATTCGTTTATGGTATAATTTTATTATAAATTGCCGCAAAGGAGGCTACAAATCATGCGGGAAGATATTTGTTCTATTCCTGTCAACGAAGTTTTCGAGCCAAAAGACGGCTGTCCTTTCTGCCGGATGCGGGACATGCTGGAGGACCGCATGGCCACCTACATCACTGGCGCGGCCATGATGGAGCCCGACGTGCGTATTGAGACCAACCGCCTGGGCTTTTGTTCTCATCACTTCAACCAGATCCTGGCCCGGGGCAGCCGCCTCTCTGTGGCTCTTATTCTGGAAAGCCTTTTGGCGCAAGTAAAGGGCCAGGTGTTTCCAGGGGATAAAACCCCTGCCAAGAAGATCGTGGCGGCTGTACACAGCCGGGGGGAAAATTGTTTTATCTGCGAAAATATAGACCAAAACATGCGCCACCTGCTGGACAGCACCATTACCCTTTGGCAGGCCGAACAGGAATTCCGGGATATTTACGCTGCCCAGCCCTTTATCTGCCTGCCCCACTACGGCCTGGTGCTAGAAGCCGCCCAGAAAATGCCCAAAAAAAATTTTCAGCCCTTCCAGGCCATTACCACCCAACTGGCCGCCGCCTACCTGGAAGAGCTGGGCGGCGATGTCACCCATTTCTGCCGGATGTTCGACTACCGCAACGCGGGCGGAGACTGGGGAAATTCCCGGGACTCTATCGAACGGGCCATCACCTGGCTCACCGGCCGGGAGCCCACTGCCCAGCAGGACGCTAACGAGAAAAACCGGTGAGCGGCGTGTGCATCCCCGCCAGCTTTGACCTGGCCCAGACCCTGGACTGTGGCCAGGCTTTCCGCTGGCAGAAACTGGAGGACGGTTCCTGGCAGGGGGTTGCCTTTGGCCGGATGCTCATCCTGCGGCGGACAGAAGACCAGCTAGCATTTTCTTGCCCCGCAGAGGACCTTTCGCAGATCTGGCGGGCTTACTTCGATTTGGACCAAGATTACGAGGCCCAGCGCCAGGCCCTCTCCCGGCTAAGCCCTGCCCTGGCCGAAGCCGCAGCCTTTGCCCCCGGCATCCGTATTTTGCGCCAGGACCCCTGGGAGGCCCTGTGCTCCTTTATCATGTCCCAGAATAACAATATCCCCCGCATCAAAGGCATGGTCCAGCGCTTTTGTCAGTTGTTCGGCCAGCCCATTCCCGGGTCGAAGCTGCATGCTTTCCCCACCCCAGAGGCAATGGCAGCCCTCTCGCCCCAGGATCTGGCCCCCCTGCGCTCTGGATACCGGGCAGGTTACATTCTGGACGCTGCCCAAAAAGTGGCCAGCGGCCAGCTGGACCTGGAAGCTATTGCCCGAGAGCCGGCAGAGTTCGGCCGGGAAGAGCTGCGAAAAATCAAGGGCGTGGGGCCAAAGGTGGCCGAGTGCGCCCTGCTGTATGGCTTTCATAAGACGGAATGCTTCCCCATGGACGTGTGGATGAAGCGGGCTATGGCCACCCTGCTGCCTGGGATGAGCCCGGAGGACTTTGGCCCCAGCGCGGGCCTGGCCCAGCAGTATATTTTCCACTACAGCCGGATGCATCCAGAGTTGTTTGCGTAGCGGCTTTCCCCGTCTCCAAACGCCTTCCAACCCCCATACAGTCCTTCCTCCCCCATTTGTTAATTTTCGTTGCTTGCCTTTTTCCCGTCGGAATGCTATCGTAAATACGGGTAGATTCCCGCGTTGCCGGGTTTCGACCACCTTAGCCATAAAATCAAAGCAACATCATGGGGAAAGGAGGCGCGGCTTTATGATTGGTCAGAACATCCAAGCGGCCAGAAAAGCCAAAGGCCTTAGCCAAGAGGAACTGGCCGTCCGGCTGAACGTGGTACGGCAGACCGTCTCCAAGTGGGAGAAGGGCCTCTCCGCCCCGGACGCGGACCAGCTGGTCCTGTTGGCCCATGCGCTGGAGACCCCGGTAGACCGCCTGCTGGGCATACCGCCCCAGGAACTTTCCGGGCTGGAAGAGGAGCGGGAGCGTATCCTCCAAGAGTTCTCCCTTTACCGGCAGAGAGATGCCCGCCGGGCCCTGTTAGAGCGCAAGCGGGGCCGGCTGCTGGCCCTTTCTTTTGCCGCTATGCTGGCCGCTTTGGCGGTCCGCCGTCCGGTGGTCTCTCTGCTGCTTACCGGAGGCTGCGCCCTGGGGGCGCTGGCTCTGCTGTACAAGGATCTCCCTCTGCTGACGGAGTCTGCCCAGGAGCAGAAGCTCCCGAAGCAAACGCTTCCGGGCCCAAAGGGCCTGGCCGCTGTCCGGCTGACCACTGTCTTTGACCTGGTCCTTTTGGGGCTGGCTCTGGGGGCGGCGCTGCTGGACCAAAGCCCCTTGGCTCCTTTTGGGGACGGCCGGGGGCTGGCGCTGTTCCTTATAACAGCGTGTATGGCCTTTTCCGGGTATATCTCGCCCCGGCTGCCCTTTAACCGGCATACCGGCCTGCGGCTTCCCTGGACGGTACGGGACCCCGCCGCCTGGAACGCCGCCCACCGGACGCTGGGCTATGTTTCGTTGCCCCTGGCCCTGCTGTATGTGGGCGCGGGGCTGACGGTCCCAAACTTTGAGGCAGTGACCTTTGCCGTTATAGCCCTCTGGCTGGGGATTCCCGGCCTTCTCTCGTTGGCCATCTATAGGAAACACACTTGAAAATCGGCACATACCGATTTTCAAGCAGAGCGGCGCGGGCATCTCCGTGCCGCCAGGTTCAAAAGAGGTATCACCTCTTTTGAACCGCGTTAACTATATTGTAAGAAGCTGCCGCGTTAAGGCGGCAAAAAAGGACGGTGGGCTTTCGGGCCCGCCGCCCTTTTCTATATCGGATTTCACCAAATTTTTTTGTGTAATAGATGGCCTCCAGGCAAAAGAATTCACAGAATTCTTTCGCCCTATGGCAAGATCTTGGACTTTCGCAGCCCAAACCCGCGCCAGCTTAAGGCCAGCTGGACCGGCCTCTTTGCTGGCGGTGGCTGTTTCGCGAGAGGGCAATTTACAGCTCCATCTCAAACTCGACCTCATGCCGCAGAGGAATGCCGTTGGCCCCCATCTCCGGCAACTGGGGCTTATACTTGCGCACCAGCTCCATCATGTTGTGATACAGCCGCGCCATGTCGAAGCCCCGCTTCTGGTAAAAGCCTATGGCCTGTAGGTTATCGTTGGTGGTAACCACCACCAGCTTTTTGCAGCCTCGCTCTTTGGCGGCGGCTTTCACCCGCTCAACGAGAGCTGTACCAGTCCCCCGGCCGCTGTGGACGCTGTCCAGAGAGATAATCTCGCATACGTCCCCCGCCACGTTGTAGGTCACAAGACCCGCCAGCTTCTGCTCCTGCCAAGCGGCAAAGGCCGGAAGCCTGGTCATATCCACCGCCTGCCCGCGCACATACATGGTGGTGGCAAGCCAATGCTCTTGCAAAAAGGCGTTCACCACGCCGCGCTGGCGCTCCTCTATTGGGCGGATCTCCACTGGAGCGGCGTCCTCTGCTTTTTTATTGTTTTGGCTGATTCCCGCATCCGCTGCCTGGAGCGCGGGGTTTGCCGCCGGCTTGGGCTCGTGCTCCTTTTGAAGCTGGCCCGCCTCCATAGAACGGGAGCTCCCTAACCCGCAACCACCAACCTGTCCGTCGGCAGCGGATGGGGCCTCGCTTTGCCCGTCTCCGTCCAGTGTGTCCAGCCAGCCGCAGGGAACAACCGGGCCCAGACGGTAGATCTTTACCCCATAAGGGGGCAGGTCGATGCCGCCGTGCAGTTCTTCCCCCTTGCCCGAGAGCAGCTCGGTGGCGGGGCCATTGTAATTGCACTGGATGTGGAACCCGCCGCCGTCCGCGTTAATGGCCACCAGCACCGTCTCCTCCTGGCACTCCCGGCGGATGACGATCTGCTTGTTCAGCAAGGTCTCGTTTTTGTAGCCCCCCTCGCTCAAGGCCTTGCTGTGGAGCTTCACCCGGCTAAGCCGGGCCAGGAACTGGGTCAGCTCGTTCTCTACCGGCCCATCAAAGCAGGGCCGCAGGGCCGGGTCGCCCTGGTGTTTGTCGCCGTCCGCACCCCACTCGCTGCCGTAGTACAGGCAGGGGATGCCCGGCATACCGTACAGCATCGCGTACAGACCCGGCAGCTGCTCCTTTTCCTTTAAAATGGTGTGGATGCGGGTCACATCGTGGTTGTCCGCAAAGCACAGCAGGTGCTCGCCCCGGTACAGGCACCAGTTCTCGCTGCCGAACTGCCGGTTGAGGGAGTGGGCGATCTCAAACATATTCTTGTCGTTAAAGGAGGAATACAGCCCCTTGTAGCACTCATAGTTGGTGACGCTGTCCAGCATATCTGGGTTCATGATGCGCCGGTAGTCCCCGTGGATCATCTCCCCCAGAAGGAAAAAGCCCGGGTCCCGGCCCTTGGTAAACTGGTGCAGCCGGCGCATGAAGTTCTCGTCCAGCAGGTAGGCCACGTCCAGCCGCAGGCCGTCGATGGCGAACTCGTCCATCCATCCAGCCACGCACTCCAAGATATGGTCCACCACCGCGGGGTTTTGCAGGTTCAGCTTAACCAGCTCGTAGTGGCCCTCCCAGCCCTCGTACCAAAGGCCGTCGTTATAGCCCGAGTTGCCGCCGAAATTGATGTGGAACCAGTCCCGGTAGGGGGAGCTCTCCCGGTTGCGGAGCACGTCCTGAAAGGCCCAGAAGCCCCTGCCCACGTGGTTGAACACGCCGTCCAGCACCACCCGGATGCCCTTTTCATGCAAAGCGCCGCATACCTGGGCAAAGTCCTGGTTGGTCCCCAAGCGTGTGTCGATCTTGCGGAAGTCCCGGGTGTCATAGCCGTGGGTGTCGGACTCGAACACAGGGGAAAAGTATACGGCCCCCACCCCCAGCTTGGCAAGATGTCCGGTCCAGTCCAGCACCTTTAGGATGCGGCTTTGGGGGCGGCCGTCGTTCTCATAGGGGGCCCCGCAGAAGCCGATGGGATAAATTTGGTAAAATACCGCGCTGTTCTGCCAGCCGGGCTGGTTTTTCAGGCGGATGACTTGGGTTTCGCTCATGGTTTCATTTCCTTTCTTTTTTAAGAATCTGTATTCACAGCGGACTGGCCTCTGGCGGCAAAGAGTCGTTTGGCTGCCAAAGGGTTTCTTTAAGGCCCCTCCCGTATGAATACGGATTCTAACTTTCCGGGCGGGTCTCCATCTGACCGCAGAGCATGGTGGTAAACCCGAATTTTTCGTAAAATGGCCGCAGGCTTTCTTCGCCATAAATCACAGAGATCATATAAATTTGGTCAGATTTCAAACGGGCAGTGGCCCGGTTCATCAGTTCCGTGCCGACGCCCTTTCTCTGATAGAACTATCACGTCCTGGATATACGCGTCCGTGGCGCCGTTGCTTACCACCGCCAGAAAGCCCACCAGTCTTTCGCCATCATAGCAGGCGGCGCGGAGGTAGTCGTGCAAAGCGGGATCCCCCAGCTCCGCCTCCATACCGCCCCAGCCCACCGACCGCCGCAGAGCGGCGACGCGCTCAGGGGACGCGCTGGCGTCCATAACGTAGTTCAGCATAGCATAACCCTCCTAGGGCTTGTTCCCATCAGCGTTCATGGGTGCTTTTTGGGCAGGTTTCCGCCATCCCCTCCGTAAGAAGTCCGCGAGCTCACAAGAAAAGCCAGAGGCTCTGCCAGTTTTCACCTTATGTCTGACCAAAGCCCGCGTATACAGCGTATATCAACACGCCCTAAAGTAACTCTCTCTTTTCTCCACTGTTCATACTGCAAGGAAACGCAAAACCGCGTTCGTATATTTTTCCGGTTCTTCTACTCTAGGGAAATGCCCGCTGTTCTCAAAAACAACCCGCGTCACATTTTTGCCATGGTTTAGCAGCGATTCTGATTGATATTTTGTACACGCGGGGTCATATTTTCCATTAATCAACAGAATCGGAAGGGCGGTCTCCTGGGCCAGTGGCAAAAAGTTATCCAGCATGGTGACTCTTTTCCCGGAAGGATTCCCCTGCTCCGGCCCGGTCTCCAACAGCTTTTTCAGGTGCCTCTCCCCTTTGGCCCACATTTCGTCTGTAATGCCGCTGGTGTCCATGCTCTGCCAGTATTCCTCAAAAGAAATGCCGTGCAGGTAGTTCCCCAGCTTTGGATCCTCTACATAGCTAAGCAGGGTCATCAGATCCTTGGGGATCTCCCGCCCGCCGGAGTAGTCCGGGGCCTTCATCTTTTCGCAGAGCTCACGGGCCTCCTGATGATCCAGGCTTTCGATATGCCCGCTGACATACTCCGCCACGGATTTTGCGGAATCCTCAAACCACAAGGAGGGGCATTCCAAAATCACCTTTTGGATGGAGTCCGGGTACCGGCGCGCGTATAGGACCGCAAGCATGCCTCCATAGGAATGCCCCAGGATGCTCCACCGCTCTATGCCAAAGGATTTCCGCATTTCCTCTAACATCTCCACCTGATACTCCATACTGTAGTCTTCGTCCGCGCCGATGGCGTCTGAGCGGAGGACCCCCAACTGGTCAAAGGAAATGACCTTTATTTTTTTGCTCAAAGCTTTTGCTTGATTTACAAAATCAAGGCAGCTGGCCCCCGGACCGCCATGAAGATACAACAAAATATCTTTATGTTCCGCGCCATACAGTTCATAATAAATTTTATGAGAAAAAACATCCACAAACATTCCCGCATCCTCCTACAGTATAGAGTCCTTGCGAAAAGAATTATTTGAGTAATAGTGGGCCTTCGGACGCAAAGGCCGCGCCCTCCGCTAGCCCAAGCGCCAGTGGTTCCCCTGCCAGGCAAACGAGCTGTTATAAAAAGCCGTCATGGCCTTTACCATATGCTCCAGGTCCTCCCGGCCCGCCGTCTCGTAGGGGGAGTGCATGGCAAGCTGGGCCAGGCCAATGTCTACTGTAGGGATGGACACATGGGAGCCGGAGATCAGTCCCAGGGTGCCCCCGCCGGGGTTGGAGGAGTGGTTGTAGAAGTCCTGGGTGGGCACGCCGGCCTTTTCGCAGATACATTTGAACGCGGCGGCGGTCAGGCTGTCGGTGGCGTAGCGGGTGCTGTGCTTTACCACTACACCCTGGTTCAAGTAGCAGCGGCTGGTGGGGTCGGCTTTTTCGGGGTAGTTGGGGTGCACCGCGTGGGCGTTGTCCGCTGAAAGCATCATGCCGTTCTGAATGGCCCGCTGCCGCTCCTGCTCGTCCTTACCCGCCGCCAGACAGATGCGCCCCAGCACGTCCCAGAGGAAAGTGGCCCCCGCCCCGTGGCGGGTCATGCTGCCGGTCTCCTCGTTGTCAAACACCGCGCATACGGTGCAGTTCTCGGCATTTTCACTCTGCAAAAAGGCGGTGACGGCAGAGAAAGCGCACTCTAAATCATCCAGCCGGGGCGCGGCGATGAACTCCTCCCCCGCCCCGAACACCGTGCCCCGGGCCCGGTGGTACAGGTACAGGTCGTAGTCCAGCACATCTTCCTTAGCCACCCCGGCGCTTTTGGCGGCCAGCTCTAAAAGCTCCCCTTCCTTGCCGCCCAAAAGGGGCAGGGTGTCCTTTTGGGGGTCCACTTTGCTGCCGGAGTTGGCCTCCCGGTTCATGTGAATGGCCAGGCTTGGAATCATCAGCAGGTCCCGGGAGATGTCCGTCAGCCGCGGGGCAATGCCCTCCGGTGTACGCACCGCCAGCCGCCCCGCCACTGACAGGGGCCGGTCCAGCCAAAGGTTCAGGGCCATGCCCCCATAGACCTCGGTGTTCAGCTTGGTATAGTGGTCCTCCACCCGCATCTCCGGATGCCCCTTCACCTTAAAGCAGGGGGAGTCCCCGTGAGGCGCGACGATGGAAAAGGCCCGAAAGTCCCGCTTCGGGCAGCGGAACGCGATCACCGTGCCCATCCCCCGGGTGGTAAAGTATCCCTTGCCCGGTTCCAGAGACCAGGCCTCCCCCTCGTCCAGCTGGGTAAATCCCGCCTGCAACAGCATGGCCCCCACCGTGCGGGTGGTGTGCAAGGCGGTGGGGCTGCCCTCGATAAAATCAAAAAGCCGGTTGGTTAGTTGGTCTATCATGATTTTGTCCTCTTTTTCTATTAGACCTCTTGCGAAAATAATAATTGTTTGAGTACTAAAAGGCCTCCGGGCGCAAAGGACGCGCCCTACGGCAAGGCCATGGGGCTCTGCCCCACACCCTGCCAGGGGCCCAACGCCCCTGGACCGCGTACTCTGGTTGGCTTGCAGCTATTTCGCAAGAAGTCTATTGTTGATGTAAGGCAGGCGTATGTATGGAAGCGTCCCGCCGCGCTATTCTACAAACGGACTTTTTGACCGCAGAACTGAAAAGACTTCGTTAGTCTCATCAGATCTCGTCCGTCGTCTCTTCCTCTTTCCACTCGATCCACTGGTCCATGGCCGGGCCGGCGTTCTCGTTGGGCCGGGGGACAAAGCCGAACCGCTGGTAAAAGCCCTCCCGGCCCTGGTTGGCCAGCAGGTGGACCTTAAACCGCCACCCGGGCCGCAGCTGGGCCCGCAAAAAGTCCATGCAGCGCTCCACCATCTTTGTACCAATGCCTAGCCCCTGATACTCTGGCAAAACCATTACATCCGTTAAGTAGACCGTGTAGCCGCCGTCCCACAAAAGCCGGGCACTGCCCACAGCCGCTTCTCCGTCATAACAGCCTACCACATACGCGGAGCCCACCAGCCCCGCCTGGGCCTGCTGGGGACAGATGGCGCTCCAGCCCAGCGCTTCCCGAAGCTGGCAGTAGCTTTCTGTGGTCACGGAATTTTTATAGCACAGCTCCTGGGTTCCCATAATCAGGAACTGGGATCCCGTGGTTTTCTGGGTCACTCGCCGGCTGGGGGAAAAACCGCAGCGCCCATAGACCGTTCTGGCCCGCTGGTTAAACTCCGCCACAGTCAGCCGGAAGCTCCTGGCCCCCAGCTCCTCCTGGGCAAACTTCATGCCTGCCAGCACAAAGGCCTTTCCCAGCCCCAGGCCGCACAGGTCTGGCCGCAGCCCAAAGCCAATGTCCAGTGGCCCCTCTCGGTAGGGACTGCCTCCCCAGGGGCCGTCCTCTTCCACTGGTACCCTTGCCCCCTGCCCAAACTGATAAAAGCCTACCAGATCCCCGGTAATGTTCAAAACCGCATAGGTGCTGCCATCCAACAGTTCATCCAGGGGGGTGCCTTCCCGCCAGTCATAGACCGCGTACTCCCCTGGATACTGCCAAGCGGCAATTTCCTCAGCCAATGGCTGGGTCATGGGCGTAATCCTCTGTTCGCTCATACCGCATCATCCTCCATAAACAAAGTTCTCCGGCAAGCTGATATAGCCCCGGATATGCCCGTCCTTAGGGCGCTCCACTACGCCAGATACATTGCCCAGGTTTCCCTCCGCCGTGAGAATGCTGGCGCCCCGGTCCCCTAAAACAATCCCAATATGATCATGCGCCTTATTTTCAAAGACCTTATCAAAGATCACAATATCTCCTGGCTGGGGCAGGCAGGTATTGGTGCGCCAGCCAATGCGGTTATCGGCCTTTGCCCACTCCTCCCAGCCTCCACAGCCCGCCAGGTTGCACGAAACGCACTCCTTGGGGCGAATCGGAATGCCATAGCCTGCGGTAACGCAGCAATAATAGACAAAAGCCGCGCACCAGCGGCCGTCAGCCTCTTTTAGGCTCCATCGGGGGAACAAACTGACCATGGGCTGAAGGTTCGACTCCAGTCCCATCACCATGCCGTGCCAGGTCTTTAGCGCCTCTGCCCGTGCCACATATGCCAACCCGTCTCGCGTTGCCATAATACCTCATCTCTCCTTTTTGGTCCCGAAATCCGGGATATATTTTGCGCCCTTGGCTTCTCTAGACTGGACAAAACCGTCCAGCCCCAGAGAAAACAAAGCGTCCTGCACTTTGTGAAGCTCCCGCCGGGTAATGGCCCGGGAGAGCTCTGGATATCCGGGAATGCCCCCGGGCTCTTTGGCTCTACCCCAAGGGGTATACTGGGCCATCAGGCTAACCGGGACCCCGGGAAACCGCTGGCCAATGGCTTCCAACACTTGAAGGGAGTTTTTGGTGTGCCCAGGCAGAATCAGGTGGCGGATCATTACGCCCTTTACCATCATCCCCTCCCCGTTGTACTGGGGCAGGCCCGTCTGACGCAGCATCTCTCCAATCGCCTCGAAAGCTCGCTGTGGATAATCCGGCGCGGCGGAAAGATCCCCGCTAAGCTTTTCCTGGGCATATTTGTAATCCGGCAGATAGATGTCCACCAGCCCTTCCAGGCTTTGCAGGGTTTCCACCCGCTCATAGCCGGAGGTATTGTATATCACAGGCACCGGCGGCTTTTTTAGCAACAAAGCCCTTCGTATTTGGGGGGCGAAATGGGTGGGGGTCACCAAATTGATATTGTGGGCCCCGGCCTCTATCAGCTGGAAAAATATTTCGCTCAGTTCCTCTGGGTCCACCTCCCAGCCGGGGTTTTCCGCTGTACTGATCTCATAGTTCTGGCAATACAGGCACCCCAGAGGACAGCCTGTGAAAAACACGGCCCCGGAACCATTTTTTCCGCTGATGGGCGGCTCCTCCCAGTGATGCAGCGCTGCCCGGGCAATATGCATCTGCCCGCCGCTTTTGCAGGCTCCCAGGTTCTCAGGGGGCTCTCGGGACACGCCACAGCTTCTGGGGCAAAGGCGGCAGGCCAGGGGCTTCATGGGTTCAGGGCCAGCATCGCGCAGTTGCTGCCCCGCTGGCCCCGGGTCTTTCGGTGAGAGAACACCAGGCTGCTCTCTTCCATGGTGCACAGTCCGCCCAGGGTGATGTGTTCCTCTCGCACACCCGTCCCCAGCAGAGACCGGCGGCAGCACTCCCACAGGTCCACGTGGTATTTGCCCCCCTGGGGCCCAGTAACAAAGACCTCTGCTCCAGGCAGAGCCAGGAACTCCTGGGCTACGGGCTCATCCACCTCGAAGCAGTTCTGGCAGATGGAGGGGCCCACTGCCGCCAGCAAATCGCCGGGGCAGCTGCCGAACTCTTCCGCCATGCGGCGGACCATCACCCCCGGCATCCCTGCCGCAGCCCCCCGCCAGCCCGCATGGGCCAGGCCAATAGCTTTTTTCACTGGATCTACAAAGTAGATGGGCACACAGTCTGCTCCATAGACAACAAGAGTGACCCCCGGGGCGTCTGTGCACAGGCCGTCGGCGCTGTCTATATCATTTTTACGCCAAACGCCCAGTCCCCGGTGGCTCTCATCCACCCGGCGGATGTCTGTTTTATGCACTTGGCAGCCGCATACCAGGGAGTCTGGATCAAACCCGGCAGCCACACAGAAGCGGCGATAGTTCTCCGCCACGTTTTCTTCTGGGTCCCCCCGGCCAAAGCCCAGATTCATGGCAGCGAACTCCTTTTCACTGACGCCTCCCAGGCGAGTGGAAAAGGCGTGGGTTACCAGTCCAAGTCCTTTCCAGGCCGGAAAGCGCAACACTCCCACGCCGCCGGAGACCTCCAGCTCCATATTCCCCACCGGGCCCGGGACCGCCTGACGGGGCTTTTCTATAATGGGTACAGGGAAAGTTTTCTTATTCACAGTCAATCCCTCATATTTCTCTTTGATAATCACCCGGCCCGCAAAGGGCCAGCCACAGCTTTCGCAGGAGAACTCTGCCCGAAACCCCCTGTTGCGCAGCACCCACTGGGAGGCTCTGCGGGTCTTGCCACCACAGTGAGGACAGGGAAAGCTCAGGTCCGCCTCCTTGGCCTTGGGGTCCTCCATGTCCGTAATATAATGGGTGCGGAAGGTCATTTTTTTGTAAAATTCCCGGTCGCAGTGCTGAATATAGGGAACAATCGCTTTGGGGTCAAAGGTGCGCTCCAGCACCTTTAAAGTCACTAAGCTGTCGTCCAGCGCCCGGTGCTGCTCCATCTGGGAGATGTCCAGGCCCAGCAGCTCCGCCGCTTTGGAAAGGCCGGTCTGGGTGGCCGGGTCCAGGCCCAGCACGTCCTGTACATAGCGCTGCAAATCGCAGTACCGGGTAAGAAACGGCACCTGCTGGTCGCCGCTGAAGTAGCGGCAGTTTTCAATGAGTGTAAGAATATCCCCAGTGCCCCAGGTCATCAGCACGCAGTCCCCCAGCCAGTGGCGGAAGCGGCTGACTGCCCGCATAAAAGGTATGCCACCGGTTAGGCTCTCGTCGGTAAGGTTGGTCAGGTCCGTAACCACCGCGTTCAGGTGCTTGCTGACTTGGGGACGGACAAAACAGGCAAAGGTCCCGGCAGGGGAAAAGTCCGGGCCGCATTTAACCGCGCCGAACTCGATGATTTCGTTGATATAGCCTTTTAGTTTGCGGCTGTAGGCGGCGTTCCATTCCAGGTCTAAGATAGCAAGATTGATAACGGGTTTCCCCCTTTCGAGAAATCGTGGACTATGCAAAAACGCGGGACACAAAGCCGGCGGCCCCCCAAAACGGCTAGGTCTTTTTTATTTCTTCCTGCTGGCCTGCTTCATTCTCTGCTCATGAGACAGCGTGGCTTTTCGCATCCTTACGCTTTTGGGCGTTACCTCTACGTACTCGTCCTCGCCAATAAACTCTAGGCATTGTTCCAGGCTCAGCACTGAGTGGGGTGTCAGCTTCAGGGCTTCGTCCGCTCCAGAGGACCGGGTATTGGTGGCGTGCTTTTTCTTACAGATATTCACCACCAGGTCCTCGCTCTTAGGGCTCGCCCCCACGATCATCCCCTCGTATACCTCCACTCCGGGGCCAATAAACATCCGCCCCCGGTCTTGGGCATAAAACAGTCCGTAGGCTGTCGATTCGCCGGTCTCAAAGGCAATAATAGAGCCCTGCTGCCTTTGGGAAATATCTCCCTTATAGGGCTCGTAGCCCTCAAACACATGGTTCATGATTCCGTTGCCATTGGTGTCGGTCAAAAACTCCGAGCGGTAGCCCATCAGGCCCCGGGCGGGAATTCGAAACTCCATATGGGTTACGCCAGTCTCCCGGCTGCCCATATTCACCAGCTCCGCTTTACGCGAGCCAATTTTCTCCATTACCGCGCCCACATAGTTGTCCGGGGTCTCAATCATTAAAAGCTCCATGGGCTCAAGCCGCTGGCCATCCTTCATCTTATAGATTACCGTGGGAGGCGACACCTGGAATTCGTATCCTTGGCGGCGCATCTGCTCGATGAGAATGGACAAGTGCAGTTCGCCCCGGCCCGAGACCTTAAAGGTGTCCATGCTCTCGGTCTCTTCCACCCGCATGGCCACGTTGGTCTCCACCTCTTTAAAAAGCCGGTCCCGGAGGTTCCGGGAAGTGACGAATTTGCCCTCCCGCCCGGCAAAGGGGGAGTCGTTCACTTTGAACATCATAGAAACCGTGGGCTCGTCAATCTTTACAAAGGGCATGGGCTCTATAGTATCTGGGGCACAGGCCGTCTGGCCAATGTTCAGATCCGCGATGCCGGACACCGCAATGATGTCCCCCAGCTGGGCGCTCCCTGCTTCTACCCGCTTCAGCCCTTCAAACTGATAGAGTTTTGTGATCTTAGCCAGCTTGTGGCCCTCTTCTCCGCCGCCGCAGATGGCTACCTGCTGGCCTGCTTTAATAACGCCCCGCTCCACTCTGCCAATGCCGATACGGCCTACGTAGTCGTCATAATCAATATTGGAGAACAGCACCTGGGTGGGGCCCTCCAGGTCTCCCTGAGGAGCGGGCACCTCTTTCAAAATCATCTCAAACAGAGGGGTCATATCCTCTCCTGGAGTCTCCGGCTCCAACGTGGCGTAGCCCTCCCGGGCGGAACAGTATGCCACCGGGAACTCCAGCTGGTCGTCGTTTGCCCCCAGCTCAATGAACAGGTCCAGCACCTCGTCTACCACCTGGGCGGGGCGGGCCCCGGGGCGGTCGATCTTATTCAACACCACCAGGGGCTTTTTGCCCAGAGCCAGGGCTTTTTTCAGCACAAACCGGGTCTGGGGCATACAGCCCTCAAAGGCGTCTACAAGAAGCAGCACGCCGTCCACCATCATCAGGACCCGTTCCACCTCGCCGCCAAAGTCCGCGTGGCCAGGGGTGTCCACAATGTTGATTTTTGTGTCCTTGTACATCACGGCGGTATTTTTAGAGAGGATGGTAATGCCCCGCTCCCGCTCCAGGTCGCCAGAGTCCATCACCCGCTCGGCCACCGCCTCGTTACTTCTAAAAATGCCGCTCTGCCGCAGCAACTGGTCCACCAGGGTGGTTTTTCCATGGTCTACGTGGGCAATAATGGCCACGTTGCGCAGGTCGTTTCTTGTTCCCATAATAAATGCAACATTCCTTTCTTTTTGGGCCGCCCTAAAAAGCTGGATTATACGTTCCAGCCGGCCCGCTTCCGCCAGGGGGAATGTCCGCCTAGCTAAAGGTGGATTCTCAATATCCTATTCTTTCTAATCTATGTATTATATCATAAGCCCGCTTTCCGTGCAAGGCTTGTGTTTTTAAGGAAGTGTTCAAAAGAAGAGTTTATGACTATTGAGTGGAGTCTCACCTGCCGCCTCAGTCGGCTTGCGGCCTGCCGGCAGACGCTCACCCCAAGGCCTGACGTAGTCCAGTCTCCCAACCCCGCAGCCTTTGAAAAGGGCAAGAATCGCCATGTGGCAGAGGGTTGGCGCAAAGCATCCACTCTCGTCACGAGCCCACCGAGCCCAGCCGATTCCATTGCCTGGCGAGACGGCGAAACTTTTACCGTTTGTTCGTCGGAGCCTCTTCTTTAAACGCTTCCTTTTGTACACGCCCGTTTTTAAGGGCGTATCCCAACGCGTTGTTTTACGAACAACATCCCAAAACAGGCTTTTACTGCCTTAGCCGCCAGCGTTCTTACGCTTATGGGCATCCTTTGTTTCCTTCCACCGCAATCACCTCTTGCGCGGCCATCAATATTCCCATCTGGCCCGCCGGGTAGTTCAGCCCCCCCTGCATCCACACTGCGTAGGGCTCCCGCAGAGGCGCATCGCCCGAGAGTTCAATGGATGACCCCAGGGTAAAGGCCCCCGCCGCCATAATCACGTCGCTGTCATACCCCGGCATAGGGCTGGGCTCCGGCACCACAAAGGAGTCCACCGGCGAGCCCTTTTGCAGGCCCCGGCAAAAGGCTACCAGGGCCTCTCGGGCGCCCAGCTGAATGGCCTGGATAATATCACTCCGCGCCTCTTCCGGGGTGGGGGTTACCGTGTAGCCCATCAGGCTGAACAGCGACGCCGCGAACACAGCGGTCTTTAAGGCTTCTCCAGTTACAAAGGGCGCATGAAATGCCCCCATAAACAGCTCCCGGCTGTGGCCAAGGGTGCAGCCCAGCTCCCGGCCGGTGCCAGGGGTGGTTAGCCGGTAAGAGCACATCTCCACCAGGTCCCTGCGCCCAGCAATATACCCGCCGGTGGGTGCAATGCCTCCGCCCGGGTTCTTAATCAGCGAACCCACTATTAGGTCCGCCCCACAGGCAGTAGGCTCCTCCCGCTCCACAAACTCGCCATAGCAGTTGTCCACCATTACCACGCAGCCAGGAGCCTTGCGCTTAGCCAAGGCCGCCAGACGGCCGATCTCCTTCACGCTCAGAGAGGGGCGCAGACTATAACCCCGAGAGCGCTGAATGTATACCATCCGGCAGTCGCTGCTAATTTCCCGCTCCAGCTCAGCATAGTCTGGGGTTCCGTCCGGCAGCAGGTCCACCTGTTCATACACCACGCCAAACTCCTTCAGGCTGCCGGGCTCTTCCCGTCCAGGCAAACCGAACACCCCCTGTATGGTGTCATAGGGGGTCCCGGTGGCGCACAGCACTGTATCACCGGGACGCAGGATACCAAACAGAGCCACGGTTAAAGCATGGGTCCCGCTGACAAAGTTATAGCGCACCAGAGCATCCTCGGCCCCAAAGGCGGCGGCATACACCTGGTCCAATAGCTCCCGGCCCCGGTCGCCGTAGCCATAGCCCGTGCTGGCTGTAAAGCTGCTCTCGCTGACCCCGGCTTTTTGAAAGGCCGCCAGCATTTTCTGTTGGTTCCAGCGCTGGGTAGCCTGGATCTTCTCAAACTGTCCGGCAGCCCGGCTGCTGGCCTGGTCTGCCAGGCGCATCACCGGTTCACTTATTTGAAAATAGGGATAATTCTCCATGATCGACACTCCTTGATAAATGATTTGGATCCAATAAAGCAGGGAAGCCGCAAGCCCAGAAGGACTGGCAAATCGTAAAAGTTCCCTGCCCGCCAGTCTTGCTCTGAAAAAGGAACTAACCCCCTCCCTCTAACCAGGACTCTCTCTCATCATAGCCCAATCTTTGGTAAAACCGCTGGTTCTTTCCTTCCTCCCGCAGCACATATAGGCTCTTTCCAGGCAGTGCGGCCTCTATCCGTCCCACCAGCTGGCTCCCAATTCCTTTCCCCTGCCATCCGGATTGTACTGCTACAGCCGAAAGCAAAGCCCCTTCTTTGGTCACAGCGGCTGCCACCGCACAGCCTAGAAGCGCCTCCCCCTTCTGATAGGTCTCTACCATTGCCACGCCATGCCGCAGCCGGTGGGACAAATCCAGATAAAAGGGCTCGAAATCTCCAGCCATATTCCACTGCCGCAGCAGCGTGTGTATCTTTTTAAGGGACTCCATATTCTGTGAATTCCGCTCTGCTCCCATTTTCGCCCAGGTCTTGGCAGGCAGGCGCTTTTTCAGTACCTTGCCTTGATTCTTTACTACCAACCCCAGACCCGCGGCAGCCTCTTTTTGGCATAATACCGAGCCCGGCCCCAGCGCTGCCAGAAACGCCCGGGCTTCTGCCGGGTCCTCCGGTCGACCGCAAAGGACCATCTGGCCTTCCAGCAGGCCGTAGGCAGCGGTCTGGCTTAACCAAAACTGAACCAGCCTTTGGTCAAACCCATAAGCTTTCACCATTCCCGCCAGTTTGCAGCCAAAAGCCGAGCCCCGGCACCGGTCCAGCAGTGCTTGCTGGGCCCGGGGCCCTTCTACAAAACAGATCATCGCCCTTCTCCTATCCGTCCCGCCTTTCGCCGCGATTGGACATAGCCAAAGCCCCCATTCCCTGGGGCACCACTATGGGAAAGCCCCCTGGATCTTTTGCCAACTCCTCCCATACCCTTTGGCGAAATGCAGAAATTCAATTTTCTTAGAGGCCGGCCCCAGTATCTTCCTACAAAAAGAGCAGCGCCAAAGCGCTGCTCTCCGTTCTGTTCTCAGAATCGCTTCGTTCTGAACTTTTTGTCCGCACTGCCGTTTTTTATTTCACAAAATACATCACGGCATTGGCCACCAACACCAGCACAAAGAAGCCAATGGCAATAAACTTTGTCCAGCGGGCCAAAAACGCGTCTACAGAACGCGCCTTATTTTTAGAAAGGAACGTGTCTGCGCCGCCAGTTACTGCCCCCAAATTTTTCTGGTTGCCCTCTTGCAGCAGTACCACCAGAATAATTGCCACAGAGAAGAGCAGCAGGGCGATGGCAAAAATGATCTCAAATGCATTCATGGTTTTTCCTCCTCTATCGTTTGCGCCTGGGGCGGTGGCTTTTGCCCCGCGCCGGTTTTTTATGGCATTCTTTCGGTATTATACTATACTTCCCCTTGTTTTGCAAGGGGGTCTGGCTCATAAAAATTTTTTTGCGGCTTAGGCTTTTAGCCCGCATAAGCTGCCTGCCCTTGGGCTACACTATTCTCAAGCGGCACGGAAGCGTTTGCGTGCCCAGCGGTTTTGGTATCGCCCAATCGGGCCAAAAGAATTCAAGCCCCGCCGGGTTTGAGAATTTTGAGGAATACCCCGCGGGGCTCCGGCTGCTTTGCCCCACTGACCGGAGGGTTTTCTCCCTCTGGCCAGTGGGGCTGGTTTTTTATTTTACAAATTTTACATGTCCAGAAACTTTTTTAAGAGCCTAGTCACTTCTCGCACATCAATGGGCTTGGAAACATGGGCGTTCATCCCTGCCTCTAAGCACTTTTGCACATCCTCCGCAAAGGCGTCCGCAGTCATGGCGATAATGGGTAGTCCCGCGTCTGGGTGGTTCAGTTTGCGAATGGCCCGGGCTGCCTCGAACCCTGTCATGACAGGCATGCGGATATCCATGAGTACGGCCTTATAGTATCCCGGCTGGGCGTTTTCCAGCTTTGTCACGCAGATTTGTCCGTTTTCAGCCCATTCCAGCTCTAGTCCATAGGCAGAAAGCAACTCGCTGGCAATCTCCCAGTTCAGCTCGTTATCCTCTGCCACCAGTACCCGGATACCATTAAAGTCGGTCTCCTGTTCCTCCGTTCCCGTGGTCTCCACTTCCGGAATATCCTCCGCATACTTCCGAAGTCCATAGAACAGGGTGGACTTAAACAGCGGCTTTGGAATGAACCCACTGACGCCCGCCGCCCGGGCCTCTTGCTCAATATCGCTCCAGTCATAGGCAGAGATCAGTAAAATGGGAATATCGTCCTCCAGCCGGCTACGCAGCTCACGGGCAGTGGAAATGCCATCCAGCCCCGGCAGTTTCCAATCCAACAGAATAATGTGGTAGTTATCCCCCCGCCGGTGGCGCTCCTCTACCTTCTTAATGGCCTCCTCTCCGGAGAGGGTCCATTCCGCGTTGATGCCAATGGACTTTAACGAGCTCACAGTGCTTTCGCACAGCAGCTTGTCGTCATCTACTACTAGCATATTCCAGTTTGGCAGGGTCATATCCATCTCCGCGCCCCCGGCCCTTTCCATATCCAGGGTCAAACTGAACAGGGTGCCCTGGCCCTGGCGGCTCTCCACCCGAATATCTCCGCCCATAGCGTCCACAATGAACTTGGTAATGGCCATACCCAGGCCCGTGCCCTCGGTTTTGTGCACACGGGTCCGGTCTTCCCGGGCGAAGGAGTCGAAAATATGCTCTACAAATTCCGGCGACATGCCTATGCCGTCATCCTGCACCCACACCCGTACCCGCACATAGTCCTCTCCTTTTGGCGAGGGCTCCTGCTTCATGGTCACCTGAATGCTGCCTTCGTCTGGTGTAAACTTTACCGCGTTAGAAAGCAGATTCAGCAGCACCTGGTTCAGACGCACACTATCGCACAGCACGTTTTCGGCAGAAATATCCACAATGGACACCCCGAAGTTCTGGCGTTTCGTCTTTACCTGGGGCTGCACAATGCTCACCAGGCTCTCCATCAGCTCTCGCAGCGACACTCGGTCATAGGCCAGGGTCATCTTGCCGCTCTCGATCTTAGACATATCCAGCACGTCGTTGATCAGCCCCAAAAGGTGCCGGCTGCTGGTGGTAATTTTATGTAGGCAGCTGCGTACATGCTCTTTATCGTCTATGTTGGCTGTGGCAATGGCCGTCATGCCCACAATGGCATTCATCGGTGTGCGAATATCATGGCTCATGTTAGAGAGAAACTCGCTCTTAGCCTGGTTGGCCCGCTCTGCCTGGGCCTGGGCCTGTTCCGCTTCCCGCCGGGCCTCTACCGCCAGGGTCAGGGCCCGCTCCGCCGACTGGCGCGCGTCGTCTACCACTTTCAGCTGGTGCCGGTTGATTTTATAATATCCTATAAAAATGAAAACCAACGTAATAAATATAATCCCACAACTTACAACAGCTCCCACCATTAGATGAGAGCTTAGGTGGTCGATGCTCTCGTTTAGGGAACCATAGGGCATAAATGTCAATAGATACCACTCGGAATAGGGCAGCCGGGTACAGAAAAGATGCCTGCGCTCCCCCTCAATCGTGAACTCGCTGGTATAGCTCTCTCCCTTTTCCATGGCTGCGCTCAGCTCTTCAATATACTGCTGGGGCGGCTTGCCGGCCACATCGTCATACAGACTTTCCACTCGGTCAAAATAGCTGTCCCGGGTAGCGTCGCTAGTGCGTATTACAAAGGTGCCGTCTTTGCGTATGATAAAAGAGTACACCATGGAGTCGTTTATGTCCAAAGAGAGGGTATCTGTAATATAATCCGCCTCTATAACGCCCACCAGAGCTAAAGCAGGCTCGTCACTAGAAAGCCCATATTGGGCTGGCACACCCAGCAGCACCATATGGTTTCCCTGGGCGTCTTTTCCCACAGCCACCTTATCTTCTCCGGCTCTTAAGGAGCTCAAAAAGGGGTGGGGGTCATCCAGCGTCACCGAACTGCCGTCTACCATCTCAAACTCGCCATTCTGGCTTAGCAGCGCAAGAGATTTAAAGCCCCTGGCACGGCTGCTATAGGTCAGCTCGTCCTTCACCACTTGCCGGGCTGCCTCGTTTTCCCGCTCATGGGCAGGACGGATGTCGTTTACCATTGCCCTCACCTGGTCCAAGCGCAAAGAAACCGTGGTTTGAAAGTGCAGGGTGATCTGCTCGTTCATCCCGTGCATATAAGACTCTCCTACCTGGGCGATGGTATCGGTACTAGACCGGTCCATATAATGCGCTAAAAACAGGAACACCCCCAGTGTAACGATTGCCAGCACGACAAAGCTGCCCACTAGAAATTTATTGGGGTTGGTTGTTTCTTTCATGTGAATTACAGCCCTTCTTTATAGGATCGTATCGCCTCCGCCGTGCGCTGGTAGTCTGTCCGCACCTGCTCCAGCAGCCCCGCCGATTCCGGCGTCCGGCCGCTGCGCAAAGATTCCGTCAGCCGTGAGCTGCTTTCTTGTAGGGTAGTAAAGCTCAGGTTTTGGCACATGCCCTTGATGGTATGCGCCGCCCGAAAAGCTTCCTCGTCATTGCCGCTCTGCCAGGAATCCTCCAGCAGCTGGTAAGACTGATCGTCCAAAAATTTTAGCACAAACTTCTGTATAAACTTCTCACTGGGCAGCCGGGAGCTGACCTCCTGATAGTTTCCGCCTAGAGCTTCGTAGCATTCTTGCAGGGTCATGGTGCCTCTCCTCCATATTTAAAGATAAAGATAATTTTTCTCGCCTTCTTGCCAGCCGCCGGTCTTTTACTGACACTTTCAATCCTCCTCGGAACTCTCCTGCTCGCCAGCCTCATAGTCCAAAATCTCAGACTGGTTGGCATATACGCTCTCGCCCGCCTCCTCCAGGGAGGTCTCCGCTCCATCATAGAACTTATACTGGCCCCGCCCAGACTGCTTCACCGCATACAGCGCCTTGTCTGCCGCGCTCATCAAGGCGGTAAAGTTGGGGCCCACCTGCTGGGTAGTGGCTACTCCCATGCTAATGGAGATGGTGAACCCGCGGAAATCCGTGCCATGCAGGGCCGAATGCATCCGGTTGATAATGGGGTCCAGCTCCTGGTGATACTGGAAAAAGATAATGAACTCATCGCCGCCCACCCGCGCCGCGATGTCTCCGCTACGGATGGTTTGGTGAAGCCTTTTTGCAATATATATTAGTAGTTCATTGCCAAACAGATGTCCATATGTATTATTGGCAATTTTGAAGTAATCACAGTCAAAGAAAGCCAGGGCATAGCTTATGTCCGGGTTTTCCTTCAGCCGGGCCTCCGCCTGTTTTTGGGCGCTGGCCAGGTTTAAAAGCCCCGTTAGGCCGTCCAGCGAAGCCCGCCGCTCCAGGTTTTCCAGGTAGCTGCGGGAGCTGTGGATGTCTATGGCTTTGCCAATGACGCCCCGCAGCTCTGGGGGCTCATCCTCAGACCACAGGGTCTGCATAATAAAGCGGTACCACTTCATGTCGCCGCCGTAGCTCATCTTTGACTCCAGGGTCACAATAGGGTCTGTTGGGGTAGCCGTGTGGATCGCGTCCCGAATCTTCTCCCCCAGCCCCTGGCCCAGGAATTCCCGAACCTTCGGCTGGTTCAGGGGGTCCATCACAACCTCCTCCAGCCCCAGACGCTTAGCGCCCCAGGCATTTAAGGAGACCATAGCCGGAGAAAAAGTATATTCAAACTGTATTTCCTTGCTCATGGCCGCAAAGAAGCTATACTTCATGCGCTCATGCTCCAAAAGCTGAAGGGTGCGGTTGCTGGCGCTAAGTTCGCTATGCTGAAAAGCCTTTTTTGCCAGGTTGCTCATGGGGTCCGCAGTGTGGCGTTTTCCACTGCTCTCTCCGTCCAGCTCCTCTTGCAGGGTATCCGCCACCTCCAACAGGCACTCTAAAAGCAAAGGGTTAAACGTTCCGCATTCATTGTTGGTGATCATTTCCACCGCCTTTTGATGGGAAAACGCGGGCTTATACACCCGCTCACTGGTCAAAGCATCGTACACGTCGGCCAGAGCCACGGTTTGCGCCGCAATGGGAATTTCCTCTCCCGAGAGGCCGTCCGGATACCCCCGGCCGTCCCAGCGCTCGTGGTGCCACCGGCAGATCTGATAGGCGATTTTCACCAGGGGCTCGTTCTGGTGTACAGAAAGGCCCTCCAGCATTTGGGCGCCGGCCATGGAGTGGCTCTTCATGATGGCAAACTCCTCGTTGGTAAGCCGGCCGGGTTTGTTCAATATTTTATCGTCAATGGCAATCTTGCCAATATCGTGAAGCGCGGAGGCCTCGCTAATAAGGGCAATGTCCGCCTTTGTCAGCTTATACTGGCTGGTCTTTTGTACCAAGCGTTTCAGCAGTACTTCGGTCAGCTTTCGCACATGCACCACGTGCCGGCCGCTTTCGCCGTTCCGAAACTCCACAATATGACTGAGAATATCAATCATCAAAAGGCTGTTTTGCTCTTTTTCATAGATCTGCTCGGCCACCAGCGCTTCCAGTTCCTGCTGCTTAGCAGAGCTTAGAAGGGTGTTCACCACCCTGCGGCGAATCACCCGGGCGTCGAAGGGGCGGCTGATAAAATCCGTGACGCCCAGCTCTAGTGCCTGGTCAATGCGGTCCGAGGTGGTCTCTGCCGAGATCATGATTACTGGGATGGTCTCAATCCACCTGCGCTGGCTCATAATCTTCAGCACCTGAAAACCATCCATTTCGGGCATAACAATATCCAGCATCACCAGGGAAATGTCCGCGCCCTGGTTTTGCAGCACAGCCACGGCCTTTAGGCCATTTTCTACCTCGATGGTATCATATTCGTTGCCAAGCATATCCACCAGGATAGAGCGGTTCATTTCCGAATCGTCTACAATCAATATTTTCTGTCTGCGCTTCTGCCTATCCATATGTGGAAACGGCTCCTTTCAGCAAAGAGTATTCGCTATGATTATAATACAATTCCGCTAAAATAGCAAGCCCCCAAGAACCGCTTTCGGCCCTTGGGGGTGAAATTTTTTATAAGACTCTAAGGTACTAGTTTTCCCTCTTGTCTATAGGAATGCCGGATTTAGGGTGACCCCAAAGGCCCGGGCAATATCCAGTAAGTTTTCATCAGAAATCGTCTGGCAGATTTTTCCTCCTCCCGCGCTCATTGCCAGCATAAAGATCTGCGCGGCCTTTTCAATGGTGTGCATCAGTCCAAAGGCAGTGTCAAAGTCTGGCCCGCTGACAAACAGCCCGTGGTGGGCCCACACCGCGGCCTCATACTTTTCCATCAGCTTGCTGGTGGCCACCGCAATCTCCGGCCCGCCGGGCACCATCCAGGGCGCCACGCCCACTCCGCCGGGAAATACCACCGGGCACTCGGTGGCGCTCTGCCACAGGGCCCGGGTAAAGTCCCGGGCTGTCAGGGGCAGGATATAGGTCATGGCAATAAGGTTTGGGGTATGGGCATGATAGATAACCCGGTTGGCCCCGTTCGTAGCGGCCTTACGCACACTATGGTTCAAAAAATGACTGGGGAACTCGCTAGTGGGCAAGCCGCCCTTTTCTAAGCCCCAAACAATCCGGCGGCTGGCCCCATCCGAGCTGATCTCCACCACACAAATATTGTCCTGGGGGGCAAGCTCCACGTTGCGAAAATATTTACCGCTGCCCGTGGCGATAAAGTACTCTCCGGCCAAGTTTTCCGCCCGCACACCCAAAGAGACCCACTCCTGAGGCTGGGTGAAGAAGGGGCCGCACGCCTCTGCCTCTTGGGGCGTCATGCGGTAGGTCAGGTTGCCGCCATTTCGTTCGTGCCAGCCCTGGGCCCAGCCGTCGGCGCACATACGGATAAAGGCGGAAACAGGGGCAGTGTCAGTCATGTTCATATAATGGTCACCTCGGTAGTAAATTTTCCGTTATGGTACATAGCGAACTAGCGCCGGCTGGTCACCGCCGTATCA
This sequence comes from Oscillospiraceae bacterium, assembly GCA_910574935.1. Taxonomy (GTDB): domain Bacteria; phylum Bacillota; class Clostridia; order Oscillospirales; family Acutalibacteraceae; genus Acutalibacter; species Acutalibacter intestini. The sequence goes on from CAJTCU010000003.1 coordinate 163,917, forward strand.
TATCTATTGATCTCCTCCAGGAATTCCTTCCCCGTGGGCGCCCCCTGTTCCTGGCAATAGCGCTCCCACACGTCTCCAAAGGGCAGGGTCTTTAGTTCCTCCCCCTCCAGCAGCAACCGGGTGAAGTCGCTTTTATCCTGTAGGGCCTTCATATTCTCCGCTGGCTGAAGCAGGGCGTACAGCAGAGCCTTCTGCATATTCCTGGCCCCCAGCGCCCAGGCGGCCACCCGGTTAATGGACGCATCGAAATAGTCCAGGCCAATGAGCACCCGGTCCTCGGCCCCGTTGCGCACAATCTCCTTGGCGATTTCCTTCACCTCATCCTCAAACAGCACCACATGGTCGCTATCCCAGCGCACCGGCCGGGTCACATGCAGGGGGACTTTATCGAAGAAAGCCAGTAGGCTGGGGATTTTATCGCTAACCGTCTCCGTGGGGTGATAGTGGCCGTTGTCCAGCAGGTCATATACCCCTGGGTGGCTGGCAGCATAGCTAAGATAGAATTCGGCGGACCCTACGGTGTAGGACTCCATACCAATGCCGAACACCTTACTCTCTACACAGTCAATGACACCGGGCAGCTTTTCCTCAAAGATCTCGTCCAGGCTCTTCTTCAGCCGCAGTCTGGGGCCCAGCCGGTCGGCGGGAATGTCCTTATAGCCGTCGGGAATCCACACATTGCATAGGCAGTGGGTATTCAACGCCTGGGCAAAATAAGCGGCAATCCGGCGGCAGCGCCTGCCGTGTTCCACCCAGAAGGAGCGCACCCTCTCGTCTGGGGAAGAGAGGGTTAGGTTATCGGTAACCATAGGATGGCTGAAGAAGGTGGGGTTAAAGTCAATCCCCACGCCCTGGGCCTGGGCGAACTCTACCCACTTGGCAAAATGCTTGGGCTCTATTCGGTCCCGGTCCACCGCCTCGCCAGGTTCAAACACCGCGTAGCTGGCATGCAGGTTGATCCGCTTTTTCCCAGGCACCAGGCTAAGGGTCTTGGCAAAGTCGGCGGTGAGCTCGTGGAAGTTCCGGGCCCGGCCCGGGTAGTTGCCTGTGGTCTGGATGCCCCCAGAAAGGGCCTGTCCCTGGCCCTCCAGGCCTGTCACGTCATCCCCCTGCCAGCAGTGGATGCTGATGGGGATATTTTTCAGGCGTTCCAGCGCGGCGTCCGTGTCCACGCCCCAGGCGGCGTACTGGCCTTTGGCATATTGATAGCGGTCGGTCATAGCGGGTCATCCCTTCTTTAAATAATAATTAGCAGCCTCTCAAAACTTATTGCTTTAATGATGGCTATGGCGCTTTTTTCGTTATAGACAACACCGCACAAAGATTGTGCACGAGTTGCGCCGTCAATTTTTCCGTCAGATGTGTACAAGAGTTGGCAAAGCCAACTCTATTGAGCGCAGCCAATCAGACCATTTATGGTCTTGCGATTCTGGCAAGGGAAAGCTGGTGCGCAATAGCCGCAAAGCAGCTATGACGGAAAAAGTGCAAGCAAATCCTGTGCAAAGGGCGAGGGTCCCCAGCGGGGACCGTTCCGAGCCGACCGAGCCGGCAGGCGAGACACATAGGCCGGTCTTTGTGCGGTGTTGCCTATAGATTCCTTTAAAAATTCTGGCCTGTGCTTTTTTAGGACGGCATGGCCTTTGTCGCTCTTCTTATTGTGGGTAGTATTCTTTTATTTCGAAACTGTTCCGCTCCACTTCCCTGGCCTCGTCTAGGTCTTTCAGCTCCTCTTGGGCCATCATCTGTACCATTAGGTTTCCCAAGGCAGTGCCCTCGGTGGGCCCCGCGTACACCGGCAAGCCCGTGGCATTGGCGGTCAGCTGGTTCAAGTAGCCGTCCTGGCTGCCCCCGCCCACAATATTCACCGCAGTGATTTCTCTCCCCGTCAACTGGCCCAGCTGCTCAATGGCCCCAGCGTATCCCTCGGCCAGGCTGTGATAAATGCAGGCCGCGGTCTGTCCCCCGGTTTCTGGCACAGGCTGGCCCGTCCCGCGGCAATAGTCCGCTACGGCCTGGGTCATGCTCTCTGGGGCCAGAAAACCATTGTCGTTTACATCTACCCGGCTGGCAAAGTCAGCCTCCTTTTGGGCCATTGCAGCCACCTGGCCAAAGCTCACCTCTTTTCCCTCAACAGAAAGCTCCCGCCGCAGGTTTTGCAGCATCCACAGGCCCATAATGTTCTTAAGGTACCGGTAGCGGTACTGGTACCCACCCTCATTGCTGAAGTTGGCTTTCCGGCTCTCTTGGGTGGTAATGGGCTCCGGCAGCTCGGTCCCCAGCAGGCTCCAGGTGCCACTGCTCAAGTAGGCGGCGTTCCCGTCCTTAGCCGGCACCGCCAAAAAAGCCGAGCCTGTGTCATGACTGGCGGGCAGCACCACCTGGCAGTTGTACCCTATCCGTTCTTGAATTTCTGGCAATAAGCCCCCCAGCCGTTCCCCGGGGGCGGTGGGCGGCAGGAAGAGATCCCCCGGCAAGCCCAGCCGGTCCAGCAGGGGCTGGTCCCAGGTTTTCGCCGCGGCGTTCAGCAGGCCAGAGGTGCTGGCCTCTGTATACTCATTTACCTGACGCCCTGTTAGCAAATAATGGAGATAGTCCGGTACCATCAGCAGGCGGTGGGCCCGGTCCAGCAGCCCAGGCTGGGTGGTTTTCACCGCCATCAGCTGATAGATGGTGTTAATCAGCTGCTTTTGAATGCCTGTTATTTTGTACAGCTCCTCCTGCGGCACCAGGCCCTCCACCACGCTGTCCATCCCCTGGGTCCGGCTGTCCCGGTAGGTCACCGCGTCGTCCAGCAGCCGGTTGTTTTTATCCAGCAGTACAAAATCCACACCCCAGGTGTCTATGCCCACAGTGGCGGGAATCTTTCCCAGCTTTTTACAGGCGGCCATGCCCTCGGTTACGTGGCTGGCAAGGGCCTCCAGGTCCCAGGTCAAGCGTCCTTGTTTCATCTTCGCGCCATTGGGAAAGCGGTAGACCTCTTCTAAGAAAACCTGCCCCCGATCCAAATGGCCGAGAATATGCCGTCCGCTGGACGCGCCAATATCTACGGCGAGAAAGTACTTCATGCAATAGCCTCCTTTTTCAGGTTTATTGTAACACGCTTTGCGGCTGGGGGAAAGGACTTGCCTTTTCAAAAACACCGACCTAACTTTTCTTTTTTGCTGATGTCCGGCTTTACGGGAACGCAGGACCTTTCAGGCTTTTTTGTAAGCCTGTGTTACAACGGAAGTTTCGGCGGGGGCGGGCGGCCCAATCTTGGGTTTTTCAGAGATTTTGGCGCGGCGCTCTTTGGCTCCTCGTTGCGCCGCCTTAAGGTCAAGACCGTGGAGCGCCGCACTCGGCCTGTCGGCTTGGCCGGTTCACGGCATGTCTGCCGCTGGCAGACGCTCATTCCACCTCTCGCCCGAGGAACTACCCCCCTGGCCCCCGTCTGTCTGCCTGTATGGTTAGCTTTTTCGCCTTTGGCCGTCTTTTCTCTTTTGGGCTTGCCTTATGGCGTCCCCTACTGTGCCGCCCCGGAGGGCCAGTCTTTTTTCCCGCAGAATTTCCGCTATCTCCCCCTGGGCCCTTTCTACTTCGGCTCGCAGCTCCTGGGCCGGCATCCGCAGAGCCCCGTGGCCCAGAATAATCAGCTGCTCCGCAAAGTCCGCGCTGGCCACCAGCACCCGTCTGTGCTCTTTGGTCAACTGGTAGCTGGCCTTTTCAATATATGCGTCCGCGGTTTCGGCCTCTTTGGTATAGACCACATGAATGTTATGGTACTTGAACACCGATCCCGTGCCCTTTGGCACCTTATAGGCGTCGAATACTAAAATCACCCGGTTCTGCCGGAAGCCCTGGTAGTTGCTGAGAATATCCATCAGCGCCTGCCGCGCGGACTCCAGGTCCTCTCTAGCAATGGCGTTCAGGTCTTTCCATGCAAAGATCATATTGTAGCCGTCCACTAGAAGATATTCCGGGCCCAGGGCGGGCAGCCGCACCTTGTCGGGACCCGGGTCCGCGTCCTGCCGCTTTTCCTGGGGGAGGAACCCTCTGGCCCGCACTGGGCCATAAGTCTTTTCAAAAATAGCAAGCAGCTCTGCGTCCTGTTCCAGGGTGGCGGCAGGCCCGCCCCGGGCGGCGGGGGCAGGGTCAAAAGGGCGGACCGGGGCCGCCTCCTCTTCAGCCGGGGCGGCGGGCTCTGGGCCAGGCAGACGCAGGGCGGGCAGGTGCATATAGTCCTCTACCCGGTCCCAGGGTACTAGGAACCCGGCTCCGTGGGCACAGAACACAGACCCCGCCGGGTCCTCTGTGTCCCCTTCCGGGTCGTAGCCAATGGCCTCTACCACCTTCTGCTGGTCCCCACAAGGCCGGTACCCCTCCAGGGTACAGGCCACCCGGCCCATTCCTTTTGTATAGGCGGCCACCTGGGCGGCATAGTCCCCAAAAGCCGCCACCGGTACGCTGGCCTCCAGCACGGTCTCTTCTCCCAGGGTTTCGGGGGTTCCGGCCTGCCCCCCCATGCGCTGGATGTCTGCCAGGGCCCGGCCCAGGCTGGGGGTGGGCAGCTCCAGCCGCAGGGCGTACCAGGGCTCCAGCAAAATGGAGCGGGCTTTCATCAGGCCCTGGCGTACCGCCCGGTAGGTAGCCTCTCGAAAATCGCCTCCTTCGGTATGCTTTTCATGAGCACGGCCTATAATCAGCGAAATCTTTATATCCGTAATGGCAGAGCCTGTCAAAACCCCCCGATAGATCTTTTCCCCCAAGTGGGTTAGAATCAGCCGCTGCCAGTTCCGGTCCAACACATCCTCCGAACAAGCGCTGGCAAACACCATTCCTGTTCCTCTTGGCATAGGTTCCAGCAGCAGGTGTACCTCGGCGTAGTGGCGCAGCGGCTCGAAGTGGCCCACCCCCTCCACCGGGGCGGCAATGGTCTCTTTATACACCACGTTCCCTGGACCAAACCCCACCTCAAGGTCAAACCGGTCTCGAATCACCCGCCCCAGCACCTGGGCCTGAATCTCTCCCATCAGCCGCAGTGTAATCTCCCCTAGGGCCTCGTTCCACTCCAGATGAAGCTGGGGGTCCTCCTCCGCCAGCTGGCGCAGCTTGGGCAGCACCGCGTGGGCCTGGACTCCCTCCGGCAAAATCAGCCGGTAGCTAAGGGCCGGTTCCAGGGCCGGGGGACGCCCGGCCTTTCCGCTGCCCAGGGCCTGGCCCGGATAGGTGGAACGCAAACCCGTCACCGCGCAGACTGTCCCGGCGGGGGCCTCCTCCACGGCGGTGAACTTGGCCCCGGAGTAGATACGGATCTGGTCCGCCTTCTCTGGCCCTCCGGGCAGGTCCACATTGGCCTTCACCCGCAGGGCGCCCCCTGTTACCTTTAGATGGGTAAGCCGCGCCCCCTGGCTGTCCCGGGAAATTTTGAACACCCGGGCCCCAAAGGCCTCTCCCCAGACAGGCCGGGGCCCGAACCGGCACAGCCCGTTTAGCAGCTCCTCTACCCCTTGGGCCCGCAGGGCGCAGCCGAAAAAGCAGGGGAACAGCCGCCGCCCCGCCACCAGCCCCCGTAGGGTGCTATCCCGCAAAGCGCCTTTTTCCAGGTATTCCTCCAGCGCGGCTTCGTCCCCTAAAGCCGCCGCTTCCCAAAAAGCGGGCTGCCCGTACTGGGCAAAATCAACAATATTATCAGAAAGAGAGGCCCGCAGCCTTTCCAGCAGGGCGGCGCGGTCCACGGGCTGGTCCATTTTGTTCACGAACAGAAATACCGGCACCTGGCAGCGCTCCAGCAGCCGCCACAGGGTGAGGGTGTGCCCCTGGGGGCCGTCTGGGCCGGAGACCACCAGAATGGCGCAGTCCAGCACAGGCAGGGTGCGCTCTGCCTCGGCGGAAAAGTCCACGTGGCCGGGGGTATCCACCAGGGTGATCTCCACTTCTGGCAGGGGCAGTACCGCCTGCTTATCAAAAATGGTAATGCCCCGCTGGCGCTCCAGCTCCTCGGTGTCCAAAAATGCGTTGGCGTGGTCCACCCGGCCCATGCCCCGCAGCACCCCGCCCCTATAGAGCATGGCCTCGGTTAAAGTGGTCTTTCCCGCGTCCACGTGGGCCAGCACCCCGGCGGTCAGCCTGCGCATATGCGTTCCTCCTTAGCAAAGATAATGTCCTTATTCTGTCGTCCGCTTTCAGAGAAAGCCGGCGCTTCGCGCTTCAGGGCTTCTCCGTGTGTTCGAAAGCCTGCTTTTGAACACATTTCGTTAGAACATATTATACCACAGCTTGGGGGAAAAGGGAATGAGGGCTGGGCATGTATTTCGTTTCGGAAAAGTATGTTTCTATAAATTTTCCGAACTCCCCTTATTTTTCCCATCTATCAGCCGAATATAGTGGTGTAGACGCCACACGGCGTATTGTTTGCAAACCTACACTTTTTCGAACGCCTCCTCCACCAGGCCAGTGGGCGGGCGTATTCCCGGCGAGGAACGCTGGAAGAACACACGCAAAATATTTTTGAAGGAGACAAAATTATGCGTATCCAACACAACATTATGGCGATGAACGCCTACCGGAACTACAACACAAACACCTCCGCCCTGTCCAAGAACCTGGAGAAGCTGTCTTCCGGTTACAAGATCAACCGCGCGGGCGACGACGCGGCCGGTCTGGCCATCTCTGAGAAGATGCGCGCCCAGATCACCGGCCTGAACGCTGCCCAGAAGAACGTAAAGGACGGCATCAGCCTGGTAAAGACCGCAGAGGGCGCCATGCAGGAGATTCAGGACATGCTTAACCGCATGGACTACCTGGCCACCCAGTCTGCCAACGGCACCTATGACAACGAGGTGGACCGCTACAATCTGCAAAAGGAAGTTACGCAGCTTCGGTCTGAAATTGACCGTATTGCGGACAGCGCTAACTTCAACGGCATCAAGCTGCTGGACGGCAGCCTGGACGTAAACAAGACCAACGTGGGCGAGGTTAAGGCGGAAGCCGGCACAGTCAGCTCCATCGTTTCTTCCACCGTGGGCTCCACCCTGGGCACCAACACCATCCTGCACAGCAATGGCGTTGAGGCTGCCGAGACCCAGTTCGGCGTTGACCTGCACGAAGTGAAGTTTGGCAATGGCAATGGCGAGACCCTAACCTTGAAAATCGGCAATAACACCTTCACCTTGGATGGTGATGGCAACGGCGAACTAGACGCCGCAGGCATCGCTGCCGCTTTCGCGGCTGGCAAGTTTAAGGATGCAGGTGGCACACTTGTTACCGCTACCAGTGTTTCGCTGACCGACGGCACCAACACAGGCACCTTCACAGCGGAAGCCAAGGACAACCGTATCGTCTTTACCCAGACAGCGGGCGAGACCCCTGTGAACGGCGATATGAATGTTACTGTTTCCGGCACAGGCGCTGCTGGTCCTGCGGCTACCGCTGCGACAATAACCAGCGCTGTGGCGCTGACCGGCACTGCTGCAAACGGCGATACCATCAACTTTATAAGTACTGGCGGTACTACAAATCTGAATCTCACCGCAACTTTCGATGGCACTAATTGGGCCGTCACTGGCGCTCCCACCGGCTGGACGGCTACTTTTGACGGTACTGATTTGGTTCTCACCAGTGATACAACTGGCGCAGCCGTCACTGACCTTGATGTAGGCACTATCTCCGGTACCACGACTAGCGCTGCTATTACTGGTATTACCGCTGGCACTGCTGCCTTTACAGCTGGCACCGACGCTGGCCCAGCAGGCGACTCCAGCGTAACCGGCGACTACAACACCACCACTACCGTTACCAAGCAGGGCGTAGAAGAGGCCGCGGGCCGCCTGGCCAGTGGCGTTGCCACCCTGAATAAAGACCATTTCGCCGACGGCAGCATTATCAAGATTGGCGACAAAGACTACACCATCACCACCGACGCCGCTAAGAAGGGCGAGACAGACACCGTTTATGTTGGCGACCTGAACCTGGATGACGCCGCTGGCCTGAAAGAAGCCATCGACCGCCTGTCCGTTGCCGCCGACAGCAACAGTGTGTGGACCATCGGCCACGGCGCTACCGCTGGGCAGGTGACCTTTGTAGAGAAGGTAAACGCCGCTGGCAAGAGCTACACCGAGCAGAACACCACCAACGGCAAGCTGAACGACGGCGCCTTTGACCTGAGCAAAGAGGCTGTTATCAAGGAGACCTTTGGCACCGTTACCGGCAAGGTAGAGGCTGAGGCCGGCGAGGCTGGCAAGCCCCTGACCCTGCAAATTGGCGACACCTCCGATTCGTTCAACCGCTTAGAGGTTGGCGTAGGCGACATGCACGTTTCCGCCATGGGCGTCATGAACACCAACGCGGACGGCGCGCCCGCTGGCGTAAAAGACGGCAAGTCCATTGCCAATATCGACATCAGCACCCGCGAGGGCGCTTCCGAAGCTATTGACGTAATCAAGGCTGCCATCAACTACGTTTCCGGCATCCGCGGCGACCTGGGCGCTACCCAGAACCGTTTGGAGCACACTGCCAACAACTTAAGCGTCATGGCCGAGAACATCCAGGACGCCGAGTCCACCATCCGCGACACCGACGTGGCCGAAGAGATGATGGCCTATACCAAGAACAATATCCTCATCCAGTCTGCCCAGGCCATGCTGGCCCAGGCCAACGCCGTGCCCCAGGGCGTGCTGCAGCTCCTCGGTTAACGAACCGCTGGGATCATTGTTCTACCCCAGACTTACCCTATATACAAAAAAGGAGGACGGGCTCAAGGCCCGCCCTCTTTTTTTATTTTCCCTGGCCAATGGCCTCGCCCAGCTGGGCCAAAGCCATTACGTAGATCTTCACAGCCTTTTTTAAATTGCTAATGCTTTGCAGCTCGTCCGGCGCATGGCACCCGCCGTGGCCCGGGGGCAGCCCCAGCTCGCTAGCGTCCGTGGGCAGTCCCGGTCCAAAGGCCACCGCCCGGGGAACCTTCCGGGCATAGGTGCCCCCGCCCATTACAAAGGGCTGGGCACTGCTGCCGGTAGCCTGGTTGTAAACCTGGGTCAAAAGCTTTACATAAGGGGATTCCGGGTCAAAGTAGTTGGGCGGGTTGTCCTGGCATTGAGCGACGGTCCAGCCCTCTGCCTGGGCCCGGGCCCCCAAAGCCTGGGTCAGTCCGGCTATATCCGCAGTAATGGGATAGCGGATGTTCACCTCTACCTCCAGCCGCCCCTCTTCCAGCCGCACCACCCCGGCCACACAGGTCAGCGCCCCGGAAAGTTCGTCCCGGCAGGCAATGGAAAGGGCGCTGCCGTCCGTAGAGCCGCACAGGGTCCCTAGCTTTTCAAAGACAGTCTGGGTCTGGCCCACCAGCAGTCCGGCGTCCAACATAGCCCGGCAAAGCTTCGCCGCCGCGTTCACCGAGCCCTCGGGAAATGCCGCGTGGCCAGCCATACCGTGGGCTGTTAAAAGAACCGCTCCGTCCCGGGTTTCCCGCTGAATCTCTTCCGGCAGGCGGTCCAGCCCTTCCAATACCGCGGGGGTAGCTGCCAGTTCTGCCACAGCCAGGTCTGGCACAATGTTGGAAACGCTGCCGCTGTGGAAGGAGCGTACCTCTGTGCCGGGCAGCGGGCCTTGCAGTTCTACCTCTAAAATGCCCTTTTCCCCATAGCAGACTGGAAAACCGCAGTCTGTGATCATGTTGAAGTCCGGCGCGGAGTACTTCTGCACATAATGGACTACATCGTCCATACCCCTCTCTTCCGCACAGCCCACCACCTGTTCAATAGAGCAGTTCATGGGCAGGCCCAGCTCTTTGATGCACCGCATGGCATACAGGCCGCCTATGCAGGGGCCCTTGTTGTCCTGCACACCCCGGCCTATGAGAAAGTCCCCTTTGCGCGTGCACTCATAGGGGGGATATTGCCAGCCGTTGCCCGCAGGCACCACGTCCAAATGCCCCCAAAGGCCAATGCTCTTTTGTTGGTCCCCAAAGCGGATGACCCCACAGCGGTAACCAGCGTTCTCTGTCTCAAATCCGTACTTCTTCCCCAGCTCCAGCATGGCGTCCAGGGCCTGGGCACAGGCTTCGCCGTATACATGCCGCCCCTGGCTGGGAACCGAAACGCTTGGAATACCCACCAGCTGGGCAATATCTCTCAACATTTCTTCCGTATGCTCTTCAACCCATTGGTCGATTTTCTCTTCTAACATGATTCTTCTCCTTTGGCTACTTATGCAGCATCATGTCCAAAATCGCGGAGTTCGCCGCGCCCATTCCTTGGTTGCCCAGCATTCCCAAATTTTTCAGGGTCTGTTCCACGTCCACCGCCACAATACCGTCATGGGCGTTGGCTCCCAGGCCATTTAGGGCCATCGTAGCCGAGCGGATGGCAGAATTTACCGCTGTGGCAATCTTCAGGGCGCAGCCCGGCTTGGCCCCGTCGCATACCACCCCGGAAATATCTGCCACCATGCTGTTTATGCCAATCTTCATGTTCTCCAGCCCACCGTCCAGCAGATAAATGATTCCGCAGCAGGAACCTATGGCCGCGGCAATGGAGCAGCCGCATAGCACCGAGAGACGGCCTATGTACTGCTTGGTGTGAATGGTCACCAGAATACTGAGCGCCAGGGCATGTAGTACCTTTTCCTCCGGCAGCTCCAGCTTCCATCCAATAACAGCCACGGGCAGCGAGGCTGTCAGCCCCTGGTTGCCGCTGCCCGCTGTGCTCATCACGGGCTTTTCGCAGCCGGACATGCGGGCGTCCGCGGCGGCGGCGGTGCAGGCCACGGTGAAATTGGCCAAATCGTCAGAGACAAGCCCGGTTTTGCTGCTCTCTAAAATGCTTTTGCCCACCTTTAGCCCATAGTCGTGGGTTAGGCCCTCTTCCGCAATGGTCTGGTTGATGCGGATTACCTCCCGCAGAAACAGCAGCTCTTCGGTGGGCACACTGCCCACAAAGTCCACAATGCTCTCCAGGCTCATGTTCTCCGGTTCCTGGGGCGCGGCAGCCTGCTGTTCCTTGGGTTCCGGCTCATCTGGGGCGTTATTCACCAAAGTCTCGCCATTTTTGACAATTTTCGCCAGCCCCACATGGGTGCGCAGCACCAAAGCCTCTGCCTCTTGGCCTCCGGCTCGACAGATAGCCCGCAGGTATACCTTCTCCTCCGTCTCGGCAATTTGAATGCGCACCTGCTTTTTAGCCACCATCTCCTTGGCCCATTCCTTTTGTTCTTCCGACAGGTCGTTAAGCACCAGCAGCTGCTTTTCCGGCTGGGCGCTGATTGCTCCTAAAGCCGCCGCAATCTCCAGGCCCACCATGCCGGTGCCAGGAATCCCCACGTTCATCCCATTTTTAAAGATATAGGCGCTGACGCTCATCTCTACTGTCTCTGCTCTGGTCCCCAGCGCATGGGCGGCGTATGCAGCCGCCAGGGCTGCCGCGGCGGGCTCGGTACAGCCCATGGCAGGGGATATTTCTCGTTTCAGCAGTTCAACATATTCCCGCGTTGTTTCTCTCTCCATGATTACCCTTTCCCGCAAGATCCCGGCGTCCGGGCTCTGCGCTGTAAAAATTCATTTTCCATCCGGCTTGCCGCCCGGTTCCGCCCCAGCAGACTGTTCCCGGAATCTTCGGGGCGTCATGCCCGTTTCTTTTTTAAATATGGCAATAAACTGGCTGGGGTCGTTATAGCCGCACAGAGTGGCCACCTCTGTAATAGGCAGGTGGCTGTCCAGCAGCAGCTCTTTGGCATGGGCGATGCGGATTTCTTTTAGATAGCTGGTATAGGTCTTTCCTGTCTTTTTGCGGATCAGGTAGCTTAAATAGCTGGGGTTCATAAAGAACACCTTTTTTGCCAGGTCTTTTAGGGAAAAGTCCTTGCTGTAGTTCTGCTGGATGTACTCAAATACCTGGTCCGATACGCTTCCTTCCAGCCCCGCCCGGTTGCTCTCTATTTCCACACAGACCTTTGTAATCTGTGTTCGCAGGTCTTCCAGGAGATCTGAAAAATCTCCGTAGGCCGTTACCGGAAACCACTGCTGCTCCAAAGAATCGGGGCCGCTTCTACCATGGTCCGCCATAGCCATTTGCAGCTTTAGCAAAAAGGTCTCGTAGGCCTCTATTTGCAGAGCATGGTCCTGGTACATTAGCAAAAGCTGTTCCGAGGCAATGCGGTATGCCTCCTCAGCCTTACCCTGCTGAATCTGGAAAGCAAACTCGTCCTTTCCAGGAAAGGACGCCTTGTGCACGGTCCGCCGCCGACGCAGCTCGTCAAAGGAGTAAATCTCCCGCTGCTCCAGCAGCCGGTATTTTTCCGCATAGCAGGCCTGGGTGTGGGCTGTCAAAAAATCTGAAAGCCTGCGGTGCTGTCCGCTGATGCCGCAGCAGTGCCGGCCCTGCTCCCCTAGAAACTCCGTCAGGGTCCGCAGCATGGCCGCCATGTGTCCGCTCTCTTTGAACACAATCTCATACCGCAGAGACGACAGAGGCAGTACCCGAAAGTCCACATCCAACGCTTTAGAGAGCACTTGACTCATCCCCTGCAAAAAACCCTCCGGCAGCCGCCGGTCTCCTGGCAGAAAGGTGATACTCACTACCCGAAAGGGCACAAAGATCCGGGAAAAGGACTGCTGCACCACATAGGCGTCGTCCAGCTTGTTTTCGTTAATGGCCTCTGTCAGGCAGACGGTCAGGGGGTCTCTGGGCCTTTCCTGGGCAGCGGCGGGGCTGGGGCTTTCCACCAAAAAGCGGGAAAAGCAATCTTGTAGGCTCTCGTCGCTCACGGGTTTTAGCAGGTAGCCAATGGCCCCTTGGTTCACCGCCTGCTGGGCAAACTGGAAGTCCGCAAACCCGCTGATCATCACCACCCGGGTAGTGGGCAGAAGCCGCCGTATCTCTCCCAGCAGCTCCAGGCCGTTCATAAAGGGCATCTGTATGTCAGAAAGCACCAGCTCTGGCCGCTGAGACCGCACCACCTCCAGGGCCTCTTTCCCGTCGGCCGCCTCTAAGATGGTCATGGTTCCCGCTACGTCCATGGCCTGCACCTGTTTAACCAGAGACTTGCGGGAATACACTTCGTCCTCTACAATCAGCAGCTTCAAAGCGCGCACCTCCTTTGCCTTGGTGTAAAGGTCGTGGGCGTTCCCCCCACCAAGGAAACTTTTTCTTACATTCCCACCGGTCAGCCGCTGCCATAAGCAGGGGGACCGGCAGAAACGAGAATGTCTAGAGCGTCAAGAACGCTTTTCGGAGAACACCAGCGAGAGTGGGGGTTCAGAGGCTCCTGTTCTCCTGGCGGAGCGCGGGGACGAGGCTTGATCCTCCCCAGCTGATTCAGATGACAGGTAAAACGCAAAGTCTTGCGCATGATCCCGTCAAACGCCCCACATTCCCCTGTCACCCATATTTTAGCTTTTTACCGCTCCTGCGGTCAAGCCAGAAATAATATATTTCTGTCCAAAGCAGTATACTGCTATGATGGGGAACATGGACATGAAATATGCTGTAAAGGCCATGGTATAGTTAAAGGAATACTCTGTCTTAAAGTTGTACTGGAACAGGGGCAGGGTCCAGAACTCTCGAGACTTGTTCAACAAGAGTAAGGGCAGCATAAAGTCGTTCCAGAACCACAAAGCGTCCATCACCACCAGGGTGGCCAGCATGGGGCCCAAAAGGGGCAGCACCACTTTGGTGTAAACCTGAAAAGTGTTGCATCCGTCAATGCGGGCCGCCTCCTCAATCTCCAGAGGCAGACTGCGGATGTAGTTTACAAACATGAACACGCCTTTCGAAAGGCTGAGGGCTGTATAAAGGATAATCAAACCCCCAGGACTTAGCAGGTTCATGTCTGTCATAATTTTGGTCAAGGGCAGCATGATCACCTGGAAGGGCACGAACAGGCCCATAATGATCAAATAATACACCGTTTTGTAATAGGGCCGGCGGAAGTTGCGGGAAATGGCATAGGACACCGCCGGGTTCACGATGATTACCAGAATAATGCCTACAATGGAGATCACCGCGGAATTGCGTACATAGGCCCAGTAGTTGTTCTTTGTGAACAGTTCCATGTAGTTGGAAAAGTCCAGGCTTTGGGGCAGGCTGAAAAAGTTTTTGCCCGCCTCGTCCAAAGACTTAAAGGTATTCACCACCACCAGGTACATGGGCGCCAGCACCATGAAAAATCCCAGCGCAATAAGAATGTCGCGGGCAATGCGCCAGCCAAGGGCTTCCTTTTTCATTCGTTCACGCCTCCTTTGCTGTTAAGTTTGATCTGTACAGCGGAGAGGGCCGCAATGATTATAAACAGCACCATAGATTCCGCATTGGCTAAAGAGAACTTCATATTGTTAAACGCGTCATTGTAAATCATAATGCCTATCACGTTAGTGGACCGGGAAGGCCCGCCCTGGGTCAGTGCCCAAACATAGTCGAACGTGACAATGCCTGCCTTAATGGTCAACACCATATTAATGGTGAAGGTGGGCATTAAGTAGGGGAATGTAATGTAGCGGAAGCGCTTCCAGGCGCTGGCCCCGTCCAGCATGGCCGACTCGTACAGGTCGCCGGGCACAGACTGAAGTCCTGCCATAAAGATCAAGGTGGGCATGGCCGTGGCCTGCCAGATGTTCACCGCCACAATCGCGATCAGAGCGGTCTTCGTAGTGGCCAGAGGGCTTTGAGACAACATGCTAATGCCCAGGTTCTGCCCAATAACAGGCAGCACACGGTAGTAGATCTGGTCAAAAATCAGGGCAATGGTCACGCCGCCGATCATGGCGGGCACAAAAAACACGGACTTTGTAAGGGTCTGAAAATGCTTTAGGGAATTCAGCGCTAAAGAGAGCACCAGGGCCAAAAACATGACGCCAACCACCAGCATCAGGGTATACATCAGGGTAACCTGCATGGACTGCCAGAAGAAGGCATTTTTGAACAGGTTAATGTAGTTTTGAAAGCCCACATAGCCATACTCTTTGGCAATGCCGTTCCAGTCCGTAAAACTATAGTTAATGCCCAGAGCCACTGGGTAGATGAAGAACACACAGTATAGGAGCAGCGCCGGAAGGGTGAACAGTATGTTTGTCGCCCGATCAGCGAAAGACTCCCTGTTAGATTTTTTCATAGGGGGACTCCTTTCTGTAGCAGAGTTTTGAAGAGGGGGAGAGGAATATTCGGTCATGCGGAGTGGACTTTATTCACACAGGATCTCTCCTGCCGCTTTGGCCAGCGCCGCACAGGGGCAGCGCTCCTTACCACTGGCATTTAGCGCCCTAAACTCCTTTTCTCTTTCCATCCTTTTTTGTCCTTACTACACTTAAATAAAAAGCAGGGGCGGCGATGGAACCATCACCGCCCTTGCTTCAGCTGTTCAAATGAGCCGTTTTTACAGGGTAATCTTACTGCATTGCGGTCTCAATAGTGGTGTCCATGTTCTTCAAGAATTCATCCACCGGCTGTTTATCCAGCAGGAAAGCCTGCACGGTGTTATACAGCTCGTTAACCACATTGCTATTCAAGGTAGAAGCCATCCAGTCGTGTACCTGGCCCGTCTCGTCAATGAAGTCCAGCATCGGCATGCAGTTTTCGTCATTGTACACAGTGCCGTTGATAATGGAGGGTTCGCCGGAAAGGTCGGACCACTTCTGGGCCACCTCGGTGCGGGAGATGTACTCCAGGAACTTTAGGCCAGCGTCCTTCTCGGCGTCACTGGCGGAGGCAGAAATGCACTGGGCGGCGTTTACACCGGTCAGGGCCTTTGTAGTCTCTTTGGTGTCGCCGGGCAGGGGGAAAGCGCCGAACTTAAAGTCGCCGTTAGCCAGGATGATGTTGCCCCTGGCATAAGAGCCGGCAATGATCATGGCGCACTGGCCGTTGGCAAAAGCCTCCTGCATCATGGTGCCGCTCATGCCGAAAGCGTCCTCGTTGCCATATTCCAGCAGTTCCAGCATCTTATTGGCATAGTTCTCAAAGTCGGCATTGCCCACCAAAGAACCATTACCGTTGGCCACCTCTACCATGTCCTCTACGCCCTGAGGCGTCCACGCCACTGTGGTGGCCTGGAAAATGTGGCCCACGCCGTCTTTCAGAGGCAGGTACAGGGGGGCGATGCCCTTCTCTTTAAAGGTCTTGCATACGTTGATGAAATCCGCGTAGGTCTCAGGAGTCTCAATGTTGTTGTCCTTGAACATCTGGATATTGTAGAACACGGTCATATAGTTCCGGGCATAGGGCATAGCATAGTGCTTGCCGTCGTCTGCTGGGGCCATAGCCAAATAGGACTCGTTGACACGGCTGAAGAACTCCTGGTCGGTCAGGTCCATGTAGTAGCCGTTGCGTACCTTCTCCTTAAACTGAGACTGGGTGGGCCAGTCGGTAAGCAGCGGAGGCACGTCGTCTGTGGCAATGCGGGACGCCAGAACCTTCAGAGAGTCCGGCACGGTGTTCTGGGTAATCTTGATATTGGGATATTCCTTCTGGAAATCCTCGATAATGGCGTTGTAACCGGCCTGAATGGCCTCTTCACCCTGTTGCTGGAAGAACTCAATCTCAATAACCTCACCGGAAGCGCTTTCATCACCGCCAGTCTCACTGGAGCTGGGATCTTCCGCTTTACTGCTAGAGCTTTCGCTGGAACTGGAGCTGTCGGCTTGAGACGAGGAAGAGCTCCCCGCGTCGTTGCCGCAGGCTGCCAACGCACTAACAAGAAGCGCAGAGCTAAGAAGCATGGCAAAAATTCGTTTTTTCATGATGGTTTTCTCCTTAACATATATATTTTGGTGCATTAGTGCCTAAAGTAGTATAAACCTTTGCATAAGTCCTTATTTCACCGAAAAGCTGTGTGCTGCCTCAACCGCTGTCTGAATGCGGTCCAAACTAATGCCCTCGCCCTGAATCGTGCAGTCTGCTCCAATCATCATGCTGGCAGAACCGAAACTCTCAATGGAGGCCTTCACCTCCGCGCAAATTTCCTCATCGCTGCCGTTAAGGATATTCCCCTTATTGTTTAAGCCGCCTAAAATAGGCCGCTTGAACAGCTCTTTACCTTGGGCCAGGCTAAAGTCATTATCTTTCACAGACCAGTTTACCATTGCGCCCGGATACTCCGCAAAACGAGAAAGCTCTGTCTTAAAAGCATATTCCGGTTCACCGCAAATATGTAGGATATTAAATTTGTCCTCCCGCTTTTCCGCAGCGGAAAGCGCCAGCAGATCCGAGGGCTTCACCAGCATTTCCCACTCTTCGTCTGTAAAGCGTCCCGGTTCGCCGAACTGGGCCGAGAAGTAGATGCCGTCCACGCCCAAGTCCATGTAGGCGTTGGCCCACTGGACCCACATCTCCGCAATAATCTTTACCCCCGCGGCCACCGCTTTGGGGTAGCGCTTGGCATGGTCCATCAGCAGCTGGTCCCCAAAGGCAAAAGAGGCGGCCTTGAAGGGGCCAAACATCGTCTGCACTGTATATGCCTCATCGCCCATGTCATCCAAAATTCGCTTGATAATCTCCGCCGCTTTTTGGAATGTCGGTGAAGAGGACGGAGCTTCAAACCTAATGTTGTACCAATCAGATTCCTTGGTAATCGCGCCGCTGATGGGATACATGAAATCCTGCATGATCTTCATAATATCCTCGTCCGTGTGATGAAACAGCTTCAAATGCTCTTCCGCCGTCTCTTGGGCGCTTAGGGAGGCAGGGTAGTGGAACCAAAAACCCGCGGGGACCCGGTCGGGGGTTTTCCCCTCTAAAACAGCCCGTACTCTCTCTTTTTTTGTCATAAATTGTTTCCTCCCTTCTTGATTTGCTTTATGATACCACAAAAAATTAAACAAAAACATAAAAAAGTTTAGAAAAGAGATAGGTGGATTTTTAGGTCGTGACTGCCTCCGCAATTTATTTTTCTATTTTTTATGCCCTCTTTAGGGTGCTCCTCCCTATCAAAACAAAAAAAGAGACAGCGGCCTTTCTTTTGGCCGCTGTCTCTTTTTTCTCTCTATTTTGTCAAAGTTTCGGCAATTTCTGCCTCGGTATTCATTTTCATCGCCTTTTCCGCTATGGCCTCCGCCTCTTCTCTGGTCCATCGGGAAATCAGCCTGCGTACAGCTAGTACAGACGCCACCGGCACACTGAACCCGCTAAGGCCAAAAGCCATAAGCAGGGGGATCAGCCGCTGATCCGAAGCCGCCTCGCCACAGACGCTCACTGGAATCCCCCTATGCACGCCACACTGAATCACGTGCCGCAGTCCTTTCAGCACTGCTGGCTGCAAGGGGGAATACAGATGTCCAACAGCGGGGTTCCCCCGATCACATGCCATAATGTATCCTGTCAGGTCATTGGTGCCAATGCTGAAAAAGTCCGCCTCCTGGGCCAGCTCCTCCGCCAAAAACACCGCTGCCGGAGTCTCTATCATAATACCCACTGGCAGGTTCTGGGCATAGCGAACTCCTTGAGCCTTTAGCTGTTCCCCAGCCTCTTGCAGCAGGGCCCGGCCCGCCCGCAGTTCCTCCAAAGAGGAAATCATGGGCAGCATAATGCGCAGGTCCCCTTGGGTCCCAGCCCGCAGCAGGGCCCGCAGCTGGACTAAAAATACCTCCTGGTGAGCCAAACACCAGCGGATGCCCCTTAACCCTAAAAAAGGGTTTTCCTCTTCTCCCATGCTTAGGCATGGCACCACCTTGTCGCCGCCCACATCCAGGGTGCGCGCTACTAGGGGCCGGCCTTCCAGACCTTGCAGCGCCTGGCAGTAGGC
Source organism: Oscillospiraceae bacterium (assembly GCA_910574935.1). Lineage (GTDB taxonomy): Bacteria > Bacillota > Clostridia > Oscillospirales > Acutalibacteraceae > Acutalibacter > Acutalibacter intestini. The sequence continues at coordinate 182,619 of CAJTCU010000003.1, forward strand.
CCGGTATTGCTCCTCTTCCCCAGGCGCCTGTTCCCGGTTCATAAATAAGTACTCTGTTCGAAACAGCCCCACGCCCTCGCCGCCGGCTTCCACTGCTCGGGCCGCCCCGGTGGGCATGCTAATATTACAATAAAGATGATATTCCTCTCCACTAGCCGAAAGCGTTCTTTTATCCCGGAAGGACTGGGGGGCGTACTCTTCCAAAAAGTCCGTCTGCTTTTTCATGTACTCCTGGATCTGCTCTTGCCCTGGCTCGCAGATGACTTCGCCCCTGCTCCCGTCCACAATGACAAATTCCCCGTTCCAAAGCTTGGCTGCCGCGCCTTCTATTCCACACACGGTGGGCACGCCCATTGCCCGGGCTAAAATAGAGAAATGGGACATTCGCCCGCCGGCCTCTGTCACCAGACCCGCAATACGCTCTTTATCAATCGCTGCCATAACCGAAGGGCTCAGCTCTTTTGCCACCAGAATGGTGCCCTTGGGAGCCTGGTGTACCTCTGTTTCTTTCACCCCCAACAGCAAACAGAGCAAGGCATTGCAAACATCCCGAATATCACTGGCCCGCAGCCGGGTTAGCTCATCATTGGAACTTGTGAACATTTCCACATACTGGTCACACTTTTCCTTGATGGCAAATTCCGCACATTTTCCCTGGTCTATCAGCTGCCCCACCTGTTCTTGCAGTTCCGGGTCTCGTACAATATTGATATGGCTCTCTAAAATACACGCATCCTTTTGCCCGGCGGAGGCTTTCAGCAGCTCCATCTGTCCAGCAGTATTGGCGCAAAAAGTGTCCACAGCCTGTAACAGTCGTGCCTTTTCCGCTGCGGCGTCTATGTCTCGCTTCTCTTCATATATTAAGCTGCTTTCCTCTAGCAGCATAACTCTTCCCAAACCAATGCCCTCTGACACTCCGATTCCTCGCAACATAGCTTCCACCTCGCTTTTTGTTTGCACGTTTTGTGCTTTTGGCCGGTTTGGCCTTTTTTAGTATTACTAGAGTCTGTTTTGAAACCGGAGAAATACTGGCCCCTTTCCAGGCTTTTTGACGCCGAAGCCACCATTTCTGGGCAAAACTGACCCTGTTTTGGAGTTTTTTAACAGACTCCAGGACCAGCAAGACCAAACAATGCCGCTGCAAGGAAGCAACCGTCTCCTTTGACCTGCGGCGCCGCGCGCCCAGCCTATTTACCAGACAAATTTTTCCTTCTCCGCCCGCCTTTTGTGGCAGCCTGTCTTTGCGCACATGCTTAGCAGACACGCTGCCGATATGGCAAAGTAAATGGTCACATTGGGCCGGCGCAGCACATAGCCCGAGTACTGGGCCGCTATCACCGCCAGCAGAAAGCTCATCCCCATGGCTCCTAGCTCCACAGTCAAAAAGCCCTTCAGCCCCCGGTACAGGCTAGCCGCAGTCCGCTTTAGCCAGCTTCCCGGCTTGCCCGCATCCGCCCGGAAGGTCCACAGCATGCCAAGGCCAAAGGCTCTAAGCACCGCCAACACAAATATGGCAAAAAACAGCATATACAGGCCAAAGCCAATGTATCCGCAGCAGTAAAAGACCGCCGGAAAATCGTTCTCCAAATCATAAATAATGCCGTCCACCACAAAGTCGCTGTATTCCACTCCTAAAAACTTGGTGAACAGGTCTTTTTCGCTCCAAATCAGTTCCGCAAAGAAGGTCTTTGTGGCCCGAAAGTCCGAGAGCAGGCCTGTGGCGGCAGAGTGGTGGAACACCTCCATCACATTGTACACCCCAAAGCGCTCATTCATATTATTCAGCTGCTTGCCATAAATCTCTTCATCCGTATAAATCCCCATCAGGCCCTGGCGCATTTTGGCCCGCACCTTCTCCGGGGGAGTTACCGGCACATTCTCCTCTGGCTTCTCCTCCTCTTCGCCCTCGTTTTTGATAATATCAATGATCTTCTCATCCACGCCGCTGTTTTCCAAACTCTCCTCCACTGCCTCGCCCAAAATCCCCTGCGAATAGGCAGACATCCGCTCCCGCAGGGCCATGGGGGACTGGTGCCTAAAGGCAAACACCAGTCCAAACAGTACCAGCATGGGCAGAGCATATTTCCAGCATCTCTTCCCCATTTGCACCACAAATAGGAAAGCGTAGGCGCCCGCAATAATAAAGATGGAGTAAAAGGTAAACTTCGTGCCAGTGGCAAACATCATACCAAAGCATAGCACCGCTGCGGCCAGATATAGCGGATATTTTCCCGTGCTATAAGCCCAATAAATGGCAATGGGAGCGGAGAGCACCAAAATAACCGCCTGGGCGTTGGGGATTACAAACCAGCCCATAATGCCCACTGGCAGGGCAGGATACGTGTACACCGGATTTCCGGTCAGCCAGGGCAGGGCTGTAAAGAGGATCATCTCCCCAAAGGCAACGGCGGTCCCCAGGTAAAAGTATTTCCGCAGGCCGCTGTCTATGCTTAAAACCGTAATAAATGTTAAAGCAAAGATGGGAAAATTTAGGATGCGCAGAAAATTCGCCGTGTCCTGCACCACCGAGATATATCCCACCCGAAAACCATTGGCCACATGCACTGCCCAAAATACCGCCACAATGCCGTATAGGATGAGATAGTACCACTTAGTCTCACTAAGGAAAAAGCCAAACAGGGCCACCAGCATCAGCATTCCAAAGCGCAGCACGGTAGAAAAGGCGTTGCTGCCCATTTCGCTTAGAAAATAGGAGAGTACATCCAGCAAAGGCTGTATGGCCACAAGGACCAGCAGAATCATTCCCAACCGGTCCACAAGGAATTGCTTTGTCTTCTGTAATTGCTTTGGCAAATGGGCCGCCCTCCTTATAATTTTTTCATAGTTACCCCGGGGCGGCGTTCATACCTGGCAAAAAGTTTGCCCTCTCCGGAGTGGGCCCCAGTATACAGCTGCGCCGCTGCCAGGGCCAGGTACACAGTCAGGCTGGGTTTGCGCAGAGCCTGGCCCGAAAATTGAGCCGCCCCAAGCCCCAGCAGATAGGTCATGCCATAGGCCAGCAGCTGGGGTGAAAGATAGCTCCGCAGCCTCCGCCAGTTTCTCAGCGCGCCCCATGCAGCCCCCAGCAAAAAACAGACCGCAAAGGCCCCATATAACCCCACACCCACATAGCCGTAATAATACAAAAGCGCGGGGAAGTCATTCTCTGGGTCATAATGGGTACCATTTAAGGTAGCTGTTGCATATTCCATGCCCAGCAGTTTTCCAAGAAAGTCCTGCTCCTGCCAGGAAAGGGACATCACTGCCAATTTCTTGCTGCGGGTATTATACAGGTCCGAAGCTTTGGTGGAATACTGGTACTGCTTCATAACCCGTTCTGTCCCAAAGCGCTCCAGCAGATCCCCCAAAAGAGGGGTGTCCGCCAGACTGCGCTGGGTGTAGACTTCCTCATACACGCGGGTGATTTTTTCTATTATCTTAGCGGGCACCTCCCCGCTTGTATAGACAAAATCTTTGTCCTCTCCCATAATATGGTCGCTCTGCTCTTGGTACAAGTCATAAGATTCCCCAGTAAGGGCCTGGCGCCGCTCCATAATGGACATGCTCCGGCATAGCACCAAAAGCGCTAAAACCACAGCCAAAGGCACACAGCACCAGCGCATACGTCCTCCGGCAATAAGCACAAGAGCCAAGAAGCCCGCGGCCACCAGGATTGCCGAATAGTATGCCAATCGAGTGCCGGTAAAGTACAGCAGTCCAAACCCCGCCGCACATCCCAGCGAGAACACCCACACCCGCCCAGTGCGGTAAGCCCACAGCAGCAAGCAGGGGGTGAGCATAGAGACAATGGCACTTTGGGTATTGGGAACTCCAAACCACCCCAGCAGCCCCATCTTGACCCCCAGCGCTGGAATGTCATAGGTGTATTCCGGCCGGCCGGCGGCATAGGAAAGGCCGATAATCAGTAAAATAACGCCAAAATTCGCCGCCAGTATTCCCACCACCCGCAAATCCAGCCTGTCATGGCCCTTAAAAAAGGTGATGAAAGCCAGGGTCCACAGAGGGAACTGCACCAGCTTCAGGTACTCGGCTGCATCTCCTACTGGGTCCCGATAACCAAGACGCAGGCAGTTTAGCATATGCAGCAGCCAAAAGCCGCCAATGACCCCATAGAACACCCAATACACCCGTCTTTTTCCGCTAACCGCCAGCCCGTATAGGCTAACAGCCATCAGCAAAACCGTGCGCAGGGTGGTTGTCACCGCAGTGGTCCCGGTCTCCCGCATAAAATAGGAAAGCACGTCCAGCAGGGGCTGAATCAAGAGCAGCGCTGCCATAAAATCTCCTATATGCGGCGCGAGTTTTTCTTTAAGGTGGATTTCCTTCATGTCAGTTTCCTTTTCCAGTCAAAAAAATGCCGGCGCGTTCTTCTTTGCAAATTCTGTTCCGAGTCATTATAGCATATTTTTCGACAGCACACAAGCATAAATACATGGCTTTCTTAGGCGCCCAGTCTTTACCCTACCCATCCAGCCTGTCTCATAATGGCAAGCTTCCGCGCCCACATTCCTCTATCCTCAAACAAAAAAGACCGGCACGCCTGTGCCGGCCTTTCTTATTCTGTCCATTTTTATCAGGTCAATCAAAAATTACCGCCAGTTAAGTCCTCTACCACCAAGGTACGAGGGCTATTGTCATTGGCTACAGCAGCCGGAGCAGCCGCAGGTGCTGCTACAGCCGGAGCGGCGCTTGTCTCGGGCTCAGCCGGATGGGGATGGTCCCGCCAGGCGAAAAACTTGCTGGCCACCTGGGGGAACAAGGCGTAGCTTAGGGTGTCCTCTTCGCAGTGGCCCAAACCCTTCTCCTTGCACTCGGCCCTCAGCTTCTCCATCTCAGGCTCCAGCAGGTCCGCAGGACGGCAGGTAATCACCTCATCGTTGCCAATGCACTTCTTGCGCACTTCCTCGTTCACCTGGCCGGGCAGGTTGCCATATTCACCCCGGAGCAGACCCTTGGACTCCTTAGAGACCATCTTGTACCGCTCGCCGGAAAGCACGTTCAGCACCGCCTGAGAGCCCACAATTTGGCTGGTGGGGGTGACCAGAGGCGGATACCCAAAGTCCTGGCGGACACGGGGCACCTCTTCCAGTACCTGATAATATTTGTCCTCGGCGTTGGCCTGCTTCAACTGGCTGATCAGGTTCGAGAGCATGCCGCCGGGCACCTGGTACAGCAGGGTATTTACATCCACCTTCAGCACCTTGGGGTTAATGTCCAGCTTCTGGGCCACATCCCGGAAGTGGGCGGCAGCCTCGGAAAGCTTGCCCATGTCCAGGCCAGTATCCCGGCTGGTACCCTGCAAGGTGGCCACCATAGCCTCGGTAGCGGGCTGGCTGGTGCCGTTGGCCAAGGGAGACAATGCGCAGTCCACAATGTCCACGCCCGCCTGGGCGGCCATCAGATTCGTCATGTCGCCAGTACCAGTGGTGTTATGAGTATGCAAGTGAATGGGCACACCCACATTCTCCTTCAGCTTCTTTACCAGGGAGTAGGCGTCATAGGGCAGCAACAGGTTCGCCATATCCTTAATACAGATGGAATCAGCCCCCATCTTCTCCAGCTCCATAGAAAGCTTTACAAAGTAGTCCTCGCTGTGCACAGGGCTCTTGGTATAGCTGATGGCCACCTCGGCAAAACCGCCGTATTCTTTGACGAATTTTACCGCCGCCTGGACGTTCCGGGGATCGTTAAGGGCGTCGAAAATGCGCACTACGTCAATGCCGTTTTCCAGGGACTTCTTCACAAAGGCCTCTACCACATCGTCCGCATAGTGCCGGTAGCCCAGCAGGTTCTGGCCTCGCAGCAGCATTTGCAGCTTTGTGTTAGGCAGGCCTTTCTTCAGGGTACGCAAGCGCTCCCAGGGGTCCTCGTTCAAAAAACGCATGCACACGTCAAAGGTGGCGCCGCCCCAGCACTCTAGAGACCAGTAGCCAATGCTGTCCAGCAGGGGCAGCACGGGCACCATGTCCTCCAGCTTCATCCGGGTAGCCGCCTGAGACTGGTGGGCGTCGCGCAGGATGGTATCCATAATCTTCAGGGGATTTTTAGCCATAATTCAGTATCCTCCTTCTTAGCCGAACAGAGACATCAGCACACCGGCCGCTACAGCCGAGCCAATCACACCGGCCACGTTGGGGCCCATGGCATGCATTAGCAGGAAGTTGCTGGGGTCCTCTTTCTGGCCCACCACCTGGGAAACCCGGGCGGCCATGGGCACAGCGGAGACGCCGGCGGAACCAATGAGGGGGTTGACCTTCTCTTTGCTGAACACGTTCATCAGCTTGGCCAGCAACACGCCGCCGGCAGTACCAAAGCCAAAAGCAACCACGCCCATAGCCAGAATCGCCAGGGTCTTTAGGTCCAGGAAGTTCTTGGCCGTAGCGGTAGCGCCCACAGAGATCCCCAGGAAAATAGTGACAATGTTCATCAGCTCGTTCTGCACAGTCTTGTTCAGGCGCTCTACCACGCCGCACTCGCGCATCAGGTTGCCCAACATCAAGCAGCCCACCAGGGGAGCCGCGGAGGGCAGCATGAAGGACACGAAAATGGTCACGACGATGGGGAACAGAATCTTTTCGGTCTTGCTTACATTGCGCAACTGCTTCATCTTAATCCTGCGCTCTTCCTTGGTGGTCAGCGCCTTCATGATGGGCGGCTGAATTACCGGCACCAGGGCCATGTAGCTATAGGCTGCCACAGCGATGGGGCCCAGCAGATGTGCCGCCAGGTTGGCGGTGGTATAAATAGCCGTAGGACCGTCCGCACCGCCAATAATGCCGATGGACGCGGCTTCCTCCGGGGTAAAGCTTAGCAGGTTTGCGCCAATATAAGTAATGAAAATGCCCAGCTGGGCCGCAGCGCCCAGCAGCAAGGTCTTGGGATTGGCAATCAGCGGGGCAAAGTCCGTGCCCGCGCCCACACCGATGAAGATCAGGCAGGGATAAATGCCCAGCTTGACCCCCAGGTACAGGTAGTCCAAAAGGCCGCCGTGGCCGGTGCCCAGCTCCTGCCAGTTAATAACGCCGTCCGCGAAAAACTCGGCATGGTACATGCCAGCACCCGGCAGGTTGGTCAGCAGCATGCCAAAGGCAATGGGCAAAAGCAGCAAGGGTTCGAATTTTTTAACAATGGCCAAGTAAAGCAGTACGCAGGAGATGAGAATCATTACCAGGTCCAGCGGCTCCTTGACCACCTGGGCAAAGCCGGTGCTTTGCAAAAAACTGTTAATTGCTTCCATTCAGGTTACACTCCTTTTCTATTTGTCTGCGGTTGCGCAGGGGAGTTTTCCCCTTAAGCAATGGTGCAGAGGAGCGCGCCGCTCTCTACAGAAGCGCCCTTGGAGGCGGCCACAGAGGTCACAGTGCCGTCCTTGGGGGCCATAATCTCGTTTTCCATCTTCATGGCTTCCAAGATCATAAGCACGTCGCCGGACTTTACCGCCTGACCAGCAGTGACCTTCACGTCCAGGATGGTACCGGGCATGGGGGCGTTAACGGGCTCACCCGCGCCAGCCGCGGCCGGAGCAGGGGCCGGCGCGGGGGCGGCCACAGGCGCGGGAGCGGCTACGGGGGCTGCGCCGCCCTTTACCTCTTCTACGGTAACTTCATAAGCAGTGCCGTTTACGTTCACATTATATTTTCTCATAGCGATTATTTTCCTTTCTAAATAGATGCCGGGGCGGCTCTTCTGGGCCAACGCCCGCTGGATTTTAGGGGCGGACAGCCGCAACGGCCCCTGCCCGGACTAAACTGGCAAAAACAGCAAGGCCTTGTTTACAGCCTTTTGATGGAATGAATCTTAATGTGGTTCACGTCGCTGCCCATCTCTTCCGCTATGGCGGCAGAGATAGCGGCCACCAGCTGCTGCTTATTGGGCTGGGCGGCAGGCGCGGGCACAACCCGCTGGGGCACTGGCGCAGGAGCCGGGGCGCTGGAACTGGCCGAAGCGCCACCTATGAGCGCTCCCATTATTTTGATCAGGATGATCAGGCAAATGAGCACCACGAACACCGTGATAAGGCCCATGGCCACCACCTGCAAATAGCCGGGGGTCGCCGCCGTGGACAATAAGAACTGATTCATTGCTTCTTGACCTCCTTTCGCAAGATATTATAAGAAATATAGCTATAGCAAAACATTTTTAGATCCTGAAAAAACACCATTCTCCGGCATTTTATCAAAATCAAGTAAATCATACCACGGACCAGGCTTTTTTACAAGAGGTCATTCACAATTTTTTAAAAATGTATTCCAGAAAAATTCAGAAAGCTATTGTGCCCGTACCAGCCCCGCCGCCCGTTCTCGGGCCGCCTCATAGACGAATTTGTCAATGAGATAGGGTTTGGTGGGGCGCTCTGCCTCCGGGTCCCTGGGCGAAAGGCTGTAATACATGGCCACCGCCTCGTTTCCGCCCGCCTGTGGGGTAAAACCCATGGCGGAAAAGAAGCCCTGGGCCGCGGCATTTTCCCGATTGAAATAAGCCAAAACCCGCCGCCGGTCCCCTTCCTCCATAATGTCCCGCATCAGGCTCCACAAAGCTGTACCCACCCCCTTGCGCTGCCATTCCCTGGCCACATAGAGCTGGAACTCTACAGAAAAAAGGTCCTTGGGGGCCAAACGGTTCTCGGTTAGGTGGGCAAAACCCACCGGATGGCAGTCCACCTCACAAAGCAGCCACCCCAGGCCATAAGTATATGTATCAATACGCTGAATATACGCCTGAAGATCCGGCGCTTCTTTTTCCGGCGCGGCCGGCGTGCCCGTAAAGGACGCGTAAATTTTCAGCATGGACGGCCCGTCCCATTCATTGACCCGCCGCACAGCCACCAGTGACATTTCATCTACTCCTCTCTATAAGGCCGCGAGACGCTGTCTCGCGCTCTGCAAACTTTTTGAAAAAAGTTTTACTCCGACTTTTTCCAGATGCCGTCCAGTCAGCCCCTTCCCCGAGCCGTCAGCTAGGCCTTGTTTGAAAATAGATGAAACGAGGTCCTTTTGCCCAGAAGAGGTCCATTTCAAGGAAAAAACGCAAGTTCATCTTCCGATTCACGAGGATTTTGGACGGGGAAAGGGGCCGCTTATGGGCATAAAGACGGCGTTTTCCATGGTTCAAACAGGGACTAGGTGGAAGGTGGACATCCTAGGCCACCCGAATCGGGGCTTTGGCCTCGCCAAATACTTCTGTTACCCTGCCCTCTTCGTCAAAGGCGTTGTTGTACTGCATCACCGCGTACTCGTTCAACAGTTCCCTATACGGCGTGGCCGCCCCCTGGCGGTACAGGTTGCCCTGGCTGTCCATGTGCCCAATGGCCGTAACTACTGGCAGGGTCTGGCGCAGCTGCTCTAGGTAGTTGGTATAGGCATTGCCTTCCAGCCCAGCAGCCCTTAGCAACAGGCCCGAGAGATAGTTTAGGCTCACCGCCTCGATTTCCTCTCCCTCCAGGGGGTAGTTCGCCCAAATGAAAAAGGGCACCTGGTACTGGCTCATGGTATACTCAAAGCCATTCTTGTCCTTGAGCAGCGCCCGGGTAAATCCCTCCTCCAGCTTGGGCCAGTGATCCCCAAAGTACAGCACCACCACCGGGTCCGGCTGTCTCTCAAAATAGGACAAAAGGTCCGAAAGGGCCTGGTCCGCACGGTTGGTCAAGGTCAGGTACTGCTCCGCCTGGGGCCACTTGCCCTCGTGCCCCTTTACCTGCACATGGCGCACCCGGGCCCGGTAGGCCTCGTCCTCATAGCCGCCGTGGTTCTGGATGGTCACTCCAAACAGAAACAGCGGTTCCCCCCGCCAGCGCTCGTACTCATAAATCAGCTGGTCATAACAGGACTTGTCACTGGTCAGCCGGTGCTCAAAGGTTCTCTTTACGTCAAAGATCTCCGCGTCTACAAACTCGTCAAATCCCAGGCACGGGTAGGCGTCCACCCTTTCCCAGGCCTTGCGGTCTCCGGGGTGCACCGCCACACTGTGGTAGCCGTACTCCTTGAGGATAGAGGGCAGCGCGGTCTGGGGGCTGTCCACATACTGCTGGTAGGGTTTGCTGCCCGCAGGCAAAAATGCCATGCTGTTGCTGGTAAGAAACTCATATTCGCTGTTGCAGGTATTGCCCCCGTAAACCGACGAGTAGGCCTTGCCAAAAATGCAGTTTCCTGTGTTTTGCAAAGCATGAAGCATAGGCTGGTTGTCCTGGGAAAACTCCAGGGTGCCAAAGCTGCCAAAGTCTGTTGTAGACTCGTTCATAATGGCTACAATGGTGGGCAGGCCTGAGGGGCTGCCCACCAGCCGGGGGGCAGGCGCCCCGGCCGCCAATTCTTCTACTTTGGCTGGGGAGTATCCCTCGGGCTTATCCACCAGCATGAACTGCACATTGGCAAAAAAGCCCGCCGCAATGCCCGTTAGCTCAGAGCTGGCCTTTTGGTTCCAGGCCCATACCGAGATGCCCAGGTTTTCCAGGCCGTTCAGGGGGAACAGCACAAAGGCCAGCGCCGCCGATACCCCAAAGGCTGTCAGCCGCTCGGTCAGGCGAAAACGACGAGTGGTGGTAAGCCCATCCTTTGGCACCAGCTTGGCGCAGAGAATCACTGAGCAGATATATCCCAGGGCCGCCACAGCCATTTTTCGGGTAGGCGCATACTCATACCCGCCGGAGACCATCAGGGCAGTGGCAAAAGACGTGAAGTCCCAGGGCAGAATGGGCTGGCCTCGGAACTGCACCACAAAATAATTGGCAATACCGAAAATAATTGACACCGCCCCGCCAATGGCCGCCGCCGCCCAGGCCCGCCGGGTCAGCCCAAAGGCCAGAGCAAACACCAAAAGGTAGCACAGGTAGTTGGCCAGCCACCGGGCCTGAGGAAACTCCCACAAGCGGGTGCCGTTAATGGCGTCCACCGCGATGAAAGAACCTAAAGGGAGAACCAGCAGCATCAGCCAGCCCAAAGACTGGCGTATGCCCGGGGGCAGGTCCACGCCCGTTAGGCACAGCACAGCACTGGCGGCGGTAAGGCCGCTGTAGGTAAATATGTACCACCAGGCCGGCGTCTGCTTTCCCGCGCCATCCTCCATAAAGGCCAGAGGCCACTCTACTGCGAAAAAGGCCACCGAGACCACCAGCAATGCCCCGGCAGCAAATAGGTTCCTTCGGCTGCGCTCTAAGCGCAGATGTACTTTTCCCTTCATAGGCATCCCCCTTTGCCGCGGTTTCTGTTTCCGCGAGTTTTGTTACAGTTTACTGGGCCCGACCCTTCATATATTCCACAATGGCGTCCGCAATGCGCCTGCTGGCCTGGCCGTCGCCATAGGGGTTCCCTGCCTGGCTCATGCGTTTGTATTCGGCCCCGTCCGTCAGCAGCTGGCGCACCAGCCCATAGATGGACTCCTCTTCTGTGCCCGCCAGCTTTAGGGTCCCCGCCGTCACCCCCTCGGGACGCTCCGTGGTGTCCCGCAGCACAATTACAGGTTTGCCCAAAGACGGCGCCTCCTCCTGGATGCCGCCGCTGTCGGTTAAAATCAAGTAGGACCTGGCCAGCAGGTTGTGGAACTCCACCACCTCCATGGGCTCAATGAGCCGGATGCTCTGGCAGCCGCCCAGCTCCTCTTCCGCAGCCTGGCGTACCAGGGGGTTCAGGTGCACAGGGTATACCACCTTTACGTCTGGGAATTCTTCCGCTACCCGGCGGATGGCCCGGAACATGCGGTGCATGGGCTGGCCCAGATTTTCCCGGCGGTGGGCGGTGAGCACGATCAGCCGGGAGTCCTTGGCCCATTCCAGCACTGGGTCCAGCGCCGGGGCACAATAGTCCTCCCGCACTGTGGTGGAAAGGGCGTCAATGGCCGTGTTTCCCGTCACTACAATGGACTCCGCCTTCTTGCCCTCGTCCAGCAGGTTCTGGCGGCTCTGCTGGGTGGGGGAAAAGTGCAGGTCCGCCATGCAGCCCACAAACTGCCGGTTCATTTCCTCCGGGTAGGGGGAATACTTGTTGTGGGTGCGCAGCCCAGCCTCCACATGGCCCACCGCGGTCTGGCAGTAGTAAGCGGCCAGGGCTCCGGCAAAGGTAGTGGTGGTGTCCCCGTGGACCAGTACCATGTGGGGCTTCTCCTTTTGGATAACCTCTTCCAGGCCCTTCAGCACCCGGGCGGTGATGTCTGAAAGAGTCTGGCCCGGGCGCATAATATCCAGGTCGTAATCTGGTACAATATGAAAGGCCTCCAGCACCTGGTCCAGCATCTGCCTGTGCTGGGCAGTCACACAAACTTTGCAGTCAAACTCAGGCCGGGCGGAGAGCTCCTTTACCAGAGGGGCCATCTTAATGGTTTCGGGTCGGGTACCGAACACTAACATTACTTTAATCTTATCCATTGCGTCCTCCTTCATCTACGAAATAATGCATTATTAAGGCAACCCCGCACAATTCGCAGCTAAGGCCTTAAGCACCGTCTCGCTTGCGTAGTTTCCGTCATATCTCCCAGATCCCCGTGTCCATCTCCAGCTTGACCGCCCTCAATCTGTACAATTTAACAAAAAATCTGGCTGCGCAATACAGTACTTAGAGCGGCGCGGCATTGCCGCCTTAAAACAAGTTTCGGTGGCACACGGTCTGCCAACATTTTCCCCCACACCCAGACCGCGCCATGCGCCCAAGCCCGCTGCTTTATGGCGGAAGCCTGCCGGGTTGGACCCAAAAGCCCCTTAGCGGGGACTAGAGGCGGAGTTTGCGGCGCTCTTTTTCACTTGGCGCAGAAACTGAATATTGTTCCGGTAAAACCGCCCTAGCCGGGAGGGCTCACGTGCAATACGGTACAGCCACTCGGTGTTGGTTTTTACAAACAGGGCCGGGGCCCGGCGCTTACTGCCGCTAAGCACGTCAAAGGAGCCCCCCACCCCCATAAACACCCCTTTGGAAAACTCCTTTAGGTGCCGGTAAATGAGCAGCTCCTGGGCCGGAACTCCCAAGGCCACCAGCGTAAGGTCCGGGGCCTGGGCAGCAATCTGGTCAAAAATGCCGTCCTTATCCTTTTCATAACCGTTGCGGTAGCGTACCGTCATGGCGGGGTAGGTCTTTCTCAGCTTCTCCGCCAGGGCCGAGACCACCTCTTCCTTTGCGCCCAACAAAAAGACGCTTTTCCCTGCCCGTCCGGCCTCCCGCAGCAGCTTTTCCGCCAGGTCCACCCCAGTAATGCGTTCTTTCGCGGGCAGCCCCAGCATCTCCATGGCTTTTACCACACTGATGCCGTCCGGAACGATCTCCGCCTGATCCCAGAGCAGCAGTTCCCGGATGGCGGGGTCTTTTTCGGCATGCATAATAATTTCGGGGTTCGCGGTTACAATGAACTTCTTTTCCCCGGCCAGCATCGCTCTGGCGGCCTCTTTCGCGTAGTCATCCGCCGTGCCGCCATAGGCCCGGCACAGATAATCCTCAATCGCCATATCCTAAAAATCCCCTTTCTTTATATTCTTCATTTTCTTGGCTTTTTGGCCCCATCCACTGTGGGAAAGCGTCTGCTTTCCGGCCGTTTCAAGCCCAGCATACCGTGTCCATCCGCTTCCTGTTCACGCGGTGGCGCGCCTAGCAAGGTCAGCTGCCTACAGGGCCGGTCCAGGAACGCTGTTTTAAAGCTGCCGCTTCCCCCATTCAAGGCAGCTTTCGCTATCCTCAAAAGCTCTTTCTGCCGCTGGGTGGTTCTCTTTTTTTAGTTAGTCCGCTTCTTTTTCTGCTTTCTTCTTTTTTCGGTCCCGTTCCCGGTCTGTGTCAAAATCATATAGCTCCTCCTGGCCAAAGGCCTCTGTACTCTCCGAGGCTTTCAAAAACACGGTAATGGTCTGGAAGATCAGCTTAAAGTCCTGCCAGATGCTATAGTTCTCAATATACATCAGGTCCATCACCAGCTTGTCCTTGGGCGAAGTATTATACTTGCCGGAGATCTGCGCCAGGCCTGTCAGTCCTGCCTTCATCCGCAGCCGGTAGGAAAACTCCGGCAGCTCACTGGTGTATTTTTCTACATTTTCCAGCATCTCCGGACGAGGCCCCACCACGGTCATGTCTCCATTCAGGATATTCAGCAGCTGGGGCAGCTCGTCCAGCCGGAACTTCCGCAGCACCTTACCTACCCGGGTAATCCGGTCATCGTTGGCTGTTACTGACTTATGGATGGAGTTCTCTTCCTTCATGGTGCGGAACTTGTACACCTCAAACACCCGGCCGTATTTGGTCAAGCGTTTTTGCTTATAGAACACCTTCCCGTGGTCGTCTAGCTTGATGGCCACAGCGCAGGCCAGCATAATAGGGCTGGCCACTACCAAACCCACCACAGCCACGGCCAGGTCTGTCAACCGTTTGATGATGCGCTGTTCCATGGTCAGGTCCTTGGCAGTATACATCACCAGGGATTTGTCGTCTAGCGCCACGTACTTTGCCCCTTGGGCCACCACATCAATGGTCTCGAAATTATAATAAATATTTTTTTGGGTCTGGTAACAGAAGGAGATCAGATCATTGCGCTCTTTGGCAGGCACGTCATACAGAAACACGGTGTCATTGCGCAGGATAACGTCCAGCACCTTTGGGTCGTCATAGCGGATGATCTCGTCAATCTGGTACTGCTTTGGGAACCGCTTAATCTTTGGGATAATACTGCCCAGGCTCTGCCTGGAGGAGGAGATAACGCAGCAGTTCTCCGGCGGCTCCAAAGAAAAATAGACATAGTTGCCAAAATAGGCGAAAAAGATAATCACAAGAACCTGCAAAATCATCACCAGTAGGAGAAGGTGGGGGGTTTCGTAGACAAAGTGGTCGTTATTAAACTGGCTGGTGTTCATAATAGACAGCTGCAAATGGGTAACCAGGTCTGTAATAATAGTGGCTAAGGCCATGGAGTGAATAATCGGTTTACTCTTCTGGGTACCCACCGCGTAACCGCCGTATACGGACATCAGCGAAATGCCCAGCACCACAAAGGTAACCATGGTAACACCCGTGGTACGGGAGAGGTTGAAAAGCCATGGGTTGTGTATGCTAAAAATGCCGAAAAAAATGCCAAAAAGGGAGGCGAACAGGGCCATCTTCAGTAAAAAGACCACGGTTCGTTTTAGTTTCTTTATCATTCCATGCAAAGTAACATCATTCCTTTATATATAAACCACCCTTACGGTGGAGTATTCTAGAAAGTATCCAAAGGCAGACACATCGCACGGTCAAGGGGCGGCCTTTTGCTGGGAACCCACATATTACACGGCATGATGGCTTTGAGCAACATTAGAACGCCGGTCTCGCCCAACGCCAGGTTCCGTGATAGGGCCTTTATTTACCAACTTCCCAAATATTCTTTGGACATTATAGCACATACTGCCCGTAAATGCAAAACACTGTTTATTAACATTTCTTTAATATGGCTTTTTCCTGTCTATTTTGCGGGGAAAAGCTAGAACTATACTAGACCAAGGGGCAAAACGGCGGCCTTTATCCGTTTTGCCCCTCCAGCCAGTCCGCCACTCTGCTGGCGGCATGGCCGGCCTCTTTGATGCCAAACTCCTTACAAAATGCTCGGGTCCTTTCTAGCTGGGCCTTCTGATCAAACGTCAGAATCGCCTGCTCCAGCCCCTGGTTGTCCTCTGCCCGGGCAAAGGGCAGCTTGTCCAGATCAAAGTAGAAATTCCGGTCGCTTTTATAGTCCTCCAAATCATTCACGTACAAAAAGCAAGGCTTGCCTGTATTCATATAGTCAAACATCACAGAGGAATAGTCTGTCACCAGCCCGTCACAGGCCATATAGAGCTCTTGAATGTCTGGGTAGTCCGAGGCGTTCACTACCAAAGCTGGGTCCAGGTGCATCTCCCGGGCTTTTTCCGCAATGTTGGGATGCAGCTTCGCCACCACCAGCCACTGCCCCCCAAAGCGCTGCCCCAGGGCCGCTGCGCACCGGGCGTAGTCCATATCATAAACGGAAAGGCCCTTATCCTTGCGGAAGGTGGGGGCATATAGCACCAGGCGCTTGTCTCCTTTAATTCCCAGAACTTTTCGCACCCGGGCAGCAGCCTCTTCTTTTGGGCCAAAGAGCTGGTCGTTGCGGGGAAAGCCGCACTCCAGCACCTGGCCCCCATACCAAAAGGCCCTATGGTAGATCTCTGTGAGGAAGCTGCTATTAGAGATAAACAGATCACACATCGCAGAGTCCCTTTTCGCTGCTTGCAGGTAGTCCTCTGGCAAAGCTCCGGCGGCATCCCCCTCAATACGCTTCAAGGGGAATCCATGCCAGGTTTGTACATAACGGGTAGCTCCCCGCTTCTGGGTATAGGCCCATTTGCGGCAGTTGTCCACCCAAACCCCAGCGGTACAAAGGTGATAAATGGCTTTCGGGCTGTCCAGCAGGACAGGCTTTACCCCCTGGGGAAGGCTGACGGCGTCCCCGGGGGAGCCCACCACCCAATAAACTTTCCAGTCCCGGCGGAGCAGCTCTTCAGCAATAGCCCGGGGGCTGTCAGAAAAACCCCGGCCATAGAAGCTTTGGCATACAACCTTGCGGGGGTCTTTGGGCAGGAAGGAAAGAGTCTTCCAAAGCGTGTTACGAAGAATTTTCTGAAATAGGTTCATAGTGGATTCTCCCTATAGATGATAGGATCGGTTTGGGCAGATAGAGGAGCCCAGCTCCAGCAGAAATCTGGCCACCCCGTTTTCTTCATTACTGCCGATTATCCCGGTGGCCGCAGCCTTTACCGGGTCCATGGCGTTGGCCACCGCATAGGCTTCGTCCGCTGCGGCAAACAGCGGCAGGTCGTTCATGGCGTCCCCAAAAGCCACCAGCCGCCCGCAGCCCAAGTCTTTCTTTAGCCGCAGCGCCGCCTGGGCCTTAGTGGCCAGTTTTGGGGTTAGCTCCAGCCAGTATTCCTCCCGGTACAGCTCCTGCTGAAAGGTCCCGTTGGCCCAGCTCAACCCGCCTAACTGGTCCCAAAGGGGAGCCAGCGCGGCCTCATCCTCAATAAACGTAAAATAATAGGTCTCTCCCGCCAGCAGTTCTTCCGGGGAATATACCGGCCGCAGGCGCTGGTCCGTACGGCGGCTATCCAGATAGTGCCTCATCCCCGGATGGTCTGTCTTACTGGTTAAATATAGCACCCGCTCTTTCCCCTCTACCACAGCGTACACCAGGGGCCAAAGTCCCAGCTTTCTGCTAGCGGAGAGAATATACCCCCGCTGGTCTGGGGTGAAAAAGGTTTCGAATACCCGCCGGCCACTGCTGCCCTCCACCATAAACGCGCCGTTGTGGACAATCCATGGAATTCGGGGCGCCAGCCCTTTTGCCACCACCCTGGCCGAATGATAGGACCGGGCTGTGGCAAAGGTAAACAGCACCCCCTGGTCCACCAGCCGGTTCAAGACCTCCAGTGTAAAAGGCGGCAGACGGTCCCTTTGGTCTAATAGCGTGCCATCCAGGTCACTGATAAAAAGAGTTCTTTCCATCATATGAGGTATCCCCCGTTCACTCCCAGCACCTGACCGGTGATGAAAGGATTTTCGGCCAAAAATACCGCTGCCTGGGCCACCTCCTCCGGCCTGCCTAGCCGCAGCAGGGGAGTGTCCTGGCACAGAGCCGCCTTTTCTTCTGGAGAGAGGTGGCTGTTCATAGGCGTGTCAATAGCCCCTGGGGCAATACAGTTTACCCGAATGCCCGAAGGACCCTCCTCCTGGGCCAAAGCCTGGGTCAAGCCAATCAGCGCTGCCTTAGAAGCGGAATAGGCCGCCTCGCAAGAGGCCCCCGACTGCCCCCACATAGAGCTGACATTTATAATACTGCCCCGTTTTGCCTGGATCATGGGCTCCAAAGCCCTGCGGCAGCAGAGGAATGCGCTGGTACAATTGGCGTCCATCACCCGCCGCCAGTCCGAAAGACTCATGTCTGTTAGCAGGCCCACCCAAGAGACGCCCGCATTATTCACCAATACCTCCACAGGTCCCAAAGAGCCCTCCACCTGCGCAAACAGTTCCGCTACCTGGTCCTCATGGGTCAGGTCCGCCCCAAAGGCCTGGGCCCGCCCACCGTCCTCTATAATTTGTTTTACGGTTGATACAGCCTCTGCCCGGCGACTGTTATAGTGGACGGCCACCGAATATCCCTTTTTGGCAAAAGCCAAAGCCAGCGCCTGGCCAATGCCCCCGGACGCCCCTGTGACCAGCACGGTGCTCATCGTTCCCAGTCTCCCTTCTCATAAAAAATCGCGGCCAGCGCGGCCAACGGCGCGGTCTCTGCACGTAAAATCCGGGGCCCAAGGCTGAGTACCTTTGCCCCCAGGGATCGGGCCAGCGCAGCCTCTTCTGGGGCAAATCCCCCCTCTGGCCCCACAAAGAGAAAGAGCTTTTGCCCCGCGGTTTGCAGCGCCGTCTTAAAGCTGTCCATCCCCTCTTCATAGAGAAACAGGGCCTCTCCCTGGGCCGCGGCAGCTTTTAAAGCGGCCTTTAGTGGGGCCGGAGGCAGAATTTCCGGCACAATTCCCCGGCCGCTCTGCATGGCTGCCTCCAGGGCGATCTTTTGCAGGCGGGCGGTTTTCTTTTCCACCGCTTCCGGGCTCCATCTGGCCACGCAGCGGCTGCTCTCAATGGGCCAAACCGCAGCGGCGCCCAATTCCACAGACTTCTGTACCACAGTTTCCAGCTTGTCCCCCTTCGGCAGGCATTGGCAGACTGTGACCCAGGCGGCAGGTTCCCCCCGGCTGGGCGTGGGTGGGGCAACATCCAGCAAAAGACCCCCAGGGGCAGTTTCCAGGACCACGGCGGGATAGTCCTGCCCCTGGCCATTGCACAGCGTAACCGCCTCGCCTGGGCGCAGGCGCAGAACTTTGGCCGCATGACGTCCGGCTTCGCCCTCCAGCAAGAAAGGGGAGGCCGGTGGGCCGGAGATAAAGAATCTGGGCATAGGGAACTCCTTGTCTTGTTTTTTTCATAGCCTATAGGCCCACAGGGGATTGTTTACCGGCTTGGTAGAGGCATTGCGCTTATCCGCCCGCTTTCCCCAGACCCACACCGTCCTCCTGGTCCCCCCTGTCTTATGCTGCTTTGTGCGATCATTCAGATAAAACCCGTGTATCGGGTGTTCCACTGGCTCTATGGTCAAGCCGGAAAGCTTCTCTTAGGCCTTTGTTTGAACATAGGGAGAATGGCGGATTTTTAACCAGGGGAGGTCCATTACAAGGAGAATTCCGCAAGTCAACCCAGCGGTTGACCCGGATTTTTCACGCGGAACGGGGCCTCTTCTGGGAAAAAACGGCGTTTTCCATGTTTCAAACAATCCCTAGAATCTGTTTTTCAAATCGGAAAAATGCTGGATTTTTGCTCAGAAACAAGTGGGTTCCAGGAAACAACCGCAAGAAATGCTGGCGCCTTTCCAGGATTTTTGACGCCGAAGCCACCATTTCTGGGCAAAACTGACCCTGTTTCGGCGTTTTCTAACAGACTCTGGCCCTTTACAAAACACAATATTTTTCCATATACCCCTCCATGGCCGCCACCAGGGCAGGGTCTGCGCCATTCTCCTTTAGATATTCGTGAATATCCACCACTGTCACAATGGGGTGCACCTTCAGGCCAAACTCCTCTTCCACCTCCATAATAGCGGTCTTGCCCGGGGTTTGGCCCACCTCGCAACGGTTTACGCTGATGAACACATCCGAAACCCTCACGTCCCCGCAAGCCTTTAAAATGGACATGGACTCCCGCACCGCGGTGCCCGCTGTAATCACGTCTTCAATAATTATTAGGCGGTCGCCGTCTTTGGGCTGATACCCCACCGTGACGCCGCCCTCGCCGTGGTCTTTGGCCTCTTTTCGGTTGAAGAAGTACGGCTTGTCCACCTGGTGGTCCCGCCACAGGGCTGTAGCGCAGGCTGTGGCCAAAGGGATTCCCTTATAGGCCGGGCCGAACAGTGCGTCAAAGCGGCCGCCTGTGGCCTCCATTACCAAAGCGGCATAGTAGCTTCCCAAGCGCGAGATCTGGGCCCCAGTGCGGTACAGGCCGGTGTTGACAAAGTACTGGGTATTCCTGCCGCTTTTTGTAACAAACTCTCCAAAGCGCAGTACATTGGCGGAAAGCATAAACTCGATAAATTCCTTTTTCTTTTGGGTAAGCATCCGTAGGCTCTCCTTTTCACAATTATGATAATTTCATGATATTGGTGACAATGCCCTGGGGCGTAATGTCCAGAATGCCGTAGGTGGCCCCCCAGCCGTTGAGCCGCCCGGGGTTCATAATGTACAGGCCGTCCTCATAGTCCTCCCGGGGCAAATGGGTGTGGCCAAAAAGCAGCACCTGGGCCTTGTGTTCCCGGGCCGCCGCAAGGATATGGTAGTCTCCAGACTTTACCCCGTACAGGTGGCCATGGGTGTAGAAGATTTTCACGCCCTGGGCCTCGAACTCTCCGGTTACCGGCAGGGTGGAGCCCCAATCGCAGTTGCCCCGCACCGGCAGAAAGGTCTTTTCTGGAAAGTTCCGCCGGGCCCGTTCCATTTCTTCTTCTCCGTCTCCCAGGTGGATAACAGCCTCGGCCTTGGGCTGGGCAAGAATGGCCCGGCGCAGGCTTTCACTGTCCCCATGGGTATCGGACATCACTAAAATACGCATTTCTACTCCTCCCAAATTTTCGTCAGGCGACGATTCCGCCTGTTCTGTGTTCCGTCGGATGAATCAAACCCGCCGCAGACGCATAGTATGGAAAGGGCCAGCATCCTCTTTAATAGCTGGAACATTTGCCAAAATCCCTTTTTCAGCAGCAGACAGCGTCAAAATATCTATCTGCCTATTATCTCTATTCTAACCAAACCCCAGAAAAAACAGATGGAAGCCGCAAGAGGGACAAGTGACGCTTTTAAAGCGGGCGATCAAACTGGCTCTTCACCATATGTTCTCCCATTTCCATGAGAAAAGGAGGTTTTCCCAATGGACAATAATGGCTCCAACAACCGGCTGGAAGCCCTGTTAAAAATAACCGCCCAGCGCATGGGGTCCACTCCCGAAGCGCTGAAAGAGGCAGCCCAAAACGGCCAGCTGGCCAAACTGCTGGGCAATGTAAGCGCCCCAGAGAGTGAAGCCATGCAAAAGGTACTCTCAGACCCCCAGGCGGCCCAAAAGCTTCTATCCAGCCCCCAGGCCCAAAAGCTGCTACAGATGCTGCAAGGAGGAAAGTAAGTCTGGTATAGTTAACACAGTTCAAAAGAGGCATTTTACCTCTTTTGAGCCAGGCAGCGTAGCTGCCTAGCTTTAAAATCGGTATCTACCGATTTTAAAGTGGGGTTACTATATAATCAGGAAAGGGGGCGGTCCGCCTGGACGACCTGAATCAACAAATCACGCAATTTCTGTCCGATCCCAATAGTATGCGTCAGCTGCAAAGCGTCATGAGTTCTCTAGGCCTTTCCCAAGACGCGGCCCAGGCTGCCCCTGCCGCCCAAAGCGCTCCGGCCAGCGGAGGCGGCGGGCCAGACCTCTCTGCTTTAGCAGGGATGCTGGGCTCTTTGGCCGGCGGGGGCAGTACGCCCCAGGATCACCCCAGCCAGAACTCCACAAGCGCTCTGGGGCCGCCAGACACCCTGGCCCTGGTGGCCAGGCTGGCCCCCCTGCTAAGCCAGGTTAACCGGGAAGACGATTCCACCCGGCTGCTACAGGCCCTGCGGCCCCTGCTTAGCGGAGCCCGACAGCAGAAGATCGACGAAGCGGTAAAAATTTTACAGCTCATGCGTCTGCTCCCTCTGTTGGGCAGCGCGGGGCTGGGAAAGTAAAAGGAGGTCCCTGCCATGCCCGAGATGGATCTGCGCCGTATGCAAGAGGAAGCCGCCCGCCGCGCCCGGGAGATGCAGTCTCGGGCACGGCAGCAGGGCCGAAACCGCTCCCCACAGCCCATGCCAACTACGCCTCACCAGGAGCCGCCCCAGCCGGAGCCTTCGCCGCCACCCCCTGCAGAGCCCCCCCAGCCGGCCGCCCCTGCCACTCCTCCAGCCACTCCCAGCCTGCTGGACGAACTTTTCCAAGATCGGGAGCGCACCCTGCTTTTGGCGCTTCTCCTCCTGCTGGGGGGCGACGGGGGAAACAACGAGCTTATGTTTGCTCTCCTTTTCCTGCTGATGTAATAGTGCCCCCACCCACCACCACGTCTCCCTGGTACAGCACCACTGCCTGGCCCCTGGTAATGGCCCGCTGGGGCTCGTCAAACACCACTTGCAGGGTGTCAGGAGCGGTCTGCACTACATGGGCAGGCTGGGCGCCGTGCCGGTAGCGGATTTTCGCCTGGACCCGCATGGGTTCTTGAATGTCCGCCACGGAGATAAAGTTCAGGTCCCGGGCGGTTAGGCGGTCTGAAAAAAGCTCCTTGTGTTCCCCCAGCACCACCTGGTTGGCTACGGGGTCCACCTCGCATACATACATGGGCTGGGGGAAAGACAGCCCCAGGCCCTTCCGCTGGCCTACGGTATAGTGGATAATCCCCCTGTGCCGTCCATAGACCTGCCCCGCCGTGCCAGTAAAATCTCCAGCGGGAAAAGTCCTGCCTGCATGCCGCTGGATAAATCCGGCGTAGTCTCCGTCTGGCACAAAGCAGATGTCCTGGCTCTCCTGGCGGTGAGCGTTGACAAAGCCCGCCTGGTGGGCCAGTTCCCGTACCTGGGCTTTGGACAAGCCTCCTAGGGGCAAAAGCAGCATCGAAAGCTGCTTTTGGGTCAGGTTATAGAGCACATAGCTCTGGTCTTTGTCTGGGTCCAGGCCTGTTTTCAGCAGCCAGCGCCCAGTTTCTGGGCAGCACTCTACCCGGGCATAGTGGCCAGTGGCAACATACCGGCACCCAATCTCCTCCGCCCGATGAAAGAGCTTTCCCAGCTTCACGTAACGGTTGCAGTCAATGCAGGGATTGGGGGTTTCTCCCCGGGCGTAGGCCCCTACAAAGCGGTCCATCACCTGGCGGCGGAATTCCTCTGAGAAGTTGAACACATAAAAGGGCATCTTCAGCCGTGCACACACCGCTCGGGCATCGTTAACGCTGTCTATAGAGCAGCAGGCCTTTTCCCCTGGGTCCGCCAGTGCGTCCTCATTAGAAAAAAGCTTCAAGGTTACGCCCATCAAGTCATAGCCCTCCCGGGCCAGCAGCAGGGCGGCTACGCTGGAATCCACCCCACCGCTCATAGCCACTAGGGCCTTTGGCTTCCCCCTGGTCATAGCTTTGCCAAGTCCAGGCCCTGGCTGTGCTGTGCGAAGAACCGCCGCAGCCGGCCCCGGATCATCTCCACCCCATCCAGGGCGTCGCTCTCAATATTGATGGGCAAAATGGGGTCGTGGACCGACAGCCGCACCAAGAACCAGCCCTCGCCCTGGCCCTTGGAAAAGGACACCCGGATCCCCTCGAAGTTGTCTGGAGCAACCTGCCAGCCCTTTTCTTTGGCATAGGCCTCCAGGTCCCCGATGAGCCGGTTACCCCGGGCCCGGAAGTCCGTCTCTAAAATGGGCACCCGCACCTCCAAAGTTTCCACAGGTTCTTTTAAGGGAGCCAGCAGGTCCTCCAGGTCCCGGCCCTCTTGGCGCAGGGCCGCCATCTTGATAATAATTTTTGTCACCAGGTAGGCCCCATCGTCTAAAAAGTAGTTTTCCCGCAGGGCCGCGTGGCCGCTGGTCTCAATGGCCAGAGGGCAATCCACCCCCTGGGCGTTCATACGCAGGGCCTCGTTAATAACGTTTTTGTACCCCCGCTGAAACCGCCGGTGCTTTCCCCTCAGGGCGGTCTCGATATACTCGTGGAGTCCGTCCGAAGTAATGGAGTCTGTGACCACCATGCCCCCAGGGGCGTTTTCCAGGGCAATGGCCGAGGCCAAAGCCACCAGCCGGTTGCGATTGATTTCCCGGCCCTGGCGGTCCACCACAGCGGCCCGGTCCACATCCGTGTCAAAGATCACCCCCAGGTCCGCGCCAGAGGAGAGCACGGCCTGAGAGGCTGCGTCCATGGCTTTGGCATCCTCCGGGTTGGGAATATGGTTGGGGAAGTGGCCGTCCGGCTCCAGAAACTGGCTGCCAGACACGTCCGCGCCCAGGGGAGCCAGCACCTGACTGGCGTAGAAGCCACCAGCTCCGTTGCCCGCATCCACCGCAATTTTAAAGCCAGTCAAGGGATGTTCATAGTCCACCGCTCTAATGCCGGACATAATCAGCTGCCGCAGGTGGGCGGCGTACTGGGCCATATGGTCCGACTGGTTCCAACTGCCCCCAGGGGCGGGCCGGGGGGCGGCGCCCGTATTGGCGGCCTCTAGAATTTCTGTAATGTCTCCACTGTCCAGGCCCCCGTCCTGGGTAAAAAACTTTAGCCCATTGCGGTGAAAGGGATGGTGGCTGGCTGTCACCTGGATGGCGCAGTGGCACGGCAGGTCCAGGACCGCCATGAACATGGAGGGGGTAGAAGCCAGGCCGCAGTCAAAGCATGTACAGCCGTAGCGGGTTAGGGCTTCTTGAAGAGCGGCGACTATGCGCGGCCCAGAAAGCCGGGAATCCCGGCCCACAGCCACCCGCAGGCCGCTGGCTGGCTGGCCCAGCCTTTTTTCGCACCAGCACAAAAAGGCTGCGGCAATGTCTCCCACAGCCTGGTCTGTCAGCTGCACGGGCCCATCTTTTTCTGTTTCTATGGCGGCCCCACGCACGTCGGTGCCGCTTTTTAGTTTTAGATAATCCACCGGAAAGACTCCCTTGCGTTAATTTGTTTTGATTATACCAAAAACCTGAAGAGGACGCAAGATCAATCGGTGGAAGCGCAAAAAAAAGCAGGCTTGCCCATAAGGGTCACAAGTCTGCTTTTTGTCACAAATTTAACCTTCTGCCAATATTTGGGCTACAATCTCCTCGGTCCGCATCCCCCGGGAGCCTTTCACCAGTACACTGTCCCCAGACTTCAGCGTCCCTTTCAGCAGATCTGCCGCCTCCTGGTTGGTGGAAGCCCACCCCGCCCCTGGGCCATAGCCTTCTGCAATCTCCCGGCCCAGCTCGCCTACCGCCAGCAGTTCTACCCCCTTCTCCTTGGCGTAGCGGCCAGTGTCCAGGTGTCCCTGCCGGGAATAGCTGCCCAGCTCAAGCATACCGGCTAAAACGGCGATCCGCCGCCCCCCTACCCGGGAAGCCAGCACGTCTATGGAACTGCGCATAGAGTCCGGGCTCGCGTTATAGCTGTCGTCGATTATGGTGACGCCCCGCCTCTCTTTCATCTGCTGGCGCATGGCCGGGGGCTCATAGGCGGTCAGGGCCCGGGCCGCGTTCTCCAGGGGGACTCCCAGGTGTGCGGCCACCGCCAGGGCGGCCAGGGCGTTGCGCACATTGTGTTCCCCAGCCACTGGCAGCTGTACCGGCACCCGCTCTCCCCCGGGACCCAGGCAGGTAAAGGCCTGGCCCTCTGGGGTGCTGGCCAGGTCCACGCCCTGCCACTGGCAGCTTTTTCCCAGGCCGAACCGCACGGCGCCAGGCAGGCCTGCCAGCAGCGGGTCGTCGCCGTTGACGAACAGCGCGCCCGCCCCGGACAGGTAGCCGGCAATACGGGCTTTCTCGGCCAAAATATTTTCCTGGGTTTTCATGAACTCTATGTGGGACGTGCCGATATTGGTCATCACCACGCAGGTAGGCTTCACCACCCGGGCAATACGCTCCATTTCCCCGGGCATACTGACGCCCATCTCAATCACTGCGGCAGTGTGCTCCGGCCCCATGCCGCACACAGTGATGGGCACCCCCACCTGGCTGTTCTGGTTGCCGGCGGTCCTGTGCACCTGGAATCCGGCGGAAAGGGCCTGGGCCACCATCTCCTTGGCAGTGGTTTTTCCCACGCTGCCCGTGATACCCACAATGGGAATATCAAAGCCCTCCCGGTACCAGGCCGCGGTCCGCTGTAAGGCGGCACGGCAGTCCTCCACCAAAACCAGGGCCCCAGCCTCAGGGGGCAGGGGATGGTCTGTAAAGGCGGCACAGGCCCTGGCAGAGATGGCCGCCCCAATAAAGGCGTGACCGTCCACCTTCTCACCCCGGACCGGCACAAACATGGCCCCGGCCCCGGCCTGGCGGCTGTCTGTAATAAAATGGGTAACCCTGGTCTCTTCCCTGCCGCAAAGCAGCCGGCCGCCTGTGGCGGACAGGATCTGGGCTATGCTGAGATTCATGAAAAAACACCTCTTTGTTTTCTTACGCGCTTACGCCAGCGAGCCCATGGGATCCCAAGGCTCCAGCTGAATAGGCTCCTGCTCCAGTTCCTTCTGCTGTTCCTCGCAGAGGTACTTTTTATGTACCACCACCTGGTAGGTATACTCCGTAAACCATTGGTCGCTCATCACATAGTAGCCGTCTACACCGGCATCCTTGCCCCAGCTGTTTTCTACCCGCCAGCGGGTGGGCTTACCCTCCTCGTCCAGGTTTACTCCCTGGAACACCATGGCGTGGGTCATCAGGCTGTCTCCATAGTCCAGACGTTGGGCTTTGTTCATGCCAAACTCGGTGCCGAAGAGCTCGTTCACCTTCAGGGCTTCCAGGTCCATAATGCCTCCATCCCGCGTGGAGCATTTGCCCACGTCACAGCCAAACCACACCGGGCTTCCGTCCTGCATCTGGCGGATGGCGGCCTGCTTTAGGTCCTCCACCGGCAGGTTTAGGTACTTCACAGGCCGGCCCTCTATCACATTGCCTAGCAGCTTCACTGTAAACGTCTTGTGGAAGGGCTTATCGGCAGTGGTC
Organism: Oscillospiraceae bacterium; assembly: GCA_910574935.1. Lineage (GTDB taxonomy): Bacteria > Bacillota > Clostridia > Oscillospirales > Acutalibacteraceae > Acutalibacter > Acutalibacter intestini. The sequence goes on from CAJTCU010000003.1 coordinate 209,354, forward strand.
GCGTTGATCAAGCTCACATAGTTCGAAAGGTCCCAGCCCACATACTTTTCATAGAAATCCTTACCCGTCAGGCACGTATCGCGAATAAATTTCTTGTCCTTGTCCCGGACTTCCAGGGTGAAGGTCTTGGGAGGCTGCCCCAAAGCAACGCACAACATATTGTAAATGGTAGCCAGCATAGCCTCTTTCTGTTCCCGCAGCTCTCCGGCGGTCTTGCCCGCGGCGTGACCCTCCCGCAGAACGCAGGCGAACTCCCGCAGTTTGCGGGTCATATAGGAGGTCACCTCTCCTGTGGCGGAGGAGCACACGGTTTCGGGCATGGCGTCTTTGGGCACCACGCCATATTTTTCCACCAGGTTACACAGCATATCCCATTGGCCTCCATCGTTCAGGGGGGCCATCAGCAGATGGGCAATCAGCCGGCCGTTCGTGGGCTCATCCAGGGTTTCCAGAATGGCCTCTAAAAAATAGTTGGACTTTTCCAGCTTATCGAAGAAGAGCAGGTAGTTTTGAGAGAGCTCAAAGGTTTCCAAGTTCAGCTTTTTCATCACTTCCATCCGCATGGTATTCATAGCGGCGAACATCCAGCAGCGGCCAGAGGCCTTTTGGTTGGTGATTTTGCCTCCCTCCAGCTGAACAGAAAACTGGTATCTGTCCTCCCGCTGGGTAAAGGGGTTTAGGGCAGCTTTGCCAATCCCGTTGGCAGTAGCGGCCCGCTGGGCAACGCGCTTAGCGGGATCGGCGGCAAAATTCCTCTCAAAGGATTCCAGCAAAGCGGCTTCGATGATTTTGTTCATGTGCATTCCCTCCATTTTTATTTTCCCAGATCGCTGGGTTTATATTTTCCAAATGGGCACCCATACCTCGTAGCGGCTGCCCTGGGGCGTGTTTGCGTTCTCCTTCTCTATCCGAAATATCAAGGACTCTGGCCCGTCGGCCCGCACCCAGCCCGCGGGTATCTCTACCGTGTCGGCATACTCGTTACAGCGGCCGTTTCCAGCGTCCCCCACAGCTTCCTCGTTGGTCTCCATCCACTCCGTGGTGACGGCCAGATAGTCGCCGCCGGGGAAGTCCATCAAAGTGTAGCCTTCAGGCGTATGGTCCACATTCTTTACAAAGAGGCCCTGGCAGTAGACCCGCTGGCCCTGGGGGCCATGGAACCACACATTAATGGGTTTTTCATCCACCGCGTAGGGCAGGATGGGCTCATACCCGCCCATTTGAAAAAAATTATCCCATATCGCGGCAAAGTCAGAGCTGTCGTCTACAACATTTGTGTTTCCAAGGAAGCAAAAATCGTCCAAGTGCCGTTGATAGGTCACGATGTCCTTGTCCATTAGAAATTCCTCTCCATTTTTGTATTCCCTTATCCGAAGGGAGCGGTACTGTAAACGCATTTAAGGCAACACCGCACAATTCTAAGTACCGTATTGGGCAGTCAGATTTTTCTTCAGAGGGTACAGATTGAGCGCCGTCCATCTCACCATTGACAAGCGAAAGCTGTGCCCTATCACGGAAAATCTGCAAGCAAGACGGTGCTTAAGGCGCCAGCCGCGAATGGTGCGGGGTTGCCTTAAAAATCCGCAAAGCCAAGTTGCGGGTGCGGGGCTGCCACCTTGGATCCAAACAATCATTCTGATTCCTTTGAACCATATTCACTGTTTAAAGTCCGTTTATTGGCTAAGGCAATTCAGAATTTCCCGGATGACCGCCCGCTCGTCAAAGGGATGCTTCACCCCCTGAATCTCCTGGTAGTCCTCATGGCCCTTGCCCGCCAGCACAATGATGTCTCCCTCCTGGGCATTCTCCAGACACCACCGAATCGCCTCTCGACGGTCCGGAATCACCATATATTCCCCGCTGGTCTTGCCCAAACCTACCTTTATATCCTCTATAATGTCCAGCACGTCCTCAAACCGGGAATTGTCCGCCGTAACCACTGACAGGTCCGCCAGCCTTCCGCTGGCCTCCCCCATCTCATACCTGCGCACCTTGGGGCGGTTGCCTCCCGCGCCGAACAGGCAGATGAGCCGCCGGGGCTCATACTCCCGCAGGGTGCGCAGCAGACTCTCCATACTTACGGCGTTATGGGCATAGTCCAGCAGCAGGGTATAGGGGCCGGGCACCGGCACCGGCTCCACCCGGCCCTTGACCCGCACCGCGCGCAGCCCCTCTTTCATGGCTTCTACAGAAATCCCCAGCTGATGGCAGCAGCCAATAGCTGCCAAGGCGTTGTAAGCGTTGAATTTCCCGGGAACCCCCACCTGGACGGTAAAGCTTAGGTCCCCGGCCGCCTCAAAGGCCACCCCCAGCATCCCGGGCCGGCTCAGATGGCGGCAGTTTTCCCCCCGCAGCTGGGCGGCGGGGGAGAAGCCGTAGCGGTACGCCGTGCAGGCGCTTTGGGCCAAAAGCTCCTCTGCGGCCGGGTCGTCGGCGTTCACCACCCCCACCGGACACATGCGGAACAGCATAGCCTTGCAGGCCAGATACTCCGCCATATCCTTGTGCTCCACACCGCCGATGTGGTCCTCGGAGAAGTTGGTAAACACCCCCAGGGCAAAGGGCAGGCCGTAGACCCGGTCGTCCTTCAGACCGATGGAGCTGACCTCCATTACCGCATATTCGCAGCCCCTGTCCGCCATCCGGCGCAGGTGCTTTTGCACCTCGTAGCTGATGGGGGTGGTGTTGGGCAGTGGGGTCACCTCCTCCCCGATTACCGCGCCAATGGTGCCCATCACCCCGGTCTTGTGCCCGGCGGCTTCTAGGATGGAACGGATCATATAGGCCGTGGTGGTCTTGCCCTTGGTGCCCGTAATGCCAATGACCTTTAGGGCGTTCTTGGCGGGATCGCCGAAAAAGGCGGCGCTCATTAGAGACAGGGCCTTTTTCGTGTCCTCCACCAGGATCACCTGGGTTCCAGGGGCCTCTACCGGTTCCTGGGCAATCACCACCGCGGCCCCAGCCCCGGCCGCCCCGGCGGCAAACCGGTGGCCATCCGAGGCGGATCCCCGCAGGCAGAAAAACGCGCAGCCAGGGCAGGCCCTGCGGGAATCGTAGACCAAGTCGGTTATTTCCACATCCTGAAAGCCCCCGGTCAGGCCCAGGGAAGCCAGCAGCTTTGAGAGAAGCATAAAAAATAAGTCCTTTCTTTCCATTTTTAGTGAGATGCGTTCCACTTTAGGGCTGGTTAGAAAATAGAGAAAGTGCCGTCTTTTTGCCCTGGCCGGTGCGGTTTGACGAAGAAAGCCGCAAGGAATCCTTTCGTATTACGAGGATTTTCCACACACCAATCCGCCCGGACCGGGAAAAAGACAGTGTTTGCGATTTTTCAAACAAGCCTTAGCCAGTGTGGTGCGATTTCAAGCAATTTCCGCTTTCTTTCCTTTTGCATCCCGCTTTTTAAAGCGGGGCGGCCCCCCTTCGATTGTGTGCCCGGTTGTGTATATTCGTGCCTTAGAAAGTGTATTTCGTAGCCTCCCGCAAATCCCCTTCTGTCCTACAATCCCAAGGCGAACCCAGGCGCTCCTGTACTTTTGCATACCAAGCCTCTGGACCAATTACAGTCCAAAAGGCTTCAGTGGGGCTTTAGCTTTTCTAAGGCTTGTTTGAAACATGGAAAACGCCGTCTTTTCACCCAGAAGCGGCCCTCTTCCGCGTCGAAAGTCCTCGTAATACCGCAAGGATTTCTTGTGGTTTTCTCCTGGAAGCTGACCACTTCTGGTCAAGAATCCGTCATTCCCTCTATGTTCAAACAAGCCCTAAACAGCAAGGAGAAAACTTTTCACCACCTGTTCTTATCTGCCCCAAAGAGGCGCTGCGATCAGGTATAGAGCCGCCCAGTACAGGAGCATCACTGGCTTATGCCAAAAGTCCGGCAAGTGGCTCAGCTCTCCCTTGGCTACCATCATGTCCGAGACGAAAAAGCACGCCGTCCCCACAGCCAGGGGCCAGTATTCTGCCCCTGCTGTAAAGGGCAGCACCACCCCCAGGGCCAGCGAGGCCCCCAGCAGTGCTGGGTACAGACAAAAGGGCAGGGTCAGCCTGCCCAGGGTGGGCAGCTCTTTTCGGAACAGCCAGGCCACCCCCAGATAGGCCGCCGCCCACACCGCCAGACTCCAGGGACTCACCGGGGCCAGGCCCCAAAGCCACACCACCAGGCAGACATGGGCCCCGCCAAACACCAGCATCCCCAAGACAAATTGCAGCTCTAAAAGAGCGTCCGCCGCCGTACACAGCAGAAAAAACCAGAACACCGGTTGTGTCATGGGATTTTCCCCACCCAGGCACAGGGCCAGGCCTGCCGAACCCACAGCCAAAAAACTGGCCGCGCACTTGGCAATCAGACTTTCCCGCGCCAACTTGGCTCCACGCAGAATAAAATAAAGGGCGAACAGCGCCCCCCAAAGGGGCAGCGCAAGGCAGGAATAGGTCAGCAGGCTCATGTCCACGTCTCCCTTTTTCAATATTCCATAATCAATATGATTATAGGCTTCTTTTCAGTCTAACGCAAGAGGAAAATTGTTGTAGTACGGCACCCGCTCCACAGGGGCAGATCCATCTCCTGGATAGCTCTCAAAGGGCCTTCCCTTTTAGAACCTGTACCAATAGGATATTGCGTATGCCTTTCCGGCAGATTTTTCCATTGGACTGCGTTACAAAACCTTATCAATCGTCAGATTGTCGGCGGTTCCGCGCCTTGCCACTGACAAAATCTGCTCGAAAATCCATACACCAATCTTATCGGTGCAGGTTCTTAGTTTCGCTTGCTTCTTCGTTCCTATAGCCTCTTTACCCTGATATAATAGGCCGAGACCAGCAGCACCGCAGCGCCGGTCCAAGCCCCTACCTCCGCATAGAAAATACCCTCCTGCTCCAGCACCAAGGGCAGAAGCAGCGCGATGCCCACACGCATGACCATCTCCACAAAGCCCGAGGCCATAGGCACCACCGTATCCCCCAGCCCCATCAGGGCCGAGCGGTAAATGTGCAGCATGTACAGAATAGGCAGGCAAAGGCTCATCACCGCCAGGTAGTGGTAGGCAATGGCCATGGAAGCCTCCACCTCCTCCGGCGTGCCGGAGATGAATAGCCCCAAAAATCCCTTGCCCAAAAGCAGCATGGCCACCGCGATAACGGCGGCTGTGATCAGGGCAATAATGGCCGCCGCGCGCATTCCCTGTTTAATGCGCTTAATCAGCCGTGCTCCCAGGTTCTGCCCCACAAAAGAGGTCACCGCGTAGCCGTAAGAGGTAGCGGCAATCTCCAGCAGGCCGTACAGCTTGTTGGTAGCTGTGAACCCGGCGATAAACAGCATGCCGTAGCGGTTCACCACAGACTGCACCACCATGCCCCCGGCGGAGATAATGGCGTTTTGCAACGCCACCGGCGAGCCCAGCTTCAGCAGGGTGGCCGTCATCTCCCGCTGGGGCCAAAAGTCGCTCTTTTCCAGCTGAATGATGGTCAGCCTGCGCACATTCTGGTAACAGTAGACAGTAGATACCGCCTGGGCAATCAGCGTGGCCCCCGCCGCTCCAGCAATGCCCCAGTGCAGGCCCATCACAAAGAGCAGGTCCAGAACGATATTCACCACAGTGGCCACAATCACCGCGTACAAAGGGGTTTTGCTGTCCCCCAGGGCCCGCAGGATAGAGGCCAGCAGGTTATATGCCGCTACAATAGGAATGCCGCTGAAAATAATCCGTAAATACAGGATGGAATTTCCAATGATGTCGTCCGGGGTGTTCAGCAGCCGCAAAACCGGGTGCGCGGCCAGCTGGCTGACCGCCAACATCACCACAGCGCCAATGCCGCACAGGGTTACCGAAACCCCCACCGACCGGGAGAGCTGGCGGTAGTCCTTAGCGCCAAAGTACTGGGCCATCAGGATAGAGAACCCCTGGGCCAAGCCCTGCACTACGCTAAGCACCAGCCAGTTCAGCCAGTCGGCCGCGCCCAGGGCCGCCAGTGCCTGAACCCCCACCACCTGGCCCACCACAGCGGTATCCACTACAGTATATAGTTGTTGAAAAACGTTTCCCACCATCAGAGGTAGAGCGAAAGAGATCAGCAATTTGACCGGGCTGCCCTCGGTCATGTTCCGGATTCGTTGTGCCATGATTGTTCCTCTCTATAATAACTTAGTCGGTAATCTATCTTATTTGGTATGATCTCCGGCTGGGGCCGCCTTTCCGCCCATTTTTGCGGTATGGGCTGGCGGGCCGCTGCCCCAGCCCTGCCTTTTTGCCTAAGAGGCGGGTTAGGCTTTGTGAAACTTTGCTTGTTTCTTCGCGTTACTTGACAGGGCAAGGCCGCGGAACTCTGGTTTCGTCTGCCGGCCCGGTCGGTTCATATGGCAGACCCCACATCCTGAAAGGGGCCCAAGGCCCTTTCACCGCGAAATGCGCCCCTCTCTCTTGGCTTATGGATATAGCTCCACGCCGTATTCCCCCGCCGCTTTTCGCCAGTATTCCTCCGGCACTTGGGGCCAGGGCAGCAGCTGCCCGCACTCTTTCTGGTACAGCTGTGCCGCCCAGGCCGGCACAGCCCCGCAGGGGTCGTTGCCCGTTAGCACGTTATACCGCAGCATAGCAGCCCAAACCGGCGCGCGTGCTGCCAGGCCAGAGGTCTCCAGCTCTCGGAGCGTTCTCTGCCAGTCATAGGGGATGCGCAAAAATTCCGGCCTCCAGCGGCCTTCCTCCAAGTGGAGCAGCGTCATCTGCGCCACCTTTGCCAGCTCGGTGGCCTGGGCTGTTCCCGGCCGGGCTCTTCTGCATACCGGGTTGCCCACCGACCCCACGCAAACCAACCGCTTGCCTTGGTGAAAAAGGCTCCACTGTTTGTGGTTGTGGCCCTTTAACAGTAGGTCTGGGCCCAGGACCGCCAACTGCTGTAAGGTGCCGTCCTCTCCCCGCATAGCGGCCCGGGTTTTTTGGGGCGAACCGTGGCAAAGAGCCACCGCCGGGGCCCCGGCTGGCCGCCATTCATCATAAATAGGCAGGCTTTGAAACCAAGCCAGGTCCTTTTCGGTGAGATTCTCATAGCAGTGCAGCAGCGCCCCCTGGGAAGAGCACTCCCGCCATTCCCCGGGGTTCTCCCGGTGGGCCAGCATATACTCCTCCCGGTTGCCCCGGATAAACCGGCAGGCATAACGGCTTTTTACCTGGTAGAGCAGCTCCAGCACCCGCTGGGGGTAGGGATGGTCTGTGACGTAGTCTCCTAAAAACAGATAATTCTCCACGCCCCGGGTCTGGGCATAGTCCAGGCAGGCCTTCAGGGCCAGGTAATTGCCATGCACGTCCGCCAGTACCGCCGCCCTCATGGCCGCGCCCCCCTTCTATTGGTGAATAGGTAGGTCCCCACCGCCACGGCGACCGCCAGGTTCAGGGAGTCTACCATCTCGCTTTGGGCAATGAACAAGCTCTTCCCATAGCGCTGAAATTCTGGGGGCAAGCCGGTGGCCTCGTTGCCGAACACAAGGGTATACAGCCCCGGCTGGGGACAAGTTTCCGGGGTCAGTACTGTGGCGCCGTCCAGCATAAAGGGAAATATCTCCCGCCCTTTGCCATAGGCGGCAAGATAGGCGGGAAAATCCGCAAACTCCTCTATTTCCAGCCGGAAAGCCGCGCCCATGGAGGCCCGCAGGGTCTTGGGGTGCCAGCGGTCCGCCCCACCGCCAATGAGGGCCAGGTTCCGGATGCCAAAGCCCAACAGCGTGCGCTGAATGGTGCCTAGGTTACCCATATCTGAGGGCTGCACCAGGGCCACATGGGGCGCTGCGGGGTTTAAGCAGCCGGGGTACTTGTACAGCTCTCCGGCGGCGTAGCAGACCTCTTTTTGGGCAATGCGTTCCAGAACCTTTTGGGCACAGTGGAAGGGCACCCCCAGCTCTTCACAAAGGGCACAAAGCTTGTCCTTCTCGCGAAAATCCTCCCGGTAATACACCGCCCGTACTGCCTGGGGGCGGCTTTTCAGCAGCTCGAAAGTGGGGAAAGGCCCCAGGGCATAGCTGTGGCTAAATTCTTTTTTATATTTTTTGGGTAATTCCATGTTGCCTCCTAAGGGAGCCTCCCTGCTGAAGTTATAAATAATGCGAAATATGACCAGGGACAGGCCGCAAAGGTTTCGTCAGTCTTTCCAAAGGCGTTAAAAAGCCCAGGCCTTGTCCAAAAAGGCCCCTTAATGCCGGGCCTTATAGCCAGTCTGGCGGCGGTTTGGCTCCGAAGGAGTCCGCAGCAGCAGGCCCGGCAGAAAAATCAACGCCGCGCCCACCACGCCCAGCGCCGCGATGCCGCCCGGGCTGCACAAAAGCGCAGCCGCACCCCCAAACCCCGGCAGATAGGTAACCAGCACCTGGTCTGTGGCGGCAGGGTCCATAAGCAGGGCCTTGCTTTCGGAAACATTATCGGCTTGGATGATACTCTGTCCCTGGCTGGTCCCCACGATCCGTCCCAGGGCCGGACCCTGGGGACCCTTATAGAAGATCACATCCCCGGGCTGGGCGGCTTTGCCCTTTTTAATAAGGGCCAGGTCGCCGCTGTGCAGCTCCGGCTCCATCGCGGCATCCCCCACAGTAAAGAACATATAGCCAAAGGCCTCTGGCGGATCGCTCTGGCTGGTAAAAAGAAGCAGGTCCCCTGCCAGCAGAAAAATCCACAAAAGGGCCAAAAGGCCCCGTAGAATCTGTATTACGGCTTTCATTTTCATCGCGTCTCCTTTTGCCGGCGCTGATTCTATATTTTTTTATTATACATCCAAGTCCCCGCCCTTCGCAAGCTTTTTTTGCCTGTGCAACTCCCCGTTGACACATTACCAGCCCTGGGTGGTAGCCTAGCAACCGCTTGCGTGCTATAATAGGCACAAACGAAAGGAGTGTTTTATGATGAATATCGCGGACCGTATTCAAGCCCTGCGAAAAGCCCGGGGCATCTCTCAAGAAGAGCTGGCCGACCGGGTGGGGGTGTCCCGCCAAGCGGTTTCCAAATGGGAGGGCGAGCAGAGCACGCCCGACTTGGACAAGGTACTCCTCCTTAGCGACTACTTCCAAGTGAGTACCGACTACCTGTTGAAGGGAATCGAGCCTCCTCCCTCTGCCGGCGGCGACACCCGGCTGGGTAGCCGCATTCTGTACATTGCCTCAGTGGGGTTCATTTTTATCGGCCTTTTTCTGGGCCTGGGGGGTTGGTACGAGGAGCAGAGCCTGTCTAATGTCTTAGGGGGCGCAGTCATACAGGCAGTGGGCGTGGCCGCTTACTTTATCGGCCGGGCCATTTCTGCCGAAAAGCCTGGCCTGTGGGTAAAGCTTCTGGACCTGCTGGGTATGGCCTTTATGCCCGCATCTATGGCAGTGGGGGCGCTGCTGCGCCAGATGGCCGCTCCATACCCCATCGGTCTGTTCCATTGGATGGTGTTTTTAGCATTGTACGCCGCAATAGGGGCCGCCGGATTTGCCGTGTTGAAAAGAGATCGTTAACACAGTCAAAAGCCATTTTGATTCCTTTGAATCAGGGTAGCAAAGCCGGCTCACTTAAAAATCAGCTTGGCCGGTTTTCCTGTGTGTTTCCTATAGGGGTACACCGCCGGGCCTGTCCTCATTACAAAATGAGACCGAAGCGCAGCCATGTTTCCGCGCCCGGTCTTTTTTGTCTTTGGGAGTAGAGCCTGTTTGAACATAGAGGAAGTGCCGGATTTTCGCGCAAGACGCGGCGGTTTCAAGGAGAAATCCGCGGGGAATCCTTTCTGGTATTTCGAGAATTTCCCACACAAAAATCCACCCATATGGGGCGGAAAGAACGGCGTTTCCGATGTTTCAGACAAGCCCTAGATAAAGCAAATGGCTTCTGAATTGCATGATGCGGAATGGTCTTTGCAGGCATAAAGTCTCTTCCTACCGGCTCGGGTCCTGTGCCTAGCGGCCCTTACATATCCCGGAACTTTCGAACCCGCCGCAGCTGCCGCTGTTTCCTCTTATAAAAGACCACCAGAATGAGATAAACCAAAATTAGCGCGCCAATGGCGGCCATTACCGCGATAAACCAGGGGGCGGTTAGTAAGGATTTTCCCTGTTCCCACCCGGCGATCAGGTCGCTGCGGGCCACCGACTCGGTAGCTACCACGTCTACTGTGGCAATCTCCTCATTGGCATAGCTGAGCACCACGGTGCCAATGACCTCGCCTTTGCGGATCGGAGCCTGGACGCTTTCCGGCTTGGTCACGGTTTTTATAATCGATTCCGGCTCCACGCTTTTGGGCAGCATTACACTGACATTCCGGTCTGCCGCCAGCTGAAGCTCGTCCTTTTGAAAAGCGTACTCCAGCTTCACCGAGCTGAGGATGTCCCCTTGGGAGACCACAGTCTTTTTCTCCAGCTCGGTTAGGGCCCAGCGAAACAAGGTACGCAAGTCCCGCATCTCGTTATGGACGTCCTGCTGGTAGCCCTCCATGTCCCCCATGGCCACCCCGATATAGGTGTAGCCATAGGCTGTAGCCGAGGCCGTTAGGCAAAATCCCGCCTGGTCGTGGGACCCGGTTTTAATGCCGTTTGCGTAGGTATAAAAGTAGCTGTTGCCCAGGTGGTCCGGATAGTTCAGCAGCATTTTGTTGGTGGTGGTGGCGCCGTCTGGGTCCGGGTCCAGGTTGGTGGGCTCCTTGGGGTAGTAGTCCTGCTTGACGATGCTGGAAAAGTTGGGCAGGCTCATGGCGTACTTGGCAATAGTGGCCATGTCCCGGGCAGTGGAGTAGTGGTCCGGGTGGTGCAGGCCGTGAGGATTCGTAAAGTGGGTGTTCTTACAGCCCAGCTCTTTGGCCTTGGCATTCATCTGCTGCACAAAAAAGCTGCTTTTGCTGTAATCGATCATCTCCCCCTCCACCTGGTCATCCTGGCTGACCGAGGGCTTCGCCTCCTCCCCAGAAGAGGGCGTGCCCGGGTCCTCGGGGTTGGGCAGGTTCTCAGCGCTTAGCCGGCCGCTTTCGTAAAGGCCGTCTACGTAGTACATAAAGGTTAGGGCCGCGTCGTTGCCAGAGGGCACCATCATCAGGTTCAGCATTTGAAGCCCGGAGAGCTCCTCCCCCACCAAGATGCCCGCCAACGAGCTGCCCGTGCCCTCCAGGTCGTCCTCCACCTGTTGGGGCACGGTAATCAAGGCGTGCTCAATGTCTGGAATTAGCTCGTAGGCCACAATGTAGGTCATGATTTTTGTCATGGAGGCCATGGGCAGCTGTTCGTCGGGGTTATAGGTATACACCACCGTGTCGGTGTCCAGGTTCAAAAGGAACAAGGACTTGCAGTGGGGCTCAGTGCTCTCGTCCAGGTTGCCCAGATCCAGGTCCCAGTTGAAGGTAAAGCCCTCGGCAAAGCCAGGGGGCGCTGTAACAAATATTAGGGTCAGTACGGCCAAAAACGCCGCCGCAAATTTTTTCCATCTTTTCATTGGGCTTTGCTCCTCTCTTAAGGTCATGGACCTGGTCTCATCCGCCGTCTTGGCCGGCGCACCTTGTGGGGAGTTTCTTCCGCGGGCGCGGAAACGTCCGCCGCGCCCCTGTTTCTCGGCCTTTTCGGTTTCCCTCATATCCGTTTATATGTGCAAGGGCACAAACCCGTGGCCACAGGCCTGCATCACCATAATAATAAAAAATTATTATAGAAAAACACCCCGGTAAAATTCACTCCACCACTACTCGATTTCCCTCTAACAGCTGGTAGTACTCTTCCCGGCAGGTCAGAAAAATTACCTGGTGCCGCTTTCCACACTCCCGCACCAGCCCGCAGGCCTGCTCCATCCGTTCCTGGTCCATATCGGTAAAAGGGTCGTCCAGTATCAGTACACCGCCCCCCTGGGGAAACAGCTGGTCCAGGGCCGCCAGCCGGAACGCCAGAGAAACCGTTTCTTTTGTGCCCTGAGAGAGCTTTCCATAGTCCACCAGCCGCTCTTTGCTATATAGGTCCAGGTCCAGCCTGTCTCCCTGTAGAAACTCGGTCTGCACCTGCCCTTTGGAGAGGACCTCTAGGTAATAGGCAAAATTTTGGGCCAGCCTCTGCATGGGGTTGGCCGACAGGGCCTCTTTCCGGCCAAGAAACACCTCTTCTATATGCAGCCAGTGGCCAAGCAGCTCCTTTTGCGCCTCAAAATCTTCCACAGCCCGGGTCATGGCGGCGGCAGGGTCCTCTTCCAGGTTTTCCTTGTAGGCTTCCAGGCGGCTTTGGGCAGCAGCCTTTGCGGTCAGGGCCATTTCTCGGGCGGCGCGCCTTTCTTCCCGCAGGGTTTCCAGTCTTTTCAGGTGTGCCTGGGGGTCCGGGATGTCTAGAAACCCCTCTGGAATATTCTCCGTTTCCTTTAGGGCCTGGCGGACTTTTTCCAGCTTTTCTTCCACCGCCGCGCTTTCATTCTTTAGGGCGTTCCAGCTTCCATATTCCTTTATATAGCCCTCCAATACCGTTTCCCGAGCCGCGATAAAACCGCCCAGGTCCCGGCCTGCACAAAGGGTTTGGGCCTCTGCCTCCACCTCTTCTTTAGACCGGACGTCAGGGGCCGCTTTGGCCGCTTCCTTCAGCTCCTGATACTCTTGTCCGTCCAGGGCTCTCTCCAGCCGGTATTCCGCTTCTCCCATCTCCCGGTCCAGCCGGGCCCGGTCTTTCAAAAACGCTTCTAGCTCCTCCAGGCTCTTTGCCCGGTATTTTTCTAAAATCACCGCTTCCGCCTGGCGCTCTTCCGCCAGCCGCGCCTGAACCCGGGCCGCGTCTACCTGGCCGGGGGCCAGCCGCAGCTTCATTACTCCTGGTATGGTGATCTCCACAGCCTCGGTCAAAGTTACCGCCCCGCTGGGCAGCTCCACCCTCTCTCCAGTGCGCAGAGACTTAATCCACGCCTTGTGGCCTTCCAGCAGATCTAGGCCCCCACTCAGGTTCATGCCGCCCAGGCTATTTTCCAGCTGGGCCACACACCGCTGGGCTTTTCTCACCCGGTCCAGCTCCTCTTCCAGGGGGCAGGGGGTCTTTTCCGCCTGGCTCCGCAGGGCCGCCAGGGCCCCTGCCCGCGCCTCTGCTTCTTGAAACCGCTCCAGCGCTTCCCGGGCCTGCCTTTCTTTGTCCAGGTTTTTGGCTCGTTCCAGCTCCTGTTTCTTTTGAGGCCAATCTTCCAGCGCATGCTTCTGTCTTGTCCAGTCTGCTTCCAGCCGTTTCTCTGCCTCCCGCCGTTCGCTCAGCGCCTCCAGCCGGCCGGCCAGCTCCCCAAACCGGCGGCAGTCCTCCTCGGCCGGCAGAAAAAGCCTTTCCGCCTCCACATACCGCGCGCTGGCCTCGTCGGCCTCCTTTTCCAGCCGGGAAACCTCTTCCAGCACAGCCCGGGCGTCCTCCATCCTATAATAGCCCTTTAAAACGCTCCCCAGGTCCTTAGACCATCGTCCGCTTCTGCCCCGGGCCGGCTCGCCTCGCTGGGAATCCCAGTGCTTTCCCGCAATTTCTTCAATCTTCCCCCGAATGCCCCGTTCTATGGCCTCTAAAGAGGCCCCACCGCTTTCGGCAAAGGCCTGGGCTGCCACAGCGGCCAGCTCCTGCTTGGCCTCGCCGCTCTCTTTATGGCTTAGCAGACTTTGCAGCGCCGGCTCCAGATTCTTTTGAGAAGGAGACAGCAGATCGCTATACACCCCTTCGCCATATCGGAGCACATCCTTAAGAATCCCATCAATGGCATTTTGGTCGCGCAGCACTCCCTGGGGTGTGGAAAGGGTGCAGCAGGGCCGGGGGCCCCACTCCTTTTCCAAGCGGTAGGGGCCCGCTTCTGTCTCTATACACACCGTTCCATCGGCAAAATCCCCCGCCTGCCCGCCGTCCCGGCGCTCACTGGGAAAGTAAAGGCTGCGAAACTCCTTGTCCCGGCGGTTATCCAACTTAGGGCTTTGGAACAGGGTGCGCAGCAAAAGATTCACCAAGGTCGTTTTGCCCGTCTCGTTTTTGCCGAAAAGGACATTCACCCCGTCCTCCAGCTCCACCCGCCGGTCCCTCATTCCCGCAAACTGAGTGCAGGAAATACTTGTTATCTTCATCTCAGCCGCCTCTCTTTAGGGATTTTAATAGTTCATAGGCCAGCTGGGCCTCTTTGGGCTGTGGCAAAAGTTCCTCCAGCAGGCCCGCCGCAAAAGAAGTCTCTGGGAACTCCGCCCGGATCAGCTCCCGGGAAATCAGCCGGCTTAAATCGTGGTCATGATAACTACCCTCTAAAAAACGTGCCAAGACCTGGTCCAGCAGCTCTTCCCGGCGGTCGTATTCTTCAGCGGTTACCGCCCCGCTCAAAACCAGTTCCACCACCGAACCGTTCCCCATGCCCTCCAGTTCCCGGGCCAGCCGGGCTTCCAGCTCCCCGGCAGAAACCGCCAGCTCCTTGCGGTAAAACCGCAGCTCCCCTGGGGCCGCCTTTTTGGCTCTAGGCTTTTTATTTTCGTCTATTTCTATGATAAAGCAGCAGCCCTCGGCCCCACAGGCCACGTCCTTTTGCACATGGACCCCGGCATTGAAGATCCTTCCGGCTTCGGTAAAAACCTCCTTCTTCAGGCCTCGGGGAAAGGGCACGTGGGTGTGGCCTAAAAGCCACAGGTCCATGGGCAGGGCTTCCAGTTCTTCCCGGGTCATCAAAAAATATTTTCCCTCGCTGTCAATGGTCTCTCCCTCTACCGCGCCGTGGGCAATGCCAATATGGTACGCGCCCTGGGGCAGGGCAGGCAGGGCCTTGATCCAGCCCAGGTTATTTTCCCCTGGGGCCGAGTGCAGGGAAGTACACCCCGCCGGGTAGAGCACCACCTCTTGGCCATCTATGTTCAGGCAATAGGGTCTATACTGGCTAAGCAGCAGAACATTGTCCCTAGCCCCCAGCTCTGCCTCAAAATACTGCCAGAGCTTCGCGTCCTTATCATAATAATCATGGTTTCCCGGCAAGACTGCCACGGTGCCGCGAAAAGCGGAAAGCATATCCAAAACAGCGGCTACGTCCCGTCTCAATACACCATAAACGTTCTCAAACAGGTCCCCGGCCACTGCCAGCAGGGCGCAGTCCTCCTGGTTGGCAGTATCCACCAGGGTCTTGACCGCAGACAGCCGGGCCTGGGCCAAAGCCGCTGCCTGGGGGTGTCCGGCGTATTTCAGGCCAATGTGGTTATCCCCGGTAAGTAGTATCCTTAGCATCCTGTCACACCTCGAAAGCCTGCCCCGGAGCAGACACATCCATCACCTTTTCCGCATACTGCCGGTAGGTGGGGGTACTTTTAAACAGCGGTACCACGGAATAGTCTCCCCACATGTGCATGGGAAAGACCTTCTCCGCCTGGGCCGCCTCTAAAAAGTACTTCATGCCCAAGTCAAAGTCTGCCTCCTGCCGGGGGTCCAAGGGTACAAAGGCCACATCAATGTCCTTTCCCTCCAGCAGTGCCAGCTCATCTCTGTACTGGCGGGTCATCTGGTCGTTTTGGTAGCGGGGCGCGCCATCCCATACCCAGCAGTTCAGGTCGCCAGCGTGATACAGAGTCTTGCCCTCACACTCGACCAGGAAAGCCACTCCCTGGTCTGTGGACTGCAGCGTGGCGATCTTCAGCCCATCTATCTGATAAGCCCTGCGGGGGGATACAAAGAGAGTATGCTCCCGCAGCCCCTCTGGCACGCGGCTCTCCCAGATATCGTCAGAGAGCAGAAACCGCACCTGGCGGCCGTTCTTTGCCAGGCTGAATACAGCGGGAGAGAAATGGTCGCCGTGACAGTGGCTGGCAAAGACATAGAGGGGCTTGGTGCTCTCCGGCACGTCTCCCTCGTAGTAGTCAAACAGCAGACAGCAGGCATCCAGTTCCACATGGTAGCAGCTGTGCAGGATAAAGGTGACTTTCATAGCGAACCTCCTTAATAAACAATTGAGTAAACCGCAAAAATTAAAGAGCCAGAGCGTGGGAAGCGCCAAAGGGGCCCAGAAGAGCCGATTCCTAAATGCTACAGATACCGCATATGCTTGCCCTTTCCAGGGCGGGTTTCCGTGGTTTTGCTCATCATGTGCCGGGGCCGGAACTTTCTTCGCACGTGCAGCAGGCGGGCAATGGCCTGTCCCTTTGGCAGAACCACCACGTCGTCATAGGTCACCGCTTTAAAGAGCACCACGCACACTCCGTAAACCGCTACCGCCGCAGCAATGGCGAACACTACCGCCATTCGAGGAGAGATCACCAGGCACAGCCCCCAGTAGGCGGCGTAGGACACCGCCCCCATTATCCCTGAGGACAGCAGGATGGGCAGTGCCGTGACAATGATTCCGTCCAGGTCCGGCAGGGTTTCCCGCACGGCCAAAAGGTTCAGCACCATGATCAAAAGATACGAGGCCACCGTACTGATGGCCGAACCCATTACGTTCATCTCCGGAATCGCGATCAGAAAATAAGAAATGGCAATCTTTACCACGCCGCCAATGGCCATGTCTACCACCGGGCGAGTGGTCCGGCCAAAGGATTGTAGGATCGCATTGGTGGTCAGCAGCGTACTGTTAAAGGCAATGGCTGTGGAGAGTACCATAAGCAGCTGGGCGGCCCCAGCCGCCTCTTCCGGCTTATTGAACAGCAGCAGCTGGCAGATGGGCCCCGCGAACACGGACATACCCACACTGGCGGGAATGGCAATAATCATTGTAACCCGCATGGAAATGGAGGCGATATGATATACCGAGCGCTTGTCCCGGGAAGCAATGGCCCCCGAAAGTACGGGTAAAAGGCTGGTGGAGATGGGCACCACAAAGGCGGTGGGCAGGTCAAAAAACTTACGGGCGTGGCCCAGCACCCCGCTGAACCAGTCCGCCTGGGCCTGTGAAAAACCCGCGCCAAAGATCATCCGGTCCATCAGCACGGCGTTATCCACAAAGTCCAGCACACTTAAGAAGCAGGAACCAATGGTAATGGGCACCGCGAAGCGCACCAGGGACAAAAGCATGTCCCTGCGGGGGGGCACCAGGTCGTCGCCAGGGGGCATATCCCGGTCCCGGCGCTTTTGGCGCAGCTTATAGACCGTCAGGTATAAAAGGCCCAGCGCGGCACTGATGGACACACCCGTGATGGCCCCCACCGCCGCCCAGGCGTCGGAATCGTATCGGCTGATAATATAGGCTGCCAGACCTACGCCAATGGCCACTTTTGTCACCGCTTCGATAACCTGGGAAAGGGCTGTGGGAACCATATTGGACCGCCCCTGGAAGTAGCCCCGCAAAGCAGAGGTGATGGCAATAAAGAACGAGGTGGGGGCCAGGGCGATGATGGTATAGGCCGCGCCAGGCTTGTTCATCAGGGCCGCGATCTGGTGGGAGCCAAAGAACATCACCAGGCTGCCCAAAAGGCCGATGCCGAAAAACAGCCAAAAGGCCACGGAAAACACCTGGTCAGCCTCTTTACGCCGGCCCCGGACATAGGCGGTGCTCACCATGCGGGACACAGCAATGGGCAGGCCGGCGGTGGAGAGCATGAGGAACACAGTGAAAATATCATAAGCGCCGTAAAAGTAAGACATTCCTTCCGCGCTGATGAAATTTGCCAGGGGAATGGAGAACAGCAGCCCCAGCACCTTGACCAAAAGAGTGGAGGCGGAAAGGATGGCCGCACCCATCATAAAACCATTTTTCTTTTCCTGTGCCGTGACGCCACCTCCTTTTTATGATAAGGGCAAAGACCTAAGGACCGCCCGCTAGACATAGTTTCTGATGTCTATTGGACAATTATAACAAACCCAAGAAAAAAACGCAAGGGTGGCGGGCCAGCTCTTTACCACCGGCACGCAGCGGCCTCTAAAGCCCTTTCCGCGCTCCGCTCCTATCTTCCACCGAACTTCACCCAGCATCGGAAAAGGCAGAGCCACTGCACATATTCCAGGTTGGCGTCCCGGCCCGGCTGGGGCAGGCCTGCCAGCCCTAGGGCTGTGGAGACCTGCTTTTTTGTTAAAAGCCCCCTCAACCCCTGCCGCCGGGCTCTGGCTAAAAAGCTCTTATACAGCGCTTGTTGTTCCCAGGGCAAGTCCGGCTGGTCCAGCCGCCGCAGCTCCAAAAGAGCCGCGTCCACCCGGGGCATGGGGTGGAACTCTTTTCTGGCCACCCGCGCCGCCACTTTTGCCCCAAAAAAGGGCCGCAGGCTTAGGGAGGTCAGGTTCTCTCCGGGCAGCCCTGCAAACCGTTTGGCCGCCCCCAGCTCTACCACCAGCCACGCGGCCTGGGGCGGGTTCTTGGCCTCTGTCAGCCGCCGGATAATCTGGGTGGTGCAGGAAAACGGAATATTCGCAAACACCTTGTAGGGTTCTTGTGGCAGGGGCATTTTTAAAAAGTCTCCCCGATATAAGGAGAACCCGGAAATTGCCCCAAACCGCTCCTGTAGACACCCCCACAAGGCGGGGTCCAGCTCCGCGCAGCGCAGGGCCCCGCACCGGAGCAGAAGCTGACGGGTAATATGGCCCTTACCCGGCCCGATTTCCAGCACCAAGTCCCGGCTGTTTATATCAGAGATTTCCAGCAAACGGCGGATCACCGCCTGGCTGGTCAAAAAGTTCTGAGAAGCCCACAGGGGCACAGAACCCCCAGGACCGCTGGATGTTTTATGGACATGACTATTTTTGGACATGAAAAAAGCACCTCTCCCGTTGAGAAAATAAACACAGAAGAAGGGTATAGCAAACAAAACCTCTTTAAGGCCTGGCTATCCCCTTATTCAATCCTCAAACGCGCAAAGATGCAAATCAGCAAAATACAACGAGCCTCCTGTCTCGCCCCAATGGGGCTTTCAATGCATATATTATAGTGTAGGAGGATGGGCTTGTCAAGGACCAGGGTTTTGAAAAGCGCCTTTCTCTACCATCTATGGTATAGTATTGGCGGCCTTGCCACTTCCGATACATTTTTTTTAAAAAAAGAAAGAAAATTCGCAAAAAGTACTTCCATTTTTCGTTTGACTGTGCTATACTTAATGCAGTCAGAAAGGAACGCCCCCGGTTTCTCTGAATTTATATGAACGAATTCCAGTACCTAAAGAAAGGAAAGTGGTCGCAATGACGAAAATTTTCAAGAGGGCCCTCCCGCTACTACTGGCCATTACGCTTCTTACGGGCTGCGGCCAAACTGGGAACCCCTCTGAGGCCGGTACAGGCTCTGAAACCGCTCAGTCCGGCGTGGGCGCGGAGGAAGATCTGGACACTGCCAGCGGACTAGACTTTGAAGGCGCGGAGAACGAAGCCTATGTGGAAGAAGTGGACA
Organism: Oscillospiraceae bacterium; assembly: GCA_910574935.1. Classification (GTDB taxonomy): domain Bacteria; phylum Bacillota; class Clostridia; order Oscillospirales; family Acutalibacteraceae; genus Acutalibacter; species Acutalibacter intestini. The sequence goes on from CAJTCU010000003.1 coordinate 228,595, forward strand.
TGGGCGAAGTGGAGCTGGCGGAGGAGATTATCGCTCTTTCCAGCGGCAGCGCCGCCGTAATGAAAAAGGTAAAGCCCGTGGCTTCTGGCACAAAGGTGGCAAAGCAGCAGAAAGCTACCATCGATTATTCTAATACCACCGATGGCTACTTTATGGTGAAATACACCGCTACAACCAGCAAGCGCCTGCGGGTTAAGGTGACTGGCCCCCAAAGCGAATATATTCATGACATCAAGGCTGGCCAGTGGGAGACCTTTACCCTGGCGGACGGCAACGGCAGTTATACCGTAAAGGTATATGAGAACACTACCGGCAGCAAATATGCCGTGGTGTGCACCGCCACCTTTACCGCCAAGCTAAAGGATGAGTTTGGCCCCTTCCTGTACTCCAACCAGTATGTGAACTATGAGGACGCCAAAAACACCGTGGCCCAGGCCGAAAAGCTGGCGGGCAAGCAGAAAGACGCCATGAAGAAGGTAGAGGCTGTGTACAACTATGTGGTAAAGAACCTGAAGTATGACAACGCCTTTGCGGACGCGGTACGCCGTGGCGAGAAGAACGGCTATATGCCGGACCTGGACAGTGTGCTGAAGAGCAAGAAGGGCGTCTGTTTTGACTACGCCGCCCTAATGGCTGGTATGCTCCGCAGCCAGGGTGTTCCCTGTAAGCTGGTGATGGGTTATGCGAGCAACAGCGAGTACCATGCCTGGATCAACGTCTATTCCGAGAAGGACGGCTGGATTAACGGCGCGGTGCGGTTTAATGGCAAAAAATGGATGCTGATGGATCCCACCTGGGCCTCTGGCAACAATAATATCAAGTACCAGGCAAAGGCACAGTCTTATCAAGCCACCAGTATTTATTAAACTTCAGAGTACAAGGGTAAGTCCCCCATAATAAGAGGAAGGGCGTGCCGCGCAACAGCGGTGCGCCTTTCCTCTATATCAAAATCGGGCGTGTCCGAAATGAAGCGTTGACAAGCGAGGCTTTGGGGAACGAATTTTGGACACGCCTCCGTCATCCCTGGGCTTGACTTTCTCTCCGCCATGCGTTATAATGGTTCCCGCGGCATGAAGCCGCATTCCAGGGGCCGAAGCCTCTGAATTCTTTAGAGATGATACTGCTTCATCTAATTAAACGCTATGAATGCTTCTTAAAAAGAGGCTGCTGTCTCTTTGTTAACTTTTTATGTGTGCATAGAAGGCACGCGCTCCCTCCCAGAGGGAACGTGTGCTTTTTTGTTGGGCGGAATCTAGCCGCCCTGCCGGTTCCTTGGGGCCGTGGAAGGACATTTTGGGCTGTACAGAAGGATCCCCACTGGCGCCGGGTTTCATCTACCGGGCCCAGCCGCCGCATGTAAGGTCACGCCTTGCTCTTTATCACTGGCACACAGCAGCCCCACACCGTGCCAGGGGAAAATAAACCGCGTTCCCTATAAGTTTCCCCTGGTTCCTGCTGTTTTCTCCATTATTTGATTGAAAGGACTCCTCCTATGAAAAAATTTCTCTGTCTTTTGCTCTCCCTGGGCCTTTGCCTGGCCCTCTGCTCCTGTAATTCCGCTGCCGGCCCCGCCGCTTCCACGCTTGTCTACGGCAGCGGGGACTATACCCGCATCAACCCGGCTATGGACGAACATTGCGAGATCAACCTGCTGCTGTTTAATGGCCTAACCGCCCACGATGGGCAAAACCAGATTGTCCCCGGCCTGGCCGAAAGCTGGGACTATGACCCCGCCTCTTATACTTACACCTTCCACCTGCGGCAAGGCGTCCTCTGGCACGACGGCGAGCCCTTTACCGCCCAGGATGTGAAATTCACCATAGAAGCCATCATGAATCCAGAGAATGGCTCGGAAAACGCCCCTAATTATGAGGATGTTCAGGAGATTACTGTGGTGGACAGCCACACTGTGGCCTTTCGTCTTAGCGGTCCCAACGCGGCATTTCTGGAATATATGACCATGGCCGTGCTCCCCCGGCACCGGCTGGAAGGGGAGGATATGCAGGAATCTGCTTTCTTCCGGGCCCCGGTGGGCACTGGCCCCTACCGGCTGGAGAGCTGGGACCCGGGCCAATCCATTGTCCTTACAAAAAATGAGGAGTATTTTCAGGGCATGGCCCAGATTGACCAAATTATTTTTAAGATTGTCCCCGATGACAATGCCCAGGCCCTTCAACTACAGTCTGGGGAACTGGACCTGGCCCTTTTGGACCCCCAGAACGCCCAAGACTTTGTGGAAAAAAAGGGCTTTGTCCGCTATGACATGACCACCGCGGACTACAGAGGCATTCTTTTCAACTTTCAGAATCCATATTGGACCGAAAACCGAGACCTGATCCCAGCCATTTGCTGCGCGATAGACCGGCAGGCTATTATTGACTCTGTGCTTTTAGGCCAGGGTATGGCCGCCTATGGTCCCTTGCAGCGGAACATCTACCACCTGGAGGACGTGGACCACTATGAGTATGACCCCGCCCGGGCCCAGCGGATTTTAGAAGAAGCCGGGTGTGTTATGGGGCCCGAGGGCTTCTACCAGCGGAACGGGGAAGAGGTGGGCTTTGTAATCAGCGTTATGCCTGGAGAACAGGACCGCATCGACATTGCCCAGGCCGCCGCCCAGCAGCTGCGGGACGTTGGCATCCGCTGCGTTGTGGAACTGCCCGCACAGATGGATTGGGCCGGGCAAATGGCCTGCCTGATTGGCTGGGGAAGTCCCTTTGACGCAGACGATCATACCTATAAAGTGTTCGGCACCGGCAAAGGAGCCAACTACTCCGGCTACTCCAACCCCCAGGTGGACCAGTTCCTGACCCAGGCCCGCCAGACCCAGGACACCGAACAGCGGAAAGAAGCTTACGCCCAGTTTCAGCAGGCCCTGGCCCAGGACCCGCCCTATGCCTTTATCTGCTACATAGATGCCAACTATGTGGCAAAAGACACCGTGCAGGGGATTGCGGCCGATACGGTGATGGGCCACCACGGGGTGGGTATTTTCTGGAATATAACAGAGTGGCGGATGGCCTAGCCGGGCCACCGGCGTGTTTCTGAAGAGGACGCATTACGCAGCCGCGAGCAGGGCTTTCAGCTCTGCTCTTTCCCACTGGGATGCGGTACCTAAAGCGGTAGGAGAGACAGGCCCCCAGGCTGCGGGATGTTTTTCCCTTTCGGCCCTCACATCTCTCACCAGAAGGAGTGAGCCTATGTCCGCCCTATTAGAAGTAAAAAATCTATCCGTTGCCTTTTCCACTCCCGCCGGAACCACACAAGTTCTGCGGCAGGTGGATCTTTCCCTAAAGGCGGGGGAAACGCTGGCCGTAGTGGGCCCCTCTGGCTGCGGGAAGAGCACTCTGTGCAAGAGCATTCTCCGCCTACTGCCTAAAAACGCCCATACCAGCGGCCAAGTGATGCTGGCAGGGGAGGACCTCATCCAAAAAAGCGAAAAAGAGTTGTGCCGCCTGCGGGGCCGGGCCATTGGGCTAGTATTCCAAGACCCTATGACCGCCCTGAACCCTAGCCGCACGATGGGTTCTCAGCTAGCGGAAGCAGTGCGGGCCCATGGTCCACGGCTGAGCAGACCGGCCCTTGGAGCCCGGGTGGAAGAGCTGCTGGCCCTGGTGGGCATTGAGCATCCGAAGGAACGGGCCCGGCTTTATCCCCACCATTTTTCCGGGGGAATGCGCCAGCGGGTTGTGCTGGCTATGGCCCTGGCGGGCGGGCCCCAAATCCTTTTGGCGGACGAGCCCACCAGCGCCCTGGATGTGACTACCCAAGCGCAAATTTTAGAACTGTTGAAGAACTTCCAGCGCCGCCAAGGCCTTGCCATGGTATTGGTCACCCATGACTGGGGCGTAGTGGCCCGGGTGGCGGACCGGGTGGCCGTGATGGAAGCGGGGAAGATTATACAGTGCGGCACGGCAGAGGAAATCTTCCGCGCCCTGCCCCCCGCTGCTTTTAGCCCGGAATTTGTTTATTGTAAGCATATTTCAAAAGCGGTTTAAAATGATGCAGAGTTTTAGGGCAACACCGCAAGCCAACCGAGCGGTGGACAAGGTTTTTTCCCGCGGAAAGGGGCCTCTTTTGGGCAAAAAGACGGCGTTTCCGATGTTTCATACCAGCCCTAGCCTCTTTTGAACCAACAGCTGCCCTATAATACGCCAAAGGAGCTGGCCCCATGAAAAAAACGCGCCCTATCCTGATCCGCATTCTAAAGCAGGCTCTTGGCCTTTTGCTCAGCCTATTTCTTTTCTCCGTGCTGGTGTTTTGCCTTTCCCGGCTGGCCCCCGGGGACCCTTTGGCCTCTTATTTCGGGGACCGGATCAACCGGATGGGCCCAGAGGAGCGGGCCTGGGCGGAAAACCGCCTGGGTCTGAACGCGCCCCTGCCTGTCCAGTATCTGCGGTGGCTTCAAGGGGCTCTACAGGGGGACTTTGGCATCTCTTACAAATATAAGCAGGACGCTGCCCAGGTGATCTTCAGCCGGATTGGCAACACCCTGGCCTTGGGTGGGCTGGGCTTTGTGTTGACCTTTGGCCTGGCCCTGTTTTTAGCTGTGTTCTGCGTCTGGCATCAGGACCGGATGGTGGACCGGGTAATCTGCAAAGTGGGCACTGCCGGGGGCTGCATACCAGAGTTTTGGCTTTCCCTTGTGCTCATTCTGGTCTTTTCTGTCCAGCTGCGCTGGCTGCCCAGCTCGGGGGCGTACACTGTGGGCGGGGGCGGCTTTTGGGACCGGCTGCGGCACCTGGTCCTGCCGTTGACCGTGGTGGTATGCAGTCATCTATGGTACTATGCCTACATGCTGCGCAACCGCCTGGCAGAAGAAGCCCGGGCCGACTATGTGCTGCTGGCCCGGGCCAAGGGCCTGAACCGGGCCCAGGTGATGGTCCGGCATCTGCTGCCCAGCGCCCTGCCCTCGTACCTTAGCCTTATGGCCATTTCTGTGCCCCATATTCTGGGGGGCACCTATGTGGCGGAGACCGTGTTTTCTTACCCGGGCCTGGGCGCTCTGGCCTATGAGAGCGCCCGCTACCAGGACTACAATCTGCTTATGCTGCTGTGTCTGCTGACCGGCGGGCTGGTCATCCTGTGCGGCGCTATTTCCCGGGCCATCAGCCGCCGGCTGGACCCGCGCATGAAGGAGGGAACGCGGTGAAAGCCCTGTTGGCAAAAAAACAAGCTGGGCGGAAGTTTCCCCGTTTGGCTGCGGCTGTGCTGGGGAGCATTTTGTTTGGCTGCCTTTTCGCGGAGCTTCTCTCTTCCCACGACCCCACCTACATGGACTTGTCCCACTGCGCCCTGCCCCCAGGCCCAGTGTTCCTCTTTGGCACGGACGCCATGGGACGGGACATCTTTTCCATGATCTGGTCCGGTGGACGGGTGTCCCTGTTCATTGGCCTCACTGCCACAGCAGTATCAACCGGAGCCGCTGTGGTGTTCGGCACGGCTTGCGGCTGTGCGCCCTCCTGGCTAAACGCCCTGCTCACCCGGACGGCAGAGCTTCTGCTTAGTGTGCCGAGCCTGCTGGCCGTGGTGTTTCTCCAGGCTATTCTGGGGCAGAAGAACCCCCTGGCCCTGGCTTTTGTTTTAGGGCTTACCAGCTGGCCAGGCATGGCAAAACTGGTGGCCACAGAGGTACTGCGGATTCGCGGCAGTGAGTTCGTCGTGGCGGCCCGAGCCCTGGGCAGCGGGTTCTTCCGGGTGCTGGGGCGGCACCTGGCCCCAAACTTTCTCCCTTCTATTCTATTTATGGCTGTGATGGAAGTGCGCAGCGCAATGATGGCGGAAGCCACCCTTAGCTTTATGGGGCTTGGACTTCCGCCGGAATTCATCAGCTGGGGCGGGATGCTCTCTTTGGCGGAAAAGGCCCCGGGAGACTGGTGGGTGGTGGTCATTCCCGGGCTTTTTCTTACCGCTACGCTGCTGTGCGTCACCAGTCTAGGAAACTGGCTGCGGGAAAGCGGGCATGGGAAGATGAGCAATCTATAAAAAGCATGAAACGCATTACACGGAAAAGGAGGCGTGTTCCAAACGAAGCGTTTAAAGGCGAGGCTCCGACGAACAAACGGTAAAAGTTTCGTCCACCTTTTCAAAAGTTACGGGTTTTTTTAGGGGCAGAGCCCCTAAACCGCCTGAGGCCAAAATGTTGTCATAAGCTCTTCTTTTGGACACTCCTGGAAAAGGGGTAAGCTTGACTTCTCCTCTCGATTTGCTATAATAAAGAAAATCCGCCTCGAAAGGATGCTTCTCTATGAACAAACTGACGATTACCGGTTTCTCCGACGAAATTTCCCCCGCCTTTGACCAACAGCTGGCCGCCCTTGGGGAGTTCCAGGTCACCCACCTGGAGCTGCGGGGCGCGGACTCTGTCAATGTCTCAGACCTGACCCCTGCCCAGCTGCAAGAAATAAAGGCCAAGCTGGCAGCCGCGGGTATACAAGTATCCTCTATTGGTTCCCCCATCGGGAAAATTGGCATAGAAGAACCCTTTGCCCCCCACCTGGAAAAACTGAAACGCACCCTGGAGATTCAGAAAGAGCTTTCCGCCCCCTATCTGCGCATGTTCAGTTTTTATCTCCCCCAAAACGCCCGGCCGGAAGATTACCGCTCCCAGGTGCTGGAGCGCCTGGGAGCCATGGTGGAGGAAGCCGCCCGCTGGGACGCGGTGCTTCTCCACGAAAACGAAAAGGGCATTTTCGGGGACGCCGCCCCCCGTTGTCTGGAACTGATGGAAGCTCTCTCTGGCCCCCACTTTGGGGCTGTGTTTGACTTTGCCAATTTTGTGGAGGTGGGCCAGTCTACCCTGGAGGCCTATCAGCTGCTAAGTCCCTACATCCGGTACATTCACATTAAGGATGCCACCGCGGAAAAGAAAATTGTGCCCGCCGGCCAGGGCGTGGGGCATGTGAAGGAGATTCTCAGCCAGCTGATTACCGGAGGTTGGCGGGGCTTCCTGTCTTTGGAGCCTCACCTCACCGACTTTGCCGGGCTGGCGGCACTGGAAAAGGACCCGGCCAAAAGAGAGGGCGTTTTGGACGGAAAGTCTGCCTGGAAGCTGGCTCTAAATGCCTTACGGGAGATTCTGGAGGGCATTCCCGCCGCTAAGGAGGCAATGGCATGAACAAACTAACTTGCGCTGTGGTGGGATGCGGAGGTATCGCTCATGTACATAGCGGCGCGCTAACCCGCCAGGAAACCGCCCAGCTGGCGGCTTTTGCCGACATCCGTCTGGAGCGCGCCCAGGCCTTTGCCCAGGAATTCGGCGGCAAAGCCTACGGCTCTCTGGAAGAACTGCTGGACCAAGAAGCCCTTGACGTGCTACACATCTGCACACCCCACTACCTGCATGTTCCCATGGCCCAGGAGGCTGCCCGGCGGGGCATTCATGTGTTTACTGAAAAGCCCCCGGCCATGACCCGTGCCCAGTGGGAGGCTTTTCAACAAATAAAAGGGGTCCGTCTGGGGGTCTGCTTCCAGAACCGCTATAACCCCAGCGTGGCCTATGTACGGCAGCTATTCGACTCCGGCAGGCCTGGGGCTGTGCTGGGAGCCAGGGCCTTTGTCACTTGGCATCGGGACGCCCCCTATTATACCGAGAGCGGCTGGCGGGGCGCCCTCTCTACCGAGGGCGGCGGCGTGCTCATCAACCAGTCCATCCATACCCTGGACCTAATGGTACAGTTTTTAGGTCAGGGCCAGGTTCTGGGGGCCAGCCTAGCTAACCGGCACCTACAGGGAATCATCGAAGTGGAGGACACCCTGGAGGCTGCTATAGACTTTGGCGGCAAAACCGGTCTATTCTACGCCACCACTGCCCACTGCACAGACTCTCCCGTCCTGCTGGAGCTGACTTGCGAAAACGCCACCCTGCGCCTGGAGGGCGAAGAGGTCACGGTCCGCTGGAAAGACGGCTCTATCGAGCGGCAAGATTTCTCCCAAGCCTCCCACTTGGGAGGCAAAACCTACTGGGGAGCCAGCCATGGACGCTGCATAGAGGACTTTTACCGCTGCGTCCTCAGCGGCGGGGCCTTTCGCAATGACATCTCCGGCGTGGCGGACACTGTGGAGCTGATGCTAAGGCTGTATGAGACCGCAAGAGCTTCTTAAAAAGTCCACACGAATGCGAGTCCCCAGGGGACAGCGGACTGGTCTCTATCTCTCCCCTGGATGTACTGCCTGAAACACAGCCCCAAACCGGGGCTTACACAAAAAAAGAGCCACCCAGGCGGCTCTTTTTTATTTTTTGTTTATTCAAGTGCTGTCCAGAAGAAACCCGCCGGAAATGAGAGCCTCAGCTTTTCCAGGCCACTTAAAGCAAAAGAAGTTTAGGGCTTGTTTGAAATTGAAACATCCAAAACGCCGACTTTTTGCCCAGAAGAGGCCATCTTCCGCGTCAAAAATCCTCATTCCCTCTATGTTTCAATAAGCCCTAAGCGTGCTTTTGCCCCTTGCGGAAAAATTCCCTTTGTGCTATATTTATGCGGGAAAGAATTTTCATCAGTGATGTCGAAAGGCCAGCCTTATGGACTTGTGCTTTTCGGGAAAGGAACATAGACAATGAAGCAATATGACGCGGCCATTATCGGTGCGGGCGTTACCGGCTGTGCTATTGCCCGGGAACTCTCCCGGCGGCAGGGCAGCTTTCTGGTGGTGGAGCGGGCCTTAGACGTGTGCGAGGGGACCAGCAAGGCGAATTCCGCCATTGTCCACGCAGGCTTTGACGCCCTGCCCGGCTCTCTAAAAGCCAAGATGAATGTGGAAGGCAGCCGGATGATGGACCAGATTGCAAAGGAACTGGACGTGCCCTTCCGGCGCATTGGGGCTCTGGTGGTTTGCCTGGACCCCGCCGGGCTGCCCCAGCTGGAGGCCCTGTACCAGCGGGGCATAGAAAACGGGGTGGAGGGCCTGTCCCTATTAACCGGAGAAGAGGCCCGAGCCCTGGAGCCCAACCTGACAGATGCCGTCTGCGGGGCGCTGCTGGCAAATACCTCGGGGGTGGTCTGCCCCTTTGAACTAACTCTTGGCCTGGCGGAAAACGCTGCCCACAACGGAGTAGAGTTTCGCTTTGACACAGAAGTTACCAGCCTGGAAGCAGTGCCGGAAGGCTGGCTGCTAAAAACCAACGGCGAGGACATTCTGGCTCGGGCAGTGGTCAACGCCGCCGGGGTCCATGGAGCTTGGCTGCACAATATGGTCTGTGAGAAGAAACTGAATATCATTCCCCGCAAAGGCGAGTACTGCCTTTTGGATAAGACTGCCGGGGGGCACGTGGGCCGCACCATCTTCCAACTGCCGGGGAAAATGGGCAAGGGGGTGCTGGTGACCCCCACTATCCATGGCAACCTGCTGATAGGCCCCACGGCGGAGGACTCCCCAGACCCAGAGGATACGGCCACCACGGCCCAGGGCCTAAGGGAGGTGGCGGAAAAGTCCGCCTGGGGGGTCAAGGGCGTTCCGATGCGCCAGGTAATTACCTCCTTTATGGGCCAGCGAGCCCATGAAGCTGGAGACGACTTTGTTCTGGCCCAGTCCGCCCCTGGCTTTTTCGACGCGTCCGGCATCGAGTCCCCAGGCCTTTCCAGCGCTCCGGCCATTGGCGTGCACATGGCCGGGATGGTCGCTGAAGCCCTGAACTTAGCAGAAAAAGAGTCCTTTGACCCCATCCGCCGGGGTGTTCCAAAGTTGGCGGAGATGGACCTGGAGGAACGGGCTAAAAAAATTGCGGAGGACCCCCGGTACGGCAGCATTATCTGCCGCTGCGAAGAGGTCTCGGAAGGGGAGATATTAGACGCCATCCACAGCACCCTGGGCGCCAAAACCCTGGATGGAGTGAAACGCCGGACTCGGGCGGGCATGGGCCGCTGCCAAAGCGGCTTCTGCTCCCCTCGGGTCATGGAGATTTTAGCCCGGGAACTCTCCATGGACCTCACCCAAGTGCGCAAAAACGGTCCCCAGGCCCAAATCGTCTTAGAAAAAACCCGGAAGGAGGAGAACTAGGTGGAACACGACATTGTGATTATCGGGGGGGGACCCGCCGGCCTGGCCGCCGCCATTGCCGCCCGGGAGGCCGGCGTCCAGGACGTACTGATCTTGGAGCGGGAAAAGGAACTGGGGGGCATTTTGAACCAGTGCATTCACAATGGGTTTGGCCTGCATACCTTTAAAGAGGAGCTTACTGGGCCCGAATACGCTGCCCGCTATATTGATAAAGCCCTGGCCCTTGGCATTCCCTATCAGTTAAGCGCCACCGTGGTGGACCTAAAGCAGGAGGGAAACCGGGTGAACGTAGTCTCTGTCAGCCGCCAGGAGGGCCTGCTGCAAACCAGAGCCAAGGCGGTGGTGCTGGCTATGGGCTGCCGGGAACGGCCCCGGGGAGCCCTGAATATTCCCGGCACCCGTCCGGCGGGTATTTTTTCCGCTGGCACCGCCCAGCGGCTGGTAAACCTGGAGGGGTACCTGCCGGGCCGGCGTATTGTGATTTTGGGCAGCGGGGACATTGGGCTGATCATGGCCCGGCGCATGACCCTGGAAGGCGCTAAGGTTCTATGCGTGGCCGAGCTGATGCCCTACTCCGGCGGGCTGAAGCGGAACATTGTCCAGTGCCTACAGGATTATGGCATTCCCCTAAAGCTTAGCCACACAGTAGTGGACATTCGGGGCAAAGAGCGGGTTACTGGGGTAACCATTGCCCAGGTGGACGAGCGCCTAAAGCCGGTCCCAGGCACGGAGGAGGACTTTGACTGCGACACCCTTCTGCTTTCCGTGGGGCTGCTGCCGGAAAACGAGCTCTCCAAGGCTGTGGGCGTAGAGCTGGTCCCAGCCACTGGCGGGCCAAAAGTTAACGAGAGCCTGGAGACTAACATTCCTGGGGTATTTGCCTGCGGCAACGTGCTGCATGTCCATGACCTGGTGGACTATGTTTCGGAGGAAGCGGTCCAGGCCGGGCGCAGTGCAGCCCGGTTTGTCCAGGGGACTGTGTCTGCCGCCCAGGAAGAGCTTTCTCTTGTCCCTGCCGGAGCGGTGCGCTACACGGTGCCCTGCACCATCTCCCCCCAGCGCATGGGGCCAGATGCCGTAGTGCGCTTTCGGGTGGGGCAGAACCTGCGGGACGCGGTGGTCACTGTGCGCACCGCAGACAAAGAACTGCTGCGCCGCAAACGGCCTGTAATGGCCCCGGGGGAGATGGAGCAAGTCCTTTTGAAAAAAGAATGGCTGGAAGGGGCGGAGGGCCCGATTATCATAGACGCAAACACTGTAAGCACTGAAAGGGAGGGCATGTAAATGGCTATAATAGAATTGACCTGTATCAGCTGTCCCCTGGGCTGCCCCCTAAAGGTGGAGACCGACGGACAGGGCCAGGTGCTCTCTGTTAGCGGAAACACCTGCAAGCGGGGAGAGGCCTATGGAAAAAAGGAGGTTGCCGCCCCCACCCGGACCGTTACCTCTACGGTACGGCTGGTGGGCGGACGCGCTCCGGTGCTGCCGGTGCGCACCCGCACGGACGTCCCGAAAGACAAAATTTTTGACTGTATGAAAGCTATCCGCCGTGTTGCAGCCCAGGCCCCGGTGGCCATAGGTGATGTGATCTTGGCAGACATCGCTGGCACAGGGGTAGACCTAGTTGCCACCCGGGCGGTGGAAACGGAGGCGCCAGTTTGCTAAGAAAAAACATCAACACTATCCTCCTCGACCTGGACGGCACCCTGCTGCCCATGGAAACCCAGCGCTTTACCAACACCTATTTCCAGCTGCTGGCCCAAAAGGCCGCGCCCTTTGGCTATGAGGCCAAAAGTCTGGTGGCCGCGGTGTGGAAGGGCACAAAGGCCATGATACAGAACGATGGAAGCATGAAAAACGACGCCCGGTTCTGGCGGGTATTCGCCGGAGAACTGGGGGAACAGGTGCTGGAAATGCGGCCTGTCTTTGACAGTTTCTATGCCAACGAGTTTCACGGGGCCCGGTCCGCCGTAGAGGAGAACCCCCTGGCTAAAATTGCGGTAGACAGCCTGAAAGCAAAGGGCTATCGGGTGGCGCTGGCCACAAATCCGCTGTTCCCCGCAGTGGGGGTGGCCACCCGGCTGAATTGGCTAGGGCTGCGGCCCCAGGACTTTACCCTGGTGACCAGCTACGAGGGCTGCTCTTACTGCAAGCCCAACCCCCTATATTTTCAGGAAGTTTTGCGCAATCTCTCCGCCCGGCCCGAAGAGTGCCTCATGGTGGGAAACGACGCCCTGGAGGACGCTGTAGCGGCAGGACAAGCCGGGATAGAGGCCTACCTTATTACCAACTGCCTGGAACATGAAGAGTACGTGGAGGCCTCGGGGGCGCAAATGGGCAGCTTTCAAGAATTTTTGAAATTCGCCGGGGTGGAATAATGGCCCCCGCCCGCCCAATACTAAAACCACGGGCCTGTAGCCCCGGCAAAACCGTCTTGTGGGCCAGGCTGGTCCTGGGGCTCTCCTTCCTCTGCCACCTCCCCCTGCCGCTAAAGCAGAAGAACTTTCCGCCACAGCCCGCTCTTTGGGCGCGCTACGGCTTTGTGGGGGTTCCGCTGGGGGATTCCTGGGCCTTTGCCTGGTTCCAGCGGCAGCGCTGGCGCATATGTTATTCAGCCCTTGCTTTTTAGCTGCTATAGAGTATAATTTAATAGGTGGGACGCTAATTCTGCTGGGGATAACGGCAGCCCGCGGATTATCTCTTTTCGCCGCCCCGCTTTTCGTTCTTGCTTTGACCCCAATATTATTTTGTTAGGAGGCATCATTTATGTCCGTGAAAACCTTTACAACCGATAATTTTGACCAGGAGGTCCTGGGCTCCTCTATCCCCGTCTTGGTGGATTTTTGGGCCGAGTGGTGCGGGCCCTGCCGCATGTTTTCCCCCATTGTGGACGAGTTCGCCCAGGAAAACCCCGAGGCCGTGGTGGTGGGCAAGGTCAACGTGGACCAGCAGCCCGACCTGGCCGGCCGCTACGGCGTGATGAGCATTCCCACCGCCATTCTCTTTAAAAACGGCCAGCCTGCCGCCACGCTGGTGGGTCTTCAGCCCAAGACCGCCCTGGAGGAGCTCATCAAATAGTGGAAAACCAAGTATACGATATGCTCATTGTGGGCGGAGGCCCCGCAGGCTACACCGCCGCTCTATATGGGGCCCGGGCCGGGCTTTCTGTACTCTTGCTGGAAATGCTGGCCCCTGGGGGCCAGATGGGCACCACGGACTGGATTGACAACTATCCGGGCTTTTCCCAGGGCATAAACGGCTTTGAACTGGCCATGCAGATGAAAGAGGGCGCCGAGCGCTTTGGCGCCAAAACCCTGTTGGCCCAGGCCACCGGGCTGGAACTTAGCGAAAAGATAAAGACAGTCCGTACCGCCAAGGAGGCTTTCCAGGGCCGCACCGTGGTGCTTGCCACAGGGGCCAGCCCCCGGGAGCTGGGCCTCCCCAATGAGCGGGCTCTGCGGGGCCGGGGGGTGTCTTACTGCGCCACCTGCGACGGCATGTTCTACCGGGGCAAAACCGTGGCCGTAGTAGGCGGGGGCAATACCGCTGTGGCGGACGCCCTGTACCTGACCCGGCTATGTGAAAAGGTGTACCTCATCCACCGCAGAGACAAGCTGCGGGCCCCAAAAAGCCAGCAGGAGCTGCTGGAACAAACCCCGGGGGTAGAGATGATCCTTAACAGCCAAGTAAAGGAGCTCTTGGCCGGGGACCGGCTCACCGGGCTTTTGGTGGCGGATAATGCCACGGGCCTGCGCCGGGCTCTAACCTGCGCGGGGGTGTTTATGGCTGTGGGCCAACGGCCCAATTCAGAGCTGCTGAAGGGCCAGGTGGATCTGGACGCCCAGGGCTATGTGGCGGCGGACGAGACTACCCGCACCAACCTGCCGGGCGTATTCGCCGTAGGCGACCTGCGCCAAAAGCCCCTGCGCCAGGTGGTTACCGCCGCCGCGGACGGAGCGGTAGCGGCCCAGTTTGCCCAGGAATATTTAGGCGGATAAGGACCCGCAATAAAAGCCGCGCCCACCGGGGAGCGGCTTTTGGCTTTAGGGGCAGTGTGAAAGCGGAAAAGCATGGGGAAAACTGCGCCATTTCCCCAAAACTCAAGCTTTACAAAAGCTTTTAAGTATGCTAGAATAATGCGAGTACCCTTCCCTCGGACCAAACCGGGCCCCACCGACCCTGGCCTGTGGGTATGGGTGAATTTTTAAAGAGGGGCAGACCGCCCTCTTAAGAAAGGTGAATTGTTATGACCAAATCCCAGAAAACCGAGATCATCCAAAAGTATGCCCGCCACGAGGGCGACACTGGCTCGCCCGAAGTGCAGATTGCTGTGCTGACGAAGCGTATCAACGACCTAACCGAGCACCTGCGCTCCAACAAGAAGGACCATCACTCCCGCCGGGGCCTGCTGAAAATGGTTGGCCAGCGCCGCAGCCTTTTGAACTATCTAATTAAAATCGACATTGAGCGCTACCGCTCTATCATTGCCGAGCTGGGCATTCGTAAGTAATTTTTCCACCCTCGAGGAATATTGGGTTGGGCGGCGGTATGCCCGCCGCTCTTCCTGTATTCTTACCGCAAAGACCGCGCCCTTTGATGGACCCCTGTTTTACAAATAAACCAGCCGTAGACCTTGGGCCTGGGCTTGCTTATTTGTCAAACAGGACCATCGGGCGTCAACGATAACCCGCCCCCTGACCGGGGGAGAAAGGAATACCATCATGTTTGAGAATTTCAAGCGGTTTGAAACAGACTTTGCCGGCCGGCCCCTTGTCATTGAAACCGGCAAAATGGCCCAGCTGGCCAACGGCGAGTGCCTGGTGCGCTATGGCGAGACCGTGGTGCATGTGGCCGCCACCGCCTCTGCCAAGCCCCGGGACGGCATCGACTTCTTCCCGCTTTCTGTAGACTTTGAGGAAAAGCTTTACTCTGTGGGAAAAATTCCTGGCTCTTTTTTAAAGCGGGAGGGCCGCCCCAGCGAAAAGGCCACCCTGGTCTGCCGGATGATTGACCGGCCCATCCGTCCCCTGTTCCCCAAGGATATGCGCAACGACGTAGCCATTGTCTGCACCGTAATGTCTGTGGACCAGGACTGTTCGCCGGAGATCGCCGCTATGGTGGGCACCTCCATTGCCCTGTCCATCTCAGATATTCCCTGGAACGGCCCCATTTCCGGGGTTTCCGTGGGCTTAATCGATGGAGAGTTCATTATAAATCCCAATGCCGCCCAGCGGAAGGTGAGCGAAATGGCCGTTACCGTGGCTTCCACCACCCAGCGCATTGCCATGATTGAGGCCGGAGCCAATGAGATCTCCGACGAGGTGATGTATAACGGCATTATGGCCGGCCACGAGGCCAACCAGCATATTTTACAGTTTATCCAGGGCATCCAGGCGGAGCTGGGCAAAGAGAAGTTCTCTTACCCCAGCAATGAGCCGGAGCCGGAGATGTTTGAGGCCATTAAGAGCTTTGCCGAGGACGACGTGCGCGCCGCTTTGGACACGGACGATAAGAACGTGCGGGATGAACGTTTAAAGCCCGTCTATGAGAAAGTGCACGAGCGTTTTGACCCGGAATATCCAGAGCAGGAGGCCAAAATTGACGAGTGCCTGTATAAAACCCAGAAGTACGTGGTCCGCCGCTGGCTGCTGGACGAACAGAAGCGGGTGGACGGCCGTGGTATGGACGACATGCGGCCCTTGGCCGCCGAGGTAGCCCTGCTGCCCCGCACCCATGGCTCTGGCATGTTCACCCGGGGCCAGACCCAGGTGCTTACCGTGGCCACCCTGGGGTCCATCCGGGACAACCAGCTGCTGGACGGCATTGACGAGGAGGAGAGCAAGCGGTACATCCACCACTACAACTTCCCCTCCTATTCTGTAGGCGAAACGCGTCCCAGCCGTGGCCCTGGACGCCGGGAGATCGGCCACGGCGCCCTGGCCGAGCGGGCTCTGGTGCCTGTGGTGCCCAGCGTTGAGCAGTTCCCCTATACCATCCGCCTGGTCAGCGAGGTGCTCTCTTCCAACGGCTCTACCTCTCAGGCCTCTATCTGCGGCTCCACCCTGGCGCTGATGGACGCGGGTGTGCCCATCAAGGCCCCAGTGGCGGGCATTTCCTGCGGCCTGATCACAGAAGGCGACCGCTGGATGACCATGGTGGACATCCAGGGCATTGAAGACTTTTTCGGAGATATGGACTTTAAAGTAGGTGGTACTAAGAAGGGCATTACGGCCATTCAGATGGATCTGAAGATCAGCGGCCTGACCCCTGAGATGGTAAAAGAGGCCCTGGAAAAGACCCACAAGGCCCGAAACTATATTATTGACGAGATCATGCTTAAAGCTATTCCGGGTGTTCGGCCCCAGCTCTCCGCTTACGCACCCAAGATGCTTTCCATGCAGATCCCTGTAGACAAGATCCGCGAAGTTATCGGCACCGGCGGCAAGGTCATCCAGAAAATCTGCGCCGAGTGCGAGATTACCATGGATGTGGAAGAGGACGGCCATGTGTACATCTCTGGTCTGGATATAGAGAAGTGCCACCGGGCTATGGATATTGTGGATACCATTGTTAACGACCCAGAGCCGGGCAGCTACTATAACGGCCGGGTGACCAGGCTTATGGACTTTGGCGCGTTTGTAGAGATTGCCCCGGGTAAAGAGGGGCTGGTGCACATCTCCCGGCTGGACATTAAGCGCACCGAGAAGGTTACCGACGTGGTAAACGTGGGCGATGTGGTAAAGGTGAAAGTGCTGGAGATTGACGACAAGGGGCGGCTAAACCTCTCCCGCCGGGACGCTTTGATTGACCTGGATGGCGCGGTGCCGGAAAACGACATCAGCAACGACCGGGGGCCCCGCCGGGACCGGGACCATGACCGCCGTCCTCCCCGCCGGGACCACGACCGCCGGTAAGGGATAATTGCCCTGGAAGCTTGGTATAATATTAAGAGAATTGTAAAATGACCCCCGGCAGGTAAAAGCTTGCCGGGGGTTTTTGGGAAGGGATTTCCCTCCCATCCGCAGAAGACTCCATGTCTCCCTCTTTAACACTTCCATTTTCTTGGAAGCGGCACGTTTGGGTTGACCATTCTTTGTTGTGAAGCAATGAATGCTGTGTAAAATCGACAAAGTCTTTTGCTTAAAAACCGGCTCTATCGATTTTTAAGCGCCTTTACTATAGTGATTGACAAATCCGGTAAAATCCATTAAAATAATAAGGTATAGCATATTGGATATTTTTGGGCTGCTGAAAACGGGCCGCCCACAGGAACGCAAAAGAAAGCACACAGCGCTTATCTCAAACGCGGCG
This sequence comes from Oscillospiraceae bacterium, assembly GCA_910574935.1. Taxonomy (GTDB): domain Bacteria; phylum Bacillota; class Clostridia; order Oscillospirales; family Acutalibacteraceae; genus Acutalibacter; species Acutalibacter intestini. The sequence continues at coordinate 245,899 of CAJTCU010000003.1, forward strand.
GCTTCCGGCCCCGTAAGAAAGGAAGAGGTCATAATCATGAGCTTTAATATCCTTGGCACCGGCAGCTTTTTGCCCCAGCGGGTGGTAACAAACCAAGACCTGTCTGAAATGGTGGAGACCTCGGACCAGTGGATTACCCAGCGGGTGGGGGTAAAGGAGCGCAGAGTGTGCACCACCGAAACCGTCACGGATTTAGGGGCGGAGGCCGCCCGGCGGGCCCTGGAGGACGCGGGGGTTTCTGCCAGAGAGCTGGACCTGATTATTGCCGCGACCATCAGCGCAGACACCATTTCTCCTGGGCTGGCCGGGATGGTGCAGAACCGTCTTGGCGCCAGCTGCCCTGCTTTTGACATTAACGTAGCCTGTCCGGGCTTTCTTTTTGCCATGGATGTGGCCGCGGGTTTCTTTGTACGGAAAACTGTCCGGCGGGTGCTGGTGGTCAGCGCAGAACGAATGAGCGGCCTTCTGGACTGGACCGACCGGGGCACCTGCTGCATCTTCGGGGACGGCGCCGGGGCGGTGGTTCTGGGCGAGGGCAACGGCTATATAGCCAGTGAGCTGCACACCAAAGGCGGGGACGATGTGATCCATATTCCCACCGCGTGGGACAATTCCCCATTTTATCAGGTACAACGGGATAAAAACTGCGTTTTTATGAAAGGGCAGGATACCTATAAATTCGCCGTTACCTCTATGGTCAATGACATCCGCTCAGTGATGGAAAAGGCCGGTATCACCGGGGAACAGGTGAAAGCCGTGATCCCCCACCAGGCCAACCTGCGTATTATTAACGAGGCGCGCCGGCGTCTGCCGGAAATTGCCCCAGAGCGTTTTCTTGTGAACATTGACCACTGCGGCAATACTTCCTCGGCCAGTGAGCCGATTCTTTTAGACGAGGCTGCCCGGGCGGGAACCTTCCAGCCTGGGGACTATATAGTAATGGCTGCCTTTGGCGGAGGCCTCTCCAGCGCGGCCTGTGTCCTGCGCTGGGCAAAATAGGCTCGGGCGCGTGTTTTGCCTTTGGCGGCTGATTGGTTGGCGCCGTGCCTCTTTGCGTACAAGGCAGCAAAGCGGTGTTTGAATGTTTGGGGGAAAGAAAAGTGAATATTTCGTTATTTTCCAATCAATATCATGTTCGGAAGATGTGTGCCGATGATGTAGCTGAAATATACAAATTATGCTGTAAAAACAGTTTATACTATCAATACTGTCCACCGTTTGTATCAGAACAGAGCATTATGGATGATATGAATGCGCTCCCTCCCAATAAGGAAATGTGCGATAAGTATTATCTGGGATTTTATGATGGAGAAAAACTGATTGCTGTGATGGATTTCATCATGGCCTATCCGGATTCATCAACAGCCTTTATTGGATTTTTTATGACGGATGTGTCCATACAGAATTCTGGAACAGGGAGCAAGATCATCAACGACCTGTGTGCTTATCTGTCCTGTATCGGGATGGCGAATATCCGCCTTGGTTGGGTAAAAGGGAATCCTCAAGCAGAACATTTTTGGCACAAAAATGGTTTTAGGGAAACAGGAGTTACATATGATACGGAAAACTATACCGTAATTGTTGCCCAGCGAGGTTTATAAATTCCAGTTTATCGGGGAGTTTGCAAAATCAGCAGAAGGCTGAATGTGACATGTCGGTCAGGACCAAGCCAGAGTTCTTAATTAATAAAGACTCATACATAATGTTATATAGAAAGGAAACCCTTCATGATCAAATCACCTCTTTGCGACCTTTTGGGCATCCAATACCCCATTTTCCAGGGCGGCATGGCCTGGATTTCCGATGGCAAGCTGGCCGCCGCTGTGTCCAATGCCGGGGGCCTGGGCATTATCTCTGCCATGAACGCCAACGCCCAGTACCTAAAGGAGCAAATCGACCTGGCCCGCAGCTTGACCGACAAGCCCTTTGGCGTGAACATTATGCTGATGTCTCCCTTTGCTCCAGAGGTGGCCGAGCTTACCGCTAAGGAGCGGGTGGCCGTGGTCACTACCGGCGCGGGAAACCCTGCCAAATATATGCCCGCTTGGCTGGATGCCGGGGTGAAGGTGGTCCCTGTGGTAGCCTCGGTGGGCATGGCCAAGCTGGTAACCAAAGCCGGGGCTTCGGCGGTAATTGCCGAGGGCGGCGAGTCTGGCGGCCACGTGGGGGAACTGACCACCATGGTACTGGTGCCCCAGGTGGTGGATGCCACCCCACTGCCTGTGCTGGCGGCGGGGGGCATTGGAGACGGCCGGGGCATTGCCGCCGCCTTTATGCTGGGGGCTGTTGGCGTGCAGGTGGGCACCCGGTTCCTGGTGGCTCATGAGTGCGGGGTCCATCAAAATTATAAAAACAAGATCCTAAAGGCCAATGATATTTCCACCATGGTTACAGGCAAGCGCCTGGGCCACCCAGTGCGGCAGATCAAGAATCCTTTTGCTAAGGAGTTTCTGAAGGCTGAGTACAGCCAGATCTCTGACGAAGAGCTGGAGGCCATGGGCCGCGGGGCCCTGTACCGGGCCGCTGTGGAGGGCGATGAGAAAACCGGCGACTTTTTGGCCGGGCAGATTGCTGGTATGGTGAACCGGGAGCAGCCCGCCGCCCAGATTATCCAGGAGATGTTCCAGGAGGCCGAGGATGTACTGAAAGGGGCGGAAAAATGGGTAAGATAGCCTTTGTATTTGCGGGCCAGGGGGCCCAGTATCCGGGTATGGGGCAGTCTTTGTACCAGTGCAGCCCTGCCGCCCGAACTGTGTTTGATCTGGCCGAAGAGCTGCGCCCCGGCACCCGGGAGCAGTGTTTTTCTGGCACAGCCGAGTTACTTTCCACCACTATAAATACTCAACCCTGCCTGTACTGCGTGGACCTGGCTGCCGCCAAGGCCCTGGAGGAAAAGGGCGTCCATGCGGACTTTGCCGCCGGGTTCTCCCTGGGGGAGATCCCGGCTCTGGCCTTTGGGGGTATTCTCAAGGAGCGGGATGGTTTTAGCTTTGTGTGTAAACGGGCCCAGGCCATGCAGCAGGCTGCGGAGGAAAACCCCGGCGCTATGGCTGCCGTGCTGAAGCTGAGCCACCAGCAGGTGGAGGAGCTGTGCGGACAGTTTTCAAAGGTGTGGCCCGTAAACTACAACTGTCCCGGACAGCTGGTGGTGGCGGGCGAGCCGGCACAGCTGGCGGAGTTTCAACTAAAAGTAAAAGACGCGGGAGGGCGGGCTGCGCCTTTGGCAGTAAGCGGAGGATTCCATTCGCCCTTTATGGAGAGCGCCGCCATTCAGCTGGAAAAGGTCCTGGGTGAGACATCTTTTGCCCCGGGCCGCCTGCCTGTTTATGCCAACTATACAGCCCAGCCCTATGGAGAGGACCCGGCAAGATGGTTGGTGAACCAGGTAAAGAGCCCTGTGCGCTGGCAGGAAACCGTGGAGGCCCTAATCCTCCAAGGGGTCGATACCTTTATAGAATGCGGCCCGGGTAAAACCCTATGCGGGCTCATCAAGAAAACAGACAAGACCGTACGAGCGCTGCCGGTACAGGATGAGGAGAGCCTAAAGGCCGCGCTGGACACTATGGGGATATAGGAATTACGCCTAACTGCTCAGCGCTGAGTGTATCCTGCCGAGACGCGGAGAAGTTCGCCAGGGAGACCGTTCTGACCCAGTTGAGTGGACGGACGAGACCAGCGGAACCGGACAAAACATTTGCTGTGCGTCCCTTGGTGGGAGCCGTGAACCAGATGTGTTCTTTTTCGGTTCTCCTGGATCTTCTTGGGCGTTTCTATATTATTATATTTTATTTTGGAGAGGAGTACCCAAAATGAAACTGGAAGGAAAAATTGCTCTTGTTACCGGCGGTTCTCAGGGCCTGGGCCGTGCCATTGCTTTGAAACTGGCGGAACATGGCGCGGACATTGCCATCGCGTATGTGGGCCCCGAGAAGCCTGCCCTGGACACCTGTGGGGAGATTGAGTCCATGGGCCGCCGGGCAAAGGCCTATATCTGCGACGTGCGGGACGAGGCTGCTGTGAACAACACCGTAAAGTCTGTGGTCCAAGACCTGGGCAAGGTGGATATTCTGGTAAATAACGCTGGTGTAACCCGGGACGGCCTGATGGTAAGCATGAAAGACGAGGACTATAACATGGTGCTGGACATCAACCTAAAGGGCGCTTTCCATATGATTCGCGCCTGTTACCGGGACTTTATGCGCAGGCGTAGCGGCAAGATTATTAATATCAGTTCCATTGCCGGCCTGGTGGGTAATGTGGGCCAGGTGAACTACTCCGCCTCTAAAGCCGGGCTCATCGGCCTCTCGAAATCTGTGGCCAAAGAGCTGGGCAGCCGGGGGATTTGCTGCAACTGCATTGCCCCTGGGTTTATTGAAACCGATATGACAAAAAATATTACTGCGGACAATCCGCTGCTGATGCAGGTGCCCATGAAGCGCATGGGCTCGCCAGAGGACGTGGCTAACGCGGCCTTGTTTTTGGCCTCGCCTGAGTCCGACTACATTACTGGCGAAACCATCCGGGTGGACGGCGGTTTAGCCACGTAGCTATAAGCAGCTTAGCCACATAAGCAATAGACCGGCTTTGGTCCATGCAGTAATGCGCCGGCCTAATTCCATATGATGGAAACGCAAATGTACAGTTGTTAAAGCGAATCTTACTGCTCCCTTCTTTGGAAGCTTGAAAGGATGATCTACCCTTGAATCGGGTTGTAATTACCGGAATGGGCGCTGTGACGCCTATTGGCAATGATGTGGAAAGTTATTGGAACAGCCTTGTCTCCGGCAGGTGCGGAGTGGGGCCCATTACGAAATTTGATGCCGGAGACTTCAAGGTCAAAGTGGCCGCTGAAATAAAAGACTTTGACCCCAGCCGGTATATGGACAAGGGGGACTTACGCAAGTTCGATCTCTTCTGCCAGTACGCACTGACCGCCGCCGGGCAGGCTGTGGAGCAGAGCGGCATTCTCCACACCATCGCCCCAGAAGAGGTGGGCGTATACTTTGGCTCCGGTATCGGCGGCATCGGTACCTTTGCCCAGCAGCAGCGTATTTTAGACGAAAAGGGCCCCCGCCGGGTGTCCCCTTTCTTTATCCCCGCCCTGATCATCAACATGGCCGGTGGGCTAATTGCCATTAAGTACAATTTCCAGGGCGCGGCGGTCTCTTCTGTTACTGCCTGTGCCACGGGAAACAATGCGATTGGCGAGGCTTACCGGGCCATTAAGCACGGTTATTTGACCGCCGCCCTGACCGGTGGCGCAGAGGCGGCCATCGTTCCCCTGGGGCTGGCGGGTTTTTCCAACATGAAGGCTCTTTCCACCACAGAGGACCCCGCCGCCGCCTGTGTACCTTTTGACGCACGGCGCAACGGCTTTGTGATGGGCGAGGGCGCGGGAGCTTTGATGCTGGAGGAGTATGAGCACGCAAAAGCCCGAGGCGCGGAAATTCTGGGTGAGTTGTGCGGCTATGGCGTTACCTGTGACGCCCACCATATTACCGCTCCTAATCCAGAGGGTTCTGGCGGAGGCCGCGCCCTGAAACTGGCCTATGACGAGGCTGGCGGCTGCGCCGACCCCGCAAAGATCTATATCAATGCCCATGGTACCAGTACTCCCTTGAACGATGCCTGCGAGACAAAAGCCATTAAGCTGGGTTTGGGAGAGGATGCTGCCCGGGCCTGCCTGGTGAGCTCTACCAAGTCCATGACCGGCCACATGCTGGGGGCTGCCGGAGCTGTGGAGGCCATTGCCTGTGTGCTGGCCCTGAAAAACGGTGTGGTTCCGCCCACTATTGGTTATCAGGAGCCAGACCCAGAATGCGACCTGGACTATGTGCCAAATACCGCGCGCCAGGTAAACATAGAGCTAGCTCTATCTGCCTCTTTAGGCTTTGGCGGACATAACGCCTACTTAGCGTTTAAAAAACTTTGAAAGGCGGCATGGTGATGGATATAAAATCAATTGAGAGTCTGGCCCGGCTCATGAAGGAAAACGCCTTGACCTCTTTGGAGCTGACCCAGGACGGGGTAAGCCTAAAGCTGGAACGAGTCAATACTGTCGCCCCTGCCCAGGCCCTAACGGCCTCACCCTTTTCTCCCGCTCCGGTAGAGCCGGATCCGCCCCCAAAAAATGGTACCCTTGTGCTTTCGCCCACCGTGGGGGTATTCTATGCGGCCCCCGCGCCGGATAGTCCGCCTTTTGTGGAGGCGGGCGCTAAAGTGCGCAAAGGAGACACCCTATGCATTATTGAGGCCATGAAACTGATGAACGAGATTCCCGCCGAAATAGACGGTACGGTGGCGGAAATTTGCGTAGGCAACGGCCAGGTGGTGGAATATAACCAGCCCCTGTTCCGCATTGTGCCGTAAGGGAGGGCCGAGGCGTGAATCGAGACGAGATTAAGAAAGTGCTGCCCCACCGGGAACCCATGTTATTGGTGGACCAGGTGGAGTTAGTTGACGGCAAAAGCCAGGGTAAGTACCAGGTACGAGGGGACGAGTTCTTTTTGCAGGGACACTTCCCAGGCAATCCGGTAGTGCCAGGCGTCATTCAGTGCGAAATGCTGGCTCAATCCGCATGCGTGCTGCTCATTGGCCAGGCCGAAGGTATGACACCCCTGTTCACGGGCCTACAAAATGTGAAGTTTCGGGGGCAGGTAAAGCCCGGGGATGTATTTGAGAGCCAGTGCGAACTGGTACGCAGCCGGGGGCAGTTCTACTTTGCCAAGGGGACCGGCCGGGTAAACGGCAAGGTCTGCGTTTCGGCGGAGTTCTCTTTTGCATTGGTAAAGGTGGACGCGGAGTAAGAGTTTATTTCTTGGAAGTAATGCGGAGCGGTTTCATTGCCGGTTCGGGACGTTCGCTGCTGGCGGCCCAGGAAAAGTACCGAAGTTTCCAAACGTTCCCGCTCTCACCCGGCTTTCTGCTTTGTGGCAGGGGCTGTGGCTGGCCCGTATTAGAAATAGTTTCGCCAGCCTTTTCCAAAGGCTGCGGGGTGTGGGGCAGAGGGTCCCACGGCCTTCAGGGCTGCGGGGTGTGACAAAGGCCCCAGGGCCTTTAAGAAAGGGGTGGACGCATGTTCACAAAAATTCTAATTGCCAACCGAGGCGAGATTGCGGTCCGGATCATTCGAGCCTGCAAAGAAATGGGCATTTCCAGTGTAGCGGTCTATTCTCAGGTGGACCGGGAGTCCCTGCATGTGGGGCTAGCGGACCAGGCCGTGTGTATTGGCGGAGCCAGGGCTGAGGACAGCTACCTGAATGGAGAACGGATTATCAGTGCGGCAGTGGCTACCGGCGCCCAGGCCATCCATCCTGGCTATGGTTTTTTGTCTGAGAACGCTGAATTCGCTGGCATGTGCCGCAAATATGGTATTACCTTTATCGGCCCTCCAGGGGACGTGATTGCCAAAATGGGTGACAAAGACGCGGCCCGTCGCTTGATGAGGGAAAACGGTGTGCCCACCACCCCTGGCACCCAGGTTCTGGCCACTGTGGAAGAAGCAAAGGCCGCTGCTAAAGAGCTGGGCTATCCGGTAATGGTAAAGGCCAGCGCTGGGGGTGGCGGAAAGGGTATCCGCCTAGTAGAGCGCCCCGAGGACCTGGAGCGGGCCTTTTTGACCGCTTCCGCTGAGGTGGAGAAAGCCTTTGGAGATGGGCGGCTCTATATGGAAAAGTATCTGGCCCCTGTTAAGCATATTGAGGTACAGCTGTTGGCAGACACCACAGGCCGGGTAGTTTGCCTGGGGGAGAGGGAATGTTCCATTCAAAAAAACAACCAAAAGCTTATTGAGGAATCGCCCTCGCCTGGAGTGAACCCTGAGACCCGGCAAAAGCTTATGGAGGCCGCCACCAAGGCCGCTAAGGCAGCGGAATATGTCAATGCGGGTACTGTAGAGTTTTTGATGGACAAGAGCGGGAATTTCTATTTTATGGAGATGAACACCCGTTTGCAGGTAGAGCACCCAGTAAGCGAACTGGTTACCGGTGTGGACATTGTCAAATGGCAGATTCGTATTGCCGCGGGGGTGCCCCTTGACTTTTCCCAAGAGGACATTGACCTGCGGGGCGCGGCAATTGAGTGCAGGATCAACGCGACCCATGCCAGCCAGGTACGTTTTTTCCATCCACCGGGGGGGCCCTGGGTGCGGTTTGATACCCTGCTGTACCAGGGGTATGACATCTCTCCCTATTATGACTCCATGCTGGGTAAGCTTATTGTTTATTCCTCTACCCGGGAGGAGGCCATCCGTAAAATGCAGTCCGCTCTATGCGAACTGATTATAGACGGAACCGGAAACAATATTGAAGAGCAGATTGAGATTGTTCGAGACCGGCAGTTCCGGGCCGGGGACTACTACACAGACTTTATGAAATACTTTAGACCAAAAGGCTAAGGAGGGCGCAGGCTGATGAATTTGATGGGACTGTTCCGCTCGCCCCAAAACGAGCTGGAAAAGGGCGGCAAAGAGGCCGAGGACAGCGGTATTCGCAGTGCCTGCCCCCGCTGTGGGGTACAGCTGCCCTTAAGCGACCTACAAGAAAACATGAATGTGTGCACTGCTTGCGGCTATCATTTTCGCATGGGGCCTCGGGAGCGTATTGGTTATATTGCGGATGAGGGCACCTTTGAAGAATTAGACGCGGACTTGATTAGCCGGGACATTTTGGGGTTTCCCAACTATGACCAGAAGCTGCGCAACGCCCGGCTTTCCTCCCGAGAGAAAGATGCTGTGGTATGCGGCACCGCCCAGGTGGGGGGGCATCCCTGCGCCCTATTTATTATGGACTCTAACTTTATGATGGGAAGCATGGGTACTGTGGTAGGGGAAAAGATCACCCGCTTATTTGAGTATGCCACCAGCCTAGGCGCTCCAGTAGTAGGCTTTACGGTCTCTGGAGGGGCGCGGATGCAGGAGGGGATTCTCTCGCTAATGCAAATGGCCAAAACCAGCGCCGCTGTGGAGCGCCACAGCCAGGCGGGGCTCTTTTACCTGACGGTGCTGACCGACCCCACCCTGGGCGGTATAACCGCCAGCTTTGCCATGGATGGAGACATCATCATGGCCGAGCCCGGGGCCACCATTGGCTTTGCCGGGGCCCGGGTGATTGAGCAGACCATTCGAAAAAAGCTGCCCCAGGGCTTTCAGACAGCGGAATTTCTTTTAGAGCATGGCTTTGTAGACCTGATTGTGCCCCGGGAACGGCAGAAAACAGTGATTGCCCAACTGTTGGCTCTACACGGGTCTGGGCATATGGTGCCCGCTATGTTTGGAGGTGACTAGTTTTGAGCGCGTATGACAAAGTGGTTTTAGCACGGTCCAAGGGACGTCCCACGGGTCTTGTGTATATTGAAAATGTATTTGACGATTTTATTGAGCTCCACGGCGACCGGCGCTTTTCTGACGATCCGGCTATTGTAGGCGGCTTGGCGTCTCTAGATAGTCATCCGGTAACGGTGATTGCCATTGAGAAAGGCGCGGATACCAAGGAACGGGTGCGGAGAAATTTTGGTATGCCAAATCCAGAGGGCTACCGGAAAGCCCTGCGGCTGATGAAACAGGCGGAAAAGTTCCGCCGGCCGGTGGTGTGCTTTGTGGATACCTCTGGGGCCTACTGCGGTTTGGGGGCCGAGGAGCGGGGCCAAGGGCAGGCTATTGCTGAAAATTTATTAGAGCTCTCTTCATTGCGTACACCTGTGATCTCCATTCTAGTAGGGGAGGGGGGCAGCGGCGGAGCTTTGGCCCTGGCCTTGGCAGATCAGGTGTGGATTCTGGAAAATGCGGTATACTCCGTTATTTCACCAGAGGGCTGTGCCAGTATCCTATGGAAGGACGCTAAAAAAGTAAAAGACGCTGCTGAGTGCCTGCGTTTGACCGCTCAGGATATGCAGGAGCTGGGTATTGTGGAGCAGGTCATTCCTGAGGAAAATTTTGAGGACTCTTACGTGCAGATGCGAGATCAGCTGGCAGAGATACTGCCTGGTCTGCTGGCAAAGCCCACAGAGGAGCTGTTAGAAGAGCGGTATAAGCGGTTTCGAAAGTTTTGAGAGTGCGCGCAGGAGGGATGAGCCAGGGGTCTCGGAATGGGCGCCAACTGTTCCCGCCATTCTTCCTGTTCAGAAAGAGCATCTGCCTGGTTGCGTACAGCTCATTCATAAGAGCTTCCTTACTGTAGCGGAGGACTTTGGTTTCACCCCTGAAAATGCGTTTAGGTTTACGGCATTTGCCATTACCCAGGAACGTCTAGCCCAGCAGCTAGCTGATCCAGACTGGCTGCTGTTTGTCTGCTGGTATAATGGACAGCTGGCGGGATATTACTCCATACATTTTCAAAATCATGCTGTGTGTGAGATAAATCATCTCTGTATAGACCCTTCCCTTTGTCACAAAGGGAAGGGCCAGGGGCTGTTGGAGCATGCTTTTGTTCAGGCACGCCAACGTCCTTGCAAGAAGATGGTCCTTGGTCTTGTGGAGGAAAATCTAGTGCTGAAGAGATGGTACCAGAGTTTTGATTTTTTCCCCTTTACTTGTGGGTATATGGAGAAGCTACTTTAGGAGGACAGCATGGAAAATATCCGCACGGAGTTTGGCAGCGAGAATCTTGATAAAATTTTCAGATACTTTATGCGCACCATCCTGCGCATTGAGAAGGCCGGGATACTGGCTTTGCCCGTTGAAAATGATCTGGCTGGGGAGACCCAGCGCTCATACTTAGATTTAGCAGTACGAATGATTACAGATGCCCAGCCGGAAGAAGTGGCTAGGCCCATTTTGGAATCCCAGTACAGTTTTATTTTGAATAATGCTTCGCTGCCGCCTGAGGCCGCTATGGAAATGTGGTTTATTCGGGAACTGTCTTTGCATATTCATTATGACAAGGACCCTAGTGAGTTTTTACTGCGCTCTGGTAACCTATGGGGCCCGCTGACCGAAGAATTTGCCTGTCGCACTTTCTATCCAAATTTTGATGAGGAGTGGCAGAAGATGCACTATGTGGATGATGTTATGGCTCATATTCCCGAGGAACTGCTGCGCCCAGAAGATTATTAATTTAAGAGTTCAACGAAATGTAACCGCTCTCTGAAAAAGAGAGCGGCTTTTTTACGTCTTTTTTATAGATTGCCCCATTATCTTCATCTCCTGTGGCACGAAAAAGGTCCTTTGGGACAAGTCTTTCTTAGAACTTCCATTTCAAATTGCCAATTCTATGTCTTTATTTTGCCAGTTGTAATATATAGTTAACTTCCACTCAGCGGCGAAAAAGGCCGGCTGAGAATCTAAAATTTAAGAGGGTTGAAATCATGAACAAAAGCAAGTTTCTGAAGAAATCACTTGCGATGCTTCTGGCCATCATGATGGTCGTCGCAATGATTCCGCTCAGTGCTGCGGCGGAGGATGCTCCCACAGATCCCGCACCGACTCCGGAGCTAAAGCATCCGGACGTCACCGCGAACAACCGCACAGCAACCTATGCTGACGGCAAATATACTGTGACGGTATATGATACCACCACAGTAAGCCTGGCATGGGTCACCGAGCCTGACTACGAGCTAACCATTACCACAGCTCGTAACGTCAAGCGCAAGCTTCCGGTGAACGGCATTGACCTGCTCACCGAGGCTACCAAGGTCTCC